>NZ_BIFS01000001.1:4800000-6031971 GCF_003967555.1 Dictyobacter kobayashii
CAACAGTAAGCGGGCTGCCGAACTAATTCGACAGCCCGCTTCTTACTGCGCTTTGTGGTTGTTTGTGTGTCAACTCGCTAGCGAAGGTTTGTTGGGGACCTTCTTTTCTACTTGCTTTTCCTCTTTAGCTAATGAGCCAGTCCAGGGTGTGCCGAGCAGTGGCAGTAGCCAGCGATCTACGCCGTAGTAGCCACCAATCCGCCAGGCCAGGATCAGGAAGAGTGCCAGAAATCCAAGGATTGGATTTGTGCTCACGGTACCAGCCAGGATATAGTTCAAGTTCATAAAGACACCGAAGAAGGCGGCGATACCTGTCAGGGCACCGAAGATTAAGCCCAGGCCGACCAGTATCTCACCAAAGGTGACCAGGTAGGCGAATAGGGCTGCATTCGGTAGTGCTACATTTTGCAGGAAGGCGGCATACCAGCTCTGTACGGCGGGATGTGCACCACTTGCCTGTGTCAGCGCACCTGCGACGAAGCCTTTGATGGCCGCGCCGTCGTGTCCACTAAACACCCACGGGTTACCAGTAGACTGGCCAAATGAGCCAATCGCTATTGAATGACCGGTCATCTTTTCCCAGCCGGCTGTGATCCATTCATATCCTACATACAGGCGGACGATAAGCCACAGCCAGGCCATACGCGTATCGGCGAACAAGAATTTAGCAATCGGAGGCTCTGCAATCTGGGTGGCTTTGCTTGGTTGAATTGATTGAAACTGACGCATGATCGAAACTCCTTTTCGATGCTATCGCATATATTGATATATAATTGCGCTTTACAATACCTGCTCGCTATCATCGAGCGCATCTGGTAGAACCGGGAGATGTCCGGGTTGGTTAGCAAAGAGGGATAGATATGAATATTTTTCTTTGCTAATGTGCTTCCTGGCTCTCTCCTTTGTTGTTCTCTCTGTATCTCTTACATTTGTATAATAAGTTTTTTGTCTCACATATAGATCACAAGATAGGCCTATAACATCACTACCGCTTCACAAAGTCTGCCAGGACTTTGTGAAGCGGTAGTGATGTTATTTTCTCAATTGTATAGATGTAGGTGGAGAGCCGTGTTGATCCCTTTAAGCCTCACTTAGAGGCGATACTTGACCACCAGTTTTTGGAGCCAGCTACTCTGTTTCTCGGATGGTACAAAGGTATTTTTGCGCAGGCGTTTGGTCATATCGGCGATGAATTTGCGCTCCTGCAGGCTGACCCGGGAGCTATTGGGGTCGATGGTGTCGATATAGGATTGGAGTTGCTGGACCTGTTTGCGTATCTTGCTGATCTCCGCCGAAGAGAGGCCGCTGCGCGCCTCGGGGGTCTGTGATTGTTGCCAGCGCTCGAATGCCTCTTCATTGCTATCCCAGGCTCCCAGCCCGGCCAGGTAGTCGGCGCGCTCATTATGTTCATGCCCGGCGTGCCCACGCACCCAGATATATTTAGGTGGGGTCTTGCGATAGCTTAGCATTTTGCGATAGATCTCCCAGAGATCGGGATTGGCCTTCATCTGATAGGCGCCGGTGGCGACCTTGATGGTATACTCGCTATCGCTATAGATGGTCAGGGGGAGCACCGGGGGAGCGATTGAGAGGACGGCCAGGACCGCCGATATTTCGGCCCGGTTGTTGGTGGTCGTTTTGGAGCGGGGAATATGCCCATAGCACTCTACACACCGGGCTTGCACAGGAAGCTGCCCATCGATCGCGTCGGTGGCGGCCCATAACAGCGCGCTCCAACCGGCCGGCCCACCAGGATTTTTAATACATGCTCCATCGGTATACGCGACCACACCGGTCTTGTCCAGACCCGGCAACGCGGCCCGCACATCCACATCCAGAACTGCTTTAAGGATCGAATCCCACTCTAAGGAAGCTTGAATTTCGCTCACTCCAACGACCTTTCCATAGCTGATGATACTAATCGATGCTCTGTGTATGGTGCAGTTTAGCATAGTTGCCACCCCCCTGAATAGCACCGGGAGCCCTCTATAGTTGGGGTAGTAGGAGCGGTTGCAAAAGTTACCCATAGGCGAGGTATAATCAGATGGGTAACTTTTTACTGAGGAGGGTCTATGGCTTTTCGGACTCCGTATGTGCGTGGAGGGGTGTTGTATTGTGGCGAGCAGGCGATTGAGGTGGAGAGCGAGCCGTGGTGGAGCTGGCTGGGGGGGGATGCGACGACCTTTCGCTATCTGGATGGCACGCACTCCTTTACGGCCCGCCGCGAGGCCAGACAAGGGCAGCACTACTGGTACGCCTATCGTAAGCAGCAGGGTAGGCTTGCCAAGCGCTATCTTGGGCGCTCGGAGGACCTGCAGAATGCCCAGTTAGATCATATTGCCCGCAAACTCTCTGAGCGCTTGACGCTTGAGCCTGTTGCCAAACCTGAGAAGTCTAAAGGTGGTGAGAAAGGGACGCGCCTCTTTGAGGAGTTGTTCTCTCAGCAAACAGCCCTGGTACAGCGTTTCCTCCTTCATAGCGCGCAACTGGAGCACTTTACCGCTCCTTTATGCGATGCTGTCCTGGACATTCAGGAGAGTGAGGCTATCTTGCTCTCGCTAGAGCAGAGCAATCGCTTCCTGCTGCCCCTGGACGAGAGCCATACCTGGTATCGCTACCATAAAGTGTTTGGCGACTTTCTGCGCGCGCGTTTACAGCAGACGGCTTCTGAAGTGGTACGTGAGATTCATCTCAAGGCCGCCGGGTGGTATGAGCAGCAGGGAAACCTGTCTCTGGGCATGAATCATCTCCTGACAGCTCGGGAGTTCGGGCGGGCGGGGGAGGTGCTTGAGCGCAACTGTGAGCCACTGATGAAGCAGGGCAAGTTCCTGACTCTTCAGCATTTTCTCTCAGAACTGCCCGAAGAGGTGCTGAGGGCACGCCCACGCCTCTTCCTCTACTATGCTGTCTGCATGGCGATAACGGGCCATGTGAAAGAGGCTGAGCGGTATCTGCGCAGGGCGGAGCAGCAATTGCTTCCCTGGCTGGACCAGGGTGACTCTGCTGTGCAGATCGATCTCCCGCCAGAACAGGTGCGCTGCGAGCTCTCTATGACGCGGGCCTCGCTGGCTGCCTACCGGGGCGATGTCGAGGCGACCATACGCTTGAGCCGCCAGGTAGCGACGCTCTTACCTCCAGGGAATGAGTATCTGCGTAGTACTCTTTTTGGTATCCAGGCCACGGCATATATCCTCAGCGGCGACCTGGCTGGTGGGATGAAAGAGCTGGTGCAGGCACAGGATGCCGGGCGAGCGGTCGAGTATCTCTATCTTGAGGTGATGGGCAAGAGCCTCCGCGCTTATATGCTGATGGAGCAGGGCGCTTTCCAGCAGGCTGCTACTCTCTGTACACACATCATCGACCAGGTCAGGGATGGCACGACCTTGCCAGATCCAGTTATCGCCATGGCCTATATTGTCCTGGGTGAGATTGAGTACGCGTGGGGACATCTTCAGAAGGCCGAGCCTCTGCTGCGACGAGGTGTAGAGCTGAGTGAGCATTGGAGCGATATCAATCTGCGTATACGTGCTTACGCTCTTTTGGCTCGCCTCTTGCGTGTACAAGGAGACATCGATCAGGCTCAGCAGCTGGCCGAGAAACTGGAACAACTGGGCTGGCAGACGCATGTGTCGCGTGCCGTACTGTATGGGCAGGGGCTCCAGGCCCGTCTCTTGCTGGATCAAGGGCGAGTTACGCAGGCCCTCTCCTGGGCAGAACATGCTGACCCCAGGTATACACAGTCTGCCGCCTACCTGGACGAACCCCTGGCTCTCTTGTCTTGCAGGGTATTGGGTGAGAACAAACTATTTACCGAGGCTCTGCACCTCAATGGGCGCCTTCTGGTTGCCGCCGACGAGGCCCAGCGCCACAAGAGCCGCATCGATATTACGGTTGCGCGGATCGTTCTCTTCTGCAAAATGGGAGCGCACCACGAGGTGCAGCAGCTAGTAAACGCAGCCATCGAGTTGGCGGCTCCTCAGCGTTACCTCTCGCCCTTTCTAGAGGAGCGGCGCGTCTTTGCACCTATCCTGATACGCCTGTCTCACTTCCCTGAGCAGCAGACCTCCCTCTCGTCCGTGGGGCGGGACTTCCTTCTTGAGATCGTATCCTCTTTGGAGAGAGGCGGTGGCCCTGAGCGAATGCTGAATGAGAATCTTGCCTTGACTGCGCGTGAACAGGAGGTGCTCCACCTCCTGGCCCAGGGTCTGACCAATCAGCAGATTGCGCAACAGCTCTTCATTGGTCTGAATACCGTCAAGTGGCACCTGAAAAACCTGGCTCTCAAGCTTGGCGTCCATACCAGGCTCCAGATCGTACACCAGGCTCAACGGCTCCATCTGCTCAAGCCCTGAAAACCCTTCCTTTGGAGGGTCTCAAGTCTCAGCTTACTTGCTAGAATGGTGGAGGGTCCCGCGTGAGCTGAGACGTTCTCGCGGAAGAGAAACGCTGTGGATGAGGAGAAAAGGGCAGGCCCCAACAAGAGACAGAAGCCTTCCAGGAATGGGTAGGAAGAAAGAAAGGGATACATATAATGACACAAACGAAGGGTGTGAGCTTGAAAGAGGCACCGGGTCCCCAGGATGGGGCTTTTGGTGGGTATATGCGCGAGCTACAGAGAGATAGTCTGAGCCTGTTTATGCGTATGTTTCGCGAGTATGGCGACATTGTGCGTTTTCGCGCGCTGGGAAATATCTATGTCTACATGATCTCGGATCCTGATGGGATTGACTACATGTTACGCCGCAATAGCCAGAACTATGCGCGGGCCACTGCGCATAAAACCTTTGAGTCGCTGCTGGGAAATGAAGGTCTGCTCACCATTGATGGGCCGTCCTGGCTACGCCAGCGCCGCCTGGCTCAGCCCGCCTTCCACCGCCAGCGCATCGCCGCCCTGGCACCTATGATGACCCGTGCCGCAGAACAGACGGTCCAGCGTTGGCAGGAGTACGAAAACAGGCAAGAAAGCTTTGAGCTTCTGCATGAGATGATGAGGATTACCCTCCAGATTGTCGCGGAGGCCCTTTTTAGCATCGATGTCACACGGGATGCCGATCAGATTGGGGCTGCCTTTGGGAGCACCCTTGGCTACCTCCAGCACAGCCTCTCTCATATTATGCCTCCACTCTTTGTGCCAACCAGGCGCAACCGTGAGTATCAGGAGGCACGAGGACAACTGGATCGCTTTGTCTATAAGCTGATCGCCGAGCGGCGAAATTCGGACGAGGATAAGGGCGACCTGCTCTCCATGTTCCTCCAGGCGCGTGATAGCGATACTGGCGAGGGGATGAGCGATAAGCAGCTCCACGACGAGATCATGACCATGTTGCTGGCTGGACACGAGACGACCGCGACTACCCTTACCTGGGCCTGGTATCTGCTCTCACAACATCCCGAGTCCGAGCAGCGTATGCATGAAGAGATTGAGAGTGCGCTCAGCGGGCGTACCCCTACCTTTGAAGACCTGCCGAAACTGACCTACACGCGTATGATCATTGACGAGACCATGCGTCTCTATCCTCCCACGACTGGTGTTCCCCGCACCTGTATCGCAGACGACGAGATCTGTGGTTACCGTATTCCCGCTAGAGCCAACATGGTTGCCAGCTCATATGTTGTACATCGCCATCCTGCGTACTGGGAGCATCCCGAGCAGTTTGACCCAGAGCGCTTTACTCCTGAACGCTCGGCAGACCGACCACAATTCGCCTACTTCCCCTTCAGCGGTGGGCCGCGCCAATGTATCGGAAACTCCTTCGCCCTGATGGAGGCCACGCTCGTCCTGGCCACTATAGCCGGGCGCTACCGCGTATGCCCTTTGCCCGATAATCAGGTCATCGCCGAGCAATTGGTGACTCTGCGCCCCAGAGGAGGCCTCTTCGTTCACATAGAACCGCGCTCATGACGCCTTTTATAGTGAATGTACCAGATGTGTTGTGAGGCTACAGGGCTTATCTGCTTGCGTTCGTGCTTCATCTTTGGTGAGTGAAGAGGATTCGGAAGGAAGAGCCAACAGGAGGGAGACACCAGGTGTTCTCCCTCCTGTTTTTTTAATATCCAAAAACAAGCAAACAACAAAACTCTAGAAATATCTTCCAGCTTATCCACAGTATGGATCGCTTATGATAGAATTGTGTTGTGTTTGTATGTTACCTCATGCATAATATGATGCGCTGAAAGAAGCAGCAGTATAGATTAGGTTTTTTGTTAATGAATACTACGCAAGTCATGCGTCTATGCACTATGGCGGGATTGGGCGAGCCACTGGAGGAGCCACAGGCGGCCTCCGGCGGTCTGCTGCATCGTGTGTGGCGGCTCACGACCACCGGTGGCACGTTTGCGCTGAAGCAACTAAATTCGGCACTTTTGCAAAAGCCAGGTGTTCTGCAGGCCTATCGTTTATCTGAAAATATCGCGGGCGCTATGGCTGCGCAAGGCATTCCCGCCGTTGCGGCGCTGGCGCATAGTGCAGGGAACGTCATCTATGAGCTAGATGATCTGACATTGCTTGTATATAAATGGATTGATGGCACAATTTTGCCGGTGGAATCCGTGACGCACGAGCAGGCCGCGCAGATAGGGGCCTTGCTGGCACGCATGCATGCCCTGCACCTGCAGCTACCAGGGGTGGCTCCGTTAGAATGGACCCATTTTGAGGATGAGGATTGGGATATTTTGACCTTTCAGGCCTCTGACTTGAACCTTCCCTGGGCTAATCCTGTGCGCTCACTCCTGCCTCGCTTGCTCGAATGGACGCGAGCCTATGAAGAGGCTGGGAAAGTATTGAGCCAGCGTATGGTGATCAGCCATACCCATTGTGACCCTTCCAATGTCATCTGGAGCTCCCCAACGCAGCCCTGGCTGATCGATTGGGAGGCGGCCGGCCTGATCAATCCAACCATGGAACTCGTTGGGGCCGCCCTGACGTGGAGCGGGCTATTGCTGGGGCAAGCGGGCGAAGCACGTTTCTCTGCTGTCCTGCAGGGCTATCGCAGCGCCGGCGGAGAGATAGAGGATTCCGGCCAGGCGGCGCTCCATGCCTATATGGGTAGCTGGCTCGGCTGGCTGCTTTTCAATATGCGCCGCTCCCTCGGTGAATGCGTAACCAATGAAGAAGAAAAATTGATAGGTATACGTGAGACATCCAACACAGTACCTATTTTGCGTACCCTGGCGACCAATGCGGCATCCTGGGCCGCTCTGGTCGATGCCTGCCAGTAGCCCGACCTCTTAGCGTAATCAGAAATGATGTCTTTCATTTTACCGTCAACGTCTTTTTATTTTAACCGTCAAAGGAAAAATCCATGACCACGACTAAAGCGCGTGCGGAGTCAGTAGCTGGCGCACAGCCAGCTATGGCCGAAACCCTGGTACGTAATCCAGGCATGTCCCTGGATATGGGGTGGGTCAGTCGCGTACATATCAATCGCAGTGCGATCGAACGGCGGGCCACCACATTGCCAGCACGCCGGACTGTAAAAAAAGAATGGCAGGCGGCCTGGCTTTTGCGGGCAATTACCTGCCTGGATCTCACGACGTTGTCGGGAGATGATACCCCTGGCAATGTGCTGCGTCTTTGTGCGAAGGCGCGCCAGCCGGTACGGCAGGAGCTCTTGAGTGCTCTGGGCTTTGAACATTTGAATGTAGGGGCTGTCTGCGTCTATCATCAATTTGTGTCGACGGCTGTTGATGCTCTGCGTGGCACTGATATCCCTGTCGCTGCGGTTTCTACTGGTTTTCCTGCTGGTCTGAATGCCTTTGAGCAAAAGTTGCAGGAGATCACGGCCTCGGTGGCAGCCGGAGCCAGAGAGATCGATATTGTGATCTCGCGCCGCCATGTGCTGACCGGAGACTGGCAGGCGCTGTATGACGAGGTTAAGGCATATCGTGAGGCCTGCGGTGAAGCCCACCTGAAAACGATCCTGGCGACCCATGAACTGGCGACGCTGCGCAATGTTGGTATGGCCAGCCTGGTCTGTATGATGGCCGGGGCCGACTTCATTAAAACTTCTACCGGCAAGGAGCCGGTCAATGCCACCTTGCCTGTTGGCCTGGTGATGGTGCGCGCCATTCGCGATTATCATGAGCAGACCGGCTATAAGGTTGGTTTTAAACCTGCCGGTGGCATTCGTACCGCCAAAGCCTCGCTGGACTGGTTGGCCCTGATCAAAGAAGAGCTCGGCAACGAGTGGCTGAATAACACGCTGTTCCGCTTTGGTGCCAGTGGTCTGTTATCCGATATTGAGCGCCAGTTGGCGCACTTTGCGACCGGCCAGTATGCTGCCGCCTATGAAAATCCAATGGTTTAGCCTGGGAGATAAAGTATGAGTATCATGGAAATTTTTGAGACGATGGAATATGGTCCGGCACCAGAGGCCTCTTCCCTTGCGCTGGCCTGGATGAAAGAGCATCAGCCATTTCAGTTGTTCATCAACAATCAATGGGTCAAGCCGGCTAATGAGACCTATTTTGAGAGCAGGAATCCTGCCACCGGTAAGGCTTTAACGCAGATCGCTGCGGCCGATAAGGCCGATGTGGATAAAGCTGTGGCGGCAGCCCGTAAGGCCTTTACTTCCTGGAGCAAGACTCCGGGCCATGTGCGCGCCCGCTATTTATACGCCATTGCGCGCCATATCCAGAAGCATGGCCGCCTGCTGGCGGTCTTGGAGGCGCTGGATAATGGTAAGACCATTCGTGAGACGCGCGATATCGATATTCCCCTGGTGGCTCGCCACTTTTATTATCATGCCGGTTGGGCCCAGCTGATGGAGGCGGAATTGCCTGATTATCAGCCGGTCGGCGTGGTGGGACAGATCATCCCCTGGAACTTCCCTCTCTTGATGCTGGGCCTGGAAGATCGCGCCCGCCCTGGCCATGGGCAATACCGTTGTCCTGAAGCCTGCCCGCTATACCTCGCTGACCGCGTTGAAGTTTGCCGAGATTATGCAGGAAGTGGGCCTGCCCGCCGGGGTTGTCAACATCGTTACCGGTGAGGCCTCCAAGGCTGGCGATGCGCTGGTCAATCATCCCGATATCGATAAGATCGCTTTTACCGGCTCGACCGATGTGGGGCGCAGTATCCGCCAGGCTACCGCCGGTAGCGGTAAGAAGCTCTCGCTCGAACTGGGTGGTAAGTCTCCCTTTATCGTCTTTGATGATGCCGACCTGGATAGCGTGGTTGAGGGTGTGGTTGACGCCATCTGGTTCAATCAGGGCCAGGTCTGTTGCGCCGGCTCTCGTCTGCTGGTGCAGGAAAATATCGCCGAGCGCCTGATCAAGAAGCTACGGGCCCGCATGGAGAACTTGCGCATCGGAGATCCATTGGATAAGACCATGGATATTGGAGCAATTGTCTCACCGGGACAGCGTGAGGAGATTCAGAGCCTGGTTGACATTGGTGTGAAAGAGGGGGCCCAGTTGTGGCAACCGTCCACCAGTTGCCCGACCGATGGTTCGTTCTTCCCGCCCACCCTTTTTACCAATGTCTCACCTGCCTCAACGCTTGCTCAGGTGGAAATCTTTGGCCCGGTTCTGGTAACCCTCACTTTCAGAACACCCGCAGAAGCGGTTGAGATTGCCAACAATACCCGCTATGGACTGGCTGCCAGTATCTGGAGCGACAACATTAATCTGGCGCTAGATATCGCTCCTAAAGTGAAAGCGGGAGTGTCTGGATTAATAGCACCAATCTGTTCGATGCCAGCTGTGGTTTTGGTGGTTATCGAGAGAGTGGCTATGGCCGTGAAGGCGGTAAAGAGGGCCTCTATGAGTATGTGAAGCCGGCATGGTTCGGTGCTCATGGTCACTCCGTTGGCTCAAAAGCGGCCAGCGCGGAAGAGCGGCAGGCGAGCGCTAATGGAGCTGTGCACACGGATGCCCTGGAGGAATTTACCTCCGTGGACCTGCGCGATGAGCATGGTTTCCCGCCCATTGATCGTACACCCAAGCTGTTTATTGGTGGTAAGCAGGCGCGCCCGGACTCCGGCTATAGCCTGACGATTACCGCGCCCTCGGGCCGTGTGCTGGGCGAGGTCGGCGAGGGGAATCGCAAAGATATTCGTAATGCCGTTGAGGCTGCGCACAAGGCCAGTGGTTGGAGTGGCAGCTCGGCGCATAATCGTGCCCAGATCCTCTACTATATTGCTGAGAACCTGGGGGCGCGTGAGACCGAGTTCGCGCAGCGCATCGTGGCCCAGACCGGTCGCGGCTATGCCGATGCCCTCAATGAGGTTCAGACCAGCCTCTCCCGCCTCTTTACTTACGCGGCCTGGACCGATAAGTTCGAGGGGAGCGTTCACCTGCCGCCAATGCGTGGCGCGGTGCTGGCGATGAAAGAGGCCATTGGCGTGATTGGTCAGGCTTGTCCGGACGAATACCCGCTGCTGGGCTTTATCTCGCTGGTGGCACCGGCGATCGCTATGGGCAATACCGTCGTCACCATCCCATCGTCACGTGCGCCATTCAGTGCCACCGACTGCTACCAGATCTTTGAGACCTCAGATGTCCCGGCGGGAGTCATCAACATCGTCACTGGCGATCGTGAAGTGCTCAGCAAGGTCCTGGCCGAGCACCATGACGTTAACTCTATGTGGTACTTTGGTAGCGCGGAAGGCTCGAAAGCCGTCGAGCTGGCCTCCACCAGCAACATGAAGCGCACCTGGGTCAACTACGGCCGTTCCCGCAACTGGCTGGAACGCATCCAGGGCGAAGGCCAGGAATTCCTGCGCGAAGCAACCCAGGTAAAGAACATCTGGGTTCCCTACGGCGAATAAACAACCAGACAAAGAAAACCCCTCCCCGCTTATCGCGAGGAGGGGGTTTTCTTTGTCTGAAAAGCATGTCCGGCTAATTAACGTCCGACCACCGAGCGTAGTTCTTGTACGACCTGTTCGAGCTGTTCGGCGGCATCGGTAGCTGAGGTTGCACCGGTCTGCAACTGCTCGGTTACCTGGGTCGCTACTTTGAGGGCGGTCGCTAGCTTCTGGTTGCTGGCATTCTGGTATTCCAGTGCATTGACCAGGTATTGCGACGAGCGCATGATCTCATCCAGTGCCTGGTCAGCCTGCGCTGGTGGCAACTGTCCTCGGTGCTGCTTAAGCAACATAGTGGTGTTGGTTAGCTTCTCCGAGGCCACCTTGGCGGCATCGGTATAATATTGTACCGATTGTAAGCCGACCTGTGAGGAATCCACCACCCAGACCTGCTCACCGGCGGCATCTTGCTGGCTCTGGGCCAGGATGTTTAGTGCCTGGCTGTTTTCGCGCAGGCGTTCTACCGCACGCATAATTGGGCGTGAGATGCCCAGGCCGACGAATAAACCACCAATAGCTACCACCAGGGCGGCCAGGCCAGCCAGCCAGAAAATATTATCTCGCTGCTGATTGGCGATGTCAGTAACACTATTGACCGGGCTCAGCACGAAGTATTGCCAGGGCACCACCGTGGTTGGCTGGCGCACGATTTCAAAGTCATCTTGCTGTCCCGCCGGTTTAGCCTGAAATATTTCGGCGGTGTTCAGGTTATTTGTATGGTCCCCGATGGCCGTATCGTAGGGTCCGTTTATTTGTGATTGTGAGCCATAGCGCTGCTGTTGCATAATCTGTCCTTGCACCGTCTGGCTCAGCGGTTTGATACTGGTAAACAAGCGGTCCGGGTTGGTATCGGCAATGATCACGCCATTCTCATCCACGATGAAGGCGTAGCTGCCCTTGCCATGGATGCCGACATCCTTTTGCACGATCTCTTTCCAGATGTAATCCATTTTCAGCGTTGCGCGCATAAAACCCACAAACTGGGTTTTGACATTGGGTGTGGGAAAAGAAGTAATAGGAGCATAGATATCAACGGATGCGACTTTGGCTCCGGGATCATAGTAGACCGGCGAAATAATTGTGTTGCCCGTTTTAATGCTTGTTAGCTGATCGGGCGTAATATATGTATCACCACGTTTGGGCGTTCCTTTGGGATAGGATTGAATTAAGTTGCCCTTTGTATTAAAGAGCGCCCAGTAACTATAGTCCTTACTGCGGCTCAAGCCTGCTTGCAAGGCAAACGTAGCGTGTATCAGGCCGTCTTTATATATCAGAGGTGGGGTTGTAGCAGGATCAAGTGCCATAAAGGTCTGGACGCTGGGCACCTGCGTGAGGGCCAGGGCATCCAGCTTGCGTTCATTAAAATAAGTGTCAATCAACTGCACACGTGTTTGTGAGTCACTGGTCATCGTGTCATTAGCTTGCCTGAGCAAGGTTGGGCGTGTTTGTACCAGGATAAATACAATCACTAGCACGAGCGGTATGATCGCAGCGAAAACATAGCCGATCGAGATGCGCAGAGATAATGGAAGCCCTCCTTGCCTTTTTGCCTGTATGTCTTTCTGTGCCATGGTGTATTATGTCCTTTATTTCAACTACGATAAGTAAATAATGCCAATGCGTTCTAGATCATGAAGAAGTTGCTGCACTTCTCCAGGCGGCCGTCCCGTCAAACGAACGAGTTCAATGAATGATCTATTTCCGTCAATCAATAGGTATAAGTGACGGTAGTGACGCGGAAGATTGGCCCGGGCTAATCTGCGCATGCCTTCTTCAGCTGAGCAGGTACGACGAGGATCACCAGGACCAACAGGTATGGACGGAGCTCCTGGTGTTACTGGTATCGCGGGCATCGATCCGGTCGTTGGACGTTGTCGGAAGTCGCCGGGTAATGGTTGAGTAATGGATGGGCGGACCGCTGGTAATGATGGGTTGGTTGCCGGGGACATTTGAATGTTGGCCATTGGCCCGGTACCTTTATCTGTGTTAGTATTAACAAAGATAAAACGGCATGGGCCCCAGGTTTTGAGCCAATCCAGTGCAGTCTGACCTTCAAGCTGTCCACTTTGTGCGGATGTGATATGACCCTGAGAAAAAGTGATCTCTCCCCACTCTCTTTGTGGTTCTTCTCCTCGCTCAATGGAGAGTTGCCCGGTTTTGCGCCCGAGCTGAAGAACCTGAATTACATTCATTAATTGATCTGTTGCGATGCCACGTCGTGATGCCATGAGCGTCTTGCTCCGTCTCTAAGCATGTCTAACCTTAAAGGTCGTATCTATTGAAAGATTATACAAGCATAGCATAAAGAACGAAAATTGTGACAATTTTTTCATTTTGTTGAGCAAAATCACCTAATAAACGGTACTATTATCCTTTATTTGCTGAGTAATTTAAGTTGTAGACAATAAATCTTGCATATTCTGTTTTGAATAAACATTATATAACATCAGCGTGTGGCTATAGACCCTCAAACGTGCGATAATAAGTGAAAACATCTTAGAGATGTATTGCTGACCAATCACAGGTTTGTAACCTTATTTATCCGGTACTATGCTCATAGACGCGTGTAGCAGTCTGTAGCCGTAAAATATGTAGTAGTCTGGAAGCAGGGAGCTATTGCCGATGGAGTCTCACAACCTCTCTCAGCCATCTGACTCACAGTCTGATCTGAGAGGACAGGGTGACAATGCGCCACAAACTGAGCTACTTTCAATTAACGAGCTGGCTCGTTATTGCTCAGAGGAGACCAACAAATTTCTGAAGCAGAGCGTCTCTAATGATCGTTATTGCCTTGAATTATTTCGTCGCGCGATTATCTATCGAGACGAAGGAGCATGGGAGTGCATTTATCAACAGTATGCGCCTCTTGTCCTGACCTGGGTGTCGCAACACCAGAGTGCCACGCCAATTTTAGGCCAGGATGGCGCGGCCCCACTGGTTAATGCGGCTTTTGCCAAGTTCGCGCAGGCGTTGACCCCGGCCAAAATTGGCAATTTTGATTCATTAGCTGCTATATTGAAATATCTTAAAATGTGTGTACATAGCGTGGTTGCTGATGAGGTTCGCATACGCCAGTCGCGCCAGTATGAAGATACGCTGGAGTCTATCGAGCATGAGCCGGCCAGTGACGATCCCGCTGAAGATGTGGTTGCCAATCTCTCAGCACAAGATCTCTGGAAGATTATTCTTGAAGAAGTACGTAGCGAGGATGAGCGTATACTTATATATGAGGCCTATGTTCATGGTATGAAACCAGGGGAGATAAGTGCGCAGCATCCACGCTTTTTTACATCGGTCGATGATGTATACCGTATTAAGCGTAATGTTCTGGAACGCCTGCGTCGCAATCGACGCCTGCGGGCTCTTTTTCATCGCTAGAATTTACAATAATTGTGAGTTCTTAGATACATTTCTAAATGAATCTAAAAGTGGACCTCAAATCGGGTCCGAAAAGTGCGAACAGGCTCGTTTATTTTGATGAAGTAACAGACAAAAGGTCTTCTTCCAGGTTTTTCAGCTTTGTAGGGAGCATTGGCGTATATATCTTGTATTCGCATACGTGGTCTCTACCGTTCTACCTATATACGGACGATCCCGCTGGGGGAGGGAGAAATGTGCTGAACCTGTAGCCTATGTTGATATAGAGGAAAAGCTCATGGAGTGTCGTGAACCAGGTGCTATTAGCAGTGAAGAGCTCATTGCCTACCTAGAGGGCGAAAAAGTGCGGCCCGCGGTCGTAGAGCACCTTGCGCGCTGTCAAAAATGTTCTTCGCAGCTGGCAATATATCGCGGTATGGAGCGCAAGCTGACCCATCAACTGTATCGCTGGGATTGCCCGCCCAACCAGGTGCTCGGTGATTTTGCTTTAGGGCTGTTAGATAATGATCAGGCCGTAAGCGTTCAAACGCACCTGGATATGTGTGTGCTTTGTTCTGCCGAAATGGTGACGCTTACCAACTTTTTGGCTACTGATCCACTACCTGTGGCAAGTGCGCGGGTTGAGGTCAGGCCTATGCACATGCCACGCCATCTGTATCAGCCGGTACAACATATCAAGCGCAGCATTGAGCAAGTACGTGAGCAGACATTTGAGGGCGTACGACGTATCGCTGCTCTATTGCAGCCAGCGCAACCGGGCTTTGCCTATCAGCGTAGTGTGGCTCAATCGGGCTTATCCTGGCCGCGTAATTACCTGGCCGAGGATGTCAGTATCTCGTTGCAGCTTGAAAGTAGCGCCAGGCAGCGAGGCGCCCTGCAGTTGATTGGACTGGTCACGCGCCAGGGCGAAGCGATTGATGCCTTACAGGGCATGCCGGCCCGACTCCTGACCGGTGAGGGTGTCGTGCAGACTCAGCATATCGATGAGTTGGGAAATATCATCTTTCCCGTCCTGCAACCCACCACCTACACTATGGAGTTACGCTTACCCGACGGTATCGTCGTCATCGATTCGCTAGCGGTGCCGTAGCTACTCTCGCAGGGCCGTAAAGCCAGGAGGTGCAGGAGGGCTAAATCCCCCCTTCCGCCGACAAATAAAAGCCGGGAGGTGCAGGAGGGGCGGCTAGCCCCTCCTGCCGGGGTTTGGGGTGTCCCCAACAAACCTCTCTCCCTCCTCCCGCCGAAGGCGGGAATTGAAGAGGTATAACAACCTCTTTTAAAATGGAAGATCATAGGGGACACACACAGCGACACTAGATAAGTTGATAATACTATGACTCCTCAAGATCTGGTCGCGGCATTGGTCGGCATGAATGAAGAACAAGGCCGACAATTGTTGCAGGCACACCTCCCCTTTTTTAGTACGCCGGCCCTGGATCGGTTGGTCTATACCCTGAAGAAAGAGACCGACCGGAGCTGGAATGTGGATGCCGAGCGTTCACTTACGCTCTCGGGCTATCTTTTGCTGATCGGCGATAGCACTAAAAATACGTATTACCATGCCCTGGGCTTGATGGCGCGTGGGGATGCCTTACGCCGCCTGGGTCGCAATCAGGAGTCGCTGCCGTTTTTTGATGCTGCTGGCGAGGAGTTCATTTCAATCAGCGATGAGGTGAGCTGGGCCAGGACGCGATTTGGGCGTATCAATGCTTGCCTGGGCCTCAATCGCACTACCGAGGCGCTCCAGGATGCTGAGAAGGCGCGGGCCATTTTTATGCGCCATGGGAAGTTGTTGCGGGCCGGTCAGATCGATGCTAATGCGGCGATCATTAATTTTGAGCTTGGTCGCTATGAGCAGGCTTTGCATCTTTTTGATCGGGCCATTGAGACATATGTGTTGCATGGTGATAAGGTTGATCTTCACCTGGCTCGTGCGCAGGGAAATAAAGCCCTTACCCTGGCGGCCCAGGGTAAGTTCCGTGAAGCGGTCGCTCTCCATGAACAGGCGCGCACAACTTTTGCCCGCTATGGTGAGAGGGAAGAGATCGCGGTGGCCCGCGAAGAATTAAATATCGCGGATATCTATGCGGCACAGGGTCGCTATAGCCAGGCGCTCTTGCTCTATAATCAGAGCCGCGAGCGTTTTCAACGCCATAAGATTGTTTTTGCGGCCTATGAAGTAGCGCAGCAGATGTGCCTGTGTCTTGTACGGCTTAATCGTGCCCGTGAGGCGTATGATCTGGCCAGTGAGACGATTGAGTATTTCCGTTCCTCGCCCTCGCAACGCCACAATCTTGCTCGTTCCCTGATGCATAAGGCTGCCGCGGCCATTCTGTTGGATGATATGCGGGCTTCGGAAGAGATGTTGCATGAAGCCAGCCAATTGTTAGAGGAGGGTGGCTTTCATCGCCTGGCGATCCTGGCCCGTTTGCAGCGGGCTGAATTATATTTTGCTGATCAGCAGGTCGACGCCAGTGCGCGTGAGGTTGAGCATGTGGCGGATATCTTTGCTGAGCAAGAAGATCTGCCGCGCCTGGCGCAGGCGATCTTGCTGCAAGGTCGCATCGCGGATGCGCGCGGCGATATCTTGATGGCCCAGGATCTATGTACCCAGGCCCTGGATGTGGCCCAGGGTCAGGGTCTGTTGGAGCTACAGTATCGCTGTTTTGATTTGCTGGGACAGTTGTCCGAGCGCCGCGAGGATCTGGATGGGGCCGCTGACCATTATGATCGGGCCATCCAGGGTATCGATGATGTGCAGAGCCGCCTGGTGCTGGATGAGCGTACCAGTTTCCTGGAGAATAAGCGCGATATTTATCAACGGGCGATTGTGCTTGCCTTGCACCGTGGCCGGGTTGAACAGGCCCTGGCCTATGTTGAGAAGGCTAAGTCCCGCGTCCTGGGCGATTATCTGCGCCATAATATCGATATTCGCGTGCGCGCCGATGATCGTATGAGCGAGGATATTCTGGATGCTCTGGTCAAGGCCCGTGAGGAGCAGGCCTGGTTTAGCTCGATTGTCTACCATACTGAGGATGAGTCTAATCTGAGTGATACGGCGATTATGCGTATTCGCTCGGTTGATCCCGCTACGGCTCGCCAGGAGATGCAAAAGCGTGAGCGGCGTATCGAGCAGTTATTTGAGCAGATACAATTGCGTTCGGCGGGCTCGCTCGTCTCGCGTCCACGCGCCAATTTACTGCATGCAGATGCTTCTGCGCTGGGCAAGAAATTACCGCCCGGTACCTTTCTGCTCGAATACTATCTCTCGGATCAGGATCTCTACGTCTTTTATCTCACTGCCAGTGGTATGACTATGCGTAGCGTGCCGGGGGCGGTCCCCCAATTGGAGCGGCTCTATTCACTCTGGCGTACCAACCTGGATCTCTCCGGGCAGGCGGCCAACACGGCCGATCAGGCCCAGGCTTTTCTGAGCCTGCAAGACAATAGTCTGGGCCTGCTTAAACGTTTCTATGATCTGCTCTTGCTCCCACTTGCTGATCTCTTGCAGTCCTGCCGCCACCTGGTGATTGTCCCTTATGGCATGCTGCACTATATCCCTTTTCATTGCCTGTATGATGGCGCGCGCTTTGTGATTGAGAAGGCGGAGATCTCTTACCTGCCTTCCGCGACCCTGATGGATATCTGTCGGCGCCGTGGACAATCGGTTCTGGAACGGCATATTCCTCTGCAGCAATCTCTGGTGATGGGGTTATCGGATAGTGGCCGTCTGGGATATGCTATTCAGGAGGCGCAAACGGTGGCACGCCAGCTCCAGGTCACCTGTGCGCTCAACCAGGATGCCACGGCTGCCCTGCTCTGGCAACGCGGTCCTGTTAGCCCTGTGGTGCATATTGCCGCCCATGGCCTCTTCCGCCTGGATGCGCCCAACTTCTCCCACATCCAGCTGGCTGATCGTCAGCTCAGTACCATTGAAGTCTTTAATCTTAATCTCGCCCAATGTTCGCTGCTTGTCTTGAGCGCCTGTGAAACCGGCCGCGCGGTCGTCGGCGGACTCGACGAAGTAATTGGTCTGGGCCGTGGCTTCCTCTATGCTGGAGCCGCCTCATTGCTACCCACGCTCTGGAAGGTAGACGATGCCAGTAGCGCCGAACTAATGGAGCTTTTTTACCAGGCCCTCCTTGGCGGAGCCGGCAAATCGACCGCCCTCGCCTATGCCCAGCGCGTCTTCATCGCCCGTGCCCGCGCCTCCGCCCACCCTTATCGTGTCCACCCCTACTTCTGGGCCGCCTTCCACCTCATAGGTGACGCCGGCCCCTCCTAAGACCTGCCGGCCCCTCCTAAGACCTGCCGGCCCCCTCCTCTAAATGTACGTGCGGGGCTTGCCCCGCTTCTAACCTCCCCACCCGTCAACGCAGCAATAACAACGACGCGTATAGGTTCGGGGCTTGTCCCCGATTGCCGCCCCGGTAGGGCGGCCCGGTATCCTCACCAGCCGGTTGCTTGTCTCTGACACCTCGGTCCACGCGGTACCCAAACACGGACCATCCTTTTGGGCACCACATGGAGGAAAGGATCATAAGATGAGGAACTCCATCGCTGGGATATGGGGCCGCCGGCTCTGCGGAGGGCGGCAATCGGGGACAAGCCCCGAACCTATGCGATTCGCTTTTCTTGCTGCTTATCGTTTCGGTCTTTGTTTGTCCTTTCAGGTAAATGTTCCTCTATACGCATAAATTGGATTTTGTTATAATGCAATAATCTCATGTGTATATCTATACGCAAAATTATACTTCAACCACTGTATGGTGTACGTAGAAATGGGTAAGGATACCTGCCTATGTTGCTGACAATTTCGACCACGTATCAGCCCGCTACCGAGCTTGGCTATCTGCTGCATAAGAATCCCGCACGGGTGCAGAGCTTTGATTTGAATTTTGGCCAGGCCCATGTTTTTTATCCTGAAGCCACCGAGCAGCGCTGCACGGCTGCTCTACTATTAGATATCGATGCGGTAAATCTTGTGCGTAACAAGGGTAACGCGATGGCCATGGATCAGTATGTCAATGATCGGCCTTATGTGGCGTCGTCATTCCTGAGTGTGGCGCTGGCTGATGTATTTGGTACGGCCCTCAATGGACGTTGTAAGCAGCGTCCTGAGCTGGTTGTGACCCCGCTACCGCTCCAGGCGCAACTCGCGGTCGTCCCTTGTCGTGATGGTGAGGAGTGGTTGCGACGTCTATTCGAGCCGCTGGGCTATACCGTGGAGGTGGTCCAGCATCCCCTGGATGAGCTCCATCCGGAATGGGGGGATAGCCCTTATTTTACAGTGACCTTGAGCGCTACCTGTCGGTTGAGCGAGCTGTTGACCCATCTCTATGTCTTGATTCCGGTGCTGGATAATGCCAAGCACTATTGGATCGGCGATGATGAGGTCAATAAGCTGTTGCAGCGCGGCCAGGGCTGGCTCGAAAAGCATCCTGAGCGCCGGCGTATTGCTTATAACTATCTGCGCCACAAGCATGATCTGACACAGGAGGCCCTGGAGCGCCTGGTGATTGAGGCGGCCCAGAGTGATGAAGAGGCTAGCGAGATAGAGGCCGTGAGCGAAGAGACGAGCGAGGCCGAGGCTATAGAGACACAGTCTGTCCCTGCAACTGAGGTGCTGGAAGAGCAAGCTGGCTCTGAAACGGGTCAGGAGAAGAGCACGAAAAAGCGCGTGAACTTGCATGAGCAGCGCCTGTTGGCCGCGTTTGAGGTGGTTAAGCAGAGTGGAGCCCGGCGTGTGCTCGACCTGGGCTGTGGCGAGGGGCGCCTGCTCAAGAAGCTGCTGCAAGAGAAGAGCTTTGAGCATATTTTGGGGCTGGATGTTTCTTATCAGGCTCTGGAATTGGCCCAGAAGCGTTTGCACCTGGCACGCATGTCGCCGCGCCAGCGTGAGCGCATTACGCTGGCGCATGGAGCCCTGACCTATCGAGATAAGCGCCTGGAAGGCTATGACGCGGCCGCCGTGGTTGAGGTGATTGAGCATCTGGACCCATCCAGACTCAGTGCGTTTGAGCGGGTGTTGTTTGAGTTTGCCCACCCCGCTACGGTAGTGATTACCACGCCTAACGCCGAGTATAACGTTAAATACGAGACCCTTGAATCCGGCAAGTTTCGCCACCAGGATCACCGCTTTGAATGGACGCGCGAACAGTTTCAGGATTGGTCGCGCCAGATTGCCGAGCGCTTCGGCTATCAGGTCCAGTTCTCTCCTGTTGGTCCCGAGGATGCTGAGGTGGGCGCCCCTTCGCAAATGGGTGTCTTCTCGCGTCATGAATCCGTCGCATAGCTTCGAGGTACTTAGATGAAGATCACAATCCCAGAATTTTCGCTGGTAGTCTTAATTGGTCCATCTGGCTCTGGCAAATCTACCTTTGCCCGTACGCATTTCAAGCCGACCGAGGTCATTTCCTCTGACTATTGTCGTGGCCTGGTGGCCGACGACGAAAATGATCAGTCGGCGACCCCTGATGCCTTTGAGGTGTTGCACTTTATCGCCGCCAAACGTTTGGCGGCTGGTAGGTTGACGGTCATCGATGCCACCAATGTCCAGCCCGAGGCACGCAAGGCTTTGATGGCCCTGGCCCGGGAATATCACTGCCTGGTGAGCGCCATCGTCTTTAATGTGCCGGAGAGCCTGTGCCATGAGCGCAATCATGGGCGTGCGGACCGGCAATTTGGTCCTCACGTTATTCGGATGCAAGCAGCCCAGATGCGCAAGTCGTTAGGTCGTCTCAAAACTGAGGGTTTCAGACATATTGTGACGCTCTCTTCGCCGCAGCAAATCGCAGAGGTGGAGATCGAGCGCCAGCCGCTCTGGAATAATCTGAAGCATGAGCATGGTCCCTTCGATATCATTGGCGATGTGCATGGCTGTTTTGATGAGCTGCAAGTATTGTTGCAGCAGCTTGGCTATGTGGTAGAGAAACAGGGCGAGCAGGAGCCGCAGTTTCAGGTCACCCATCCCGCTGGTCGTAAGGTGATCTTCCTGGGCGACCTGGTCGATCGGGGGCCGGCGACCCCTGCCGTCTTGCGGCTGGCCATGGATATGGTCGCGTCCGGGAATGCCTTCTGTGTGCCGGGCAACCATGATGTCAAACTCTTACGCAAGCTCAAAGGGAATGATGTGTCTTTGAAGCATGGCATCGTTGAGACCTTGCAGCAATTGGAGCAGGAGTCGCCAGCCTTCAAGCAGCGCATCGAGACCTTTGTGGATGGGCTGATCAGCCACTATGTGCTGGATGATGGGAAGCTGGTGGTGGCCCATGCGGGTCTGCCGGCACCCATGCAGGGACGTGGTTCGCGGGCGGTGCGCGAGTTTGCCCTCTATGGTGAGACGACCGGTGAGACCGACGAGTTTGGCCTGCCGATACGCTATAACTGGGCCTCCGATTATCAGGGTAAAGCTATGGTGGTCTATGGGCATACGCCTGTCCCTGAGCCTACCTGGCTGAACCACACCATCAATATCGATACTGGCTGTGTCTTCGGTGGTAGGCTGACAGCTCTGCAGTATCCTGAAAATCAGCTGGTCTCGGTTGCGGCCCAACGTACCTATTGTGATCCGGTGCGCCCATTGCAGCCGGTGGTTGAGCCTGTGTTGTCGATCCAGCAGCAGCACGACGAGCTGTTAGATGTGCAGGATTATACCGGGAAGCGCCTGGTGGAGACGCGTCTGCAGGGTAAAGTGACTATTCGGGAGGAGAATGCGATTGCCGCCCTGGAGGTGATGAGCCGCTTTGCCGCCAATCCCAAGTGGTTAATCTATCTGCCGCCAACTATGTCGCCTAGCGAAACCAGTAAGCAACCAGGCTTCCTGGAGTACCCTGAGGAGGCGTTCGCTTATTATCGTAAGCAGGGCGTGGCGCGCGTGGTGTGCGAGGAAAAGCATATGGGTTCGCGGGCCATTGTGGTGGTCTGTCGTGATGAGCAGGTGGCTCAGAAACGCTTCGGCGTCATCAACGAGGGCATCGGCATCTGCTATACCCGTACTGGCCGGCGTTTCTTTGATGATGCGCAGCTTGAGGCCGCTTTATTGCAGCGTGTACAAGAGGCATTGGCAGCGTCCGGTTTCTGGGAACGTTTCGAGACCGATTGGGTGTGCCTGGATTGTGAACTGCTCCCCTGGTCTGTTAAAGCGCAGTCGCTGGTCTTAAAGCAGTATGCTGCGGTTGGGGCTGCTTCTCGTGGTGCTCTGGGCCAGGCCATTTCTGTATTGGAGCAGGCCCGCCAGCACGGCGTAGAAGTTGCTGCGCTGCTGGATACCTACCAGCAGCGGCAGCGGCTGGCTGAACGCTATGTCAACGCCTATCGCCAATATTGCTGGCCGGTCAATAGCCTGGATGATCTCAAGTTGGCCCCTTTCCATATCCTGGCAACGGAGGGGACCGTGCATATCGACAAAGACCATGTCTGGCATATGGAGACCCTGGCCGAAATCTGCCGCGCTGATGAGCGCCTGCTGCTGGCGACTCCTTTCCTGGTCGTCGATGTCAACGAGCCCGCTAGCGTTGAGAAGGGCATCTCCTGGTGGACGGAACTCACATCCCACGGCGGCGAGGGTATGGTCGTGAAGCCCTTTGAGTTCATCGCCTCTGGCCCACGTGGCGCGCTGCAACCGGCCGTCAAGTGTCGTGGATCCGAGTACCTGCGCATCATCTATGGCCTGGAATACGATGTGCCGGAAAACCTGAACCGCCTGCGCTCGCGCGGCCTGGGAGCGAAGCGATCCCTGGCCATGCGTGAATTCGCCCTGGGCATCGAATCCCTGGAACGTTTCGTGCACAATGAACCCCTCAGACGCGTCCACGAATGCGTCTTCGGCGTTATAGCCTTAGAGAGCGAACCCGTCGACCCGCGCCTCTAAAAATGTACGTGCGGCTGCCCCCCAATGCTTTTACTTTAAGAACAAAGCAATGCACCAAATGCAACAATAAAAACGATCTGTACGTGCGGGGCTTGCCCCCGCTTTATATCTACCCGCATGAAAAGAAATAATAATAACGATATGAGTCAAATTGAATGTATGTAGAATCCTATTATTGCTGCTTTTTCATGCTAAAAGGTTATAAGCGGGGCAAGCCCCGCACGTACAGATCGTTTTTATTGTTGCGTTAGATAAGGCTGAATATGTTTTGAGGTACGCTTTAGAAGGAGAATTGTAACTACTCAGTACCTTGAGAAAAGCTGGACAAAGCTGATAAACTAAGAGCATGACAGAAGAAGAAGTGAGAAATCTTCAGAAAGCCTACCGAGAGCTCAAAGAGCAAGCAGAGGCATTCAAAGAGCAAGCAGAGCAGAAAGATCGCAGGATCGAAGAGCTCGAAGGATTGCTCATAGGTGCCTTGTTGCGCATTGAAGAGCTTGAACGGCGATTGGGAAAAGATAGTCATAATAGTAGTAAACCTCCTTCCAGTGATGGATTGGGTCGCAAACCTGGCAAACAGCGGCGCAAAAGCGGCAAGACTTCCGGTGGACAAGCCGGTCACCACGGTCATACCCTGATGCAAGCATTGACTCCTGATAGCGTCGTGCTTCATCGTCCAACGCACTGTGAAGCATGTCAGTACCCTCTTGAGCAGGAGGCAGCTATCACCAACGAACGCCGTCAAGTCCACGATCTGCCCACGTGGCGTTTGCTGGTCGAGGAGCATTGCCGACAAGCAATCTGCTGCCCCTATTGCCAGCATGTGACGCAGGCGTCTTTTCCGGCAGGCGTCGATGCTGCTGTCCAGTATGGCCCGCAGGTCCAAGCCTTGGCGGTCTATCTTTCCCACTTTCAACTGGTGCCACTGCAACGCACCTGTGAAGCTCTTGCTGATCTGTGCGGGTGTCAGTTGTCCGAAGGCACGCTGGTCCGTTGGATTGCTCAGGCAGCCAAGACCCTTGAGTCGAGCATCGAGCGGATCAAAACCTTACTGCTGGCCAGCCCCTTGCAACATGCTGACGAAACGGGATGCGTGTCAAAGGCATCTTGCATTGGATGCATCTCAATGCGACTCCCTGGCTCACCCTGTACTCCTGGCATCGCAAACGAGGGCATCAGGCTCTGGAGCAGATTGGGATCTGGCCACACTATCAGGGCCGCTCCATGCATGATCGCTGGTCCAGCTATGATCGCTACCTCTGTACCCATAGCCTCTGCGGAGCCCACCTGCTACGCGACTGCCTGTATGTCGCCGAACAGGAGAAGCAGCCTTGGGGACAAGCCATGTTCGATCTGTTGCTGGCGATGAAGCAAGCCGCTGATCGCTGGCGCCTCCAAGGAGCGAGCGCCGTCCCCACCCCCGAACGGGAGCAGTGGCTTGCCCAGTATTTTGCCATTCTGGCCGCTGGCTTTGCCACGCATGCCGCTCAAGCCCCTCCCCCAGGAAGTCTGCAGCCCAAACGACAAGGACGCAAAAAACAGGAAGCCTCCAAGAATCTGCTCGATGCGCTCTTAAAGCGAGCTGATCAAGTGTTGGGTTTTCTGGAGGACCTGTCTGTGCCTTTTACCAACAATCTCGCCGAACGAGATTTACGCATGGTGAAAGTGCAGCAAAAGATTTCCGGAACCTTCCGCAGTGACGATGGAGCTACGGCTTTTTGCATCATTCGCAGCTATCTTTCAACCATGCGCAAGCAGGGGCGCTCAATGCTTGCTGCCATTGCTGCGGTTTTTGCTGGTTCTCCTTTCCCCATTGCATGGGCTACTGAGTAGTTACGGAGAATTTATTGCGATGCGTCTTGTTTTGTTGCCGGTGGCACTGGCTGTGTGTCGGCTGGCTGCCGGGGAGCCCATACCCATATGGGCTATGCAGCCAACGGGTTTCTTTTCGATTACCTCGACCGAGGATGAATTGTCTCTGGTCTGTCAGGCCGCTGCTGTTCCGCAGGGTGTACGTAGCGAGAAGGTCTGGCGCGCCTTTAAGGTTGTGGGGCCATTGGATTTCGCGCTGGTCGGAATTCTGGCCTCTTTGTCGCATACGCTGGCCCAGGCCGGAGTCTCGATCTTTGCCATTTCTACCTTTGATACCGATTATATTCTGATCAAAGAATTCCAGCTTGAGCAGGCAATTACGGCCCTGAAACAGGCCGGGCATCAACTGGTTACAGCCTGAAAATATTGCGTTGCTTGTATTAAATTTTTTTAACTGTAATACACTGTATCCTCATGAGCTTAGCCATACGTACTCTATGCAGATAGATATTATTCATAAAAAAAACTGATGAGGATTACAATGCGTACAACTACTAATCCCCAGGGCATACAACAGCCTACGGCACGACGAACTGCCGGTGGCGAAGATCGCGGGGACGCCAGGAGGCGTGACCGTATCCAGTTTGTAATCTGGTGCATTGGACTTATCGTGTTCATTATTACCTGTTTTATTATGCATGGACACCCTAAGCCATATCCTATTGATCTGACTTTAACTCAGACCATCCAGGGCTTTCATGTACCCGCCTTTGTCAATGCGATATTCGTTTTTCCCAGTATCCTGAATAATCCAGTGCCTTCTGAAGTGGCCTTAGGCCTCTGGTTGGCTTTTATGCTGATTATGGCGCTGGTTACCAGGTTGCGTGGCAAGTCGCCATTGACCTGGTTGCAGGCGGCAATCTTTCTGGTGGTTACCGTGATGAGTTCGGCTGGCCTGAACGTGGTAGCCGACGATCTGGTTGGTCGCCCACGACCCAATCCCCATACCGATCATATCCATGTCTTTGGGCCCATCGTGCCGTTCCCGACCTACCCTTCGGGTCATACTGAGCATGATATGGCCTATTATGGCTTCTTGCTCTACCTGAGCTTCACCAAACCTGTCCGTGAGTGGCGCTATCGCTGGTTCCTCTTACCGCTGCAACTTTACGCAGTCTATGATATCCTGATGATCGGTTATTCACGTATCCTGGAAGGTGATCACTGGTTTACCGATGTCCTGGGAGGTTATCTTGAAGGAGCAGTCTACCTGTTCTTCTTCATCTTCCTCTATCGCTGGGCGACTACCATGCTGGCCAAATGGCGTGCAAAGAAACAAGGCACCCCTACCGTTATCGCCTAAATCCACCATTCCAGCCAGCTGAATAATTCGCGGCCTTAAAACAAAAACGGATCAGTGCATAAAGAGGCTTTTTATAGAGTTGCAGCTTTTATCCTACCTGCTGCACCTGGCTGGTTACCAGGATCAGTGCATAAAGAAGCTTTTTATAGAGTTGCAGCCCCATGTGCGGAGCACATGGGGCTGCAACTCTATAAAAAGGCTCGGGCGCGTAGCGCACGTACGCAAACAAACACCAGGATTCCCATAACCATGGGAATCCTGCCCCCTTAACATTATTGAGGGGTGAGATGTTTGGAGAGCAAGAAGGCACTAAAATTAGCCACGCTCTCAATCTCGCCATCATCCAGCAGGTTGACGATACGTTTGACGACTGTGCGCCGTGGCTGTCCGGGAGTCGTCGGCACGGTAAAACCAATCACCCGAGTATATTCAGGTTCGCGCTCACGCCGAATCTCTTCCGCCATTAGCTCTAAAAGTTCAGCAATATCCAGTCCCAGGGCATGGGCCAGGCTCTCCAGCACCTTGGCTGATGGATATTTCTGGCCGCGCTCAATCTCACCAACATAAATCTCGGATAAGCCCGCTTTTTCACCCAGTTCTTTGATCGTCAGGTTCCGATACTGGCGTTCCTGACGTACGACGCGCCCAATGGTTTCTTGTAGATCAGCCATGGCATATACCTCATTTTGTAGTAGTAATTTATCTTTATTCTATCCTCAGAAATGTGGCGTAAATGTTTTTTACCTATGCTGAGAGCATTGCTCAAAAATTCACCTATGCTAACAGCATAGTTATACCCTATCAGTATAGGCTATGAGCCTGATATATTCAAGGTAGGTCAAGTGTGCGGGTGTACAGGTGGCGCATCGTACCTCTTAAAAAATATGAAACGTGTTTACGCGGAAATAGTGAGTTAGCAAAGGGGAGAAGTTTATGTTTTTTTCACCACATTCTCATTCACCGAAGTTAGAAGGTCCGGAGGTCCGCTCATACTTACCAATTCCGACGGTTTATGATCGTCCGCCCGTTAAGCAGACGCAGTGGGAGTATCATACGCTCACCATTAATACCAAAGAAGATGCCCTGGCCGATGCGGAGCAGCTGAATAAGCTGGGAAAAGATGGCTGGATCATGGTGAGTGTGTTGGATGAGCGTGCGTCAGGCAGCGGCTCTCGTGTTCATTACTACTTTGTACGACAAAATATTGAAGCATAAAAAGCTTTTGAAGGAGAAAATAGATGATGAACTCTAGTGTGTTGGTTCCAACCGTTTTAGAGAATACTGGACGTGGTGAGCGCGCTTATGACATTTATTCGCGTTTGCTGAAAGAGCGCATCATTATGGTCAATGGTCCCGTTGAGGACACGATGGCGAATTTGATTGTGGCCCAGCTCTTGTTCCTGGCAGCTGAGAATTCAGAGCGTGAGATCAATATGTATATCAGCTCGCCTGGTGGTGTCATCTCGGCTGGCCTGGCCATTTATGATACCATGCGCTCTCTGCCCTGTCCGATCGGTACCACTTGCGTTGGATACGCGGCCAGCTTTGGCACTATCCTGCTGCTGGCTGGCGATAAAGGGCGTCGCCGCTCCTTGCCCAATGCGCGTATCCATATGCACCAGCCCCTGATTCAGGGTGGGATCGGCGGTCAGGCCACTGACATCGATATCCATGCGCGGGAGATCCTGTATACCCGGGATGTCATCAATGGCATCATCCAGAAGCATACCGGA
Organism: Dictyobacter kobayashii; assembly: GCF_003967555.1. GTDB lineage: Bacteria > Chloroflexota > Ktedonobacteria > Ktedonobacterales > Ktedonobacteraceae > Dictyobacter > Dictyobacter kobayashii. The sequence goes on from NZ_BIFS01000001.1 coordinate 4,827,967, forward strand.
CAGAGCCTGGATCGCATCCGCCATGATACCGAGCGCGACTACTTTATGAGCGCTTCAGAGGCGCTTGAGTATGGCATCATCGACGAGGTCTTACCCCTGGCCGACAAAGAATAGCTGCAGTATCCTTGCGGTTGCTTTCTATGCGGCCGCAAGGTTCGTGCCTGTTATAATGGCTGGATGTTGATGTGGTCTATGGCGAACCATTGTTCGGCGGTGGGGGTGGCGCCAAAGCGCAGTATCCCCTGGGGAGTGGCAACCGCATACTGATTATCGAGCCAGGCGACAAATCCCAGTGGGCGCGTTGGGGGGTGTGGGGCTCGTAGGATCTGGATACCATCGACCCAGAAGCGGGCCTCGCCAGCCCTCCACTCCAGGGTATAGGTGTGCCATGTTGTCAGCTCTGCCTCTACCAGCGCCTCCTGGGCGCCACTCAATCTCTGCAGCCAGCGTGCCGCCGGCGCGCTATTGCGGCTCAGGCGTCCCCAACCAGTGGCCAGGGCCGTGGGAACCGTCGCCAGCAAGGCTCCCGGGCGCATGCTATGGATGACTTGTGCCTTCCAACCCCAGCCGGGTATGCCCGGCACAAGCGCCATATTTGATGGCGGCGCGGCATAAAAGAACCAGACTGCCTCGGGCAACATCAGGGCATCGCCGCGCACCGAGAAGGGATAATTCCAGAAGCCAAAGCCGGCCGTTCCGCGCAGGACCGTCATGTCGCCAGCCTCCGTGCTGGCTGTCGCTGCTGGATGGGAAGCGCGTGCTCGCACCTCCATACGCAGAGGGGGACGCCAGGGAAATTGGGCGCGGGCCAGTTTGCCATAATCATCGATCTGGGCATCAGCATAGTCGCCAGCAGGATTGTCTGGTAGCCTCATCTGTAGCGTGGATGCTTCTAGCTGGAGCGAGCCTGTACCTATGCAGGTCTGTGTCCAGTGTGGATTGATCTCTTGTTCATGATTGAAATCGTCGCTAAAAGGTGTCTGTCGCGTAGTTTTGTCCTCGGAAATCTTCAGTATAATTTAATTATGCTGACGGCCGGGGTCTCTGAATAGTCGCGCACGGTCTGGCGGGCGGGAATCTGTAAGAGCTCTTCCTCTAGTTTTTGCCAGACCAGCATGTCGGCCTGCATATTGTTGACGGGCTGATTCTTGGTGGCGGCTCGCAGCATGGTTTCTGCCACCATCTGGCGAAATTTCGCAAAGTACTCTTTCTGTTGCTTATGTGATGGCATGACGCAGAGGGCGATATCTTCTGGCATGTAGAAGTCTTGTGGCTCAAAGGCCAGCGCCACCAGATCTGCGTATTGCTGGACCAGGTCGGTGCGGGTCTGCGATAGAAAGTAGTCGACCTGCGTGCTTGACACCAGTAACACGCCGGCGGTACGACCGGCATACAGGATAGGATAGATAGCGACGCTTTTCTCGTAGTCGACACGCGACGCTGGCATCAGGTTGTGCTCTCTATCCAGGTTTTGAATCACACCCGGCCGGCACAGGGTCACCACATTGCCCGCCAGCGATTCGGCCCCCAGAAACATGGCATTTTGTTCGAGGCTCCCGATCCAGGGTGCTGTTCCCAGCCCAACGCTTTCGCGCAGGCTGCGCACCTTCTTGTATGGTCCAGATGGTGGCATACAGCGTACCACCCAGATCGACATGCCACGGCGCTCTGGATCGAGTTGTCCAATCGCCTGTTGTAAGATGAGATGACAGGTTGACCAGAAGCGTAAATTCTCAGTTGTGGATGCACGTGCCACCAGCACGCGGGCATAAAACTCAGCAGGAATAGCTTTCAGCGACGTTTCTTGAGGGGTAGCTGCAATCTCACCAACCCCTTTTTCTTCTTTGACCAGCTTACGCATCTGTTCCTGGTATTTCTGTGGTAGTGCGTTGATGAGCTGGCGGAGGTTTTGTGGGCGGGGGTCAGATTCGCCACTGACCCAGCGTGTAAATGTTATGGGCGTAATATTCAGCGTCTCTATTAAATGTTGCCTTTCTTTAGGATCACTAAGAATCTGCCCTAATAACTCGCGCCACGTCCGTGCTTCTTGCATATTTTTTACCTTATCGCTGAAATTGCTACCAAAAGCACCCGGTATTGATCATAATACCAGTTAGCATCTACAACGTCAACAGGAATTTATTCACAGCCATAAAGAATTTTTAATATGCTTTAAAAAAGCCAGAGAACGGGATTGAGACGAATGTCTGCTTTGCATCCCCTGGCTTGTACTGATCAGTTTATGCCTGTGGTGTTTCATTATAGTCGCGTGAGGGCCTTTTGCCCCAGGCTCGTGATGAACGAGCGCGTAACTGCTGTCTCGCTCTCGCGACCGCTATAGGATTCTGTTCCCTTGCCGTCTCCGGAGGGCAGGAAGCGCGTTGAGAGGCTCATGAGCGGTGCGACGAGCTCCGGGAAGGCGCCATTGAGACGCGCCAGTAACTGGGCCGGCAGCGTGATAATGATTTCCGCGCTACCCTTTTTTGTGGCCTGCACCACATATTGGGCGGCCCTCTGGGCACTGATCGAGAAGAGTGGCAAGGTATCAAGCAGGGTGAAGAGTGAGTATTCGATTCGATGACTCTCGCCCTTCATGGTCGTATTGACCTGGGAGCCTGTGCGCATTAATCCAGGCACTACAGTAGTTACGCACACCCCATCTTTAGCCAGCTCGGCGCGCATGCCCTCTGAGAAGCCTGCCGTGGCGAATTTGGCACTTGAGTAGGCCAGGAGGTGGGGAACACTGACCTTGCCACCGATGGATGTAATGTTGACGATGCGTCCGCTCTTACGTGCACGCATCTGCGGCACGACCGCCATGGTCATATTGTAAGTACCCCAGAACATTATGTTCATTGATTGCTCGAAATCTGCGCGGGTCAGCGTTTGCCAGGGGCCAGCACTGATTATGCCGGCGTTATTTACCAGCACATCGACAGCTCCAAAGTGGGCTGTCGCCTGGGCGATCACCTGCTCTACCTCGGCGGGCTGCGCTACATCGCAGGGGAACGTGATGACCTCTGCTCCCAACTGTTTGATCTGGCTCTGCGCGCGTAGCAATTCCTCTTCATCGCGCGCGCAGAGTACCAGCCTGGCCCCTTCACGTGCGAACTCCTCCGCCATCGCCAACCCAAAGCCGCGCGACCCACCCGTGATTAACACCACTTTTCCCTGAATATCTATTTTTTGCTGACGTTGCAGCACGCGCCCCACAATCCCTATCCCCACCAGCCCGCCAGCAACTTCCAATTTCTTTGCAATATATTCATAAACTATACAGCCGATCCCTTCTGCCTCTCATGTAACGCTAAAACTATACAGATAAAATGCATTGACTGCTATTTACACGATTGGCATCACCCGTTGGCCGCTTTATTTAACCACTTACCAATCGAAAAACACAGCAGAAAAGCATGCTACCTGGCAGGGCAGCATGCTTTTCTGCTGTGTTTTCCGATCAGGGGAAGAATCGATCAGGCTTTTGGTCTTGTTTCGCGCAGCAGGGTGGTCACCAGGATGGCGAGCAGGGCGATGATCAAGAGCGGCCCACTTATGATGCGGATCGAGGCCAGGGCTGCTATGTTGTTGATCAGGAGCAGCACTAGCAGTAGAATCAGGACGCCGACGAGGATGATCATGTCGCCGACAATGAAATTATAGATGGCTTTGATGATATTCATGGCTACCTCTTCCTAACTTACTTATGCTCAAGTACTGCTGGCTCGGCAGGCTCGACCGTGGCCCGTTGTTGTTTGCTTTGTTTGAGCCAGCCAATCAGGGCCAGCGTTGTGACCAGGTAGAGGGCGGCCAGGATCAGCAGGAAGGCATCCGAGAAGATCCAGCTGATGCCCAGTCCTTCGCCGGTCCAGAAGGTGCCGAAGGTGGTGAGCATGATGCCAACTACAAACTTGAGGGTGTTTTCGGGAATTCTGGTCAATGGCGCGCGTACAAATGCGCCGATTAAGATGACCAGTATGCCGGCTACGGCTGCTCCAATGGCTGCCGAGCCAATGCCACAGGCCTGCGTACAGGAATTGGTGACCGCGTTACTACCAAAGGTGATCACAATAAAGGCTACTTCTAGCCTTCCAGTAGCACCGCTTTATATGAAAGGGCCAGGCCAAAGGGCTGAATGCGTGGGGAAACGGTCTCACCACGAGCCCTGACTTCGGCCATGGTCTCTTCAAAGATGGCCTCCTCATCGTGCAGCGCTTTGAGTCCACTATAGCGTAAAATAGCTTTCTTGAGCCATTTCAGGCCGAAGAGGATCAGCAGTACTCCGATGATTAAGCGTAGAATGTCGAGTGGGACGAAGCGGACGATGGCGACCCCAAAGGTGGCTACGATGAGTGCGAGGGTGGCGGCGGCGGCAACGGCTCCTAAGAGAGAGCTGCGCCAGTTGATCGTGACTCCTACTACCAGGACGATGGTAAAGGCTTCGACGAACTCAACTGCAGAAGCAAGAAATGCTCCTGTGATAACTGCCCATTGCATGTATGTGCTCCTGTTCCAGTTATAATGTGCATTGCTAGAGATTAAATACAGGAATAGTCATGGGAGCCTTACTAAAGGCTCCCATGACTATTGTAGCACACCATATGCATGTATCGTTGTTATTCCTTGATGGCGACCATCTGCAGCCAGGTGCGGGGAATCTCTTTGAGTCCCAGTTCTTCGCCCGCTTGATAGACGGCTACTTCCAGGGCTTTGGCACCTTGTGCCAGTGGAATCCCTGGCAGGGCCCCTTCAATGAAGAGCCAGTATTGTCCCAGATCACGCCAGCCGTCTAACGAAATAATCGCATCGCTCTGCTGGGTGTCGACCGTGACAAAACCGCTCTGCTTGAGATCCTGGATATATTCGTCCCTGGTCAGCCACTGCATTGCCATCGCTTTGGCTTCGCGGGAGAGGCGTGCTTCAGGATGCTCCTGTTTCAGCCAGCCCACTGCGCGCCGGGTCCATAGACGATAGAAGCGCTCTGTGCCTGGAACATAGGTGCCTTCATAGAAGGCGCTGTTGCAGCCAAAGATGCCGCGTGGCGATAGGATAGAGGATACCTGTTTGAAGGCTGCTAGCTTATCTGGTACCAGGTGAATGGCGTTGCAGAAGAAGGCGGCATCGACGTTTTGTACGATGCGTGGTAGGTCTTCGGATTCTCCCTGGAGAAATTCGGCATGAATTGGGAGTCCAGCCTCTTCCATGCCTTTCTGCGCTCGGCGTAGAGCCTCGGCAGAGGGATCGACACCGATTAGCTTAATGTTACTTACACGACCCTGCTTCACTAATTCTTCGGCGATAAGACGTGTTACCGCGCCTGTTCCACAGGCCATATCCACAATTGTCAGTGTCTCGCCCTCTGTTTGTGGCTTGAGATGGGCAAGCGTCTGTTTGACCAGTGCGCGGTTCACCTCTGTATAGAAAGCATGGGCTGCAAACGGCTCGAATGTATAAAGATTTGTCTCATCAGTTTCAATAAGACCCATAATAAATTAATCCTCCTTGACCAAACTGTTTGTTAAAGAGTTAGATCAATTTCAGTGGTAACTTGTTTCACTGACTTTGCACTATCTATTCGAGCAACGTTTACTTACATATGCATTGACATGCCACCATCGACACTGAGTACCTGTCCGGTAATATAGCCAGCCTCTGGTGAACAGAGGAACGCGGCGGCGGCAGCTACTTCATCGGTTGTACCAAAGCGACCGAGCGGTGTGTTGTCCAGCATATATTTGCGCTGTGGTTCGGTGACGATGGAGGTCAGTTCCGTTGGAATAAAGCCAGGGGCCAGCGCATTGGATGTAATGTTTCGGCTCGCCATCTCGCGTGCGGTACTCAAGGTTAAGGAGATAATCGCGGCTTTGAGGCACCATAGTTCGCCTGTCCGGCGGGCCCCATCAGGCCAGCTACCGATGCGATATTCACGATACGTCCCCAGCGCGCTTTCATCATGCCGCGTAGGGCGGCCTTGGTGCAGAGGAAAGCTGCTCGCAGGTTGGTATCCATCACATATTCGAAATCGGCCAGCGACATCTGCAGAATCAGTTTGTCGCGTGTGGTGCCTGCGTTATTGACCAGAATGGCTACCGGTCCCAGGGCGCTGACTGTTTCCGCGAAGAGTCGGGTTACATTCTTCCTATAACGGCTGAACGGCGATACAAGTTCAGTGCGTAGCTTGTTCACTGACTTTGCACTATCTATCGGCAAGTTTACTATTGCATTGACATGCCACCATCGACACTGAGTACCTGTCCGTAATATAGCCGCCTCTGGGCAGAGGACGCGGGGGCAGCTACTTCATCGTTGTCAAAGCGACCGACGTTGTTGTACATATATTTGCGCTGTGGTTCGGTGACGATGGAGGTCAGTTCCGTTGGAATAAAGCCAGGGGCCAGCGCATTGGATGTAATGTTTCGGCTCGCCATCTCGCGTGCGGTACTCAAGGTTAAGGAGATAATCGCGGCTTTTGAGGCACCATAGTTCGCCTGTCCGGCGGGCCCATCAGGCCAGCTACCGATGCGATATTCACGATACGTCCCCAGCGCGCTTTCATCATGCCGCGTAGGGCGGCCTTGGTGCAGAGAAAGCTGCTCGCAGGTTGGTATCCATCACATATTCGAAATCGCCAGCGACATCTGCAGAATCAGTTTGTCGCGTGTGTGCCTGCGTTATTGACCAGAATGGCTACCGGTCCCAGGGCGCTGACTGTTTCCGCGAAGAGTCGGGTTACATCTTCTCCTTACTAACATCGGCCTGAACGGCGATACAACGTCTCCCAAGTTCTTCAATGCTGGCCTTTGCCTCTGCGGCAGCAGCGCTATTGCTGCGATAATTGATTACTATATCTGCACCCGCCTGGGCCAGCCTCTGGGCGATGGCCCGGCCAATGCCCTGGCTGCTCCCTGTAATCAGGGCTACTTTTCCCGCGAGTGGAAGAGGATGTTCTTGTGACATACATTTGTTCCTTCAATAGAAATAGTATTTGTCGCTCTTAGGCTTGTTGTAGTATAGCATAGTTGCTCCAGCCCATACCAAATATCCTTTTGGTATGGGCTGGGAGCTTGAACCTTATGCATGGCCGCCTGCGGCGGCGGGCCGGGGGAAAAAGAAGAAGCGGGACACCCCGCACCCCGGCCTGACTTTTTATCACAAATCTAGTTGATTCGAAAGGAGGGAAGCGAGTTGCATTCCCTGCAACACGTTCTGGATATACATCCACCCCAACCACAAGGTTTTCCATCCAGGTGGGCCATCGCCTTTGCGACCCAAGTAGCCACCATGACGTGCAATGCCATGCCAGCATTGCTGCACCGTCATGGTTTTTGCTGGATGCCCACTCAAATGAGCCACCACCAGGACAATATCAGTGGGTATCACTGCCCGTGCCAGCTCGTCAGGACATTGACGCGAAAGCACACGCAATTGCAACAAGCGCACGGCAATGGGGGCAATGATGCCCAGCAACGTTCGCAACCCCTCGTAATCCCGAATCTCTCGTTCTTCCATATGGCATCCCGTCTTGAGACCTTGGTGATAGTCCTCAACAATCCAACGCCTGCGATACCACTCGACCCGCTCTTGGGCTTGAGTTGCCGTGTGGGTGGGGACCGAGGTCAACAAGATCCAGTCCAAGGCTTCAACCCCTTCTGGGGATCAGGTTCCCACACACGGATGACCCAGATCACCAGCGGACGCCACTGGTTGGCTTCCCGTGTGCGGGGAGGCAACAGACGCACGGGCTGCCAACTCACGGCCAAAAGGGCCTTGCGGGCCGGGTGTTTCTGGCTACTCTTGAGTTCCAGCCACATGCTCGACCGAATGGGCATCTGCTTGACCACCTCCAGCAAATGCAGCGTGGGGCTACGATGATGATGCGATCGTGGGGCACCGGTGTCTCTCCTTGTTCCACCAACAGATCAATACAGCGATCTTCATAGGCCCGGACGAGAAAATCACACCCCTGCTCTCGACATTGGCGCATGAACGCAAAGATGTCACTGTAGCGGTCGCCCATATGAATCCATTGACTGCACTGCCAGCAGGAGGCGAGCCCAGGATGCGCACACTGCGCTCCCATACCTCCGATTCCCGTTCGCGTTTCCAGCGTTGTTGCTTGCTCTCTTTCTCAGGGCTGGCTGGCGCAAAAAGGGTTCTTGATGAGCCAATCCCAACAACTGATCGTGCTGAGGTACAACAGCCAGGACGCTTTGCAACAGAAAGCCGTGATGCGTTCCGTTGCCAATGGGCCCCAGTCCACGCGTCGTAGGATGAGCCTGGTAATCCATCTCTGTGGTATCCTGAATCAACAAGACCTGTGCCTGCTGGTGGCATGCTTGCCGTGTGTGTTGCAGGTGGGGAGCAACCAGATGTTCATACGAGGTATGCGACGAATGCACAAATCGATAGGCCGCTTCCAAGCCCGCCGGGCTCAACACACCGGGCAGAGACGCTTGTGGATGCTGCGCAAGGTGGAACGCAAGATCGACGGCACGCTGCACACGACGTGGATCGCCCAGTTGGACCGAGCCAAAGGTGGCTTGAGCCCACTGCTGAGACGACAACAAGATTGCTGGAGACAACATCACCTTCTCCTTTCTTTTCGTTCTTGGTCGTTCCAATGGCATGTGCACCAAGAACCGTGGTTTTTCTGCTTCCACGATTCAACGACTAAAAATGTGATAAAAAGTCAGACCCCGGCAGGAGGACTAGCCGTCCTCCTGCACCTCCCGTTGAGGCCACGCTTAACTTAAAAAGAAGAAGCGGGATATCCCGCTTCCTGGTAGGAGGACTAGCTGTCCTCGTGCATCTCCTGCTGAGGGCGGGCTTAACTTAAAAAGAAGAAGTGAGGACACCCCGCACCTCGGCAGGAGGACTAGCCGTCCTCCTGCACCTCCTGCGTTGATTGAGGCCGGGCTTAAAAGAGGGAACGAGGCGCTTTTGGGCTGCCGAGTGATTAGCTGCCTCGAAATTATCGATGTTGTTTACTTGCTTAAAGATGCTACCAATCCTTTTGCTGGCGCAAGCAATGGGTTATTGCAATGAGATGCGCGGGATGCGTGGTAGTGTGATGTCGATGCCTGGATCTAGCTGGGTGTTGCGATCGATAATGGCTCCTCGAATCTGTTCGTTGCTCAGGTTGCGCGTTTGGAGGAGCGTAGCACCTACCAGGAGGGCGTCGTAGAGGTCTGTGACCAGCAGGTTTGCCCCCGTCAGGTCCGCGCTTGTCAGGTCTGCGTGCGTCAGGTTTGCCGCTGATAGGTCGGCCTGATCCATTCTGGCACCCCTTAAGCAGGCTCCGGTTAGATCGGCCATGAAGAGATTGGCGTGCGACAGATCAGCGTTCCGTAGATCGGCGTAGCGTAGATAGCGATAGGAAAGGTCGTAGCCTGATAGGTTCGCGCCTTGAAAACTGCGCGGCAATTGCTGGATCTGCTGCCCGGGATCAATCGTTTGAATTTTCCCTGGCAGTGGCGTGTCCTCGATGCGTGGCAGGTGGGCGAGCTCGTAGGTTACGCGCTCCGTTGCCTGCAATGTACGTCTACGTTCCTCGAAGTGTAAGCGATCAAGATGAGCAATTAACCGTTGCTCCATCGTGACCATGTCTTTCTCGATACGTTCCTCCCAGCGCTTCCTGCGCACTCCCTGGGCCTTTTCCCAGGCCTGTACCTGATGCTGCAGTCGTTCGACTGCCCGCCTCTGGGCCGTTACGATTGTAATTGCCAGAAAAAGAATAATAAGACAACAGCCAATCATGCTGCCAAGAATTATAATTTCGCTCATCCTTCTCACCCCCAAGGTGTTCTATTTCGTAGAACGCGGATAGGTGCATAAGAGTAACTAAAAGCTTGATAATATACTGTATTTTATTTCCTGTCTTGTGTGTAAGAACATTAATTTATATGTTTGGATGTATTATTCTTGCTCAGTCGGTTGCTGCCCGCACCAGGAGGTTGCAGGGCTTTTTAAATTTCCTCTTTGGCGCCCGCGCCCACCCACCACACACTCCACACCTGAAAGAATGGACATTGTATTGCTTGCTCGTGATCTCTGGGCGAACAGTAAAAAGCCCTGAGGAGGTTGAGCTAGACATTTACAAATGCTGATCAATTGACTATACTCATTTTTGATGATGTCCGGTAGTACGCTCGTTAGAGTGGAGGAAAAGATATGTTTATCCACCACCCCCTCCCAGAATGTTTGCGAACGCGCCAGGTGACGATGGCTGATCTGACTGCCGTTACTGATTTGATTATCACATGCGATATCGCTGACATGGGGAAACCAGACTATTCTGAAGATGAATTAATGCAAAACTGGCAACGCGCCAACTTCAATCTGGCTACAGATGCAATTGTTCTTATCACTCCTGATGAAAAGATTATCGGCTATACTGACCTTTGCCCATCGAGAGGGGGCCTCTATATTAGCGCCTTGACCCATATCCATCCCAACTATCGCCATCTCAATCTCGAAGACGCGCTCTTTGAAATGGCGGAGGAATATGCCTGCCAGCGTATAACGAGCGCTAAAGAAGATGCGACGCTCTCGTCGCTTGTGTGGACTATTAGCACTGATGAGAAGCGGTTGAAGCTGCTTGAACAGAGGAGCTATCGGTCCGTCAACACTGAATGGCGTATGGAAATTGATCTCCACGAATCCCCACTCCCACTTACCTGGCCTGCAGGGATCACTGTTCGCCCTTTTGTTGCTGGTCAGGATGAGCAGGTTGTCCATCAACTGATACAGAATGCTTTTCAAGACTTGCAAGACTATGAATATGAATCATTTGAGGATTGGCAAGCATGGGCATTCCACCGGGGTCCCTTTAACCCTGCCCTCATCCCTGTTGTCATGAGTGGCACAGAGGCCATTGGAGTAGCCTGGTGTTACGCTTTTTCGGATGGTGGGGCATGGATTTATCAACTGGCCATCGCTCAAGCCTGGAGAAAGCAGGGATTGGGCCTACACTTATTGCGCCAGTCTTTTTATACGCTCTACCAACATGGCGTACGTAATGTCGGCCTGACCGTCGATCTCCAGAATGTGACGGGGGCGGCGCGCCTCTATGAACGGGCAGGAATGCATCTCGCGGAGCGCCATGACACGTGTGAAAAGCAACTGGATTGCCAATAATATTGGCCGCTTTGGGCAACGTGGCCATGAAATGGCTCTGGCTAGCAAGCAAACGCTGAGCCAGAGCTACTTCCTTTGTTGTATTGCCAGAAAAAGTAACTGGATGGAGGGCCGATTAAGGATCACTCCCCGTGGTTAACCCTCCAACGCTTTGGTGGCGGATAAACGTAGCGAGCAATCGTCGTCGACACCCAGCCGATACAGAAGCCGGAAAAGACCAGTAGGATGATCTGTGCCTTGTCGCTGCCTCGGATTATCAGTGTAAGTGTGAGAACAACTGCCCAGACGATAGCGAGGCCAGCGCTGTAGGTCCAATAGTTTCTGTTGCGAAGCATCTTATGTCCCTCTTCCTTTCGACGGACACAATTTACAATTTCTAGAAGAAGTATACCAGATGATGAGCTGTTTTTCTCAGTTCATGAAGCATTAGTGTTCATGCTTTGCTTCATTTCTCAAAATATTGCGGACGTGCGCTGGCACGCCCGATACACCTCACTGAGCCATCAAACAAGCAATTGAACGCAACAAGAAACACGATCTGTACGTGCGGGGCTTGCCCCCGCTTTTATACTTCATGCTCGAAAAATTAGAAAAAAGAACTATTTGCATAATTTCGGCCCTCAGCGGCCGATTGCCGCCCTCCGCAGAACCGGCGGCCCAGTATCCCAGCGATTGGGCTCCTCATAGTATAATCCTTTCCTTCACGCGGTGCCCAAAAGCATGGTCCGTGTTTGGGCATGTGTTGCTTTTTCGTGCAAGAGCAGCTGAAGTGGGGGCAAGCCCCACACGTACAGATCGTGTTTTTGGGGCTTTCTCCTCTCGTCTTCGCTTTATTGGCTCCTGCGCCCGCCCGCAAGGGAACGAGGCGCTTCCCATGCCCATGAGGATAAGACATATTCTCAGCACAGAGGAGAATCGAAATGACTTATAATTATGCTCGCTTGTATAGACCTGTGTCAGGCGAAAGGATTATAATAGCGTTGCAAGAGAAAACTTAGAGATTAAAATTCACTAGAGGAGCCTTCTATGTCACAATATAATCATCCTACTCCCACCTCTTTTTTCCTGGATGAGGAGAAACGCACGCTCTACTTATCATGGAGTGATGAGCATGAGAGTGTCCATGATTGGGAGCGGTTGCGGTGGGCCTGCCCCTGCGCCTGGTGCGCTGGTGAGGGTGGAGTTCCAGGAGTACTTGCCAGCAAGAAAAGCCTGAGCCGCGAAGAGACGACCCTGATCAATATTGAGCCAGTGGGGCGCTATGGTCTGACCCCGGTCTGGGAAGATGGACATAAAACTGGTATCTATACCTACGAAAAATTGCGTGCCATGTGTGAATGCGATGAATGTAGGAAGAAACGGTTGTAAAAAATAGGGTCTGTTAGTATTCAATCCATACATCGTTGTAGGTAGTGGAATGAGGCTAGTATCCTCTAAAAGGAGTATTGAGTTCCTGGACTGTACTAAGCTCAAAATAACTACTGAGAACGATGGAGGATTGATATGGGTTCGTATAGGCGTCCGCCTGGATCGAGGCGCTCTAGTCTGTGGACATCGCGTTGGGTCTTACGCATTATTTTTGCCCTGGTGGTCAGTGGCCTGCTGGTCCTGGCGTTTTTTGCTACTAATGCCCTTTCGCACTAAAAATACCATAACCAACCGGGCAGCCTATTTTTAAGCTGATTTGTCGCGGCATCGCGGGTCGCGACCTCTGGCAGGTGAGCGTGCGGCAATAAGCAAGTGCAGCGTAGCGATGAACCTGTATTGCCGCTGACGATCTGCTCAAGTATCAGGTCTAGGAGCGCTGCATCTCCTGCAGTGCCTGTCTGATAGCGGCCAGAGCCTGCTCGATATGCTGGGCCTCGATGCCTGCATGTGTAACCGCGCGGATATTCTTTTCTCCCATGCGGCTCAAGAGTACGCCCTGTTCGCGCGCCTTGTTGAGGAAGAGCGCGATCTCGCTCTCTGTAAACGGTTGCTGTTCCGTATGTTGGAGCGAGAAGAGCAAGATATTGGTGACCACTTGATCTGGTTGTATACGTACCTGCGGCAAGTCCGCCAGACCATAAGCCAGGCGCTCGCAGTTTTCATGGTCCTCTCCCAGCCTCTTTACCATCTGCTCCAGGGCCACAATACCTGCGGCTGCCAGTATCCCGGCCTGTCGCATACCTCCACCCAGCACCTTGCGCATCCGCCGTGCCTTGCGAATAAATTCCTTATCCCCAACCAGCATAGAGCCGACCGGCGCGCTCAATCCTTTGGAGAGGCAGAACATCACCGAATCAACGCTGCTTATCAGCGTACTTACCGGTATATTTAAGGCGGTGGCTGCATTGAATACGCGTGCTCCATCCATATGGACCGCGACTCCATGGCTGTGTGCCAGCGAGGTTATTGATTCCACCTGTTCGACACTCAGGACCGTGCCTCCGCAGCGATTATGGCTGTTCTCAATACACACCAGGGCCGTTGCGGCCGTGTGTTCATCGCTCTCATCCGCGATGCCGATATTGACCGCGTCCAGATCGAGCATACCATTGGGATGGGTTGGGACTACATACATGGGGAGCCGCCCAGGGTCGAGGCGCCACCGGCCTCATAATGATAAATGTGCGATTGATCTCCGACAATGACTGCCTGGCCCTGCCTGCATGTGTCAGGAGGGCGATCGCGTTACCCATGGTGCCGCTGGGCACAAAAAGCGCCGCCTCTTTACCGGTCATTGTGGCCGCTATCTCTTGTAAACGATTGATTGTCGGATCTTCACTATAGACATCATCGCCCACCTCGGCCCGGTACATGGCCTCGCGCATCGTGGCGGTGGGGTGGGTAACAGTATCACTGCGTAGATCAATATACATAATCAGGTCTCTACCTTTCAGTTTGTGCATGAACTGCTCTCTACAAGCATCCTTAGTATAGCTTATCGGCGCAAAGCTGCATATTAGTTTGAAGCCTTTCATCATTTGTCGTGCTATCAATATGAATAATCTATATTGTATTATGCATACCATAGAAATTCGCATCTTTCATTAAACATAGGTAAGCGTTAGCTGATGAGTAGAAGGGCGATGGATTATGTCTGCGACAAGTGATCAGCCTCGGGCCTTAACTGGCAGCAAGGTTGATGCAAAATGGCAGAGGCGGCGGGATATTCCTCTGGCGATACTGGCCTGGATCGGGGTAATTGCTGTTGTGCTATGGGGTGCCTCGCATATTATGCGGGCGCTATTGCTGATCATTGTGGCGGCGCTCCTGGCTTATGCGCTGTCTCCGGGTGTGAAGTGGCTGCAAAAGTTTATCCCTCGTCCATTTGCTATTGTTAGCATGTGCCTGATCACGCTGGCTATCTTGAGCGTCCTGTTCTACTTTGTGGCGGCTACCGCTTTGCACCAATTCGTCGCCTTATCGCGCTCGCTGTCCGTTATGCTGACTCCGAGCAACGGTAGGCCTTCGCCGCTGGAAAGCACGTTGCACTCCTTTGGTATTACGCAGCAGCAGATCGCGACGACGCGTACGCAACTGGTGAACCGGGGCGAGAGCTTCGTCAGTAGTGCCTTGCCATTGATTACCAGCATCCTGGATGTCTTGCTTGATACGGTAGTGGTCGCGGTCATCACCATCTATTTATTAATAGATGGGCGGCGCATCGTGCGCTGGTGCCGCCGCAATCTGCCGGATACGCTCCGGCCAAACTTTCTGGTCGATACCTTGCAGCGCGTGGTGGGAGGCTATATTCGTGGCCAGCTCATCCTGGCGACCCTGGTGGGATTCTTCGTTGGTATTGGCATGGCCCTGTTTCATGTACCCTATGCCCTCTTGCTTGGCGTGCTGGCCTTCATCCTGGAGTTTATCCCCATCCTGGGCTCGTTGATCTCGGGCCTGATCTGTACCTTGATCGCGCTGACACAGGGAATATGGATCGCGCTGGGTGTGCTCATCTACTTTATTGTGGTGCATATCCTTGAAGGTGATATTATCGGTCCCCGCATTGTAGGGGAGGCGGTGGGGCTGCATCCGATTGTCTCTATTGCCGCCGTTATTGCGGGCTCGCAGCTCTTTGGCATCTGGGGGGCCCTGCTGGCCTCTCCCATCGCCGGTGTCTTGCAGGCGCTCCTGGTAACATTCTGGATCGAGTGGCGTCGTACCCACCCACAACATTTTAGCCGGAACGCTCAGGAGCCTTCCCAGCCAGCCACGATAGATGAGCAGGGTAGTGGCTGACACCCTGCTCGTTGTTATGCCTGCTTGTTACCTGAAGCCTTTTGCTGCACAGCAACCTGTGGCCGACTTACCTCTTGCTGCTTTTCTTCTGGCTTGCGGCTGGACCTTAAGACCAGGTAGATCAGAATCCCAAGCAATATATAGAAAAGCGGAATCAAACTATATGCCAGATATGCCTCTAATATCATGATTATGCTCCCTTCCTGCTGTTTTTCTTGCGGCTGCTTTCTTTTTATGTATCGAAAGTTGTCCCTTTCATACATACCACGTTTATGCCTGGTCTTCTGGCTACCCATACATAGTTTTTAGACGTTGGAGGTGTGTTCGAGGGGTATGGTTGAGCCGCGTTTCACAACGCTTGTGGGAAACATCTCATGGGTGGGATCTTGTTTGTTTTGTAGTTGTGCCAGTATCTTTTGCGCGCCTGCGCGCCCCAGTTCCCGTAGCGCAATATGGACCGTGGTCAGACCGGGCGTCACCATCTGGGCCATTGGTAGATCGCCGAAGCCGCAGATAGATATATCCTCGGGCAGCTGCCAGCCCAGCTCGCGCAAGCGATACATCAGGCCAAAGGCGGTCTCATCATTGCAGGCAAAAACGGCGCTTGGTCGCGCTTCCTGTGGCAATCCGGCCAGAATTTCGGCTGCCTGTTTGCCGCCAGCCTGCGTGAAATTGCCCCGGATCAATAATGCATCATCGAAAGGAATACCAGCGTCGGTCAGGGCCTTGCGATACCCTTGTAGACGTAGGTTGGCGACCGTCAAATTCTGTGGACCAGTCACGAAGGCGATGCGCCGGTGTCCCAGTGAAATCAAGTATGAGGTCAGGTCATATGCGCCATTGAGGTTATCGGCCTGGATCGAAGGAGCCTGGATGCTGTGGGGGAGAGACTGACAATGGCCGCGCCACGGCGTTGAATCTTTTCAACCATCTCCTCGATCTCTACCTGCTCGGGTTCGTTGGTTTCGTTGAAGCCACTATTGGTAAAAATAATACCATCGGCGCGATAATCTTGAAGCGTCTGCAGGTAAGAGAGCTCACGAGCCAGATTTCGTTCAGTATTGCAGATAATAGTGAGGTAGCCATGGGCATTAGCAATCTCTTCGACACCGCGAGCAACCTGCGCAAAATATGGATCAGCGTTATCGCCTACCAGAACGGCAATCAGTTTACTGCGCTGTGCCTTCAGGCTGCGTGCCAGCGAGTTGGGTATATAATGCAGCTCTTTAGCGGCCGCCAATACTTTCTCACGCGTACCCTCACTCACAGGATAGGTTGAACTACTCATGACCCGGCTGGCAGTTGCCACGGAGACCCCTGCCCTCTTTGCCACATCGATGATAGAAGGTGATTCTGCGCCCATCTGTTTTCTCACTACTCATAAATTAATCGATAGAAACGGAAAACATTTTCTTTTCGCACTTTAGCAAAGTTTATATATCTTGTCAATTTATGTTGTTTTGGTTTGATACTTTTTTCTCTCCCTGTGCCGCAAATACTTGTAAGCCCAGGCTCAAGTATTTCATGTGTGGAGTGTGTGGTGGCGGCTGCGGTCACCTACCACACACTCCACACTCCTAACCCGGCGCCGCAGGCGCCAAAGAGGAGAATGAAAAAGCCCTGACTGGACAGGTAAATGCTCTACAAGTGGAGATGAGACGTGCTATAATGTGCCTTTGTATTCATTGTGCCCGGTGGCGACAGGACTTCTTTTAAGAAATAAAACGAATAGAGGTGTTCTTATGCAGCTCCATATAGGTCAGAAAGTCGGTAATTATCGCATCGTCGGCGAGATTGCGCAGGGAGCTTATGCCTATGTCTATAAAGCGACCCATAGTTTCTTGTCTCAACGCATGGTAGCCCTCAAGATATTGCACACAACTTTTGTTGATCCGGGGCTGAGCATGATATCCTCTCTCAAGAGGCCCATATCCTTGAGCAATTGCGCCATCCCCATATTTTAGCGCTGATAGATTTTGGGACCCACGAGGGAGCCCCCTATATCGTCAAAGAGTATGCCCCTGGCGGCTCCCTGCGCGATCGTTTGCGCCAACTTCATGGCCATCCTCTCCCTTTAAAGCAGACACTATCACTGGTGCGCCAGATCGGTGATGGCCTGCAATTTGCCCATGAGCATAATGTTGTGCACTGTGACCTGAAGCCGGAAAATATTTTATTTAATGCCGATGACGAAGCCCTGATTGCGGATTTTGATATTGCGCGCGTGCTTAAATCGGTGAAGACGCAGGGGATAAATATTGGTGGCACGCCATCCTATATGGCCCCCGAGCAATTCCAGGGCAAGGTGCGCTGTGAGAGCGATCAATATGCCCTGGCCTGCATGACCTACGAAATGGTGACCGGCAAACGTCCCTTTGAAGGGGAAGATCTTGCTACCTTGCAGCAGAAGCACCTCCATGAAGCGCCGGTGCCGCCCTCGCAGTTATGCAAGGGCCTGCCCCAGCATATCGAGCAAGCCATCCTGCGTGGCATGGAGAAAAAATATACGGCCCGTTTTAAGGATGTGGCCACCTTCGTGCATGCCATTGACTCGCAACAGCATTCCGAAGCCTCTTTTCCTGATTGGCCCGCGCCGGCGACTGCCCCGCAGCATGGGAAACGCCTGATCCTGCATGCCCCGGAACCGCTAAAAAAGCGGCCCAGGACGACAGCATCTTCTACGAGGCCACCGTCGCCATGAACGGCGAGTCCACCGTGACCGCTTCTGATCGGCCCGCAACGCCGCGCAAGCGTCGCACCACTACCAAAGCGGCTACCACCACCAAAAAAGCTCCTGCGCGGGCTAAGAGCGATCCACCCGCCAGTCATCCCACCAAAAAGGCCCCTGCCCGGACCAGTAGCGAGAAGCCAGTTAGTAGCGCCGTCAAAAAAGCCCCTACCAGAAAGAGGAGCGAGGAAATAGCCAAAGCCCCAGCCCCACGAGCCAGCAAAGAGACCACCACAGCGAAGAAGAAATCGACCGCATCTTCTGAGAAAGAAGCGAAGCCAACTCCCAGGCCGCGCAAAAAACCAACAACCGCCTCCCCAAAATAAACGAAAAAGCAACAATAAAAAAGAAATGTACGTGCGGGGCTTGTCCCCGCTTCCTCCCTCCCCACCCGAAAAAGCAACAAGAATAACGAATTATGCGGTCCGGGAAGCGCCCTCGCTGTTGTTTTTGCGAGCAGGAAGGTTAAAAAGCGGGGACAAGCCCCGCACGTACATTTCGCTATTATTGCCGCTTTTGAGCGATTAAGCGGGATCGATCAGGCGACCCATGATGCTGTAGACAACCAGGATGATCAGGCTGATGGCGATGTTGATCAGCACGATCAGGCCAAGCTCTGGGAAGAGTCGTAGCTCTTTGGCGTTGTATAGGATGAAGCCAACGATGGCTGCCAGGGCGATCACTGCCAGCAGGCTGGCGCGGATCGATGAGCCAATGCTGGGGAACTTCCTGCGTCGCAGCATCGTGAGTCCGGTGATCAGGCCCGCGACCCCATAAAAGGCCAGCGGGAACCACCAGGCGTGATATTGCGGGCCGAAGTTCGCATTGTGAAATAAGGTTGTGGTTAGCGAATCATTGCCCCGGTACATGAAGTCGGCAACCATCGCTCCTCCCGCTCCAACCAGTATGCCAACGATGGGACCAAAGGCGGCTCCAAAGAATAGCGGCAAAACCAGCAGTACCGGAATATTCCGGTTATAAATCTCGGGCATGAAGCTGTGCAGGACACAGAAGAGGATGATACCGACGATGGTGGCCAGGATCGGCCATTTCCAGGCATTCAGTGGTCCCAGCCAATCTTCCATTGACTCTCTGGGCATCTCTTGGTGTGTGCGTGGCGTGGAGCGCGCGGCGGGCTCATCATAATCACGGTCAGTTCTATTATTATAGGAAGGCTGCCGGGACATGCTTTGCTGCTGCTCGAACTGGTTCTGCCGATTTTGTGGTTGCGGATATCCCTGCTGCCCCTGATAGGGTGCTTCCGGCCGCCCATTATTATAACCAGGATATGACTGTGGCGGACGTTGCATGTTGGGATATTGCTGCTGCGGTGGTCGCGGATACTGCTGCTGTTGTTGCTGCTGGGCATACTGCTGTGGATTAGCAGGAAATGGCGGGCGTGGCCCATTATTTGGTCCACTCTGGGGCGCCTGACCAGGTAGAATCATCTTGGCCGGACCAGACTGGCCGCCGCCTGCTCCAGGTCCCTGTTGCTGCTGCTGGGGGTATGCGCTATTGGGATTATTGCCCCTCTGCATGTTGTTGGTCTGGGCCATCGTGGTCGACGAGTGCATCGTTGGCGCCTGGCCTTGATTTGCTGCCTGGCCGGTAGTATTCTCACGGCCGGTGGGCGCCGGCTGGCTGTTTTGTTGCGTCCCCATCTGTCGCGTCCCATATGTATTATTGGATGGGCTGCTGGTTAAAGGGTTAAAGGGCTGCGATTGCTGGACCGTATGGGGGGCAGGCGGAAACGCAGTATTGTTGGGTGTCTGGGGTGGTATATTCGAGCCCGTCGGCATGGCGACTGTGCTGTAGGTATTTGATGTTCCCGTGTTAGCCATCAATTCGGTCTGGTTGGACTGTCCTGCCTGCGCCAGAGCACCGGCAAAGGACTTGACGTTTTCAAAGCGCTTTTTGGGATCTTTATCCAGGGCCTGCATGACCACGCGCTCGACTTCCGGTGAAACCTGCGCGAGCTTTTCGCGGATGGGTGGCGGCGCAGCAAACATATGCTGGGTGCACATTTCCGTGAACGAGCCATGGAATGGACGGTCGCCGGTCAACCACTCGTAGACCACAATGGCCAGGGAATACTGATCACTGGCTGGTCGCGGCTTGCCTTGAATCTGCTCCGGCGACATATATGCGACCGTGCCGATCACATCCTGTGTACCCTGGTAGCGTGAGCTCTGTGCCACCAGCGCAATGCCGAAGTCGCTCAACAGGATCTCACCGCGTCTCCCCACCAACATATTTTCAGGTTTAATATCGCGATGGATAATATGCTCATCATGGGCATATTGCAGTGCATCTGCCACCTGCGTGACATAGGGAAGGATCGTCGCGAGGGAAGTGCCGTGCCACGTGGATGGCGCTGGCGTAGGGTCCCGTTGGGGGCATAATCCATGACCAGGTAAGGCGTCTCGCCATCGATACCAAAATCCATTACACGCACGATATTGGGATGTGCTAAACGTGCAATGGTCTGTGCCTCTTTCAAGAAACTATCTGTATCGTCAGAACCCGAGAGTCGCGTCTGTAGTATCTTAATGGCAGCCTGTGACTTCAGGTAGAGGTGCTCACCGAGATAGACTTCGGCGAAGCCGCCCTGGCCCAGGAGTTGTACAATTGTATAGTTTCCTAGTCGCTGCCCAATGCGATCGGCCATCCTTGCTCCTTCTTATATGTATGCGCTGTCTGCCCGCATGCTTCATTTGTTGGCTCAATTGTAAAGAAATGGAGCAAGTACGTCAAGTTTTTATCTCATATATGCTTTATGATTCTCCTATTTAGAATTTTGCTAGCTGGCTTTGACTTCGCCGTTGGCCAGTTGGTTTTGGATCAGGTGGGCGTAGTAGCGATTTTTTCGTAGGAGTTCCTGGTGGGTGCCTTGTTCGATCAGGGCGCCGTCGTCGAGGACCAGGATACAGTCGGCGTTGCGGATGGTGCTCAGGCGATGGGCGATGATGATCTGGGTGCAGGGTAGACCATTCAGGTTTTGTTCGACGTGTTGCTCTGTGACTACGTCGAGTGCGCTGGTGGCTTCATCCAGCAGCAGGATCGCTGGGATGCTGGCGAGGGCTCGGGCGATGGCCAGCCGTTGGCGTTGTCCACCCGATAGGGCGCTACCACCCTCGGATACAAAGGTCTCATAGCCCATTGGCATTTTCAGGATATCTTCGTGCAGGTCGGCCAGTTGCGCGGCCTGGATAATTGCTTCGATGCTGATGTTGGGCGCGTTGAAGGCGATATTCTGGTGGATGGTGCCGCTGAACACGCTGGCATCTTGCATTACTACTCCGAATTGTGCCCGCACCGCCTGATAATTCAGGAAGCGTAGCGGCAGGCCATCGTAGCTGATCTCACCGGCGGTCGGGATGATGAGTCCCAGTAAGAGCTTGCCGAGGGTGCTTTTGCCCGAGCCAGTACGACCTACGATCGCGATTTTTTGGCCGGGCTGGATTTGTAGTGAAATGTCTTTGAGTATTTGTGGCGAGTTGGCGTCATACTGAAAATTCACATGCTCCATATTTACACGACCTGTTAAACGGGGGGCTGCTGTACCGTCTGGACGTTTTGTTCGGGTTGGGCGTCGAGCACATCGGCGATACGTTCGAGATGGGAATGGACGATCTGGATCTGCTGTGCGCTGCGCACCAACGATGAGAGCGGCGACAGCACGTATGCCCCAGGGTGCTCAGTCCGACCATCGCGCCAACCAGTAGTTGATGGCTCATTACCTGCTGAGCTCCCAGCCATAGCAGTGTCAGTGGGGCCAGAGCTTGCAAGCTGACCAGGCAGGTAGAGATGGTCGAGGTGAAGTAGTTGCGGCGGATCGAGATGTTGAGCTGATCGACAAAGAGGTTGGACCACTGCTCATAGGCTCGATGTTCCGCGCCCGCCGCCTTTAAGGTGCCGATGCCATTGAGCATCTCGCCCACATAGCCCTGCAATTTGCCCGCGCTCTCCAGGTCCTGTCTGGAGAGTGTACGCATCTTATGGTTGGTACATAGTAATAGGATGACCTGTAGGAGACCGATGCCCAGTACGCAGAAGCCAAAGGTGGGAGAGAACCAGAATAAGATGGCCAGCGAGATGATGATGGTACAGCTATCTAGAAAAGTTGAGATCAATTGGTTACTGATGATATCGCGAATGGAGGCGTTGCTATTGACGCGGGCCATGATATCGCCACTGGTCCGCTTTTGGAAGAAGCTATGTGGGAGCGATAGCATATGCTCAAAAAAGCTGGGGAGCATGGTGAGATCGATGCGGGTCTGCAGGTAGGTCAACAGGATATTGCGTAGGAGTGAGGTCACGAACTCGGCTAGCAGCACGATGAGCGCGGCCGCTCCCAGGACCGGCAGTAGTCCCATTTGTTCCTGGGGAATCACTGAGTCGATGACGAAGCTGGTCGCTAATGGCAGGGCCAGGCCAAAGCATTGTAGAAGGATGGTGGCCGCACAAATTTGCAGCAGGATAATGGGGGCGCGCTTCACATATTGTTTGGTATAGCCTAGCAGGCTAACCTGAGATGCCGTTGTGTGGCGCACGAATTGTACACCAGGCTCCAGCATAATAACTACACCCGTAAAGCTATCCTCAAATTCTGCGGCGGAGATGCGTTTGCGGCCAGAGGCGGGATCGACGATATCAACCTTTCGCGGGGTCCAGCGTTCCACGATCACAAAATGGTTAAATTGCCAGTGGACGATGGCTGGCAGGGCGACAGACCGAAAATCGTTGTCCTGTAGCGAGATGGGCCTGACCCGCAAACCATATTTGCGCGCCGTCTTTACGACATCCAGGGCTGAGAGGCCATCGCGACCCACACCGGCCTGATTACTGATCTCAGAGATGCTGGTCTGGCGTCCATGGTAGCGTAAGATCATGGCCAGACAGGCGGCGCCGCACTCGACGACGTTCATTTGTAATAGTACTGGGACCCGGCGCCGAAACAATGCACTACGCATTTCAATGAGGGCCAGCCAGACTACCTGTAACATTCTAAGCAGGGCGGCCGGTTTTTGCAGGACTGGTTTCTCTGTATGAGCCTTCGCGGCCAGCGGGGCTAATTCACGGCTATATTTCTGCATGGCCTTTTCACGCTGTTCCACGGTAGCGTTCACCAGCGCTGACGCCTGGTGACTGATACGACCGAGCTCCGCCAGCTGTGCTAATTTCCGCCGTTCCTCTATTGCCGTTGGTGAGATGGTGGTTTGCTCTTGTAGCTTATTCATTGTTATCACCTCCAGGTGGGGTCCTGTAAATTAAATTGAGAGGATCGGTTGAGGGCGGTTTGAAGCTGTGCCAGTACTTCGCTGCCCTTCGTCGGCGCGGTAACGGTGGTCAATGTGACCTGCACGACCCTGACTGGCGTTGTGAGCGTAGTCGCACTATCAGCCTTTAAGGCAAACTGTCTTTGAATATCCTCTGGTTGACTGATATTGGGGGCAATGGCAACAATCTTTGCTTGCTTCTGAGCATCGCCGCTATGCAATGTGAGCGCTATAGTCTCCCCAATGTGCATCGCCTGCTTCATCTGTTGCGGCACAAAGAGTGCGACTGTGGTCTGACCATGACCGCTGCTAGCCGCTGGAAGAATAACGCCAGGGATAGTTGTATAGGAGGGGAGTGGTATGGTAAAGATCAATAATCCAAGCAGGCTAATCTGAAGTAGAAAGAGCCAGAGCCAGGTCAGTAATAATGGAGAGGTAAAGCGTGGCAAGATGTCTTTTTCTTTTTTCTGGATGTAGTGCTGCATTGCCCGTTGCCGAAAGATCGGGCGCCGTTGAGGAGACATAGCGAAACTCCTTTCCTTATATTATTCTTCTTGTATATATGTAGAGTAGAGATTTTCTTCTTTTAAAATAATGAGAGGTGTATGGAGACTTCCCTGCAAAGAAATCGCCATACACCTGCTAGTTCTACGCTATAGAGAAAACATTAAGGCTAACTATTATCCTCAAAGGCGCTCATTAACCGTGCTAGCCTGGCAACGGGTTCTTATAGTTTACCAGCAGCCACCACCACAGCTACCACAGCTACCACAGCCACCACAGCCATAGCCACAATCATCATAGTAATATCCATAGCCATAGCGATAATAGCGGTGATGGTGGTGGTGGTAATGATGTCCTCCCCAGCCACCATTGATATTCTGTAGCTCTGTTTCATTGAGTTCCAATTTATTTTGTTCCAATGCTACGGGTTGAAGGGTATCCTGTTCGTTGCGTGCGCTTAAGGTAGCGAAAATGTTGGCTAAATTCATAATATTGTTCCTTTCTTTTCTCTTCTCGTCTTCTGGTTGTTACGCATCCGACACTTCCTCATGGAGAAGTATCTTATGTAGGTAGTTTAGCCGCAAGCAAGCTAGCTGACAATCTTGCACTTCACAATTTCACTGTGAAGCTATCCACTATTTATAAAATGAAGAGCTTGTTTTTGTGTTATTCACTGCTAAAAACGTGCTATATTTGTGATGTGTGTGGTGAAAAGGCGGTCACGACCGCCTTTTCACCACACACATCACAAACAACAAGCAAGCGCCGAAGGCGCGAGGCTTGAGTTTAAGGATGTTCATTAGCAATGAAATGGAAAATCATTCTTTAGAAGGGTGACAAATTCAGCAAATAGACCGATACTTCTTATTAAAAGGGGGTGTGTGGCTTTATGGCTAGGATTAGGAGCGAAGGGACTATGTGGCGAGCTCTTCCGCATATACGGGTGCAGCGCTTAGTTGGATGGTTGCTGGCACTGGCATTTATTCCACCCCTGCTGGTGAGTGCCATTCTGGTGCTGGTGGATATTATCCGCAAGCATAAGCATTCTCAGGGACATTTCTTGAGTTTACGTAATGAGCCCCCTGTCTCTGTTGGGCAGACTGAGGTGCAATTCTATACCTATGGCAACGATCTCTATCGGGCTATGCTGGAGGCGATACAGCATGCGCAGCAACGCATTTTATTTGAGACCTTTATCTGGAAAGATGATGAGATCGGTACACATTTTAAAAATGCCCTGACCGAGGCTTCCCAACGTGGCGTCGAGGTCTATATCATCTACGATAAATTCGCCAACCTTGTCGTGCCAGCCGCCTTCTTTGCCTTCGATCCCCGCATCCATGTCCTCAGCTATCCTTTATTCTCCTTTCCATTCAAGCTATTTTCGATCAGGTCCTATGCCCGTGACCATCGCAAGGTGATGATCGTGGATAGCCAGATAGGCTTTATTGGCGGCTATAACATTGGAGATGCCTATGCGCGGCATTGGCGTGATACCCATGCGCGCGTCGTTGGGCCAGGGGCCCTGGAAATCGAAAATACTTTTATCGATTTCTGGAATGAGCATAGAAAGAAGGATGAGGCCGAACTGCCCGATGTAAGGAATCGTGGGTGGGATACCACCCTGACTGTGCAGCGCAATGATCCTACACTTTTTATGTTTCCGATACGCAATATGTATCTGGAGAGCATCGATCGCTCACAGCAAAGTTTTTATCTTACCAACGCTTACTTTATTCCGGATCGCGGCATTCTGTATGCTCTGACCAAGGCAGCCCAGCGTGGGGTTGACGTGCGGGTGCTTGTTCCCGCGCTCTCAAATCATATCGTTGCCGACTGGCTCTCGCACGGTTTCTATACCCAGTGTCTCAAAAATGGTATTCGCTTACTCTTGTACTCAGATGCTATGATACATGCAAAGACAGCCACTGCAGATGGTAAATGGTCTACCGTGGGAACCGCTAATCTGGATCGCCTGAGCATGTTCGGCAACTTTGAAGTTAATATGGAGTTCTATGATACAGATGTGGCCGAGGAGATGGAGAAGATCTTCGCTTATGATAGCTCTCGTGCCCATGAACTTACACTAAAACAATGGGAGAAGCGCCCATTCTACTGGAAACTTGGCGAGTATATGCTCTATACCTTCCGACCATTTTTCTAATCTGCCTGGCCGGCGCATACGATATGTCTATAGCTATAGTTCAGAAGGGAATGGATGCCGATGGATACCCCTCTTAGGTGTAGGTTTTTTGAAAGGGAACAAGAAAAAGGACACGGTTTTCTGTTACGATAAGACCACCGTCAAAAACAAAGGCGATCGAAAGGGAGAAAACCATGTCGTATCCAGAAACAGTATGGCATTGGATCAAAGAAGTAGCAAGACGCTTTCCTCATCTGAGTTGGCCCCAAGCCAAGGTGCTGGCCTGCTACAGCCTGGGGATTGTCATAGCAGGAACCTGCGGCTTGACCCAGGTGTCCGACAGCCTGGCAGAAGTGTTGGGGCAAACGCAACCAACCGTCTTTCAACGCCTGCGGGAATGGCGCAATGAAGCGGGTGCCAAACGGGGTTCTCATCGGCAGCAGGTGGACGTTTCGGCCTGCTTCGCGCCCCTCTTGACCTGGATCCTATCCTGCTGGGATCCCAGCAGCCACCGTCTGGTGCTCGTTGTCGACGCTACCAACGTGAGTGACCGTTTCGTGATCCTTTCCATCTCCGTGGTGCTGCGTAGTTGTGCCATCCCGGTCGCCTGGCACATCGTGCCAGCTGGAGTGAAAGGAGAACACAAATCGCACTGGCTGCACCTACTGGAGAGCTTGCGCGGGTCCGTTCCTGCGCAATGGGAAGTCCTGGTGATGGCAGATCGAGGGCTCTACGCTCGCTGGCTGTATCAAAAAATCGTGGCGTGTGGGTGGCATCCCTTTTTGCGTATTCGCAGCGGCAGCAAGGCCCGTCCAGCCAGCAGTCATCGGGTGGGGGACTTCCGAGAGATCAAAACGCTCGTTCCCAGCGCGGGAACCCAATGGAGTGGGGACGTGATGTGCTTTTCGGATCGGCATGCTCGGCTGCGCTGTCGCTTGCTGGCGCGCTGGGATGAAGGCTATGAGGAGCCCTGGTTCGTGGTGACGGATCTGCCCGTCGAAGAGGCCCAAGCTTGCTGGTACGGGCTGCGCCCTTGGATCGAATGTGGGTTCAAAGATGGGAAACGAGGGGGGTGGAACTGGCAACGCTGTCGGTGTGAGATCCCTTCACGGGTGGAACGGCTCTGGTTGGCCATGGCGGTAGCGACTCTGCTCACCGTAGGGATGGGAGCCCAGCGTGAGGTGCAGGAGCAGGCGCCTTGCCTGGAACGCCTGCCTCCCACGCATATTGCTCGGCGCACGGCCAAGCCCGACCGAAAGCAGCATCAAAGGCGCAAGTTGAGTTGCTTCAATCGGGGGTGTCGCTTGGCAGCGCGTATCATTTGGCGCTTACAGGAACCGTTACGCTTCTTCTTGCCCGCTGAGCCCTGGCCTCAGGGGCCTGACTTGCCGCTCGCAGAGGGCTTTTTCAACTCCTGTTGAAAAACCTACACCTAAGAGTAAAAGGAGGCAGGCCCCACACGCACAGGGGGGATTTCTTGCTATTTTTATGCGAGAATCGAAAAATCAGCAGGAAAGGGACTGGCACGATATGGCGCCAATCTTTAAAACTCTTTTGAAAATAGAGTGTTTACCTTCTATTTTTGTCTTTATCTCCTATTTCATTGATTTATATATATGAATTATTATATATTAGATAAGCGCAGCAATATTTGTTTCTAGAGGATATATATGACCTTATCCGAAAACCAGTGATACAATACAGACAAAAAACGATGAGGTGAACAACGATGGTACGAACACGACCGTGGGAAGTCAGCGATGAACTGTGGGAACGCGTACGCCCCCTGATCCCAGAACGGCCGCCGCATCCCAAAGGCGGAAGGCCTGCAGCCGATGATCGCAAGATGTTTGCCGCCATCGTCTATGTGTTGCGAACCGGCATTCAATGGAACGCCCTGCCTCGTGAGTTGGGAGCATCCAGCACCGTCTATGACCGCTTCCGCGAGTGGGAAGCCCAAGGCGTCTTTGAGCGCTTGTGGCAGGCTGGCCTGCAACACTATGACGACTTGGTCGGCATCAGCTGGGACTGGCAGAGCGCCGACAGCTCGACCGTGAAAGCCCCTTTCGCCAGAGCCGCCGTCGGCCCCGCTCCCACCGATCGCGGCAAACAGGGAACCAAACGGAGCATTCTGTGTGATCGCCGTGGCTTGCCCCTGGCGCTGTGCATTGATGGGGCCAACCGCCATGATAGCAAGCTGCTTTTCTCCACCCTGGATGCTCTCGTCGCTGAACAACCAGAACCCACCGTGGAGCATCCTCAAAACCTGTGCTTGGATGCGGCGTATGATCATGAGGCAATCTATGGTGAGCTCTATGAACGAGGCTATGAACCACACGTGCGGCTCAACCGGAAGTACCACACGTGGTATCAGCCTCCCCAGGAAGAAGCCAACAGCCTGGAACCAGGAAAAACGCCGCGTCGATGGGTGGTCGAGCGCTTTTTCTCCTGGCTCAATCGGTGGCGCCGCTTGCTGGTCCGCTGGGAAAAGCTTGGTCAAACGTATCAAGCGTTCTTGCAGCTGGCTTGCGGACTCATTTGTTTTCAGTATGCTTCTCATCATTAGGTTTTCGGATAAGATCTATGTTAAATTATATGAAACGGTCGTCTCTCTTTTCGCTGATTAGCATCTTTTTTCTTCTTTCACTGGTTATGGTTGCTTGTGGAAATCCAACTGTGTCAGTAACGCCGGCGGCAGCCACGCCCAATCAGGGACAGCGCATGGCGCAGAGTGTGGCGAATGTGGATATGGTACCGTCGCCAACGGCTACTCCGACGGTCCAGAACACGCCAGATCCTACGCCAACACCTGACCCGGTTAAAACCATGACAATATCCTGGAACAGCGCTCCCTCAACGATCTATACAGTTGGCACAGCCAATGTACGCAATATCCCTTTTACCAGCGGCTACGTTATCAAAACGCTGGCCGCCGCCCAGACACTGACTGTTTATGGCACGGTCAATGGGGAGATCTTGAGCAATGGCGCATTGTGGTATCGCATCTCAGATCAAAACAGCACACCGGAGTATATCTATAGTGAACTGGTCAGCACCACTAAACCTGTACCAGTGGTGACCACCGGGCCGACCGCAACTCCGGGCAAGATCATAAAAGTCAATCTGACTGCCCAGACTATCTCAGCCTATGATAATGGCACCCTGGTACATCAAAACTTGATCACCAGTGGACAGCCAAATCTTCTGACGCCAACCGGTACATTCCAGATTATCAGTAAATTGCATCCAGCTACCTTCTACTCACCCTGGCCCAAAGGTTCACCCTATTACTACGCGCCGCTAAATATCAACTATGCCTTAGGTTTCCAGGGGACCTTGCTCTTCCTGCATGACGCCACCTGGCGCGGCACTGACTTTGGACCTGGCACCAATGTGCCACATACTGCGGCCAACGGTAGCCAGATGACCGGCTCACATGGTTGCGTCGAGATGTCGGTCGACAATTCCGCCTGGTTCTACAACTGGGCCACCATAGGAACACCATTAGTTATCGCATATTAATATATCGTCATTCTTCAATACATCTCACCATTCCTTCTAACACAGAGCGACACAGAGCAGATTAACTCAACAGCGAGCCAGCGCGGGATATCTCATATTTTGAAGTAACCCGCACTGGCTCGCACTACGACTACTGCTAGCTCCTCATTGTGTGTGTAATTCAAGCTCAAGTAATTTATGCGGGCAGTCTTCGACCTCACAATGTGTCTTATCCTCATGATCTCTGTGCTCTTCAAGCCTGAGTTTGAGCTCCAAAGACGCTCAAGAAATCTTCTTGTATGGTGCAAAAAAGTGCGCCCGGGCAGTGGAGAGTCCTTCCATGGCTTGTCCGATAAGCTGGAAGTCTTCTTGAGTGGTGCAAAAAGTGCGCCGGGCGCACTTTTTGCACCACTCAAGAAAAAAAGCTCGGGCGCGCCAGCGCACGTCCGAACGCTTCCCATGATAATGGGGATAAGACATATTCCCACCCGGCCTGGCGCTTCATTAGAAAATGTTAATATTTAACCTTTATTGGCATTTACAACAGTACAGAGGAACAACCGCATGTTATAATTCCAATCATAATTTCCGGCAAGTTTCTATTACTACTCAATGCGCGGCCCGGTTATTTTCCATAGTATTTCCAGTATTTACACGGTGCACCAGAAGGCCATACGCCTTTACAGGAGAGTTTTGTATGTTGTTTACCATCGATCCATTACATAGTTTAGTAGAATTTAGTGTTCAGCATTTAAAGATCAGTGTGGTCAAGGGGCGTTTTTCTGAGGTCCATGGCACCATACATCTGGATACCCAGCAGCCAGAAAAAACCACTATCCAGGCACAGGTCAAAACGGAGAGTATTTATACCGGTGCCCCCCCAACGTGATGCCCACCTGCGCTCAGCTGACTTTTTTGATATCTCTAGATTTCCCACCATGAGCTTTGAGAGTACGCGTATCCGCCTGGTAGACCAGAATCATTGCTGGCTCGATGGTAATTTTTTCATGCATGGGGTGACGCGCCCCATCACCTTCCAGGTTACATATACAGGCACCAATCGAGACCCATTGACCAATGCCTGGCGTATCGGCCTGGCCGCAAACACTACCATCGATCGGCGTGAATATGGCATGGTCTTTAACAGCCGCTTGATCGATGGGATCGCAGCGATAGGAAATGAGACGCGCATCGAGATCTATATCGAGGCCATCCAGATGTCGTAGTGATATCCAGGCTCAGCCAAGGCTGCGTATATATTGCAGGCTCTGCTTCATACTGGCCATTGGATCATCAACTACCGGATCTTGCTCAACAATCACATAACGAATGGCAGGCATCGCCTCAACCTGAGCAACCAGTGCGGCTAGCGGCATCTCACCCCTACCCAGTTCGGTAGAGGTTTTACCGGCAAAGTCGCGCAGGTGAATATAAGCAACCTTATCTTCATGACGCTGAAGATAAGCGAGAGGATCTATGCCTGCCAGCCAGACAAAACCCAGGTCCACACAGAGATCCACGGCAGAAAAATCCAGGCTCTCCAACAGGATATCCATGGCAGTTTGCTCACCAGTGATCGGCGCAAACTCAAAATCATGATTATGATAGTGGAGGTAAATACCTTCTTCCCGCAAGACTTTCCCGGCCTGATTGAACACACGGGCAGCCTCACGATAGTCCTGCTCACTGCGTCCAAACCATTTGAGGGGCCCACTGACGGTAATATCATGTGCCTGCAAAGTATGGATATAGCGTATCAGTGGTGGCAGATCTAACAGCGTCGCCGTCAAAACGTGCTGGCAGCAAGCCCGCAAATTATATTGCCGCAGCTTTAAAGCATAAGCAGCCGCATCTTCTGGCCCACCCTCAATAAATTGGTAGCCGCTGCTGGCCAATCCTTCTAATAGTAGATCAATATCCTTATCCAGTTGATATTTTTTACTAAATATATATGTCTGGGCACCCAATTTATGCTTCAACATAGCTCCTCTTCCCTGAACAAAAACGCGCTAAATTCTTACTGCGCATATACAAGGAAAAGCCCATCAGAGCTTTTCCTTGTAGCAATAATCCAATTATACAAGCTTGCTAATGTATTTTTTCTGTTACTAACCTCTTTTAATATGAGCTGGCCGAAAGTCGATCAGGGGGCTCTTGCGTGAGGTAGGGATGCAAGCGTGCTCGTGGGGAGAGCTCAAAATCATTATAGGCATGGGCCATGGTGGCGATGGCGGCGGCCGCATTGCTCAGGATACGCTCGGTGACCACATTGAGGCTGGTCAGGTCGACGACCGAATACATAATAGAGATATCCATCGCGCCAACGAGGGAACGTACATCGCCTGAAGCCAATGAAGAGACCAGGAGTTTGGGGACACCCAGCGGTAGGGCCTGCATGGCGCTGGTCGCTAACCTGGAGCCGCCGCCGCCACCAAGGCCAGGATACCGTGCAGGCGTCCGCGCGCGAATTGCGCGACCACCAGGGCGGTCGCCCCTTGCGCCATCAACCTGATAGCTGTGTTCTGGTCTGTATGTTCGAGTTGAGCAATATCGATATGGGCCGCCTGCGCAATTGTCTCCCTGGAAATATCGGGCTGGATTTGCGGCACGCCTTTGCTACCAGCATCCATCAAAATGACTTTGCAGTGAGCAGCCTGGATGCGCTCACGCACATAGGCATACTCCGGTCCTCTAGTATCCAGTGTTCCAAGCAGTACAACTGTCGTCATCTGTACACTTCCTTACTTACAAGTATAAGGACCAGCTTGGCCGATGCCAAAGCACGGCAAACGCTGATGGCTGGTCAAGAACCACTCCGTTCGTCCGCCAGTCCTGGTGGTCGTGACAATGATGCGTCACACGCGCAACAGCGCTACTCAGTCATCACCCGGGAACAAGCTTTTTCGAAACACGCTGTGGCATCCTAGCTCCATAGATAATGAGAAAAGCATTCAAGATGCACAGCCTGCAACAATATTACACATAGTAAGTATATAACATACCTCACATTTGAAAGAAGGTCCATCGTCTCGCTTGCTCGTGATCTCTGGGCGAACATGAAAAAGCCCTGTGGGCATGCTATATCAAGCTGGCAGAGGCTGGCACGGCACCATTATTATAAGGTAGACGGTTAGCAACGTAGTCTACCTTATAATAATAGTGCCACTACATTAGCTTATATGCTTGCTCCAGAGTATTTTCCCATCGCTCAAGCGCAGTACTGATAGGGTACTGTTATCAGTAGACACCAGGTCTAATACATTGTCATCACCACCTAAAAACACCTGGCCTTTTATTGCTGCTGACCAGAGCACAGTATTATCTTTTTCGTTGATAGCTTGTATAGAACCTTTACCTTGCAATGGATACATATAAATAACCCCATTGGAGATCCACTTTGGTTGGTTTACATCGATAGCCCTGCGCCAGACTATTTTCCCGGTCTCTGCGTTAACCGCTCTCATACCTTCATCAGCCTGGATATACAACATGTTATTTTGGATATCTTCGATATTTATGGCACCTGCCTCATGGGGAAATGTGCGCTCGATATTCCCTGTTTGAGGGTTAAAAACATCTATTGTATCTGCCACTTGATCGATGACATAAAGGTGATGGGCATCTGATTGAAGGGTAACAGGACCATTAAAATTATGGGACCACAAAACATGATCCTGCGACTGAATAGCCAGCAGCTTGTTATCGAACGTTTGCACATAGAGTATATTATTCACTATGGTTGGTCCTTGTACGGTCTGCGAAGGTGATGGAGTTGAGTGTGGCACTGCATATGACCAGAGGCGAGCACCACTCTCCTCTTTTAGAGCATAATAGATTTGTTGGGCGGAATTATAGCTATACACAACCCCATTTTCAATCGTCAATAAAGTTCCCGCTCTGACATTATGCCATAATAGTCGACCATCCTTGACAGCGTAAAATGAGTTATCTGAATCACTAAAAAAGAGCACATTAGCTTGCTCAATAGCATGCGGGCTGATATTAGACGAGGGTAGTTTATAGCTCCAGATAACTTTACCAGTACGAGGAGCCAGCAGAGAAACCAGACCATCCGAACGTAGTGCATAGATGTTAGACGCATAGCTATCTTGATTTCCTACCAATCCATAGGTAGTCGTGGATGATTGAGTTTGTGGACCATGCCAGAGCAAAGCGCCATTCTGGGTGTCATAAGCTGTTACACTGACAGCCGTCGTCGTTGTAGCCACAGCTCGCCATCCCATTGCGAACGTCACATTATCAGCACCAGCCGCCGTACTAAACAGCTCAGGCTTAACGCCAGGAGCTATCGTAGTCGAAGAGGGAGCCGCAGGTTTTACAAAAGATGCAACAGCGGGAAAGAACTGGATAGCAATAATAACACATCCTACAAGAATCACTAACGCGGACCAGAGACGAGCATGGCGTACAAAGGAAGCAAGTATTGACTCAAACCTTGCTGCTCCGGCCGCTCGATTACCCGCCTCCTCAGCATCAAGATCGGTAATCTCAACTTCAATATCCGACTGATCGCGTTGCTGCTGTTCAGGTCTATAATCCATACAATTTCTCCCATAAACATCGCCAGTTAATAAGATATCACATATATATACAATATCATCGCATACTTTAAGAAAGAATAACAGCCTGAAATACAGCAAAAACAAAATTTTAGAGATATCCAACTGCTATCACAATCAGAAGAGCCCTGTATCTCAAGCTGCTAGGATAATGTTTCCAGGTCGTGCAGGATGGTCTGTATTTCGTTGAGCAGGTAGGTGATAGCTTTGAGCAGGGGTTCCACGGGTTGTTGGGCTTGCAGGATGGATTGGCGCTGGCGCGCGGCCTGTACAAAGGCATTATAGAACCAGAGCTTTTCGACTTTACCGGTGCTGAATACCGCGTAGGCCTGCGCGCCGTCTAGCAGCACCTGTTTGCGCAGGTCACGGGCGTTCTGAAGCTTGTCGGCACATTTAATCAGGAGGGCGAAGAGCGAAGCTGATTCTACTTGCTGTAGATAGCCTTCTTTGCGTTCACGCCAGGGAGCTTTGGCAGCGCCACCCGTGCCCGGTTCGGTGCATTCCTCAACCAGCGCCAGCACCTCATCCCCCAACTGTGCCTGAATCAAAGGACGTGTGTGATCGCCCTGATCCTCGATGGCATCGTGCAGAAAGGCTGCCGCCACCGCAACCTCAGGGGCTCCATTGGATAGCACGATACCAGCGACTTCCATCAGATGCCCCATATAAGGGGTGTTGGGCACAAGAGAGGCTTTACGTGTCTGCCTTGCATGCAGTTCGGAGGCCAGCAAAAAAGCGCGGGTCACGAGGGTATCCATCCTCTTAGGTGTAGGTTTTTCAACAGGAGTTGAAAAAGCCCTCTGCGAGCGGCAAGTCAGGCCCCTGAGGCCAGGGCTCAGCGGGCAAGAAGAAGCGTAACGGTTCCTGTAAGCGCCAAATGATACGCGCTGCCAAGCGACACCCCCGATTGAAGCAACTCAACTTGCGCCTTTGATGCTGCTTTCGGTCGGGCTTGGCCGTGCGCCGAGCAATATGCGTGGGAGGCAGGCGTTCCAGGCAAGGCGCCTGCTCCTGCACCTCACGCTGGGCTCCCATCCCTACGGTGAGCAGAGTCGCTACCGCCATGGCCAACCAGAGCCGTTCCACCCGTGAAGGGATCTCACACCGACAGCGTTGCCAGTTCCACCCCCCTCGTTTCCCATCTTTGAACCCACATTCGATCCAAGGGCGCAGCCCGTACCAGCAAGCTTGGGCCTCTTCGACGGGCAGATCCGTCACCACGAACCAGGGCTCCTCATAGCCTTCATCCCAGCGCGCCAGCAAGCGACAGCGCAGCCGAGCATGCCGATCCGAAAAGCACATCACGTCCCCACTCCATTGGGTTCCCGCGCTGGGAACGAGCGTTTTGATCTCTCGGAAGTCCCCCACCCGATGACTGCTGGCTGGACGGGCCTTGCTGCCGCTGCGAATACGCAAAAAGGGATGCCACCCACACGCCACGATTTTTTGATACAGCCAGCGAGCGTAGAGCCCTCGATCTGCCATCACCAGGACTTCCCATTGCGCAGGAACGGACCCGCGCAAGCTCTCCAGTAGGTGCAGCCAGTGCGATTTGTGTTCTCCTTTCACTCCAGCTGGCACGATGTGCCAGGCGACCGGGATGGCACAACTACGCAGCACCACGGAGATGGAAAGGATCACGAAACGGTCACTCACGTTGGTAGCGTCGACAACGAGCACCAGACGGTGGCTGCTGGGATCCCAGCAGGATAGGATCCAGGTCAAGAGGGGCGCGAAGCAGGCCGAAACGTCCACCTGCTGCCGATGAGAACCCCGTTTGGCACCCGCTTCATTGCGCCATTCCCGCAGGCGTTGAAAGACGGTTGGTTGCGTTTGCCCCAACACTTCTGCCAGGCTGTCGGACACCTGGGTCAAGCCGCAGGTTCCTGCTATGACAATCCCCAGGCTGTAGCAGGCCAGCACCTTGGCTTGGGGCCAACTCAGATGAGGAAAGCGTCTTGCTACTTCTTTGATCCAATGCCATACTGTTTCTGGATACGACATGGTTTTCTCCCTTTCGATCGCCTTTGTTTTTGACGGTGGTCTTATCGTAACAGAAAACCGTGTCCTTTTTCTTGTTCCCTTTCAAAAAACCTACACCTAAGAGGCCTCCTTTTACCCTTCTCCACATAAAATTGCTCTTTTTATGATTTTTCGGGCATAAGAGGAATATGCGGGGAAGAGCCCCGCACGTACAGATCGTTGTTATTGTTGCTTTTTTGGTTTTAGAGGACGAGGATAGATTGGATGAGGTTGGTGCCGAAGTGGTAGCCGATCTCGTGGTAGTCGCGGATGGACCAGAGGGCCAGTTCACAGCGCTTGCCGATCTCGATGCTGCCTGTCTCGTCCTGGAGGGCGAGGGCACGGGCCCCGTTGATGGTGGCGGCACTTAATGCTTCATCGAGGCTCATCCCCATGGCGGACATGGCCAGCCCTAGCATCATTTGCATGTTTTCGCTGTATGAGGTGCCGGGATTAAAGTCGCTGGCGAGGGCGACCTTGAGTCCATGGTCGAGCAGGCGGCGGGCCGATGGATAGGGGCTGCGCAAGGTGTAAGAGCAACCGGGTAGCAGGGTAGCGACCACGCCGGCTTCGCGCATGGCCTCCAGGTCGGTATCGCTGGCATAATCCAGGTGATCGGCCGAGACGGCTCCCAGTTCGGCGGCGAGCTGGCTGCCGCCCGATGGGCTGAGCTGGTCAGCATGGACCTTGAGCTGGTAGCCCAGCTCTTTGGCGCGGGTCAGGATGCGGTGGCTCTCGGCCACAGAGAAGGCTTCGCGCTCACAGTAGACATCGCAGAAGCGGGCCAGTTCGGCAAAGGCCGGCAGCATCTCCTCGACCACCAGGTCTACATAGGCTGCGCGCCGCCCGTGGTATTCGGGGGGCACACTATGCGCGCCCAGGAAGGTAGGTATGATACGGACATGTTCGTGGGGTAGGGAGGGACTACAATTCAGGTCGTTGATGATGCGCAGGCAGCGCTCCTCGGCCTCCAGGTTCAGGCCATAGCCGGTCTTGATCTCAACGGTTGTCGTGCCATGCGCGCGCACAGATGCCAGGCGTTCCATTGCCAGGTCTAACAACATCTCTGAACTGGCATGGCGGGTTGCGTTCATCGTCGTCAAGATGCCGCGTCCCTGTCTGAGCAGCTCGCCATAGCTGGTCCCTTCGCGCCGCAGATGAAACTCTTCAGCCCGGTCGCCAGCGAACACCAGGTGCGTATGAGAGTCCACAAAGCCCGGTGTCACCACACAGCCATAGGCATCCACGATATTCACATGCCCCTGCTCAGAACATGCCAGCATTTCATCTACTTCCTGATCGGCTCCGATCCAGCTGATATTACCATCGTTATCGACCATAATAGCCGCGTTGCTGAGCACCTGTAATAGGCCGCTGGCCCCGGCGATGGGGGCCTGCGCAACGCTCACCAGCTGCCCGATATTGCGTACAATGGCCCGGGCCTGTATCTGCTGCTGTTCCACTTTGAGTATCCCCTTCCTTACTTATTCGATCTCGGCCACCTGGCCGGATTGGATGAGCTGGACGAGCTTCTCGATGTCGTGAGAGAGCACACGATCCTCTTTCAGGGTCGTGACATACTCACGCACCAGCTCTTTGGCCTGCTCGACCCCTTTGCCTGGTGCCAGTGGCAGGCGGAAGTCAAGCAACTGGGCTGCGCAGAGGAGCTCGATGGCCAGGACCTGCTGGGTCTGTTCGATGACGCGGCGCAGCTTATGGGCGCTGGTGACGCCCATGCTGACAAAGTCTTCCATGCCGGCCGAGGTCGGGATCGAGTCGATGCTGGCGGGATGGGCCATAACTTTGATTTCGTTGACCAGCGAGGCGGCGACATACTGGGCGATCATCAGGCCTGAGTGCAGGCCGGGATGAGGGGTGAGGAATAGTGTGGTCTCGGCCCCTTTTCTTCCCAGTCGTGTGGGCCAATGACGTTGTAGACGCGGCGCTCGGAGAAGCTGGCCAACTGGGCCAGGGCAATCGCCAGCATGTCCAGGGCCAGGGCCAGTGGCTGGCCGTGGAAGTTGCCGCCGCTGAGCACATCGCCCTCAGCAGGGAAAATAAGGGGATTATCTGTAACCGCATGTAGTTCGCGCTCAAATATGGTGGCACAATACTCAATAGCATCGCGTACGGCGCCGATGACCTGGGGGGCACAGCGCAGGGTATAAGGATCTTGCACGCGTGCGCAGTTCTGGTGGCTAGCATTGAGCTCGCTATCGCGTACCAACTGCCTGAGCCGGTTTGCACTCTCTATCTGTCCTACCTGTCCCCGGCGCTGGTGGATACGTGGGTCCAGTGGTACATGGCTCCCCAGTAGTCCTTCCAGGCTCATGGCGCAGGCCACCTCGGCACTGCGTACCGCTACCTGGGCATCGACAATGGCCAGGACCGCAATGGCCTCCATCAAGTGTGTGCCGTTGATCAGGGCCAGCCCTTCTTTGGTGTGCAGGCTGATCGCTTCCAGCCCGGCCCGCTGCAATGCCTGATCCCCGCTCAGCTTTTCACCTTGATAGATAGCTTCGCCTTCGCCGATCAGGGTCAGGGCGAGATGTGATAGGGGAGCCAGGTCACCGCTGGCGCCTACAGAGCCGCGCGAGGGGATCACGGGACAAATACCCGCGTTGAGCATGGCGGCCAGGGTCAGGACAATCTCGGCGTGGACGCCGGAGTGGCCCCGGGCCAGGCTGGCGGCCAGCAAGACCATCATGGCGCGCGTGACTTCTTCTGCGAGTGGCTCACCGACGCCGGCGGCATGGCTGCGAATCAAATTATATTGTAGCTCGACCTGTTGATCGGATGAGATACGCATCTTGCTCAGGTGTCCAAAGCCGGTCGTGATGCCATAGACCTTCTTGCTATCATCCACGGCCAGCCGGTCGATGACCTCGCGGGCGGCCTTGATGTTTTGCAGGGCCTCATCGCTGATGCTAACGGGCGCGTGTTGCCTGGCTACCGCCACCACATCGGCGAAGCTCAATGCCTGTCCACTGATAATAACCTGAGTTGGCATTTCTGAAAGATAATCTGCGTTCAACGGAACGTCCTTTCTGACACTGATACGGTTGCTTGTGAATGACCAGGGGCGCTCGATAGCATAGCCCCTGGTCGGGTTGGTAATCGCCATTGACCGGAGATTATCCTTGCATGGGGATCTTTACATTATATTTTTGCGCATGTGTCAAGGCTTCTTCATAGCCAGCATCGACGTGGCGAATGACCCCCATCCCGGGATCATTGCTCAGGACGCGGGTGAGCCGTGCCGCCGCCTCTGGCGTGCCATCAGCCACGATTACCTGTCCGGCGTGCATCGAGTAGCCGATGCCGACACCACCGCCATGATGCAGGGAGACCCAGGTGGCACCAGAAGCGGTATTGACCAGGGCATTGAGGAGCGGCCAATCAGCGATGGCATCACTCCCGTCCTTCATGCCCTCGGTTTCGCGATAGGGTGAGGCTACCGATCCGCTATCCAGGTGATCGCGACCAATCACAATCGGGGCCTTCACGATCCCTTTGGCTACCAGTTCATTAAAGGCCAGGCCGGCTTTATCGCGCTCGCCGTAGCCAAGCCAGCAGATGCGGGCGGGCAGTCCCTGGAACTGGATCTTCTTGCGGGCCATGGTGAGCCAGCGTTTCAAATGTTCATCCTCGGGGAAAAGTTCCAGCAAGGCCTCGTCGGTGCGGTAGATATCCTCTGGATCGCCTGAGAGTGCCACCCAACGGAATGGTCCTTTGCCGCGACAGAAGAGCGAGCGGATATAGGCTGGGACAAAGCCAGGGAAGTCGAGGGCATGCGTTTCACCAGCCTCTAAGGCCTGGCCGCGCAGGTTATTGCCATAGTCAAAGACGATGGCGCCACGCTTCTGTAGGTCCAGCATTGCCCGTACATGCGTGACCATCGACTCTTTAGCACGCCGGATATAGGTCTCTGGATCATGTTTGCGCAGGTCCTCGGCGGTCTCCAACGAGAGTCCGGCCGGGATGTAGCCATTGAGGGCATCGTGGGCCGAGGTCTGGTCGGTAACCATGTCCGGGATAATGTTGCGGCGCACCAGTTCTGGATAGATCTCGGCGGCGTTGCCTACCAGGCCGATGGAGAGCGGTTCGCCCTGGGCGCAGGCCTCGCGTACCCGGGCCAGTGCCTCATCCAATGTGTGGGCGATCTCATCGCAGTAGCCGGTGGACACGCGGCGCTGGATATGCGACTCATCGACCTCGACGGCCAGGCAGACGCCATCATTCATGGTCACGGCCAGTGGCTGGGCGCCACCCATTCCGCCCAGGCCGGCGGTCAGCACAAATTTACCTTTAAGCGAGCCACCATAATGCTGGCGCGCCGCCTCCGCGAAGGTCTCAAAGGTTCCCTGCAGGATACCCTGTGAGCCGATATAGATCCAGGAGCCAGCGGTCATCTGCCCATACATCGTCAGGCCCAGCGCTTCCAGGCGGCGAAACTCTTCCCAGTTGGCCCAGTGTGGTACCAGGTTCGAGTTGGCGATCAGCACGCGTGGCGCATCGGTATGGGTGCGCATAATCCCGACCGGCTTGCCCGATTGCACCAGCAGGGTCTCATCGTTCTCCAATTGTTGCAATGAGCGTACAATGGCCTCATAGGCTTCCCAGGAGCGCGCGGCGCGGCCCGAACCACCGTAGACCACGAGGTCCTCTGGACGTTCCGCCACATCGGGGTCCAGGTTATTCATCAACATGCGCATGGCCGCCTCTTGTTGCCAGCCCTTACAGCTAAGGGTGGTACCCCGGGGTGCGCGAATCTGCTTTCTTTGTGACATATTTCCAGCTTCCTTTCACCGATGCATAACGAACGATGTGGATATAAACGTTTTATTTTCAGGCCAGGTTGAGGAAAACTAAATTGTACACAATTTAATTTTTCTCAACTTGCAGCATAAAAAACTTTAAATATACGACCAGACCTTCTGGCCCTGTACCCATGTTTGCTTGATGACCTGGCTGGCGGCGGTGCCGAAACAGAGGACATCCAATAAATCTTCGGGCGTCCAACCAGTCAGCGCAGGTGTGTTGAGGTCGACGGCGATAAAATCGGCCGCCAGTCCGGGGGCGATCTGCCCGCTTTGGAGCCTTAATGCTCGGGCACCGTATCGGGTGCCATATGCAAACAGTAAGGGACCAGGCGAGGCCATCTCGTCGGAGACCAGCACGCGGCGGCGTTGATAGCGCATGCGGGCGGAATATTCAGCCCAGCGCAACTCTTCAAAGGGATCGAGGCGTGTATTGCTGTCTGAGCCAATGGTCAGGGGAATATTGGCCTGGCGCAGCTCGGCATAGGGGGCGATGCCATCTCCCAGGTCGCCCTCGGTGGTGGGACAGACACAGATGGTGGCACCTGTCTGAGCCAACAATTCTATCTCCCGGGCGTTGGCATGGGTGGCATGTACGACCGTGGTCAAAGGGCCCAGGGCCGCGCAGCGCTGCAGTAGCTCGATCGGTGTACAGCCCTCGGCTGCCAGGCATTGCTCGATCTCGGCCCGCTGCTCATCGGCATGAATGTGAAATGGGATCTGGTGCTGGCGACTATAGTCCGCGATGGCTGTGAGCCATTTTGCGGGGACGGCCCGTACCGAATGGGGTGCCACCCCGAAGGGGATGCCGCTCGTACGCAACGTTTCGGCTCGCGCCAGATACGCGTCGAGCGATCTATCGCAGAAGCGGAGCTGATGAGCATCGGGCGGCTGCTTGAAATTGCCCTGGGCGTAGGCTGTGAGCAGTAAGACCACGCGGATGCCCGCATCGCGTCCGGCCTGCACTACCGCTTCGGCCAGGATATTGGGATTATCATAGGGTCGCCCGCCGGGCTGGTGATGGACATAATGGAACTCTCCGACGCTCGTGTAGCCGGCTGCCAGCATCTCGTGGTAGACCTGCTTACTGTGCTCATAGATCAGTTCGGGGGTCAGGCGCTGGGCCTCCGCATACATCGCATTGCGCCAGGTCCAGAACGTATCATTGGCTGAGAGCCGACGCTGCGTATGGCCGCGCAGTGCTCGCTGGAAGGCGTGGCTATGCGTATTGACAAAACCGGGCAGCAACACCATGCCCGGCAGCTCCTCGGTGATCGCTACCCCGCTATCGCGATTAGCGATCGCAAGGATTACACCCTCATCGGAGACACTCACAACCTGGTCAGGTATCAAGCCTTGCGGCGTATAGACATAATCTGGGGCAAGACCCTTCATAGCACAACTCCATGGGAGAATATTGTAGCTGCCCGCTCAAATTTGATTTTCATTGAGTGAAAGTGAATATCATATAATGAAAATTTAACATGAAGGGAAAGCGTGTGTCAAGGTAGTAGACATAGCGTCTGCATAATATAGTCGGGTAGATTGACCGCTTTCTTGACGCTGCTAGAGAATATATGCTATATTGCCGGGGCTGAGGCCTTTTTTTCACTCAGTGAAAATCATGCTATTTTCATCGGATAAGTGGCGCGATCTACTATTGGCGTCCCCCTGCTCGCCCAATAAGGAGTGCACATTGAAAGAAGCCCTGGATATGACCCAGGCCGTTGGTCCGGTCGAAAGAGTCCTTCATCTCCTCATCTGTTTTCAAACCCATAGCGATGGCTTATCGCTGACCGAATTGGCGAAGATGACCAATCTCTCGCCGGCGACCGCCACGCGGCTGCTCAGGATGTTGGAGCGCTATGAATTTATCCGCCGGGGACCCGATCGCCTCTATCGCCTGGGCCCGCAGGTCATGCAACTTGGCCTGGCCGCGCTGCAGGACATGTCGCTGTATGAGATTGCTCGTCCGCACCTGCGCCAACTGGCCGAAGAGACCGGTGAAAGCGCCCACCTGGGTATCCTGCTGGGTGAAGGTAGCGTGCTCTATGTTGACCAGGTCTCCAGCCGCCAGGCGGTCCAGGCCGGCATGTGGGTGGGTAAAACCGTGCCGGTCAGCAACACCGCCATCGGAGCCGCCATCCAGGGCCATGTTGAGCGCAACGGCTATATCGCCCGTCGCGATGCCGTCGAGCCCGATGTCTCATCGATCGCCGCCCCCATCTATGATCAGAGCACCAGCGTTGTCGGCGCCATCAACATCATCGGCCCCACCTATCGCATCTCAGACGAACAGCTCACCCATATCGGCACCCTCGTCGCCGAGCACGCCCACCAGATCTCCCTTGCCCTTGGCGCTTCCAACGGTGCCTGACCCACTCCCATCCCCTCCGCCAACCTCGTTGAAATTCGCATCCAGGCAACAAGAAAAGCGATGTCATAGGTTCGGGCCTCAGCGCCCGATTGCCGCCCCGGTAGGGCGGCCCGGTATCCCAGCACTCAAGCCCCCGTGGTATTGGCCCTTCCTTCACGCGGTGCCCGAACGCATGGTCCGTGTTTGGGCACCGCGTGGGTCGAGGGAGCGGTGACGAGAGACCGAGCGGCGAGGAGAGACCGAGCGGCGAGGAGACCGGGCCCCACGACCGGTGGGGCGCTGAGGCCCGAACCTATGAGCATCGTCTTTCTTGTCGCTTTTTCGTACAGGAAGGGAAAAGGATATATTCCCGGCTACCTGTCGATGCGTATTGATAAACTAGATGGGCACCCCTGGATGAAAGACGAAATAACCCTCTTCAGTATCGAAGGCCGCGAGACCGGCCTGTAGTATCGCCATGCGTGCTCGTTTAGTGTACCTGAACCTGGAGCGTTGCCTGTTTCTGGCTGGAAAAGAGAAGGCATGTACACACGCCTTCTCTTCTGAGACATATTATTTTTCTGCTTCCCGCTGGTAAATCCGATATTTGCGCGCGACGCGTCTTTTGTGGAGACGCCTGACTTTTCTTTGCGTCTCGATCACCTTGCCGCGTACGTAATTTAGACGATTGACGCGAACGTAGGATGGCTTTATATCCGCCCA
This sequence comes from Dictyobacter kobayashii, assembly GCF_003967555.1. Taxonomy (GTDB): domain Bacteria; phylum Chloroflexota; class Ktedonobacteria; order Ktedonobacterales; family Ktedonobacteraceae; genus Dictyobacter; species Dictyobacter kobayashii. The sequence continues at coordinate 4,871,980 of NZ_BIFS01000001.1, forward strand.
TGATCCTGCAAACAGAATTGGATCAGGATGGCGCATCTCCGGGGAGGCGCATACCCCTCCTCATCCCAATTGGTTCGATCAGCCTTTGCCGCATACCAGGCGCGGATGCTTCCGATATGTCGAATGTTGCGAAAATAAGAATACACTTGTTCCTCCAATCTGGCACGAACTGCTCGTACCTATGGAGGATGCTCGCTTTCTGGCATATGTTCTTCCTTCTTTTTCAGCTCATTAACCCGATATATTGTACCATACGTCTCTTTATCTGTGGCGGGTCTCTTTCTATGTACAGATAATCAACTAAGGATCTTTTACTTGACAGCTTCAGCTATAATATTTGAGACGTAAGCGCATAATTTAGTAGTGCATTTAAATGGTGAAATAGCTTTTATCTATCTATAGGAGGTGGCTTATGAAAATCATCTATACACAACAAATCATATCATGCCGCTCGCTTATAGCTAGATATAGGAACTGGTAGTCATCATCAGGCAGGCTTTTAAGCTCTTCGATCAGTTACGTGCCTCGTCAGGTAGGTATCCGCATTGATTTCGTATATCCGTAAGCCGCAGGTATGATACTATGCTTGTGGTCTGGCTTTTTTGAGGTGCTAAGCGCACCCATCTGCAACCCTGGCCACAAGCTCCTCTCTTTTTTCGCCTGAATGTTTAGAAACGTAACATCTACAGCTACAAAAGGAGCTTTCCTGTGGTGAGATATACAATAATTGAACGCGCTCCCGCTGCGTTTCAGCAGCCCGTCCCATTAGAGCAGATCCAGGCTATGTGTCAGCGAGCGTTTGGCAAGGATCGATCCATCCTCTCTATCGAAGAGCTCGCGGGTGGGGGACACAACAACACCTATCGTATTCTGCTTGCCGCTATGCCCCCGGTGATCCTGCGTGTCTCCCCGGCGCATGGTCCCCATCTGGCGCAACACGAGCTCAATCTGATGCGTAACGAGCAATATATGCAACCCTTCCTGGCCCCGATCGCGCCCCTGATGCCCAGAACGCTGATGGTCGATTTCACCCATCAACTGATCAAGCGCGACTATATCTTCCAGACCTTTATGGAAGGGGAGTTATGGTCGGATATCGAGCATGAATTGACACTGGAAGAGGATCTGGCCCTCTATCGTCAGCTGGCCGAGCTCACAAAAATAATTCACGGTGTCGAAGGCGAAACATTCGGCCAGCCCCTGGTTGGTCACACTTTTGACCGCTGGAGTTCGCTGGTCGTTCATAAACTTGAGAGCTCCATTCGCGATCTTGAGGCTATCCCCCTGGACGCCACCGATGTCCGAGCGCTCCTCGACCTGGTAATGGCCCATCTCGACCTGCTCGACCAGATCGACCGACCCCGCTTGTTGCACGGCGACCTCTGGACCTTCAACGTACTGGTCAAGCGTGATCCCGCGCAGCATGTCCCAACCATTAGCGCCGTCCTCGACTCTGACCGCTGCTGGTGGGGCGATCCCCTGGCCGACTGGACCATGTTTCTGCTGCACATAAGAGCTACTGAGAGTCCCGATCCTAAAGTCGTCGCGGGCACGCGCGCCTTCTGGCAGACCTACGCGGACGCGGAACCCGATCCGGGCGCACAGTTTCGCAGTCATGTCTACCACGCCATGAGCTTCTGCGACGCCCGCATCGAACTCCAGCGGCGCCAAAGCCACGAGCGGGTCCGCCAGACCTACCAGCGTATCCAGGAGATCCGCGACGCCCTCTGTACGTGCGGGGCTTGACCCCGCTTTATCCGTTCCCGCCCGAAAAATCGACAATAATAACGCTATGCGCTCAATCAAGTAGCTGCAAAATCCTATCGTTGTTGCTTTTTCGAGCGTGGAGATTAAAAGCGGGGGCAAGCCCCGCACGTACAAATCGTATTTATTGCTGCGTTCAGTTGCTTGCCTGGTTGCTAAATGAGGTGTATTGGGCCTGGTGCATGCCGCCCGGTTGGCGTACGACACGCTGCTTTCACACAAATGCACATACTCTATGGTAGAATAGATCGAACTCATCATCATAATCAAGCGTTATTTTAATCATTGTTGTATAGCGCATCAATTATATATTGCCTTCTCTGTTTCATTCCTGCGTTGGTGGGATCGAGCTGGATCGCTTTATCATAGGTTGTGAGTGCCTCTTGCAACTGGCCTTGCAATGCTAGCGCAACTCCCTTATTGTTGTATACTTCTGCCGATGTTTGATCAATATAAATAAAGCGATCAAAAGCCGCTACAGCTTCCTTGTAGCGTTCCAATTTCAGCAGGGCATTTCCTTTGTGCCTATAGGCGGCAGTATTATCAGGATCGATGCGAAGAGCTTCTTCTGCAGTCTTGAGCGCCTCCTCAAAGCGATTAAGCGCATAAAAGACCGCGCTGATTCCTGAATGTGATGTCGAGACGGTTGGATCGCGACGAATGGTTTCCTGGAAGGCCATAAGAGCTTCTTCGTTGCGGCTAAGTGCAGAAAGTACATATGCCTTTGTCTGATATATGATAGGCATTTTCCAGCTATCACTTTCTCTTAGCCTGGTCAGGCGAATGGATTTATTTAAAGTTACCAGCGCTTCATCAAGACGACCTAAAACAGCGAGGGCTTTGCCTTTATTAAAATATGCGCTTGCGTAGGTTGGATCAAGGCGAATAGCTTCATCAAGAGGATCAAGTGCTTCTTGCATGCGGTCAAGCTCAACAAGAACATAGCCTTTGGCTCCATGGGCTACCGCATCCGTTGGATCATTACGAATTGCCTCTTCACATAGGGCCAGATTCTCATTGTATTGTATGAGCGTCGCTTGTTTTTTACTGTTTTGCAACTCCTTTTGCTTAAAGCGCTCCACTAACTTCTCGACCACGGCCCGAATGCCACGACCAGCATCTTCAAAGGCGCTATCCCGGTCCTCCCAGCGTGTGACAGCAATGGCATTTGAGGGTAATAGATTGATCTTACTGAAAGGCGCGTTTGTCCAATCCACCGGGCGGATCAAAATAGGCATGACACGTGCCTCTCCTCTCTCATGCCGCTGGAGCGCCCGGGCCATCTCTTTGCCGTAGCAGTAATCAGATGCCATAAAATGTGGGCTGATGAGCAATGCAATAATATCTGCTTCGTTCAAATGGGTATTAATGGCGTCTTCCCATTCTTCACCGGCCGTAATCATGAGATCATGCCAGGTAGTGAGGAGCCCTTCGCGTTTTAAGCCGCTCAGATGCCTATCCAGATCATCCCGAAACACCTTATCTTCCCTGGCGTAACAATAGAATAACTTCAATGGATCTGTGCCTGCAGTCATCGTATCACCTTCCCATAAATGATGTAGCTATACTATAATAACGAAGATCAGGCCTCAATATTATTAAAGCATTTGTTGTAATCTAACGAAAGATGGAGACGATGAATCGTATTGATCGTTTGACGGCTATTCTTTTGCTTTTGCAGGGTGGGAAGCGCTCTGCCAGCGAGATTGCCCAGCATTTTGAGGTGTCTCGGCGTACGATTCAGCGTGATATCGATGCTCTGTGTGAGATGGGGATCCCCATTGCGGCCGATCTGGGGGCCTCAGGCGGTTATACCCTGCCAGCCGATTATTCGTTGCCTCCTCTGGCTCTGACCCTGCATGAAGCCCTGCTGCTACGCCTGGCCTTGAGCGGCCTTTCTCAATTGGGCGAGACGCCATTCAAGCAGGAGCGGGAGACGTTGCTGGCCAAGGTTCAGACCCTGCTGCCGCGCCGTGAGAGCGAGCATCTTGAGCAGTTTACGCAGACCCTTTCGCTCGATGTGCCTTCACGACCCTATGCGACTCCGTTCCTCGATTACCTGTTGGCGAGCGCTAACAAGGAGCAGTGGGTTGCGGTAGAGTATCGTTCTGAGAAAGGGGCCTCGCAGCAAACGCTGTTGCCGCAGCACCTGCGTACCTCGGCGGGCCTCTGGTATTGTGAGGCCTACTCGTTGGAGCGCCAGGAGACACGCGTTTATCGTGTTGATCGTTTTCTGGCGGTGCGCGCAGTCCCGGAGCCGCCGCAAGTGGAACGCCCGGTCTCCTCACCTATTCGCCATGTCCATCCCTCATTTCCTGAGGTACGCATCCACCTGACGGCGCGGGGTGTCATGAAGCTGGAACGCGTCCCGCACCTGGCGTCGTGCCTCCAGCACAAAGAGGACGGAGAAGCACTACTCAGCTTACATTTGCGCTTGGCTGACTACAATTGGCTCGTCGGTATCTTATTGGGCCTTGGTACCGATGCGAAGGTGTTGGCACCGGCTGAATTGCGTGTACGTGTTCAGCAAGCGGCTGAGAAAATTGCTGCGCATTGTGCCCAATTATGACATAAGGTTGTCGCCATTCACTTGTTATACTCTCCTGGTATTGATGATCCTTGCGAGAGAGGCGGAGAGGAAAGCCCTTCCGTTTTCGCTTGAGCGAGCATCTCCGATCTAGATTAACTCGTTCCAGGAAAGGAAAACAAGCATGGCACAGCATCCAATCGCACATATTGAGATTCCCGCCGAGAACGCTGCCGCGTCCGGCACCTTTTATAGCGATGTCTTTGGTTGGCAGACCAAAACCAACGTGGAGCACAACTACGTCATCTTCGAATCCGAAGGCGGCCTGCGGGGCGGTTTTACGGGACCCGCTGAGCCCTCCTACAAGCCGGACAGATTGCTTGTTTATCTGGCCTGTGATGATATCGATGCCACCCTGGCCATCATAGAGGCGAATGGAGGAAAAACCATCGTCCCCAGAACGGAGATCCCCCATGTTGGCTGGTGGGCGATTTTCGCCGATCCCGCCGGCAACCACCTCGGCCTGTCCACCCGCCAACAACCATAATGATGCGTTTCGTGTGTGTCAATACGAGATCTATGCGCTGGCCCAGGTCTGGCCACCGTTAGTAGTCTTCAATAGGATGGTTTGTGGATTAGCCCCATCACCGGTTTGCCCGATTGCCCAACCGGTGGTGGGTGAGATGAAATTCAACTGTGTGAAGCTGGTGATGCTGGTCGGGATGGTTGGGTTTATCTTTTTCCAATGCTGGGCTCCGTCGTTGCTACTATAAAGAGTGGTCCCTTGAGGATCTGCAACCCATATGTGGGCCATATCGGTGAAAGTCGCCGGCCCGCCGTAAGCAGAGACGGGCGTGGTAGCTTGCCAGGTAGCTCCATTATCATGGCTTAGCAGAAACATCTTCCCTGAACCGGTGGATGCCTGGAGATCGATTGGCAAGATCCCACTGTTGCTGTTGAAAAAGGTGGGCGGGAGCATAGATGATCCTACATCAGGCACCGGGAGTGAGAGCGTCTTTCCTTGCCAGGTGGCACCTCCATCATGGGTGGCATATAGCTGTAAGATGCCATCAGTAAACACGGTTGCCCAGCCGGTGGAGTTATTCACAAAGGTCAGACCCGATTTATGATGGGCAAACGGGAATGTCCTGGGCACTGGCAAGGCTGGTCCTAGCGGGGTCTGGGAGATTGGCTGCCAGCTCTGACCTTCATCCGTGGTATGGAAGATAGCGACCAGATCATTGCCGGTGGCACCTTGAAACGGGACTTCTGCCCAGCCTTCGTGATCATTGATAAAGCTCATCCTGCGTGGATCGGGGAGGAGATGTTGCGCGGGGAACGCACTGTTCTGCCATGTGTATCCACCATCAGTCGTGCGCGAGATGGTGGCAGGGGCCGTGCTGTTGGGATCTGCGCTTGCGATCAGCAATTGGAGACCATTGAACACGTAACCTCCCAGGATTGTCCCACTCGCCTGCGCTGGTGTGACATCCTGCCAGCTCGTCCCTCCATCTGAGGTATGCCCACGCGTGTCTTGGTCCATAGCCAACCACTGCTGGCACCTGTCATTCGGACAGCCTGTAGACCTTGAAACTTCGCTGCTGTGATGGCCGTTTTTGGCTGACTCTGAGGCAACGTTGTGACGGCTGTTTTTGGCTGACTCTGACCCGCATCCTGGGACCCACAACCAGACAGGATGATCAGCAAACTAAGTAACAGAGCAGAAACAATGGTAAAAAAAGAAAAGAAGCGCTGTCGATACATGCCTGTGCGGACTGAATTTAATTTTTTATGAGACATCTTCATTGCCCGGCCTTTGCGCTAGAAAAACAATCAAACAATAAGTCATTTCTTACTTATTACATATAATGCTGAAAAAGTTATATTTGTTTCAGAATGTGTTTGCTTCCCATAAGGATGGGAAGCAAGTCGCTCCTGTGCGGACGGGCGCAGGCGCGCCCGGGCTTTTTTTTCTTGTGTGGTGCAAAAAAGTGCGCCCAGCGCACTTTTTTGCACCACACAAGAAAACTTCTTGAGCGCCTTTGGCGCTCAAACTCAGGCGTGAAGATTGCGGTGATCATATGGATCAGACACATTCGTGCGGACATGCGCAGAATATGTCTGAGCAGGTTTTATGGTGTGGTATAGAAAATGCACTGAGCGCATTTTCTATACCACACCATAAAATCAATGTCGAGTACCGCAGGTGTGGAAGTTTCTTATACCTTGTCATTTCGATGGGGTTGTGATATGTTGACTATACCCACCCCATGGGGTATGGGTTAAAAGGGAAAGAAAGCTTTATATGTCGATTTACTATATAATTTATATGCCGCGTGGTTTTTTAATGGCGGTGGGATATAAAAATAGTTATCAATGAAAAGCTAATATAAAGGAGCAACGAACAGAAATGGATAGCGCGTCAAAAGGCCTTGAGGATAGAGCTGGAATTTCGGCACAGGCACGTGAGCAAGATGGATTGCGGATAGTGCATGTTTCAACGGAGAGCGAGATTGCTACTCTTGAGCGCATCTGGGGTGCATCGCAAGATGCCGATGAGGCAGCTTTCAAGCCAGATGATGGTTGGTGGTCGCTACACAATTGGGCTACCGATAGCTGGCTGTTGCTGCAGGATGAGGTGCCGGTCGGGGTGACCGCTGTCCACATTGCTCAGGATAAAGAGGCTGCCGAGGCCCGGCTTGCTCTTCTGCCCGATTACCGGCAGTCGCCGCTTGCGTTGTTGCTGGTGGATCATGCCCGTTCAATGGCACGGGCGGGACAGAAAGCACAGTTGCGCATCGTCGCTTCGGGTAATACAACCTGGGCTGGCGCGGCCTTAAAGCAACGAGCTTTCTCTTTGTTGCGTAACGCGCATATGATGTCGCGCCCTGCGCTGTCTGAGCCGCTACCGGTTCGTGAGATTGATGGCATTCGTGTGCGTTCCTTGCGCACAGGCGAGGAGCCTTCATTGCTGGCAGCCTTGAACCGTGCCTGGGCCAACACCTGGAACTTCCACCCAATTACTATGGAGGCCCTGCTCGACGATCTGGAAGGCCACCACGATAGCTTCTTTCTGGCCGTTGATCAAGCGGATGATGCTCATATTCTTGGCACGGTTCATGCGCTGTTTGATCGCGCGGGCATAACCCGGATGGTCAACCCTACGCCTGGATCTCTAACCTTACCGTCGATCCTTCCCAGCGCGGTAAAGGGCTGGGACGTATGCTGTTGACTGTGGCCCTAAACTATCTCAGCGCCCAGGAGGGTGCTGTCTCCATTGCGCTCGGCGTGGATGGCGGGGCCGTCGCCCCTGTCTCCCTCTATCGTTCGATGGGATTTAAGCCGATCCGTACCATTGAGATCTGGGAGCTGAATGCCGCAACCCCGCAGCCATAATATTGTATGTAGCTGGCAGGGAGATTACGAGCAAGCTACATTTTTTCAGGTGTGGGGTGTGTTTGGTGGGCGGTTGCAGCCGCCCACCAAACACATCCCACACCTGGCCCGGCGCCGCCGGCCTCCAGGGAGGGCTACAGCTTGCAATGACGATATTTGTGTGTTACACTCTGCTTATACCCCTCCCGGGTGGGTAGGGGAGAGGAAGGAAGAGACATATGCAGGCAGATAAACAAGATGTCCTCAAGCGCTTAAATTATATTGAGGGCCATCTGGGTGGTGTGAGGAAGATGATTGAGGAAGATAAGTATTGTGTAGACATTTTGCGCCAGACCTACGCCATTCGTAAAGCTATTGAGAAACTCGAAAGTTTGCTGGTCGATAGCCACCTGCATACATGTGTCCCCGAAGGCATCGCAGAGGGAAGAGGAGACGAGATCATTCAGGAACTCGTCCAGCTCTATAATCTGGCGGGCAATCGCTAACTGGATATATTATTGTACGGTTGATAACTTGTACTTGAATAAAGGAAATTGTGATGACGAAGGATATTACACTTTCGGTTCCCGATGTGAGTTGCGAGCATTGCGTGAAGGCCATTAATGGCGCCTTAGGTTCTCTGGCTGGAGTCGAAGAGGTCTCGACCGATATCCCAACCAAAAGCGTCCACCTGCGCTTTGATCCGGCCCAGCTCTCGCTGCAACAGATCGAAGCCACCCTTGACGATGTCGGCTATACCGTCTCGCCAGAGCACGCCTAAAGAGCAACAATAATAGCGATCTGTACGTGCGGGGCTTGTCCCCGCTTTTTTTCTCTCCTGCATGAAAAAGCAACAATAATTGATTATTGTTGCTTTTATTCTTTAAAGGGCTTATCCATCATTTTTAACATGGAGCGGCCACCGGTGCGCAGAAAGCGGATCACAAGCAGGGCTGCTAGCACCAGGAAGATGATATTGAGGATGGTGGTGTGTATTATTCCTCAGAACCGCAACGTCGTTGCGATCACGGAAGGCATTCAGTGGAACTATACGACGGTGCTTAATATTATCTTCCTCGTCGTGGCAGCTGTGTTAGTAATCAGGTTTTTCCGAACAGGTGGCGCTGCAATGCTCAGAATGATGAACGAGCCAGCGAGACCGTTTCAGAACGGAGGCTAACTGCTGAGTTTGTAAAATGATGACAGAATGACCATCTATAAGCCTAACTCGCGAAGCTTGCGTTTGTTGATGTAGGTATTGAGCGCGAGATGATTGTCTTTCGTTCGTAGACTGATCAGATTGTTTGCAACACAGCCTTATACTATTCCTAGAAGTAAGAAGGTGAAAAACAGCGCGCTTTTTCTGTGAAGGAGGATTTCTTCCATGTCAACCTATCTGTGTTTTACGATTCCACAGCAGGGCAACCTGAACCCAATGCTCGCCATCGTACAGGAACTCGTGGCACGTGGTGAGCGGGCTATCTGCTACCTCACCGAACCATTTCGCCAGCCGATTGAGGAAACGGGAGCTAGCTTCCGTGGCTATCAATCCCATCTGAACAGTGGCCCTGATATGACCACGCAAAATGCAGGAAGCAGCTCGAACGGTGCACGATTTTTACAGTTCAGTGAGATGCTGTTTGAGGATTGTCAGCAATTGCTGCCAATGGTCCTCAAAGACATGGAGGGACAAGAGCCAGATGGCATCATCTATGGACAAAGTGCACCCTGGGGTCGCATGCTGGCAAAGATCCTCCATGTTCCTGGGATCTTGATCCGTACAACCTATGCCACCAATGAGCAGTTTCACCTTTTTCCTGATGTGATTACGCAATCTTCCTTGCCAGAAGAGGCCGAAGCCCTCGCGCAACGGAGAGCTTCCCTCAATGCACATGTCAGACAACTCTGTATGGATTATGCGATTGAGCCTTTCGATTTTTTGCACATCTTCTCGTTGGCTGAACCTTTGACGCTCATGATGCTTCCACGTGCCTTTCAATATGCCGGTGAGACCTTTGATAGCCGCTTTCAATTTGTTGGTCCCTGCATCTTACCACGCCATGATGCGACACCTTTTCCCCTTGAACGCTTGCACAATCAGTCGGTACTCTATATTTCACTTGGGACCACCTTCAATAATCGCCCAGATTTCTATAATGAATGCTTCCGCGCCTTTGCTGATTTCCCCTCGCTGGTCGTGTTGTCCATTGGGAAACACGTACGACTTGAGGATCTGGACCCTGTTCCCGAGAACTTCCTTGTCCATGCCGTTGTACCACAACTCGATGTTCTGGCTCACACAAGCATCTTTCTCACGCATGGTGGCATGAATAGTACGATGGAGGCATTCTCATTCGGGGTTCCGCTGATCGTGGTCCCCCAAACGATTGAACAAACACATACCGCACGCCGCGTCGAGGAACTCGGTCTCGGCATGGCCCTGGATGCTGAACATATGCATGCTGAGACGCTCCGAGAGGCCGTCAACACCGTGGTTCATCATCCTGACATTCGTCTGCGCGTCAAGCACATGCAAGACACCATCGCTAATGCAGGTGGGGTGCAGGCGGCGGTCCATCTGATTCTCAACCATATGCGTACCCATCACACAGTCAATGCCTGACCAGAAGACGGATTGCGGAGAGGATGAACGAAAGGAAAAACCATGCCACAACCAGCAGCCAGTCCAGTACAGGTCACCCATAGTGGTGGTCCAACGGTTCTTCTTGAAATCGGCGGACTCCGTCTGCTCACTGATCCAACCTTTGACCCGGCTGGATCTCACTATGCCAGTAAACCGGCACCCCGTGTCAAAACCGCTGATCCAACCATCTCTGTTGCTCAGCTTGGACAGATCGATGCCATTCTCCTTAGCCACGAGCAACACTTTGATAATCTGGATCGTGCAGGTCGTGCGTATCTCCCGCAAGCTGGCCAGATTCTGACCACACCTACTAGCGCGCAGAACCTGGAGGGTCAGGTTCGCGGCATGAAGACCTGGGAAACAGCCGAACTTACCGCGCCCAATGGTCTGCATATCCAGATCACAGCGATGCCCGCACGTCATGGTCCAGCAGCGATGCAGGCGGCCATTGGCGATGTCACCGGGTGGATGCTTGAGTGGGAAGGACAGCAGCATGGCGCGCTCTACATTTCGGGGGATACGGTCTTGTATGAAGATATCGTAGAGATTGGTCAGCGTTATCACGTTGGGACTGCGTTCCTGCACTTTGGAGCCTCTCATGTTGATCTCTTTGGCCCAGATCCCCTTTCGCTCACAGGGCAAGCGGGAGTTGCGTGCGCAAATCTCTTTGCGAAGGCGACCATTGTTCCGATCCATTATGAGGGCTGGTCACACTTAACCGAGGGACGTCCCGAGATTGAGCAAGCATTTGCTGCGGCGGGATTAACGCAACGATTACGCTTCCTTCCCTTTGGCCAAACTGTTGCCCTCAATGTCTGAGATAGTTTATCAAGTGAAAAGTAATACCTGACTCCTTATACACAAGTCAACGTGCGAGGGCCAGATGCTTCGGCTCATCACCGCCCAGTGCTCTGGCGATCGAGCGATGCGACACCACGGCCTGGAGGATGCCAGAGAGCGTGAAACCAAGGATCAGCGGGCCACAGGATCTCCCCAGAACATGCTGAGGGCCATGAAAAGGGCCTGCCCAAGACTATTGATGATCTGCATGGTGATCTCCCTTCGATTGCTCCTGGCGATTTATAGATGGGCTGATGGGCTGGAACTGAAACCTGCTGGCTTCGTTCCAGTCCCAATGTGTCTTAGCCCTGGCATGAGCGTCCAAAGCGGCGCAGGCGCAAAGAGTTGCTGATGACCGTTACCGATGAGAGCGCCATGGCGGCCGCCGCAAAGATGGGCGCCTGCTCTTTCAAGAACGGGATCAACGGAGATAGGATCGCCGTCGGGATCAGGATGACGTTGTAGGCAAAGGCCCAGAAGAGGTTCTGCTTGATGGTGCGCAGGGTCGCCTGTGAGAGGGCGAGCGCGCTGGCAATACTCTGCAGGTTGCCCTTGACCAGCGTGATATCGGATGCCTCCATGGCGATATCGGTGCCTGTTCCCATCGCGATGCCGGCATCAGCCTGCACCAGCGCGGGCGCATCGTTGATGCCATCGCCCGCGAAGGCGACGATCATCCCTTGCTCCTGGAGCCGTTTGACCTGTTGCGACTTCTCCTCCGGCAAGACCTCCGCAAGCACATGTTCAGCCGGGATACCGACCTTTTCCGCGATTGCCAGTGCGGTCCTTCGATTGTCTCCTGTGATCATCCATACCTGCAATCCCTGGGCATGGAGCTGCCTCACGGCTTCTCGTGAGCCAGCCTTGATCGTATCGGCGACCGCGACGATGCCGGTGCATTTTCCGTCTACCGCAATTAGCATCGCTGTCTTGCCCTGCGCCTCCAACTGTGTCAGCTGCTCTTCCGCTCCGGCTGACTCAATATTGTGTTCCCGCAGCAGGCTCCGGGTGCCGATCAAAATCGTATGCCCTTCGAGCACTGCTTGCAGACCACGGCCAGCCAATGCCGTCACCTGTTCAGGATAGTTGCTGAGCGCAAGTCCACGTGCTCTGGCTCCCTCGACGATAGCTGCCGCCAGTGGATGCTCCGAACCCTGTTCGGCGCGCGCGGCCAGGCGCAGCAGCTCATTTTCGGGCAGGTCAGCCAGCGCGACAAGGTCGGTCAGCTCTGGCTTGCCTTTGGTAATCGTCCCGGTCTTGTCCAGCAGCACGGCCCGTACAGCCTGAATCCGTTCCAGGCTCTCTCCCCCTTTGATGAGTATGCCTTGCTCGGCGCCTTTGCCTGTGCCGACCATGATGGCGGTCGGGGTGGCTAGACCAAGCGCACAGGGGCAAGCCACCACTAGCACTGCCACAGCCGCAACGATGGCCGTAATCCAGGCATTGCCACTACTGGCATCCATCATGCTCATGCCGGTGCCTGGAATGCCAATCGTGTGTCCGATAATGGCCCAGGCGACAAAGGTGAGGGCGGCAATCACCAGCACAATCGGGACGAAGATGCTCGCGATAGTGTCGGCCAGGCGTTGAATGGGGCCTTGGAGCCCTGAGCCTGTTCCACCATGCGAATGATATGGGCCAGCACCGTATCGGAGCCCACCTTTGTGGCCCGCATCTGGAGCAGGCCCTGCTGATTGACGGTAGCACCCACCAGCGCATCCCCCTGAAGCTTCTCGACCGGGATGCTTTCGCCGGTGATCATCGACTCATCGACGGACGAGCGGCCCGTAAGCACCTCGCCATCCACTGGAATCTTCTCACCAGGGCGCACCAGCAGGGTCCAGCCAACCTGCACCTGCTCAATCGGTAGCTCCACCTCACTTCCATTGCGCAGCACATGCGCGGTCCTGGCCTGCAGGCCGACCAGCTTTTTGATGGCATCATTGGTCTGCCCCTTCGCACGCGCCTCCAGATATTTTCCCAGGAAGATCAAGGTGATGATCAAGGCCGTCGTATCATAGAAGGTGACGCCACCCACGAGCCGTGGAAAAAATGTGGCCACCACGCTCAACAGATAGGATGCGCTTGAACCCAGCGAGACCAGTGTGTCCATATTGGCGCTGCCATGGCGTAGCGTCTTGAGGGCGCCACGATGGAACTCCCAGCCGACAATGGCCCAGATGGGAGTGGTGAGGATCAGCAAGAGGATATTCTCGCCCGCAAAACGGTCCATGAAAAACATGCTCAGGATCATTACTGGCAGCGAGAGCACGACGCTCAGGATCAGCAGGTTCCGCTTGCGCAGGAGTTCGGCCTGTTTTCGTTGTGCCCGTTCGTCCTCCTGGCTGACCGCTGGCGGGGCTTCCGTCGTCTCGTTGTCGGCTGAAGCCACATCAGTATACACCTCAACCTGTTCTTGGACAGGCTGTGCTATCGGTTCTGCCTTATATCCGAGCGCCTCGACTTTTTGCACCATTTGATCCAGTCCGGTCTGCGTTGGATCATAGGTTACCACGCCTCGCTCGGTCGCCAGGTTCACCTGCGCATCAAGCACGCCCGGCACCTTCTTCAGCCCTTTTTCTATGCGCATCGAACAGGATGCGCAGGTCATCCCCTCAATGGCGAAGGTCGCCTGACTCTGGGAAGGGTCCTGTGCGTGGCCCATGGCCTGCCCTTGTTCTTTAGCCTGCTTCACATCTATCGTCATAATGTTTCTCACATCGTTTCTATGCTCTACCCATACCCCCCGCCTGGGGTCTGTAGAGAGTATATGTCATGGCATCCTGGCTGTCAACCGCCTGGACAGTTGCCGCTTTAACTATATGGTGATCAGAAGTATCTGTTTATAACCGTAAGAGGGGCTTTACGTAAATGAAGAAGGTGCAAGAAATGAACAGAAGGAGGATAGCTTAATGGATTTGCTTGATTCGGCATTTGCGCATCCAAAGGGATTTGCCGGTCGCATCTGCGCCATGATTATGGGCCGTGCCACAAAGCAGCGCAACCTGTGGACGATCTCGCTTCTTGATCTTCATCCCGACGAACGCATTCTCGAAGTCGGTTTTGGCCCTGGCGCGCTCATCCATGCGATGGCGACGCAGGCTCCGGGCGCCTTCGTCGCTGGCATCGATGCTTCGCCACTGATGGTGCGACAGGCGACACGGCGCAATAAAAAGCATATCGAGAGCAACCATGTTTCCCTACTCGAAGGCTCAGCGCTTGTCTTACCATTTGAAGAAGGGTCATTTGACCTGACCCTATCTGGGCGCAACAAGACTTATCGTGTATCAGAATATAGATTCTACAATATATAATGAAAACACCATGGTCGCTCTATGCAGCAAGAAGTCAGGGAGTGATCTCATTTGTGACACACATCTATAGTGTAATTGCGTTAGCCAGGGGTGTTCCAGTTGGTGATATCGCTATGCTGGGCCGCCAGAGCACGCAGCAGGTAGTCTGTGAACTCATCATGCTGTTCCTTATTGATCATGTGCAATTTTTTCATCAGGGTCAACAGGGCGATGAGCTGATCAGTAATAAGCTCGTTGGTGACGACTGTCCGCACCTTCTCATCCTCGATATTCAAGGTAGCCGCGGTCGCAGTTGTGTGATAGCGAAGCATGTGATTCATTGAATCCTGTAAATTGCTGGTTATCCTATTCTGTAGATCTTGCACGGCCTGTGAAAAACTTTTGTCTGACATCGCTCTTTCTCCCGCGGCAATTCGCATGTTTACTTCTAACTGCAGACATACCACACATATACATTCATCTATCTAAAGACAGCGAATCACAATAACAATAGTGAGAGTTAAAATGTTTTTATAGCGTCACTATTGCAAAAACACGTATCGATAAGTATGGTGGTTCCACATATTGTACAATAACTGATCTATAAAATCACTACCTTTCATTGTATACGTTAGAAAAGTTGAACTCGTTTAGCGGGCTTCGCACCTGGTTGCAGCATTCTTTTAGCAGTTTATAAAACCAATATATTTAAAGAACTATTAGGCAGGCGGCTTTTATAATGACGAAGGGAATACAGATGACTATTCGTAGGTCCTGACCTCTTTTAAATAATGTTCCAGTTTTCTTGTATTTCTCATCGTTCTCTCTTAGATAGAGAATCTTGATATATGTAACAGATATCTCGAAAGGAGATTTTTTATGCCAACTGCTGTACGTGAACGAGCTTCTGAGGTCCGCGAGCATATGGGCACAGAAGGTGTTGTCGAAGGGATGCCATTGTTGGTAGCTGCCCTGATGGCCCGTCGTGAGGAGCATGAAGAGCACGGTGAAGGTATTCATCCTCTCCTGCTGGCCACTTTGATGTCGCGCCGCGAGGAGCGTGGCGAGGGTGGTATTCATCCTCTCCTACTGGCGACCCTGCTGTCTCGTCGAGAAGAGCACCACGAAGGTGGTATTCATCCACTGCTGTTAGCCACTCTGATGGCGCGCCGAGAGGAGCACGAGGAGGGCGAGGAGCGCCCAGAAGGCATCAATCCACTGCTATTGGCCGCTCTGATGGCGCGCCGAGAAGAGCACCACGAAGGTGGTATTCATCCACTGCTGTTAGCCACTCTGATGGCGCGCCGAGAAGAGCGTGGCGAAGGCATCAATCCGTTGTTGTTGGCCGTCTTGATGTCTCGTCGTGAGGAGCGCGAAGAGCGTGGTATCCATCCACTGCTGTTAGCCGCTCTGATGGCGCGCCGAGAAGAGCGCGAAAAAGAGACCGTCTAGCCCAGCGCAGCCGTTTCTTTTATCGCTACCCCTTGATAAGGGCTGAGGAAAATGAGAGGCTGCACGCTTTTTGGGTCAAGCCATGGGGTTTTCGGTGCGAACATCGAGCCGAAAACCCCATGCATATTAACCCCTTCCAGGCATGTTGATTGCTGTCGTTGTTGAAGTTGCTGCGCGTACAACACTTTTATTTGCTAGAGAGATGAAAAAGGAAGAAACATCATTATGACTACTAATTCTGAACAGGCAAAAACCAGGGGATATATGGACCCTATGGTTGAGGCATTGATTAAAGAACTGCTCGATAATCCGCCACATACGAAAACCGCGAATAGTGCTATCAAAGCAGCTTTGACCGAAGAGTTAATGGCATCCCTGCTTCCCTCAGCGCGTCCTATGTTGCCGAAGTCGCCAATTGAAACCGCATTGCTGGCCGAAGCGCTGGCACCCGCGCTTGCTGAAGCCCTGATGCCTGCGCTCACCAAAGCTCTTGCACCCGCACTGCAAAAAGCCCTGGAGAGTATCGTTGCCCCCAACAAGAAGAACGACCAGGAGTCAGCATCCAAAAATAATAACTAACCCATCATTCAAACAAATGTTTTTCAGGCACCTGCCCGCCGTATGTGCGGATTTAGTGTGGCTGAGAGGGCAATAAACATGAGGCCGCCTGTCATCAGAAGGATGGTGAGCTTTGTCCCGGCGTTCTGGAGCAGGAGCCCCGTCAGCGCTACGCTCACAGGGTTACTACTGAAGACAATCAGCCGGTATACGCTATTGATGCGACCTTGCAAGGCATCAGGGATCAGAGCCATGCGCCGGCTCCGCTGCAAGACATCAAAGATGGGAAGAAGGAAAAAGATGAGGGCGAGGATAGCTCCGAGCATGAGCAGGTTAGGAGCTACGATCAGCAAAGGTACGAGTAGTGCCTGTGCCCACAAGGTGCTGATAGTGATCATAAAGAAGCTCAGATGACGACCGAGTAGTGGCGCTACCAGTGACCCTAGCACACCGGCGATGCCTGCGACGGCGAAAAGGAAGGGTACGCAGCGCGGCGGCGATCCCTGCCTGGGCGGGTGAATGGGTGAGCGCGAGGATCAGCAGTGGAAAGGCCAGTTGCGACACTTGTGAGCCAGTCTGTGAGACCACCTGACCACTCCAGAGGAGCAGGTAGTCCCGGTGACGCCACAGAGGAGTCGATGGGTTGGTCTCTGCTAGCTCTTCTTTGATCACAGCCTGATTTTGATTCTCTATCACTAAATTATTCCTTATTTAATGTGTGGAGTGTGCTTGGTGGGCGGCCGCGGCCGCCCACCAAACACACTCCACGCTCCTTTTGGCTCGTCTTCGGGTTTTCAGCCTTTTCATGGCATTGATCGAGCCCGATCTTGCCTGGCAGTTCCTCGTCGTTATTCCTTATGTGGATCAGGATCATGGAAGATAGTGAGGTCCCATGTCTCGTGCCAGGGAATCTCCGGGATGCCGGCTTTTACCTGCAGGGGGAGCCAGACATAACGCGAATCGCTAAGGTCGCGTGGATTCCAGCGGTCGGCCAGAAAAATAAAGGCATTTTGCTGTCCTGGCAGCGGAAGCACAAATGTCCCTTGCGCATTGAAGGTGTATTCCGCCTGGGGTCCTGTACAGGGATTGCCCACAACTTGCCAGGGACCGAACGGCGATGAGGCGACCGCGCACTCGGCCGCGTTGGCTGCCCAACCTGTGCAGCCAGAGGTGATCAGGTAATATTTTCCAGCGTGCTTGAACATTGCCGGGGCCTCGCGCCCTTCGTGACGGCGTGGATAAGAAAATTGTTTCGTGAATACATCTTTGATGGTTAAGTAGTCATCACTCAACTGCGCGATCGTAATGTTGCGATTGTACTCCGATGCAAAAATCAGGTAGGCGGCGCCATCGTCATCCTGAAAAACTGTGAGGTCGCGGCAATCGGTGTTGCAAGGCGTTACACTTTCAACGTAGCGATAGGGACCTGTCGGTGTCGCGCTGACGGCAACTCCGGCGCGGGCATACGTATAGTCGGCTGTGTCGATGTGCATCCACATTACATAGCTCTGCGTCTCTCGATTGTAGATGACCTTGGGGCGTTCAACGATTTTTGTTGGCGCAAGATCGTGGTCCGGATTATCCTGGACCGCCGGGAGCACGATGCCTTCGTCTTGCCAGTGCAAAAGATCGCTAGAAGAGTAGCAGGAAACGCCGATCACATCGACCCGGCCTCCCTGCGGTAGGGTCGGACCATTTTTGTTTTCACCAAACCAGTAATATTTTCCCTGCTCATAGAGTATTCCTCCTCCATGAGCTTGAATGGGCTGGCCATTCAGATCGTTCCAGATGCGCCCTGGAGCAAACATACCTTTCACCTCTTAAACGCTTTCAAGTTCACATCTTTACCCAGAGAAGCTTTTTCTTGTGTTGATTAGTGAACTTAGCTGTAAGTTTTCTGCGCGATCATATATTTTGTGCGTGAAGTATAGACAACAATAAATTTGCTGTCAAGGTAGATTTTATCCTGCTTTTTCCATTTACCAGGCCATCTGTTTACAAATGTGTTTTTGATCAATACACATTTGTGAAGATAATGTATATGTATTGTGAGAATCTCCCAGGTAATAATTATAGTGGATTATTTAAGCAAATTTACCTGATTATTGATAGAAATGCGCTCTACACACGTGTAGAGCGCCGGGTATTATTATCTGGTTGAAAAGCTTTTTTCAGCGAGCTATTTTCATTACATGTGCCCTCGGGATATGTGCTATTTCGATGGAAGGAAGGGCTTGTATTTGATTTAGATTGATTTATTTCGATGTAATGGGAATATGGCTGAAGCTCCAGACTGCATATTGGGTGCACGTTTATTTGTTACTGGAGACCAGGCAGGTGGAACGCTATTTGATAGTAAGAGTTGATTCATGATTGGTTATCTCGGTGCTGTCGGTACCGCTGGTACAGCCAGAACGCGATCCACAGTAAAGCCCCAATGAACAGGATAAGTAGGATGATTGTGAGTACTTCTTTGTTGATCAATGTCGCTGGGGTGGCTGTGGTCGTGGTGCTGGCTGGGAGTGGCGCATGGGCGCTGGCGGGCGGATAGAGTCCTGTGACGATGAAGTGTGGCGTTCCAGCTACGTGAATACTGGTGATGATGTTGCGCGCAGGAATATCCAGCATTACGACCTCGCCATTGGCCAGCGCGACGAAGCCCAGTTGTCCATCGTTCGTGATAGCGACCGCTTGTGGGGCGCTGTTGAGCTGAAAAATATGCGCTGGCTCACGTGGCTGCTCCCGGCTGCCGGCGGTGACGGGGTTCAGTACAGCGAGCTGCTTGTGCTGGCTATCGGGGACATAGATCTGCCCGGTGGTGGCATCGTAATCCATGGGGCCGAACTGCCCTCCCGTAAGCAGCGTGCGCAGGAGGCGCCTGGTGTTGAGATCGATGGCGATGACGCTTCCCTGGCGCGTGGTGATGTAGGCGGTGAAGCCACCAGGAATACTGATATTGCGTGGTCCTTGCTCCATGGGTATCGTGCCGAGTGCGTGGCCGGTGACCTCAAAGATGCTAAGGGACGTGGTGCCACTGATCCAGAGCTGGTTAGGGGTGTCAGGTGTGGCGTTGGCCGCAGTCGCCGCCGTGACTGCCAGTCCATAAATAGGCTGCCGGGTTGGGAAGGTTTTTTCGATGGCACAGTTTTGAGGATTAAGCGCACGCACGCTACTATCTCCCTGTCCGGCTGTGTACAAGACGCTGCCATCCAGGCTCAACGCCATTAGCGCTGGTTGTCCCGGTAGGGCGGCCGCGCAGCGTAGCTGGCCAGTGCTGGCATTAATGATCGCGACCCGGCCCAGGGCTGGTTGGGCGAGGTAGAACGACTGTCCATCCAGGCTCAACAGGACCGCGCTCGGCCCTCCAGTTTCTGTAAACGTACGCCTCACGCGCTGGGTGGCGATATCAATCACGCTGACACCTTGTCCCCCTCCAGCCACATAGGCAAGCTGGGGCGCGCCACCATCAGCACGCGCGGACGAGGGGCACAAACATATAAATAATATCGATACAAACATAATAAGGGATAAGAATGCATAAATAACAATATTGCGCTGTGTGCGCGTGTTTCCCTCCATAGTTGTGTTCCTCTTTCTATTGTATCGCTAAGTGAATTTGTGTTATAAGCCAGTCTTGATATAAAGACGAAGAATGGCTGAGAATAAAAGAAAATTGAGTTCTTAAATCAGTATTTAACTGATCCATTTATTAAGCATGAGCAAAAGTAGATCGCTCAATAGTGTAAAGAAATTATGCCAGCATTCGTTTTTTGATAGGACTCGTATTTACTCACCGATTAAAGTTAAAAAAACATATATCTTTAAATACGCCGCGCCGCACATATATAAATACATCTATACAAATACATGTTTTTATGGTATACTCAAATCGCAACCAGTACATTTAATGCTTGCCAGGCCTTTTATCGTTTTTTGATCTTTCTCTGCTATCCAGTACCTACAGTGCCTTATGGTATCCACGCCTTAAGATGCTGTTATTTGTTATTTTATAGCTAGAAAGCCTCCATCAAGTATCCAACCTATGTAATGTATGTCACCACATTGATCAGTACAGAGTCCAACTTTTGCGTCACACTTACGAACGAGGAGGACTACATTGAAGCAGCGTGCGTCTGGTATTGTTCTTGGTGTCGTCGGAGCGATCGTTCTCGGTTTCGCCGTGCTTGCCGCGATATGGCAGGGGGTGAATGCCATTGGTGGCCTTGGCTACGAGCCTGGTGTGCTGAAGGCTTCTAAAACCGGAACAAATGAGGCGACCATCTCACTCTCAACCTTCCCCGATAGTCAGGTATGTCACCAGGATGCCAATGCCCAGCAGATCGAGTGGGTAAGCTATTGTCCTACTACCAGCCTCGAAGTTCCTGCCAATAGTCTGATTACCGTCGTCATCAACAATTATGATAGCGCGACCAAGCTGGTCAACCCCTATTTTCGGCAGGTGCAGGGAACGGTTGGCGGCGTTGAAATGGTCAACAACAAACCTATGAGCCAGGTGAGCGCGGACAACATCTCGCACACCTTTACCTTGCAATCGACGCCTGAGGAGGTCCATCCTTTATTCGTCAGTGTGCCTATCGTAGCGGTTCCTGATGATGCCCCTGACGCTGTAACGATTGCTGGCAATCAATATCCCAGGCCCAATGTTATCTCGTTCCAGTTCCGCACTGGTCCGGCAGGCACTTACATCTGGCATTGCTATGATCCCTGTGGTGCTGACCGCGTGCCTCCGTATGGTTTCAGTGGCGCGATGTCGACAACTGGATTTATGGCCGGGACGTTGCAAGTCACAAATTATTAAGGGAGGCAAGATGTCTGAGGCGAATATCCAGGAAAATACTGAGGGCGCTTTGCCTGCGCGTCGAGATCCGCATCATTTGCGCCGTGCAGTGATTATCTGGGCGGTGCTTTCCATCATCGGCATTGTGGCTGTCGTGTTTCTGGCTCCCCTGGTGCTTCCCGTGGCCGCGGACGATATTGACGCGGTTGATAACGGGACCCTGGTCTTTTTTACCGCGCTGGCCGTACCGGTGGCCCTCTTTGTGTTTGTCTTTCTGGGCTATAGTGTGCTGGCCTTTCGGGTCAAAGAACAACCAACTGAGGGAGCCGTGCCTTTACAGCCAACGACGGGACTACAGATTGGTTGGCTGGGAATTACCGGCCTGCTGTGCCTCTTCCTGGTGATCTGGGGATTGTTTGCATCTTATCAGCAGACGGTGGCCGCACCAGCTAATCCACTGGTCGTCCAGGTGACGGGTCAGCAGTGGCTGTGGAACTTTAATTATCCAGAATACGGTGCTTCCACCCAGGGGCAGTTGATTGAGCTACCGGTGAATCGTCCGGTAGTGTTCGAAGTCACCTCGAAAGACGTGCTGCATGGTTTTGCGATCCGTTCGCTGGGGATACGGGTAGATGCTAATCCCGGACAGGTGACCACGACCACGATCGTGACGCCTTCGCGCATTGGGAGCTACAGCGTCGCCTGCGTAGAACTGTGTGGACTCTATCACTCCTATATGTGGTCATCGGTAGATGTAGTGAGTAGTTCGTCGTTTAACTCCTGGATTGTCAGTCAGGGGGGACACTTATGAGCCAGGTCAAGCGCGCAAGTCTGCTACAAAGCCTTTTCCCCAGCGTGGTCTCCGGGGTGCTGCTTGGCGTCATTGGAGCCGTTATCGCGTGGGTGCTGCTGGGCATCTGGGCTCCAGATAATCATGATGCGCAGTTGGTAGCCGCTTATACAGCCTGGGTGCTTTTCTTCTTTATTGGTATCGGGGCCTTTAATGGCGTGGGACGGTGGGGCTTTAGCCGCCGTGATGCAACGCCGGCCGAGGAGTTGCAACTGGCTGGCAAGGATCAGGGGCTCTGGCGTTACTTCCGCTATACGACCGATCATAAGGTTGTAGGGATGCAATACCTGGCCACTGTGTTGATCTTCTTTTTCCTTGGCTCTATGGGTGCCTTTCTGATCCGGCTGGAACAATCCAGGCCAGGTGCGATCTTCCTGACACCTTCGACCTACAATACCATCGTGGGCCTGCATGGCATCCTGATGATTGTGGCTACTATCATCATGGTTAGTGGCCCATTTGGCAACTTTGTACTGCCGATCATGATTGGGGCGCGCGATATGGCGTTCCCACGCCTCAATGCCTTGAGCTACTGGCTGCTCTTCTCGGCTATTCCGGTCTTCTTTTCGACTCTGGCCTTTGGCGGTTTCCCAACCGGCTGGACCGGTTATGCTCCGCTCGCGGTGCAGGAGTTGACGCCCGGGATGGATGCCTACTGCTTCACGATCATACTCTTTGCTATCTCGACGACGATTGCGGCCCTGAATATCGTGACGACCGTGCTGGTGTTTCGCGCCCGGGGCATGACCTGGGGACGGCTGCCGATCTTTGTGTGGGGCGTGTTGCTCTCGGTCTTGCTGGGTCTGACGGCCTTCCCGTCGTTCATGATGTCCCAGATCATGGTCTTGATGGACCGGGTTTTCCAGACCTCTTTCTTTATCGCCGCCTCCGGGGGCAGCAACTGGCTGTATGAGCATATGTTCTGGTTTATGGGACATCCTGAGGTGTATGTGGTTGCCTTGCCCGCGATGGCCGTGGCGGCCGAAGTGACCTCGGTCTTTACCCGTAAGCCGGTGTTCGGCTATCGTATGATGATCGGCGGCCTGGTGAGCATCTGCATCTTGAGCGTGCTGGTCTGGGGACACCACCTCTATACCAGTGGTTCGGCTTCCGCGCTGGATGCCCCCTACATGCTTGATACCGAGCTGATCTCTATCCCGACCGGCCTGTTTTTCCTGGGCATCATCGGAACATTTTGGCGTGGCAAGGTCTGGATGACGGTACCGCTGCTGTTTGTGGTTGGCATGCTGGTCAACTTTGTGATCGGGGGTGTAACCGGCATCTACCTGGCGGACCTGCCGACCGATGAGATCTTGCACGGCGGCATGTTTGTGACGGCGCATTTCCATTTCACCCTGGTTGGGAGCATGGTCTTTGGCTTTTTCGCGGGCTTCTACTACTGGTTTCCCAAGATGCTCGGCCGGCGCCTTAATCCTACCCTGGGACGACTCCATTTCTGGCTCTTTGAGATCGGTTTCCTGGGCACGTTTCTGGCGCTATTCTATGCAGGCTTGCAGGGCGAGCCGCGCTGGTCAGCCAATGTTGCTCCTTCCTATGCGGTGGCCAATCTGATTGCCAGCCTGTTTGCTATCTTGATCGCGGCCTCTGTCTTCACGCTTGTCTATAACGTAGTGCTATCGGTGATACGCGGAGAGCCTGCGCAGGCCAATGAGTGGGGCGCCAGGACGCTTGAGTGGACTGTGCCGACGCCGGTGCCGCTTGAGAACTTTGAGCATTTGCCCGAGGTGAAGGGATTACCCTATGATTATTCGTCCCCTATTCCGGTCAATGGTGCCGCGGAGCTTGCGGCTACCCTGGTGCCTTCTACTCCACGCGACTATGTGTTACCTGTAGCAACCAGTACCGATGGCGATGCACCAGGCACGTCCCTGGAGACACCGTTGGAGAATTGATAGCCTTGATAGGAGACATGTTATGAATACAGCCCTGGAGCAGATGCACGAGATTGAGCCACGGGTGCGCGTGGTGCGGGCGCGTGCCGCCGTGCTACTGCTCATTCTATCGGATGCCTTGTCTATCGTGGCTATCATGGCGGCCGGTGGCTACCTGAGTGCGCTCGACACGCTGAACCAGTACAGGCTCTCTGGCGAGCATCCCCCGGCCTTCCTGCCTGGACTCCTGTTGATTATCGGGCTGCTACTGAGTGGGCTCTCTTACTACTGGTGGGAGCGCTCAGTGCGTAAGGATGATGGTAGTGGGCAGCAGGTTTTCTTCTACCTTGCCCTGGTCTTGATGGTGCTGGGCCTGGTCGGGCAGATCTGGATCGGTGCGACCCTGGGTTATGCCGCTCCTTTCCACGCCTATGTGAGCTTGATGCTACTGTTTACCTGGTACGCGGCGGCCCATCTCTTGCTGACGGTGATTGTTGGTGCGCTCATGCTGGGGCGACTGTTGCGTGGTCGTGTGGCCGGCTATAGCTACCTGGTGACCTCGGTTGGCTATTGGTGGTACTACACTGTTATCGCGGCCTTGATCATGTGGCTCTTTGCCTCATTATTGATGTGATAGGCGCCTGGAGCTCGTATGTGTGGGGCCTGGTATCAGCGATGAGAGGTCGAGCGGCGATGACACACTGGCCTATGCGGTGCTTAAAAGTGGACCGAGCGTTTGGGTACCGCGTGGAGGAAAGGGTCATGCTAGGAGGTACTTAGGCGCGGGGATACTGGGCCGCCGCTCTACGGGGGGTGGCAAGCGAGGGCTGAGCCTCGCACCTACGGGGGTGGCACCTACGGGGGGTGGCGCCTACGGGGGTGGGGTGCCTATGATGATGGGTGTTTTTGGTTGCGCTTGATTTCCGTTTGGAGGGATGGCGATGGGTATCTGGTTCGATGCTAATGGGTGGCCGGTGCCGCCTGTGGTGCTGCTGATCTGCCTGGTTGGTGAGACGTTGTACCTGCGGGGCTGGTCTGTGATTGTCAATCGGGAGCAGGTACGGGACGCTGGCAGCAGGGCTGGGGAGCCATGGCCGGCCTGGCTCTGGCGCGGTGCCTTCTTTACCGCTGCGATATTTACGTTCCTGCTTGCCGCCAGCGCGCCGATAGATACGCTCTCCGCCAGTCTGTTCTGGGTCCATATGGTGCAACACTTGCTGTTGCTGGTGGTCATGGCTCCGCTACTGGTGGCCGGGGCCCCGCTGCTGCCGCTGTGGTGGGGGCTGCCGCGAGCGTTGCGCGCCTGGTTGCAGGTGCTGGCTCGCTGGCCTCTGGGACGGGCCGTTGCCCGCCTGGGATACTGGTTGCGCCAGCCGGCTATCTCGTGTGGGCTCCTGCTGGCCGGTATCTGGATCTGGCATTGGCCCACTCTCTATGACCTGGCGTTGACCAACGATCTTATTCACGATTGGTGCGAGCATCTGATCTTTATCGCGGTAAGCGTCCTGTTCTGGACACAGATAATCCCATCGCCTCCGCTGCGTTCGCGCGCCAGTTATCTGGGCAAGATGGGCTGTATCGGGGTGGCGATAGCGCAAAATGTGGTGCTGGCTATTCTCATCGGGTTCGCTCCCCATCCTATCTACGCTCCTTACGCGCATATGGTGCAGTGGCCGGGAGGACTCTCAGCCTTACAGGATCAGCAGTTTGGCGCGGGCATCATGTGGACGTTTGGGGATGTGCCGTTTGGCGTGGCTTTCAGCGTCCTTTTGCAGCGCTGGCTGATCCTGCACACCGATGATATCGGCACCAATGTAGCGCTGGGGGAGCACTGAAAGGAACTGGCCATGCGCAATGTAGAGAATAAAGAACGTACGCCAACTGAGGATACTGCGGTGCGCGTGCAGGGAGGGCGGGTGCGCACACTGACCTTGCTATCCTTTTCAATTACGTTTGTGTTGATTATGCTTCTCGGTGCGCTCTGGGGGTCCAGACTGCTTTTTGCGGCTCGTAACCAGGCGCCGACTGCCGAGGCCATCAATTCTCTGGGCGGTTTTCCGCTACCGGGTAAGGCCGCGCCAGATTTCACGCTGGTCAACCAGTTCAATCAGCCTGTCACGCTATCAACCCTGCGTGGACGCGAGGTGGTGCTGGCCTTTATCGATGCACGCTGCACAACGCTTTGTCCGTTGACGGCTGAGATTATGTATAACGCGAAGGCTCAGCTAAAGCCTGCCGAGGCCAGTAAAGTTGTGCTGGTAGCCGTCAACGCCAACCCTGCCGCGACCAGCGTCACCGAGGTTCAATCCTGGTCGATCAAACACGGCATGCTGCACCAATGGCTATTTCTCACTGGTACGTCGCAACAACTGCAAGCGATCTACCATCAGTACAATGTTTATGACCAGGTCAGCACCAATGTTGCCGTAGTGCACGATCCAACCATGTTCATCATCGATGCTCAGGGGCGCTCGCAGCTCTATTACGAGACGCTCGATTCCAGTCTCAAGGCCGATCTTAGTAGCGAGGAGAATGGCTTGCTGGCTGGCATGCGGCATTGGCTTCCACAACTTTGATACAACCATGTTCCATCCCACCAGAAGCAGCGTGGTTCATTGTAGATTGTAACGCTTGTTGCTTTGAGGTTTCGCATGAGGGATTCACTTTATGAAATTACTACATCGACCTGCATGGATGAAGATTAGCCCGGCATATGTTCTTCCTATAGTTCCTACGACGCATGGTGGAACATTAGATGTCCCGGTCGCAGGGGACCAGGGAGTACCAGTAGTAAGCGTTCCGTTGCGCCAGGTGATCTCGGCGTATATCAATCTAATGAAGCCACATGTAACTGTTCTATTGCTGGGCATCACGGTGGCCGCGATGGTTATCGTGCACGGAAGTTTGCCCGCGTTAGGCCTGGTTATCGCGACACTGCTGGGCGGGGCCATGGCGGCCGGTAGCGCTAACTGCATCAATTGCTACATCGATCGTGATATCGACCAGGTGATGAGCCGTACTCAGCGGCGCTCGCTGCCCGCGGGACGTGTGCAGCCGCGCCAGGCACTGCTATTTGGTTTCGCCTTAGGCATTGGCTCCTTCCTGGTCCTGACCCTCTTCGTCAACCTGCTAAGTGCCGTGCTGTCCGCAGCGGCCATCGTCTTCTATGTGGTCGTGTATACAATGTGGTTGAAGCGCACCACAACGCAGAACATCGTGATCGGTGGGGCCGCTGGCGCGGTCCCGGTGCTGGTTGGCTGGGCGGCGGTCACCAATAGCCTCTCGCTGACCGCTATCCTGCTCTTCGCCATCATCTTTTTCTGGACGCCGCCCCATTTCTGGGCGCTGGCCCTGCTGATCCACAAGGACTACGAGCGGGCGCATATTCCGATGTTGCCCGTGGTAAAGGGAGAGCACGAAACGCGCAGGCAGGTCTTTCTCTATTCGATCCTGCTGCTGGCGATTACCTTGCTTCCCTATGTCACACAGAGAATGGGCATCCTGTATCTCATTGGTGCCGTGCTGCTGGGTGGCATCCTGGTCTATATGGCGCTACGCTTGCTGATGGATCACACCAAGAAATGGGCGCGTACACTTTTCTGGTATTCAAACTGCTATCTGGCCGTCCTTTTCGCGGTGATGGTAATCGACCGCGTACTGCTACACTGATTAGACGAGACAGGAACGCTGTATGATGGAATCTGAGAATGTCGCAGCCAGCCAATCATTGTCCCCTTCGGAGCAGCAGAAGGGGACAACCCCTTTTCGCTCACGTAAGCGCGGTATAACGACCTTTGTACTGGTGTGTGTCTGCAACGTGGGGCTGCTCGTGCTGCTCTGGACGCAACTCTTGACTCCGGCACACCAGCCAGCCCAGAGTGCTACGCAGGCCAGCAACAGCAGTATCAGCACCGGTGATCTCGCGAGTCCACTGCTCGGCAAGCCCGCGCCAGATTTTACCTTGCCTGTCCTTGTTGCCAGTGGCTCTCGACCAGTATTGCACCTGGCCGCCTTTAAGGGCAGGCCCGTCATTCTGAACTTCTGGGCCTCCTGGTGCACTCCCTGCAACGACGAAGCCATCTTCTTGCAGAAATCCTGGCCAACCCTCAAAGGTCGTGGCATCGTCCTGATCGGGATCGACAGTGCGGAAAAGAGTAGCGCGGCCCTTGGCTTTATGCAACGCTACAGGATCTCCTATGCCAACGTGCAGGACACCATAACCGCTGCTACCGCCACTAACTACAATGTAGCCGGTCTGCCCGAGACCATCTTTATTGATCGCCAGGGAAAGGTGGTGGCGCACTGGGTCTCCCCGCTTAACGCGCAGGGATTACAGCTCGAAGTGGGCAAGCTCACACACTGAGCAAGGGGAGCGATAAGCTACTGTGAGGAAAACCAGATCGGGATGGCATTGCTGCCATCCCGATCAGTGAGTGCCAGAAATTATTTTCCTGTGTACTAGTTGATATTCAACGCGACATCATCAACATAGAAGTTGGTGGGGAGCGATGAATCGGTCGTACCAAGGAAGTATACCTGAACCTGCTTGCCTTTGTAGGCTGACAGGGCGGATGTTACATCAAAGCTATACTGTGTCCAACCATGGGTGTTCGCATTACACTGCTTCTGTGGTGTTGAGATGGTCGCACCAGAAGTTGTGCGCAGACGAGCGTAGAAGTAGTCATAACATGTGCTACCTGACTCGTTGGTACTGATGTATGTCCAATAGGTCAGTGTAATCTTTGAAGCGGTCGATGGCACACTAACGGTCTGGTAGATTGAGTCGTTACAAGAGTCGTATCCACAGAGGTAGGCGCTATAGCTGCCGCTGTGTGGGTTGCTTGAGTCTACAATCTCGTAGCCGCCTGAAGAGCTTTCCGTCCAGGAGCTAGATCCGTTCTCAAAGCCACCATTGGTGATGACATTGCCACCACCACCGCCGCTGGAAGTGACGGTCACTGTGACAGATGTGCTATGGTTAGCACTACCCTCGGTACCATTGACGGTTACGGTGTAGGTGCCAGCGGCAACGCTTGAGCCGACCGAAACGGTCAGGGTCGAAGAACCACCAGCTGTAACGGAGGTTGGTGAAAGAGACGCTGTTGGGCCAGAAGGGGAAACGCTGGCTGTCAGGCTAACGGTAGCGGCTGAACCACTGGTAACCGCGGTAGAGATGGTAGATGATCCATTGCTTCCCTGAGCGATTGATAGGTTGCTAGGACTCGCGCTGATTGAGAAGTTGTTGCCACCGCCGCTGGAAGTGACGGTCACTGTGACAGATGTGCTATGGTTAGCGCTACCCTCGGTACCATTGACGGTTACGGTGTAGGTACCAGCGGCAACGCTTGAGCCGACCGAAACGGTCAGGGTCGAAGAACCACCAGCTGTAACGGAGGTTGGTGAAAGAGACGCTGTTGGGCCAGAAGGGGAAACGCTGGCTGTCAGGCTAACGGTAGCGGCTGAACCACTGGTAACGGCAGTTGAGATGGTGGCTGAGCCATTGCCGCCCTGAGCGATTGACAGGCTGCCAGGATTCGCACTGATTGAGAAGTCGTTGCCGCCGCCGCCGCCGCCAACGGTTACGTGTGAGATATCACAGCGATTGGTGTCATTGGACCAGGTGGATTGCATTGCGAAGGTACCGGTGCTCATGCTTACGTTGGCTGAAGCACCCTGACCAGAGCTGATCCATGCGCACTCGTCACCATTTTCCTGGCCGCTGGAGGTGTTGGTCCAACCGCCGGCAGGATTCTGATCGGTAACGGTTTCAGCATACTCGTGGCCTTCAACGATGGTATAGCCATCATCCGTGCCATTGGAGTTCACGAAGTTCTGACCGCAGCTGGAACCCTGGTCCATCACATATGGCATGTTGGTGAATGCGATATCGCCATAAGGTGAGCTAGCAGGACCACCGCTCAATGAGCTGTCGCCATTGTAGTCATGCCAGGCGCAGAAACCACCAGTTTTGTAGTTATCTGGATTGGCACCGGTAGGAGATAGAATAACGTACTGAGCATAACGATTAGTAGATGCTGAGGTATTGCCAAAGTGCGCGGCAGCTTTAATGGCTTCGTTGGCGATCTGGTTACCGCTGGCCGCACTTGGAGATGCGCCAGAATTGTCATACCAGGCACCAGCAAAAGCACCACCGGTTGGATAACCAACGTGGGCAGCACTTCCAGAACAGCTGGTCGCGCCGGTTGAAACACCAGAACCATCACAGTACTGGGTCATAGTACCAGACCACTGCTCACCTGTACCCAGTCCCTTGAACAATTTCTGGATCAAAGGTGCGCCACTATCAGGATCACCAGAGAAGGTCAGATTACCGCTGCCATCGGTGCTCTGAGATCCCCACTGTGTGCCCCAGAAAACTAAATACACTTTTTCGTGGCCACTGGTCACGCCAATGCCATCAATACCGCCACCATAGGCAAGGGTATTGGTGGCTGCAGGGTGCACTACGCTGTATGCCTTCATTTTGTTGTTCTGTGAAATAGTAGGAACAACACCATGACGATAGCTGTGCTGGCTGGCCGGGGAATAAGGGTTGACGCCCGCAGCATTGCTTGCGCCATCCGTGGATGTTGTAGCCGCAAAAGCGCTTGCTTGCGTCACAAGCGACAACATCAGCACGAAAACCGTCAGAGAGAAAAATCGCATCACTCGTTTCTGCACAAATAAACTCCTTTTTTGAGGCAAAAGAAACGTTTCTCTATTGGCGGACATAATTAAGGAATGTAAGTAGGATGTTGGCACTCATTTCCTACCGTCATTTAATGTAAGTATAGGATTAAGACCTTTGCAATGGCTTCGACTTGAATTACATAATATCTGGGCAAGAAATAAGAATAGTCACTGACCAGTAAAAGGATTGTATAAGACTTTTATGCGCCGAGAAAAGCATAACAAGGGCTTTATAAAGATAGTTCGGTGACACTATAAAGTTATTTGTTGGATTATATGTTGCCATCTAACTATACTAAGTGAAATGGTTATATATTAAAGGGATATGCGGGGCGCTTTGATATGCAGCAATACAATATGGGTGAGGAGAGCATGAAATAAAGCATTCAATTTTATCTACGCTTTTGAATGCTTTGCATCTTAGATGAGAATGTCCTTTTCTGTATTCAGCTTACTGGTTGTCAGTGTTAAATTTTTGGAAGCTCTTTGGCGCACAAAAAATTACATAAGACAAGGTTTTATTTTTCTTTTGTGTAAGCGTCGTGTGTGCTGGCTATTTTTGCTTCAATTAAGTAGCTGCTCATGATGTATATCTGTAGGTATGTGGCTAATTTTGTAGTGTCTTATAAAGTAATGCTTTAACCTGTCTAAAAATCTCGTGGGAAGTGATCCATTTTCCGTGGTTTAAGGAAATTGGGTCACTTCTTTGCGGGCGTGCGCATGCGCGCCCGCAAACATTTATCGTGAGATGTCGCAGGCGCGCATTGCGCACCTGCGACATCTCACGATAAATGTTTGCATGAAGGTGAAAGTGAAGAGTGTTGAGGTGTAGAGCGGGAGCTGGCAATGGGAGGATCAGGTGAAAGATGGGTGAGGTGAGATTGATTGTGTGGCCCGGTCGGATGCGTACACCACTCCTCGTTGGTCTGACCGGGCCGTACGTAGCTATAGCTTTACATTTCTACTCTGCTGAGATATCACAATCCAACCTCTAGTAGCCGGCGGTCTGCTCAAATGCGTTGGCGATTACGCTGTAGCCGGTCGAGGTCGCGTGAATATCCTTGAATAGGCTACACATCCATGTATAGCCGCAGATATTGGGATTGGGGGTTGCCGCGCCGCCGAAAGGCGTGAACACATCGACAAGAGTCGCGTAGCCGTTGGCATCCGCTGCCAGATGCTGGTTGATCTCCTGCGAATATGATACCATCGTCGGGCAGATATTTTGATAAGGATCGTAGTAGTTCATCAGCAGCAGGTCACCGCTGCGCTGTCCGTTCACCGTCATGGCAGCGGACAATTTGGGCAAGATAACCTGTGTCAGATTGGCGTCCATTGTCGCCAGGTCACTGTTCCAACTTGAGCTGACCGTACATGTCGATGTATTGATGTCGTGAAGCATGTCGTTGGCCCCAATATCCAGGGTTACCGGGCTTACACGGCCTGCGTTTAATTCTAGATATAAGACAGCCGCGTTGAGCTGAGAACCAATGTAGGGGAATTTGCGCAAAACCGAGTACGTGCAACCTCCATTGATCATCGACGTCGTGGTCTCACCAGGACAAGCCATATTCGCATAGCTTGACGTACCATGACTCTTGAGGTTGGCGTAAAAATCTTCCGCATAGCCATGGTTCAAATTAAGATTGGGCTGGAAACCATAGGCCAGCGAATCACCGACCGCCAGGTAATTGGCCTTAGGGCCGACCACAGCGGCGTGGGTGGCGGCAAATGCTGGTGGGACAGATAAGAGAAGCAAGCTAAATACTAAAACGACTGGCGCAGCGATGCGGAGAAGAGGTTGCATCATGCTTCTGAGCATATTTTCCTCCTTGAAAAAATATACCAGACGACCACTTCAATGTAGATCATTCAAGTGGCAATAACGCTGAGGAGAAGATAAATGTAGGCACCCACTTCATAGTATAAGCATGAAAGAGTGAAATTACAAGCTTTTAGAGTCTATAAATATAATATTGCGCTATAATAAGATGCCCGCTCTTTAAATTAACTGCAGGCTTTTTAGCACAAAAACCACTTCAGGAGCTCAACTTTTCGAATCATGCTACTTGACAAAACACAAATTTTGCCGCTACACTATGCACATACGGTATGTGCTTTTATGTAAATACCATTGTGTTATTAGAAGTTCTTTACTGTAAAAATCATTCCAGGATGGAAGGAACGCGATGAACACCATGCAGGCAAAAGTAGTTTGGGATACCTATACCATGTTTGCCTCCATTACCTGTTGTATGCCTCGTATGGGCTATCTTCAGGCCGGGTGTCGCTGTCCTCTAATTTCTTCCACATTAGCCATGAGCTTACCGTGACACAGCATCTGTCAGTATAGACAGGTTGAGATAAAGGGAGAGGCGCAGGTGACACACCTGCGTCTCTCCTTTTTTGCGTTATACGCTACATGTTTATCCAGCCTGCCTGGCTTTGCCGAGCGTTGCGGGACAGTTTTCCAGTCAAAGGAGCATGCGTATGTCAATCGTCGAGGTGGAACATTTAGCGAAGACCTTTCGGAGCCGGGAGCGTGCCTCCGGGATCGCTGAGAGCATGCGGTCGTTTGTGCTGCCGCGCTATCGGACGCGTGAAGCTGTGAAAGATATGAGCTTCGCGCTTGATGCTGGCGAGGTGCTGGCCTTTATCGGACCGAACGGGGCCGGGAAAAGTACGACCATTAAGATGTTGACTGGTATCCTCTATCCTACGGCTGGCGCGGTACGCGTGCTCGGGTTCACGCCATGGCAGCAACGACGCCAGCTGGCTTATCATATCGCCAGCGTGTTTGGCCAGAAATCACAACTCTGGTATCACCTGCCGCCACAGGATACCTTCAATCTGCTGGCGCGCATCTACGAGCTGGATATGACCGAGTATCGTAAGCGACGCGACTTTCTGATCGAGGTCTTTGATATCGCTGAATATATCCGCACGCCAGCACGTAAACTGAGCCTGGGCGAACGCATGCGCTGTGAACTGGCCGCCACCTTCCTGCACAAGCCGCGCATCGTCTTCCTCGATGAGCCAACGATTGGCCTGGATGTGATTGCCAAACAGCGCATCCGCGATCTAATCGCACTGTTGAACGTCGAGGAGCGCGTGACCGTCTTCCTGACCTCCCACGACGCGGGCGACGTGGAGCAGGTCTGCCGCCGCGCGATTGTCATCAACCACGGTGAGATCATCCTGGACGAGTCGGTCGCGACCCTGAAACGCGACTACTTGAAGGCGAAAACTATCGATCTGCAATTGGGTGGTACCGTCGAGGAACTGCTTACAGACGAGGTGGGAGACCGGCAGTCGCGCCTGAAGCTTCAGTTGGCCGCTCCGGCGTTGAAGCGGGAGGGTATACAGGTGCTCAAGGCGCAGGGACATAGTTTGCGGCTGGAGGTCGATACGACCAGCTGTCCGCTGGAGCCGGTGATCGCATCCATCATGCAGCAGCAGCATATTCTGGATATGACGATCTCAGATCCGCCGATGGAGAAGATTATCGCCGCGATCTATGGCAGCCAGGGTACCGTACAGCCGCCAGTCGAAGCTGAAAATGTCAGCCTGTAGGGTGGATAAATAGACAAGTTGATGAAAGGATGATTAGTCTATGCAGACCGATATTGGAGCGGCGCAGCGACCAGGACTTGTCATGCGTCTCAAGAAACGTGCTCGGCTCTCCAGCTTAAAATACCTGGCCATTTTGCGCGTTAGTATCCTGAACAACCTGGCCTATATTATGGAGGTTTTCTTTCGGGCTTTGCTGCTGGTCATACTGGTCTTTGTGTTGACTCAGCTCTGGAAAACGACCTTTACCCTGCGCGGAACCCGTGTGCTGAGCGGCTTTAGCATCGCCGATATGATCTGGTACCTGGTGGCCGCCGAGACCATCGCCCTGAGCTTGCCTGCTCTTACCCGGCGCATCGACCAGGAGGTACGCTCCGGACAACTGGCCTATCTGCTGGGACGACCGGCCAGCTATGTGCTCTATAATTACGCGCACTACCTGGGCGAGCGCCTGGTCCGCCTGCTGATGAACGCGTTGATCGGCTCGCTGCTCGCCCTCGTCATGGCCGGCGTACCGCATTTTACCTGGCAGGGCTTGCTGGCCTGGCCGCTGGTCGCCTTTCTCGCGCTCAGCATCGACTTCGTGATGCATTTTAGCATTGGCCTGCTGGCCTTCTGGAGTGAAGAGACGCAATCGTTCTCGCTGATCTTCAGCCGGCTCACGCTTGTGCTGGGAGGCGTGCTGGCCCCACTGGAAATCTTTCCGCAGCCATTGCGCAGTATCGCGCAAGCACTGCCATTCAGCGCCATCCTCTACGGGCCAGCGCGCACACTGGTCCATTTCGAGGCTGCGCGCCTGGGTGCTCTGCTCGTACAACAATGCGCGACCCTGCTGGTGGGTATCATGATTATGCTGGCCATCTATCACGCCGCCGTGCGCCGCGTCAACATCAATGGAGGGTAGGAAGATCTTATGAACTGGCCCAAACGTTGCGCCTCTGAAGTCCGGTTGATCCTGGCCTACGCGCTAGCGAACACGCAGGCCGCGCTAGAATATCGCGCCGCCTTCATCGTGCAGGTGGTTGCTATGATCGCCAACAACTCGCTCTGGCTCTTCTTCTGGTGGAACTACTTTCAACAATTTCCGCTGGTCAACGGCTGGCAAGGCACGGATATCGTCATCTTATGGTCGGTTGCCGCCTGTGGATTTGGTGCCAGCGTCGTCATATTCGGCAATGCGCGCCAGCTTCCCGCCCTGATCATGAACGGCGGGCTGGACGCGTACCTGGGGATGCCTCGCTATGCCCTGCTACATGTATGTATCGCGGCGACCGACCCATCGGCCTGGGGTGATATCATCTTTGCCATCGGCGCATACCTGCTCCTGGTGCATCCAGATCCAGGTCATATCGCCCTCTTCATCATCATGGTGCCGCTGACCGCACTCATCTATACCTCATTTATGGTCTTGCTCGGCTCGCTGGCTTTCTTTCTCGGCAACACCGAAGGATTGGCCCAGCAGCTATTCGGTGCCCTGATCTCGTTCAGCACCTATCCGATGGATATCTTTAACGGATTTGTACGCGTAATACTTTTCACTGTGTTGCCAGCAGGCTTCGTCTCGTTTGTGCCGCTACAGCTGTTACACCATTTTTCGTGGCCGCTGCTGGCTCTCCTCCTGGGCGCGGTCTTGGCGTTCACGCTGGGCGCTGTTGCCCTCTTCGGAGCAGGTTTGCGCCGTTACGAAAGCGGCAACCTGATGGGCGCCCAGATGTAGGATAGACATTATCCCACATGTTTAAATAGCGCAAAGACAAAAAAGAAGGCTAGCCAACTGGCTAGCCTTCTTTTTTGTCTGAACGTTTTATACTACTTAACTATTGAAAATTAGTAGCGGTCGCTCCGATAGTAGTCATTCGTGTTTGAATAACGGTCTCTACTCTGAAATCCTCGGCTTCCTGCTGCCTGACGCTCACGCGCCTCACTAACAGTAATCGTCCGATTTCCGAGCAGGCTGCCATTCAACTGCTGGATGGCGGATTGTGCATCCTGGTCGTTATTCAACTCGACAAAGCCAAAGCCTTTGCTGCGGCCTGTCTCACGATCCATAATGACCGAAGCCTGTGTCACTTCACCTGACTGTGAAAAAAGATCAACAAGCTCTTGCTCGGTCGTTCGATAAGGGAGTCCCCCTACATATAATCTCATTTTTATACTCCTGTGTGAACATCTCTCAACCCATTGATGCTCGGAGAAACCATTTCCCACAGAAGCGATCCAATTCTTTGTGATGTCATACACCTATATAAACACGCCTGCCCTCCCACTTATTCCCCCGCTCAATTAACTGCTGCAAACCTCTAAATAAAAAAACTCAAGCGGCATGCACAGACGTTTGAGGGAACTTACTAGCTCAAAATGTTCATGTCTATTTGGTGGGCTGCGCGTCGATCTTATTTCATTTCACTACGCGAAACGAGAGATGGGTTGCTCCCGGGGTTTCAAGCGTTCGTATATGTTCCAATGAGATAGACCTGGAGCCGAGATGATCGAAGAGGCGAACACCCTCACCCAGGAGAACATGGGCAACATCCATGTGGAATTCGTCGAGCAGACCAGCCTTCAAGGCTTGTTGGACCGCGCTGGCACCATGAAGGGCCACATTTTTATCGCCCGCGATCTCCTGTGCCTGCTTGATCGCGCTTTCAATGCCATCTGTGACAAAGTAGAATTGCGTCTTGCCCTTTTTTACTGGTGCTCGGACTTGTGATTGCAGGACGATCACAGGCCAGTCGGGGGCTGTGCCATCAGGAAAGACCCACCCATTCTCACCGTAAATCTGATCGAAGCTCCGATGCCCCATGATCACCACACCGTTCTCGTTGAGTGTATCGCCTACGACCTCATGGAAATTTTCCCATGCGTTGGCAAACCATGCGAATACTTGTGAGACGTCATCATTTTTATCAGCGATAAATCCATCTAGCGATACCGAAAGGCCAAACATAACTTTTCCCATTGGGTTCTCCCGTCTTTGTGGATGATAGTCTAGGCTGTATCTGACACCTGAGCATACTATACTCGCTGGGCTGCGAAAAAACTTCTTCGATCTTGCTCTTTGCCCTTCCCGGTCACACGATCCGAAATACCTGCAGTGCGACATTGGTATAGTATGCATGTCTGCCCGCTGTCTTATAATTATGGAGTAGGGGTTGTGAGAAAGTGTCTATCGGGAGACCAGGACAAATGCCCAAGGGCTCTGGGGGCCTGGTAATCATGTCTGGCTGACCCCGGGTGGGGGCCAGCCAGACCTTTTTGGCTATGGATGTGTTCAGCCGTAGCGTTATACAACGCCAGCCGCGCCAAGTGCAGTGAAACTAAGGGAACTGCCATTGCTCTCCTGGTTATTGACATCGCCAAAGGATGATTGCCAGGAGCCGTTGGCGAAGCGGATGGTATGCCAGACGATATCACTCTGATCAATCGCTGTAACATGGAGCGTATCGGCGACATTGGCGCAATCAACATCAGTGAAACGCAGGGAGCCACCGTTGCTCTCCTGATTATTGACGTTGCCGAAGGCAGGTGCCCAGGAGCCGTTGGCGAAACGAATGGTATGCCAGATGACGCCATCTCTTCCCAGGGCCGTGACATGCAAGTTGCCACCAATAGAAGCGCATCCTACATCAGTGAAACGCAGGGAACCACCGTTGCTCTCCTGATTATTGACGTTGCCGAAGGCAGGTGCCCAGGAGCCGTTGGCGAAGCGGATAGTATGCCAGATGATGCCATCTCTCCCAAGGGCTGTGACATGGAGATCCTCACCGATAGTAGCACAATCGACATCTATGAAGCGCAGGGAACCACCATTGCTCTCCTGATTATTGACATTGCCAAAGGCAGGTGCCCAGGTCCCGTTGGGGAAGCGGATGGTATGCCAGATGATGCCATCTCTCCCAATGGCTGTGAGTTGCAATTTCCCGCTCATGGTTCCCGCACAGCCCAGATGGTTGAAACGCAGGAAACTACCATTGCTCTCCTGGTTGTTAACATTGCCGAAGGAAGGTGCCCAGGTGCCATTGGCGAAACGGATAGTATGCCAGATGATGCCATCTCTCCCAAGGGCTGTGAGTTGCAGGTTATCAACAATGCCCGCGCAATCGACATCGGTGAAGTGGAGCGTGTTGCCATTGCTTTCCTGGGCATTGACGTCGCCGAAGGAAGGTTGCCAGGAACCACCGGGAAAGCGAATGGTGTGGAAAAGCCTTCCATTGGTGGCCCTACCGCAGAAATGTAGCTGCGTCGTACTTTGGGTGCTAAGCCTGGCAGGTGATGGCTTCAAGGCGGCTACAATAGCCGCCGAGGCCGATGGTTGTCCCTCTAAAAGATTCAGTCCTATGACGCTCGCCCCGATAGCCAGCCCTTTAGCGAAAAGAGCCCGGCGCGCAATTGATTGCGATAAACATTCCGGGTCGACCTTGTTGCGTTCTGGAGCGCTCTCTCTTTGCATCCCTGTTTCTAAAGAAGTACCCTTATCATGCGTTGTTGAATCCATTATAATTCATTCCTCCTAAAATCCTCAGAGAAGATTTTATTTTTATATAGTGTTTATGCACTATTGTCATTTTACTTATGCAATGAAATCGAGCTCACATTTCAAAGTTCAAAGACCCCTGCCTTCCTCCTGACAAACACTTGAACGCAGCAATAACAACGATCTGTGCGTGCAGGGATTGCCCCCGCTTTTAACCTCCGAGCTCGAAAGATAGAAATAGAATAGATTTGCTGCAAATAAAATAGCAGCAAATCATTGTTATTGCTTCGTTTCATGCGGGGGAGGAAGAAGCGGGGCAAGCCCCGCACGTACAGATCGTTGTTATTGCTGTGTCCTATGCATGGTTTGATTCTTAAATGAAATGTATAATAGATGTGGGTTGATGTGTTGAGATCGGGTGAGGATAGGAGTCCGTGGTTGGATACAGCTAGCGTAAAAAGAGAAGGTAGGTCTATGTCAGATGCGAGGCAGGTAGATTTGCTGCGTGAGCGCGCTTACCAGGATCACATGAGCCTGCAAGAGGCTCTTGCGCTGTGCGATACACTTCCGTGTGTTGACATCGATACCCTGATGGGCCGGTGGCATGGGAGCGAGATCTCTACGAATAATCCGCTGGATGGGCTGCTGGCGACATTTGGCTGGTATGGTAAAGAGTTTATTGATCGTGACCATGTCCATCCTTTATTATTTTCAGATTGCAGACCCGCCAGGCGAAGGCGCGGCTGCGCATGGTCGAGTATCGCGGCAGAGTCAGCGCCTCCATGATCTATGACAACCTGCCGATTTATGACACATTTCGCCTCATCGACCCCGACACGCTCCTGGGCGTGATGGATTACAAGGGGATGGAGCAACCCTTCTTCTTTAAGCTGCACCGTGACAAATAGGCAGAGAGAACGTGCTGATTGTGTTCACCTGCTAATTTTATTTCATCGTTTCCGAGCTGTCTGGCTCTGCGTAATTCTTCTGGTTTTGCGCCACCAGAAGTACACTCCTAATATGAGGCAGACCAGGACTGCGATTACTGAAACTGCTATTATTGCGTCCAATACGATGTTCTCAGCTTGCACATGGCTATTTTCTAGCCCTAATATTATGCCATTAGGAATCAGTGCAAAGCCAAGCAGACCAAACCAGAGCCGTGGTTGTGTATAGATAGGAATGTGTGGTTCGCGACGATGCTGCACGCGCGCCACTATACAAGAAGCCATACCCCAGCAGAAGAAACCAACGCATTGAATGAAGTAGTTCAGCCAGATTAGGAAAACCATATGCAAAGTCTCTGCTAAACCTGAGATTATTGCTGGCCCAAATAAAAGTATCCCCGCGATGATATAGAGCCAGCGTGTCAATCGTGTATTATCGCCAGCATACCAATAATCCTTCATGAAGGTCCTTCCTTATATCAATCCCTTTTTATCTATTATAGATTTTACTCGCATCTGCTGTCAATTTCTATAAAATCATTCCCTTTCAATGTTTTATAAATCATTTTCTTATAAAAAGAGAATTTTTTAATAATGTGCCTGATACTTATTAACACTGCCATGATCTTGTTTACATTTTTGTGCTTTCGGGGCTCAAAAAAGGAAAGTGTGGCAAGCTACAAGGTCCAGATAGGAGCAGGGATCAGACACAGAAAGAGAGCCGCGCCAACCTTCAAAAGGAGGTTGGCGCGGCTCTCTTTCTGTGTCTGTGCTTAACGTCCGATGTCTTTGCGTACAAAGCGCATCGAGGCCAGTGTCAGTGCTAGTATGCCGACGACCAGGATGCTAATCGTATCCAGGAGGGGCAAGCCATGCAGTAGCGGGGTGCCATAGTAGTAGATGGCGGAGAGCCGCAGGACCGCGTCCGACCAGTTCAATCCCGGGCCAACAAAGCTGATGAAAAACCAGATGACGAGCAAAAAGCTCAAGATGCCGGTGTCCAGAGCCGTGCGCAGCCAGCCGGACAGCAGATAGCCGAGGGCCGCTACCAGCAGTCCCAGGGGGATAATCGAGAGCGTGGCGGCGGCCAGATTTCCCCCGTCAAGTTTCAGGCCTGTCGCCGCCGAGGCTATCGCCGTAGCGGCCAGGGTTATTACTCCAATGAAGACGGTCGCGGTAGTGAGCGCGGCAAAACGTCCCAGCAGCACCTGTAAGCGTGGCTGTGGTGTAGATAGTACCAGTTCCAGCCGTCCTTCCTCTTCATCCGCAGACCAGTTGTTGGCCTGTGTGACTGTAAAGGCCATTAGAATCACGGGCAGCAAGACGTAGAGTGCGCTGAGCATGGTGGCGTTGGTTGCGAGATCGCTACCGCCGACTTTAGTGATAAAGACTTTCAAGAGCGGTGAGCTCTGATAAAGGGTGGATAGCGCCGTCTCCGCTTGTTTGGTGACCACAACCATCCATGCCGCGAAACCAGCGATGCCCAGGGTCCACCAGAAAGTAGGGATCGCGACCATGCGCAGGCCACGGGTATAGATCGAGCGCAGCGACCAGTCATTCACCGGCAGTGCGCGCACGGGCTGCGCGACCTGTGTCTTCTGCTCCAGCAAGCGTGGCAGTGCCACTGTGCTGCCAACATCGCGTCGCACAAAGAGCCAGATGGCTGCTCCACTCAGCAGGATATTCAGGGCCACCAGTCCCAGGAGCGCGCCCACATTGACGCTGTAGCCTGGCACCAGGGGCTTGTTCAAATTGTAGTAGTAGACCGGGGAAAGGCGGCTGATCCAATCGGTATTGGAGAAGACGCGATGGACCATGTCCAGTACGACAAAGATTAGTAGCAAGCCTCCCGTCAGGCCGGAGGCTGTGCGGCGTTCCAGGGTGAACTGGGAGAGTAGTAGGGCAAGCGAGCCGAAGAAGCCACAGATGAGCACTAAATTCAGACTAAACAACAAGGCATCGCCCAGACCAAAGCTTGCGTTGGCACTCTTGCCACCCGCCATAGCCAGTAGAGCGATGATCAGGCCCATCAAGAGCAGGGCGGTCCAGATCGCCGCCAGTTTTTCCAGCGCGATACGCCCGCGTCCACGTGGCAGCGAGAGCAGGGCATCCATGGCACCACGTTCCTCTTCGCCCCGCAGCATGCGGCTGCCCGCCATCAGTGGCCAGATAGCCAGGATCAGGATAGTCAGACCGTATTTCCAGGTTGCGTAGCCGCCGGGGGTGTCTAGGGCGACCGGTTCGGCAAGCCAGGCGAACGAGCCTGCCAGGCTGATGAGCGAGGCTTTTGCCGCTGGTGTGGCAATAAGTCCGGGGACCGCGGCCAGCACAGCATACAGGAGCAGTCCCATTCCCACGCCCCAGCCCAGAATGGCGATGCGGACCTCGCGCAGGGTTTTGAGATAGACGCTATTGAACCACATGACTGACCTCCTTGGCGGCCACGCCGTCGCCTTCATAGTAGCGCAGGAAGATGTCTTCCAGACTGGGTTGGTGGCTGGTCAGGGTAAGCACGGAATGCTGGGCCGCAGCTTTGATCACTGCGTCCGCCTGGCCTTGCACAGATAGGCGCACGGTACGCCCATCGGAAAGCATGTCCACCTGTTCTACGCCCTCCAGGTCCTTGAATGCTTCGATGGGGACCGCACTGGCAAAGGTGATCGTAATTTCCTGGAGTTTGATGTCCTTCAGTTCTTCTACGGAACCCACGCGCACAAGCTGGCCATCGCGGATAATGGCGACGCGATGGCAGGTCTGTTCCACCTCGGTCAGGATGTGCGAAGAGAGGAAGACGGTACGCCCATCGTCGCGCACTTCCCGGACCATACGCTCAAACTCCTGCTGATTCAGCGGGTCCAGCCCGCTGGTCGGCTCATCCAGAATTAGGAGGCGTGGACGATGCATGAAGGCTTGAATAATGCCGATCTTGCGCTTATTACCGCTGGAATACTGCCGGAACTTACGGCTGGGGTCGAGGTCCATGCGGGCAATCAGTTGTTTGAGATATGCCTGATCGACGCCACCGCGCAGATGCCCGAAATACTCCAGGATCTGCCCGCCGGTTAGCCCGGGATCAAGCGCAAGTTCGCCTGGTAGATAGCCGACCAGCCGCTTAATCTCTACCGAGCCTTGCCAGACATCCAGCCCGGCGATGCGCGCCGTGCCCGAGTTGGCACGCAGCAGCGCCATTAACAGGCGAATCGTTGTCGTTTTGCCTGCCCCGTTGGGGCCCAGAAAGCCAAAGACTTCACCCTCTTCCACCTGGAAGGATACATCAGTGATGCCGCGCTTGTTCCCATAGCGCTTGGTCAGCTTGTCTACTTCAATAATCGCTGTCATATCAAAATCCCTTTTCACTTTTGAGGCTATAAAGCGATCTTCTCGATGAATGCAGGGAAAAGATGGTGCTTGCCTGTCTTTCCTATATTCTTCATTAAGTTTTTCTGCAGAGCGTCATGGTTCTCTCATGGGTGGGATGAGCTCCATGCCCTTCTGCCTTATACATGGTTTTCTTGCGTTGCCGTTACCCAGACATCCACGGCTGCGCTGTTGATGCGGGTGAATGAATGTGGGGGCGCGCCCAACACACGCTCTATCGCATCCATATAGGCGGAATGAATAGCAACGATCTCTTCGATGAGGCTCAGATCGATGCTTTCTTGCCCTGGTGAGAACAACAGCCTGGCATGTGCATTGCCCATACCCTCTAACAGAGCCATAATGACCTCGCCAGCGTTGTCAGGATAGGCGATCGTAAAGCTGCCCTCCCTGATCCCCTGGCGTACGATCTCGGTGAGTAATGGCGCGCGCTGTTGAAAAATCGCCTCGTCGACTTTCATGCGGATGATGGCGTTGGCGTCGGTGTACCAGACACGCGCCAGCTCGACCACATCAGCCTTGTGGGCGATTCTCAAGCGGTCCAGCGTATCGAAGAAGCCCTGGAATTTCTCGATGGCAGAAAGCTTCGGATCATGGAGGATGGGTAGGAGCGGCTTTTCCGTCTCGTGTTTGATCTGCTCGACGAACGCTTCCAGGAGCGCCCCACGCGAATCGAAGTAGTGGTGGAACGCCCCACTGGAAATCTGCACCTCGTCCAGGATATCCTGGATCGACATCTCCTCAAATCCTTTGGTAAACACCAACCGTTGGGTGGCATTTAGAATCTCTCTGCGCTTCGCAGCAACTGCTTCATGCTTAACAGGACGTGCCATTGTTTCCCCTTGATTAATAAATAGACGGTCTCTTTATTAATTATAACCCCTGCATTTCCCTTGTCAAGAGCTGTACTTGAAAATTAGTATGTTCCCTGCAAGAGGTATGATGGAAGATTTGTTTTGCTGCTGGTATCGCCTTTTAGATGATTTTTAAGCGATAATATCATCAAATGCAACAAGATAAACGATCTGTACGTGCGGGGCTTGTCCCCGCTTAAAAACTTCCCGCTCGAAAAACAAATAATAATAATGCTATGCCTCAATTTAAATATCTGCATAAGGCTTTTCTTTTTATCTTTTGGGCTCACAAGGATCGGGTGTAAGAAGCGAAAATATTATAATCGTGTTTATTGTTGATTATTTGATTTCGAAGGGTAAAAGCGGGGAAAAGCCCCGCACGTACAGATCGTATTTATTGTTGCTTTCATTCCCTTGAATCTTTTTATGAAAAATATTAGGGGGAGCACGCCGGGGTCCACGTTTCGGCGACCTTGAGCATAAGGCTTCTATGTCG
Organism: Dictyobacter kobayashii; assembly: GCF_003967555.1. Classification (GTDB taxonomy): domain Bacteria; phylum Chloroflexota; class Ktedonobacteria; order Ktedonobacterales; family Ktedonobacteraceae; genus Dictyobacter; species Dictyobacter kobayashii. The sequence continues at coordinate 4,916,382 of NZ_BIFS01000001.1, forward strand.
TGAACTTACTTGCGTATGCGTGTGATAAAAGTCAAAAACACGCCGATGACTAATAAAATAGCGCCAGGAACCATCGTTCCTCCTCCAAAGGACAGTATCATCAATAAGCCAGGGACCCCGAAACTGGCGCCGAGCAGGCTTCCTGTGAGCGCAATAGCCTGGCGGCGTTGCGAGAAGTCAATTCTGGGTGGTTTGAGCCTGGAATTGAACATAATATACAGGCCGCTCGTTGCGTAGAGTACGCTACCACCAACACCGGCACTGTATAAATCAGCTTGATGATTTACTATGTAGTACATATATATGATGAGGAATGTACATACGACGCTGGTCAGCACCATCGCGCCTCCCAGAAAGATACCACCTTCCATACCAGCATGCCGCCAAAAAGAAGCGGGTGTACCATCGCTCTTCAGTGGCTTATGAAACGGCCACAGGGATATGCGCAACAAGATCCATCCCAGTATGATGGTAAAAGCCCCCACCCATAATTCAGTAGCAAATGAAGTATAAGCTGAGAAAGATGTGAAGGAAGCAAATGAACCTATAATGCCAATAAATAGCAGGCCAGCGCTGACCACAGTACCTAAAACACCGAAAACCTTCAAAATGCCAGGCACCGTCGCGTTCATTGGCGCGTTGGGCACGGATGAGAGCGGCGTCTGTGGTTGCCCCGGCGCTCCTGCTCCTGCTGAAGCGTATTCAGTAGGTGGCGGATATGGTAGCGCATATTCAGTAGGCGGAAGATATGATGAAGCATATTCAGTAGGAGGTTGGTATGATGGCGGTAGTGGTGGTGGCGGTGGCGGCGGCACAGATGGGGGGATAACTAAATTCCTTGCGCCAGGGTTTGTGCCTTCCTGATTGGATGCAGAACTGACGGCATTTGCTGTTCCGAGAATATCATAAGTAGTGGCATATTGCTGCGATAAATCTGCTCCACAAGAACTACAAAACTTACTATGGAGCGTGTTTTGTGTCCTACACACGTAACACAATATCAGAGAATATTCCATAATATAAATCCTTGCCATGTTTTTTATTGATTTAATACAATTCATTCATAGATGATTTTATAGTATAAGCTCTTAAAACACAATAGCAGGGGAAAAGTTCTGCCCACTATTCACATGCTTCAGAATCAATCATTCTATTTCAGCGGCGGCACAAAAGGCAAGAAATGATTATATAGTTGACATGCTCCTAAATTTTAGCTCTGCCTATCATCAAGTTTCATTCGGATATCAACGGGCACTCTTCGTTTTTCGTCGTTTGAACGAGATGGGCAAATATAGACTTCTGCTTGCCTTGGATCATCAAATAAAAGATCATCATTCCAGTATAGAAGCTGGAATGATGCTGATATCATCCGATGGGGGATGAGTGTTGGAGGCTATCTAGCATCAGAGTACTGGATCGGGTAGCCGGGCCAGCTCATCCCGAATTTTGGCGGTGTCGAGACCTGCTTTTCGCATCAGTTTGGCACTGAATCCCTCTTCTTGACGCAGCAGGCCGAGCATGAGATGTTCCGCGCCGATAAGGTTGTGTCCCAATTGGTGGGCTTCCTCATAGGCATAGTTTATAGCTTCACTGGCTGCCGTTGTCGTGAGCCCTTTGATAGTGCCAGTTAGCTCATAGCTCTGCTCACTCAGAAATTGCTCTAGCGCTTGCAACATAGTGGAACGTTCAATCTGTAAGCGGTCGAGGATCTGCGCCGCCCGTGCCTGACTACTGGACAGTTGCAGAATACCATACAGCAGGTGCTCTGGAGCGGCGTGAGAATGATCAAAATGCAATCTGATTGTATTTGCATGCATGAGTACATCTGTGTAGCTGACACTAACACGGGCCCTACCGTTGGGTGAATCCGGTCGTCTGGTCAGCGCCAGGCGCCGCTGGGAATTTTCAAAAACCTGCTTGAGACGTTCATGTTGAGGATCACCTGCCGGATATTTCTTGAGCAACTTTTGTTGTGTTTCCTGGAGGGTCTGCGCGGCTCTATCGATATCCAGCTCGATGCCACTTTCCGTGCGTGTATCAATCGTTCTGGTCTTGCTCTGGTCTGCCTGAGGAGGCATCACAGGCGGTTGTTCCAAAACAATGACTTGTTGAAGTGTTGTGACATCTAACGCTGACTCTGTCCCTGTCCCTGACAGATGCCGCAGCACCTGATCCCGCAGTTGCTCGGGCTGTATATGTAGCTGCTGTAAAGCCTGCTGAGCAACAGACTGTTCTTGCAGGAGCAGGCTAAGAAGTACATGGATTGGCTGTAGTTCCTGGTGCTGGAAGTGTTGTGCCAGTTTTATAGCACCTGCCTGTACATTAATCGTATCTTGTGACATCCCACGGGCAGTCTCACCTTCAAGGTGAGGACTCACCGTTCTCACTGCTTCCCTGGTCAGCTCCAGGTTCATGCCTGCTTGCGACAGCAATTCTGCAGCCTCGCCTATTTCTGTATGCAGCAGGGCCAGGAGGAGATGTTCGGTCCCGAGGAACGGCTGGTCAAGCAGCCTCGCCTCTGTATAGGTTAGTGTGATGACACGTATCATAGCCTGGCTGAACTTCGGTGGAACGGGCCGACCACTTTGCCAGGCTTGTTTCTCTTCTGCCATTATTTTTTTTCCTTTCGAGCTTGTTACTTGAGGGAACCTGAGTTCGTATTCAGCCGCGAGCTGGCCACGTAAGGTTCTGCGGGCTTTGAAGAGGCGGCTCTTGACGGCTGTCTCTGAGATGTTCAGCAATGTGGCAATCTCCTGGATGCTGTGTTGCTGATAGTAATAGAGCAGTACGGCACTGCGTTCTTTCTCAGAGAGCGTTGAGATAACGGTAAGGAGTAGTTGTTGCAGCTCATGTTCTTCGGCGTGTGCTTCTGGATCAATGCGCTGCGGAGCGTAAACTTCTAGCCCAGTGGGGGGATGTTCCTGAAGCAGCTGTTCCAAAGAGAGGGGATTATTTCCTCGCTCTTTCACAACACTCAAAGCAAAGTTGCGCACGATACTGTTGAGCCAGCCGCCAAAACGTGCTGGATCTCGTAGCTGATCCAGCGAAAGATAGGCCGCCAGAAAAGCCTCCTGCGTAATTTCGTAGGCCAGCTCTTCTTGTCTGACTATTTTCAGGGCAATCCGTTTTGCCTGCGCTTGATAGCGTCTGATTAATTCATTGCTGGCACCCGGTTGCCCATACAGGCGAGCATAACCAGGTCTGCATCCGTCCTCTGCTGCATCGGTTCTCCTTGAGCATTTTATCTCTCTTATATAGAAGAGTCATTTTGGGACTTGGAGGTTGCTTTTGGTGCTGGCCTTTTCAACTAGCTGGTCACAATTCAGGCCCAGGCGATTACTTATTGTATGAGAGCTATGTTTCAGCTTGCTTGATAGCAGGTCCCACAATAGATATTCCCTTTGAGGGGTGTCGATTGCTACAAAAATACGAAAGGAAACCCGACATGCAGAAGACTTCGCCACAATCCGGCGATGAGTCGAGCCAGGCACCGCAGCCGATCAGGGATGGTGCTGGCGCGACCATCATGGGGCCGCGCAATGTGCCCCTGGAACGCGAGAACCCCGATCTGCTGGCCTCTCCCTATACCGATTCCGGCACGATCCCCAACCTCAAGTTCTCTTTCACCACGGCACGCAACCGCCTCGTCACAGGTGGCTGGGCCCGCGAGGTGACGGTGCGCGAACTGCCGGTTGCCACCGAACTGGCCGGGGTCAACATGCGCCTCAAACCCGGGGGCATACGCGAGATGCACTGGCACAAGGAGGCTGAATGGGCCTACATGCTGGCGGGGGGCGCCCGCATCACCGCCGTCGATGAGCAAGGGCGCACCTTTATCGATGACGTTGGCGAGGGCGACCTGTGGAACTTCCCGTCGGTGATTCCGCATTCGATCCAGGGTCTGGAAGAGGGTTGTGAGTTTCTGCTGGTGTTCGACAACGGCAACTTCTCGGAGAACGAGACCTTCCTGATCACTGACCTGTTCAAGCATATCCCACGCGAGGTGCTGGCCAGGAACTTTGGCGTCCCAGAGACCGCCTTCGCTAACATCCCGACTGATATCGAGCACGAGCGGTATATCTTCTCCGGGAAGGTACCTGGCCCGATGGCTAATGACATCGTCCAGTCGGGGGCGGGTATCGTGCCCCAGGCCTTCAGCCATCATATGATGGACCAGGAACCAATCAAGGCGGCGGGCGGCTGGGTGCGCATCACCGACTCCACCAATTTTCCGGCTGCGAGCACCATTGCGGCGGCGCTGGTGAATGTTGAGCCGGGCGCGATGCGCGAGCTGCACTGGCACGCCAAAGACGAGTGGCAGTACTACATCTCGGGGCGTGCGCGCATGACCGTGTTCGCGTCCGGTGGCAAGGCGCGCACCTTCGACTATCAAGCGGGCGATGTCGGCTACGTGCCCTTCGCGATGGCCCATTACGTCCAGAACCTGGGCGACGAGCCGCTACGTTTCCTGGAGATGTTCCGCAGCCCCCGCTTCATGGACGTATCGCTCAACCAATGGATGGCGCTGACGCCGCCCGAGCTGGTGCAGGCCCACCTCAACCTGGACCAGCAGACGATCGCCGCCCTGCGCAAGGACAAACCCATCATTGTACGCTAGGTAAAAAGAGAAAATAAAGCAGTACGTGCGGGACTTGCCCCAATACCATTGAGATACGAAGCATTTGAGATCAGAACCATGGGATGGGAGCCTGCCCCCTTTTTACCCTCCCCATACGAAAAAGCAACAAGAAGAACGAATTGTATAGGTTCGGGCCTCAGCGCCCGATTGCCCCACCGGTAGTGGGGCCCGGTCTCCTTGCCGCTCGGTCTCTCGTCACCGCTACCTCGACCCACGCGGTGCCCAAACGCAGGGTCCGTGTTTGGGCACCGCGTAAAGGAAAGGATCATGCCACGAGACACCCCATCGCTGGGATACTGGGCCGCCAGCTCTGCGGAGGGCGGCAATCGGGCGCTGAGGCCCGAACCTATGAGCATCGTCTTTCTTGTCGCTTTTTCGTACAGGAAGGGAAAAGGGGGAGCAAGCTCCCATCCCATGTTTGAGCTCAAATGCTTCGTATCTCAACGGCATTGGGGCAAGCCCCGCACGTACAGATCTTATTTATTTCGCTTTTGCTTGCATGCCGCTAGTTATTTGGTACTCCCCTGGCTTGTTGTAGGATTTCGTGCAAGCGGCAGGGGTGCAGGGGCATCTCGCGGATGCGTATGTGCCAGGGTGAAAGCGCGTCATCGAGGGCCGAGGCGAAGAGCGCCGCGACAGGGATGACGCCGGCTTCGCCGACCCCCTTCATGCCCAGGGGATTGAGCGGCGATGGCGTCTCGATATGCTCGACGGTGATGTCAGGGATCTCGGCGGCGGTCGGGATGAGATAGTCCATAAAGGTGGAGCTGAGCAGTTGTGCCGTGTCATCGTAGACCAGGCGCTCAAAAAAGGCACCCCCGATGCCTTGCGCTACACCACCATGTACCTGTCCCTCTACTACCATTGGGTTGATCAGTCGTCCGCAGTCGTGGACCGCGACGTACTTCACGAATGAGACCATGCCGGTGGGCAGATCGACCTCGATGATGGCGCCATGCACACCACTGGCAAAGCTGCCATGCGGTGGACTGTAGAAGCCGTCGGCCTCCAGTCCGGGGGCGTCACGTTCTGGCGGTAGGGCGGGACCAGGCCGGGCAGCGGCCAGATTCATCGCCGCCAGCGTGCGTGCGTTGTCACCATAGGTATAGCGCAACGGATTCGCTTTAATGGCCATCTGTCCCAATGTCAGAGATCGCTGCGGCGCTCCCCTGACAAAGACCTTGCCGGCAGCCAGCTCTATATCTTCAGCTGAAGCTTCAAATAGCTCAGCAGCCAGCGCCTGTACTTTTTCGCGTACTTTGACCGCTGCCAGATGGACCGCCGAACCAGCGACCGTGGCGGCGCGGCTGGCAAAGGTTCCGACACCCCAGTTGAAAGCCTGCGAGTCTCCGGCCGTGACCAGGACAGCTTGCGGCTCAATGCCAAGTTGATCGGCCACGATCTGCGCGAAAACCGTCTGGTGGGCCTGTCCCTGTGAGGTCACTCCGGTGGAGACAAAGACATGGCCATCGGGCTCGACACGTACGTGGGCCCCCTCGTAGGGACCAATCGACGTTCCCTCGACGTAGTAGCCGATCCCGAGTCCCAGGTAGCGCCCCTGCGAGCGGGCCTGTGCCTGTCGTGTCGCAAAGGTGTCATAATCGAGTGCCAGCTTGAGCTTATCAAGGGCGGCCTGGTAATCGCCGCTATCGTAGCGTGTGGGTCCGCCATCCTGGTAGACAAAGCCAACGTCCCAGGGAAACTCATGGGGCGAATGAAGTTGCGTGAGCGTACCTCCAGGCGATCCAACTGCAGTTCAAGGGCGATCCGATCCATGATACGCTCCATCACAAAAACAGCATGCGGACGACCCGCGCCCCGATATGGGCTCACCGGGACCTTGTTGGTATATAAGACCTGGCAGTCGCTGGCATAGTTTTGTAGCCGATAGGGCCCTGGCAATGAGCAGGCAGTAATAATGGGGACGATAATGCCGTAGGGGTATAGGCTCCCGTATCGTGTAGAAATGCATCGCGCACAGCGAGCAGCAGGCCCTGGTCATCGAAGGCGTATTCCACTTCGTGCAGCTGACCGCGCTCCTGGTTGGTCGAGATAAAGTTCTCCCGCCTGTCCTCGATCCACTTGACAGGCCTGCCCAGCCGCATGGCGGCAAATGGAACCAGGATCTCCTCAGGATAGAAGAGCATGATTTTCGCGCCAAAGCCACCACCAACATCCGGGGCAATCACTCGTACTTTGTGCTCTGGCAGGTGGAAGATCGCGGACAGGCCATTGCGGATAGGGATGGGTGCTTGTGTGGATATCCAGCAGGTAAGCATCTGCTCATAGCGATCCCAGCGCGCAACGATGCCGCGACACTCCATCGGCATGGCCGCTCCGCGCTCCATCTGGAACGTCTCACGTATGACATGGGGGGCAGTGGCCAGCACTTCATCTGGCTTGCCAACGCTCTGTACCAGGTGGGCCGCGACATTGCCCTGGACGTCTTCGTGGACGAGCGGGGCAGCGGGAGCAGAGGCTATCTCCAGACTATGAACGACGGGCAACGGCTCATACTCCACTTCAATTAACTCCAGCGCATCTTCGGCCAGATAGCGGCTCTCCGCCACAATAAAAGCGACGGCTTCTCCCACATAACGCACCTCGTGAAGTGCCAGGGGAAGCTGGGTACGGGGCTGCGTTAGAGCTTGATGTGGTATCAGCAGGGGCGATGGCTCCAGCACATCACCGAGGTCGGCGGCGGTAAGTACCAGCTGCACGCCCGGCAAGCTGCTGGCTGCCTGTGTATCGATACGCACAACCTTAGCGCGCCCATAAGGGCTGCGTAAAACCGCTGCGTGTAGCATCTCCGGCAGGTCAATATCATCGACATAGACGCCCTGCCCACGAAGAAGACGCGGATCTTCATTACGCTGAACAGGAGCGCCAAACCAACGTGTCGCCATGTTTCCCCTTCCCTTCATGCGGATAAAAAGGACCTCAACATCCGATCCATTTAACTTGAGAACGCAACAAGCCTGAAAAAGCAATCATAAATATGATTTATGCGTTAAGTTATTTGATCCGCCTTTATTTATTCAGGCTTGAAAAAGAAAAAATAAACAAGATCAGTACGTGCGGGGCTTGCCCCCGCTTGCTCCGTTCCTGCCTGAAAAAGTAACAATAATAATGCTATGCGCTCAAACAAATAGCTGCAAAACATTCTTATTGTTGATTTTTCGAGTGGGAAGATTAAAAGCGGGGCAAGCCCCGCACGTACTGATCTTGTTTCTTTTTAACATTCAAGCTCGAAAAATCAACAAACTTATTCTTCATCCTGCCCTTGCTCAGCCATGTGCTCGGCCGCATATCTGACCGCCGCCACGATATTCTGATATCCGGTACAGCGGCAGAGGTTCCCGGCGAGTCCGTGCCGAATCTCTTCCTCTGTAGGCATGGGATGCTCACGTAGCAGCGCGTGCACCGAGATAATGATGCCAGGCGTACAAAAGCCGCATTGCAGAGCATGCTTCTCCCGGAACGCCTCTTGAATCGGATGCAGCGGCTCTTGTGGTCCGGCGAAACCTTCAATGGTCGTGAGATCCATCCCATCGGCCTGCACCGCCAGCATCAGGCAGGAACGGACGGGCTCGCCATTGAGGAGGATTGTACAGCAGCCACAGACACCATGCTCGCATCCGACATGCGTCCCGGTGAGGCCTAATTCGTGACGCAGGAAATCTGAGAGCAGTAAGCGTGCTGGCACACGCCGCTCATAGAGCTGACCATTCACGGTCAGGCTAAGCGAGCACATATCACATAAGGCAGGCAAGGGCGTTTGTTTGATCGTAACCATCGACAAAACCTCCTTAGGCATCGTTCAGTGGCTGAGATATTCGACCGCGAGGGTCGAACCTATTGCAGCGTTGCCAGGCGCTTCTCAGTACCCGCCTGGTCGCCTCTGCCGTTAGCGAGCGACGATAGGCGGGCGTCGCATGGATATCGTTTAATTCAGCATCGACCAGCCGCTCGGCCGCCTGTGCGGCAGCTTGCAATACCGCGTCGTCAAGTGTTGTACCTGCAAGCATCTGCTCAATCTCATACCCGCGTACAGGTGTCGCGGAGATCCCAAAATAGCTGATACGCGCTGACAGACACGTTCCCTCATGAGTAGGAAGCACGACCGCGATAGCTCCCGCCAGCGCATAATCGCCAGCCCGACGCGAGAACTCAATACAGGCCCAGCCAGCCTGCGGAAGGAGCCAGGGGAAACGAATTTCCGTGACGATCTCCTGGGCGTCCAGGGCGGTCGTGAGGTAAGTGGTAAAAAACTGCTCGGCTTTGATGATCCGCTCACCAGCGCTACTGCGCGCCACCACCTCACCATCCAGACAGCTAAGCAGTGCAGGCAACTCCGCGGCAGGATCGGCATGGGCGATACTGCCCGCCAGGGTGCCCCGATTACGGATCTGCATATGCCCGATATGTTTTATGACCTCTACCAGGAGTGGGTGCCGCTGCTGTACTACTGCGGATTGCTCAACGCTGCGTTGACGCACAGTGGCCCCGACCGCGAGGTAGCTCTCCCTGGCGTCAATGTAATCCAGCGCAGCCACACGGTTGATATCGACCAGGTAGAGCGGGGCGGCCAGGCGCATATTCAAGAGCGGGATCAGGCTTTGGCCGCCCGCTAACACCTTTGCGTCTGTGCCACATTGCGCTAATAGCCTGAGCGCCTCATCCAGTATCCCTGGCGCACAGTACTGAAATTGCGGTGGTTTCATGCTTTGTACTCCTGGCTACCGCAATGGCTGGACAATATATCCGCCATCGGAGCGACACATGCCAGCACCTGCTCATCTGCCATCGCCGCGCCCACGCACTGCAAACCGAGCGGCAACTTATTCGCCGCCAGCGCGGCCGGAATAGTAATCGCGGGTAACCCGGCATAGGTCCAGGGAAGGTTCATAAGCGGGCTCCCGGTCGAGTCTAATCCCTCGGGGGCCGGACCCTGCGTTGCCGGACTGACCCAGAGATCAATGCCCATCTCTTTCATCTGAGCCTCTAACGTCTCGCGCAACCTGGCACGCCCTTCACGCCCTTGCGCGAGTTCTTCGTCACTCACCGTCTGCCCTTCATGAATCGCGGCTAGCGTACGCGGTCGATAGAGCGTTTCATAGCGCGTGAACCAGGGGGCATGCACCTGAGCCATTTCAGCGAACACCATACGCATATGCAGACGATTGATCCTCTCGATATCGGAGAATACCTGGACACGACAGATGCGATAGCCAGACTTTTTCAGTAGCGTGAGCTGGTCTTCGAAGGCGGCCAGGGCTTCAGCGGAGGCTTGAGCAAGATAGGGTCCATCAGGGACACCCAGGACAGGTAAAGACTCAGCCGGGACGCGGCCCTCACTGCGCCAGTCTCGGCAGAGCAGTGGCGCCACAAAGGCAGATCCCGCCACATCTTGCGTGAAGTACCCGATATGTTCCACCGAGTTAGCACATTGTACCAGGCCATCAATAGGGATACGACCATAGGTCGGCTTGAAACCAACAATGCCACAAAAGGCCGCCGGCCGAATAGTCGAGCCAATAACCTGCGTACCCAACGCCAGCGGACAAAGTCCCGCTGCGACCGCCGCGACTGAACCGCTACTGGAGCCGCCAGGAGTATGCTTCACGTTATGTGGATTGCGTGTCTCCCCGGCTCAAAATAGGCAAATTCGGTGCTAACAGTCTTGCCAAGAATACAGGCCCCGGCCGCCCTGAGCATCCCTACACACGAAGCTTCGGCGCCCGCGAATAATTCCGCCGGTAACTGCGATCCCGCCCTGGTCGGGAAACCATCGACCCGAAAGGTATCTTTGACCCCAACAGGAATCCCATAAAGCGTGGACGGTTCAGGGGATCAGGAAAACGCTGTTGTAAAGCCGCTATTTCAGCTTTTAAGCGGTCTCGACGGTCCTTCTCAGGAAGGAACGCGTGCAACTGTGGATCAATCATATCGAGCCGCTCACAGATGGTATCGATATACGCAAACGGATCTAACTGCCCACTACGCAGTGCAGATGCGGTTGCTGTAGGATGTGGAAAGAATCAAGGGCTAGCCTCCTCTTCGCTACTTATATCTAGCATACAAAGGATCAAAAGCGGATATGCGCGTGCAGAGCTGATTAAGATATTTTATAGAAGTAAATTGATAAATAGGAAAATAAAAAAGAATAATAGAGATGATATAATAATAAGTATACCATTTGTATTGTGGAACACAATGCTAAAAAACGTTTCCATGCGCCTGAGCGCTATGCCAAAGGAGGGCACGAGATGAAGCCGATCGATCTGAGTAACATGCGCGTGCTTGATCTCTCACAAAACTGGGATATGCATACACCAGGCTTTGCCACCTACGAAGGACCAACGATTAAATGGATCAAACGGGTCGCCTTTGACAAGGTAGGTGGTCAGCATATTTCTTCCACGCTGCACGTTGGAACACACCTGACCGCGCCGCTCCATTTTATAACCAATGGGCAAGATATTGGTAGCATTCCCCTGGATAAACTGGTCGGTCCAGCGGTCGTTGTGGATCTTGAAGCCCTGGGGATCGGTGACTACGATTATTATACGGCGGCCCATTTTGAGGAATGGGAGCGCAAAACGGGACAGCGCATTCAGCCCCACGATATCGTTGTCGTGCACACCGGCTATCACAAATACTATCCCAGCAACTGGTATGGTGAGTCGCAACCAGATGAGACGCGCTACTTCATCAAGCATCCTGGACCGACCCGCGAGTTTGCCAACTGGGTCTTAGAGCGCCAGATCTCCTGGTTCGCCATCGACGCCGGTTCGATGGATCATCCCATGAATACCGTCATTCGTAAAGTGCGACCCGACCTGGCTGTAAAGTGCGCGCAGAAACTGGGCCAACCCTTGAAGAGATCTGGCCCGACGACGATCTGCAACTCATGCACTATGCGATGTTCCCGCATGGCATCTTCCACGTAGAGAACGCTGGTGGCATGATCGATGAAGTACTCGACCAGCGCATATGGATCGGCTGCTTCCCCTGGAAGTTCAGCGGCGGTGAAGCGGCTTTCTGTCGCCTCGTAGCCTTTGTCGAGCATCAGCAATAAGCAAACACAGAAGAACGCGCCGCGACTCGGAAGCAACAATAAGAACGGTTAAGTGAGATGTACTGAGGGCAGCCTCGCCTCTACTTAGAGGCTGGACATTCTAATAAGTGCTACCATTGCCTCAATGAGAAAGCAAGTCTCCATTTTCTTTGAGGCGGCCATTCCAGTGATGTAGCGCTTTCCCCAAATATTCCAGCCTAAAAGCACGAGCAGAGCGAGAGCAAAAAAAGGAGTTTCCAGCCAGAGCAAGCTCATTGCTATCATGCTCAAGTTGGTGTGGCCACTGAAAAGCAGGATGCCTATCAAGAATGAGCAGCTATCAAGTGCCGCGTGCATGCTGATGCTAAACCAGAGCGACCTGGTTAGAAGGCGTGCGCAGATCCAGATCGTACTTAACATCAGGTTTGCGATGATAAAAGATAAGGACACATAGCTCAGGCCATTTAACAGGTGAGCAAACACGAAGAACACGCCGGCACACACCACATTGAGCCAGAGCACCATACTTTCGCCCAGGTTCTGAAAGACATAGCCACGGTAGTAGACCTCTTCGCGTATAGCGGTTGCAGTGTATTGAATCACATTAAAGAGCAGGATAATGATCAGTCCCCACCAACTCAACCGGGCGAAATGCGGGTGAACAAGCCCGAGGCATTGCCAATACCCACAGCTAGCAGTGGCACGCCTGCACCAAGCAGTGCTCCCAATAGCATATCGCGCCAGTGACCGCTCAATCCGGTCCAGGCCAGGCCTGCAGTAGAACGACGGTCAATTTTGCGCCGGAACCAGTGGAGAAACCAGACTGTTCCCGCGGCAATCAGCACGTAGCCAAGGGTATAGGCGCCTACCACGCGAAGATCCATATTGTAGGCGAGAGAGTAGATGTTGTTAAGATAGCTGTAGTTGAGATGAAGGCCCAGGTAGAGAAAAAGACCAGCCGCAAGGTCAAAAAGCAAATAGATCAGCAAGGTACCAATAAATGCTAAAAATAGCCTCCAGAGCAAGGCAATCCTTCCGTCTGAGGTCAAAAAGAGACTGCGCATCATGCTTCCGTATCCCTTCGCACCATAAATTTGATGTTATGTTATGTAACTCATCAATAAGTATACTTATGACTGGATATTGTATCAAGTGGTAGATATACGCGCCGCACAAACCAGGCAAGCAACTGAGCGCAACAAGAAATACGAAATGTGCGTACGGGCTCAACGTATCCCTCGCACGCGTTGAATGGCCAGGGTGCCCAGTACCAGGTAGACGACGGTAAGCAGGAAAAGTGAGGTATAGCCGAAATGATTGGGGATGGTACGCAGCAGTTGCAGGATTATGCCGCCGATTGTGATCCCCACGACCTGGGGCAATATACCCACTGCGGACCAGATGCCCATGAACTTGCCGGCTTCGTCGGTGAGCAGGTAATACATCGGTGGTGAGTGCCCAGTCGACGCTGGTATAGGCACCGTAACCAATCCCAAAACAGGCACCAGCCAGCAGGGCGGCATACTGATTTTGAAAGCCAATGAAAATAAAACAGACCAGTGTCATCATGGCGCTCGATAGGTAGACCAGTTTCTTGCGCCCCAATGGTCCGAGGCCCAGCCTGCCAGCAGTGACATCGGCAACGCCAGCAGCAATACCGCTGGTTGAAAGAGGGTGCCGTTGAAAAATTCTCCCGAGAATGAGTTGTTGAAAATGATGGTTTTGACGGCGTGCCCACCTAACACATCGTCAAAATAGTATTGCAGAAAATAATAGACACTCCAGATGCCCATCATGACCAGAAAGCGCGCTAGCAGGACCCAGGAGAGGTTGGGATAGGTAGAGGGTTTGAAGAAGAATTTGCGCAGGAATAGCCGCAGATTGAAGGGTGGGCGTCCACTAACAGGCAAAGGTGTCTCCTTCACGGTCAGGATCGTATAGATGACCACGATGCTCTGTACCAATGCGATCAACAGAAAGATCTGCACGACCTGGTTGCGGTACAGGGGCAGAGGATCGTTCTTGTTGATGATCACGCCAGCAACAATCGATCCTACGACCGTTCCCAGCAAGTTGAACAGGCCGTTGAAGCCCGAGGCCAGGCCGCGCTGTTGCGGCTGTACATTGTCGGCAATAATAGCGCTCCAGGGGAGTTGGCAAAATTATTGCTGAATTGCAGCAGTACAAACAACAGCGCGAAGGCCGCTAGCAGCAGACCCGGTGGAAAAATCGTCGGCGAGAAAGCAAAAATGAGCAGAACCACAACATTGAGGACGGTCCCAATCAGCATAAATGGACGACGCCGACCCAGGCGGAAGCCAGCGTAATCGGAGAGCGCACCAACCAGTGGGTTAACAACCACGGCCACCAGTGTCCCCCAGTTGACCACCAGGGCAAGGTTGATGCTCTTCTGTGCGGGATCAAGGAACTTGGCAACCATACTGGGGATCACCACGGCCAGCAATGCCTGCCAGTGGAACTGGTTGGCGAACCAGAAGAGATTCAGGTTTACCATACCGAAGGAGGAGAGTGGACGCTGAACGGGACTGGCAACGGCATCACCATCGATGCCGGCGGGCTGCTTTGAAATCTTCATCTTTAGAATATCCTTTTCAGAGAAGATACAGTCGTTCCATTATTTGATGCGACAAGAGAAGACCAACAAAAAAGTCCCTCTTTTCGCTAGCTCATTTCCCACGCTTATTGTAAAGCTTATACCGCTAGTATGCAAGAAGGAAATTTTTCCCTGATATCAGAATCATTGGTCAAGGTTCCGTAATCAGGGCAACCATAACAGATGCCAGAAGTTCAGATCCACGCTAAAAGCGACCCCAGCCAGAGTCAGGAGCACAGTGGAAAGGCAGCGCCACCGGTTCCTGGAAGGCAGCCAGACCAGGAGAACGGTATGAGAATATGAATAAATCATGTGGCAAGCGGAATTACCCGCTCATGATCTTTGTAATACTTCGCTGGTGACGGTACATGATGGAAACCAGCGCTGCAGATGTTCTTTCAATTCTTCTCCGGCGGTTTGGAGCGTTTCACTCGGATAAGGTGCAAGACGGTCTAATACAAAGTAGGCTGCTTGAGTATCTTCTGTCAGTTGTGTACGGCGTCCCTGTCGCCAGTTCCATCGGCGGCAGGTGATACCAGCCGAGTCAGTCCAGATGACTTCACCGGCCTCTGGATAGGTGACCTGTCAAGAAGCCAGATAGGAGGAAGGTGTTAGAGACGAGGGACCGAGCGGCGAGGAGACCGGGCCTCACTACCGGTGAAGTCAATACATTTCAATTAATGCTACCTGGAAATAAATGCAACAAGAATAAAGATCAGTACGTGCGGGGCTTGCTCCCGCTTTTAATCTTAATCGCTCGAAAAAACAATAAAAATATGATTTTGCCGCTATTTATTTGAGCGCATAGCATTATTATTCTTGATTTTTCGGATAGGAACGGAGAAAGCGGGACAAGCCCCGCACGTACTGATCGTGTTTATTAATGCTTTTGATGCATCGATTTGTTCTTCAATGAAAAGTATTGAGGACAGCCCTGAGCGCCTATTGGCGCCACAGAGCAAGGGCGGCAGGCACCGCACCAATGATGAAAAGTACGCACACGATCCATACGAGTTGTGGAACCTGGTGGAACGCGAAGAGAAGCATGGTCACAGGACTGCTTAATGCAAAGGCCCAGGCTGTCCAGACGGGAATAAGCCGTGTCCGACCAAGCAGAATGCCTAGCAAGATCGCACTTATCATGTGACCTACGATGTAGATGTATTGATATGTCATGATGAATGGGTCGCCATTAAATTGTCCCCATAAGGTCACGAGTTGTGGCATGCTCCCTACCCGAGCGACATCGTAAGCCAGAATGTCAAGGCTGATAATCGCCCCAAAGGGAGCCCAGCCCACGAGAGCAAAGATTGCCGAGATCGTCGCCAGCCATGGCGCACGCTTCATTCCCAGCAATGCCATTCCCAGGAAACCAAGTGGAAGGAAGATGGTGGCAAGGATGCCAGAGATCATATGGATGTAATTGAGAACCGGACCCAGCGCTGCAATGCTCTGGCTATAGTCGAGAGAAGAGCCATGGGCATTGACGTTGATCCAGGTCATAAGGTAGACAGTCAGGGTCAGTGGCGCAAGAAGAATGCAGATGGCGAGTAAGCGATTCTGGACCCGGCGATAGGCCGGAAGAGACGATGCCGCTGCTGTTTGTTCTGCATGCTGTGTGGATAAGATCATCAGATGAGCCTCCTTATCTGAATTATGCTCGTTACTAAGATCGAATGTTGTTCATCAATGTTGTTCATCTAAGAAGAGTGTATGGTATGCAACGTTCCTCAAGCGTGTTCGCGACCGTTTCTTGAAGACGATTTAGAAGAGTGGAGCGTTCTCAGCTTTAGCAGAAGAGCATAATACTTTTTGATATATACACTTAATAGGTCGATAAATACTGAAAAGAGGTCAGGATGGTGATTGACAGAAGCTGTACTTTCTTGTAATGTGAGAAGCGTTAGAGGCTCGCGTTCTCCAGCATGAAACGTTTGATTCTCAACATCGCCTCTCGCATTGAAGAAGGAAAAGCTATGAATGCACTTCAACTCCTGGTGATCTGTGCCATCCTGATCGCCGTCGTCCTGGTCCTGTTCCTGCCGTTTCCGCGTTGGCAGAGAAAAGTGGATACACGTGTTGATCGTCCACCGATTCCTGTTGCTTCCCGTGATGATGATCAGTACTGGTATGCAGGCTTTTTTTACAGCAACCCCAATGATCCCGAACTGTTTGTCCCCAGGCGTTTCGGCTTCGGGTGGACCCTGAATTTCGGCCACCCCCGGGCCAGGCTGTTCGTGATCACTCTGTTAGTGATGCTCTTTGTGTTAATGCTGGTACCGCCTCTGGCGGTGGCACTTTTTGGGGGAATAGTATCGGATGCCACACGTTTGGATGTCAGCCATAGAAATGGGATTGAAGAGCTTCAAGAGGAAAGTCCATTGATACTCCCATTGTCGACGGGGTCGCCTGCGGAGCAAGCAGGCGCGACCGGGCGCGCAGAGAGGTCCTGCGTGCCCGGTCGCGGCCTGTGGAGTAAGGGGCGTGGTCGCCAGAGCTAGAGCTACCAGCCCCTCCATCATTTACCCTTTGACGCTGCCAGCCCCCAGGCCGCTGCGCCAGAAGCGCTGCAGGAGGACACAGCCGATCAGCAGCGGGATCGAGGAGACCAGGGCTCCAGTTACGATCAGGGATAGAGGAAGTTATTCGCTCCACCCGTAGTGATATTCCAGGTCTCCAGGCCGACCGAGATCGGGAAGAGATTCTGGTTGCTCAACATGATCAATGGCAGGAAGTAGTTGTTCCAGATCGCCACGAACTGGAACAGCAGGATCGTTACCAGTGCGGGAGCCATGAGCCGCATTGCCACCGTTAAGAAGGTGCGATACTCACCAGCTCCGTCGATGCGGGCCGCCTCCAGCAGCTCATCGGGCACGGAAGATGCCACATAGATGCGTGAGAGATAGACGCCGAAGGGACTGACAAGGCTGGGTAAGAGTACCGACCAGATTGTGTTGGTCAGGCCCACGCCGCTCATCATTAGATACAATGGTAGCGCCAGGGCTGTGGCCGGAATGAGGATGGCCCCCAGGATCATTGCGAAGATCAGGTCGCGGCCATGGAAATTATACTTTGCCAGAGCGTAGCCAGCCATAGCAGCCAGGAACGTGCCTACGATTGAGCCCACGCCCGCATAGAGCAACGTATTGAGCAGCCAGCGTACATAGAGGCCATCGCTGTAGGTGAACAACTGCTGCAGGTTGCTCCACAGGTTAAAACTGGGAGAGAACCAGAGACCAAAGGTGTTGAACAGATCTCCCGTATTCTTGGTCGCTGAAACAACCAGCCAGAAAAAAGGGATCAGGAAATACAGCGTGCAGATGATCAGGAAGGTCATAGCCCCCACGCTGCTGCCGGAAAACTGGCGGGAAATTGGGCTTCTGGCCTGTGTGGCTGCCTTTTCCCCACTGATAGATACCGGAACCGAAGTGGTTTGTTGACTCATTTTTACACTCCTGCCTGTCGTCGGGTCACGCGTAAAAAGCCGAAAGAAAAGACGAAGGTCACCAGGGCCAGCACTACCGATATCGCGGCCGCGTAGTAGTAATTATTGTAAGCAAAAGCGGCATTATAGGCGTATAACACCGGTGCGAAAGACGTTGAAATGTTGTTTGAGATCGCCGAGAGCACCTGTGGTTCAGCAAACAGCTGCAAGGTCCCGATGATCGAGAATACGCCCGTCAGAACCAGGGCCGGGGCAACCAGGGGCACTTTAATGAACCAGGCAATGCGGAGGCCCGAGCAGCCGTCGATGCGGGCTGACTCATAGATTTCCTGGGGAATGGCCTGCAGGGCCGCGAAGATGATCAACATATTGTAGCCTGTCCAGGCCCAGATGGCGATGTTCGCGATTGACCACAGCACGGTGCTATAGCCCAGGAAATCCGGTGCCGGTAAATTCAGCGTCTGCAATCCCTTGACAATGGGAGATAGGGCCGGGTCATAGAGATAGCCCCACAGCAGAGCAGCGATGATACCCGGGACAGCATAGGGCACGAAGAAGGCCAGGCGGAAGAAGGCCTTGAGACGCACCACCGTTGAATCCAGCAGAAGAGCTATTATAAGTGCTAACAGCAGCATGATCGGGACCTGTACGATGCCATAAAGTAACATGCGGCCGATGCTGGCATAGAATTTCGCGTCACTGAGCACCGTCGCATAATTGCTCAGGCCGCTGAAGCCAACGGTCGCCCCGCTCAGTCCCAGACCTGTACGCTGGAAATGGAAGGTACTCTGGACGATAGCATAGAGGATGGGGACGAGAAAAAACAGAATGAAAAGCACTCCGAAGGGGAGTATAAACAGATAGGGTGTCAGTACCCGTTTCCAGGCAATAGAACGTGTGACTCCGCGAGCGGACGCGCGGGAGCTTGTTGCGAGCGCCATTGCTTTTTCTCCTATCTTTGTTTGTCGCGCCTTCGCATCCTGCTGAAGCAGGCAGCGCGAAGGCGCACCGGTTGTTTGCTGGCTTGTAGCGTTCCTTGCTTAGGAACTGACATTAAAGCCCTGGTTTTTCATAAACAGGACTGTGCTCTGCTGAACTGAATTCAGCCCGTTCGTCAGAGTATCCTGATTATTGACAGCACCGGCAAAGCTGTCACCAAAGTCGTTGTAAACCTGGTTAATGGTAGGTCCCCACTGGTAGTTGGCATTCACATGTTGCGAGGCAACTTTAAACAAAGCGCCGACGTTCTGATTGCCAAAGAAAGGCTGAGGGCCGTTCACGAGGGGCGAGTCTAAATTTGCCTGACTGGCGGGTAAATAGCGTTCCCTTTGATCATCTCTTCGACGGCCTGCTTATTGGTATTGAGCCACATGGCGAACTCGGCAGCCTCTTTAGGATGTTTAGTGTTATTGAACACTGCGGTAGTAGAGCCACCCCAGTTTCCATTGTTGTACTCGCCTTCCTGCCACTGTGGCAGGGGTGCCACACGCCAGTCGCCAGCCGTCTGCGGAGCATTGGGCTTGATAGTACCCGCGCCCCAGGCCGCTGAAATCCAGGTCGCCAGGGTGCCGGTGTCCAGGTCGTGATACCAGGCATCAGAGAAGTCCGGTTCGGCCTTGATAAGGTTCTTGCTAATCAGATCCTGCCAGTAAGATGCTACTTTCTGTGCCTGGGGATTGTTGATGGCAACTTTCCAGGACTGGCCATCAATGTTGAACATCTGGCCGCCAGCCTGCCACACGAGCCCGTTGAACCATCCCGGGTCCCTGGCGGGGAAATCAGTAATGTATGATTTGGGGTCAGCGGCATGCAGTTTTGCCGCGTCATCGGCATATTGAGCCCAGGTAGTAGGAACGGGCAGGTTATATTTCTGGAAGAGGTCAGCCCGGTAGTACAGGACCAGGGGGCCGGTATCCTGCGGGATGGCGTAGACCGAATTGCCCAGCGATACCTGGTTCCAGGTCCAGGGCACAAACTGATCTTTGAGGGCACCTGCGCCATATTTGGAAAGGTCGATCAGTGAACCGGTTGTTTCAAAGGTCGGTAGGATCTGGTACTCGATCTGTGCCAGGTCGGGTTCGTTATTGGCTTTGATCGCCGTGTAGAGCTTGTTATATTCGTTTGAGCCGCCGCCTAAGTTGATCACATTCACGTGTATATCTGGATGGAGCTTATTGAACTCGGCTGCTGCCTTGTCGACGCCGGTAACCCAGTTCCAGAACGTCAGGGTAACCGGACCTCCCGATGAGCTACTACCAGTAGTGTTTGACCCAGGACTGGTATTGGAAGCCGGGCTGCTGTCACACGCGGACAGCATTCCGAGCAATAACGCAGCCAGTAACACTAGTGGTACAACTTTCACCTTCGAAAATGTAAAGCGATCTGGCATGGTGATCTCCTTTCACCTTCAAGCGTAGGGCAATTTGAATTACGATGAGATGATGCATATCATGATTGGGGACTCTTGTTGAAAGGGGTCTCTAGGATAAAAAATGTGCTATCCACATGACGAGGGGTGGCTCGCTGAGGTAGTGCTGAGCCGGGCACCGATTGTGACAGGCGCTGGTTGTAAAGTGGCGGCAACCAGCCAAAACATTGTAGATCGCCGTCATGTAGACCTCCACCAGTATTGGACACCGTGGATGAAGCGACAAAATACGTTGACAACATCGTCGTTGAACATAAAATACAGAATACGTAAACTATACCAGATTAATAGAAATGAGTCAATGCTAAGCTTTTAGTACACTGATGAGTTTATACAACAAAAGGGATGAGCCGTTTTGTACGCCGCATGTACTCCTGATACTGTTGGCCCAGATGCTCCTGCAGGGCGTGCTCTTCCACATGAATACGGTAGCTCAGGCCAGGTAGCGCGCATCCCATCAAGACCACCAGGCTCAACCAGTTCGTACAGGTGAGCCCAAGCCCGAATAGTATAATGAGCACGCCGGTATAGGAGGGATGACGAATGAGTCGGTAGGGACCCGCTTCGACCACGGTCTGCTCGGGGGCGACCGCTACCGTCGTTGTGAAGGAGGTGCCGAGCACGTGGATGGCGTAGAAACGGAACACGATTCCCGCGTTGATGAGCAGTATGCCCAGCCAGAAGAGAAATATGCGAGCGCTCGTGATGGCGGTGGCAGGAACCTTCAATGCTACCAGCAGGCCGAAGAAAATGCCGAGCGTGAGCATGCCAATGAGGACCGCATGTGATCCTTTATCCTGGCGCCGGGCGCCAGCACGGAGGCGTTTGAATGTCCTGATATCCACGCCCGCTTCCATCACTCGCCAGATGAACAGGTTAGCCACCAGGACACCCAGTAGCACAGGCTGGTGCGCGAAAAGCGGCTGCATGCTCTACGACCTTTCCGTTAGTGTCGATTTCCTCATTTTCAATGCTTATGAACAGTATACCAGATATTGTATGAGAACCAGCCTGGCTGGAAAATGCCACTCTCTTGTTGCATATAGGTTTTTTGCACTACCTGTATCCATTGCCCAATTTTTCAGAGGCGACCTGGGCAAAGTTGAGAACCGCCACCAGTGAGACGCCACCGATAATGTTGCCAATGAGTGTGGGAGTCAGAAAGCCACCAAGGTAGGGGAGCCAGGAAATGACCCCACGATTGACCAGGTAGAGCATATCCACAGAACCAGCAACAACGTGAGCGAAACTGCCAAGCGCTACCACATAGGTGATCAGAATAATCACGTGTAGCCGATTATCGCCAGCGATTGGCAGTAGCCAGACCATGAGCGCAATCAACCAACCAGCAAAAATACCTCGTAGAACGACAAGGCCAAAGTCACCGCGCAGCGAGTGGAGAGAAACTTGCATAAAGGCATGTTGAATGGGGGGCGCAAATAGCGCGGTATGGGCAATCACCCAGGCGAAGATCAGTGCTCCACAAAGATTGGCAAGTAGCACTACCGCCCATAAGCGGACAACGCTTAAGATGGTGCGCCGATCAAAGTGTGCGAGCAAAGGTAAAACCGCCGTCACGGTGTTTTCGGTAAAGAGTTGTTGCCGTCCTAACACGACAATCAAGAAACCAACGCAATAGCCGAAGTTTTCTAGCAACGGACTCCAGGTGGCATTTGGTGGTAGATAAGCGTGAATGAGCCCCTGGGTCACCAGTGAGAAACCCATCGAAAGTCCTGCTCCCAGCCCCGAGATGGCTAAGGCGGCTGGAGAACGCTTTAATTCACGCTCCCCTTCCTCGCGAATCGTTTCGTGAACCACGACCGCACTAAGGCGACTACGTTTAACAACTTCTTTCCGCTCACCGGTATTTAAAGATGGCACGACAGGTGACGATACTGCCACTAATTCTGGCTCGGATGTCACCGTATCAATTTCGATTTGCTCATTTGTCTGCGAGATTTGCTGTTCATCCTCCATAGAAAACCTCCCTACGATCAGTTTTTTTTTATGCATTGTGATTAAGGCCATTATGCCTCGCATCCACCCCTTAAAATTAAACCTATCTGGATAAGTACGTATAAAAGAACAAAAATGTGACTCTCAAACCATGGCTCCTATGTCCATTGCATACATGGACATAGGAGCCATGGTTTGAGAGCGATTGAAGATATGCGTTATTAAAAGAATCTTGCTCCTGATGTTTTACGCAGCTGGCACCAGCTTTCGTGTCGTCGCGCGCGCCTGTGGTGCGATCATCGGATCAATATATGTTGCGCCGTATTTCTGGTACTTTGCTTGAAAGGCAGCATCAATCTTGTTATTGAGCGCCTCATCAGCGCTGGTATCCACAAACGTCACGTCCTTCGTCACTCCGCCAGCTGAAATGTGTCCCTCGGACCGCAGTTGTATATGGCGGTACCAGGCACCCGCATTGCCACGATAGGACCGTATGTACAGATCATCACCGACACGAACGACCCAGATAGTGACGGGTTTACGCGGCGTGCCATCCTGCTTGATGGATGTAAGCTGCAGTTCATCTGCCGCCCCAATTCGTTCGAGGTCATTCTTTGGCCAGTCAGTCATTGCAGAACCTCCCTCGTATGACTTTTCATTATTGCTTCCTCTCTACTCTTCCGACCCGCTTAGCTATCTCTGAGAGGTATTATAGACGTCTTTACGCACAGGGTGATAGAATGATTGCGGAAAATGATTGGCAAATTCTGCAAAATTTCACGATGAGTGGTGACGAAAGAAGAGGGTCGCGATGGATATGGGAAATGATCAGCAGGCACAACGCGAGGCACAACGCATGCAAGCCAATCGCGAAGAACTGGTCTGGCGCATAGCACAGGCCATCCGCGAAGATGGGACCATTCAGCCGCTCACAGGACTTCATCTCTCTCGTACCACGGTACCGCGCAAGCGAGTTCATAGCGTGGTAGAGCCATCGGTGGCTGTGATTGTCCAGGGCAGCAAAGAGGTCCTGCTGGGTGACAACCGCTACCACTATGACTCCTCACGCTATCTGCTCACTACCGTCGAAATGCCCCGCATCAGTCAGGTCCTCGAAGCGTCCAAAGAGCGGCCCTACCTCGCTTTGCGCCTGGCACTCGATCCTACTCTCGTTAGCGCGGTCATGGTCGATGCCTCTCGCTCCTTACCCAGGGAGCATACCGATATAAGGGCAATCGACGTCAGTCCCGTGGATGGCCACTTGCTCGATGCCTTCGTGCGCCTTGTCCGGCTGCTGGATGCCCCTGATGAAGCGCAGGTCTTGATGCCGCTGATCACACGGGAGATTATCTATCGGCTCCTGATGGGAGAGCAAGGCGCCCGGCTCCGTCACCTGGTGATGGAGGGTGGCTACACGCCCCATATCGCTACAGCCGTCAAGCGGCTGCGCCAAGACTTTGACCAGCCCTTTCGCATTGAGACCCTGGCGCATGAACTGGGCATGAGCGTCTCGAGTTTGCAGCACCACTTCAAGGCCGTCACTGCGATGAGCCCTTTACAATTTCAGAAGCGGTTGCGATTGCAGGAGGCTCGCCGCCTGATGCTGAGCGAAGACCTCGACGCGGCGAGCGCCGCCTATCGCGTGGGGTACCAGGATGCTTCCCACTTCAACCGAGAGTACAAAAGCCTCTTTGGTGTCCCACCCATCCGCGACGTACAGCGCCTGCGGGAAGCCACCAGGGAAAGCATCGGTTGATGCGCCAGAAAGCACGCGCAAGCTAGCCGCTAACTTTCGCTATCGATTGCTGCTTCTCCGGACCTCAAAAAATTCTCAAAAAAAACGTGTCAGGTTTTCGCGCCGGGATGCGATAAGCCATATGTAGCAGCCTTCCTCGGAGAAGAAAATGCTTCATAAACTATTGAGGAGAAAAGAAGGGGCACTATGATTGCGCAAGGAAAACCTGATATCAATTCGCGATTATCCACAAGCTCTTTTAAGGAGCTTTTGGCGGAGGAACGCGCACGCCTGGTGCGGCTCTGCGCCCGCCTGACCGGCGATCCTGGCGCCGCCGAAGATCTGGCACAGGAGACGCTGTTAGAGGCGTGGCGCAATCGGCACAAGCTTTCTGAAGAGGATCTCACCAATTCGACGAACCGGACAAAATGGCTCTCGGCGATTGCGCGCAATGTCTGCTTGCGCTGGGGGCGCAGCTATGGCCGCGATCTCGCTCACCTGGCGCCGTATACGCTCTCCGCCGCGGACGAAGGAGAGCAGGAACTGGATCTTGATGATCTCCCCTCGGATGCGTATAATCTGGAGGTCGAGTTGGAGCGGAGTGAACTCGCGCAACTGCTCGATCGCGCCCTGGCCCTGCTCCCGCCCACGACGCGCGCGGTACTGATCGAACGCTACATCCACGAATCCCCACATGCTGAAATAGCTGAGCGCCTCTGCTTGAGCGAGGACGCGCTTGTGCAGCGACTCTATCGTGGCAAACTGGCCCTGCGCCGCGTAATGGAGGCGGATCTATATGCCGAGGCCGCAGCCTATGGCCTGGTTGACCCACGACGAGCAGGCGAGGAGCCGCTTGAACAGGAGACGCGCATCTGGTGTCCCATGTGCAATAAGCGCAGGCTTATCAAGTATTATGTACCGGCTCTTGGGATGACTGGCTTTAGCTGCCCCGGTTGCTGGCACATTGCCGGGCACTCACAAACTCAAATCTGGCAGGGTTTGCATAGTCCCCGCTCTATTCTCAATCGTCAGTTGGCCGCTTTAAGTTCGTTCTACTGGTCGGCCATTAACTCTGGAGAGGCCCGGTGTTTGCTGTGTGGACAACCCTGTGAGGCACGCATACTGACTTCCCTGAATCTGCCGAATGCACCTGGCAACCAATACAGTGACAACGGGTATCATGGTGTCTTTATCCATTGCAACGCTTGCTTGCTTGATGATGTGAATTCACTACCGCACCTGACCATCGATCTACCGGAGGCCCAGCAGTTCTGGCGCCAGCATGCGCGCGTGTCCTGGTTGCCTGAGCGCGAAATTGACTATGCTGGCCAGCCCGCGCTGCTCAGTGGTTTCCAGAGTGCGGGTGACTCTGCCCGGCTCGATGTGGTCTATCAGCGGGACACGCTGAAGATTCTCGGTATTCACGAGACAACCTGCTAGATAAAGATATTCCCAACACTTTGCACTTCATTGAGGGGCCTATTCCTACAGGCCCCTGCATGTTTTTTTGCCTACTTTTGGTTACTTAAGGAAGAGGTTTTATCATGTTCGCGGTTCTACGTCAACGCAATTTTATTCTGCTCTGGCTGGGTGGCCTGATCTCCCAAACCGGGGACTGGCTGCTGCAGGTTGGACTGCCGGTCTATGTCTACCTGCTCACCGGTTCAGCCCTGGCCACCAGTATCCTCTTTCTCATCTCCTTTGGGCCCAATATCCTCTTAGGCTCGGTGGCGGGCGTCCTGGTGGACCGCTGGGATCGCCGTCGCACCATGCTGATTGGCAATCTGCTGATGGCTCTTGGTCTGTTACCCCTGCTGCTCATGCACGATAAAAGCTCACTCTGGATACTTTATCCGGTGCTCTTCTTTGAAGCAATTGTCGCACAATTTATCGCGCCAGCGGAAAACGCGCTGATCCCCCACCTGGTCAGCAAGGAGCAACTGGTGACGGCAAATGCGCTGAACTCAGTGAGTTCAAGCGTCTCGCGCCTGGCTGGCGGCGCGCTGGGTGGTATTCTCTTCGGCCTGTTTGGCCTGCACACCACCATCTGGCTTGATCTTGTTTCTTTTTTCTTTGTCACGATTATGCTCTCGCTGATGAAGCTGCCGGCACAAGTTCATGCGGAGAGCACGGCTGAGCGGCTTGCCACCGAGAAGGAGGCATCAAGGTTGCTGAACTGGCGCACGCTGGGTGCTGAATGGCTGGACGGTATGCATTTGATCTTGCGTCAGCCCCCCTTGCTTGTGCTGTTTGTGATACTGGCGGTGCAAAGCCTGGGTGAGGGAGTCTTTGGTATTATGCTGGTGGTTTTTGTGAAGCTGGTGTTGAGCGGAGGATCAGCAGTCTATGGAATATTGCTTGCAGTCCAGGCAATTGGCAGCCTGCTGGGTGGTCTGGTAATGGGACAGTTTGGCAAACGTGTCACTCCGGCGCGTTTGTTCGCTGTGTGTACCTGCCTTTTTGGCCTGATCGATCTGCTGATTATTGATCTGCCATTGTTTGTGAAGGGCGGTGTATTGCTGGTCGGATTGCTCTTTGTTCTGGTTGGTGTTCCGGGCGCTGGAGCGCAGGTGAGTAGACAAACGCTGTTTCAGACACTTGTTGAGGATTGCTTGCGCGGACGCGTCTTTGGTGCGATCCAGGCTGTGAGCGCGCTGATGCTGCTTGCTGGTATCATCATAGCTGGCTTGCTTGGTGATCGCCTTGGGCCCGTGCTGCTGCTCAATATCCAGGGTAGCGCCTACTTTCTCACTGGCGTCCTGGCCCTGTTTACGCTGGGTAAGATGCTGCAGCGACAGTACTCCGGCGTGCGCTCGTAGGGATCTATATTGAAAGGGATGCGTTTGCGTATCCCTTTTGGCGGTGATGGAAGTAATAGAAATCTGAAGAGGCCCCATTGAAAAATCGTCTTTTGGGAAAACGCTTTGCTACCTGTCGTACTCAATCTATATCAAACAATGTTAAATAATCGTTCTAATCTATCTTTTGAGGCGCATTGCTGATAGAATAGTCATCACTATATATTATCAACATAAGCAGACAATTTGAAACGTCGCGTGAAATCTATCACCTTATTCCACTGCGCGATCCATAAAAAATGTATCTGAGGAGTGTATGAAGCGAGAGCAAGCGAGAACGCCTCTTACTTTATTTTATTCTTACGCGCAACAAGATGAACTGTTGCGAGCTGAGCTCGAAAAGCATTTGCGTCAGTTAAGCCGCGAGGGCCTGATCTCGACATGGTGGGATCGCATGATCCTGCCGGGAGAGAATCGAGCTCAGGAGATCGATGCGCATCTGGAAACGGCTTCGGTGGTCCTGCTGCTTGTCAGTCCCGATTTTTTGGCCTCTGACTACTGCTATGAAATTGAGATGCAGCGTGCGCTGGAACGCCATAAGCGTGGGGAGGCACGGGTTATCCCCATCATCCTGCGTCCTTGCGATTGGAAGCATGCGCCATTTGCTTTTCTCGAATGTTTACCCCTTGATGGAAAGGCGATTACCCTATGGAACAACCAGGATGAAGCCTTTCTTAATGTGGTTCAGGGATTGCGGCGAGTCATTGAACGCGCGCGCCCGTCCGCCCAACATTTAACTGCCACGCAGCGTGAAAATCGCGCGCGCCTGATCAAGCGCGTGCGCACCACGTGGATTGAAGGCTTCCTGGAGCACTCGCTGCACCAGGCGACGTGGCTCACGGTGGGTCTGCAAGAGCAACCGGACGCGCTCGATAATCCCTGGGAGATGCTGGTGCAGGAGTTCAATCGTGAGCCGCGTCCGCTACCAGCCGGAACCTCGATTGTGCAGGTTTACGACCAGGCCGATGGACGACTGCTCATCCTGGGTGAGCCGGGTGCGGGTAAGACCACGTCGCTGCTGCAGCTTACGCGCACGCTGCTTGAACGGGCAGACAACGATATACTTCAGCCTCTCCCGGTGGTCTTTGTGCTCTCGTCATGGGCGCGCAAACGCCAGGCGCTTGCCACCTGGATAGTTGATGAACTGAAGGTGCGCTATCACATTCCGCCCGCCATCGCGCAACGCCTGCTCGATGAGCAACAGATTATCCCAGTACTGGATGGTCTGGATGAAGTGGCGGCTAACGTACGTGTAGCCTGTGTGCAGGCCATCAACGCTTATATCCAGCAGTATCTCGATCAGAAGAATATCCCGATCGTGGTTGCCTGTCGCCGCGCCGAATACATGAACCTCTCCACGCGTGTCACCTTACAGAAAGCGGTGAGCATCCTCCCTTTATCTAAAGAGCAGGTAGAGAGCTACCTGCAAAAAGGGGGGGAGCGTGTTGATGCCTTGCGGCAGGCACTACGCACAGACCCAAATCTGGCCGAGATGGCGCGGACCCCACTGTTGTTGAGCGTCTTTGTCCTGGCGTATATAGATGCCCAATCGGGAGATCTCCCCCTGGCGCTGTCACGTGAAGAAACGCTCCAGATCCTCTTCGCCACCTATATCCGGCGCATGTTTTCCCGCCGTGGCGTCTTGCGCACGGCGGGCGTAAAACAGGCGATTGAGCAACTCACCTTTCTGGCGAAACAGATGCGTCACTACGAGCAAACAGTCTTCTCGGTTGAGACGCTGCAGCCGGACGGCCTGACGAAAAGGCAAAAGTTATTCTTTCGCCTGAGCACTCCACTGAGGGTTGGCCTGACCTTTTACCTGGTTGTGGGACTCATCTCCGGCCTGGCATGGGGATTGGTCGAGGTCCAGCGTGGTTTGCCCCTCGATTGGTTTTTCTCCTCCCTGGTACAGGGAGGGGGCGTGCCTGCGATAATCATTATGATTCCTGCCATGATTGTTTCCTGGTTGTTTTTATTACGACAGGATGGTGGCAACGCGGTTCCTATCTTTACCTATAGCACGCGAATTGGCGGTCGAACCGTTTACATGCCTGCGCCATATCACAGTGCGATGGCGCACGCTCCTCAACGACGCATGCTGGACATACAACCCAGAGAAATCATGACCTGGGATTGGTCGTGGAAAAATGTTCTTTTTGGCTTAGGCTGGGCAATGGTTATCGGACCCTTTAACATTTTATTGGTCGCGCCGCCGTTCGGAATTATCTTCTTACTTGCCCTGGCCTGTATGCTGATGTTTTTCTATGGTGGAGTGGCGTTGTGGTTATCATATGTATTCAATAGCAGAGGTGCAGGGGATAGCGAACGCCGGAGGGAAGTCCGCTTCGTCCTTTTCTGGATGTTTGCGGCTGCCCTCTTTATCAGGTTGATCACCTGGCTGCCAGGCGTGACGAGTGCACTAAATTATGGCATCTCTTCTGGTGTAAGTTGGACAGCGGTGGCCGGGCCCCTGGTTAGCGTGCTTACCGCGCCGCCGTTCGTTGTTGCCCTTACCTTGTTTCTTTTTCTGGGCTGTGTATTTACGTTCTTCTATGGTGAGGTGACAGCCTGGTTCGCAACCGTTACCAATAGAAGCATAAGGGTCGGCGAACGCCGAAGAAAAGCCTGCTTCGTTCTTTTCTGGGTGCTTGCGACTATTCTCTTTATCAGATGGATCACCTGGTTGCTAGGTGTGGAGGTTGGGACCATCTTCGGTCTACCGATAGGGATGATCATTATGGTTTTCAAGGTGATCTCCAGTGGGCAGGAACTCCAACGTGTCCGTTTTCGCCCTAATGAAGGTATTAAACGTTCCGGGCGCAATGGCTTGCTGCTGGGACTTATTCTCACTGCCAGTTTTTGCTTGCCGTTGATGCTGGCTCTGTGGTTCTCATTCAGGACACCGGAGTCTATGGCGATGGCGTTAGAATTAGGGTTGACGATTGGACTCTCGCTGGGCTTATACTTTGGCCTTAACGCCTTCTTCCAGCACTATACCCTGCGTTTCTGGTTCTGGCTGTTCGATTACCTGCCCTGGAATATTGTGGTTTTCCTGGATGAAATGGCCGAGCGTCTCTTCCTGCGCAGGGTTGGTGGTAGCTATATGTTTATCCACCGTTTCCTCCTCGATTACTTCGCGGCGCTTGCGCCCGCGCAACAGGAACAACTCGCCGGATCAGCTACTGCGAGGACTCCTTTGCGGCGTGCCGGTGTGCGCAATACACGATTAGCACAGTTGGCCACGAAGAGGCGTATCGTAGCGCTGCTGGCAATGGTCTGTCTTCTGGTGTTCTCAGTCTTGTTTGTCAATCTGGTCCATGTAGCTACTCTCCCCTCTGACAATCTACACGCGGGCGAAACCGCGCTAGTGCAGAGCATAACCACCTATAATCAATCGCTCGTGTATCCGACCAATTTTCCTGGTCATGGAACTATTTCTGTAGATAGTTCTCTTCATGCTCATGATATCAATCTTCCTACTTATGCTGGTGCTGCCTGTCAGCCGCAAAAAAAAGGCTATCTTGTAGCCCAGACCGGCCTGAACACGAGCAGTTTTTGTGGCTATGATGAATCCATGAGCGACATCGCTATCAGCGTCAGCATGAACATCCTGACCGGTGACTGTGGCGGCGTTGCCCTGCGTACCAATCTTACAGGCGATACGGGATATCTCTTCTATCTTTGTAAGAACAACACCTATGGCCTGCTGCAAAAGTTTGACCGGGCACCTTCAAAAGATCTGATCCCTTCAACCTCACTGCCGACTGCGCTCCTGCAGATAAATAAACTGGCCCTCGTGGCGCGGGGAAATACGCTCACGCTCTTTCTCAACGGATACCAACTCAATGCTGTTCAAGACAGCCGCTACACCAATGGCTCATTTGGTTTAGCGATTTTTGACAGGCAAAAGGCGACCAGTGTTTTCTATCAAGGCATCAGGGTATGGAAAATTATAAGCTGATATTCATTTCTTATATACGTGGGCTTGCCGTTTCCTTGATGAGGAGAGTTACGATTTGCTCCACTAAATCATAAGGGATCGGTTGATCTAAGGGGAATTGTATGGAACCCTTTGCTCTTTTGTAGTGCGCTATTGCTTGCTGGAAAGCTTCATCGCCCGCTGGGAGCGGATACAAGGAGATATGGCGTTTCCAACCAGCGAAGAACACGACATGTTTGCCATTGAGGTCGAAGGCAGGTATCGTGTAGCTGATTGTCTCCGTGGCTTCTGGCGCCGCTTTGTGTATTCTCTGCCTCACCTTTTCAAGGATGACCTGGATATCCGCCGGAAAGTTACTGATGTATTCGTCAATAGTCGCGGCGCGCTTTTTGTCTGTCATGAGTGTATCTCTTTCCTTGTCAATATATTCGGCCTCGTAACTTGATTGCCTGCCAGGCGCTAGTTCTCATCCAAACGCTTCATGCGATCAGTGTAACATGCTGAAAAGGAAAAAACTTCTCGCAGCTTGCCATCTTGTCCCAATGCCTTTCTACACATGCGGTTCTCTCATAAAAAAGATGAACCGCGTGTTTTTTTTCTTTCAGCTTTTCAACGCGCAGGACACGTGACGCTGTTGTAGCTTGCATTACGCTTCGCGTAGCTCTGGTACGAAGATGTCCTCACACGTCAGGCGCCGCTTTGAGAGACCTTGCTCGAAGTGATAGCGCAAGAAAGCGTCGATCGACTTGTGATTCGCTGCGATGCCGTAAGGCCACCAATCGTCCGCGAACAGGCGGCGAGTTTCGTCAAACAGTGTGCTGACCAAAGTATTGAGCCTTGGGTCTATGTGACGACGACCAAAAAGCAATGAAGACGACGCGAGGCGCTTCGCGTCGTCTTCCGGTTCATAATAGAGAGTGGCTATTTACCCTTGCAGATGGATCTTGATCACGACCTCTCCATCTTTCTCAGGGAGCACCTCGGCGATGCCGGTGCGCATTTGTCCACGTAGCAGGACGTGTACTGTAGCCTCCTCAACTAGATTCTTCCACCAGGGATATATCACCGTCATCCGTAAGATTTCGCCCTCCTGAGCGTAGCGGATCGGTGTCGTAAACGCTTTCCCGCTCTTGTGCCCGGTAAACGTAAGAAGCAGGAGTTGGCTGCTCCTTATGCTATGCCATCGGGAACGCAAGATGGTCGTCACTACTGTGTTGATTAAGATGCGGACTGGCCGGGGTGGCTGGGGATGGCGAGTCGTGTGAGCTTCGTTCATTGGTTTTCTCTTGTTTATCTGGCCCACTTGGGCTCATGCTCTGAGCAGGTTTCCACATCATATGAGGAACTGTCCCAGGCGAGGTCCGCTGAAAGTCACTCAAGCGTCCAACCTCTCCTCCTCAGAGATTGATGAAGCCAGAGTACTGCGCGCTTCGGCGCACCACACATTCGTCTTTCCTCAGTATATGCAATGATATGGAAGAGTGTCAATCAGGAAAGAATGACTATTTTCTCTACAAATGGGCCATTTTCATTCAATGCTTCAGCCTCTTTTCAGTCAGCCTATGGAGAAACTTCACTGTGAATTTCCAACCGTCGAATGCCATTTATGTCTGGGTTGTCGATGCTACTGATTGAGCAACACCTTGTTGCAAAGGCAGCGCTTTGTTACAATAGACAGTGTGGTTTGGACAATAGTTACAGAACAAGCATCAATGTTTGTCGCTTGTTACTTATGCAACACAGAGGGAAAAATGTCGCACGCAGAACAGACTGACCTGCGCATTCGGCGCACCCAAAAATTCTTGCAAGAAGCGATGATTGAACTGATTACCGAGAAAGGCTTCGACGCCATCACGGTGGGTGATATCGCCGAACGGGCCATGATCAACCGAGCCACGTTCTACCGCCATTATCAGGATAAATATGATCTGGTGGCCAGGATTTTTGAGGAAACAGCTAATTACCTGATGGAGAACATGAATCCCATCCACAAAGATCCTGCTAAGAAAGAGGCAGAGAACCCGCCAGAGATCTGGGTCCAGTTCTTCAAGCATGTTGCTGAACATGACCGACTGTACAAAGCGATGTTGGGGAAAAACGGGAGTCCGTGGTTTGCAGCCAGGATTAGTGAGCACACGATAAAGCTCATGCTTGAGGGCGAAAGATTTTTGAAACAACAGGTGGCGCCAGGTGCACAGGTCGATGAAGCCATGCCCGAAGAACTGCCACTTACACAACTCTCCCATGTCCTGATTGGCACCATCGTCTGGTGGTTGGAGAGCGAAAAGCCCTACACGCCCCGACAAATGGCCACCTGGTTTCACCGCTTTGCGTTTTACGGCTATCTCGCTGCACTCGGATATCAAGCTCCTAACCCACGGAAGAAGTGATGAATCTGCACTGCCATAATGAGTCAGAGAGAACACCTATGTAACCTTAGAGTCAGAGGAGCCGGTGGCCAATACACCTCATTTAGCAATCAGGCAAGCAATTGAACGCATCAATAAACACGATCTGTACGTGCGGGGCTTGCCCCCGCTTTTACCCTCCCCGCCCAAAAAAGCAACAATAAGATAATTTTGCAACTATTTGGTTGGGCGCATAGCATTATTATTGATGCTTTTTCGGGCGGGAACGGATGAAGCGGGGGCAAGCCCCGCACGTACATTTCGTTTTTTATTGGGCTTTTTCTTCTTTAAGGAATGGCCGTCATGTTGTTATCAGGTAGCTATGGCGCATCATGATAGCGGAGTGAGCAGTTCTTGATTCTCTATTGTATTTCCTTGCATATAGAGATAGGCATCCTCCAGGGTTGGTCTGATGTTTATTGCCTTTGGATGAGGTTGAACCGGTGCTATCATGCGCGCCTCGACCAGCGCGCCTCTGCGAATGACCTGGCTGACCTGGCACTGCTTTCGTATGTGTTCAAATTCTGCGCTATTGAGGGTTGCTGACCAGACCACAGAGGCCGCATCGTCCAGTAGCGCTTCGGGGGTTCCTCGCCAGTGGAGTTGGCCCTGCTGGATCAATGCAATGTCGCTGGCCATCGCCTCGACATCCGAGATAATGTGCGTTGACAGAATGACGATACGTTCCTCCCCCAGCGTGGTGATGGTTTCGCGGAACTGAACGCGCTCCGCCGGGTCTAGCCCGACTGTCGGCTCGTCAAGGATCAGGACCTGGGGATCATTTAGCAATGTCTGAGCGATGCCAACGCGGCGGATCATGCCGCCCGAATACGATTTCAGGCGGCGGTCCGCGTCACGAGTGAGATGAACGACCTCCAGGACTTCGTCGACGCGTCTTTTTAAGGCTGATGTTTGCAGCCCTTTGAGTTCTCCGATGTAATGCAAGAACTCTCGTGCCGTGAGCTGTGGATAGACGCCAAAGTCCTGCGGTAGATAGCCCAGATGATGGCGTAAAACCTGAGGGTGGCGCAAGACATCTGTCCCATTCCAGGTCACGCTTCCCCGGGTTGGGGTTAACAGGGTCGCGAGAATACGCAGTAGCGTCGTCTTGCCTGCTCCATTGGGGCCGATCAATCCCCAGATACCGGCATCGAGCTGCAGTGAGATATCTTGCAGTGCCCAGCGCTGTTTCTCGTAGCGTTTACTCAGCAGATCTATGATCAATGTCGCCATCGCTTCTCTTTCCTTTAGCCTTCAGCAACTATTTCTGTTTATCTCCTGGTAGAGACGCATCTCTTTCTTGCTTGTCAGATTTCTTGCTTCTTTTTCTGTATCCAGCCACACCGCTTAGTGAGATCTTCGTTGTCGCTGGAAGCTATAGCCGGTGGCCAGGATGAGCAGGACGGCCAGCCCCAGGAAAAACGCTCGATTCAACAAGAACACTGGTGTCAGATGAGCCGGGATGAGCGAGGACTGAATCTGCTGAACAAGCTGTCTTGCCAGCTCTGGCGTGAGTTTGTTCTGTGGTGGGACCAGACGAGCCGCCGGGTCCTGGACCGTATCGCTTGCGCCCCAGACCACCAGAAAGCCGGGAATCGTCTGCAAGAAAAGCGGGATCAGCCAGATCAGGAGGACCACCACAGAGCTCACGGCCCGTTGCCCCCTGGTCACGGTGGTAAGGAACAATGGAAGCGCGGCCGTGAAACCCAGTGAGAGGAGGCTTAACCAGCCCCAGGTTTCCAGGTAGCTGACGGCACCCAGTGGTGGACACGTCGGCCAGGTAATGATGGCATCGGCGATGATTGAGCTGAGGACCTGCAGGCAGGCCAATCCGAGCAGTATCAGTAATGCGGCCAGATATTTGCCCCACACGTAGACCGCGCTGTTCAAAACTAAGCTTTTGCAATGCTTTTTGGAGATGATGAATCTCTTCCCAGCGATCAAGCCATTCTCCAGGTTCCAGATCAGATGCGTATGCCTCGGGCAGCTCTTCTCCGACGTGCACATGGCGCTGATACGCGCTTTCGTGATAGTTGAAGGCAAGATTGCGCGCAATGGTATAGAGCCAGGGAAGAAATGGACGAGGATAGCAATAGGCATGGGCGTGCTGTATCAGGCGCAGAAAGGTCTCTTGCGCGAGATCTTCTGCACTGTGCTGCTCCCCAATAATGCGATAGAGGTGCGCTACCAGTGAAGCATGGTGGCGCTGTACAATGACCTCCAGGGCCGCCGCATTTCCCTGTTGCCATGCTCGGAAGAGTTCTTCGCTTGTAATCATCCTTCTTCCAGCTTCTGTTTGTAGTATTTCGTCTCTGTTGTACGTTCAATCAAGATGTGTTACTACTTTTTATACAGGAGAGGAAGTGGCCTGGTTCAGTCAGATTTTTCTGATGCTCTATGTTCCTACCGCGCCGAAAACGATGGTCAGGTGATAGGTAACGTTCTCCAATCATGCAGCAGTTGGTGGTATGCTTTCTATGAAAGATATGCAGGCTACAGAGGTCATCTATCCGGCAGATGGAGCTTCTCGTCGATGCGCCTGTGTGCGCAGGCGCATCGACGAGAAGGGAGATGTGGGGTTATTCATCTTTCTGTGCATCGCTCTGCTTGAGCGGTTTGATGACTTCATGTAGCAGGCGTGGGATGACCCCTTCCTGGTGGTAGAATGCAGCGATATTCAAGACAATATGGGTTGCCCCGGCCTCAATAAAGTTTTGTGCCGTCTCACGTGCCTGGCGAAAAGTCGTATCAGCCGGGCTGATCAGAAAGGAGGCCAGGCGCTCAATCGTGCTGGGGTCACGCCCGATGGTTTCACAGTGCTGCGTCAGACGAGCGCTCTTCTCGCGAAAATCCTCGGCCGTTTGAGAGGTGGAGCACCACATGTTCGCATGTCTGGCAACGACCCGCAGCATCTGGTCGCCTCCTGCAGCAATCATGAGCGGAGGAAACGGCTTTTGCTGGGGCTTCGGTTCGCTATGGGCCTGCTGTAATTGATAGTAGTGACCATCAAAGCTCGGGTTGGTCTGCGTCCAAAGCAGCTGGATGACCTGGCAGGCTTCATCCAGCCGTCTGACTCGTTCGGCGGCGCTCGGAAAGGTCAGGCCATAGCCCTGATGTTCTTGTTCATGCCAGGCAGCTCCTATGCCAAAATTGAGCCTCCCTCGCGAGATATGGTCCACTGTGACGGCTTGTCTGGCCAGAATGGCGGGATGACGATACGTATTGCCCGTCACCATATGTCCTATACGCACCCGCTCTGTTTTTGCGGCAAGTGCGGCTAGCATGGTCCAGCTTTCAAAACAAGGACCATCTGGATTGCCCCCCAAAGGCATAAAGTGGTCGAAGAGCCACATATGGTCAATCAGGGGTTCACGGTCTGCCTCTGACCAGATCTCAAGGAGTTGTTGGTAGCTAATATGCTGTTGCGGAGCTTGAATGCCGAAGTGTAACTGGTTGGTCATCGATTCTCTCTTTCTCTTCTTCCGAGCGTCCAATCGTTTCCTGGGGGAAAGCGGTAAAGCATTACTCACATCAATAAGGAACTTTGCTTACATATATATGTAAGTAGAGCGCCATGTGAAGATCGCTTAACGATCCATATATTGCTCGTGCGGCTCATTGCGTGCCGCCTCGAGAATCTTCTGGGCCACAGCTTCAGCACTATCGCCTGCTGGTCCGCTCTGTGCTGGCTGCGCAGCCTGACTTGTATGTGATAAGCTATTTTTGCCGAAATTCGTTGCCGTTTTACGAGGGAACATTGTTGATGCGAATATTATCTGCAGCTAACTCCTCTCGTGCAGTATCAGAGATCTTATCGAGGGCAACCTTTGTCGCGGAGTATATACCGATGCCGGGAATGGTCATTTTTGAAACGATCGAACCAACGTTGATGATCAGACCTCCGCCGTTTTGACGCATCTTTGGGATTATCGCCTGCATCGCTTCTACGGGACCAAGCACATTGAGTTCAAAAATCTGGCGAAACTGATCGATATCGACATCAGCGACCTTGCCGCTCACGGCTTGCCCCGCATTATTGATGAGAATATCAATTCGTCCGTACTGCTGAAAAACGCTATCCACCATAGTCTCGATCGCATCCTGGTTACTCATATCGGTGGGAACCGCAATAGCCTCGCGATGTTGCTCATGAAGCTCATTGACAATGGTACGAAGGGCATCGGCAGAGCGAGCCGCAAGTGCGACCTTTGCTCCTGCTTGAGCAAAGAGACGTGCGGTAGCCAGGCCAATGCCTCCAGATGCGCCTGTAATGATAACGACTTTATCCTGAATATCCATAAGAAGAAATTTCCTTTCGCTTTAACAAGAAGCTTGTCCGGTAGTTGCTACTTGCAAGGGTAAGTATAGTAGCCGCGTGCTTGACAGGGAAGAATAAAAAAGTTACCATGGTATGAACCTGGGGTTTATGCAAAGGGAGATGTTATGGTAAATGACTTATTAAACGCCTTCATACAAGTCATAGATTCTGGCAGCTTTTCAAAGGCGGCCGAGAAATTATATATATCCTCAACCGCGCTCATGAAACAAATGAATGTATTAGAAGCGCGTATTGGCGTGCAACTTTTAATCCGCACGAATCATGGTATAAGAGCCACCGACGCTGGAAATTCTTTTTATCATGATGCGAAGTTTCTGACGCAATATTCAGAAAAAGCCATTATACGAGCGCGTCAAGCCGCCAATAAAAATCCGCACCTGATACGGATTGGCAATTCACTGCTGAACCCATGTAAAGAACTCTTAGATGTATGGAACACCATCAGCCATACTTATCCGCAGTTCAAAATGAAGATTGTTCCCCTGGATGATGATGCTGCATCCTGGCCCACTGTCTATCGAACGATTGGCAAGGATTTTGATGTTATGGTCGGGGCGTATGAGAGAGCGAATGAGTCTGACTCTTTTCAGGCTCTCAAGTTGGGGGAGTATCGCTTCTGTGTCGCAGTATCACGGGAACATCCATTAGCCAGAAAGGAAAGGCTTTCGGTTACCGATTTATATGGAGAGCGGCTTGCTATGGTAAAGCCCGGCACCAGCCCGCTCATTGACGAGATACGGGGATATTTATTAACGGAACACCAGGAAATCCAGATCAAAGGTGTATCCCATCAGTATGATATTGGTTTGTTCAATCGCTGTGAAGAAAACGGTGCAGTTCTGCTTACGATAGACAGATGGAAAGATGTCCACCCCTCTCTGGTCACTATTCCTATCGATTGGGCGTACACGATTCCATATGGGATGCTGTATCCGTTAAAGCCATCAAACAGTGTTCAGCATTTTTTGAGCGCTCTACAAGAAAATATAGTTGGTTCATCGAAGATCCCTGGTGGGCCCAACAGATCGCTGAACTCTCCCGAATCAGTCCGGAGTTTCGGGAATTATGGGACCGTCACGAGCTAGGGGGTGTGCGAGAAGGATGGAAATCGATGCATCATCCGCTGGTCGGAGAACTGACCTTTGATTTTCGCTTTCTCCAGACGGCCGATGCGGAGCAACTGCGGCTGATGATCTACACGCCGCGTAGCAACTCTGGGACCGCCGAGAAAATCGAGCGGCTTCTGGCCACTGGAGTCCGACATGCCAATGGTTCGTCGCTCTCTCGATGAGGAACATTATAATTGGACGTACTCTTCTATGAGAAGATGGTTGCCGGATCGACATAAGTTCGATCCGGCAATTTTCTGCTGGCAAGTATTTAGTTCCAGGTAAACACACACGAGGGTCGTGTGGGGAAGAGTGCCAGCAGGAGTGGTCTGGCTTCAGCACTGACCCAGATATCAGGAATGATATGGCGGAGCTCATCGATGCTACGATGGCCGAAGAGGACCTGCAAGAAGACCAGGGGTGGGAATGCGCTGTTCGCCTCAGGACCGTAGAGAGTGGTCCGCCACTCTTCGACATCTAGCAATCGTCCATGTTCAAAGTGCATACGGAGACCGCCGCGATAAAAATCCATGGTAAGCTCGCCACTATATCCCGCTACCGGTGATAGTGCCAACCGTTGTTCAAGTACCGGCGCAATATGCTTGAGAAAGGCGGGGAGATCCTTTACGCGGATATACCAGGCATAGGCAGGTTCCCTGGGATAATCTAAGGCTGTGCCCAGCAGAGCATGGACAGGATGGGTGGTTCCCAGTGAAAAGCTGATTTCCTGGAAGGCTGGTATGTTGGGCTGTGTGGATTCGAGCGCGTGACCATAAGCCCGCAACGCCCGCAACACAGCAGGCATAACACTGTGGATGTTTACTCCATCCACAAACTCTAGCAACCAGACCACCAGCGTCTTGCCACTGCGATAGGCATTACTGGCCAGAAAGCCTATGGTCTCACCAGCAGCGCTGACAAGCATCTGGAAAGCAAAGGTATGTCGCAATTCAGGATATTTTTTCCAGGTTTCAATCTCGTAGAGCCATTGCTGGCGCGTTGGCATATCCCGCACAATAGAGTTTGCCTGGCGTCGCTGGTAGAGTGCCTCGATGGTTGGAATAGCGGCAGGGGTTGCCTCCCGCAAGGTCAATGGCTCAGGCCCCTCTTCTGATCGCTCAGGGATCAGCACAATAGGAGTAGACCGCCGATCTTCCAGCTCAAGAGCATATTCATAGCCGAACTGACGATAAAAATAAGCAATGCCGGTAATGATCTGGACAAGGTCTCCATCAGCCTCACTGCGAGCATGAAGTTGCTCGAAAAGCACACGCACAAGTCCACGATTGCGATAAGCAGGATCAGTCGCTACCCACTCTGGTCGGCCAACGCTAAATGGAATACCTTCATAGGACCATGTTTGTTTCCATAAGCAAGCCGTAGCGACAACTGGGCGATCCTCTTTCGTTGTATCCTCGACAAGAGCAAAATCCAGTGGACCCATCAATGGGTAGTCACCGCTCATGTGGGCGCGAATAATCCTGATGGCATTGATATTTGGTGCCTCGGCGGCATTATTGCGATGAATGAAACTATGCAGTGTCGCGATGCGCTCAATATCCTCAGCAGTCGACCAGCGCAACACCAATCCATCCCCCAGATCCCGCTGAAATGAGTTTTTCGAAATCAAGTGCATGATACCCTCCTCAAATTCCACCATTATAATATATACAGGCATAAATGGGTAAGCGAAGATTGTCTCATTCTTCATGCCACGCCAGGCCGGTGACCGACCCGCTGTCGTACCCGAGGGCGCGGTGAAATTCGCCTTCATCGGCCAGTTCGCCGAAACGACCCGCGACTGCATCTTCACAACCGAGTACTCTGTGCGCACAGGAATGGAGGCCGCCTATCAGTTGCTCGGCAAGATCGACAACACCGAGATCAGCGAACTCTTGAAGGAGTTCCACCTGATCTCCGAATAGCCGAAAT
The DNA here is from genome assembly GCF_003967555.1 of Dictyobacter kobayashii. Lineage (GTDB taxonomy): Bacteria > Chloroflexota > Ktedonobacteria > Ktedonobacterales > Ktedonobacteraceae > Dictyobacter > Dictyobacter kobayashii. The sequence continues at coordinate 4,956,845 of NZ_BIFS01000001.1, forward strand.
TAGATCACATGGGACATCCCCCAGTGAGGATATCTTTTGTATATTTCTGCTTGACAGCAGAAGTATACAAAAGATATCCTCACTGGGGGATGTTTCCGTTTCATGCTGTGTCACTGTACTCCTGAGTTTGACTGGTCATTATATTCCACATGTGTCATGTGAAAGGAAGGGATCTATAATGAAAAATCACCCTATGCATCCCGGTCAGTCCACTGGACGTTGGCAATTGGAACCTCGGGTTACAGGTAAGGCCCTACTCAGCGATCCCATGTTGAATCGCGGGACCGCCTTCACCTTCGAGGAACGCAAGGCGTTGAACCTGGTTGGCCTTCTCCCACCCGTCGTCACCTCCCTGGAGGAACAGGTCAAGCGCGCGTATGCTCAGTACGAGGAGATAGAGGATGATCTAAGAAAAAACATTTTTCTGACCGCTTTACAGGACAACAATGAAGTCTTATTCTACCGCCTGCTTTCTGAACACCTTACTGAGATGCTTCCCGTAGTCTATGACCCACGATTGCTCGCGCCATTGAGCAATATAGCCACGAATACCGGCATCCACGGGGTGTTTATCTCTCTATTGATCATCCAGAGGATATTGAACAATCACTGCATGATTTCAGTGCTGAATCTGATGAGATTGAGCTGCTTGTGGCTACCGATGCGGAAGAGATTCTTGGCATTGGAGATTGGGGTGTGGGAGGCATCGATATCTCCGTTGGGAAACTCGCTGTCTACACCGCTGCTGCCGGGATCGATCCGACACGCGTGATTGCGGTGATGCTCGATGTGGGGACAAATCGGGAAACCTTGCTCAATGATCCACTCTACCTTGGGAATCGACATGCCAGGGTGCGAGGAGAGCGTTACGATGCCTTCATCGATGCCTATGTCAAGGCAGCGACGAAACTGTTCCCTCATGCCATGCTGCACTGGGAAGACTTCGGACCCAGTAACGGACGACGTATCCTGGAGAAGTATCGCCAGCAGATCTGTACATTTAATGATGACATGCAAGGAACTGGAGCAATTACCCTGGCAGCCCTGTTCTCTGCAATGCAGATTTCTGAACAATCGTTGCGTGATCAGCGGGTAGTCATCTTTGGCGCAGGTACGGCGGGTATTGGTAATGCCGATCAGATCCGTGCCGCGATGATCAGTGAGGGCATGTCGAAAGAAGAGGCGACACGACACTTCTGGTGTGTCGATATTCAGGGTTTACTGACTGACAACATGGGAAACACACTACGAGACTTTCAGGTACCCTATGCACGTCCAGCCAGCGAAGTCAGCAGTTGGAAACATGACATGCCCAATGGAGGCATCAGCCTGGCAGAGGTAGTGCGCCAGATCCATCCTACAATCCTGGTTGGAACATCAACCGTTCCAGGAGCCTTTACGGAAGCCATTGTCAAAGACATGGCAGCCCATACTGAGCGTCCAGTCATCTTCCCATTGTCCAATCCTACCTCGCGGATGGAGGCCACGCCTCCTGACCTTATTCACTGGACAGATGGACGAGCCCTCATCGCCACCGGAATTCCCTCGCGACCAGTGACCTATCAGAGCATCACCTACGTGATCGGCCAGGCCAATAACGCACTGTTGTATCCCGGCCTGGGGCTGGGAACGATTGTGTCACAGGCACGTCGCGTCAGTGATGGCATGCTCATGACAGCCGCCAGAGCCGTTGCCGGTCTGGTCGATGCACACCTTCCTGGCGCATCCCTGCTGCCACAGGTAGAAAATCTGCGGGCAGTCTCGGCAACCGTGGCCGTAGAGGTTGCGAAAACAGCCGCGAAAGAAGGGCTCGCGCGCGTGAAACTCACCAATGTGGTCCAGCAGGTACAGGATGCGATGTGGCAACCAGTGTATCCACAGCTTCAGATCAAACAGGAGGTCAAGGTATGACCACATCTGGTAAGCACACCACCAGGAAAGAGGGGCAGGCCGCTACAATACGCGACCTGCCCATTGGCATCAAAGCGACAGGCACACGCCAGGAGTCCGATTCCATGGGAACCATCGAGGTTCCGGCGGAGCGGTATTGGGGGGCGCAAACGCAACGCTCACTCATCCACTTCTCCATTGGAGATGATCACATGCCCAGGGAAGTTTACCATGCCTATGGGTACGTGAAGAAGGCGGCGGCTATTGTCAACGCCGAGACAGGCAAACTTTCCAGGGACAAAGCAACCCTGATTAGCAGGGTGGCTGATGAAGTGATCGCAGGCAAGCTGGACAGTGAGTTTCCCCTCTATGTGTGGCAGACCGGTTCGGGTACCCAATCAAATATGAATGTCAATGAGGTCATATCCAACCGCGCGATTCAACTCGTTGGTGGGACCCTGGGGAGTAAAGATCCTATTCATCCCAACGATCACGTCAACATGTCGCAGTCCTCCAACGATACCTTCGTCACAGCGATGCATATCGCGACGGTGCTGGAGTTGACGAATCGCCTCATCCCGAATGTCGAGGGGCTCATCCACGCAATGTGGGAGAAGGCTAAGACATGGATGGACGTTGTCAAGATTGGACGCACCCATCTGCAAGATGCTACCCCGCTGACCGTTGGGCAAGAGTGGTCAGGATATGTGATCCAACTCAAGGACGCTCTGGATCTCGTCAAACAGTCTATGAATGGCCTCTCCAGGCTTGCCGTGGGCGGCACTGCGGTGGGTACCGGGATCAATACTTTACCCGACTTTGGGCCGAAGATCGCAGCGGAGATCGCGCATCTGACGGGTCATCCCTTTGTCAGCGCGCCCAACAAATTTGCCGCGCAGGGGTCCCTCGATGCCATGGTCAATGCCAGTGCGGCGCTGCGCGCGCTGGCGGTGGCGCTCATGAAGATTGCCAATGATATCCGTTGGCTCGGCAGTGGTCCTCGTGCAGGCTTTCACGAACTCAATCTGCCCTCCAACGAACCGGGCTCCTCGATTATGCCTGGCAAGGTCAACCCGACGCAGGAAGAAGCGATGGTCATGGTCTGTATTCAAGTCATCGGCAACGACACGGCCGTGGCAATTGCCGGATCACAGGGTAATTTCGAGCTCAATGCGATGCGGCCGATCATCATCAACAATGTATTGCATTCTGCTCGCATTTTGGGAGACGCCTGCGAGAAACTGCGCAGATACAGCATTGAAGGGACCACGCTGAACAAAGACAAGATCAGCAAATATGTCAATGAGTCGTTGATGTTAGTGACAGCGCTGAGCCCGGTAATTGGTTATGACAAAGCCTCGGCGATCGCGCACAAAGCGCTTGACGACAACACTACCTTGCGTGAAGCGGCACTGAAGAGTGGCTACATCAGTGCCAATGATTTTGATACGATCGTGGTGCCCGCCCATATGGTCGGCGATCCCCACAAGGACCTGGAGGAAACCCGTAACGTGCTCAGGCAATGAGACGCTCTCGGTCATCGCCTGTCCCATTGACTATGTGGAGTGTACCGTGCTAACAGACAAGCTGCGAGCCAGACTCCTGGCCTGGCTCGCACGTTTTGCTATTCCAGATAGCTCCCAATATCTGTCATTCTGATGCTGTAAGAAATTCCTGGCTCCTGTTTACTAGGCCGACGCATTCGACTCAAGATAACTAGAAGCCTGGCGAGTGAACATCGACCAATAGTTTTGGCCGGCCTTCATCAATTCGTCGTGGGTCCCTTGCTCGATGATCTGACCGCGCTCCATTACAATGATCTTGGTCGCGATTCGTGCCAGAGCGAGCCGATGACTGATGATGATCGCCGTCTTTTCCTGTGCTATCTGGCGAAATACTTCCAGGGCTTCATACTCGGTGTGCGGGTCAAGAGCGGCAGTGGGTTCGTCCAGAGCAGCTTCGAAATTTATTCTTCTGTATAATTCGTTGAATAATATTTTTTCTCTTTCGCTAGCTTTAGAAGAAGCTTTATTCTACTTTATATAATTATTGATGTATAAAATATAATTAGTTATATAGTCCTATATTTTGGTGGATCATTTGACTCAAGATGGAGATATTGATTAAAGTTTGTAGATACAAATATAACGATTGTCATGTGTCGTATATGGCACTTCTTTGCATTCAGGTTACTGCGAAGTGCAGCCTCATAGTCATCTGAATGTGGATAAGTACCATCCAGCTGTGTAAGATTGAAGGTAATTCGTATGGTGTTTAGAGATCGTAATCGTAAAGTCGCTACTGAAGTTCAAAATAGTGCTGTTCAAGCAGAGAAACCAGGAAGGGATGTGGACTTGCTCGTTGAGCAACCACCATTCTCTGATACTGATTCAGACTCAAAACCCGAGTTTTTGAAATACCCCTTGCATTCCCGCTTTCCTGGCGATGAGCCAAAAACCCTTTACTTGTGTAAGAAGCCCCCCATAAGTACTAATTTGCATCCAGGCATTTTGCCTGTATAGTATAAAATATATTATTAATCGATACGAATTTTTGTATGGATATAGATATTTTTTATTAAAGGAGTGATATGCATAATGCAACCGCTTATCTTTAATAATCCATCCACACTTGTGTAGTGTGGTAATCATAAAAGGAGAGTTGTAAGCACTATGCGCACGGTCGAACAAGTAGAACTGCATGAACATCCTACACAGGAAATGAGTACATCTGCACTGAAAAAAACAGATACACTGTTCCACAAATTTCTAACACTTCTCGTTCTGGGAGGCGCATGCTGTGTTATTGCGCTTTACCTCGTTATTCCCCTGATGATCTTCTTGAATATCTTTCAGGACTGGATAACGCAATTGCTGTGCGCGGTTCTTATCCTGACCATTGGAGAACTTCTTGTATTCAGTATCCTGGTTAAAACTTCTAAAGCGACAAAAGTTGCCCATTCGACGAAGCATACTGAGCACGAGGTTCGCAGGCAAGGTCAAGAAAATGATCAGCATATGGTGACATTTGATGAACTTGTCAATGCACCCACAGTGCATGTAGCTGCGCTTAAAAGTGGAGAAATTGAAGCTCAAGCTCCTTCAAGCGACGAGATTGCCAATGCGACTACAGTGCATATGTCCCAGCTTAAACATTTGCTAGATAAACCAGTATTGAGGCCTTCCGATCTCCTTTTAGATGAGGAGCCCACCACTCGGTCACAGGAAGAGGTGCCTGTCAATTAAAATTCAGTAGGCAATACTTGCTGGTGTATCTCATTCTTCACGACCTTCCCTTACATGCAAGAGGAAGGAAAAGCAGGCCAGCAGGTTCATTACTATAAGGGGAATACTCGTTTTCATGACCAGTTTTATAACTATTATTGCGAATGTAGGAGGGGTGCTGGGCTATATTCATGGTAGCCCTTATCAGCCTGATCAATATCCGCTTTCTTTCGTACTTCCACAGTTTTTTCTTTCACTGGCCACGCTATCGTCAGCGTGAGGACGTCACAACCGAGGATCTTCAGAAGCTGCCGATGCCGTTTATCAAAATTCAGACTACGACGCGTGGAAGCCAGGGAAGCACTGAGGTTATCAGGCGTGGCATTGAATACATTATGCGGCTGGCGCGTGAGGCGCCTACATTTTACGGGCATTATCTTAGCATTGAAATTGTGACTGAAGCGGAAGAGCAAAAACACCAATTTGAGCGCGAGTTCGCTTCCTATCCCGTGCCGGTCTCTGTTATTGTGTTGCCTAAAGACTATCAGACGCCTGGCAATACCCAGTTGAAAGCACGCGGTTTGCACTACATGGTTGAGTTAAGAAGACAGGGCTTCAATCGAAAGCATGGGCGCACAGTTATCGTGCATTACGATGAAGAGAGTGTCATGGAGCCATTGGAGCTACGCCGCCTCTTCCGATTTCTGGCCTTAACCGATAAGAAATTGACCGAGGGCCGATCTACTATCCACTGGAATATCAGGATGCCAGCATAATCTGCCGCGCGATGGAGGCCAATCGACCTATTGGCTGTTTTGAATGCCGTGATGTGATGGAAAAAGGTGTACCCTGCACCTGCATGGCTCGAACCTGGTCATTGATGAGGCTCTGGAAAACGAGCTTGGTTGGGATATTGGCAATCTCGATGGACAGCCCTTTATTGCAGAAGATTACGTTTTTCGGCGTTAATGCTTATCTGCGCTATGGTTCCTCCATTTTCGGCTGGCACGGAAGTGCGATGTTGGAGCAACACCCCTTCTCCTTCAAAAGTGCCTTCCGCCAGCGTTATCGCTGGATTATTGGAGTGCTACAAGGTATGGAGATGATGAAGCGTTTACCAACGTTCTATCAGCTTCCTCGTAAATTACGCTTTCAACTGACCTGGGGAACGCGCTATCGCATTTCGACCTTCGCACTGGGGTTGCCGGCAGGGGCGATCTCGGCGCTCTACTTACTCGTGCAATACGCACAGTTTCTCCTTGGTCACCACATGCACACCCCTGCCTCTATTGCTCATGTTCTGGATGATCCTGGCGGGATTTCTATGGGCTTAATTCGATCTTTATCGGAGCCTGGTATAAACATTTCAACTATTCTGCGCACTGCCTCTCGCCGAGGCTATTGCTGAAATGGGGAAGGTAATCGCGATAGCGCCGGTCGCGGGCATCATGGAAAGCTCAGCAGCCTTCTGGGCCCGTCGTTCAATGGATGAGTGGTAATCGCGCGTCACCTGGAAACCGACCCCAAAGACCATTGCTGCGGACAAAGTTTCCATTATGAAGGGAGGAGCGCAATGAAAAAAGTTCGCATAATCTGGATAGCGATAATTGTGCTTCTCCTGGGGATGCTGCTGGCTCGTATTTACTTGTAAGGCCGGTAGCTTTAGCGCAACTTTTGTCGCAGGCACAATCTGCGCAATCGAACAGAGGAACTCAGAGTCATGTATCGACTCCGTCCGTTACGCCAAACACCTACTCCACCACCGCTGCGTCCAAATTTCGCGGCAGGGATGATCTTTCCGCAGTGGGGACCCAGGTCCTATACCACTGCTGATAAGAACTGGGAGCCTGGCGTGAAAGAGATTCGGACGCAGACTGGAGCTAACTGGCTCGGCCTCTATCTCCAATTTCACCAGGACTCAGAATTTACGACGAATGTGCATGTTGCCAATGATGGCCAGACTCCGGCTGGCCTGAAGGCGGGGGTCGAGATGGCGCATAAAATGGGCTATCGCGTCTATGTCTTTCCCGCTATCACGCTCAATAATGTGCATGCCTGGGGCGGATACATCAAATATGATACTGACGCGGACAATCAGGCCTGGTTTGATAATTACTGGCAGCAGCTCAAACCTTTTTTACTGGCGTGTCAGCAAGCGAAGTGTGATCGTTTCTCTATTGGCAACGAATATGAGGGATTGGAACAATCACCAGATATCTACTGGCACCAACTTATTACACGCGTTCACTCCGTGTACTCCGGACAAATCGTGTACAGCAGGAATTTCTCGTCGCAGCTCAAATATCCTATCCCGCAATGGATGAAAGATCCCCTCCTGTCAGAGGTGGGTCTCTCCAGCTACTATTCGCTTATAGATACTGAAACGAACGTTGCAAAACGGCAGTTGCCGGGTCTATGGAAGATCCGCGTCCAATCACACCTGGATGAGATGGCACACGCGCTAGGCAAACCTGTGTTTATCTCTGAACTCGGTTATAGAGATACCAACTACGCGGGCTATCTTCCCTACCAGGATACTGATGACGGCGTGAAAGATCTGGCAATGCAGTCCGCATTGTTTGATGCAGCCTTCCAGAACATCGCGAAAGACAAACTTATCGATGGCGTCTTTGTGTGGGCCTGGTCCAAACCACCGTTCGCGCCCAATTATACCCCGGCCGCAAAAGTTATTCATAACTGGTATGATATATTTTTACGATAGATATAGGGGAATATAAAAGTATTAATTATCACAGAAATGGACAGGAGCTATCCTCATGAAGACGTTCCAGGCGAAAATTCTCCTGGTATGTACTGTACTGTTAATCTCACTCTTAGTCTTGAAAGCCTGCATAACACAGCAACAACAACAGTCACCGGGGCCGTTGCCGACATTCAAGCTTTCTGGCGGAGCAACGACAACACCAGTATCAATAGCAGAAAGCGATGCCATTAAACGTCCCTGGCTTGGCTTCGGTATAGAATGGGATATCGAAAATAACGATAACCAGCCCCTGCCACTTACCCAGAAGCAGTGGCAAACTCTGTTCACACGCGTCGATGCGCTGCATCCGAACTGGATACGTAGCATGTTTGACATGCAATGGTTTTGTCCTAGCGGCCAGGTCGGCAACTATACTTTTGATAGTCCTGAGATGCGTGCCTGGTATCCTATTCTGGACTATGCTCGTTCTCATCATATCACCGTTGTCATTGGCTCCTGGAGCTATGGCCCCTGGGCTTCTGGCTCGAACAACTACGCTGAAGCCCTGGGTGACCTGGCACAATATTTAATTAAAAAGCAGGGTTATGACAATATTCGCTACGTAAGCGGATTGAATGAACCCGATACGAAGCAGTCTTCGTTTGGAGATTGGGAAAATCTTGCCCATGCGATCTCCATATCCTTAAACCAACGCGGCTTGTACGATAAACTTGCGCTCATAGGCCCCGATACGTCACAGACCAATGGTTGGATTACCAATAGTGGATTGCCCTGGAATGCACAAACGATGCTGGGTGCTTACGAGTGGCATAACTATATCAATACGTGCTGCGATATTCAGCAGGGCAGGTAGAACAGAACTTTAAACCCCTGGTCGACCGACTGGTCAATGCGGACCCTGGCAACAAGCCGGTGCTGATCGGTGAAATGGGTGGGGATATCAGAAGGGCGCTAATGATAATCAGTACCAGGTTCAAAATTACCAGTACGCAGTAGACATAGTAGATTATGCTGTGCAACTGGCACGCGCAGGCGTATCAGGTGGGAGTGCCTGGGACCTGGATGACGCTATGCATAATAAAGTCTGGGGAATGTGGAATATTCTTAAGGATACCCCACCCCGGCCCTGGTTTTATTCCTGGTCATTATTATGCAAGTACTTTCCTTCCAATGCCACTATCTATCGACCCGCGAATCCTTCCAATATGCGCGTTCTGGCGGCCCACTTGCCGGGTACAGATGGACAAGATAGCGCCCACTGGTCGGTGCTCCTTGTCAACCGCAATGACAGGGCTACAAATATAGCCCTATCATTGCGGTTGACAAGGAGCAACCGAGCGCGCTTACGATGTACACGCATAGTGAGAAGCAGCGTGAAACTAGCGGTGAATTGGCTCTCCAACCCGCTGCTATAACCAGGCAGCAGCAGGATCATCGTCTGCTCACCCAGGTTCCCGCCAACGGTATCGTGCTGTTAAGTTCATAGCGCTCCACTTCCGCTGTTTACTATTCCAGTTAGGTATTTTTTTTAGTTCTGGGAAATAGAGGGCCATTCATGGAGCGCCTACGGCTTTTTAGCAAGCGGGTTGTCAATCCGGTGGTGATGAGGTTTGCGGGATCGGCGCACAGCCCAATTGCGGTCGTTCGTCATGTTGGGCGGCGCAGTGGGCGAGCTTATGCGACTCCACTGTTGCTCGTGCCGGTTGCGGGCGGTTTTGTGATCGAGTTGACATATGGATTTGCGGTGGATTGGTATCGCAATGTGGTGGCGGCGGGACACTGTACCATCCTCTGGCATGGGCGAGAATATGGGTGCGATACGTTTGAGATAATTGATGCTGACATAGGGCTGCGGGCCTTCCCCGCCATCTTAAGATTTCCACTGCGGATATTGGGCGCGCGCGATTTTGTGAAGATGAAGGTTCAGTAAGTGCATCCGGGCAAATTATCACGCATTCAACAAAGGTGAGTTATTTTTTTTTACAACTCGGACAGATTTAGTAGAGCGGTGAAAGGGAAAACCAATCACTCTCACCCTTGTGAAATTCCTCTATAGAGAATATAATTCCTCTATGGAGGTGATTTTTATGGATGCACCAACGCCGCGTTTGGCGAGTGGACTTGATCTGACTGACTTAGGAACACGGATTCGTTCGGAACGGCTCCTCCGGCATCTCTCTCTTGAGGTCCTTTCTTCGCGATCTGGAGTGAGCAGTAGTATGCTCTCCGACATTGAGCGCGGCAGAAAAGTCCCATCCGTCCTGGTACTCGATTCGATTGCAACAGCGCTGGGAACCAGTCTCGCTCGGCTGCTGGAAGAAGAACAACAGGCAAAGGTAATTGTTCTGCGTCATAGGGAGCAAGAGGTAGTCCAGGATCCGTCTGGTTGGGAGCGGCGCATTCTCTCTCCCGTCTTGCCCGGAGTGGAGTTTGAATTTATGCGTACCACCATCTCGCCAGGGGTCGATGCGGGCGTCTTTCTTGCTCACGCTACAGGCTCACGCGAATATGTCGCCATCGAAGAAGGAACCTTGCGACTGACTTTGAACGGTACAGTTTATCTCCTCCAGGCGGGAGATAGTGTCTATTATGCTGGAGACTGCCAGCACGCTTTCGCCAATCCTGGAGAGAAACCCTGCACGTATTACCTTGTCATGGAGATTCCACCCTCTCCCGTTCCACACGTGTATCATAGATAGCGAGGTTGATGTATGTCTGATCCCTTTGTTTCCCCGCTTGTCGATGATCTGGCCACATTTCGTCGACTCGGTCATCTTGCGGTCGATGTCGTCGCTGATTACCTGGAAACTCTCCGTGAGCGCCCCGTGTTTGTCCCAATGACCCCTGATGAGCGTCAGGAACTGCTCACCCTGGATTTTTCTGAAGAGGGCATACCGCCAGAAGAACTGTTGGCCACTGTGCGGGATCGTCTTTTTACCCATCCTATGGGCAATGGGCACCCCGCTTTTTCGGCTGGGTCAATTCGCCTCCTGCCCTTCCTGGTATTCTTGCTGAATTCCTGGCGGCGGCCCTCGATCCCAGTTGTGCCGGGGGAGATCATGCGGCCATTTATCTGGAGCATAGCGTCATCCGCTGGTTGATGGAACTCATCGGTTTTCCTCAGGAGCAAAGTATGGGGCTTTTCGTGAGTGGGGCCTCCATGGCAACGTTGACCTGCCTGGCAGCAGCGCGTTTCTGGGCAGCCAAAGAAGCGGGATGGAATGTGCGGGAACGAGGGCTGCAAGCGCAGCAGCCAGATCTGGTCCTCTATCTCTCGGAAGAAGGGCATGGATGCATTCGCAAAGCGGCCGAGATGCTTGGTCTTGGGAACAACGCCTTGCGCCTGGTCCCAATCAATGCGGACTTTCAGATGGATGTGAATGCGCTCCGGGTGGCCATTCAAGCGGACCGAGCTGCGGGCCGGCAGCCTTTTTGTGTGTCGGCAAGTGCTGGAACCGTCAATACCGGGGCCATCGATCCTTTGTCTCTCCTGGCGGATCTGTGTGCGCAAGAGAACCTCTGGCTGCATGTGGATGGGGCCTATGGCGCGGTCGGTAAAGTGGACCCGCGGGTTGCGCCCCTGTTTGAGGGAATTGAACGCGCGCAGTCGGTCGCTATCGACCCACACAAATGGCTCTCTGTCCCTGTCGAATGTGGCTGTGCCTTAGTTTCCGATAAACAATTGCTTCGAGAAACCTTTAGCCTTGTTCCTCCCTATCTGCAGCTTGAAGAAGGCAAAGGCTTTGCGAATCTCCCCTGGTTCTCCGAGTATGGTTTCCAGCAAACACGTGGTTTTCGCGCGCTGAAGGTGTGGATGGTCTTACAAACCACGGGACGTCAAGGTCTGGTGCAGCGTATCCAGCATCACAATGCGCTTGCGCAGCATCTGGCATCGCTGATTGATGCCGCTCCAGACTTTGAGCGCGTCGCTCCGGTGACGCTCTCTATCGTCTGTTTCCGCTACCTTCCTCCCGAGCTCAAAGGCGATGAGGAGGGTATTGAGCAGATGAACCGTGCTCTGGTTCCCTTGCTCCAGTTGGCAGGAGAAGCCTTTCTCACTGGTACTGTCCTTCGCGGTCACTTTGCGTTGCGTGCATGCATCCTTCACGATGGCACAACCCCGGCTGATCTCAGGATCTTATTGGAGAGTATACGCCACGCGGCAGAGCTTTCACGGGGGTAGGAGCGCTGACCATGGAGAGAACGACGGTGCTTCCTTTGACAAGGGTAAGATCAAATTGACATTTGAAGGAACAATAATGCCAGAACATGAAGTATCGCTTACGATCTCAAATGAGAGGGAGGCCACGATCTCTTTCATCTTAGAGCCCTGGGGCGAGATCTATCCCATGGAACCCCAGACGAAGTTTACTGTCTATTTTCGTAGTCATATTGCTCCCTCTTCTCCACATACTGTCGAAGTGACGTATGGCGTGGATCAGATCACGGTGTATGCCTGGGAGGGTTGTACCGCGACTCTTTTCCAAAATGGGGAAGAATTAGGAGCCGGGGCTGCGCCCAGATCCCGTGTTCCTCACGGTTTAGAAACGCTCAAAAACATAGGTTTTTTTCGGGACACGATAAAAGAGACAGGTAGAAAAATCCCTTTATGATATCAATAAACAGAGTACGTTTGACTGAGCGTCTTGATCTCGTTGCCCCCAGGAGCCTGACATGGATCACCGAAGAGCTGCCATCCTTAGGCCCACACGACGTACTGGTGAAGACCCTGACGGCAGCCATCAGCATCGGCAGTGAGTTGCCCGTGTATGGTGGCACTTCGCGTGCGGTTCATCCTCCCCAGTATCCACGGAGCATGGGCTATGAGAGTGTGGGCATTGTGGTGGCATGTGGATTCGCAGTGCAACGAGTACAATGCGGAGATCGCGTTGTGGCGTTTTATGGACATTATACTCACGCAGTAGTGCCAGAAACGCGGGTTATCGTAGTGCCTGATGGGATCTCTGATGCACTCGCGATTTTGAGCATCTTAACCTGTGATACCGCCAAAGGTGTGCGTAAGCTCTCCCCCAGGCCAGAGGAAAAAATATTGATCACCGGCGCTGGCGCGATTGGTCTGCTGACCCTCTTTATTGTACGCGCTTATGGTGTGGCTCAGGTTGATGTGGTCGAACCACTTGCAGCGAGGCACTCTCTGGCTCGCCTGCTAGGAGCACGGAATGTATGGCATCCACAGGATGTACCCATCGAGAGCAGAGCATATGCTGTGGCTTTTGAGTGTTCCAGCCAGAACAAGGCATTTGCTCTCTTGCAGAAGCAGGTTCAGCAGCAAGGGCGCATCTGCATCACTGCCGACGGGAATATAGAGCCGTTTGTGCTCACCCCTGATTTTCATGAGAAGGAATTGCAGATCATTGGATCAAGTGACGGTTGGGATTATCACCAGCATGCTGCGTGGTATTTCCGCGAGGTGCAGCGACATCCAACGCACCTTGAGCAGCTTTTTGAGTTGCGGATAGCTCGCGATGAGCTGATCTCGACGTTTGAACAACTGGCCAAGGGTGGCATGCATCCGATCAAAGTGCTTGTTTCCTATAACCATATACCTGACGTTTCCGACACAATATAGTTCAAAAAAACTTAGACATGATATGGGTCAATTTCATAAGTGGTCCAGACTACTGTTTTGGAATGCGCGGCGGTAATTCTGCATGGCCAAAGGAGCAAGATAGGAGAAGTTTTTTGCTTTGTAAGACTGTAGAATGTCTTGTATGCAATGAGGGAGCGGAAGACCTTTGTGTACAAGACCGATAGCGAGAGCATACGACTCATGTTGGGAGAAACGCATTCGTGACTTTCTGGGGTCGTTCTGCTTCGGTCTCTTGCGGGAGGGACTGGAGAAGCCTTTCGGCTCCCATGAAATCGTCAAGGAGAGGCATCATGAAATTTCTTCTCACCTCGGCTGGCATCAAAAACACGAGCATCCACAACGCGCTGGTCGGCCTACTGGGCAAACCGATTGCCGAGTCCAGCGCCCTCTGTATCCCCACTGCGAACTACGCCCAGCTCGGCGGTGCCGACCACGCATGGCGGTTCATCAGCGGACGAGAACCCAGAACTCCCATGTGCGAATTGGGATGGAAGTCCCTGGGAGTGCTGGAGCTCACCGCACTGCCCAGCATAGATAAAGAGCTCTGGGTCCCCATGGTCCAAGAGACTGACGTCCTGCTGGTGAACGGTGGCGATCCCCTGTATCTGTGCTACTGGATGCGGCAATCCGGACTGGCCGACCTCTTGCCGGAGCTTGGGCGCGAGAGGGTTTATGTGGGACTGAGCGCCGGGAGCATGGTGATGACCCCCAACATCGGGGAGGACTTTGTCCACTGGAAGCCGCCCACCGGCGGCGATAGAACGCTGGGCATAGTTGATTTCTCGATATTTCCGCACCTGGATCACGAAGATCTGCCGGAAAACACCATGGCCTACGCAGAAAGATGGGCCGCCGGCATGTCGGTGCCGGCCTACGCGATTGACGATCAAACCGCCATACAAGTGGTTGATGGTGTCGTCGAAGTTGTCTCCGAAGGCCATTGGAAACGATTTACTCCCTAATGGGGGGTTGCCGAAATTCAGGCCACCAGATGGGCAACCCCCTGATGTGACGTGCAGCGCAGGTAAATATTCACCCATCATGCACTTCCCATTCGTCTTTCGAGCGTCGGTTATGGCCTGATTGCCTGGTAGTGAAGTCCAACCACCCCTGACTGGAACGCCTTTGCTTCGAGCAGATTCAGCTTCGTCCAGTCCTTGATATCTTGAAAGAGCGGGATTCCACCACCTAAGACAATCGGATTGAGAAAGAGGCGATATTCATCAATCAAGCCCAGATGGATAAACGTATGGGTCAATCTGGGACTCCCGAAGATCATAAGGTCGCGGCCAGGCTGTTGTTTAAGTGATGCGATTTCTTCTGCAATCTGGTCTTTCACCAGCCTTGAATTCTTCCATTCCACACGAGAGAGCGTTTTTGAAAACACGATTTTGGAGGTATTCTCGACCCAGTGAGCGTGTGCCAGGTCGCGTGGCGAGGCATCTGGATCCGTGAGCACTGTTGGCCAATAACTTTGCATGAGCAGATAGGTGACACGTCCATAAAGAGCCGTGTCCACGTTCCTGAAGAGACCGTCGACATAAGGGTTCAGTTCTTCGTCCACGATAGCCCACTCCAATTCTCCGTTTGGTCCTGTCGTGAAGCCATCGAGTGAGACATGCATAAATGAAATGACTTTCCTCATAATATACTCCTTTTATTGGAATTATTGAGAACCTTCAACGGTTCTATGATAACCCAGCAAAAGGATCGTGTCTTGAACAAAATGGACAGCTATTTCGGCTTCCTTATCTGAACGATTTGAGCAGGCGTGTGCCCGATGAAATGCTTAAGTGATCTGGTCATATGCGACTGATCGGCATAGCCAGCCTGATACGCCGTATCAAGGAGCGAAACGCCCTGCTCCAGGAGATCCGCCGCCTGCTTCGCGCGTTCGATCTGCGATAGAGCTTTGTACGTTAACCCGGTTGCTAATAAGAAACGACGCCTCACCGTGCGTAACGACATCTCTGGCGGTTGGCCAGCTAAGACCGCCTTCACGACTGGATCAGCAACCAGCAAATCCTCGCGCACCAGCCTCTCGACAAACGTCTCGACATTTTCATAGTCAGGAAATTGGAAGCTCGATCCGGCAAGCTCGAAGGATGTTTTCGCGGCGAGAGGTAAAATGGCCCGCTCATCCAGGAGATTTCTGATAGACACAGAGGGCAGAAAGGTGCCATGCTGAAAAGTGACGCCAAACCACTCGGTCCCCTCGGCCTGGGTGACAGGAGTCGCTTTGGTCAATGGTCCCTCCACAGAGACGTTGACCCTTCCATTCTGCCTGAGGAAGAGCAGATGCCAACGGTTAGAGGCTGGGCAAACAGGAGCATAGTCGCTGCCGGCCAGACCACGCCAGACCGCTTCTATATACGGGGAGTCAGACTCCCTTCCCTCAAAGAAAGAACTCATATTTCTACCTCCGATGGATCAGACGTGAACAACATTCCCTCTTGTTTCGAGTATGGACGAGGCCCAGAGTGAGCGTGCGGAATGCGGCAACACCCGGTCTCTGAGGGTACGTTCTGCGCCACACATGCCGTGAGCACGAACAATTTACCATACATGCGCAGAAAAAACTTCTTGCATCTTGCTCTTTAGCCGCGACATCCGCGAAGCCCGGTTTGATCAGCCCAACAAATCTCTCCCAGAAAACAGAAAGTGTGCTGCGTGCCGTTGCGAGGCAAGGAGAAATGGTGAAAATAATTAATATTCTGCTCTACGATTTGTTGAAGCATGAGTGGACTTCAATCGGCGTTCACAGATAGTGTTGCCACAGAGTGATATAGTATGTGTAGTACTCAACGGGCACGTTATATCAATTCATCATTGAGTAAAGAGAGGAACACATGGAAAAACGAGACGAACGAGACGCGTCAGAAGTCGGTGAATGTTCCTTTATCGATAGGCAGACTGTGGGCGGCAAACGCACCCACACGGAATCGAAAGAGGACAGGGCAACCAGGTTGGAATCGACACCGCGCCTCCAACTCCCCATGCCAGACCTTCAGTTGGTCCGCCACGACCACGCGCCAGCCCTGCTTGCGTTTGAGCGGGAGAATCGGACATACTTCGCGGCCATAATACCGGATCGGGGGGACGAGTTCTTCACCGAGTTTGACACGCGGCATGCGCAACTGCTCGAGTGGCAGGCCGCCGGAACGGATTACTTCCACCTGCTAGTGGCCGAGCGCGGCGAGGTGGTGGGGCGGGTGAACCTGGTCAAAGTGGCAGACGGGTCGGCGGAACTCGGGTACCGGATCGCGCAGAAGGCCGTGGGGCAGGGGTTGGCCACAGCGGCGGTGCGCAAGGTGCGCGAACTCGCCGCCACAGAGTACGGACTCATCAGGTTGCGCGCGAGGGTCACGCTGGACAATCCGGCCTCGCGCAAGGTGCTTGAACACAACGGATTCGTCGCCGTCGGTGAGCTCACGCTCAACGGCAAGCCAGCTATATCCTACATCTGTGAGCTCCGCTGATGCAACGCACTCGTTGCATCACCAACCGTCAGATCACGAACGAGAACTGGAGTATCAGGCCAAAAATTATTATTTGTCAGTCACCCCGACAGTTATTTGCTTGCTTTTTCTTTGCGCGATTGTGTCATGGACCATATTGTACTGAAGGGTATGTGGATTCGTGCGATTGCATGTACTAAGGGTTAGCAAGAAGGCGGTTTTGTAGGCGTTACACTCCCTTGTCAGTTAAAAGTGGTTCGACCTGGCAACTGCCCCAGTAAAAAGTCTTGACAGGGATGTTTTTATCTTATATACTATTTTTAACCATTGGTAAATAAATAAACAAAGGTAGCAATGTGGCATCGAAAGAGAGACGTGAACGTGAACGTGCAGAGTTACGCCAGCAAATTTTGCTAGCGGCACGCGAAATAGCGAGTCAGGAAGGATGGCAGGCTGTCACCGTCCGCAAGGTAGCAGAGCGTATTGAATACAGTCATGCAGCTATCTATGCCTACTTTGACAATAAAAAAGCTATTCTTTTTGCGCTTTTGATCGAGGGTTTCGCGCTTTTGCGAGATGAGTTGCGAAGGGCACAAAGCGTTCCTGATGCGCCAGAAGTTGTGTTACAGCGCACCGCACTGGCATACTGGAACTTCGCGCACACACACCCTGAGTTGTACCAGGTGATGAATGGCCTGGATGGCGTTCCCTTCGGGACGGCTCAGACACCAACTGAGGCGCGAGAGTCCTTTGCCCAGCTACGAGATGCTGTCGCACGCGTCCTTGAACAGTCTGCCGATCTTTCGCGTATCGATGTGAATCGTGAAGTTGATATGTTCTGGGCTGCGCTGCATGGTCTCGTCTCGCTTTCTATGGCTGGACGATTGGCTGGTGATAAGCAACGAGCGACGGAACTGGTTGTTTCCACCAGCGAGCGCTTCTCGGCAGCCTGGCGCACAAAGTTTCAGTGACGACTTTTTTTTGCACATTATTTACCATTGGTCAATAAATATCCGCTGGTTAAGTTTAGAAGAAAAATAGAGAAGAAGAAAACTTAAAAAGTGCTTATACATTTAGCATATAGAGAATTTGAAAGGAAGAGACGATGACGACAAGACCGAGAGTTGATGAATCCCGTACCGTAGCTATCGCAGGAGCTAACGGCATGCTCGGGCACCACCTGGTGGAGGCATTGCAAGCTTCAGGGGATCGGGTCATTGCGCTGGTGCGCCAGCCTTCGGCACATAACTTCCCATCTGCTGTAGAGATTCGGAGATGGCAGGCCAGTGATCCGGTAGCACCAGTCGATGGGGCCGACGCGGTGGTCAATCTGGTGGGCGATCCCATCTTTGCCAGACCCTGGAGTCAGGCACGCAAGCAGGAGCTCACCCAAACACGACTGCTTGCGACCCGCTCGCTTGTGGAGGGCATTCGCAAGATCGGAGGAGAAGGACGCATCTTTATTTCTTCCACTGCCGTAGAGTACGCGGGCGATACTGGAGATCGGCAGGTCGATGAGAAGGCGGCCCCTGGGACTGGAGGCTTCCTTGCAGAAATGGCCCAGGTGTGGGAAGCCGAAGCGCAGCGCGTGCACGAAACTGGCGCCCGGCTGGTGCTGCTGCGCCAGAGCCTGGTGCTGGGACGAGAAGGAGGAACGTTAGCTGCCCTGCTCCCGTGTATCGCAACGGCTTTGGCGGCACACTTGGTCCGGGGGGACAATGGTTCTCCTGGATTCATATCAATGATGCCGTTCGCTTGATCCTACACGCCTTGAATCAGGAAACCATTACAGGCCCCTTCATCAGCGCCAGTCCCAATCCAGTTACCAGTCGCGAGTTCGCCAAAGTGTTCGCGCACACCCTTCAGCGCCCCAGGCTCTTTCCCATGTCCAGGGGAATGATGAAGCTGGCGTGGGGAGAGCGTGCAGACCTCTTTCTCGATAGCCATCGCACGGTGCCACAAGTGGCTCTCTCCACCGGATTTCAGTTTCGCTTTCCCACGCTCTCGGAGGCTCTCTCCGACCTGCTTGGACCCCATCCCATACCCATAGCACAACTGATGCAAGAGGCGAGTAGTAAATAGCATGAATGTTCGGTGATTTTTAGGTGAAACCTGGAAAATCAGCGTGAAACAGAGGAATCTTCTCTAATAAGCCTGGAAAACTGCTTTCTCTCTGATATGCACTTCCCAAGAATTGTACATTGTGTGCGCGTATCTCGGACTGGAAATGATCCATCAATCATTTCCAGTCCGAGATACGCGCGAGGAAGCACTTTGGCGAGCGTTCGTTGCCATATTGGCCCAAAATCACGAGATGAGCAATCTCTTCACCTTCGACGAAGTACTAAGCGCATATTATGCGTTCCTTACAGGCGAAGCATATAATCTTCGATACAGGCAATTCCTCCGTTGAGTATGCCCGCTTGCAAGGCAAAGATTGCTCCGCAGATGAAGGCAAATCCGTTGTCAGGACCACTCACAGAATCAAGTTAACCGCTTCCTTTACAAGGAAAAGCGCAAGATAGAAGAAGTTTCTCCCTTCAATCTTTGCTAAACTGCCTATACAAACTCTCTGTACGCACCCTCTAGAGGAGAGTGGAGCGGCGAAAGCAGAGCAAATCGATTATCAAGCAGAGGAGAACACCACCATGAAACCCCTTCCACAAGTTGTCTCACGAGATGAGTGGCTCGCTGCGCGCGCTGAACTACTCGTCAAGGAAAAGGAAGCCACCCGTGCGCGAGACCGACTCAATGCTCAACGTCGCAGACTGCCGATGGTGAAGATGGACAAGGAATACCTCTTCGATGGTCCAGACGGCCAGGTGACGCTAGCTGACCTCTTCGACGGATGTCGCCAGTTGATTATCTACCATTTTATGTTTGATCCAAGCTGGGAAGATGGCTGTCCGGGTTGCACAAACCTGGTTGACAATCTCCCCAGCAACCTGGCCCGTATACGAGCCAGCGACACCTCATTAGTCGTGATCTCACGTGCTCCATTGGAGAAGCTTGAATCCTATAAACAGCGCATGAATTGGACTGTTCCCTGGTTCTCCTCGTATAAGAGCGATTTCAACTATGACTTCGGCGTCACGAATGATGAAGGTGAGATGCCTGGGTTGAGCGTTTTCCTGCACAATGGCGAGGACATCTATCACACGTACTCGACTAACGGGCGCGGCGTCGATATCCTTCTGGGAACGTATAACTATCTCGATCTGACTCCACTTGGACGACAAGAAGATTGGGAAGAGTAATTCATTTGCCAGATATGAGGTTTCCATGTAACGTTTTCAATGAACCCTTTCCTGTGCCAGTAAATCAAGTAGGCGTGCTCGATCAGCGTTGTTTCTCACAACAATGAGTTTCTGCGTGTATTTTTCGAGATACTGACGCCTAAATGTTGCTGTAGGTGCCTGGATAATCTCTACTCCATAGGTCTCACAGCGCGTAAGCAATTGTTCAGGGTCAAGCGACGCTGGGAGCGTTCTTTGCTCTTCGAGGCATCGGTTCATTCTCTCTACGAGATCCGGGCGACACTGATTTAAATAGTACCGGCGGCTATTCCTCAAGAACGAGATGAGTGATTTGATCCCTGGATAGGGATTGATGCCCCGCAGGCTTTTGATGATGTGACGACGCACAATGCGATAGGCAGCCGTTCTCCAGGGAACCTCAAGCAAGACGATATAGTCAGCATGATCGAGAATGGGATCATTCCAAATCATAGCTCCACCCTCTATAACCCAGCCTGGGAGAGCGATGATTGCGAAGGCATCTTCAATCCAGGCTGTGTGTTTGGTCCCATTCTTCATGCCAAGGACGTCCATTTCGTAAAAGGGGAGACCGAATCTGGTGCCTATTTCGGCTCCTAGCGTCGTTTTCCCGCTGCCAGGCCCGCCCAGAATTTGTATTTTGAGCATGCGATGTCCTTTCGTTTGAGGCAACATATTCTCTTCTGAGAATGTATGTACTACGAAACAACATGTTCTAAATCATCTGATGTCACTCGTGCTGGATGGCTAGACAGATAGTTCTTCTCGAACTTCTGAACATGTTGTTAAACAACCACAAGTAATCTATGAAAAACAGGTACACATGGTGATGCCAGAAATGAGCACAGAGAAATACCGACGCTGTGGTACAGATGATGAAGCAACTTTGGTGAGGCAACTTCAAAAA
The DNA here is from genome assembly GCF_003967555.1 of Dictyobacter kobayashii. GTDB lineage: Bacteria > Chloroflexota > Ktedonobacteria > Ktedonobacterales > Ktedonobacteraceae > Dictyobacter > Dictyobacter kobayashii. The sequence continues at coordinate 4,977,935 of NZ_BIFS01000001.1, forward strand.
GAGGTTGGAATGAAAAAGCGTGTTGAGAAGGCTACCAACCTGGACGGAGAAGTGCTAACCCACGACCATATTGCTGTGATGGATACAATAAATCACTGTCGCGTCACGGCGACAGTATCCTGCTTCAATCACATTCTCTGGCATGAGTTAGCGCTGGTTGGGCATAACCTCTCCTTATTGAAATGTATTTTTGCTCTGTAAGCATACAGAAAGTCGAACAAAAAGTAAAGAGGCTTGACATCTTCTCATTCGCCACAAGAGAGACGCCTGTTCCCATCAGTTGCAAGCATCTCTCCCTCCCTCAATGACCAGAGAAAACCTCCACTCTTCGTCGTTTTCGCTTAGCTGGCTGGCGGTGTCACTCCTTTTTCTCGGAAACTTCTGCGCTCTCCTTCAGCAGAGCTATGACCTCTTCAGTGGTTGAGGTTTCACCGAGCCGTGGAAAAATTCGCTCCACACTATGCTGGTGGGCCTGCGCATCCACGTCCGTCATGGCATCAGTCACCAGCACGACATGATAGCCATGCTCGTACGCCGAGCGAGCGGTTGACTCGACCCCGATACTTGTTGCCACGCCAGTCAGAAAAACCTGTGTGACGCCGAGTTCTTTATGCAGCGATGTGTTATGGAACGCGCCCCATGTTTTCTTGGTGATCCGGTGATCGTCTGGTTGGGGATCAAGCTCATCTGCCAGATCGGCCCATTGTGGTGGAGGCGTTGGGCGAGAGTGCCCGGTTGTCCGGGCGGATTGCGAGGCATCAGTGCGACCCGGAGCGCTGCCGATCACGTTGACGAGCACAACCGGAAATGTGCGAGCCCGAAATGCTCTGGCCAGTTCCGCAGATCGTGTAATGATCTGGTCAACTGGATGCGCAGCTGGTAAGGTTAACACACCCTTTTGTAGATCAACGACAATGAGAGCAACTTTGTTATCGATGGTGGTTAATGGCATAAGAGAAACTCCTTTTATTGTTGTTCAACGGTCTCTACATGTTTTTCTGTTGGATCGGGGTTCGGAACGCCAACCTTGCCCAACGACCGATCAACCACGGTCAGAAGAGCAAACAGAGCAGAAATGAGAAGCATGAAAACTGCCAGCCGATGCAACCCCGCTGTATCAGCGGTTCTCTGCAAAAATAGGCTGTTGGCAGCCGACGCGAGCAGTGCGCCCAGATAGGTAAAGGTCCGTAACAAGCCAGCAGAGGCCCCCATACGCGTCGGGTCGGCCTGGTAATACACGGCATTCTGGTTGGCTAAGCTCGCCAGACCCTGTGGAATGCCTGCAATGGCAATCACTACAACAAGCAACCAGAGAGGGCTTGCGGAAGACAGCACGAGCAAGAGCAGACAGAAGATTATCTGGGCAATGGCAGCTGCCAGCAGTTTTATGCGTATCTCTTTCCGTCTTCCAGTAATGCTCGATACCCCAATGGCGACGAGTGATAACGGTAACAAGATCACGCCAGTGGCTGCCGCATTCAACCCTCGACCGTCTTGTAGCCACTGTGAAAAACCGTACAGAAAGGCGTACCCGACCGTCATCGCCAGGGCATTCCGTATGTATGTTATAAGTAGCGGTCTATTTCCTCCAAATACACGCAGATCAAGAAACGGCGCGGCACAATGAAGCTCTCTCCACCCGAAACCGATGGCCGAAAGAACCGTTATAACGAGCAAAAGCAGCTGGGAAATCTGCGGATTCATCAGGAAGTAAAGGAACGAAACGAGCATCACTGCAAAAAGCAACATACCGGGATAATCTAAATGACTCTCGGAATTGTCTATTGGCACTTCTCGCAAAGGAGTCGTTGAAGGGAGGCGTCGGAAGCCATAATAGAGACACGCCAATGCGAGCAGGATGTTGAGAGCGAACGTGGTACGCCAGCCGCCAAGACTGATTAATACGCCACCAAGTGGCGGCCCTATTACGGCGATGGTTTGGGCGGAGACTGCCAGCGTCGTCAGCACGCCAGCTGGACTCTCATGACCGGTGCGTCTGGCTTCACTGCGTATCAAATACATCGCTGATGGATATCCAACACATGTGCCAAATCCCAGAATTACTCTGGCCACAATCAGGACCCAGAAACTCGGGGCGAGAGCGCCCAGAAGTCCAGCTATTCCTGTGAAGATCGCGCCAGCCAGATACAAGCGCCTTGGTCCGTAGACATCCACGAGTTTGCCAATGACTGGTTGCCCGAGTGCTGTCGCCAGATACAGTCCCGATACCAACCAGGTTGTGCTTGAAAGGCCAACACCAAAAGCGGTACCAATGGGCACGAGTGAGACTGCGATGATTGATGAATTTACCGGGTTCAAGACAGACCCGACGATCATCGGCGTGATGAGCTTGCGGTCAAAGCTATCTGAACGTTTGTCAGGCTTTTGTTGAAGTAATTGGAGGAGTTGTTTGCGTGTCTTTGCCATGTTGATAATTCCGTTCATTCCTTATACGGTTTATTGAGTAGAGAGTTTATGGCCTCTCCGTTGTCTCTGACCAGAAAAGTATTCCAGGTGGATACACTCTGCCTTAGAAATCCGGTCTTCGGGTTGATAGGTAAACATCTCAAGCTATACAGAAGAGGCAATCCGACGAGGAAAGAGAGGCCATCAATACCTTGCACCACTGTTTTTCGAGTCTCTTCTTCGCAACCCTGCCAGCTCTTGACAGGGAGCCGCTTGATGTTTAGAGTATAAACTCTAAAGGGTACTTGAAGGTCAAGTCTTTTTGAGGAGATCCATGAAAATTCACGAACTTGTCCAACAAACGGGATTGACAGCTCCCACCATTCGCTTTTATGAAAAGGAAGGACTCCTCGATGAACGACATCTTCGACGAGAAGCCAATAACTACCGTTTCTATTATGAGAGTGCCATTGAGCATCTTCTCACGCTCAAACGGCTTCAGTCAGCAGGATTTACGCTCGCCGAACTCCGAGCACTTTTCCAGGCAAAGGAAGCCAATGATCACCACAAGAAGCTGGAGCTTCTTCGTCAAAAAATGGAAGAGATCGACAGGAAGCAAGTCGAATTGCGGTGCATTCAAAATGAGCTGAACCAACTCTATGCACGCTTTATAGCGGCAAGGAGACGAAACAAAGACGCGGGCGAATGGCACTGAGCGGAAGTGCGCTCTAAGAGATTTTTCCACTCCATGGATAGTGCTCCTTCCTGTTTTCTATCGGATTTTAATTGTATTACGATATAATCTAAGTATTTGCATTTTTTTACACGTACCGATGAAGCCCCCTCGACAGGAGTTCTCCCCCAATTGGGGGAGAACAAAAATCCCATGCTCAGGTGATGGCACGCACTTCGTCTTTCGGTATCATATGCAGCGAAGCAGATCCACTATGCACACCTCATTTGCCCTCTTGTGAATGGTGCCTTGAAAGGAGCAGTATACCAGAGCCTAATATTCACCTTGACCATCTTTCTCACTCTTTTGTACGGCCAAAACACTGTTCACCCACCGGGATCGGTGGGATCGTCGTCGCGATCTGGTAGGCACCTGGAACCAGGGGACGCGGTTGCTCGTGCGCTTGCACCGTCTGCCGCTCATCTAATGTAAAGGGAAAAACATATGTCGTCAACGTTGCATGTTTCACCTGCCCTCTTCGTGATAGCTACCGTGGTAGCCATCTTTGTTATTGTGCTTCCCTTCATATTCGGGAGCATTGCTCACAAGAAATTTGCTGTCGGCTGGAAATACTTCTGGTTTGGTGCTCTTGTGATGCTGGTATCCCAACCGCTGATGCGTGTGCCCCTGATTGAAGTACTCCAGAATACGGTGTTGGCCCCTTTGTTGCACACCTCGATTACGTTCACCTGGATCTGGGTGGTGATCCAGGCTATGACTGCTGGACTTTTCGAGGAAGGTGGACGCTACATCGGATATCGTCTTTTCATGAGCCGGGAGCCAAAGACCTGGGTGAAAGCGGTGATGTATGGCCTGGGACACGAGGGCCTGGAATCGGCGCTGCTTGGGGGAGGGCTCCAGATACTACTCCCGCTTCTCAGTGTTGCCCTCCTCTCTACCATCAATCTCAACAGTCTGCCAGAGACTTCGAGACAGGCCGCCATCCAACAGATTGCGTCTGTCAATGCGATGCCCTTCTGGTCTCCTTTGCTGGTAGCCTGGGGACGACTGTGGAGTTTTCCGCTGCAGGTAGCACTTTCCGTGATGGTGTTGCAAGTGTTTCGCCAGCGCCAGAGACGCTGGTTCTTTCTGGCCGTTCTCTTCCATACCCTGATTGATTTCCTCACCCTTGCCCTTCCACAGGCATTTGGTCAAAGCACCGCTATCCAACTGGTACTCAATGGAATACTCTGTGTGTTCGGGGTCATTGGGATATGGATTATCTGGCGTTTGCGCGAACCATCGAATCAGGCCCGTGCGGAAGAAGAGAGCATACCCTTCTAATTCATACAATTCATCTCCAAATTGGAGGGGCCTGTTTGCAAAGCGACCAGGAGAAGGATATGATCAAGAGATAGATTTTTTCTGGAGACACCATCACTGAATCTTGCAACAAGTCCGGCATAGACGGGAAAACACGATGCATAAGACAGCACACCAGCACAAATACAGCGATTTCTACTACAGCACTGGACACAGCGAGTTCACCGCTCAGCACCGTTCTCTATCTAGGCCTGAGTTCTCTTTTGACCAGCGCAGTGGCATTGGGATTCTTTTCCTGGCTGGCTCACCTGCGCGTCCCGCTGTTCTCCGCGGGGCTCATCGCCCTGGCAACAGCAGTTGTCTGCGGGTTCCTCTGCACGCTCAATCTTCAATACAGCCTCTATCTGCTCGAACTGACGCTCTCACGTCTCGCCCACGATCGGCTTCACCTGACAGGTGATGAGCGCGATAACCTCCCATGGCTCGCACGCTGGCCGCTCGGCCACTTGTTCCTGCGCGCGCGAGAGGTCGAGCAGCGTATTCAGCGCTACCGCACTAATGAACGGCTCACGGTCGATGTGCGCGAGCAAGCCCTGCAGCAAGCACGCGAAGCAGCAGCCCTGGCAGAACGCAACCGCATTGCCCGAGAACTGCACGATTCCATCAAACAGCATCTCTTCGGGATCAACGCCAGTGCGGCAGCGGCCAAGGCGTACTGGCAACGTGAGAACCTGGAGAGGACGCGTGCATCCATTGAGGATATCGAGCGTAGCGCTCAAGGAGCGCAAGTGGAAATGCAAGCGCTCTTACAACAACTGCGTCCTGCGCCACTGGAGAACACCAGTCTGATTGAAGCACTGCATATTCAGGCACAGGCCCTCGGTTTCCGCACGGGAGCGCAGGTCCAGGTGGATCTTGCCGCCTTACCGGAAGATTGCATCCTGCGTGCCGGGCAGGATGCAATCTTCCGCTTAGCCCAGGAAGCTTTCGCGAACATTGCCAGACACGCGCGAGCACAAACGATCTGGCTCGCAATGCGCACGGTTGGACCGGAACTGTGTATCACGGTACGCGATGATGGTCAGGGCTTTGATCCGGCACGCGTGCGCAGCGGTATGGGACTGGTAAACCTGCGTGAGAGAACGCGCGCGTTGCATGGGAGCGTGGAAATCAACAGCCAGCCAGGTCAAGGCACGAGTGTGCTGATCACCATCCCATTGTTGGAGGCTTTGCGCAGCCCTGAGGAAGAGGCCCACCAGCGGTACGAACTGGCGCGTGCGGAGGAACTGGCCAGGCGTGGCTATCGGCTCTGTGCAATCGCCTCCTTTCTGGGAACGGCCTTGGGATGGGTCAGTATCATCAACGGGTGGTGGAACACCTTTTTGGGTCTGAGCGTGTTAGGGGCGTTTCTAGTAACGCTCGTTGGCTTTGCCCGCGGCATATGGTATCGTACCAGAGTGACGTCGAGCGCGGGTCGGGAGAGTCAGACCGCGTTGGAACTCGTGCCGGAACACTATCGTGTGAGCCTGGGTCTGCTGCTCCCAGTTGCCCTGGGAGTCCTCTATCTCGTCAGAGTCGTTGGACCTCTGGGGACCACTCCGACCCTCTGGCTCTTCGCTGGCACTGTGCTCTGCCTGGGAGGCCCAATCCAGGTGTTGTTCTGGCACTATGTGCAAGGGATGAAGCGGTATTACCGCCTGCTCTCTCCTGAGGAACTTGTCAGGGAACTGGAAAGACGCCAACAATGGTTTGTCCGGGCACTGATCATCTGGAGCATAGCCGGCGTGGTCGGTCTAATCTTCGTCCGTTCCTTATTCGTGCTGCCTCCAATCACCCCGGCGCAGCAAAACGCAGATGGGATGGCGCTCATCTTGCTTTTGGGCGCAGCGAGCACTGTGTGGAACTATCGGCTCATCCGGTTCTTGAAACAGCAACTGAGCCGGTGCATAAACGACCAATTAGCTCAAGCAAAGGGGGAAGAGAACAATGGCTGAACCGATTCGTGTGGTTCTTGTGGACGATCATCAGGTCGCGCGCCATGGCCTGCAGAGCTACCTCAGGGTGTTTGAGGATCTGGAGGTGGTGGGTGAGGCCATCAGCGGTGAGGAGGTACTACAAAAGATTGAGGCGTGGATGCCCGATGTCGTAGTCATGGACCTGCTCATGCCTGGCGGCATCAATGGCATCGAGACGATCAAACGGGTTCGCGCGTTACTCCCTCACACACACATTGTCGCCCTGACCAGCTCCACCGATGACGCGCTGGTGGGTGCGGCACTGCGAGCCGGGGCCATTGGCTATGTACGCAAAGATACCAGTCTGGAGGATCTGCTCGCCTCCATTCGTGCGGCTGCATGTGGTCAATCTCTGCTCGATCCCACCATAGCCAGGCTGGTCATGCAAGAGCTGACCCGCGTGGGCAAACCCGGTGTGGAACTGACCGAGCGCGAACAAGAAGTGCTACGCCAGCTTGCACTCGGTCGCACCAACCAGGAGATCGCCGAAGTCCTGATGGTCAGCAACGAGACCGTGAAAACCCATGTGGGCAACATCCTGACCAAGCTGCAGTTGGCTCACCGCACCCAGGCGGTGATTTACGCTCTGAAGAAAGGGCTGATCTCTCTGGATGAGATTGACCTGCCGTGAGCCTGGAAAAGGGAAGGAGGACAGCATCACGACAAATTCCACAACCAGGGCATTCTGCCATCACGCAAGAGATGGGATATGACATCTCGTAGAATGGCTTAGCCACCATTCCAATTAAGACACCCCAGTCTCCTGGGGATTGACGCTGCCAACGTAGGCGCACTGTGAATAGAGTGGGCACTCGCCGCACTTTGGCCGCTGGGCGTGGCAGATCTGGCGGCCGTGGCGGATGAGGCCGACGTGCAGGCCGTAAACCCAGTCGGATGGTGTAATCCTGGCGAAGACAGTGTGGGCCTGGTCGGCGGTGACTTTGGGGCCGATCAGGCCTAGACGCTTGCTGACACGCCAGACATGGGTGTCTACACACACCTCCAGTTGGGGGTTCTTCACATCACCTCCGCGATATCGTCAATGCGCTCCATAGGCTGATTTAGGTTCAATGGATTGAGCCAGAGGATTTGATTGGGCAGAAACAACGGCAGAATTCGCGACAATCGGGACGATTTACAGGCTGGCAAAGAAGCATCCTGCCAAAGCGCATGGAAAACGATAGTCAGACGATAGGTAACGCTCTTTAAACACCGGGCCTCGGGCGCTATACTTCTCTAGAAAATAGGAAATTGTATTGGCTAGAGACGGAAACTGAAACCGAAAGGAACAGGTATGGAGCAGAGAAAGAAGGATGTATTGGTCGAAGCGTGGCCGGCCTTGCCGCTGGTGACGCCCTGGCTGGAGACGCGTGAAACGCTGCACCTATGGATGCAGGTCGTGGGCAAGGTGCGCCTGGAACTCAGTCCCTATATCAACCATTGGTGGCAGGTCCCATTGTATCTGACCGCTCGCGGGCTCACCACCTCATCCATCCCTGTGCCGGGTCAGCCGGGGCAGATCTTCGAGGTCCTGTTTGACTTCATCGATCACCAGCTCTTGATCCAGACCAGTGCAGGGACAGGCAAGACGCTGCCGCTCATTCCACGCTCGGTCTCGGAGTTTTACCATGAGTTCATGGAGTCGCTGCACGCTCTGGGCATCGAGGTGCGCATCAATCCGCTGCCCAGTGAGATCCAGCATCCCATCCCCTGCGACCAGGATGATATTCATGACTCGTATGATGCCGAGTCGGCCCAGCGTTTCTGGCGCGTCCTGCTGCATATCCAGGCCGTGATGAAGGAGTTCCGTGGCGGCTTCATCGGCAAGGCCAGCCCGATCCATTTCTTCTGGGGCAGCTTTGACCTGGCGGTGACCCGCTTTTCGGGTCGGCGCGCCCCCGCACGGCCGGGCGCGGACCTCATGACGCGCGAAGCCTATTCCCACGAGGTGAGTAGCTGCGGTTTCTGGCCCGGCGACAGCGCTTCTCCGGAGCCGGTCTTCTACGCCTATAGCGCCCCAGAACCGGTGGGATTCCGCGAGGCCGCCGTGCGCCCGGACGCTGCCTTCTATTATCCCGCGCTGGGCGAGTTTGTGCTACGCTATGAAGACGTACACAGCAGCGCCAATCCCGAACAGACGCTGCTGGAGTTTTTCCAAAGTACTTATGAAGCCGGGGCGACGCTGGGACGGTGGGATCGGGCGGCACTGGAGCGTACAGAGACTGTGTAGACCCTATCTAATGGGCGGTATCTTGATCGCGTCGCTATGGCTAAGAAGATGAGGAAGGAGAGCGCATGCCGAAGAATATGCTTTTGCGCCAGCAGCGCATGTTGCATAACTGGCGCCAGCAGGACCTGGCCGATCAGTTGGGGACGACTGTGATTACGATTCAGCGCTGGGAGCGTGGTACCCAGCAGCCCAGCGCCTACTACCGCGTCAAACTCTGCGAAATCTTTGAACTCGGCGTGGGTGAATTGGGCCTGGATGAGCAGGCGGAGGACGGCACGGCCACCACGCCGCCGTCAGGTGATACGCCTGCCGCAGTAGCTCCTTCATCTGTAGAGCGACCGCTGTGGACCATTCCCTATGCTCGCAATCCCCATTTTACCGGGCGCGACAGCCTGCTCGGGCAGATCGCGCAGCAGTTCTTCTCTGCTGAGGCAGCGCAGCCAGTCGGGCTGCGCCGGGTCGCCCTGACCCAGGCGCAGGCGATCAAGGGGCTGGGCGGCATCGGCAAGACGCAGATCGCCATTGAATACGCCTATCGCGCACTGGAGCAGAAGCGCTACACCCATACGCTCTGGATCTCGGCCGCCAGCGAAGAGTCGATCCAGGCCAGCTTTGTGGCGCTGGCCCGCCTGCTCCCCGGTGATCTGGTCGCTGATGAAAAGGACCAGCAAAAACTGATCGCCGCCGTCAAACGCTGGTTGGAGGAGTGCCAGCATCCCTGGTTATTGATCGTGGACAACGCGGATGATCTGGCGCTGGTCCAGCCTTTTCTGCCGGTACGGGGCAAGGGCGACATGCTGCTGACCACGCGCGCCAATGCGGTGGGCATGATTCCCCTCTCGTTTGCCATCGACATGATGGGTCTGGTCGAAAGCACCCATTTCTTGCTCCAGCGCGCCCGGCGCCTGGAGAGCGCCTCTCCCGAAGAGGCTGATGAGGCCACCAATGTCGCCATCGAACTGGGGCAGTTCCCACTCGCGCTCGACCAGGCGGCCGCCTACATCGAAGAGACCGGCTGTAGCTTTCACGACTATCGTCTGCTCTATCAGCAGCATCGTTCCAGGTTGCTCGCGCGCCGTGGCCGGCAGGTCGCGGGCTATCACGACCCGGTCGCTACCACCTGGTCCCTCTCGCTGCAGAAGGTGAAACAGACTAATCCGGCGGCGATCATGCTGCTCGAACTGTGCGCCTTTACCGCTCCAGACACCATTCCAGAAGAATTGCTCGAACAGGGAGCGCCCTACTGGCCGCCTCTCCTTGGGCAGGCGGTCGCTTCCCGCTTTACACTGAATCAGATGCTAGAGGCCCTGCTCTCCTTTTCCCTCATCAAGCGTCTCACAGAAGATAACCTGCTGAGCATCCACCGCCTGGTCCAGGTCGTGCACCTGGAAGGCATGCAGCCAGTGGAGCAGCGCCAGTGGGCGCAGCGCCTGGTGCTGGCTATGCATGCCGTTTTCCCTGAGCACGCCGATCAGCCAGAGAACTGGTCGCTCTGCCAGCGCTATCTGGATCAGGTACAGGCCTGCGACAGACTGATCCAGGACTATCAGTTTCTTTTGCCCGAGGCAGCGGATCTGTTGAGTCGAGCAGGCACATATCTGCAAGAACGCGCGGTGTATGCCCAGGCTGAGACATTGCAGCAGCGGGCGCTGCGCATATGGCAGCCTTCGCAGGAGAGCAATCCCTTGCTCGCCGCCAGGCAACTGGCGCGCCTGGCAAAGCTCTATCATAATTGGGGAAAATATGGACAGTGCGAACAGTTTTATCAGCAAGCGCTGTCCCTCTATGAACGACCCGAGCTCCGGGACGATAGCGGGGTCGCAGATGCGATGCGTGGCCTGGCCAATCTCTATAATAATCAGGGCAAGGATGTCCAGGCCGAAGCCCTTTACCTGCGCGCAATCGACTTTTATGAACAACGTTTCGGCCCTCAATATCGTGATCTAAGCTTTCCGTTGAACGGATTAGCATACGTATACGTGGAGCAACGTAAATATGCACGGGCTGAAGCGCTCTGTTTACGATCAGCTGACCTGCTCAAGCAGCATCTGGAGCCCGACAGTCTTGCCATAGCGAATCCCTTGATCATATTAGCAGTGACATATGTGGAGATGGGACGCTATGGAGAGGCCGAGCAAATCCTTCTGCAGGTACGAAGCATTCGTGAAAAGCATCTGGGTAGCGAGCATTTTAACGTGGCCTTTGTCTGGCATGAACTGGCAAAGCTCTATCAAAAGCAGGGCAAATATGAAGACGCCGAACACTGCTATCAACGAGCGTTAAAGATTCGTGAACAACAATTGGGTCCTGACCATCGCCAGGTATCTGACTCTTTTCATAGATTGGGGATCCTGTACCGCGAACAGCAAAGATATGTGCAGGCAGAAGAATGCTTTCGACGCTCACTCAGGATTCGTGAACAATTGCAGAATCATGATCAGTTCCTGGTGAGCGATGTGATCATCGATCTGGCCATCCTGTACGCTGAACAGCGCAGGGATGAAGAGGCCGAGCGTTATTTTCAGCAACTCCTGTATCTGCGTGAGCAAGTAGCGGGATTGGAGGATGAGAGGTTGGCGGAGGCGCTCTATCACCTGGCGCGCTTCCGACAGGCGCAGGGCCGTATTCAGCAAGCAACTGAACTGTATCAACGCGCCTTGCGAATACAACAACGGACCCTGGGAGCCGATAACCCCTTGACGATGGCTACCGCGCAGAGCATGCAAGAGCTTGCGCAGCCAGCGAAACTCCTCTGACTTGTGAAAAAGAGGTTGGGTGGGGATTTGAGCATGCTGGAAGCATGCTCAAATCCCCACCCAACCTCTTTTTCATCTAAGCTCCCATGTGACAATGATCAGGCGATGGCTAGACGATAGGTAACGATCTCTGAGAACGGAGCTCTGGCAGATATACTCTAAATGAAATCGCAATTCGATAGGAGCTCAGGTGCAGGAAGCCTGAAGCGAGCTATTGTAGAAAGGAGAAACTGCGAATGCAACATAGTCTTCTCGGTATCCATCACGTTACCGCGATCACGAGTGATCCGCAGCGCAATGTCGATTTCTATACCGGTTTCCTGGGACTACGCTTGGTCAAGGTGACTGTGAATTTTGATGACCCTACTTCATATCACCTGTACTATGGTGATCGGGAGGGGCGTCCAGGCACGATTATGACCTTTTTCGCCTGGCCGGGTGCGCCCCGAGGGCGCCAGGGAACGGGACAGATCAACGCGACTGCTTTCTCGGTGCCTCAGGCTTCTCTGGGATATTGGATCAATCGCTTACACGAACATGGTATCCAGCATCAGGGGCCAACGCTGCGCTTTGGTGAACAGGTTCTTACGCTGCGCGATCCCGACGGCCTGGTCCTCGAACTGGTGGCCCACCTGGGCGAACAGGAACCTCCCGGCTGGGACAACGGCGTCATCCCCGCCGAACACGCTATTCGCGGCCTGGCCAGTGTAACGTTGTGGGAAGATGGGCACGAACAGACCGCCCGCTTCCTGACCGATACCCTGGGTTTCCGGCTGGCGGCGGAGGATCAGCAGACCTTCCGCTATGAGCTTGGGGCAGGCGGATCAGGCACCAGGGTGGATGTACGCAATGCCCAGGGCTTCTGGTCGGGATCGGCCGCTGTTGGCACGGTCCACCACGTTGCCTGGCGCGTCGCCAACGATGAGGTGCAGCAGCAGTGGCAGGAGCAGCTCGACGCCCACGATGTCAACGTCACGCCGATACTGGATCGTGAGTACTTTCACTCGATCTATTTCCCTGAACCCGGCGGCGTGCTCTTTGAGATCGCGACCGACCCGCCCGGCTTTGCCATCAACGAGCCGGTTGAGCAGCTAGGCTCCAGCCTGCAGCTGCCACCCTGGCTGGAAGAGCAGCGGCCACTCATCGAGCAAACACTGCCCCCGCTGCGTTACAAAAATCAACAATAAAGCGGGAGGTGCAGGAGGGTCCTACACCCCTTGAGGGCACCTGTGGGGAACATCCCGCACCATTGATTTAGAAGTAAGTTAAGATATTAGCAAACAAGGAGAAAAAAGATTATGGGTACTGGCACAATTACTACCAAAGACGGCACGACTATTTTCTACAAGGACTGGGGCACTGGCAAGCCGGTCACGTTCAGCCATGGCTGGCCGCTCAACGCCGATGCCTGGGACGACCAGTTGTTCTTCCTGGCCTCCCATGGCTATCGCGTCATTGCGCACGACCGCCGTGGTCATGGCCGTTCCAGCCAGACATGGGATGGCAACAACATGGATACGTATGCCGATGATCTGGCCGAACTGATTGAGGCCCTCGACCTGCGCGATATTACCATGGTTGGCCATTCTACCGGTGGCGGCGAGGTCGCGCACTATCTTGGTCGCCACGGCACCTCCCGCGCCTCCCGCGCGGTCCTGGTGGGAGCGATCACCCCGCTGATGCTCAAGACCGAGGCCAACCCCAAGGGCACCCCGATCGAAGCATTCGATGGCATTCGTGCCGGTGTTGCGGGTGATCGTTCGAAGTTTTACCAGGATCTGAGCAGCCCCTTCTTTGGCGCCAACCGACCCGGCTCCAAGGTCTCGCAGGCCCTGCAGGATGCCTTCTGGCTCTGGTCGATGCAGGTGGGACTCAAAGCCGCCTACGATTGCGTCAAGGCCTTCTCGGAGACCGACCTGACCGAAGACCTCAAGCGCATCGATGTGCCGACGCTGATCGTGCATGGCGATGACGACCAGATCGTGCCGATCGAGGCCTCCGCCTACCAGGCCGCCAAACTGGTCAATGACGCCACCTTGAAGGTCTACCAGGGCGCCTCACATGGCCTGACCCTGACCCATAAAGATCAGTTTAACGCCGATCTGCTCTCCTTCCTGCAGGCGAAGTAGATCAGCAACCATCTTATCAATGGCGGACGTTTAAGTGGAGAGAGCCGGGAAGCTGGCTCTCTCCACTTCACTTAAAGGAGAAAAGATGACTAGAGGTTGTACACACCTGGATCAGATACAAGATGTGACGCCATCGAGCCGTGGATGCGAGGATTGCCTCAAGACGGGCGATAGCTGGGTACACCTGCGCCTCTGCCTTATCTGCGGCCATGTCGGGTGCTGCGATTCCTCGAAGAACAGGCATGCGACCCGGCATTTTCACCAGACCAATCACCCCATTATCCAATCCTCTGAACCAGGGGAAGACTGGGGATGGTGCTATATCGACCAGGTAGGACTGGACCCGTCATGATGATAGTAGAAAGCAGGGCTTGCGTCTGCAAGCCCTGCTTTCTACTATCATCATGACGACATATTTTTTTATTATTGTATGGCTGTGAGCGCGGCCAAGAGAGCGTCTTGTTGCCAGGAACCGTTATACAAACGTCCATTAATAAAGAACGTCGGTGTTCCTTGCACGCCGCTCTGTTCGCCTCCTTCCACATCTACCTCGATGCGTTCCAGGTTGCGCTGGATCGCCATGTCGCTTGAGTACTGATGAAGATCAAGTCCCACCGTTTCCGCCAGTTGCGCCAGTTCCGCATCCTGCAGGGCGTGCTGATGGTGAAAGATGGCATCATGCATCTGCCAGAACTTGCCCTGGTTATTGGCTGCTTCGGCGGCCAATGCCGCGTGCAGTGCATGGGCATGGATCTCGGTGAGTGGGAAATTGCGAAATACAAAGCGTAACCGATCGCCTAGTTGTTGCTGAAGTGCGCGCACAATTACAGTTGATCGACGTGTATATGGACATTCATAGTCACCATATTGGACCAGCGTTATGGGGGCGTTGGCCAGTCCCTGGCTGTGATCCAGGTCGTTGATCGGTATCGTGAGGTATGTATACTCCTGTGTCACTCGTTGTGTCCTTTTCTATTATGCATCCCTTCGTTGCTCCTCTCCATTGTCGAGCTACCTTGCTATGAGTCATCCCGGATTTTTGAAAAATCCGGGATGACTCATAGCCCGAACCTACCTTGACAATTCTGCCAGGAACCAGCGCCGTTTCTCGGTTTGGTCCAGCAGGTTCTCCAGGACACTGGTGGTGGCGATATCGTGGCATTCGCTGCTGATGGTATGGGCTTCGCGCAGCAACTGGGCCAGGATTTTTGTATCCAGCAGTAAGCGCAGGATCATATCCAGGGCATCAACGCCGTCCTCATTATCATCTTCGATCCGCTGCAACTGGCTGATGTGGCCAACGCTGCGAATGGTCTTGCCGCCGATGCGCCGCACCCGCTCTGCCAGGATGTCGATGGTGGCGTAAAGCTCTTCCGCCTGGGAGTCAAAGAGCAGGTGGTATTCGTAAAAGTGGGGACCCGATAGGTGCCAGTGGTAGTTTTTGGTTTTGATGAAGAGCGCCGTCACCGTAGCGAGCGTCTGATTGAGGATCTCGCTTACCGCCTGAATCTGCAGCTCCGTCATGTCGGCTTCGGTTGTCAGATACGTCGCGGACGTCTGCTTTTCCGCTGTCTTTTTATGTGTTGTTCCCACACCGTCTCTCCTTGCTGTGTGTTTGTACGTCGTACTCGTCCGGGTATCCATTGACGCTCGGATGAGTACGCCGTACTTGTATCAAGTATTGCTAGCGATTAATGCCCCGGGCTGCCTCGAGAATCGGCTCAGCGACCTCGTACGGATGGGAGACCGGAGAAGCATGTCTGGAAGTGGCCTCTCGCGTGGTGGCTCCGATGCGCTTGGCCATGAAGTGCTCGGCCTCTGGCTGGATGGTGCGATCGTGGCCCGAAATCAGGTACATTGACCGGAGGAAAACGCAGCGCACTAGCGGTGACGCACCGATCTTTATGTCCTAGGGAAAGCATACCTTCGAGCTCGCTGGATGCGGAGAGCGTTACCTATCGTCTATCCATCGTTTGGGTGGGATGGGGGGGGAAACGCGCGACGCCCTCTCGGAAAGACAGGGAGAGAGCGTCGCGCGTTTTTTAATGCTGCGTTCCCTTTTTTGGCTGCAGAGCAGCCTGTACATCGTGCATATGCTGTCTGGTTGCCATGGTTGTTGGATGGTCCGCGCCAAACACGTGTTGCTGTATCTCCAGGGCTTGCTGGTAGAGGGAACGGGCTTCCGACAGGCGGCCCCGGTCTTGCTGGAAGCGTGCGCAATCATACAGTACGCATGCTGTTTTGTAGTGTTGCGGCGTCAGGTATGATTCGTGGATGTGCAGGGCACGCTGATACAGTCTCTCAGCCTCAGCATCTTTGCCATGTATGTGATAGATGTTCGCCAGTCCATTCAACGTAATCGCTACCTGTGGATGTGCTGATTGTACCTGCTGCTCCCAGATGTGCAGTGCTCGTTGGTAAAATAACTCGGCCTCTACATACTTGCCCTGTTTGTAATAGAGCAGACCTACTCCATTCAGTACGATGCCGGTCTTCAGGTGCTCTGGACCCAGTTGCTGCTCGCGGATGCACAGGGCGCGTAGAAAGAGCGGCTCGGCCTCAGCGTTGCGACCTTGCTGCGTATAGAGAACCGCCAGCGCATGCAAGGTATAGGCTGTCCGCAGATGTTCTGGACCCAGTTGTTGCTCGCGGATGCGCAGGGCGCGCAGAAAGAGTGGCTCGGCCTCAGCGTAGCGACCCTGTTCGGAGTAGAGGAACCCCTGCCCATGCAGCAGGTATGCCAGGTGGGGCTGTTCTGATCCCACCTGTTCTTCCCATATGCGCAAAGCCTGCTGGTAGAT
The DNA here is from genome assembly GCF_003967555.1 of Dictyobacter kobayashii. Taxonomy (GTDB): domain Bacteria; phylum Chloroflexota; class Ktedonobacteria; order Ktedonobacterales; family Ktedonobacteraceae; genus Dictyobacter; species Dictyobacter kobayashii. The sequence goes on from NZ_BIFS01000001.1 coordinate 4,994,268, forward strand.
TGGCTCGGCCTCAGCATACCTGCCCTGTTCGGAGTACAAGAAGCCCAATCCATGCAGGGTAATCGTCATCAGGTAGGGCTGCGGGGCTGTGACCTGCTGCTCCAGAATCTGTAGCGCCCGCTGGCGCAGAGGTTCGGCCTCGGCATACTTTCCCTGTTCATAATAGAGTTGCGCCAGGCCATTCAAGGAAGCGACCAGCTTAAGGTAATCCGGTGGGACCAGCCGCTCCCAGATATGCAGTGCCCGCTTATTGAACGCTTCGGCCTGTCTGTACATGGCCCGCTCACCGAGATACGTCGCGGTGCGGTCGAACATCTCGGCCGCCTCTGGCAGCAGGAGTTGATATTGTTGTACCAGTGCATCCAGAGCCTGAACCTGCGCCATATTGCGCTGGCACTTGCGCCAGACGGCGACATTATCTCTGGGATTATCGGGAAAGGCCAGCCAGACGGCGCGCGCGATGCGTTCTGTCCACTGGCATTGTTCCTGAGCTGACATGCGTGCTCTGATCACCACCTGCACCAGGCGATGCAGGCTGAGCAGACGATGCTCGGTCAGGCGTTTCACCAGAGAAAAGGAGAGCAACTCTTCCAGCATCTGGTTGAAGGTGAAGAGGTCTGACACCGCCTTCTGCAGCGCAGGTGGCCACTGGCTCGCGCCGTTGATGAGCAACTCTTCTGGAATATCATCCGGAGCGAGAAACGCGCACAGGTTTAATAGTTCCGCGGCCGCCGGGTTGCTCTGCTCGATACGCTGGAAAGACAGGGACCAGGTCGTGGCCACCGATTCTGGATAGCGCATGCTCTGCCAGCCACGGCGAGATAACAACGCATGACGATGCTGCTCATAGAGCAGCCGATAATCACTGAACCTGGAAGCGGTCTCCTCAATATACGCGCCCGCCTGGTCCAGGGCCAGCGGAAATTGCCCGAGCGCGGTAACGATCTTTTCCGCCTCGGCGACCTCCTCCGGTAGCGTATGCGGACGTCGCGCGCGTCGCAGTAAGAAGCGGGTCCCCTCATCTACGCTCATGGTCTCCAGAGAGATAGGGATAGTCAGTGAGCCCACCGCGCTGGCGCGTGTGGTCAGCAATATGTTGCCGTTGCCGCGTCGTGGCAGGTAGTTATAGATAAAGGAAAGGTCATCGACGTTATCTACAATCAGCAGCCAGGGCTGCTCGCAATACTCGAACCAGTGAATGATCGCCAGAGTAAGCTGGCGCTGATCCGCCTCATGCTGGGCCGCGAACTCAGGAATCTGCGCTGCCAGTGCTATGAAATCGGTCATAATAGATTCTTCACTGGATGCATTCACCCAGATAGTATGCACATAGCGTCCCTCTGTCCGAGCGCAATACGCATATTCAACGGCTATCTGCGTCTTCCCAATCCCACCCAACCCTGTAATCGCCAGCAGTTGCGCCACGGTGGGCTGGTGAATGTCGCCCTTATGGGAGATGGCAAATTGCTGCTCCAATTGTGCCAGTATCTCTTCGCGCCCGGTAAAGTAGGGGTTGCGCGTGTATGGTACGGTCCAGAGCATAATCTCTTCGTTGGGCGTGCTGGCTGGCTGCTCCGCCGTTGCCTCCTCGCTCTCTTCGGCGGGAGAAGAGGGAGAGCCCTTGGACGTGGAAGTGGACAGATCTTTGGAGGTGGCAGGGAGAGCATCTTCAATCAAGCCAAGCTCCTGGGGGCTGGCATCAAAAAGAGAACAGAGCTTGATGCGATAGTAGGCACTGGGCTGCTGGTTGCCGCGTTCCCAGCGCTGATACGTAACGATTGAGACGCCTATTTGATCTGCGACATCCTGTTGCCGCCAGTTGCGCAAAACACGCTGCCGACGCAAACGCTCATTTCTCAATATGTCCCCCCTCCTCGAGATCGACCAGCAGCAAATGATCACAGTAAATAGCTGCCCTGCACGCGTTATGTTCAGGAACGATGCCTGGGTCAATCATCACGCAATGTTGGTGCCTGGTATCGTACGTGCACATGGTATCACACGTATTGAAATGTAGACAATTGCCTGGCATGGAGATGGATTGCATGGAGATAGCGTTAACCCGGCTGATTTTTCGCATGTTGATCCGTGCAAAGAAATGAACGGGATTATTATTCAGATTAAAAAGTGCAACTGTAGCGCTGGACGAAAAGTGCTACAGTTGCTGAGGCATTGTAGTTTGCCGGATTCCATGACGAATGCGTTCATTTTGATAAACGGAGCATCAACCCTGGAAACTGGGGAGTTTAGCGATCGATCGTTGCCATGACCCAATCGGGATAACGCTGCCCCGAGACCTTTTCCGGTACCAGAGCATCGTCAAGCACCTTCATCTCGGAAGGATCAAGGTGGACAGTAGCTGCGGCCACATTCTCTTCCAGATATGTTTGGCGCTTCGTGCCAGGAATCGGCACCATGAAATCGCCCTTTTGTAATATCCAGGCAAGTGCAACCTGTCCGGGAGGGATGTTCTTTGCTGTGGCGATCTCGAATACAGCTTTCGCTGCCTGCGCGTTGGCATCGTAATTCTCGCCCTGGTAGCGCGGATCGATATGTCGAGTATCACCCTCAGGGTACTCTTCAGCACGCTTGACTGCGCCGGTCAAAAAGCCTCGGCCAAGCGGGCAAAAGGGGACAAGGCCGATGCCTAACTCACGCAGAACCGGGATAATCTCCGGCTCCAGATTCCGTTCCCAGAGCGAGTATTCGCTCTGGAGTGCAGAGACCGGATGCACGGCATGGGCGCGGCGGATGTTGGCTATACCAGCCTCGGAAAGACCGAAAAATCGGACCTTGCCCTCCTTGACGAGATCACCAACCGTCCCGGCGACATCCTCCATCGGCACCTTTGGATCGACACGGTGTTGATACAGAAGGTCAATGTAATCTGTCTGAAGCCTGAGTAGTGAGCTTTCTACGGCCTCACGGATATACTCGGGCCTGCTTGCTGTTTCGGTACCAACCTGTTTGCCGTCCTTAAAACGAAAGCCAAATTTGGTGCCGATAATTACCTGGTCGCGCCGTCCCTTGAAAGCACGACCGAGGAGCTCTTCATTGGTAAGGGGACCATAGCCCTGGGCTGTATCGAAGAAATTGCATCCTATTTCGATGGCACGGTGCAGTGTCGCGATCGATTCTTTCTCATCTGCGGGGCCATAGGATTGGCTCATAGGCATACACCCAAGACCGATCGCGGATACCTCCAGCCCCTGACTGCCAAGTTTTCGTTTGCCCAACGTCATAAATTCTGTCCTCCAATTCAATGCTCTCTCGTAGCCTTATCGAAGTGCTCATGAACTGCTCATCAGGATGTGCAGCAATTGGCTGGAGACAAGAAGCCTTTTTTTCCGGTTCTAAATGGCTGTCTCCGGAACGAATTCTTGCCATACTCATCAAGATCGGTCGCCCCGAGTTTGACATATTGCATAATTTCTCCTGCTGTATTTTAATACTATTGAGCATGGAAACTTTTTCCTGATGGCTCCATTAAACGGGGAGTTCCCCGTTTGTTAGTGCCTATTATAAACGGGGAACTCCCCGTTTGTCAAGGAGTCTGCGTGGTGACAAGACATTGAATCCAAAAGATCAGCGAGTGGATGCCCAACACAATCGGGCAGCTATTTTAGCGGCTGCCCATGACTTATTGTCAACACACGAAACTGTCTCACTGAACGCGATTGCAAAGAAGGCGGGCGTGGCCAATGGGACACTGTATCGGCATTTTTCGACGCGAGAAGAACTGATTCTCGAACTGTATTGCCATGACGTACAGCGCCACGCCGACACAGTTGACCAACTTCTCCAGGAAATGGAACCGCTTGCCGCGCTGCGTGTTTGGATTGAGCAGCTTGCCGTCTATGCACGCATGAAGCATGGTCTCGGGGAGGCGTTAACTAAAGCTGCAGAAAGCAACGTAGTTCAGCGGACGTACCAGCCGGTCATCCTGGCGCTGTCCTGCCTCCTTAAAAAAGCTGAGGAAGCAGGACAGATCCGGTCCAACATCATACCTGACGACGTCCTGTTAGTAGCTGGTGCGTTGTGGCGTGTTCCGCAGGATCAAGCTGGCCTCAAGCAGGCTGAACGTCTGCTTGATTTAATCCTGCGTGGATTACGTTAAAGATGTACCTTTGTTTCCTTCGATACAAGGAGTTCCCATGAATTACTTCGATTAACTCCCACCAGGATATCATGGCGATGAGCTTCTAAAATTTTTTGGGATTGAATCTTCCACTCATGTATGTCCTGCTCACTGTATTCTATCATGACCAGTCCTGTTCCTATTGCATACCAGTGGAGATCTGGTGTGAGCAGGGCGAAGCGGTTGCTATTGATGGGCGCCAGTGACGCGAAGTGCTCCTGGTGGAATGAATCGGGTGAGTATCGCTGGCTGTTCACACGCCAGGGAGAGCAGCTCGTAATCCATATTGTCTGGTTTCGAAACATTGCTGGCTGGTCAGATGAAAAAGGTGAGATTGTTTTGATCACAGTCTGTGATTTGCTTCCCTTTGCCAAAAGACTCTTCCATCAATTAAGCCAACTGCAGTATCGCGATGGTGATCATACTGTTCCGCGTAATGAACATCAAAAACTTCAAGAAGCTATCCATACTTTCGAACAGACAAACCGTGGCATGTAAACGTATGCTGTATGCACAGTTGAATCCTCATTTTAAGAGATCTCGGTTTCTTGCGGGCTGACGTTGCCGACGTAGGCGCACTGCGAGTAGAGTGGGCACTCGCCGCACTTGGGCCGCTGGGCGTGGCAGATCTGGCGGCCGTGGCGGATCAGGCCGACGTGCAGGCCATAGACCCAGTCGGGCGGAGCGATCTTCGCGAAGACGGTGTGGGCCTGGTCGGCGTTGACCTTGGGGCCGATCAGGCCGAGCCGCTTGCTGACCCGCCAGACATGGGTGTCTACACACACCTCCAGTTGGGGGTTCTTCACATCGTCTCTTGGATATCATCAACGCCCTCAAGAGGCTGGTCTAGCATGATATATCGTCTCTCCTTTGTCTATGAGAGACGTAGCATCGGATGAGAATGATCGATAGGTAGATAGATAGCGCCCTATTATCTACCTGTTTGAAAATCACCAATCATATTCTTTCCCCATTCCAATTTTGCCTCATCAGTGAAGTTGGCTATGGTAACTATTCCTATGAACCAGTATCGTAAATCAAAAGTACGCCGGAAAGCCCTAAATGCTTCATATATATACCTTTTTAAGAGTCTATCGGATGGGCTATAGCGTTATATTTAGATGAAACAAGTTTTTGAGTAATTATGTCACGATTTATCAAGGTGGGAAGGTCCTCTATAGTTGCTATTGGGAATGAGCTGGCGTATAATTATGGGCACATTATTACTTCTACTTCAAACTATTCTCTGATAATGAGTCGCATCACTTTTATTAGATGTTAATGGAGATAAGTTGGAGATGATATCCTCTAATCGTACAAAGATCTTTATAAGCTATAGCCATAAAGACACTAGGTTTCTCAATGAACTACTCCCTCATCTGAGCTATCTTGAGAAAAATGAACTCATAGATCTATGGTCAGATACGAAAATCTGTCCAGGCGACAACTGGAAGGAGGCAATAGAGGCAGCACTCGTCTCTACCAAGATAGCCGTTTTACTGTTGAGTATAGATTTTTTGAATTCTCCATTTATCGCAGATAGTGAGCTTCCTCCACTCTTAGCTGCTGCCGAGACCAAAGGAGTAAAGATACTCCCTATAGTTCTTCGACCATGTACCTTACCTGAAAGTATTTCAAAGTTTCAGGCAGTAAACCACCATTTGAAACCAGTAACATTAATGAGGCGCTCTGAGAGAGAAGAGCTATGGGCAAAACTCGCAGCAATGATTAGAGAGATACAAACAAAACAAGCGTATGTACAGAGTGCTGAATCAAATTTGACAAATAATCAGCAAGTTCATTCTCCTCATGAAGAGAAAGCAGAAATGCCCACTGAGAACAATTTTACGAGAACTCCTCCACCCCAATTGACGCTTTCCCCTCACTTTGAAGATCGTGTGCTTTACCATCTGGTAGCTCTAACAGGGCCTTATCCACTGCCTTTAGGCTCGGGGGTTAGCGAGGCTGACCTCGCAAAATGTCTTGCTGATGAACTAGGCATCTCGCCAGATTTTCCCCACAATTCACAATTTCACATCTCAGAAGCACGCAGTATTGTGCTTGCTGCAGTAACGATGTTGGAGCAAAAGGAATTGTTAGAGGCCATCAAAGTTTTCGGGACTTGGACAATTCGCCCCACTCTGGCCGGTCGTCGTTCCGTAGAGCAATGGAATGAAAAATGGCGAAAGAGCCAACTTAAAACACAGAATATATTTACTGGCGACAGTCCGGATTTTAAAATCCTAACACCGCCCGTATTCCAGACAAATGCTCAGAACTGGATAGACGTGAATGCCAATGGACAACGTATCGAGATCAAAAATATTGGAAAAGAAAATGCCTATCATATCTATGCAGCACTATTTGGGTGCGAGACATATATTGTGCCTAACACAATGCCTCAAAAACGAATTGATCTTGAGGGGTTCCATTGGCGAGACTATTCTGGCTGTCCACTTGAGCCTGGAGATACGTTAACTCTTACCTTGGTGCGTCATAGAGATAGATTGGACGGTAAACAGGAACTAGGTGATTATCAGCTTTATGCTCCTCAAGAGCCAAGTTTATATGATGTAATGCACAATCCTAGCCTTCCATTTCACTCTGCGCGCCTTACCCTAACGTATCATGATCGTTTCGGACATAAATATGCTCAGACCTTTGATTATGACCACCATAAGAAATCATGGGTGTATTTGGCTTATCCTAGAGCTATTACTGTGGATTTCTTCGACTTATTGAGGTCAAAGGATAAGGAATCGATTTCAAGTATTAACAGAAATCAAGCAAACGGACATCGAAATATTTTGTATCAGCTCTTCTTCGCTGAATTACTAGAGCGTCTAAGAGAAGCTCGTCCTGGGATTACTAATGCAAAGAAAACACAACCAGAGAACTTTTGCTTCTTCGGAGCTGGAAAAACAGGGTATATGTTCAACTGGGCTTTTACTAAAAATGGTATAAAAACTGAGTTGATAATAAATGTCCCTGGTAATCGTGCTGCAACCAAAGAGGCGTTCGATACTCTTTATGAACAGCGAGCAACGATTGAAAAGGAGTTTGGTCAATCGTTAATTTGGGATCGATTAGAGGGAAAAGAGAGTCACATTTTTTTGTTGAGGTTAGCAACAATCGATGCTCCTATAGAGGAGCTAGAGCATACAAAGAAATGGGCTGTAGAAACTATGATAAAATTTGCAGATGTTTTTAAAAAGCGAATAAAAAGTCTATAAGCTCAAGCTCATCCTAGCAAGACGATTCCAATTGGGAACCCCAAGTACGAATGATAGCCAGAATACTAGCCAAAGACTGTGGTGACATGAAGTCACATGGTGCTTAGAATGAAAAGTTTAGAGATGTTACAAAGGAGTAAAACAAGCCTTCAATGTCTCGACATCGATGTTGTGCCAGATTATGAAATAAAGATTATCTGTTAAGATCACTTGGCTGTGTGACAAGTTTCTAGCATGTTAGTGCTGGATATCGATTCTTAATGAGGTTTGCTTCTATACACTCATCAATTCATAGGGTATACTTTTCCCCTGTATTTCATTCTAAAATTTTTGAATGCTGGATATAGGACTTTGGAGGAAATTATGGCAAGGATGTATCCTAAAGGTGGTCCAACAAAAAATAGCAGTTATATTGCAGAACCAGCTGTGTATCGCGCTCTGGCCACCCAACTTAATGATGATTTTTTTGTAATACATAGTCTTCCTTGGTTAGCGCAGGTAGCTAAAGAGATTGACGGGCGTGCTGTCCCCCTGGGAGAAATAGATTTTCTTATCTCACATCCCAAGCTGGGAATTTTGGTATTAGAAGTTAAAGGAGAACACGTAAAGATAGACAATAATTACGTGGTGTTTGGGAATGGTGGGCGGAAAGACCCTCTTAGCCAAATGAAGCGTGGTATTTTTTCGCTTGGAAAGTGGATAGTTAATGCTGGTGGCCCTTTCTGTAAATTTGGGTATGCTGTTGTTTTTCCACAAAGCTTAGTAAAAGGACGAACTCTTCCTCCTGCCTTTTATGATGCTACCTATGAGACTAGACAATGCCTTTGTTTAGATCAAAGCGATCTTAACAATTTAGGCCAAAAAATTATTCAATTGATGACTTATTGGAAACATGCATATAAAAATCAAATACCTTCATCTAGTCAGATCAATCAAATAATTAATCTCCTTGTGCCAGATCCCGATTTTACTCCGACATGGATGGAACGTATTTCTCTTATAAATCAAAACCATTTGCAACTTACTGTACAGCAATCTTATCGATTAAAACAAATTAATGAACACTCCAGGTATGTTCTCACAGGTCGAAGTGGAACGGGGAAAACCCTTATTGCGATTGAACGAGCATTTCAGCTTATTGAACGAGCATTTCAGCTTATTGAACGAGGAATGAAAGTCCTTTTCCTTGTTTATAATGTTGCGTTATTAGAGGATATCCAAGTAGAATTAGGTTCGTTTAATCAATCACATCCAGATTCACCACGTGCAGAGGTTATGAATTTTCACGAGTTGTGTCGAGCAGCTGTGCGCTCGTTGAGAAGAATGGATACATGGGATAAAGAAGAATGGTATAAAGAAAAAGCACATAATGCTTTAAAGGAAGCTGTAGCAAAACAGTGTATGCCAGCCTATGATGCGCTGATTATTGATGAAGCTCAGGTATTTCATTGTGATTGGTTAAAGACTTTATATGATTGGTTAAAGGAAAAGCCAATTCTTGCCTGTTGTGATGAAACACAAGTGTTTTCTTATGAACATAAGACTACTGCTGAAGAGATAGGTAATGCTATTCATGCAAGCTAGGTTTTCACATTAACTAGAAATATGCGATCACCCCGTCCGGTTTTTGAGCGTCTTCAACAAGTAATTGTGTCATCTTATGAGCAAGATTCAACACGTGAGGATGATCCTGACTCCTTAGAAGAGTTATTTTCTGATAATCCGATGGAACAGCTTCAAAAAACACTCCAAGATCTGGAGAATGCAAAGATTCTACTAAAAGATATCTTGGTTATTTATTTGACTCAAAATCCTCCAAATTATCAACCTGAATATCGCAAATATGAGGATAGAACAATTTCTGTCTATAAGTGTCGTGGTCTTGAGGTTCCTGTTGTTATTGTGTTAGCTGGGCGGTGTATTGATAATGATGTGATGCTCTCTTGTGCCTATAGTCGTGCAACAAGTCGGTGTATTGCCATTTATGATTCACTGGCATTTATTGACTTGCCAAACAGTCAATTTGCTGCAGCTTTAATGACGGAACATCCTAGCATAAAACAGTTGCAAACAACAATGGCATGGCCGTCACTTGATAAGTGGCACCTTACTCCTATAGATGTGCAGGGAATCAATCTCTACTGGTCTGATTATTGGCATGGATGGGTTTTGCTGAAATTTGGTGAGCAAGTTGATCCCTTTTTAATATTATGGCTTCTTCATATTCTCTATACATCCTTTCTCCCTGTGTATTTGGGGAAAGATGAACAGGTTAAAGTGCTAAATCCTTATCATCGCATGAATAAGTATTCTATTGAACAATTGTCAAAAGGAATTGTTTATGATGATATACCATTTCTTTGGTGTCCATCGTGTAAGCAGTGGGCTAGGGTAATGAAAAATGCTGAAGATGAATGGATTTGTTTGGAGTGCTCTCGGGAAATGGATTTATTTTTTGAGCTTCCCCATTTTTCTTCTGAAATGGTCCAGCACTATGTTCAGTTAGCACTTGCGTTGGCTGAAAATAAATCTTTGTTGCCAGAACCGATCACTCCATTTTCTTATAGTTTACATCGGTGGTCGTTGTTGAATGAAAAACAGCGAGAACAACTTACTCGTTATTGTTCATGGGTTGATCTCAATATCCCACTTTGTATTGCTCGATTTCTTACTGGTATTGAAATAATAACAGCTCAGCCAGGGCAACAATTAGAAAACACTTACCTTCAGCAACACTTTTGGGAGCAATGTCCATGGTTAGGAGAAAATGTTGATCGAACTGTTTGGAATCAAGCGGTTGCTTCATGTATGGGGACGTGGTTGACAAGACGGTGGGTACAGAAAAAAGAAAAAGGTGTATATCTTACTCTTCATCAAAAAGAATAGGTCATATTTATTCGGTTCTTGGAAGGATGGAACGGGTTCTCACCATAACTCAAGTAACTAAGAATGTATATACCTAAATATGCTATAACTCTGAGGGCGTAGGCGAGGCGTGGTGTGAGTTAGAGCCCCCTTTTCTTCTGAGCCTTCCTAACCGAGAGCTATCATTCTGGTACACGTGGTGAATGACATGAAAATGGGGCTTTTATAGTTTTGATGAGTGAAAAGTTTATCTGAAGATGTACAGGTCGAACAGACCCAGGATTTGCCTCTACAGAAAGTTGATGACAACTGAGAGTTGTGTTGTTCTGATTGTTTCTCTGCGTCTGACTCCACTTCTAGTTGCTGTATGCGTTCTCAATTTAACTTTTTTCTGAAATTAAGATGCTTATAATAAGATAATTTACTACTATGAGATTATATTAATAATTTCACAATCTCATAGTAGTAAAAAAAGGTTTGTGATCTATTTAAGGGTGCCTTTGAGGCGCATTAACAAGTAAACTCAGTGTTCCTACATATAGGATAGTCTGGTTCCGAGCGTTTATCTCCAGGCGGTAATGCTGGGGTGCAGGCTTTTTCAAGGCTTTCCAGGTGGCGTGGGCGTCCTGGACTTTCTGCCAGAGAGGATAGGCGCCGTGGACGTCACCAGCCCATTTGCCGTTCAGTTGTTGGAAGCGGAGGATGGTACAGTGCTTTGGGTTGTAGAGATAGATGTATTCTGCATCACCCTGGATTTGCCGGCTGATATGGGTATCTGGGAGGAACCACTGCAGGAACCAGCGGTAAGAGTGGTTTTCGAGGATGCCTGGAAAAGGTGAGTTGTTGTCCAGGGGGAATAGCTCGCGTCGTGGCTCCTGGAGCAGATTTTTAATTGTACTAAATGATGTTTGGGGCAGTTGCTCTGTGATCAGAGGCATGAAGTGTAGCGGTTGCTCTTGGAAATATCCGCTTATGCTGCCGTCTTGCGTTTTTTCCATGATCAGGAATCCGCTGGCGAGCGAGCCATGCAGGTCAGTGACGAGACGTCCGCCTGGGGCGAGTTGCTGGATCCAGGCTGGCGGTATGAGAGGGACGCTGGCAGTGGCGATGATACGGTCATATGGAGCGTGCTCGGGGTAACCTTGATAGCCATCTCCTACGACGACATTGACGGGTCCAACTGTGCCCAGCAGCGCCTGTTGTGCTTGTTGGGCCAGCCCTTTGTCAATTTCGATGCTCGTAATCAGACGTGGATCTCCGGTGAGCATGGTCATGATGGCCGCATTATAGCCCGTTCCTACACCTATCTCCAAGATGCGTTGCCCTGGTTGGATAGCGAGTGCTTCGAGCATGAGCGCCATGACCGTTGGCATCGAACTGGACGAACTGGGCCAGCCGCGCTCATTTACCTGTGTAACAAGCGCACCATCGCTATAAATGATCTTCGTATAGTCTTGTGTAGTTGCTGCATCGTATCGTGTCCATGCCATTCGCTTTTGCGCCTCGTCTCGTTCGTAGAAAAAGGGGACGAAACGCTCGCGGGGATGGCTTCGAAGGCCTTGCGGATCGCTGCTGTTTTGATGGCGCCTTTGCTCACGAGTTCATCGACCAGGTGTTGGCGTGCTTCTGCAGATGACTGCGTGGTGCTGTTGAAGGGTGAGGTATTCATAGGCGATACTCCTCTGGTTGTGATAAGAGATTGGCCATGGCTTCCTTTAAGTGGAGTTGTGGCACTTCTTTTTGGAGCCAGTAAAATTGTCCATTAGGATTCAATTCAAGCCATACATACTCGCCCGCGGGTGTGACGATCAGGTCCATTGACGAGTATTGTAGCCCAAAGAAGCGGACCAGGTCGAAGAGCTTTTGTGCGAGGTCATCCGGCAACTGGTGGGCGCCATAGGTCAGGTTTGGGTAATCGCGCCGGAAGTCGATGCGCCCATGTATTGTGTGCTGGGAGTGGATCTCTGCCGCGAAGATCTGTTGCCCGATGATGACCACGCGCAGCTCAAATGCTTTCACGACGGCCTCCTGGAAGAGGTGGGCCGTGACGCGTACACGCTCGAGGGTGTGCTCGTCGATGTATTCCGGGCCTACTTCGTTGGTATACAGGTAGCTCTTGTCGTTGCCCTCGATAACGCCGCGAGCAACCGACTTGAGAATGACGCGACCCTGGCTGGTTTCATAGAAGGTTCTGACCCGTTGGGGGTCGTTCGTGACCAGGGTGTGAGGAATTCGCAAGCCAAGTTGTTGGGCGGCTGTCAACTGGAGTGGTTTGAGATCGGCTCTTCTGATAGCATGATAGCGGCTGACCCAGAGCGTATACGTATCCTGTACCTCGGCGCTTTCCAGGATGCCCAGAAAGCCTCGCTGGGTTTCCAGTTCGAGGAAGTTTTGCTCGCCGGCGGTATATCCAGGAGGCGCTTTATAGAACGTGGGACGGCGCCACCAGATGCTGGTCAAGGTATCAAGGGCAATGACCTGCCCTTGATACTCGAGTGTTCCTTCCAACTGTCCTTGCTGATCAAGCGTGCATGAGGTGGTGATGCTACCTGGAAAATCGGCGACATTGTAGCAGGTGACTCGAACACCGCGATGCTGTAGCTCCTCAATCATCATGGTGGCGTGGCCATCGGTTGGCTGTGTGAGGATCAACACGTGGCTCTTCATTAGTAGTCGTCATCCTCTCGCGTGTTGGAGTCAGCGATAAGCCCGGTTTGATCCGGGATTTCATCTGGATCATCGGTATCGTCGGTCTCATCATCCTCTTCTTTGCCGTCGCGATTGCTTTTGTAGGCGGTCGGATAAATGGACTCGTCGCGTGGACCGAAACAGGGTGGGGTCTCGGCGAAGAGCAGGCTAAAGGGTAGCGGCCGTTCAACGGAATCGCTTGTTTCAACTGGAACCGATGATGCTGGAAGCGTTGTGTTCATCTCTTGTACTCCAATCTGCCTATTGTCTCTTTCTATGATGGATGCGCTACAAAGTTGCTTATCAAAGGTGACCTTCCCGGTGGATGTTGTCGCAAGGGTTGGGGTGGAGACTGCGACAACATCCACTGGGAACACAGACACAACATGGAGTATGGTGGCCAGGGGTTGGAGGTGGCGAATACTCCATGTGACGGCTGTGTCGTGTATCCTCTCACGTTCTGTTCTTTCCCTCCTCACTGTGCCCTGCGCCTGGACGATGGTATCCAGGCAACGGGATGCCTCCACCGGATATCGTTCAAGGTGACGTGCTGGTGTGTCAGGCGAGAGAATGTGCTCATGACTGTGCGGGCAACGTGCTCGTCAACGAAACCGCCGATTTCGACCGCGTACGATTGGGCCAGGGTCACACCTGATTCATGTGCTAATTGTTCGGATGTGATGGTGGTGTTCCTGCGCAATTCGAGCAGCGTTGGTTTGCTGGCGTGCTTATCCATCGACTACGCTCCGCTCATAGATCTCACACATGGTCACAATCGACTTTTCATCACCGATCACATGGGCTAGCTGTTCCTGGGCACTCTGCAGCTCCATATGTTTGTGGACAATAAAGGTGTGCCTGGCTGTCCCCGACGCGAGTCCTGAAAGTCCCCGGTTCATAGAAAAGCAAATCGACTCGATCTGCTGCCGTAACACTGCAACCTGGCTTCCTGCCATGGGAAAACCTCCTTTGCTTTGTATTGATTGTGTTCTCTGTGTAGAGGATACCCGGGATGGTGGTGCAAGTAGATAGCGCTTTGATGCCAGAAGTTGCCTTTTTCGTGATACAGGCTGTTTTATGCGTCATTTTGTGCTACACTCCTCTTTATGATAGAGAACATGAGGTGGAAATGATGAGTCGTGAAGCAAAACAGCCCAATGAGAAGCTGAAATATCAGCGCGAGATCCGTGGCTGGTCGCAGAAGAAGATCGGCATGAGCCTTGGGACCAGTAAAGAGATGGTAAGCCGCTGGGAAACGGGAGAAAGAGCACCGGCCAGGTTTTATCAGGAAAAGCTCTGCGCTTTATTTCAGCTCTCCACTATTGAGCTTGGCTTTCTAGATCCGCCACAAACGGCTGGAGGATCTCTCGCCTCCCAGCCAGAGCCTTCAGCTCTGCCGGTAGCAGCACGAGATCAATCGCAGGGCGACACACCGAGAGAAACTGGAGGACCTGTTTTGGATCTTTCTCGTCGGCATGTATTGAAAGGTATGCTCCAGGTTGCCTGTACGACGCTGGTCCTTTCCCCATATGCCATGCTCCACGCCGATGCGCAGCATCAACTCGAGTATCATCTCACGCGCTCTTCCGTAGTGGATATGAGCGTTTTAGACGATCTTGATGACGTCACGCAACGCTACTGGAAGCTTAGCCAGAACTTTTCATTTGAGGTCTTTAGCGGCGTGGTCGGCCACTTTCAGACGGTCACCGCGCTCTTACACCGCTCGCAGCCTGTAAGCACGGCAAAGCGGCTTTCTGAGATCGCCGGGGAAGTGGCTCAGATTATTGGGAAGATCCTCTTTGACTTTCACGAGTACGACCTGGCATGGTCCTATTATGCCTTCTCCCTCAGTGCTGCCCAGGCTGCGGGCAACGCTGATTTGTGGGCTGTAGGCCTTGGCCGCATGAGCTTATTGCGCATAGAGAAGCATCAACCGCAAGATGCCCTTACTCTCTTAGTTGCCAGTCAGAAGCTCGCTGTCCAACAGAACGGGACCCGTGCCTGGCTTGCCTGCATCGAGGCCGAGGCCCATTCACAGCTGGAGGACCTTGAGGCTTTTACCCGGGCGATTGAACGAGCGGAGGGCATCGCTCCAGATGTGGTTTCTGGCAATGATCGATACGCGACAGGTTTCAACCCCTCACGTCTGGCCGGTTATAAGGGCTCGGGATATCTCCAGTTGAAGAAGGCTGAGTTGGCGCTTGGTGCGCTGCAAACCGCCGAATCTCTATTGAACTCTTCCTCTTTGCGGCGCAAATCAGTTATACTGGCTGATATGGGAACTGCATATGCTGGCCTCGGCGACGCTCAGAAGGCCTATGAGGCTGCCTGTCAATCATTAACCATTGTTCGCCATGTGCGATCATTGAGTTCCCTGCAACGCATTTATGCTTTACGTACGGCTCTTCAACCCTGGGAAACGGCAGCATGGGTGCATGAGCTGGATCACCATATTCACGAGGTCTACAAAGAAATCACAGCGGAGCCTGTCGCTTCACTGCTCTAAGGAGTGCTATGGTCGTTGCTCGCAAACCGGTTCTCTACATGATCGTGTGTGCCGCTCCCCCCGCTCAAACAATCGACGATTTTATTCGACAGGTCCAACGGGCTGGTTGGGATGTCTGCGTGATTGCCACTCCCCACGCCACGCGCTGGATCGATAAACCGGCCCTGGAAGCAATCACCGGCCATGTTGTTCGCGTTGATTACAAACTGCCTGGAGAAGACGATCCTCTTCCCAAAGCTGACGCCATCATCGTGATACCCGCTACCTTCAACACCATCAACAAATGGACCGCTGGTATTGGAGACAATCTGGCGGTCAGCCTCCTCTGTGAGGCCCTCGGCAATGGCCAGATCCCCATCCTTCTCATTCCCTGCGTTAAAATGGACCTCGTGTGCCACCCCGCCTTCGCTAGAAGTATCGCTCTACTGCGCGACTGCAACGTCCGCATCTTGCACGAACCAGAACGCTACAAATCCCCTCAAATGGTACCCTGGCAGGAAATCCTCGCTGAACTACATCTGATATACCATGCTTGTGAAGAAAAGATGCTGAAAGGTCAACAGAAAAACATATGAATGTGCAGGCATTTACGAAGGAATATAGTGAAATAGAAAACAATCCCAGATATCATCACAGACGCACTCGGTTGCTGGCTGAATTGCTGGACCGGTACCCCAACCTTGAGCAAATCTCCTTTGATGATCTCCTTCTCATTCTGGATCAGCTCAAAAGCAATAAAGCACAGATACGTGTTCCTCTCTTTGCTCGGTTGATCTATCCAGTACTGGCACGCGAAATCGAGTCGGGAAATATGCAAGCTATCAAGGTGCTCGTACAATATCCGCAATTACTTTCTGAGTACAATAGTTTGAAGAAAACGCATCTGAGTGGATATAATGCAGAGGCATTGGTCAATCGCTATTTGCAATATGACCCTGAAGACCGCGAAATGCTTCTAAAGAGGGAGGCGTATCTCAACAATTACTTGTACTATACGCTGCACGAATTGCCCTTGGGTGTTCTCTCTGGGAGAGATGGAGCTACCCCTGAGGAATGTCAGAAGTTACTCACGCTTTTAGAAAAGTATAAGATGACCTGTCAGAAACTTCAGATTGACCGCGAGGCAGATATTCAGTATTATTTTGTACATTTTCATGGCTATCGAGACTATCTCCTCCACCAGCACCTGTATAAGAATTACTTGGACTACATTCAACAACACCAATTAGAACTCCGAACGACGCGTAACTACTATTTCCGCTAAGGATAGTAAAACGCGAGATCTCATCTGATAAATTTGGCCTGCACATATTTTTCTTTGAGGAGCATATATGGGATCAGTAATGAGTGTATTTATTGCTCAGGAAGATGTCGTACCTGAGGATTTGAGGGCATTTGTTTTGGCACTGGGGGGTCTGGAGATGAGAATCCGAATGTGAGCCACCTTACGTTTTCAACCCATGGTTACATCATGATTTTTCCTGAAGCCGAGTTTATTACTGCCTTAAGGGAAGATTATCTGGAAGATTTTCAATATGTATGCACCGCACTCCCTAGCAAGCCACAATCGGTAATAACGATCGATATTAGTGGGCATCGCGACAGTTATTTGCTTGCTTTTTCCTTCGCATATGCCTGCATGGAAAAATGGCGTTCGAGTGTGCTCTATTTTCATGAGAGCGATCCCGTTGTTTTAACGCGGCAGATGACCGCGGATATCATGAGAGAGAGGCGCTTACAAGAGCCGACCCTTTTCCTTTGAGTAATTGTGCCACGGACCATATTGTACTGAAGGGTATGTGGATTCGTGCGATTGCGATATACTAAGGGTTAGCAAGAAGGCGGTTTTGTAAAAGCTGCCTCATATGGTAGTCATTCTTTGTGGTGTGGCTGCAGGTAGATTGGTATTGAGAAAGGTACGTAAAGAAGAAGAGATGGAAAAAGCCTCAGAGAATAGGACCCTTCAACAGCAGCTGGCACGGGTGGTTTCCGAGATTTCAAATCCCTTGTTTGTTGCCCTCCCGACATTTTTGGTGATTGCACTTGTGACAGCGCCTGACGTTGCGCATGCTTTCCTCTGGTGGATCATTCCTATTCTAGGTATTTCTGTGGCCCCGTTTCTTTTTATCTGGCAGGGAGTACGAAAAGGGAAGCTGACGGATCACCATGTCAGTCAACGTGAGCAGCGTTTTGTGCCGCTATTCTTTGGCCTGACGTGTATGTTGCTCAGTTTTGCTTGTCTCTACGCCTTGCATGCATCTCCCATTCTGATTGCTACCGTGGTGGCGGTGATCGTTGCCTGTGGCATTTCGCTTATCGTGACGCGCTATTGGAAGATTAGCCTGCACCTGGTTGGCATGGCGGGTGCGGTGACCGTCTTTGTTCTCCTCTTTGGCCCTCGCTGGCTGGCTCTCTCTCCTCTCGTGCTCCTGGTTGGCTGGGCACGTTGGCAGGTGCGTGCCCATACCGTCCTGCAAGCCATTGCCGGCACCTGTCTGGCTATCATTGTGACCGTGTTGACATTTCATCTCTTTGGCATTCAACTCTAGTTAATGTATTCTGTATAAACACTGGTTTTCATTACTTCTCTTGCAAGTAGATTGCTTTTTTTGACTGTAACGCTCAGACTGCATAAAAATCATAAAATGAAGCAATGGAGCCTTGAGGCGAAAGTACTTGATAAGGAAAACACTTTACGAGGCTGTTCAGGCTTTTCTGCTGCTGCGCGCACGAGAGTAGTGAAGCGGCGCGTTCTTCATGAACACGACCATCGTGCCTCAAAAATTGCCCCCACAAAGACATATACTGCAATTCATCATCTTCGGTCTGCATCGTTTGCGTATACTGAGGAGGAAACAATCGCCTGTAGGCATTGATATTGTAGAGCCATGAATTGCCTCGAACAGATGACGTATCACCAAATTGTTTCTTGATCTCGGCAAACATCTTTGTGAGTTCTTGTAATCGCATGGGCATCCGCTCCTTGCTAAGCGGTCCTGAGTTAGAGGTATCTGCGTTCACAAAGTGATAGCGGATGATATGCTCTTCTGGAAGATAACTGTAGGAAAAGCAGCCGTAAGAAGACGGTGATTGAGTCTCCCTTGTGCGTTGATAATAAGACGATGTCCACATCGTTTTGTCTGGAGCCTGGCGTAGGCCAGTAAGGTACTCTTGCCAGAGAGGATGACCTGGATCAAAGGAGCGGCCAATGAATTGCATATAGAGATTCGTATACTGAAGCAAGGCATCCTCAAAATTGAGGTGATATATCTGAGCAATAGAATCAGCAAAGCGAAGTTGCAGATCAAAAAAGGCTGGTGAAAAATGCATTGGTAGAAAGCGGCTCCTTCCTTTTCCCAGGGAATATAACCCATTTCACTTCTTTACTCGTCTTCTGGAAGAATCAGTGTGAAGGTGCACTCAAACTCATTTTCTTTTATAAGGTAATCAATCACCTCTTCAATCCGTTGGCGACTCACAACATCAATGAGGACCATATCACTTGCCCAAAAGTATGCGCCAGAAAAGCATTCACCTGTCTTCTTGTTCTTTTCTGTTAGCGTCGCAATATTCTGATAGGTGAAGAATGTGGCAACCCAACGGCGACCATCCTGGTACGTGACAATTACATCTGTGTTATCGTCCTCAGGCGTCCATTCGCCAGGTGCCCATTCTTCTGCTTCAATCCAAATGGTATAGCCTTGCTGTTCTTTTTTTACTGCCATGTTCAGCCTCACTGTCTGATTCAGGTTGCACGGTTGACTTGCCAGAACATCAAAAATTGTGATCTTACTAGTTTCCTCACGTGTCGGGTAGGGTGACAGAATCGCCAGCGAATAATGTGGTATTATTTCTTTTGCTTGAGTGGGGGGTATTCACTGGAAAGGTTGTCGAGATACTTGGCCAGATCAAAATCGTAGTGCGAGAGCTGGTGTCCGATGTCCCAGGTAGTTAGCCGAGCTCTGACAGTTCCCCAGGTTATTTCCCAAGTTGGATGATGCGACAAGACAGCAATATATTCGGATGCCTTGTTTATGAAACCGAGTGCGACATCGTAATTGGCAAATTGGTAGGTCTTCACCATCTCTATCCCGCTCTTTGGCTCCGCGCCTGGGACGAAGAAAGGAAGAACTTTCCAGCCGACAAGCCGTTGGAGCGCATTCTCCACTTCAGAAGGTGATAGAGGATTCGGGTTCACCATTGGCCTTGGAAACCGAATGGGAGGCGTCATTTTAGCTTCGTAAAGAGAGGTTACTACTCTAATAATACCTTTGACCACATCTTGGAACGCTTGATCACGATCTCGCCACTCAACAACTGATTTCCCGTTGGTAGGTAATGCCTGTAAATTCCCAAGCGGAGTTTCTTTCCAATCTGTGGGACGTAAAATAACTGGAATAACTTGGACTTCTTTTGCTTCGTGTCGTCTTAGAGCAGCCTGCATCTCTTCGTAGGCGAAAGATATGAAGTTTGGGCTGATAAGGAGCACAATGATATCAGCAGTTTTCAGGCGTTTGTTTATTTCTTGCTTCCACTCCACTCCTGGAAGAAGCTCATCCTCATCCCATAGGATCACTTGACCTGTTTGTATCAATCGACTCAAGTGTAGGAGAAGTTGATTATGAAGAGCCTTGTCTTGGCGGGCATGGCTCAAAAAAAGTTTAATGACATTCATCAGATCACCTACTGCATCTTTATCCCTCTTAAGGTTTCATTCTACAATATTGATTTTTTTACTTTCAAGTACTGCTCTGATCGTTCTCGCTTTGTCTATCGTGGGTCTGTCGGTCCATTGCTGTGATTGGTAAAAGAGCTTTTCTTTAGTTCCTGAAATGTAATTATAGATTATATTGGTGATTTTATGAAGAGTGGGGTTGTGGCTAATGTTTGATCCTTTGTGATTTGCCAGTGAAAATACAGGATATTTTTATTCGATAACTTTTTTACATTTGTCCTCTAGCCTTTCTATCTCAAGCAGCTTTTTATGAGAGGCTGACAAATGCGATGATGCGAAATGCTCCAAGAGAAGGCGATGAGAGAACATATATCCTCCTCCGATTTTTTGCAGTAGGATATGTTTGGTCGCGTAATCTAGAAAGCGGCGATACTTCCAGGGGATGTGGCCTGCTTTGCAGAGATAAAGACGTAGCATATAGTGTTCGATGCAGGCGATTCCGCCGTTGAGCATGCCTGCTTGGAGGGCAAAGATTGCTCCGCAGATTAAGGCAAATCCAATGCCGATGGTTGGCCAGTGGTGGAGTTGTCCAATCCAGCCAAAGGCAATGCCACATACGAGTCCACTGGCGATGCCTCCAACAACACCAAAAAAGCCGGCGGCGATCAGGGCGTTGCGAGAGGAGCGACGGATGCCTTCGTTTGCATGGGTTAGTTGATGTTCTTCAAGGATGGTACTTGACCAGCCGCT
Source organism: Dictyobacter kobayashii (assembly GCF_003967555.1). Classification (GTDB taxonomy): domain Bacteria; phylum Chloroflexota; class Ktedonobacteria; order Ktedonobacterales; family Ktedonobacteraceae; genus Dictyobacter; species Dictyobacter kobayashii. The sequence goes on from NZ_BIFS01000001.1 coordinate 5,015,123, forward strand.
GTGAAGTATTCCTGTCAAAATACTGGCGACACCACTAACCAGTCCGATGATGATGCCATAGATGAGTCCATAGCGCAGGCCATATGGGAGTCCATAGAAGAATCCACTGGCTCCAGCGATGATGGCGATAGTGCTTAGGGTAATAATGATGCTAATGCCTAACCCTTTTTGAATATTGGTGGTGAGGTTACGGCCGATTTCCCGCCAGGACCAGGCAACGGTTTCGGCTGGTTGGATATGTACCCCTATATCTCGGATGAGTCTGGTCCCACCGCCGATACCGAAGGCGATGCCAAAGAAAATCCCCATAATCAGGGCATAGATGATAACCGAGGCGTTTATACCTCGTACCAGGAGCGCATTGATGGCGCCAAAGCCGATCATTCCGCAGAGTGCAAATATCCAGGTATCTATGATAGCAGCGCGAGAGATACGATACGATCGATGCGCATTTTGTGGATGTGGTTTTCTTTGGCTGTCATAACGTAAGCCTGTAATTAAGCCAGTCATTAATCCAATCAAGAGACCACTAAAAAGCCCCATTCCCATACCTCGATACAGACCGTTGTTCCAGTTGCTATCGAGCCCAAAGAGCACGCAGGACACTATGCCGACAGCGGCTCCGATGAATAGCCCTTTTTGTATCCCTTGCGAGAGGCTATGCCAGAACATGCGCCACGATAGTTTGGGGATGGGCCGGTCGATGAGCAGCGTGACCAGTAATGTCACGGTGGCGATAATAATGCCGAGACTTCCGCCACCTTCTAACCCACCTCCCAGCCCTGGAGCCATCCATCCGAGTGCACTATTTCCTGGCCCCGATCCTAGCCAGCCCAGGAGACCAACACCGACGCCGCTGATGGGTCCAATTCGACCGCCACGCAGGAGCGAGAAGAGGGCTGAGATAATGATGATTTCCAGGCTGAATATGAGGCGCACAACGACGTGCCGATAATGATGCCGTATAGTGTCGTTACATAGCCAGTCTGGCTGCATCCGCTCAATGTAAAATTCTGTCTGGCTATGCTGTGTCAGTTGTTCGGCTAGCCAGCCCAGCCACCGCTTTGTCTGCTGTGGCGTGAAGTGTTCATCAGTGGTGTTCTGCTGAAGTAAGAGCCGCTCCACATATTTTTCAAAGATGGCATTGCGACTTGTTTCCAGCGACTTCATGGCAAGGACCTCTTCGAGAGGCATGTCCCGATAGCTCAGTGCGAGAATTGTGAGCATGAGTGGGTTTGAGGCCATTTCCTGTAGATGGGTATCATGTTTGAGGGCATAGTCCATGGCCTCGAGTTCGGGTCCTGCCTGTGAAATGTAGCTATCAATTTGCTGTGCTGCAAGTGGCTGAACGACTACTGCACTATTCAGGATAATACGTGCTGATTGCGAAAGATAATCTGTTTTTCGACTGCACACAACCATAGAGAGCAATCCGTGTTCCTGACGATAGCCATTAATGGCTTCAATACAGGCTGTACGAAAAGCCTCTTCTACTTCATCTAGCCCATCGAGTAATGGAACAATGTGGTCATATTGAATCCATTCTGCCGCGAGCTTCTGGGGAACTTGATATTTCGTCATTAGTTCTTCGATCAACCAATCTGCAAACGGTGGTCGTTTTTCGGCCCAGGCAGAGAGATTGAAAATAACCGGGATTGGAAGTGTGCTGTCGATCTCGGCACGTTTAATCAATTCGCGCAACAGATCTAAGAGCAGCGTTGTCTTGCCTGCCCCTGGTTCCCCTAGAATGAGCAGTTCGCCGTCGGCATCATGATAGACCTGCATAATATGAAGATTTTCTGTGCGGTCTTTTTTTGCCGTATAGTTTTCTCGAATCGTGCTTTTCCATGGATGTCCAACGGCGTCCGGTTTTGCTTGTAAATTTAATGTGAGCAGGTGACCGCTAGAGATATGTTCCAGGACGCCAGTAATCCATCGAGAACGAACGCGCCGTAGCATGCGCAAGCGATTTTCATCAGTCTGTTGTCCCCCCGCAATTGTTGCCACGGGAGCGAGGTTTTTGGTAGGCAAGACTTCCTGATGATAGAGATGTCCGACGTGTGCTTTTGTGCGAGATACTTCGGGCTCAGAATAATCAATGAGGTTGTCATTCTTTTCTTCTGGCGTTGGCTGTTCATCCTGAGATGCGTGCAATCCAAGTTCTTCCGGGGATTTCGCCAGGACTGTACAGAGAGATTGATGAAATTCGAGCGACGGAAATCGTATTCCCGCTCCCAACTCCCTACGGTTTGTTCGTCAACTCCAAGTTCTCTAGCCAGCTTGCGTTGAGTATATCCTCGTTCCTTGCGAGCACGTTGTATCAACTCGTTTGTGTGTAAGGGCTCATTCATTTAAAAAAGTAAATATATCCTAGCAACATATACAGAAAGTATGCTGAATTTGATCACGTAAATTAGAAATACAACAGGATGATGCAAGTTGATTCAAATTACATCATCCTATATAAGCGATCATAACACAAGCATGGCTTTCCCTCAATAACACCCCTCGTTTGTCTCAGCAATACCGCCGAAAAACTGGCTGTATTGGTGGTGTATGGGTCTTGTATCGGTACTGTATAGCTAATGTATGGGTGTTGTATCTGTGCTGTGGAGCTCAAAACTGGCATAGTGTAGGCAAGTGCTTTGGACAAAATATTCCATGGCGCTTTGCAAAATAGTCATTATTGGTAACCTGTTTCAGGTTGGTCTTATTTGATCTAGAAAGTCAGAGCTTTATTTCATGTTTAATAATCAAGATGCAGTCTTCACTATTAATGGCCGCGAGATTTATCATCTAGACGATGTGCGGGTCCTTATCTTTGGATCCAAGCAAGTGCGCTTCTCTCCCATTGAATACCAGGTAATGCTCCAGCTATTATGCGAACGCCCTGTATCCGATCACGAGATTGTGAAAAATATCTTCAATAGCAATCTAGATATGTGGACAAAAGAGGCACTGGAAAAGCACATTGAAAACGCCCGGCGAAAGCTGAAGAAAGCCTACGTTGATTTTCACATTCTACGCCTATCCAGCTTTGGCTACATGTTGATGCCGAAATCACCACATAAGTAGGCAATTAGATCTAGAATTAGAATATCAATTCAAATAGCAACTGTTTGGAAGTACCACGTAGTTACTGAATGAGAACTGAAGCTGTCAGAGTCATCCTTTTTCATAAAATGGCTCTAACAGCTTTGTATTTACTAACCAGGAAAACGTATACACATGATAAAGAAGCATTTGAGAGGATACTTCCATGCTTGAAGCACTCAATACGATTGATTGGTCCAATGTTGCGAGCTGTTCTTATAGTTTGGATGAAATTCTAGTTGCAATACGAGGACTCGCCTCAGTAAATGCCAGCATGAGGGAAAGTGCATTCGCAACACTCTGGGTGTCACTGGAGCACCAGGGTTCCGTCTATGAAGCAACTGCTCTTGCTGTTCCTTTTCTTCTGACCCTTCTGGCTGACCCACAGACTCCAGATAAACGTGACCTTGTTTATCTTTTAGTACATCTTGATTGCGGCGGCCTCTATCTCGCGAATCGGTATCAAGACCTACCAGCCCAATATTATCAAAGAATGGCTGAGAAAAACGATCCCATCCCTTTTCAAGTGATAAGAGATCTTTATAAACAATGGCATGATGATACTCATCGAGCCTTCCGGGAAGGGCTACCTGTTTTTTTGCCTTTGCTCTCTGATTCTGATCCAGCCATACGTGAGGAGATTGCGTCTTTACTGGCGGCCTTTCCAGAAGAACATTCCATGCTCTTGCCGCCAATTATTGCCCAACTCCAAATTGAGCAAAATGCATATGTGCAGTGCTCTCTTCTTCTCAGCCTCGGATATTTCTTGCCATCTACGCTCGATACTTCTCTGCTTCTTTGTCTCTACCTGGAAGCCGAGGAAACCCCATTGCTTCAATTTATTGCTGCCAATGCTTTGTGTGCCTTCCTGAAAGACCAAACACCAGAAAAGGCTGTTCAGATCTTACTGGAGGTATTTGTAGACCCATATACGCTACAACCATTGTATGAGCGACTCTCCCCAGTCTGGGGAAGTGGGTGGATTCATGCGAGAGCCCTTTACTATTTGTCTCTCCTTACCTCATCTCCGCATCGAACATGGATTATAGAACGCTTGATTGAACTTTTCCCTACCCTTGATGACCATGTCGATTACGACTGTGCTGATTTGCTTGTTCGCGTGGCCTTCTATGAGAAGCAGTTTTGCTTCCAGCCACATTACACATTTCATGATCTTGACCCGCTACAACAAGCCGTGTTGCGAACGCTTGAAGCAAAAGAAATGACCCATGTTATGAACGAGGAGAATGAGTTTTTTGGCGCTGAGGCGTTATCATGTATGGGGTTTCCCGGTACTCGCCGTGGTTTGCAAAAGTTTATGGCAACGCATTAGTAAATTTTTATGCCTCATCGTTCCTGCGCTTTTTATTCAGGTGTTTCTTAAACTGTTATGAGGGGAAGCTTTAATGACAATATCGTCCAAGCGGAATAATCGGCATGCAGTTCTTATCGGATGTGACTATCTCATGCTGCATACCCGATCTTCAGTAGCATTCCACCATCTACCGACCCAGGAGCGGCTTTGGAACATTGAATGTTCTTCATTTAATTTCGCCTTCGACAGCCAGAATAACGTAGTAGTTTTATCACCGGAGGAAAGTACCAGCCATCTCGAAACCTCTCTTGCCATTTGGGATGTACATACTGGGAGTATTAGACATCACTTGACCTATACCCGTGATGGTTTACCTTATGAGGTCAGCCCAGGTGGTCTTGCTTTAAGTCCTGATGGGCGTATACTGGCTGCAGGAATGGAAAGTGAATTGGAAGCATTGGTTGCACTCTGGGATATAACAGATGGGCGGCTTCTTCAAACATTGAAAACTGGCGATAATGATGATATCACAACGCTTGCATTTCACCCCTCGGACAATTTTCTTGTTGGAGGAAGCTTTAATAATGGGAAGGTCTGGTTCTGGGATCTTGATAATGGGCACCTGTTCAATACCTGGGAACCTGGCTGCAAGGATCGTCCCCATGATTTAGCATTTAGTCCTGATGGAACAATACTCTTTGCTGGATATGGATTTTATGGTCTTTATGGGTGGGATGTAAAACAGAGGAAAGAAATATCAAAGCCGACGGGAGATTTGTGGGCAAATCGAGTAAGTATTGCACCAGATGGGTTGTCTCTTGCCGTTGGTCATTTTGGTCCCGTTGGATTACGGACAGTGCAAATATTAGAGATGAACACATGGCGTGCCTTGCATGAATTTTCTGGCGATAGTGATATTTTGACGGGCTCGTTTAGTTCAAATGGACGATTGCTTACCACAATGGAATCATATGGTGACGTCTCGATCTGGAATGTGGCAAGTGGAAAATTGCAGTACACACTGTAACCGCATAAATAGAGCGAAAATAATATATGTGTAAACGTATATTCCAATAGCGAAGCCTGTACAACTATTTGGCTTACACTCAGATTTGATACGGATCGCGAAGTTAAAAACAGTGTTCTAAAAATAAGATGCGTATGGCTTTTGAAGGAGGGATAATGTCAGAGTATGAAGTATCGCTCACATTCTCAAACGAAAGGGAGGCCGCAACCTCTTTTATCTTAGAGCCGTGGGGCGAAATCTATCGTATGGAACCTCATACGAAGTTGACGGTCTGTTTCTGCAGCCTCATTCCTCCTTCTTCTCCACATACTGTTGAAGTTGAGTATGGTGTGAATCAGATCACCGTGTATGCCTGGGAAGGCTGTACGGCTGCTCTTTTCCAAAATGGTGAAGAGTTAGGTACTGACATTGAATCCAGGCCTCGTGTTCCTCAAGGTTTAGAGACACTCAAAAGCATGGGTTTTTTTCACGCAACGATGAATGATGTGTTGGTCGAGGAAAGACAGAAAGATAGCAGGTGATCCAGAGAGTTTTTAGAAAGCAACTTTTTAGAGAGCCTAAATATGAAACATAATGAATAGCTTTGCTATTGGTGCATGGGAAAGGATTGTCTGGGCCTGCTGAGATTATTAAGAAAGAAGATGATCTCACAGTAGAAGTCTCTTAGAAGGAGTGAAGATGAAATTTACGGCTCACATCGTGATTGAACGCCCGATTGAGCACGTCTTTCGCTGGATGTTTCAACCATACCAACTCGTTCAATTGATTACGAGGGATCCTAACAATGACATCATTAGCAATGGGGCTATCCCTCCAGAATTGATCGAACGAATCAACAAGCTACAGCTTTTGGCGCGAGCTGAAACAGACATTGAGATCGACGAGCTTTCAACACCGACGCTCCAAGTCGGAACCACATTTCATTATATGAGGAGCGAGAAAGAGAAAGATTGGTCTAAAGCATCTCGAATGGGTGGATATCCTGGGACTAGAGGCATGGTTCAGGGTGAGCTTAAAAGAATGTGACAGTTTGGAAAGTCAAAGATCATCACTATCAGGCTCAAAAAGCCTTTTTACGGCATGGTGCTACTGTTCAAAGTGTCACATTGATTTGAATCATGCCAGAGGTTCTATTACTATCACCCAATCCGTCCCTCTCATCTTTTTCGCATTCACATCGACAGGATTTTTCCCCACAGAGCATCATCTGGGTTTCCAAACTCAGCAAGAAAGAACCAGTATGACCTATACGCAGTCGCTTCCTACGATACCATTCATGCTCGTATCTGCTATGGGTGGTAAATTTGCTGTAAATGAGGCCGCCCTTCATGGATCGGCGAGGATCATGCCCGCAAATGAGGTTGTCCCCGTTATAAAAGGGGCGAGTTCCTTCGGAAATGAGTTTGTGCGACAACACCTTCTGCATCTCAAGGCTCGAATGGAAAGTGCAATTGATTAGAAAATATTCATCGTTCATTTTTTTTACAGCATTCCAATTTGAGGCATTTTTCACATCAATTTTGAGCCGTTGTAGTCAAATATTGTAACTGCAGGTTAAATATCCATCTTGAATGCGTAGATAGAGATGACATAAAACGAGGCTAGAAGCGGTTTAACCTTACCACTTCTAGCTGCTATGGTTGGTGGAGTTGGGGAGAATTGAAGTCTGTAAAGTCCGTTTTCTGAGGTGGCTTGCTCTTGCTTCGATGGGGTTCTCATGCTGATTGGCAAATTCTTCTTGTATAAATTTGCCTAAGCTTTTTCATAGTGTTTAAGCTGTTTCACTCTCAGAATTGTTGCTAATCAGCAGAGAGTTACCCATTATTTTTGTATCAAAAGCATTGCCTCAGAATTAGATTGCGCTCAATTTTTTGATCGTTTCAACTTGTAAATCTTCGGATGATAATTCAACTGCCTCTAGCACTTGGAAGCAGAATCTTTGAATATCTTTTGCTGATCTTTGGACTTCTATGAATGTTCCATTACTTAGTTCTCTTGTTTCGTTAAATTTTTTCTTGTCTCGTCCTACTGAACGTGGGAATTGATTCATGATTAGTCCGAATTTTTCTGGCTCTAGTTCAGCTATGGTATTCATTGTTCTTTCAAGGACGTCTCGCCATGATTGAACCTCGAAGCGTTGACCGAGAATATTCATAGTTTTGGGTGTTGTCCCTGTAACTCTTTTCTGTTCATTAGGTTCGATTTCTTCATTTCCAAAGTATGGCCAGATAGAAAGTGCTATGTCTGTAAGGAGAGCCGATCGCTTTTCTATGTCCTCTTTTTTCCAAGAGTCTAGATCAGTAAAATATCTATTAAGCTCAATGTGACTGCTTTTGAAATGCTCTTTCTTGCTGCTAAAACTATGATTGGAAAGCTCTGGATTATATTTTGTGAGAGTAAGGTTTCCAATTGTATGTAATAATAACTCGTGGGTAATTTCATAATCACCTCCTAATTGTTCTTTCCATTGATCCGTTAACATTTGGGGCATTATATGTTCAATTGTAAGACCTTCGAAGTTAATTTGTTCCTTGTGGTTATATGATTCTTCAATGGCTTCTAGAATAAGCTTAGTTTTGACTGCGCGATCTCCATTTCCATAAAACTTGGAATCCATGAAGCGTAACTTAAACTCTGAATCTTTAGGATACCCTTTAGTTTGGAGAACTGATTTTAAACCGTCAACAAAATTAGTTGGGTTTTTGCTTTTGATTTGTATATAAAGAGCTGGGAACATCTTATTAAGTACATTAGTAGTTACATTACAAACAAATCGACGTATTATGAAGTTTTCGAGTATTTGAAGGACCTTAACGAAATTGTTTGCGGACAACTTGTTCTGATGGTAATCATGGTAGCAGTTTAATAAGAAAGGGTAACTTGTTGTTATTTCGAAGCGCCTGATGCGCTGTAGTGCTTTTTGGATATTCTTATCTGGCTCTTCTTTAGGATCAAGTAGTTTGTGATAGTACGTAGCAAATGTAGTCAAATCGCTAAGATGCTTTAATGGTTCTCCTTCAAGAAGGCGTTGCTTTAGAAAGTAGTAAACGTCACCTTGTTTTACAAACGCTCCGTCTATCATGAGATAGTGACGAATGCATTCTGTCAAACTATCTCCGAGCTTAGTTTGCATTGGTTCCCAATATCGTGCGTAAATATCCTCTTGTTCTTTAGTGTGGATTTTCATGAAGAAGTAGTTGCGAACGAGATCAGATTGTGTAAGGGGACGTCCTTTAGCGTTGAGGCTTTCAAAAACCAAGTATGGATCGTCATCTTGTTCGAGCACTATACTAACTACTGAAACATTACTGGATATTACTTTTTTTAGACTTTCTCCATCAATGTCGTTTCGCTTCAGCTTTCTATCAAAAAAATGATATGCACCCGTGATTTTGTCTTGTACTTGTTTGGTATCTGAGTGTATAAGATTATGAAATGATTCTCGGTCAACCTGGGTTGGTTGGAGTTTATAATAATCTGACCCTTTTTTATATCGGTTTACTAGTAAGGTGTCATTGATTTCTTCGGCCAGTTCTTCTTGATCATTCTTTTTTGCCTTGTCACGTAGCAGGGCAAGTAAAATAAAGATTGTTGTGAGACGTTGTTGACCATCAATAAGTAAATACTTCGCAATACCTTCTGGCACAGAGGTGGTTGGCATTGTTACTATAGAGCCAATAAAATGTGCACGTGGATTATCCGTATCATATAATTCCATAAGATCATTCCATAACATTTCCCATTCTTTTTTGTCCCAGCTATATGCTCTTTGAAAAAGAGGAACAATATATTGTTTTGTACCTTCGATGAGTGCTTGGAGCTTGGTTTCTGATGCTTTCATATTTCTGTTACCTCTAATTAGATAATTCTAATAATTTAAATAACCAATGAGATTTATGTGTTGTTTTCCGACTCTTTGTATCGCTATCTGCGACGTAATATTGAAATGCACTTTCTGTGTTTAAGAGTTTAACCTATCTCATTATTTCTTGCAATAGAATACAAATAATGAATCGCAAGTGATTTATGACGAGAAGAGTTGAAATTACCTTCCAAAACAATAGAAGTTCGACGCTCAAGCAGACCCATTTTTCATTGTCAAGAGGGTTGTTGCCTTTGAATAACATACTTCCTTCCCTCCTGTATACACAGTAAAAAACGGTTCTCTTTTTTTACTGACCACTATCCAAAATAATTTTGTATTTCTCCTTTCTCCTACGGGATAAATTCAGCAAAATACTTCGCCAATTGTTGCCTTGATTCCTTGGTATCATCTTCCTCGCTTAGAGATAAGCATGAATGTATGTTGCTAGGAAATGTGAGGTGTGATGTTTCGTTTTTTTTGTAGGTGGCGTTGGCCGCTGTGGTTACCTATTGCAGTGGGGTTGACCATACTTGCACAGGCTGGATTCCAATCTAGTACTGTAAGTATGGGATCAGCTTCGGATGCGGCGCATTATGCTGGAGGGTTGCGTGGTGGACCTGCTGTTTCTATGGCTCAGGTTGCACCTGATGCGTCCGCGCCTGCTTGTAAGCATCCTGGTAAGGTTGGTGATATTGTTCAGCAGGAATTTGGGTGGAACCTTTCGTTTCTTACGCCTAAATATCGCAACACAACCCTGTGTGATGATCAGCTGCTGGCGCTCACCGCGACGACCTGTTTGCGTTCTGCGGATTTGTTTCAGAGGATTGGTTGGCCTGTTGATTTGCTGGCAAAGCAATATGCGAACCAGGTGGTGTGTACGAAGGCTCATCAGCCACCATCGGCCACAGTAGGGAATTGTCCCCTGGATTCGGCTCTACCGAATAATCCGTTTGCTCCTATTCACTATTGTGATGCCTTTGTTGGTTTTATGCAGTGGATTGCTGACAGTTTTAACAACGGTGCGAACTGGTTGATTGCGCAATCTCAGCATATGACCGAGCGTATTCCACCTGATGCTACCTATGGAAATCCTGCTGTGATTGCGGTCTGGCAGGTGATGGTTCATATCACCGATGGCCTGGTGATCGTTGCGTTCTGTTGGATTGGTCTACGGCTCCTGACCGCTGGGAGTAGAGCCGTCAGCTATGCGGATGTTGTTGATGTTGTGCCGCGCCTTTTCTTGACACTGGTGTTTGCTCATAGCAGCCTCAAGATCGCGCAACTCTTGATCGACTTCAACAATGCGCTGTGCGATGTCCTGGTCAATCACGTTGGTATGTCTCCAATTCCTTTAGGAAACGCCGGGAAAGATGCGCCAGTCTTTCTGGCGGCGTTTCTCCAGGTATTGCATGGTTTGATGAATGTTCTGGTCGTGATTCAGGCCGCTATTGGGATCGCTGGTGTGGCCATTGCAATTACCATTGGACCGCTGTGCCTGTTGTGTTTGTTTCATGCGGATACCCAGCAGATTGCGCATACCTGGCTCCGGATTCTTGTGGCGCTTTGCCTGATGCGTTTTCTCCAAGTGTTAACCATCACTGTGGGTGGCCGCATGTTGGCAGCTGCGGTACTGCAAAATAATCCAGGCGCCGAGTTGCTCAATCTTCTCATCGGGATTGGCATTTTGTTTATAGCTTTTGTTATCCCCGAGATGCTCCGACATTGGATGCTTGTTCCTGTCTCTGCGGGAGGAACGGCGGTTGTTTCGGCCGTATCTGGAGCGGCCGAGGCTGGCTCATCAATCCGAGGAAGAGCCTAGAAGGATAACGTATGAAGAGTTTCAGGAGGGCTTTTGGATGCTGTACGATAATCTTCTTTTTTCTCTTGATTGTGGTGGTGATATCTTACGGGACACTCACGACGATAGCGCTGCAAGGAGAGGTAAATACGAGCCCTACCCCGGTCATCGGACATTCAAACAATGCTGTGGTGCAAATGGCGGTAAAGATGGCGCAGCATCTGCACTGTCAGCCAGATCCAAAGCTGGGTCTGGACTGCAATGATCCTCGCCTTGGAATCGCTCTAGATGCCTGGTATGATGCTGGATTTCCACAGGAGGTGATTCAATGGGCGGCTGTCCATTGTCCGGGCTGCGCGGCCTGGGAGAATGGCAATTTTCAATGTGTGGTGTTTGTCATTGCCAGCTATATCAATGTCAGGCCACTGCCCATTGTGAATGAAAATGCGAACCAGTTCTGGAATCTGTTTGCCCATCGGCCTGGATGGATCGAAAGCCAGCAGCCTTTGCCTGGCGACATTATGACCTGGGCTGGCGGTCCTTTTGGGCATGTCAGTATTGTGCTTGCCGCCGATGCTCAATCCATTACATTTGCGCAGGCGAATGCACAAATGCCTATTCAAACGTTGCCTCGCAATCGGGATGGCAGCGTGAACACGCACAACGGATACTGGGACGCCTTTACTGTTCAGGGATTTATTCGCCCTGTTTCCTGAATCGACATCTTTATGAATAGAGAAAGCGAGCAGCTATGCAATTTCCTGAAATCACCAAATGGACGAACGCATTTAGCGATTTTATTCATGCATTAGGCATCGGGCTTTTTATCTCGATCCTGGGCATTATTGGCATGATCTTGATGACATCCTTTGGTAGTGAGCGCAAAGGGATGCTGGCCAAAGCCGCGGCCTGGTGTGCCGTCTTTGGCTTTGCCTTTATCGTTGGGGGGCCGGTGCTTCAGACGATTGCACAACGCATCTTTGGCTAGTTGGAGGCTTTATGAGCAACTATAAGCATAAAATCCCGATCCATTTGGAAGTGGCTGATCATATCATCCTGGGCTTAACGGTGCGCCAGCTCCTCTTGATTGGCTCGGGCATAGCACTCGGCTATACCCTGTGGAACTCGCTGGCTTTTCTCAATAGCAGCGATATCGGCATGATTTGTAACATGCTCTGTTCCCTGGTTCCTGTTGCTATCGGCATGGCTGCAGCTTTTCTGCAGCCTGCCGCACGCGGCCTGGAACAGTGGGCAATGGTCTGGCTGCTCTATATCTTGACCCCAAAGATCTATCTCTGGAATCCGTTGCCCGATGAAATTCTGGCTCCAGTAGCGCACACTAAGACACCTGTTTTTGAGCGTGAAGAGGAGGATGAATAAAAAGTATGTTACAACTACGCTACCAACCTGGCAATATGATTGATATGATTGCTGTCCGTGAGATAGAGGGGAACACCCTCTGTCTCCGTACTGAGAAAGCGCATGAGCGCGAATATAAAGCAGTGTTAGAAACACAGCCAGTCAATTTCTCGTTGATGTCTGAGACCGAGCAAGAAGCGGTGCTGGAAGGCTTTCGTGTATTCCTGGCGCGCCTCTCCTTTTCACTGATGATCCATATTCGTATCGAACCGTACGAATTGTCATCATATCTGGCCGATCTTGCTACGGTGCGGAGCCAGGCCCCACACACTTCTGCCATCAATGAAGTGACTGATGATCATATTCATTTTGTGCATAATCTGGCATCTGTGCGGGCCTTATTACAGCGAAAATTTTATCTCATTGTGGCTGCTGATCGTCTCAAAATCAAAGGCAAGTCACGATCAGAGATTGCCGATCTCTCCAAGAGTGAACTGGAACGCCGGTGTATCGATATTCTCCAGGACCTTGAACGTATGGGATTACATGCCAGGCGATTGAACCGTCCGGAACTTGTCCACTACTATCAATCCTGCTTGCATGCGAAGGCCGCTAAAGCGTTTCCTCTTACTGAGCAGCAACTAGAGGCAACCGATCTTCCTGTTCGGCCTGACAAGAATAAGGCAGTGACGAACTTGAACACGGAATTGTCTGAGCACAAACATACTACTATTGCATTGCAGTCGCCGCTCAAAGAGTATCCCAATACAATCAACTTGCCCGAGTTATTGGCTCCTGGTTTGCTGGATATCAAGCCAAAGTATGTGCGTGTTCATCATGACGATCGTGATGAATATCTCAGATGTTATACCGTCATTGGATATCCGTCTCGGGTTTCGCCGGGATGGCTTGATCGGCTGGTCCAGATCGATGAGCCTTCCATCGAGGTTGTGATGCATATCCAGCCATTGGAAGCGGCGACGTATACGGCGCGCCTATCGCATAAGTTGACGGGCTACCGTGCGACGCGCATGCTGGAAGAGCGCCGTGGGCGCGATCACGATCCCTATATCCACGAGGCGTTGAAGCAGGTCGAGGTCCTGCGTGAAAAGCTGGTCGCGCAAGATGAGCAGGTCTTTGGCGTTTCACTCTACCTGCTCGTGCGCGCATCATCGCGTCTGCAGCTCAACGAGCGCTCTGAACGCCTGCTGTCGGTGCTCAAGAGCCTGGAACTGAAGGCGGTTGCGCTCTCACTGGAGCACCATCGCGGCTGGCTCTGTACGCTGCCAGATGGTCGTGACGTCCTAAAGCGGAAAAAGATCCTGGACACCAGTTCTCTGCTGACGGCATTTCCGTTTGCCAGTACCAGCCTCTCGATGGAGCACGGCATCCTAGAGGGCGTGATGCCCAATGGCAGCCTGGTCATCGTTGATCCGCTCAGCGACGAATTGCAGAACGGACACGCTATCAAGTTCGCTAAATCGGGCGCCGGGAAATCGTATCATGAGAAGGTCTACTTGAGCCGCTGCTTGCAGCGCGGGTATAAAGTGATCGTGTTTGATCCCGAGGACGAATACCGGCGCATGTGCGAGAGATTCGGTGGCACCAACATTCGCCTCTCGCCTGGATCGCTCCAGATCAATCCGTTTCTCCTGCCAACGGCGGAGAAGCAAGGGCGCAACCTCCTGGAGGAAAAATATCAGAGCCTGCATGTGCTCTTTGATCTCCTCCTGGCAGAAAAGGGGGAACGGGCATCGGGTACCCTCTCGCAGCGCGAGAAGGCCTATCTCAACGTCTGTATGAGCCAGCTCTATCAGCAGTGCGGTATCACCGCCGATCCCGCGACCCATACCAGAAAGCCACCCACGATGCGCGATTTTTATCACCTGCTGCGTCAGCAGACCTGCGGACCAGACACCTTTGGCTTGGCTGACCGCCTGCAGCGGCATGTCTCTTCATTTCCTGATGAATCCATCGGCCTGGGCCAGCATCAATTTGTCGTTTTCAACCTGCGCGATCTCGACGTCGAGCTGCGCCCCGTCGGCCTCTTTCTGGCCACCGATGCCGTCTGGACTGAAGTTAGGAGCGAACAGCATCCAGTCCCACGCATCCTCTCCGTTGACGAAGCCTGGGCTTTGCTGCAATTCGACGAAGGTGGTCGCTTCTTATCGAGCCTGGCTCGCCGTGCCCGCAAATACAACCTCTGCCTGCGCGTTACCACGCAGAACGTCCAGGACTTCGTCAGAAACGAGCACGGCATGACCATCATCCAACAATCGGAGATCAAATACGCTATGAAACAGGATCACACCACCATCGAAGCCGTCTCTGAGGCCCTTCAACTCAGCCAGGGAGCCCGAAAATTCTTACTGGGCTGTGCCAAAGGCGAAGGTCTCTACTTCGCCAAAGGACTCTCTGTTCCCATGAAAGTCGTAGCCAGCCCCATAGAACACAGTCTGGCCGTATCTGGTCCACAGGAAGTATTGGTGGAGGAGAATGGAGTATGAGAAGGAATACGATACAAGATAATGATAAATAACATTATCTTGTTGACTGCACCTCAAATTCAGATTTGAGGTGCAACGTGATATAAGTGAAAGAATAGCGGATCATACATGGATTTTCAATGATCTATATACGATCCGCTATTAAGTGCTATATAGATGTTGAGTGATAAATATAACCTGTTATTATAAATGTTGTACTCTAAATGCTAGAGTTTCGAAAAGAGCATGTGCAATCTAGCTTTCATATTTCCTCTCATAACTAGCACATGCTCTTTTCGAATAATTTAGTCGATTCCCTCTTCCTGATATTGTAGGAAGCTCTCTACGTACACGTCAATGAGATGAAAAGGATAGGGATATACTGTATATTGATCATGACGCACAAACTGTACGCTGGTTGTTAATAATAATGGGCGTATATCAAAGTTATCTTCTCCTTGATAGACGTCGAAACAACGGATAAGGTGTGCTCTTGGTTGCCGATCTTTCAATCTTTGTGGTGCACCAACCATATAACATTGTTTATTATCATACCAAATACCCCTATACATGTGGACATCTTCTGCTTTGTCGCTAGTAAACCAGCCCAAGCTTTGATAATATCCTTTAAAGAGAAGACTTGTATATTTGTTGTTTTTGTCAGGTTTGAAGCCAAAAATTGAGATTATTCTCTCCTTTTGATCGCCATCCCAGAGCTCGTTAAAAGAGATTTCATCTTTTTCTACTAATAGCTCATCTAAATACTCGTCGTATGCTTCTAGCTGTCTGTAAAAGTTTAGGGATTTTTCCTGATTACTATTTTTTTTGGGAAGCACCTTTCCTTCTAACAATCCTTGGGCTTCAAGTTGTTCAAATGAAAGGTAGGGTTTATTGCGGAGTTTATCGTAGTGAGGTAGTAACTTAAAGCTCTCAATAGGTAAAGCTGTTTTTACTTCTGTTTGTCGCCTAATAATCTCTTTATAATTGTATAGAACACGTTCCTCGAGTTCTTCTAGTTCGGCAAAAAATCCTGGCCCAACAATACAATTATAATGTGGCATGCCACTTTGATCTTCTTTAGCTAGAGCACTCTCATTTTCGCCATTGTCCTGTTTTGATTTCCGATATTTATGGAGCATATGTTCTTCTTGTTCGCACCAATCTATTCCTAACTGACCTAGCAATTTATCTCGCAGAATTTTTTGGGCCGGGTCGCGAAGATCCACGAAGCGTAAGCGATCATTCTCGACATAAAGTAACGTTTCATAAGGAGCCTGGTTAGCAATAGTGCGCATTTTGCGGATGAATATTTGATTTATAGGCATGTGCGGTAGATAGGCTTGCACACTGAGTTCGTTTAAGACCACATTTTTTAGGTAAAGTTGTTCAAGTGCAGCTTCTAACTTTACTCGAAAACTCTTGTTATTGGCTGATGGTAAGTCGTAGTGTAGATACATGTCCAGATTACTATGTACACCTTTGTTTTGATTTATATTGAATGATTGTTTTGCGATGTGAGCATATGTATCATAGACCTGCTTATAAGGGTCAACTTGTCCAAAGAGTATCCCACCTTCCAAAAAGTCTTCTTTATTATGATCTTGGAGAATGAGTGCTGGTTCATTCAGGGCCATAGAAAGATCTTCTATGTCTACAAAATGAACAGATTGCTCGTCGAAAATTTGATCAAATATCTCAAGGTAATTTTGTAGTGAATGCGTTTTGTTCAGCCGATTATCAAACACTTTGATCGGATCGAGTAGACAAAGCGGAAGGCTGGCTTGGTCTTCGGATAGTGGGTCAAACATCATGAATTGACGTTCTTTTATACGACAGGAGATGTCAAATTGTGTGAGA
Source organism: Dictyobacter kobayashii (assembly GCF_003967555.1). Taxonomy (GTDB): domain Bacteria; phylum Chloroflexota; class Ktedonobacteria; order Ktedonobacterales; family Ktedonobacteraceae; genus Dictyobacter; species Dictyobacter kobayashii. Next base: position 5,031,923 of record NZ_BIFS01000001.1, read on the forward strand.
AACGATCTGAAGTCGTTGATGAAGTCGAATAGCAACTTTCCTCTACTCGCGTCTATGTGATATTGATCATGGTAATCGAGAGTGGTTCGCTTATCCGCTCGTGTTCGTATCCCATAGAGGGGTAGGTTGTTTTTTTTGTGATTTTCAATTTCATCACGTTTTAAATGTATTAAGTACCTCTTATCTTGTGTTGGTTTGTTGCCAAAGTAGGGAAAAGGAGGTAATGTGTCACTTGGATAATTGACCTTTTTGAATAGGCAAGCTCGACCAGTGATTTTTAGTTCTTGCTCTATATCCTCCTTTTGATTACGAATATCCCCATTAAGATCAATGCGTAGACAGACCAAGGCATCATCTTCCTTGGTATCTTTCTTTGCATAGACATAACAATAATCCTGACCAACAAAACGGTTTGTTTGGTCTCCGCGGATGTAAGCAATTTGCAGGAGCTTTAATAAATTATGTAGCTCCAGTTCTCGGAAGGATATTTCTCGTTTTTCTAAAGCAATATCAGAAACAAATGGAAGTTTGACATCAATGAGCGTGCCAGGTTTCACTGGGCGTGAATAAAGAGCGTATACTACCCATTTTTGTGATCCATCAATTGTATCGTACATGAAAGTTTTATATGGGCAATTAAGTTGATCGCGAAGACAGTTGTGCATTCGCCCATACGTATTTTTATCATGTTTAGCCCGATAACGTAAATCTTTTGGTAATATGTATCTAATAAGTTGATAGTGCGCTTCTAACAAGCTGAAATCGGTGGGTTTTGTAACAATCAATGTTGTTGTCGACGTCGGTCTTGGTTCTGTAACTTTGCTTTTCACCACGTATATATCTTCTTTCTTAATAAAGAGTTTATAGCGCTAAAAGGGATTGTAAGTCTTGAAGGAAATATTCGAATGCTTTGTGGTAGGCATTTGGATGTTTCCTTTGTAGAGCTCCTTGAATGATGATGATAGAGGCTGTCGAAAAATCCACTTCTTCAAAATCATCATTGTAGCAACCATAAGGACGTGGATGGCTGCTGATTAAATTAATGTAAACGAGTTTCACAGGCGTTCCATGATATGCACGAAGTTTTTCTACTTTGTGGCGCGCACTATCTTTAAAGTGAGCTTCATTCAATTTTGGGTGGCTTCTTGGATCCTCTGGTGGAATGGTAAAGCGTTCTAGCGTGTGTTCGTTGTAATATTTCCCATCAATGTAGCATGGGCAATCTTGAACCTTTAAATCAGCTAACTCAAAAACCTCATCAGGTACATCTTCTAAAGATATTTTCTCCTCTTGAAGTAAAGCTGTGATTGCCTCTTCACCAATAGCCCCGGTCAGAATTGCTTGATAGCAATATGGAGTAAAGAATGATGGGCAATTTGGATCAAATGCTAGTTTGTAATCTTGTGATAAAAAATAGTCACGAACAACAATGTTATCTTTTATTACTGAATAGAGGGCATTCATATGCCAATTATAAGTATCATGTTGGACAAGGCGTGCAGGAATAATTTCATTTTGAAGCGTAAGATGTAATGTTGCATCATGGTAATATGATGATGACGCAACGCATGCATAACCTCGGAGCTGTGTATCTTGGAAGTTATGTCGCAATACTTCTTGACGTATATGAAGCCAGATTTTACGTGCTTCTCTATCACCATTTCCGTTGCGTAATCCTTCCAAACGATTGAGTAATAACAGGATTTTTTGACGACTGCGCTCATTCTTACCTTCCAAACGCCCATCCTTGTAGCGGCTTATCTCACGTTCTCTTGGCGCTCGTTCAGCATGAATTTTCTCAAAGATGCGTTGCAGATTATGAGAGATAATAGGTTCACGTTCTTGTCTTGTTTGATCGAATTCAGGATTGCTGAAACGGTAAAAATGTTGATGGACGCTTTGACTTAGTAATACTGTCTGATCATCCATTTTACCCCAGATTCGTTCGATACGCCCTAAAGCTTGCATGAATGTTGCCATATGATTAAACAATGCATCAGCGCTTGTATCGGGATGTTCCAGATAGCGATTGTTCCATTCCCAGGGATCATCTAATGTACTAAGTATTTGTTTGAAACGGCGTTCAGTAATAATATTTTCTGTATACAATTTTGCTTGGTACCAAATATTCTCTTTTAATGCAGCGATTTTATCACTATACGGCAAATCATTATCTGGCTTACTAAAGTAGAAGTAGGGTGCTTCAAGCAAACCTATATAGGTAAAATCTTTTTGCTCTGTCTTCGTGGGTGAGGACCAATATTGGAGATTGACTCCATTCCCTGCAGAAAGATATTGTGTAACGACTATCACCGGTTTACCTTCCCAGAAGAGTGCATCGAACTTGCTTTGGGCCTCTGGCCTTTGCCGAACAGTAGCTCCTAACTGAGCATTGTAAAAAACTATGATAAAGATTTGACCTTGGATGAGAATCTCGTAAACGTCGAACCAGGGATTGCTATCTCTATCGCGTCGATTGACGACAAACAGGTTCTCGTCAGGTGTGGGATAACGATCAAATATGAGTTTGATTTGTCGGAAAGTTGTGAGGAATAATAGGCAGGTTGCGTTTTTATCTTTTTTTGCATTAACTCCTAACCAGATCAATGAAGAGAAGAAAAGTTGGATACGCTGTTTAAGATGTCCCTCGTGGGTTTCGTTTCCAAAATCTTCGTCTTTTTCGACTGCTAAGATAAATTCAAAAAGCCGTTGTTGATATATATCTTCTTGGTTGAGAGCGTCTAGAACAACGAGATCGATCTCGTTGTTTCTAATCTGTGCTTTTTCTTTATTTAAATCATGGATAATTTTTTTGTCTTCCTCATCGACTTCAATCCAATTTTTAGCTAATTTTTGACGTAACCAATTAATATTAAAATGATGTACGTGCCGCTGGATATCGGCTGTAGCTGATAGACCAAAAACAAGGTTATGCAGAGCAAGATTTTCCAGCAAGGTTTCTGGTGTGGTCAACATACCATAGTGACGAACTTCTACCTCCTCCTCGTCTGTCTTCTGTTGGAGATCATGAATATCATATAGGCTATAACCACTCTCCAATAAAGCATCTAGAGATGATTGCTCACTCATGCGTCTACGTGGATATGAGAACTGAGAAATTAGAGCTAATTCTTCTGGGAAAATAGTATCTTGGAAGCAGTGTCGCACTAATTCGTGGTAAATAACTTCATCATCTCCTCGTTCTAGTTCTTTAAATAGCAGCAGGATTAATTCACATGCTAGACTTACCTTTTCAAAAAAGGGCAATGCACGGTGTAACGTTTGGTCCATTAGGTTGTTTGGACTAGTTATGATTTCAAAAGAACGATTGGTCTCTTTTAGGTAGAGGTTATCTGTGCTGATCGTATGCAGTGTTCGGAAAATCACCGAGGATAAACGTGTCTTTTCTCCTTTTCTCTTCGGTCGCTGATGTGAGATATTACTAGTGAATTGATTAATATCTGGGAAATGCAAGCCTTGCTGATCAATGATGTCATGATCGATAATGAGATTAATCTGTTTGATACGTTCACGAATATCACCTGGAATAGGATAGGTTTCTAGAGGAAGTTTATGCCGCTTCATCGCTCGATAGAATAACTCATCTACCCAGAATGGATTACGAACATGTGGCTCTCGACAGATTAAGCCAACGAGATCATTTTCTAGAAAGTCAAATTCATCAAGGAAAATAATATAACCACCATCCTTTTTTTTCATACGTGTGAGATTTATATTCTTTAACCCATCAAAGAAGCCATAAAAGGTTTTTTGGATAGTGGCAATTAACAAACGAATTTCTGGACGACGTTTAAATGCTACGAATGGAAAAAGAGATTGAATAATTGGGTGATCCGCCAATTTCTGATAATCGGGACTTGTATCACGCTTATTTCCTGCACCTAATAATGCAGCCTTAAATGCTTCAAGCACTATTCGAGCGTGAGGTTGTAGCTGTTCTTCAACTATTGAAGGGAGTACTACCTGCGTTGTAATTATTTCTTCAAGTGTCTTACATGAGCGCCGAACGGTGGGAAGATCAATTCGCCTTCGAAGGTTACTATCATTCCAACGTTTGACTTTTTCTATAAAAAAAGCGCTTTCTAGTAACTCGTAAAAAGCGGAGCGTTGTCTTTTCAGGGTATTAAGGACTACATCTAAATCACGGTGTAGAATTACATATTGGGAAGATTGATTCTCTCGGTCGAGATCCTGCCCCATTCCCTCGACAAGTTGTTTTCGATTGGCTAGATAGATGAACTTGCGTTCTTGATTTTCTGGTAACTTGATAACTTTCCGGATACTGCTAGTTTTTCCCAGACCTGTTCCCCCTAATACAAATTTTAAACCAGTTTCATGCTGTTGGATAGTTCGATGATAATATTCTATATAGCTCAATTGAATTCTCCAATCTTTTCCTTTAGTTGAGGGATCTATTAACCGTAAATCAATCGTAACTACTCAGTAGCCCATGCAATGGGGAAAGGAGAACCAGCAAAAACCGCAGCAATGGCAGCAAGCATTGAGCGCCCCTGCTTGCGCATGGTTGAAAGATAGCTGCGAATGATGCAAAAAGCCGTAGCTCCATCGTCACTGCGGAAGGTTCCGGAAATCTTTTGCTGCACTTTCACCATGCGTAAATCTCGTTCGGCGAGATTGTTGGTAAAAGGCACAGACAGGTCCTCCAGAAAACCCAACACTTGATCAGCTCGCTTTAAGAGCGCATCGAGCAGATTCTTGGAGGCTTCCTGTTTTTTGCGTCCTTGTCGTTTGGGCTGCAGACTTCCTGGGGGAGGGGCTTGAGCGGCATGCGTGGCAAAGCCAGCGGCCAGAATGGCAAAATACTGGGCAAGCCACTGCTCCCGTTCGGGGGTGGGGACGGCGCTCGCTCCTTGGAGGCGCCAGCGATCAGCGGCTTGCTTCATCGCCAGCAACAGATCGAACATGGCTTGTCCCCAAGGCTGCTTCTCCTGTTCGGCGACATACAGGCAGTCGCGTAGCAGGTGGGCTCCGCAGAGGCTATGGGTACAGAGGTAGCGATCATAGCTGGACCAGCGATCATGCATGGAGCGGCCCTGATAGTGTGGCCAGATCCCAATCTGCTCCAGAGCCTGATGCCCTCGTTTGCGATGCCAGGAGTACAGGGTGAGCCAGGGAGTCGCATTGAGATGCATCCAATGCAAGATGCCTTTGACACGCATCCCCGTTTCGTCAGCATGTTGCAAGGGGCTGGCCAGCAGTAAGGTTTTGATCCGCTCGATGCTCGACTCAAGGGTCTTGGCTGCCTGAGCAATCCAACGGACCAGCGTGCCTTCGGACAACTGACACCCGCACAGATCAGCAAGAGCTTCACAGGTGCGTTGCAGTGGCACCAGTTGAAAGTGGGAAAGATAGACCGCCAAGGCTTGGACCTGCGGGCCATACTGGACAGCAGCATCGACGCCTGCCGGAAAAGACGCCTGCGTCACATGCTGGCAATAGGGGCAGCAGATTGCTTGTCGGCAATGCTCCTCGACCAGCAAACGCCACGTGGGCAGATCGTGGACTTGACGGCGTTCGTTGGTGATAGCTGCCTCCTGCTCAAGAGGGTACTGACATGCTTCACAGTGCGTTGGACGATGAAGCACGACGCTATCAGGAGTCAATGCTTGCATCAGGGTATGACCGTGGTGACCGGCTTGTCCACCGGAAGTCTTGCCGCTTTTGCGCCGCTGTTTGCCAGGTTTGCGACCCAATCCATCACTGGAAGGAGGTTTACTACTATTATGACTATCTTTTCCCAATCGCCGTTCAAGCTCTTCAATGCGCAACAAGGCACCTATGAGCAATCCTTCGAGCTCTTCGATCCTGCGATCTTTCTGCTCTGCTTGCTCTTTGAATGCCTCTGCTTGCTCTTTGAGCTCTCGGTAGGCTTTCTGAAGATTTCTCACTTCTTCTTCTGTCATGCTCTTAGTTTATCAGCTTTGTCCAGCTTTTCTCAAGGTACTGAGTAGTTACAATCAATCTTTAATTTGATACTTGTATTATTATCTTTATACATACACAAGAGTCAATTGCGCATGTATAAAGATAATAGTGTCTTGGGATTGTTTTGTAAATACTTTTAAGTACTCAGAAGATAATGATTTCATTAAGATTTTGTGATTATGAAGGCGGGGTTACTCAACCAGCATAATGAGAAGGGTTTCTATGAGTGTAACTTTTCCTGCAAAAAATGACGAAGGACTAATCTTTTCTTAGAGTGGATGAGTAAAACAGAATGTTATTTCTTGAAGCTTCCCAAGAGATTTGGAGTATCATGCTCTCAGATGGAGTTCAGAAAGCGACCATCACTTCTTCCTTACATTTGATTTCTGCACTATGACTTCCTTTGGCTCAGGAGTTTGTTCGTGTGCCTCTTGAGTTGCCTCGGGTTCCGACTGGTTCCCTCAAAAAGCCAATCACTGCGATTGAGCAGAGGGCGATCATGATTCATCGTATACGTGTGTTGGTGGTGGCATGCGCCGTGGTATTGAAGTAGGTAGATAACGCATGCGACGTTGGACAGCAGACCAATGAGGCGGTTTAGGATGAGGCACATGATTTTTATATGCAATCAATCATGTTACTAAAAAGGGAGTAAATTATGTGTCAAGTAATGTAATTGCTCTTGTGATAAAAATGCATGGTGCTCTAATCCTGGAAAGCCGCCCCATTGGAGAATGCAGAGCCTTAAATAATTTATAAAAGTGATGTTGTGTGGTTCCCCAACGAAAATGGTATCGATCGCTTTGCAGGGAAGTATCATGTCGTAAGTTCCACCGCCACTATATTCATACTTATGGAAACAATCACCGGAAAGCAATAATCTGGATCTTCCTTCCAGTTCTCGCCAAACATCGTAACTTGTATGAGTGCAATGTCCAGAGGACAAATACAAAGAGGATCTAATTTGTATCCATGGCTGGCTTTCATTGATGAAAATGCACCAACCAGGTTGACACATCCGACTTCTTGATAAAAATAGCGCAGGGAGAGCGGTAGCGATCCACTGAGCTGGTCTAATGTTGCAAGTTGTTCATGCACATGTGGTGCCGGAGTCTGGAAAAGAGGTATTTCCTTTTCGTACATCTCTCTCTCTTGCTGTGTGTAGAACTCTCTGCATAATCCTTTGTGATGTTCATATCCAATTGTTGGCAGGCGCTGTATAATCATTTCGATATTGATGCGTACTCTTTGCATCATCAAGCGCATGACATCTGATGCATCCTCATAAAGAGAGGGTTCGCGAATTTGATCTTGCTTTGCGAACAAGGCATCATATACAGCCTGATGATATCCTTGTTGATATCGTTCATAAAAGCTCATCATTGCTCCTCTACAATGTACTAAAGGAAAACTTACAAAGCTGACTTTAAATAATGCTGATATTAAAAGTATCGCATATCTAATTTAAACGGTCCATTTACATCAAATTTGAAAGGAACTCCGATGTTTGCTGAAACGTATCCAGCCCTGTACCGTGATCCTCAGGGAGAGGTGTCCACAACAATACGAAATGATGGCAAAAAGCTACGTATGGTGCTACGCGATGTTGAGTTTATAAGTACTATGTTTGATGATTGGATGCCGACTAGTAGCGTTGATGCGTTAGCGTTGCAGTCCTTTACCCTTGATCGTGGAGAGCTTCGTGGTTTTAGCCTTGAAGTTGATATGCCAATTCCGATGCTTTTTCAGAAAGAAAAGGTGCAAGGTATCCTGCATATTTCTTTTGTACTTGGCGTGCCTACTTCTAACGGCGGCACTGATCGAGAAATTGTTGCCTTGACATTAAATATTATGAATACTTGCTTCTCCTCTCAAGGCAAGAGTGGATACTTTGAAGATGAACTCCTTGATTTGCAAAAGCAGCTTCCCAACGATGTCACCATGCAAATATGTTTCTCATGTGCTTTTTCAGATTATAGCCCGTATGGAAATGGGTTGTTTGGGTGTATGGCTTGTTTTCGTGGAAACAAACAAGTGTATCTGGCAGCACAAACAAAACGCGATATCCTGGATCTCTGGGATACACATACTGAGTATGTTCAAGAGACTTATCGTTGTGATGAATTTGAACTGCGTAAGCCTGGGACTGGCTATCGCGGATAAAGGATATATATGTCTGCCGGAAAGTTGGTTTTTACCCTTCAAAAGCTCTACAAGGATAGCTGGGTCGCCGTGCTCGGTGATGGAATAGAGAAAGCAATCATTACAGCTTCCTCTATTCCATCACCACCATTAGAGCCTTTGCTCTGGGCGGTACGCTTATTACTATTGGGAGCAAGTGATGCTAAATGCTCCTGGTGGAATGAGCCGGGAGAATATCGCTGGTTGTTTGTACGCCAGAGAGAACAGGTGTTGATCCATATTGTCTGGTTTCGGGACATTGCCGACTGGTCGGATGAAAAAGGGAAAACTGTTCTGCGGATGGAGTGCGATCTACTATCCTTTGCTAAAAGGCTTTTCCATCAATTGGGTCAACTGCAGTATCGGGATGGTGATTTGACCATTCCTCTTGATGAGCATCAGAAACTTCAAAAGGCTATCCAGGCATTCGAGTATGCGAACCGTGGAATGCAAGCCTCTGATGCCTCATAGAATTGGGCTTTTATATAATATGTATTGGGAGATCGAAGAACAAGCCCTTGAGCCCCACATTCTGTGTTAACATTTTTGAATAGATTGAATTGCTCTCAGTGCGGAATCACAAACTCTATCTGCACCTGCATACTCTGTATCATTTTGCTGCAGCTGGTATAGTGCGGGCAATGCTCGTTGGTCACCTTGCTGGCCTAATGCATAAGCGGCAGCAGCACGAACTATACCAGTGGAGTCCTGCAAAGCTTCAAGGAGAAGAGTAAGTATGCGCTCTTTTTGTTCCTGGCTCAGATATTCAGTAACAATATGGTGTTCCTTTGAGTTAGGAATAGCATCCTGCTTCTTATCTATCTTCACTAGATTGATAATGGCAGCCGTACGCGTGGCTGGGTCCGGGTCACTTAGCGCGTTGATGAGAGGATCAAATGCCTTTAATCCTCCAAGCTTACCGATGGCATAGCATGTTCTTTGTCGTACATATGCATCTTTGTCTGTGAGCAGAGTAACAAGAGGCTCGATAGCTTGCTGTTCCCCTACATGACCTAGCGCTTCAGCCATAGTGGCGCGCACAAGGCGATCATTGTCCTGGATCATACCGATGAGATCAGGTATGACCTGCACATTTTTAAATTGACCCAATGCATAAACGACATACTGGCGTACAATACAGTTTTCATCTTTGAGTGCTACCCGTAGTGCTGGAAGTGCAGGCTGACCAATATCAGCAAGCGCTTTTGATGCCATTTGCCATGCTGTGATTGTTTCTTCGTCATCCCAATCATGGCGAAAAACGCTAATGAGTGGCTCAACAGCCTTTGGATCACCTATGTATCCAAGCGTTTTGGCAGCTTCTTGAGCTGCATGAACATGGTCGCTAGCCAAAACGTCAATCAGCAGGTTTACCGCGCGTTTATCTCCAATGCTGCCCAGTGCTCGTGCCGCTTCTGATAAGTAGTGGTATCCAAACCGCGAGTTTCTGATTGCATCCATGAGTGGCTCGACTGCTGGCAAACCTATTTGGATCAATGCATCAGCTGCTTCGTTGCGTGTTCTCCAATGCCGATTATTTAATGCATTGATAAGGCTCTCTATCTCTTGGGCTTTTTCAATATGACTCACGTATCCTCTTTTTTCACAAGTGTACTCTTTAGAGATATGTTTATCGAAGTATTCTCATTATTTTAATTTAATACTTCTGTACCGTCAATTTGCTGGCCGCTATTTATTCGTGCCGATGGAGCCACTCCAGGGCGGTTTGTTTTCTTACACCTGCCCGTTTGCTCAAATTGGTTCCGGTAATCTTTTCGCCTTCGTGGAGTAGTGCTTGATAGGCAGTTTGTAGCTTCTCTTCGATATGTGTGGGTTTCTGTGTTACGTCTTCCTGTTGCTCAGATATTTGCTTGTGATCTTCTTGATTGGACTCGGGTTCCCGCTGGTTCCCATTCTCGTTTGAATATGGTCTGGGCAATGCGGCCATATTCTCAGCTAGTTCCTCAATATTGATTTGTTGTGGGGTTTCTGTTTGTTGCATGGTATCGACAATAGCGCGGGCGAGTAATCGATAATCAATCTGTATCTTTATGGGTTCTCGATCAAGGTCATTTTTTCTTGAGTTTCCTTGCGTCCATTCGTCGCGTAATTGGTTGAATGAGAAGTCTTTGAGTCTGGATGCCAGCAAAAAGCCAATCACGGCGACTGAGCGGAGGGCAGTCATAATCCAGAGTGGGATGACTCCGGATACGTGGGTGTCGGTGACGGTGTCAAGGCCGGTGTAATCACGAGCCGATTGAGAATTGGCCGCCCTAGTGAAACGAACTCCAAAGAACAACATTCCATGAGCGCCGGCGAACAAATGCCGACCAAACTGCGCCAGAATCAAGTGATCCCAACGCCGGCGCACAAACGCCGCTTACCGAACGCCGGTAGATTTGCCGCCGGTGGCGCTGAGAGCCACTTCCGGTGAGGCTGAGAGGCTCGTACGCTCGGTCTGACGCTCCTTCATGCGATAACTGCGCCCATTAATGGGGATAACCTCAGCATGGTGAAGCAGCCTGTCGAGCAGTGCTGTGGCAAGCACTTCATCCCCAGGAGAGCGCCCCATTGAGCAAAGCTCGTGTTGGAGGTCAGGATGATCGAGCCATGCTCATAGCGTGCCGTCACCAACTCAAAGAAGTGGTGCGCCTGCTCCTGTGACAGCTTGGTGTAGCCGACTTCGTCGATGACCAGCAGACTGGGCGCGATATAGCGCCGCAGACGCTGCCGCATGAGGCCAGGATGCGATGCACTTTCCAGGGCCTGTGCGAGCTCAGCCAGGGTCGTAAACAACACGGAATGCCCTGCTGCGAGCGCTCGATCCGCCAACGCCAAGCTCAAGTGTGTTTTGCCTGTCCCCGGAGGGCCGAGGAAGACTACATTGGTACAGGTTCGCACAAACGAGAGATCCGCCAGTTCCCGCAGTCGCCGTTCGGAAAGGGTCGGCTGAAAGGAGAAATCGAACCCATCCAAGGTCTTTTTTCCAGGAATGCGCGCCGCTTTGAGCCGCCGAGCGATGGCCTTCTGCTCACGTCCATCTAACTCCGCAGCCAGAGCTCGTTCCAGCAACATCTCATAGGTCCACTGCTCGTGCCGGGCCGCATTTAGGACGTGTGGCAGTGCTGCTTCCAAGTGCGTTAAGTTCAGTTGTTTGTATACTCCTTTCTTCATGCGACCACCTCCTGCATGGTCACGACTCCACAATACTGATCATACTCCTGGAGGGGACGGCTTTCGACGTCCGGGGCAGGCTGCAAATGGCCTAAGGGCGTGGGCGCACGGCGGGTAGCTGAGACGGAGGCGACGGTCTTCCACTGGTCCGCGTGCGGCACGCTCTCTTGCGAGCGCGGTCGCTTCTCGATAGCAAACACCTGAGTGCCAGCCGACCAGACGGTGAGCAAGCCCTTGCGCTCACGTACCTGGACCTGTTTGCCTGCCAGTTGCAGCGTCCCTGGCAGCCCATACAGCACGCCATCGTAGGAGACGTAGCCATCCCAGGTGACTTTGCGCTCTTCGGTGGCGAAGCGTTCCCAAGCAAAGTCTTGGGGCAAGGGCAGCAGCTTCTCTTCGGCAAGGCGATCCACGGGCCGTGCATGGGTCGTGCGATGCACACGGGAGTTGATACGCTCGCACCACGCATGCGCCTGGCGATTGAGATCATCCAGATCGGTAAAGGTGACCCCACCCCATAAACTCTTCTTGACATGGCTGACTGTACGCTCGACTTTGCCCTTCGTTTGTGGTGTGTACGGCTTGCAGACGCGTGCGCCAACTCCAATGGAAACCATGAAATCGGCAAAGCGGGGATTCCACCGCGGCTTGTTCTCCTCCATTTCTAAGAGGACGCTCTTCATGCGATCCGTCAGCGCAACCTTCGTTAAGCCACCAAAGTACTCAAATGCCTCCATTAAGCAGCGGATGAGCGTGGGTGTGTCGCAACGCTTCACAAAGGTCACAAAGCGCATGCGTGAATAGCCAAGGATAGCCGTAAATCCATAAAATTTACGCATCTGACCCTCATGCTCGTATACAAACTCGCCCCAATCGAATTGAACCTGCTCTCCTGGATTGGTTTCGTATCGTTGTACGGGCGCGTGGCCAGCCACTGCAGCCCGCAGCGGCTGCACGTATTCCTTGAGGATACTGATCCTGCCGGTGTAGCCCATCTTCTGTAACCGCTCGAAGATCACCTCGCAATTGGTGCAATGGTCTTCCATGACCCACTTCTTGATCTGTTCTTTAAATGGATCAAGCTTGGAGGGACGCACCGGACGCGGTTTCGGGATCACCGCCTCGGGATGTTTCAAGTATTTGCGTACCGTTGTGCGTGAGATCTCCAACTCCTGAGCAATTTCCTGTACATTCTTCCCCTGTGTGTAAAGATCGTGTATTGTTAGCACTGTCTGACTCCTAAGCATGGTCGGTCTCCTGAGAATATTGTTGTGTTTATATCCTCAGTCTACCGCCTTCTTGGGGTCGGTCAATTCTTCACCGGCTCGAGTATACACCGTCCTTAATAACGGGGAGCCCTGCGGCGTGTGCCAGGGCGTCGAAGTGGGTGATCAGGCCTGCGACTGTGGCTAGCAGGCCAGCGAGGGTGAAGAAGATAATGGCTTTGATCTTCTCTCGTTCGCGGACGGCTTGAAAGGCGTTCATAAAGACAATGCCGAGGCTACTATCAATCGCGATGGCTTGTGCCCATGACCAGGCATCCGAGAGGGGCTTGTTCTGGCTCATGATATCGCCGTCGGTCAAGAAGTTGGCTGTGCTCATGACGATGCCTGCTGCAAGCAGGAGTTCACTGGTCTTGGTGATAAAGTTAAAGATGAATTTGATCGTTTCTTCATACCAGGAGAGTGATGCGAAGGCTTGAAGTCGGGTCTGCTGATCTTTCATAATGCTACTCTGATCTTTCTATATGATACTGAATAAGCCTATGCTATTTCGTATAATTTTTAATCAGGCGACAATGTTGGATGGTTAGGAGCGTGCTTTTCCTGTTCTAATGTCATCCCTGGCTGTTCGGTTCCCAACTCTATTGGTGTCTTATGGATGGGTTCCGCATCCTCTTTCTGGCGGTTCCCATCAGGTTTCGTGGGTGTCTGATCTGTGTGTTGTTTTTCTATGAGCATTCTTGGATGCTGGAATGGGAGATTGGCACGCTTGATCAGGTGCGATTGATAATAGGGAATGTTGCGGAATTTGATGGGCGCGATGGTATCTGTCAGGAGTAGCATCTCGCCTTTTTTCATAGTGCGGATCTCTTCTGGCATAATCAACCTGCGCCCGATTTCTTGTTGTCCCTGGCTCCAACTCTCGCTTTGTTGCTGGGCATTTTTGTTGATACTCTGGCCAATAGCGGTTGCGGTTCCGATGCGGCGCGAATAGAATTCGGCTTCGTCCTGGCCAGTTCCGGGTAACACGATATGGGTGGTAGTATTACTCAGGATTGTCTCTTTGCTCTCGGAACCATAGAGAGCGTCGAGCTGTGCATAGTTCTGGATGGCCAGGATGAGCCCGACTTTTGTACTGCGCAACATACTGATCTTTTGCGCCATCTGTGGGATTTTGCCTGCATTGGCAAATTCATCGAGATAGCAGGTAATCCCGCGTGGTAGCTGTCCTCGTGGATCTTGTTCTGCCCGGTTCACAAATGCCGTGAACATTTGCATGAGTAAACAGGCTGTGAGTGGCTGTATCCGTTCGGCTGCACTGGCTGGGATCGAGAGATAGAAGGCTGTCGGCTGCTTGATCATGGCGTTGAAGTCAATATCATTTGATGTGGTAACCGCCGCCAGGGTTGGATTTTGCAGGCGGAAAAAGCGTCCAGCTATATCCGTCATCACGCCTCCGGCGGTCTTCTCATTCAACTTGAGATTTTTGAGAAACGCTGCGGCGGTCTTCTTCGCCTGGACTGATGGACTTGCCTCAAAGAGTGCTTCTATGTCTGCAAATGACGATCCTGTAAGGATATCCGCCAGGCGAGAAAACGGAGCATTCGGCTCTGCATCTCGAAGGTGGAGCACGATAGCTGTGATCAGCAGCTCCGTATTCCTATCCCAGAAGGGATCGCTACTTCTGCCTGTATTGGAGACCCAGCAAGTAGCAAACTCCTCTGCATCTTCCATCGTGTAAATATGGGCCAGTGGATTATAGCGATGGCTCTGTTCTGGTTGTGTCGGCGCAAAGAGCCAGACCTGCATCGATTGTGAGACTGCTCCGGCTGTCAGTTTAACCAGTTCCTGCTTGGGATCGATGATGACAAGTGAACGGTTCCCACGCTCAGATAAAATGCCTGGCGCAATTACACCTGCGGTCTTGCCCTTGCCGCTCGGACCAACAATCAGGACATGCTCTTCAAGTTGTTTTTCTTTTAGAGCCAGATGCTGACCTTTATAGACTCCTATCGGTAGTTGACTTTGTACGACCGCTTTCTGGCCGCGATCCTTCAGGAGTGTGCGCGCTTCCCTGATGCTTGCCCAATGTGCTGAACCATGAACGGTGGATGCCTTCAGCTTCATGTTGTGCCATGGCATCAGTAGGGCACCCGCGATGATGATCCCTAGACCTGCGAGTTGGGCATAGGCTACTGTCACTAGCTGGAGTGCTCTATCATGCTGATATATGTCCCAGCGTTGCAGGTCTCCTATCCGCCACCACTGATGCCAGGCTTGATCAATCGCCATGGCGTGATACTGCTGGGGTGTAAGATAGTTTGCTAGAAATGCGAATGTCAGGATGGCATTATGAAAGCCATGCAGAAATAATCCCGAAAACCAGAGGAAAAATCCTGCCATAGCGAGGCAGGCAATAAGTAATAGACGTCGTGTCATCTTTCCAGACCTTTGTGTATAGAGTTCTGTTCATGTTGTTGTACTGTCAGGCTTCTGTGTAGTTGCTGAGGTAACATATCCTCTCTATCGAGCTCTTTCAGCGTCTCTTGCAGATATTGATAGTGCTCATACTCACTATGCTCTCTGCCTCGTGCCCGTAAAAACTCCCAATCATCATGGCCATTGGGAGACTTATCTTTCGTCAACATTTTCACTGGACCTGGCTGACCAGTCTGGCGGTCTTCTCCGCTCCCGGCCAACACGATATGAATATGCGGATCATCTGTATTGGTATGGTGAATGGCATACCAATGGAGTGCCTGTCCCTTATAGTGTTCAAGGTCGCGCATCACGGCACGTGTCCACTCCATCCAATCCAGGATCGGCTCCTCCTGGGAAGGGGAGAGTACAAAACGGTGATAGCTGACCGCTCTAGAGGTATGGGCCATAATCTCTTCCTGGATCATCTTTCTATCCACATGATCTTCAGCCGCATTAAAGAAAAAGCGCTGTTCGCGTGTCTCTTCTGATCCTCGTGGTCGATACTGGAGATACTTCAGATGGTAGGCCAGCTTTTTGCCTGCCACCTGTTTCTTCCCCTTTACAAAACCTGTCCCTTTCGCAATCATGCGTGTCCATCACCTGAACGCGCAGCGAGATCCTTGCCTACCTTGGCCCTGGCATCGTCATAAACATGCAACGCAAACTGGGCATCATCCCTGGCCAGCAACGCATAGACCATGCGCCGACTCAATCCCCCTTCGCGAATAGCGCGCACAATCAAGGATGCCAGACGGTCATCGCTTCGGCGTGCTACAGCCTTCATTTCATTGAGGATCTCAAGTTGCATATCTTCCCGCATCTCCGTACGCAACTGCGACAAAGACCTGCGCAATTCATACTGAAGGAGATCGCGAATGACTGGCAAAGATTGCTGCTCGATCGTTTCACCTTTCTTCAATCCCAACCCTAAACGCAGTAGCTCTTCCGCGACCTGGCTACTATGCCCGTCGCTTCCAGCCAGATCACGGATCGCTGCCCGTAATCCAGAATCCAGATAGATATTGAGCCGTTCTTTTTTCATCTCTTTCTCCGATTTCATACCAGTGTGACTATGACACTCCGCGTTTTTCGCCGACACCCATAGCGCTCTTCCTCGTTCCTCCTCACAAGCCCTTCCTGGAGTCAACAGTGCTACTCGAGTGTGGGAGCGGAGCTCCCTTTATCTTGCCTACCCGCTCGCAAGCGTGGTAGACCCTGCGCTCGGGGTGCTGCTCTGTTCGTTATGCACCTCAACTCTGCGGGATTTTATGTGCCTGAGATAGCAGGTTGCCCGTTGGAAATAGCGCTCATTGTATGGTGGGTTACCTGCTTGATGGAGTATCAGGAGGAAGCTTCTCTTCCTGCGAACAAGAAGAGAAGCCCTGAAGCATGGTTAACGTGAGCGCAGACAGTGCACAATCTCCTCCAGGTTTGCCGCCTGTGGCGTCTGCGTATGGGGAACAATCATCAGACCTTGCTGGCATAATTTTGTTGGTTGTGGATCCAGACAAATAACCTCAATACCAGCGGTCAGCGCATCAATGAGAAAATTCAACACATGGCCCAGATGATGTTTATAAATATGATCAAACGAAGGCAGCAACAGCACCTGGAACGCCTGCCGATCTATTGCATCCTTCAAATCAGCAAACATTGTCTTGCTAGAGTCAATATCATAGTAGACCGCTTCTAGAAAATATCCATGCTTCGTGCAATATGTTTCTGCCGCTTGCAGAACATCGCTTTTCTCCTCTGCATAAACCGAATAAAGAGCCGCCCGCGCCGTAATAAGTTGCATTCCATATCCCTTTCACCATTGTGATTATCTTGAGATGACTGTGTTTCATCTCAGTGACGAGAGCAATGCTATCATTCCTGGACCTGGAGGAGTGGCGAAATATTTTTAATAACTTTTCAGTTAAATTATCATGATAGTAACTAGTACTTTCATGACTAATATGCCTCATTTTTATACTGTTCTCTGTTTGCTTTCAAAGCCATAGCGCTTTAGGCTAAAAAGCTCTAACGGTACCTTGGAAGACCCTCTGTTTCATGAAGTTTGGAGTTAGTGAGCATTCCTGTGTGGGAAGAACCTGATAAATAAGATTATCGTGAGCAATGGGGCAATATTTTGAGAAAATGATATTGAAAATTATTAGCTATAGATAATGCTTAGAATTATATTTATTACACTCTTGATATCAAGGGTTTTTTCTTGTAATATTAGCAAAAGCATCAATTAAAGTGGCCTTCTAACTTTTACTAATTTGAATACTGATTTAATTGGGTGATATATGAGTAAGAAGAATAAAGAAGATCAGGATAATGAGGTTAAGGATATTATAGTATTGAGTGAAAATTCTGAAGTCAGTGCTATTTATGATCCGGGTGATGATACTCAACGGAGATATAGATACCAGCATGCTTACGGAGTTATTTTGTTATTAGCAGCTGCATCAGGCAAAAAGTCCTATAAATCGATTTGGTGTGAACACTATGAAGATTTACTTGGTGAGAGGAACGATGGCCTGTATGATGCATATCAAATAAAAACAAGACATCCAAGCTACGGCCTTTGGAATTTGACAGATGAAGCTTTAAAGCATAGTATTAAACGCTTTGTGATGCTACAAATCCTCTATCCAGAAAAATTTCATAAGTTTATTTTTGTGTCTAATATGGGCTATGAAGATAGTAATGCTAAAAGGAAAGCTGGGCGTAGTGTTTCCCGAATGCTACAGCAGGTGCAAGACAAATCTTTCCCCGATAATTTAGATATAGCAGCAAAGAAGTATTTTGAAGCTTTGATGAGTTATTGCTCATGTGATGCA
The DNA here is from genome assembly GCF_003967555.1 of Dictyobacter kobayashii. Classification (GTDB taxonomy): domain Bacteria; phylum Chloroflexota; class Ktedonobacteria; order Ktedonobacterales; family Ktedonobacteraceae; genus Dictyobacter; species Dictyobacter kobayashii. The sequence goes on from NZ_BIFS01000001.1 coordinate 5,049,780, forward strand.
TCAGTTATGGTTGTTGTTTTTCGAAAACTGAAGTTATTAGTCGGCCCTGATCTTGATGGCTTTGAAGCTGTTATAGCTCAGGAACATTTGCCAATGATACCAGAATGTAGTGATTGCTCTGCTAAGGAGCTAGCCGAAATTAAAGAGTGGTTAATTGGACGTGTGTATCAGGCCTCTTCTTTAGTTTCTGATGATCCTAGCCGCCACTGGTTTGATATTAATGATAAAAGTTCTATCGATCCAATGATTAAAGCTAAGGAACTTAGCATTAATGATATTTTAAACTTTTTTCAAACTAATGTTAGTGGCTCTAGAAGAAAAAGAAACAATCATATTCCCAATGAGCAGATCCTTGAAGCTCTTAATCTTTATTTAAATAAAATGTTTAAAGAAGATCAGTTTGCTAAGCTAGACCAAGCTGGAGAAACAGATCTAGATAAGTCTACTCTCTTGCGTGAAGTTTTTGTAGACTTGGATCTCAAACCACGAAATGACTTACAAAGGAACAGCCACTTACAACAAGGGCAATTAACGTTGTTCGATGAAATAGGGCCAAAATTAGATATTTATAGGGGTAATAATAAGTCACTTTCAGCAGTAGAATGTTTTTTTAAAGAAATTTACTTAAAAATTGTGCTCATTGGTGGACCTGGGCAGGGTAAATCTACATTGGGACAATATATCGCTCAAGTTCATAGAGGATTACTGCTTAAACGTGAAAATGAACTACCGCATCTCAATGTTCTTGAGAAAGCTCATGAAAAAGAGATCAAACCTAAAAATGTTAGAGTTCCATTTCGTATTGTTTTAAAATACTTTGCACAGTGGCTTTCTGATAAGCCAGATGTAGATAATGTCGAAGCTTATATTGCAGAACAGGTAGGAAAAGCTTCTGCAAGACAAGGAAAAATAAACTCTTCTGATATTCAAGAGATAATGCATTCTAAAAAGACTCTTGTGATATTTGACGGACTAGATGAAGTAACAGAAGTTAAGTTAAGACAACGAGTTCTTGATCTTATAGAAGATTTTTTAGACCGTATATCACTGTTGCATATGGATGTGCAACTTATGGCTACGTCACGTCCAACAGGCTATAGTGATCAATTTAACCCAGCTATTTTTTGGCACCTAGAACTACAACCAATGGCTACTACGACTGTACAAGAATACACATCTCGTTGGGCAGAAGCCAAAGTGCCTTCTGAAGAAGAGCGCCGAAGAGTTAAAGATACTTTGGAGGAGTGTTTGCAAGAAGAGCATACGCGCTTATTATTAACTACCCCTTTGCAAGTTACTATTGTTCTTTTAATTATAAAAGACGGTGGACGTCCGCCATCTCAAAGAGAAGGTCTTTTTCAACATTACTGGACTACTATACTACGGCGTGAAAAATCAAAAGCCAGAGGAGTTATTCGCACTGATGATACATTACTCTTTAATTTGCACGCATATTTAGGTTATCTTTTACATACTAAATCAGCATCTGAAAACGTTCGCTCTTTACTCCAGAAAGAAGAGTTTGAGAGTTTAGTGTATAAATTTTTAAAGTCAAATGATAGAGTTTCTTCAGACGACATTCTAAGGCAAAGAGCAGAGCAAATGGTCGAAGAGGCTAAAAACCGTTTGGTTTTACTAGTAGAGCCAGAGCCAGATTTGTTTGGTTTTGAATTGAGATCTTTACAAGAGTTTTTTGCAGGTGCCTATTTAGCACAAACCGCTCAGGATACAATCCAAAGGTTTGCACGTTTGAAAGCTATTGCCAGATCGGAACATTGGAGGAATGTAGTTTTATTCTTTGCAGGACGTATTATACGTGATTTTAGTGGTGAATCAGCTAATATACTTGAATTAGTGTGTAGGCCTATTGACCGTGAAATGCCAGATGTTTATTTGCGGCGTGGTTCATGGTTATCTTTGGACATAGCAGCTGATGGTGTATTTGCTACAAATCGTAATTTGCAATACAGTGCTATAGAATATGCTTTAAATGTTCTTGACACTGGAATAACACTTACAGATAGATCGCATTTAGATGCATCTATCAAACGTCTGTCACCAGAAGATCGGCGAGATATTTTAAGTAAACTACTTGGTCCGAAGTTACTTATGCTTCCTACCTCCCTTTTACCAGAAGTTTTAAGGATACATGCTCTGTTTATAGACAATAAAAAAGAATTGATGCAGGGGCTAGAACTATTGGTTTCGGATAATAGTAAAGATAGTTTTTTTCACGCTATGGACCTGGCTTTTGGTTTTAAGTTAGATGTAATTTGGATAGTTAAGCAGTTAAAAGAAAATTGGGAACTTTGGCTGGATAAAGAACAAAATTTTCATATTTGGAAGTGGTTTGAGCTTGGTAATAGCCATTCACAAAAGGTAATATATGCTTTAGATTTATCAGTTGAACAAGCTTGTCAATTATTAGATATATTTTATTTTATTCCCTATATGCAAGGGGAAAGAGTTAAACTACCTGAAAAAGTTGAAAATGCTGCTGAACAAGTTTTTTTATTCCTTCAATGTATTTGGTCTATAGGCTTTCTCGCTAGGTTTAGTTACTCTTCAATAAGCCCAAAAAGCAGTATAGCTCATTTAAATCTTGAAGCTTCTAGAAACAAACGTTATAAAAAGGCGGGCGAATATGGGCTGAGTGAAGCCGTTGAAAAATTCTTATTGCGTAAAGATTTTCTTCCTCGAGTACGCATGGCATTATGGTGTTTATATTGGCTCACTCATGATCCAAATGATTTTAACTTAAGAGAATTTTTTTCTGAAGTTACTTGTTCTCCAGAAGTTTTTAATAATGATTTTGTTGAAAGATCATTAAGATGGTCTTGGCCTTTATTTTTGCCTGTTTTTGCAAAAAACAGGATAGAGGAAAGGATAGTAACAGATGATATATTATATTATTTGACATCAACTCAACAGTTATTAATAGATAATAAGATAAATAATATTACTAAAGTTATATTAAGGAATAAGCAAACTAAAGATAAAAATATTTTAAATATTTATTTAGATATAAGTAAGGAAGAAAATTTGCGGGAAATATCTGATGTCCTTGATAAGTTGGATATAAGTTCAGCTCATTTAGTTGAATTGTTTGTAATAAGTACCATTGATGAACGCCAAAGGCTTTCCTTAGATTCAGGTTATTTTATTTTGAATTCTTTGGGAAAAAATATTAATGATCTAGATTATGTGACAAGTACTACCTGGCAGGCTGTGAGGCTTAAGTGGGTTATAGATTCTAATCTCATTGAGAAAGGAAAACAGCTTGTAGTAATGCTTTTGGGAAAAATGGAATCTAATGATAATTATTTTGAGCCGGCAGTGAATCTACTTTTTAAATTATTAGCATACGACCAGGAATTATCAACGATGTTGCCTGCTGTTTTGAATGCGTTGGGAGATTGTGATCTTAGCAAAATATATTCAATAGATGTTTACGTAGATGGATTATCTTTTAAAACAATCAATTATATTCTGACTCTTACTAGCTTCCAAAACGAGAAACTGCGAAGAGGAGTGTTATTCTTATTTGGAATAATTATTAACAATAACGCCAGTAGATTAAGATCAGGAAAAAATACAATTTTTTCGAGGTTGAAAAATGTTAGAATTGACTGGAATGCGGTAACACCTCTATTGGAAAGCTCTAATCGATCAGAAAATGCTATAGGGTATAGCGGTACCGTTTGTCAAGACAAAAAACGGGCCCAAATAAGATAAAACTCAGCAACATGAGAATGAGTATTTTACGTTACGCTTATCAACGTTGCCGATAGATTTGAGCTGGCGTTTGATAGTCAAGTGACTGATGCAAACGCTGGTGATTATAAAATTCAAAGTACGCTTGTATTCCGTTCCTTACGTCCTTAACGTTTTGATACTCCCTGAGATAAATGTCTTCATATTTCAGAGAGCGCCAGAGCCGCTCCACAAAAATGTTGTCTAAGGCTCTTCCTCTCCCATCCCAGCTGATGCGAATATGATTGGCTTGCAATCGCTGCACAAACTCTGTGCTCGTAAATTGGACCCCCTGATCGCTATTGAAAATGGTTGGCGTCGCTTGGTTCAAAGCTCGCTCCAAGGCTTCCAGGCAAAAACTCGTATCTAAGGTGATGGAGAGTTCCCAGGAAAGCACGTAGCGGCTCCACCAATCCAGCACAGCGACCAGGTAGACAAACCCGCGTGCCAGGCGGATATAGGTGATATCCGTGCTCCACACTTGGTTCACAGTGGTGATCTCCACATTGCGCAGCAGGTAGGGAAATCGTTGCTCCACAGCTCCAGGCTGGCTCAGGCGCGGATGAGGATAGATCGTTTCTAAACCCATCGTGCGAAGCAGGCGACGGACCCGTTTGCGTTCGACTCCATAGCCTTGTTGGTTGAGCCAGTTTGTCATTTTTCGTGTGCCATAAAACGGCGTCCGCGTGTATTGCTCATCTAATAAGCGCATCAACATGAGATCTTCCTCACTGACTGCAACGGGTTGATAGTAGTAGCTCGAACGCGCAAGCCCCAGCAGTTCACACTGGCGTCCAATGGAAAGCTGCGGATCGTTAGGATCGATGAGTTGGCGCTTGTGCTCAACGGAGCTGGCCTGATTTTTTTTTCAACCAGTCCAGTTCCACTTTCAACTGACCGATTTGTTGATACAAGGGCGCTGTGAGGTCTTCCTCACTTTTTTCCTGGCCAGGACCGCGTGTCGAGAACACGGCAGGTAATCCGTCAAGCGCTTGTTTTTTCCATTGAGCAATTTGTGTTGGATGAACCCCATACTCAGCCGCTATTTCGTTGGCGGTTTTGTTGCCGCGAATGGCTTCGAGTGCTATTTTTGCTTTCAATTCTGCGCTGTATCGTTTGCGTGGTCCTGCCATAATCTTTCTCCTTTTGCACTCATTCTGATACAGCTATTTTATCTTATTTGCCTGTCCAGGATTCCGGTACCATCATAGGGATTGCGCTTTTAACTATCTCAAATTTCCCAATAGAAGAAGATAATTATCTTGCTTGGTTATGTGATAGAGTGTCAAAGGCAAGCGAAAGAAATGAAGTGGGATTTTGGGTTAAATTTTTATCGAACATTTCTAAAATAGAGCCTGACAACACATGCTGGCAACCGTTTTTAGTTTCTATTTTAAGCAATTCAAAGCTATACTCTGGTAGCATTTTAAATGCTGCTATGGAAAACTATGCTACATTAAAAGCAGATGGCAAATTTATTAATTCAGATATCGATCGGTTGCTAGAATAGACAAATTAGTGAGCATTTTCTCTGCTAGCAAAAAATTTTGAGGATGTGCTGTAGTTGCTCAGAATGTGCGCGTCTAATAGTCCCAGCTTTCGTGGCCGAGGGGGGCGCGGTTCAGTTCCTGGCGGTAGTGGGTCCACTGGGGCATGAAGGTATTCATATAGTTTATGAAACGTTCGTTGTGGTGGCGTTCCAGTAGATGGACGAGTTCGTGGACGACGATGTATTCCAGGCAGTGCGCAGGCTTTTTGGCGAGTTCGAGGTTGAGCCAGATGCGCTGCGCTTTGATGTTGCAGGTTCCCCATTTGGTTTTCATTTGTTTAACTCCCCAGTCGCTGGCGTGTACTCCAATGATGGGTTCCCATTTGGTGAGTAGGGGGCGATCTCTTCTTTGAGGCGGCGGCGATACCAGGCGTGGAGGACGCGTTCGCGGGTGGCGGTATCGCTGCCAGGTCGTACGTTGAGATCCATGGTTTTGTTGTTGCGAAGGCTCACGCCGGGTGAGCCTTCGCGGTAGATGACGTTGAGCAGGTAGCGAGTTCCCTGGTAGTAGTGGCTCTCGCCGCTGACAAACTCACGGCTGGATTGGCGTTCCTGGCTGGCAAATCGGGTTTGCTGATGCTTTATCCAGGTCAGTTTCGAGATCGTAAAAAGGCGTACCGCTTCATCATTCACGCGCAATGGTGCCGCCACCCGTATCCGCCCATTCGGTGGATAGACACCAAGATGGAGATTCTTGATGTCCTTCCGAAACACATCCACTACAAAACCATTGACGATGATCTGGTGCATCCTAGTACTCTTTCTGTTTCTTCACTACCTGGAAAATCTGGTTTTCCAATGGTTCTAATTCCTCGTTTGTCTGACCATTATATGTTGCGCGCAGGACTTTGCGAATCTCAATCCTGACCTCTTTTTCTTTAGCATAATTGTTGCGCCAACTATCCTTTCTGATATTCCGTACGGCGCTATCCAATGCTTTGGCAATCGCCTCTTGATTGGTAGTACGTGAATCATAGGCTGCCAGTTGATCATAGATGGCTTTTTGCCCTGGTGTTTTGAGCGCGTCGGGATAGGGCCGGTCGGTGTTGTCATTGGGATTTTTGACTTTGTTGGCAAGGTTGGTGAGCTCATCCAGATAGCGTTTATAGTCCATGGCTTCTTCCTGGCGTTTTTTGATCAGGTTGTCGAGGAGGATGGACATATTGTCGTAGTAGGCTGGATTGAGCGGCTGTTCGTTGATGATGACTTTGCGCAGGTTGTTTTCGATGGTTTCGGCCATGGCTCCCTTGTTGGTGGTCAGTCCTTTGGGGAGCTTTTTCTCCAGTGCGCCGATACCCTGGTTGACGATCATGTCGATCAGCGAGATATCTTCAAAGGCGGAGAGGGTCTCGCTCTCTTCGGCGCGGATATAGGTGTCGATCAGGTGGCGCATAGCTGGTTCGTAGACTTTGAGGTCGACGTTGTCACCGGCAAAGTTTTTGACTTCGGCACAGACCATTTCATAGTGCCTGACCTCTTTTTTCAGGATCTCGATTTCCTGGGGTGAGTAGCCGGCTTCGGGCAGGTCGTTGGCGAGATTGGTAAAGCTGCGGAGCAGGGTAGCTGTGAGTTTATAGAGCATGCCGCGCCGGGGCTCGGTGTCTTGCAGGCCAGTGGGATCAGATGTGCCGTTGGCGCAGAAGTAGCGTAGATAGTCGAGGGTATCCTGGGGAGGATCGACCGCTTCGTCGCAGAGGGCTTTGATCTTCTCACGGGCCTCGTCTAACTTCTGACGACCTTTCTTGATGCGGTCACTTAAGAGTCCTTCAACGTCTTGCTTTTCATAGCCCTCCAGCGCTTCTGACGTGTAGTCGGTGATGGAGTTTTCCAGGCTCTTAAAGAGATCCTTGTAGTCGATGATGTAGCCATATTCTTTGTCCTCACCATCGAGCCGATTGACGCGACAGATGGCCTGGAAGAGTCCATGGTCCTGCATCTTTTTGTCGATGTAGAGATAGGTGGCTGACGGTGCATCGAAGCCGGTTAAGAGTTTGTCCACCACGATCAGCAGCTTCATTTGACCTGGTGTCTCGATGAATTTTTTCTTGACCTCTTTCTCGAACGCTTCCGGGGTCTGGTTGCCGAGCATCTTATTATAGATCTCATATTGCCGGAGCTTCTCGGTCTGGCCTTCGCCTGTCTCTTCTTTGCTGACATCGGAGGGCGAGGGTTTATAGGAGGTGACGATGGCGCATTTGTCGAAGCCGCGTGCCAGGAAGAGTTCATAGAGTTTACAGGCCTGATAGATGCTGCCGGAGACGAGCATGGCGTTGCCTCGGCCGTTCTCCAGGCGTTCTTTGAGTTCCATGTCGAGTAGGATATCGGCAACGATCTTTTCGAGGCGGGACTGTGAGCTGAGCACCTTTTGCATGGTGCCCCACTTCTGTTTGAGTCTGGTGAGGGCGGCGGGATTGAGGCCTTTGGTTTTGGCGGCAAACCATTGGTCGATCTTTTTGGGTGAGGTCAGGCTTTGCTCGATGTTGCGGGCCTCGTAACGCAGGTCCAGGACTACTTGATCCCTGACGGCTTCGTCAAATTTATAGGTGTGGATGTAGGTACCGAAGGTCTCGATGCTGGTCTCTTTGTCCGCTTTGAGGAGTGGGGTGCCGGTGAAGCCGATGAACATGGCGTTGGGCAGGATCTCCTTCATTGCGTGGTGGAGCGCGCCGGACTGGGTGCGGTGACATTCATCGACAAAGACATAGATGTCGCCTTTGGGCTTGAAGTCCGGAGGCAGGTTGCTTTTAAGCTCCTCAATAAAATCTTCTGCCGTCAGTTCTTTCTTGCCGACGAATTTATGGATCAGTGAGCAGATGAGCCAGGGAATGGTCTGGTTGAGTTGTGCTAGCAGGTCTTTGCCGCTACTGGTGCGATAGATCTCTTCATCGACGCCCAGAAAGACCTTCTCGATCTGCTCGTCGAGCTCGGTGCGGTCGGTGATGATCAAGACCCGTGAATCCGTGACGTGTTCGCGGATCCACTTGGCGAGCCAGACCATCGTCAGGCTCTTACCGCTTCCCTGACTATGCCAGATAATGCCGCCCTCGCGCTTGCGAATACGCTCCTGGGCTGCACGTACCCCGAAATATTGGTTGGGACGACACAACTTCTTGGTTCCGGCGTCAAAGATAATAAAATCGTGGATGATCTCCAGGAAGCGCTGCTTCTCACAGAGCTGTGTCAATGAGCGATCCAGCGGACTCTCGATGCTACTCTTTTCTTTCCAGGTCAGATAATATTTCTCAGGCGTCTCAATGGTCCCATAGCGTAGCCCTCGGTGTCGCTGCCAGCCATGACCAGTTGCATAGTGGTAAAGAAGTGCCTGATATAGTCTGGCTTCTGATTGATGATATTCTGGCGTATGCCTTCGCTTACCGAAACTACTGAGCGCTTCAGTTCCAGCACACCGAGGGCGATGCCATTGACGTAGATGGCCACATCGGGCCGCTTATTGTTTTTGCCCTTGACTGCCACCTCTTCCGCGATGGCGAAATCATTATTGAGTGGCTCTTTCCAATCGATCAGCCAGACCGTCACATTGTTCTCGCCCACATCTGGTTTGACTTTGACCCCATAGCGCAGCAGCGTATAGACCTCCTGGTTAAGATCATAGAGACTCCTGACCTGATCGCCTGCCACCTTATTCAGCTCAAATAAAGCCTTGTCGATTACCGTCTTAGTATAGCCTTGCCGCTCCAGAAAGCTGCGCAGTGCTGTATCTATGATATTCCGATTGTCCTGGTGATCCAACTTACCCAGATAGTCATAGCCTAAAGATTTACGAAACAACTTAACAACTCGATCCTGCGTAGCCCGTTCACGCTGACCGACTGTACTCATATCAACCTCGTCTTCCCTGTGAGTAACTCCTGCATCATTCCTTGCTTTAAAGCGCGAGTCTTATCACGCTTCCGCTCTAGTGCAGTAATTTCAGCATCCATGTCTGTGAGAATAGCAGAGATGGCTTGTTGTTCTGGTAATGGAGGAAACGGAATTTGTAATGTCTTCACATCCCTACTATTGATTGCTGGATAATTTGAGCCTGTAAGCAGTGACTCAATCTGTTTCTCGATTTCATCTGCAAACAGATGAAAATATACATAACTAGAGTCAACAATAGTTTGGTAGCATCGTAGGACAGAAAATCCCGTAGAGCAAACCAAATTAGACATGTCATCGATAATATACAAGTGAGATTTTAGATTAGGCCTAACTGTCGAGAACAAAATATCATTCTTTTTAACTTTTCTTCTAGCTCGCGATGGTGCATCACGAAAGTTAATCTCTGCGTATTTTCGCAAAACACCAGTATCAACATCTTCAAGTGATATATATTTGAATGAGTAATCTGAAGGTGTATTGCTGTTTAGATTATCATTATCAATTTCAGCAATTTCTCCAAGTTTTTTGACCTCCCACTCACCACTAAACCCGGGCAGCCGTGTTTTTCCTGTGAGGAGTTGCTGCATTGTTGCTTGCTTGATATCGCGCTTCTTGGCGATGAGTTTGTCTAGCGATGTGATCAGTGTGTCCACATCGGAGAGGGCCGTGGCGATGGCTTTTTGTTCAGCGAGAGGGGGGAATAGGATTACTTGACTAGTAATTTCTTCTTTTCTAACATGCAAAAGTGTTGCTTTAAATCCATGTGCACTTTGCTCAATTTCTTTAGTTGCAAATTGAAGGGCTCTATAGAGCCATAGGAAATTTACACCTTTACGAGGGATAATCCGGTAAATATGCTGATTTAGAACAGCTCTTGGACCATTCCAAATTGTCGGACCAAAAGATACGCCACGTGTACCTGCCCAAGCGAAAAGAATTGTTCCTGGTTCAACCAACCAGGATTCATCCGGGATTCCATTAAAGTAGTTGAATTCCTCTGAACCATTTAAATTTTGTATTCTAATTATAGGTAAACCTTCTTTTGACCAATCAGAAGGGCGAAAACCATAGCCATTAGAGAAATTGGAAAGTTCACCTATAGTTTTATTTGACCAATCAATGATCGCATTGTCATTCTCATTCTGGATGAGCTCTTGTTTTAATTTGGTATTTTTAGTTTCGATTACCATACCATACCCATCTTCTTTAAATGTTCATTTACTTTGCTGCTCAACCTCTCAACCTCTTCAGTTAGTTTTGGCAGTGGGGTGCCATATCGTTCGGCAAGCTCTTTGGTACGCCCAGTTAGAGATTGGGATATGCGGTTGATTTCAGTCTGGATGACATTGGCAAGAGTGGCGAGCCATTTGTCGTGTATGACGAGGGTTTTGATTTCGTCTTCGTTGAGTGTTTTGTATCTGGCAGTGACTTTGGTGTCGATGGCTTTTTGGGCGGTTTTGACTTTGCGGCTGGCCTCTGATTCCTGTTCGATCAGGTCTAGATACTGGTTGAGCATCGCGCTCTCGTTTTCGGTGTCGGGTTCGCCGAAGAGGTCTTTCTGGCGGATCTTGATGCTGGCTTTGGTGATCTTGCCTTTGTCGTTTTTAGCTTCTTCGAGTAGGCCACCTTCGCCACCGTGTTCTTCATCTAGTTCTTGCATCTGGCTGCTGATGGCTTCTCTGGCGGCTTCCAGATCCTCGATGTGTTTTTGCTCGCTGCTAAAGTAGCGGTTAATGAGCAGTTGGGCCGGGATCAGATCGTTGTTGGCTTTCCAGCCATCCTGGGCGATCATGTAGACATCGTCCTGCATGACGTCGCTCCAATAGCTCATCAGGTGTTGGTAGACATCATACTTGTCGATCAATCTGGCGGTGGCAAAGATCTGCAGGATATCCTCGGCGAGTTCCTCGATCAGTTGTTTGGGATGGCTACCGATGGTGATGTTGTTCAGGGTAGGGGTATGCTTTGTGCGCCACTGCTCAAAGAGGTCCGTGATCGTTTGGGTATAGGTTACAAACTCAGGATGGGTCAGGATGGTTGGCTTGATCTGTCCAGCATCCACGCGGAACTCGCTATAACCTGGACGTGCGCCGGCGGCAAAGATCTGTGCTTTCAGGGTTGGGAAGACCTGCCAGTAGTCCTCTAGAGCCTCGATATCGCGATCAGGGATACCTCCAGCAGGTGGGCCTGGATATCCTGGATGTCCTCGGCCTCGGTGCTATCAATGTAGCGCGGAATATTCAGATTGTAGGCGTTTTCCTCGATCTCGCTGACACTGACCATGCGCGAGTACTTTGGCAGTTCAAGCTGGCGATTAAACACATCCACAATCTTATGGATATCCTGATGGCGTAAGCGATTCTTATTACCATCCTTCATAAAGCCCTTGCTGGCATCGAGCATAAAGATACCCGTCCGACTGGTCGCATTCTCCTTGTCCAGGACAATGATACAGGCTGGAATGCCAGTGCCATAGAACAGGTTGGCAGGCAGCCCGATGATCCCTTTGATATAGCCCCTGCGGATCAGCTTCTCGCGGATCTCAGCCTCGGCATTACCCCGGAAGAGCACACCATGGGGCAGGATGACCGCGCCTTTGCCGCTACTCTTGAGCGAGTGCAGGATGTGTAGCAGGAAGGCATAGTCGCCATTCTTTTGTGGCGGCGTCCCAAGTTTGAAGCGGTCATAGGCATCATTAAACGCATCAAAGCCATTGCTCCAGGCCTTATTAGAAAACGGAGGATTGGCGACCACAAAGTCAAAGCGCTTCAGATCATTGCTGGCCGTATCGTTATCATCATCCTCTTTAAAGTACGGGCGCGAAAGCGAGTTATCGTGATGGATTTCAGCGGTAATGTGACTATGCAGGATCATATTCATCTTGGCCAGTGAATACGTCGCATTGTCCATCTCCTGTCCATAAATCGTCAGGCCGTTCGGTGCCTCATCGGCCGCCTTAATCAGGAGGGAGCCGGAGCCACAGGTCGGATCATAAATAGCCTGATGCTGGCTTTTCGCCTTGCTGGTGCCTACCACTTTGGCGATAATACGCGAAACCTCAGCCGGCGTATAGAACTGTCCCTTACTCTTACCCGACTCAGTAGCGAAGTGGCGCATCAGATACTCATAGGCATCACCCAGCAGATCATCGCCCTCGGCCCGATTATTACGAAAATTCAAAGCCGGATTCTCAAAGATTCCCACCAGGTTAGAGAGGCGCTGCTGCATTCCTTGCCCTTACCCAGCTTATCCGAATCATTGAAGTCAGCGACATCGATCACACCTTTAAGGTTATTGCTCTCAGCCAGCCGGGCAATAATCTTATTCATCTTATCGCCGATCTCAATGTTACCCTTCAGTGCCACCATATCGGCAAAGCCACCACCAGCCGGAATCTCAATCAGCGCATCCGAGCGACCAGCATATTTATCGGAGACATATTTCACAAAGAGGAGGACCAGCACATAATCCTTGTACTGTGAAGCATCCATGCCGCCCCGGAGCTCATCGCAGCTTTTCCAGAGCGAACTATACAGCTCACTTTTCTTAATCGCCATAAAAAAAACTTCTCTATCTACTTTTCGCAAAGAATGAAATTGTATATGTAACTCCTTGCTCCGGTCAAGATTGCATGCACATCATGCGCGAATTAGGCCACAAAACAGGCTCTGTCTCAAATAAATAGGGATACCAGCGGCAAGGATATAAAGATTATCTCAAGTTTAGCGTAAGAACCGGCTCTAGCGCAAGTATCTCTTACTTCTAGCTATCCTCTACATTTCAGATCTAAACACGTTAGAGTTTTAACAAAAGCTTAGGATCACATCGCTGCTCTGTAGTCTGAACATAGAGTTTCTTTTGCTAGTTAATATTTGTAAAATAGTAAATGTAATACATATAATGATACATAATACTATAATCAGATAAATTTATTTTTTGTTTTTCGTCGTATTCAACCGCAATTTGCAATTTTTATAATTTTTGCTATATTACATTATAAATAACAAAGACTTTTGGGAGTGTGGTTATGACAAGAAAAGAACAATATCTTTCGAATATTCTTCAGCAGTTAGAAAGTTTTTTAGGATCGGAACGGTATAATGGATGGATCGAAAACGCAGGCATAAAAGTGTATATGCGTAAAGCAGAACGTTCCGTATCAAGGCACTCTAGTTTATCCTTGACTTGCCTTGATATTGCCAATATTTGGGTTTCAGAACGCTACAGGCAAAAAGGTTTATTTAATGATTTTATGTCTAGTGCTCACGAAATGCATAATTTTGATATGACATTTTTGGAATGTATAAAAAACCCTATTGTTCTTCAATGGTGTGTAAGAAAGGGGTGGGTACCTCACAATCCGTATTATAGAGAAACTATTGACAGTTTTTATTTGCTCAAACCTAAAACTCGTCCGAATAATGTTGGTTTAACGTGCATTGAAACCTCCATTCTTTCTGAAAGTATAAAAGAAATACTTTTTATAAAAGGCAAAGCATTGGAAAAAGAAATAAGCAAAGATGCAAGATTAGTGACTTTACAAGTAATACCCAATAAATTGCAGAGCTTAGAATTACGTTATCTTGATAATCCTGATAAAGTTATCTTGCAGGAAATGTAACAATAAAAGCTAAAAAGATACAGAATGAAACATAAAAGAAGCAAATTTTCGTGCCAAAGATGACAGGAATTGTGGAATAACTAAAGCAAAATGAAGGCAACCTTTAGTAAGCTCTATAGTTGCTAAATAAGCTAAGATAAGATGCTTTGCAGTCTGTAAGAGCGCGACGCGCATAAGAACCTCCAAAGCTACTGGATGACTTATCGATCGCTTGGTTAAAAGCCATTAATATTCTTTCTTTATCACTTGATCGTTGAAGGAAATGATTGTATTTATTAATTATAGACATTATCGCTTCTTGAGCATCTTTAGCTTCTTCGGAATGTATTTCAAAACTCAAAGACCAGATGCAAGTAATAAGCATCTCTTCATATTGCCCGAAGAGGCTGAGGTAAGATGATTTACAGGTTGCAAGGGCACGACGAGCGTAAGAACCTCCAAAACTACTAGACGTCTTATTAAGCGCTTCATTAAAAGCTATTAATATGTTTTCTACCCCACTTGATTGTTGAAGGATTTGTGCATATTTGTTGATAATAGATATTATTGTATCTTGGGCATCTTTAGCTTCTTCAGAATGAATTTCGTTACTCAGGATTGAATGTAAGACAGAAGCATTTCTTCTTCTACTGATACCCTAGCAGAGTTCTCTTTCTGAATAACAAATGGCCTGGCTGGCTGTGTTAGAGGAATTGCTTGCTTCTGTGAAAAAACAGGCAACAAAGTAGTAAGCAGGTTTCCCTTCGTCGACTGACTGGCTTGTTCTAATACGTTGGCAAAAGCCAGTATATCGGGAAATCGTTGTTGGGGATCTTTGGCAAGAGCTCTTAGAATGACCTGATCTACTTTAGTGGAGATCTTTAATCCTTTTGAGCGAAGAGAGGATGGTTTCTCATTGATGTGTTTTAGCGCAACTTCTATGGGCGTGTTCCCTAAAAAAGGTCGTTCTCCGCAAAGCCACTCGTATACAACAATGGCAAGAGCATACTGATCGGAAGCAGATTGGGGCTTCCCTCTAAGCTGTTCAGGTGCCATATATGGAACTGTACCTGCCCCATCTAATGTTTTCATTGATATAGTGTTATGAGCAGTAGCTACAATCCCAAAGTCAGAGAGCAGAATCTTTCCATCTGTATCAATAAGCATATTTTCTGGCTTGACATCCCGATGGATCAGCCTATGATTGTGCGCGTGGGCGAGAGCTGAGGCAATGTGATGAACGTAAGTTACCACTGTGGAAAGCGTAATGGTAGATCCTTCAGGATGGCGATTTCGCAATGTTCCGCCAGGTAAATAATCCATCACTAGGAAAGGACGAGTTTGTTCAAAACCAAAATCGAGAACACGTACAATATGAGGATGTTTAAGGGTTGCAATCGTTTGTGCTTCTCTGCGAAAATCTTGTACAGATTGAGCTGTCAACTGACCAAGCAGCAATTTTATTGCTGCGTAAGAGTTAAGGTTGATGTGTGTTGCTAAGTAGACTTCTGCAAATCCTCCCTGCCCAAGCAACTGCTTCAATCGATAGTTCCCAATTTGCAGCCTATGCGGGTATTCATAACGGTATCTCACTTTCAAACAAGGTCAATCCAAACAGCGCGATTAGTAAACAAGAAGATGTTCCATAGCTTATTTGTACGTCCCCTGCATTAAGACTGGAGAGACGTGAATAGATCTTAAAGAATGATGATTTTAATGCCCTGAACATAGTTGAATAAGCATATCGCCAAATTTCTGTTTGTAGCTAAATGAAGAAAAAGGTCGACCACGTGTATATAGGTATCAGTATATGGGCCTCGCTTGATATACTTATTTATGCTGCTGAGAGGGCTCGCAAGATTTAATAATTCGTGTCTAATTATGAGTGTAGCTCTTTGCATTGATATACACAAGAAAACACGAAAAAATGGCTATGAGGAATGAAATCTGCCTGCTAGCAAAATGTTATAAATAGTCATTCATTCTTTATTAGATCAACCTGAATGCGACTTTGCTTCTGGTAACGTTTTCCACGCTGACTACTAGTCTAAGACACACCCGTTTCTTGAGGGTTGACGCTGCCGACGTAGGCACATTCTTGGTAGAGGGTGCATTCGCTGCATCTTGGCCGTTGCGCATGGCAGATCTGGCGGCCGTGGCGTATGAGGCCTACGTGGAGGGCATAAACCCAATCGGGTGGGGCGATTTTGGCGAAGACCACGTGGGCCTGGTCGGCGTTGACCTTGGGGCCGATGAGTCCCAGGCGTTTGCTGGTACGCCAGACATGGGTGTCGATTGGCATGACGTTGCGTCCAAGGTTGAAGAGCATGACGCAGGCGGCGGTTTTGGGGCCTACTCCGGGCAGCTTTTGTAGATATCTCCAGCCTTCTTCGGGCGTTAAATTTTCGAGTTCGTCGGAGAGATATTCGCCCAGGGTTTTGCTGCCTTCCTTCTTGTTTTGCTGGTTGGTGAGGGTGTAGAGGACGTCCTGGATGCGCGGAGCTTTGACGTTAGCCAGCCCCCGCTGCGAATTGCGTCGGCTACCAGTTCAGTGGGAGCATCGCGTACCTCTTCCCAGGTCGGGAAGGTGTCGACGAGTTTGCGGTAGGCTCTTCCGGAGTTGATGTCGGAGGTGTGTTGCGAGAGGATCGTGCCCACCAGTCCACCCAGAGGATCATAGTCTGGATCATTATGCATTTCGCCATAGGTATCAATGAGCAAATTATAGACATTGGTCAGGTGGATGCTCGGGATAATCGATGCTGTCATTACTCTTTCCTATCCATACTCCGTACTACGTAACGTGTGTCCTCTGTATACAGACTGTTAGAATCTCGATTGCTGGGTAATTCTCGCAAGAGAAAGTTTAAATACGCTAGAGGCGCCCTGCTTTTTGTATTCCTCGATGCGCTCTAGCTCGCGGCGCTCGATCATGACTTTGCCATTGATTTCGATTGGGTGTAGCACGCCCCGAAAATAAGATAGTATATCTGGGCTCGTTGAATCTGGGTGAGCCTGGCGGCTTCGGCGACGCTGACGATATCGTTCAATCCCAAAGTGTATATTCTTACCGCGTTTAGCAGGACTCCAAGCGGCGTCTTGTCGAATTTGGGCGGGATGAGAGGATAAGATTGACCCGGCGCCTGAAATAATATCTTATAGACATTTTCCAGCATCGCTCTGGCGTCTGCTGGTGTGGTGGTTCCCGGCCCATTCTCAGCTACGTCTATCAGTTGACGCAGCCACTGCCCCAATATGCTCTGGCGAAGCTCTTCGATAGATAGATCATTACGTGCAACTGCCCCTACCGCACTGGTGCGTTCATTTTCACGTCCGGTAATATCCAGCAGCGTCTGATCAATAATCTCCTGGTGTTCTGCTTTCAATTCTTTGAGAAGATCCTTTCAAGAGAGTAAACCAATTTGTATTTCATGTAATTATATGGCTTGTGTTTCACAGCCGCAATACTGGCCGCGAAATCAACGGCAGGACACCGTACGACCTCTATTTGTTTCTGTGTTTCTTTTTGTATTTCAAAAAGAATTGCTAAATGAAATACAATTCTGTTATAATAATTTTAGATATCTTTATTTGTTTTTCGTGATTATTCGCTAATAGCGGGGGAAAAAGCGCGGGAAAACTTTCTCTTCTTTGCTTATTGGTACCTGTTATCATGGCACGGCACTTGTGAATGTATTGTCTAACGAGAGCCTATTTGGAGCTGTGAATGACAGAGCGAGAGAAAGAGATACTATGCAAACTGCTGATCGATTTGTTTCTGGCAAATCCTGACAGGCGTAACCCGAGAATATACTGGAACGGTGAAAGGACTCTAAATGAGCGTAAGAAAGATCCGCCACAAACGCAAAATACTCATTTCGCTAATGACGTAAGGCCAACATTACGTACTAACAAGCGTGTCGCGGCCTATGCTAGGCAGTCGGACCCCAAGGCACCCACAAAAAATGTGCAGTCAAAGGAGATGCAGACCGTCGACTTGATGGAGTGGTGCCTGAAGCAAGGGTGGACTGGAGACCTTTTAGATCCCTATCACGCTGATCTCGGCCTGAGCGGAACTTTACGACCAGATCAGCGTCCAGATATGTTGCGCCTGTTCGATAACATTGATCAGGGTATCTATGACCATGGATCTGTTGTCTGCTACCAGGAGTCCAGGCTATTCCGTGATGAGACGCAGATTTACTACAACCAGTTTATTCAGAAATGCAAAGATCACGATATTGTTGTGATCGTTGTCTCTCCATATACAATGCTCTATGACTTCCGCGATGATTTTCTCACTGAGATGTTCCGCTGGAAGTGTAAGGAAGCCGCTGAGTTTATCCGCAGACAGGTGAAGGGTTGGATGTTGCCTGCACGTGAGCGCGCGGCAATGAGGGGATTGTGGGCCGGATACGGTGATCTTCCTATGGGATATATTGTCGATTTCGATTCTCACAGTTCCAACTACAAAAAGTTTGTCCCCTACGATCCTCACGCTGATATTGTCCGCTGGCTATTCGATCGGTATATGGAGTTAGGCGGTGATGAGGGAAAACTCTACCGTGAACTTGGTATCAATCCTGTTTATTTTCCTGTCTTCGATGAGAATCTAGATTATCGGAATATTTCCAAGCGCAAGCTGAAGTTATCGGCGGCGGGGTATCGTATACGTACGAGGACCGCTGTCGAGTCTATCCTCACCAATCCTCACTATATCGGAGCCTGGACTGTGAAGGGAGTCATTGTTAGGTATGACAACCACGAGCCGATTGTAGCGCGCGATGTTTTTGATTTTTCTTTCAATCGCCTATCCTCACAAACGCTGGACGGGCAACAGAAAGAGGTCGAACAGAAAGCTAAACGCTACTACCAGCAAGCGACACTTCAGGCCAATGCTGAAAATGAGATAAAGCAGGCACTATTAAAGGACCGCGTCAATTCTCACCTTGGTCCCGTATATGCCAGATTTAAGTATCAAAGGACAGGCGCTCGCCAGTGCATTTATGCGATAAGCCTGAGGACAGGGAGACGTTTTTTAGTGAGAAGGGGAATATTGAACTAGGCCTAGCGGAGCGCATCGATGATATTGTCGTGGCCCGCTTATTGGAACACATACATCAGATAGGGGATATGGAGCAGTATGATCGCAAGCGCTCGGAAGAGAATGCGAGGAAAGCGGGACAGCTGAAGAGCATTGAAAATAGCATCCATCAGATCGATGAAGAGCAGAAGAACCTGGCCGCTCGCATGGGAAAGACGAGCAGCGAGAAATTACAGATAATGCTTGAGGAACAGTTCGAACTCCTGGAGGCCGAGCGCAAGAAGTTGATGAATACGCATGAGCAACTCAAAGCTGAAAATAGCGTTGTCCTGAAGAAGCTCGAAGAGGAGTTGCGTGACCTGGAGCAAAACTGGCCGCGCTATCCCTTTGAACGCCGCATAACGTTGATTAATTTCCTCATCAAAAAAGTGGTGGTGGACGTTGCCTCTCCCCACTGGACTAGAATTGAGGTTGAATGGCTGCATTCAGATTGGGGGTGCGAGTACATCTACGTATTTGGCTATCACAGGGGACAGAGCCTCTGGTGTGAAGAAGAGGATCTAGTGCTGATTGAATTGTACGGATCGGCGCCCAAGACGGATATCATGAGGCGGCTCCCGAAGAGGACCTGGAGTTCGATACATGTTAGGGCACAGAAGCTCAAATTGAAGAGGCCGCAGGGTAAAGCAGGCATTCAACTCGCGAAGGGGATAATCATCTGGGTTTTCCTGTGAGGATCTCAACTTTATGAAAGGGGCTGGTATAGATCCAACGTGTACAACCACTAACTGGACGCCTCTGTATCGACCGGCATAATAGGCTCATTCATGTTGAAGAGCATGACGCAGGAAGCGGTTTTGGGGCTACGCCTGGAAGGGTTTTTAGGTAGCGCCAGGCTTCTTCGGGCGTGCGTTTCTTGATTTCATCATAGAGATATGCTGTTAGAGGCTTGTTGCTGCCGCTGGCTTTTTGTTGTGAGGTCAGGGTGTTCAAGACTTCCTGGATGCGGGGAGCTTTGACGTTGGCGAGTCCGCCAGAGCGGATGGCATCGGCTACCAGATGGGTAGGGACATCGCGAACTTCTTCCCAGGTTGGAAATGTTTTGATAAGCTGGCGATAGGCGCGGCCCGAGTTGATGTCGGAGGTGTGTTGTGACAGGATGGTTCCGACGAGCCCGCCCAGTGGATCGTAGTCAGGCTCGTTGGTTAGTTGGCCGTAGGTGTCGACCAGGATATCGTAGACACGGGTTAGATGGATCGATGGTGTGATGGTTGAGCTCATTGTTCTCCCTGAATCCCCTCTAGCAGTTTTTGTGTTGGTATTGTTGTTCTTATTGTAGTTAGACGGCTCCCGCTTGTAAAATAGGTGCCCCTTATGGGTAATCAAGGAGAAATTGGCTGTTGGTCATGGTCAGGTATGCCAGTATTGTTGGCAGGCCTGGATGGCTCGGCGGATGCCTGCCTGGATGGCTCGGCTGTTCATGGGCGTCTGGGTGTCCGGGCCAAAGGTCGAGTCGTCCCAGCCATAGAAGGCCAGCCCGCTGGCTCCGTGGGCGCAGAAGCTTTTGCTTTGTGCTTCGATATCTTGTGGGCGGGGGGTAAGCCAGGATGTGCCTGTGTTGGCTTTGGCACCGCCGAAGGCCTGGACTATGCCGATGAGGGGCTGCTGCCCTATTTGCCAGCCGCGCTGCCCTAGACTTCTGAGTATCGCTGGCAGCAGGGTTGTCATCGACCAGTCTATACTATCTGGTCCGATCCAGAAGGGACGCGTCCCCGCAGAGCTGTAAATATAGAGACCAACCATGTCACAGCCTTGCGGAGAAAAGTTGTCAGCCAGCTTATCGTTCCAATTTATCTGTCCAGGGCCGTCGAGGGCTGCCCAAAGCCGCAGATAGCGGGCCGCGTGGGCGTATAACGGTGGATGAGGTCGTGAATCTTGCTGAGTAGCGCTTTGGCACTGCCAGTATCCCAGGGGACCCAGTCATCGAGGATCCAGTAGCCTATTACCAGCTGGTTATTCTGTACCGCTTTGAGGTGTTGCTCGATTGCTGAGAGGAGCGCTTGCTCGTTAGCTAATTCGGGATGGCTATCCTGGCGGCAGTACTGGCCCTGTCCAGCGGGTGGGGGGATGATTGTTTTGGTGCGATGACATTCATAGTACTCCAGGTAGCTGGCAACAAAACCATCGATGACTTTCATGTTGAGCGCCTTGAGTTTTTGTCCCTGCGCATCGGTTGGGTTGGGGGCTCCGCCATACCTGAATTCTACTTGAATGCCATTGCTGTGGGCGTTCTGGATGATGTCGGGTGTCGATAGACTGAAACCACCCAGGATGTGGGACTTATACAGGTCCTGGGCAACGGTAATGTTGGGTAGGGCGATCGATTGGGCGTTTTGATCCACGTAAAGGAAATAGAGTGGGATGGACAGGGTAATAAGGATTATAGGGAGAAGAACCCGTACTATTTTTGGCATCGGTTTCACCTTTTGTTTCATTACTTGCTGCATTTATCTACTCGGTTTCCCTTTTCTGGCCTCTCCCGGATTGCTGTCCCTGCATCCCACTTGCCTTTTAATCAAACTTTTTCAGGAGTTGTGCAAGAGAAGAGATTTATCGTTGCTGGGCTTTATAGAGTTTGGGTAGAAATGTTTTGGCCAACTCGCTGGTATGCAGGTAGTCCTGGTAGAACCAGGCCTCTAATTTGGCGGTGGCCGTTTCTCCTTCTTGTACCCACCAGATTGGATGGGTTAATAGTTGAATGGGTTTGCGCGTAAAAAAGGCTTCTGAATCGAGTGGATGTCCATAGCGCCAGCGACCGGTTGAGTCGCTAATATAAGCAATCTCGCCTTTGCGTAGGGTCAGGCCATAGACTGCGTTGAGTGGCTGGAAAAGTTCGATAGGAAGGTTTTCGATCTGTACCGGGCTATGCAGTGTGGCAACCCCGGTATTCACAAAGGGAAAGAACTTTGAGAGCAGTTCGATCTCCAACAGGGCTTTTTCACAATGTTCATCGTAGGCAGCCAGGTCTACATGCAGGGCTAGCTGATGCCCATAATTATGGAGTTGTTGCATGATTTCTGCATTCTGACGACTCAACAGATTGTAGAAGGGCGAGCGAAAAAGCACGAAATAGACGGCGCGTAGGCCCAGGTCATGCTCTACCTGCGCCATTTCCAGGGCGGCCCTTAAACTGATATCTACATCATGGCGCAGAATGACAAAGGGCTTTTTAGCGGCCAGGCGTTGTTCACTCTCCTCGTAGAAAGCAAAATCATAGCCTGCCTCCTTCAGGTTTAGCAGCAGGTCCCGATAAGCTGCCAGCGAGAATGTATGCATGGTGTCTCCCTTCTAACACTCTTTGTGAGCAATTTCAGCATAAAGTTGCAGCAAGCGCGGGCTTTCTTTCTCCCAGCATAGTTCGTCGCGGCTGGCTGTGAGTGCATGGGCACGCATGCGTTGCAGTGCCTCTTTATCGTGCAGGAGTAGATTGATCGCAGCCGCGATATCCTCGGGTGCCAATGATGCAATGATCTGTCCGACGTCGTATTTTTGAATGACTTCTACGATAGGTCCAATGTTGGAACTGAGCACTGGCACGCCGACCAGCAGATATTCAAAGAGTTTGTTGGGTAGAAACATACTGACATTGAGCGAGTAGTCGGGTGAATAGATGGTGACCCCTAGATCGGCCGAAGCGGTCCAGGTCAGGAGCTCGCTATAGGGCACTGGCGGCAAGATTTTGACCTGGCCAGCAACCCCTTGCTGCTCGATCAGGGAGTGGAGTTGACTGACCGTGCCCTTCATATCTTTGCCCATAATGACCAGCACAATACCTGGTTCAAAGTGGCTGGCAGCGTGAATCAGCCGATCTAATTCGCGGTTGGGCTGGATATTGCCCTGATAGAGTACAATGCGCGTGCTGGCAGCTAGCTGTAAATGCTCGCGCAGGCGATTGTTCCTGGGAACCTCGCGATACTCGGGCAGGTTACGCAGCAGCGCGATCCTGGACACATGGTAGCGACGTCGTATCTCTTCTACGATGGGAGGCGAGACGGTAATGACGCCAGCACAACGGGGCACAATGCGTTTGAGGAGCAGCGCGAGGATTGTGCGTAAGAATCTCCGGCTGCTATTTAGCTCAGACAAAGGACGCTCAAACAAGGGCATCTCATGGGACTCAAATACCAATGGTTTGCGGCGCAAGCAGGCGGCGATATAGCAGGCTGGCAGTCCTGAGACATCATGGGCATGATAGATGTCAGCTGGCGTACGTAGAAGTAAGAATGTACTACGCATAAAGATCCAGGCAACGCGGAGTAGGGTCCAGCGCTCAAAGCGGGTCGCAGTAAAGGCTCGCGACCCTGGGCATGCTGGATCTGCACTCCACGGACCTTCTCCTGGGCTGCTCGCCGCCGGCTGGCCTCTACAACGTCGACGACCGAGACTTTATAGCCTCCCGCGAGCAGGGCAGTGGCCGCCCTCATCACCCGCACATCGTTGCTTGCATTACCCAGTACATGCATGCAGATATGCTCGATTTTACCCGTTGCTTGAGCCGCAGCTTTTCTTGATTGCCGCGTAACAGATAGCTCATCATATAATTGAATGAGTCGAGGACTTTCTTTTTCCCAGCACAACTGTTCACTGGCGGCTCGCAAGGCGTGCTGATGCATCCGTTCCAGGCCACGCTATCTTTTAACAGGGTATTGATGGTACTACCGACATCCTCTGGTTCCAGTGAGGAGAGGATCACACCAGTATCATGTCGAGTAATAATCTCGGTGACTGCTTCAAGCGGAGCAGAGAGAACCGGCAGCCCGGCCATGAAATACTCAAATAGCTTATTCGGCAAGAAGACGCGTACATTATCTGAATAGCCCGGAGAATAGACGGTCAGCCCCAGATCGGCTGAGGCGGTCCAGCTTAGAAGCTCCGCATAGGGCACTGGCGGCAAGATTTTTACCCGATCTGCCACTCCTTCTTGGGCAATCAATGCCTCCAATTGCGTGAGTATCTTTCCCCTGGTGCGTCCCATGAGCACGATGACGATATCGGGGTCCAGAAAGCGTGCCGCGTAGATAAGTCGTTCGAGCGAACGATTGGCCTGGATATTGCCCTGGTAGAGCACTATCTGTGTTTGCGGAGGTAGATTTAGCTGCTGATGGAAGCGCTTACCGGGTGTCACTTCCTGGTAGGGCAAGATGTTGCGGATCAAGGTGGCACGGGGACCGGGATAGCGTTTGTGTAGCTCATCGACCAGGGGGGCGAGACCGTGATGATGGCTATACAGTGTCGCAGCATGATTTTGAGCAGGCCATTGGCCAGTCGCTTCAGCAGCGACCAGCGGTCGAGGCCTGGATCGGAGAGGGGGAGCTCATGAGCGTCAAAGACGAGCGGCTTGCGCGTCAAGAGCGAGGCCAGGTAGCAGGCGGGCAGCTCGCGGAAGTCCGAATGGGCGTGATAGATGTTGGCCCGGGAGCGGATCAGGAGGAGCATAGCGGCACTGATCACATACAGCATCTTGAACAGGAACCCGATTTTTATGCGTGAGGGCGTGGACCAGCTTTCCAGGTAAATGTGTCGCATGAGGATGCCCTGGATCGTCTCTTGCGCGGGTCCATGCCGTGCAGAGACCACGTCGACCACGCTTACCTGGTAGCCGGCCGCGGTCAGTGCAGTGGCCTCGCGCATGACTCGAACATCATCGCGCGCATTGGCCAGTACATGCATACAGATATGCACGCGTCCACGGCCCTCCAGCTTGCCGTGCTCTATTCGAATGTCAGGACGTGATTCGATCTTCACGAGAGAACATCCTCCTTGCTACACGCAGTAGCGCTAGTGGGCTTTTCAGTGGTGAAAGAAAAAGCAGACCAATGGCATATAGAATAAAGGCCCCAGGTAGACGGCACACAGCGCGATGCCGCCCAGCGGCCGGGTCAGCAGGGTCGCTCCGATATAGATCAGCACGCCGAGTGCAAAGGAGCAGAGAAAGAGTCCGCTGTGAAATGGCACCGCGTAGAGCCGCTGATTTACCCGATAGCGATAAGGTCAAAAAGCTACCGATAGGCGATACAGTCAAAGGCATAGGCCAGTAGCGTCGAGGCCGCGCCCCATTGCACCATAACGCGGAATCAGCACCAGGTTCAGGACCACATTTAAAATGGCCGCGCTACAGGTAAAGAGTGCTGCGTACCAGGTTTTGCGCTTGAGTGACACGCCAATATTAAAGATGGTGTAGAGCCCATAGAACATCAACGAGGCGGAAATAATGGGAATGACCAGGGCGGCCGCATGGTAGGCGGTCGGAAAAAAGAAAGTGAGTAGCAGGGTTGAGAGCAGAGAGAGCCCAAAGGCCGCTAGCAGCAAGACGATACTGAACCAGTGAAAAATAACCTGGAACGTTTCACGCGCCGCAGGTTTCTTAGCGATACTATACATCGTTGTTGGCCAGGCCAGCGAGAACGGCGAAAGGATCACCACACTGACAACTCCACCCAGCGTATAGGCCACTGAATAGCTAGCAGTTTCGGAGAGCGAGCCGAAATGGCTCAACAGATAGCGATCCGAGAGCTGCAAGATCCAGACCGAGACGAAATTGGAGACCAGGGGTAAGCCAAAGGAGAGCAGGTTTCCCGCCATTCTGGGATAGAGTAGTAGGCCGGAGCGGAAAATAATCACCGGTATTGTTAAAAGGACGACCAGCGCGTAACCCAGGCCGCTGGCCAGGAGAGCCCCGCTGATCCCGGCATGCAAGGGACCGACCAGTATCACGGTAGCCAGTAGATTTAGTAACAAATAGGCGATCGAAAGTATTGAATAGGCCAGGGCCTTGTTCTCAGCCCGTAGCCATGAGTAGCCTGGGATAGACATGTTTTGCAGAAGAATTACCACGGCTGCATAGCGGATTGGATCGGCGTATAGAGTTGTTTCAAACAAGAGCTGTGAGAGCCAGGGAGCACATAGAAACATCAGGATCGTCAGCGGCAGCGCGGTCAGCAGCAAGATAGTGACCGTGGTTGACAACACCTTGAGTTTATCCTGTGGTGACTCATAATCATAGCTATAAGTACGAAAGAAGGCACTCCCCATCCCCAGCTGAGAAATGCCAGCAGCCAGAGCGATGACCGTCGTGAGCACCGCCAGCGCTCCATAATCGTCATGGGAGAGTGTATGTGTCAGAAATGGAGACATGACCAGGGCGATCAAAGGCGAGGCCAGTGACGCCAGCGCATAGATGCCGGAGCTCTTAAGTAGTGAGCGCAGCTGGAGCAGATATTCGTTTTTCTTTTCGACCGCCGCCGGGATTGGGAGCGATGATTCCATTTCAACATCCTTCAAGATTTCGACCAATATTTGTTGTTTTTCAAGCGGGAAAAATTGGGCGCGAGTCCCGCATCTATGGATCTTGCTTTTCTTTCCTCTTATTCGCTCAATAATGTATCCAGTTCGGCCCAGTAGGTAGTGCGTTGCAAGGTGCGCCTGAACATGTTGGTGCTATGGTGGTGGGCAACGTAAGCGCGCGCCGCTGCCCCCATTTGCTGGCATAGCTCTGGTTGTTTGATGAGTTGTACCAGGGCCGCGCTGGTCTGTTCTACGTCATTGGCCGCGACCGCAATTCCGCGTTGTTCGGCCAGCAATTGTGCGTTGGCCCGCGGTTCCGTTGAGGCAATAACCGCACAGCGAGAAGCCATGGCCTCCAGCATCGCCATCGAGAAGCAGGCTCCGCGCGTACTGGTATAGAGAAAGATATCGCTGATAGCAAGCAATGAAAGGACCTCAGAGGCTGGCGTATCACCCCAGAGCAGACAGGCTTGTTCCAGTTTATAGTGCTGGATAGTAGCTTTAACCTCCTCACGTAATGGACCATCCCCGGCAATGAGCAGGCGTACGCGTCCGGCGAGCTCGCTGGGAAGGCGCTGGAGGGCTTGGCTTAGACTATGCAAAGCGACCTCAATGCCTTTAGCGGGATTTAAGCGACAGACCATAATCACCAGGATGGCATCGGGGCGATATGACGTGTTTGCCGTTCGTGTGTTCTGGCAAGCAGGTCCAGAACAAAGTGACGCTCAATTTCCACCATGCTGTCAAAGCGTGTGATGCGGTCAAGAGGCACGCCCAGGCGCGCACAGGCCGCTTCAACACCATCTCCAGGTAGACCTGGAACCAGATAATGATCGGTGACCCGCGCCGCTATATGGGTCATCGCTGCATAAAATGGCCAGTAGCATGCCTCTTCTATGTGACCGATCAGCGCACGTCGCAACCAGCTTCTATGTGCCAGGGCCTGTAAGCGCTCGGCACGATGGGCGCGATTCTGCCGCAACGTCAGGTGGCCATGATCCATGCACACAACGCGGACGCCCGCAATTTTGGCGGCCAGGCCAGAAAAAGCCGCCGTATATGCTCCATCCTGGGGCATAACCACATGATAGTTGGCCCCCTGCCGCAGCAGTGCAAGCAATTTCGAGCAGCCAGTGGTGACATAGAGTAGCGCAAAAGGTAGATGAGCCGGTGACATTCTAGGGGTACCGAAGCGCCGAATGGTCATGCCCGCCGTCTGCTCGCCCACCGAACGGGTCAGGTACTCCATCTGCCATATACCTTGAGTCACCAGGCTCACTTTCTCCAGCACCGTGAGCATACCGCCTGTAAAAGGGAATGCCGGAATTGGAACGCAGACTCGCAAGGGATTCCTGGCAGCTGTACGCGGAAATAAGGCTTTACGGCCCATTTGCCAGAGCGCGCTTTGTATGTTTGTCAGGCGGCGTGTAATTGTGGCACGTTTTTTCCCAATAACCGCATGCAGATACCCTTTCCAGCGTTTGGCCCATGTGCTACAAAAGTCCGCTTCAGGGTAGATAGAGAGACTTTCGAGAAGCGCGATCTGGCCATCAAGCTGCCCAGGAGTTGTAAGGGCGCGTTGAAGCAGGTCATGATAGGTCCAGAAGCCGGTATCATATGCCAGCAGCATGTGCTGGAGCGTCATCAGGGTGTGCTGTATTAATTGCTCGATAGAGTCTTTGTGTGTCTCGGCCAGATAATCAGATAAACCCAGCAAGCCGATTATCCAACCAGCCAGGGCATGGCTTGCAGGATAAAGTGCCAGCTCTTCAAAGCATACACCATCAGGTCCAAGTGGAGCACTGACTCCGCCGTCCAGGATATCCAGCTCGAAGGTGTGCGCAGCCCGGTGGGCAACCAGGAGAAACTGCTCCTGGCCAGTGAGGTGGTAGGCGCGCAGCAAAATCGCCAGCGCATAGCCCTGCACCTGTGCTGAGAGCGCATGTTTTCCAGCATAGATGCCAGTGGATGGAAGCGCAACCGGCCAGCCACCAGCCTCGGGGCCAATGCGCGTTTCATGGGACACAAACCAGTCCGCTTGCTGCAAAAAGATGGTTAGCTGCTCACTGTCCTGTTCGGTTGCCAGGTAGAGATTCCAATGCGCCAATGCATACCGCGCCACATCCAGGGAGGTATGTCATGTTTAGCAGTGTCCTCCTCTGAGAATGGGTTGGCCAGGAATGCGGATAGATCGAGCGGAAAGGGCGACGCAACATGTGCCGCGCGCGGCTTCTGCTGTTCAATTGGCATTACATCTCATCCTTTCTCTGCGCCTGTCGCGATGTTTGAGTTTTTAGAGTAGCAGCCGAAAAAGAGAGGGGCTGGGTGAGCACGGTCCTCTCTTTAGTGGACTGTACTTGTGTTTTGATCAGAGAATTAGCGTCCTTCTGTGACTTAATTGGCGCGATATAGCGAGCCAGCAATGGCGACGACAGCGCTCCTAGTATGAGCCAGCCTAATTCCGCAATCGGTGGTAGGGTCCAGGCATTGATGGTCAGGCTATTGACGCTGAGTGCTACGATGGCCGCTATTCCACCTCCTAGCAAGGTGCGGGTCGATTTATCCGCCGCCATCCAGTAGCGCAATGCCTGTCGAACAGCAAAAGTAAGCAGGAGCAGGAAGACAAAGAGAAATGGCAGGCCCGCCATTGCTCCCATCTCTAAATAAGATTCGTGTGGATGGTCCAGTGGGATATACTGGGCGGCCACCCGAAAGGGTTCAGCACGCAGCAGATAATTGGTCAGCCCGATCCCTACGCCAGTCAATGGATTGGCCGCGATTACCGCCAGCGCAGTCTCCCAGGCTCCCATGCGTAAAGGCAGATTCCCACCGCTACTGCGTTGCAAAATACGTCCAACCTGGTCAGGGAAGATAAAGACGGCAAAGCTAGTTACCATCAACAGGCAAAAAGGAATTTGAATACGATAGCGCGCATCTCCGGCCAGAATGATAAAACAGAGAATGCCCGCGCCCGTCGCCAGCAGCGCGCCTGCGCTATAGGTAAAGAGCAGGGCCGGCAACATTATTAGCGTTGTACCCAGATAGAATAATTTTCCTGGCCAGGATGAGCTTTGCAGCAAGAGCCCGAAGGAGACAAAGATCATCATCGCAAAGAACGTGCCATTCCAGTTAGGATCGATAAAGAAGCCCCCATAGCGATTGACCCCAATATCATTGGAGAAGTAATTGCCCTGTTGCGCCACATAAGCATCTACCGAGCCTGACGAAAGGAGAAACTTCCCGGTCAGACCCAATATAATGGTGTGGAGAGCCAGCAAAGCAGCAAAGCTGGTCAGAAATTGAAACAGGGTGCGCAGGCTGGCAATATCGCGTGCCACCAGGTGTCCAAGCCAGAAGATCAACAGAGCTCCCACAATCGTATTTGGATAGTAGAAAAAGAAATCCTTCAATATGCGCGAACCCTGGATAGCAGGGAAAAGGCCCAGGCCGAGATAGAGTAGCCAGAGCCACAGCAAGCGCGGTTCCGTCCAGGGATAGTCGGGCGAGCGGGCCATAAAAAAGATCAGCAGCAGCAACAGCGCAATCACCTGGGCCATCGCCAGCAGCCCCAGATACCAATCCACATACAGATGCAGAGCAACAACAATCGTCGCCAGCAGCGTATATTGCCGCAAGAACAGCAGGATGGCAAACAAAATGCCGCCAATAATGAGTCCCCAGAACAGCGAGGCGAAGGTATGGGCCGTTGAGGTCGCAGGCAAGAGCGTGATGAGCAGCGATGGGGCCAACGAGCCTGTTATGCCCAGGAGCACCAGACCCGCCGCCGCCGCCACAAGCAGCAATGCCATCCAGTATCTACCTGGCATCGCGGCTTCCCCTATCCATCGAGACAGCCGCCGCCTGAATTTCTGGCAAGCTCTGATGATATTTCTGTTTTTTATGCCCATAGCGATAGCCATAGGGAAGATCGGCATACTTTTGCGTTTGTTTATTGATCACATAGCCAAGCACTGTAATGCCTGCCTGCTGAGTCAGTGTCTTGACTCGCTCAATCTGAGTTCGCCTGGCTTTCTTAATATCAATGACCAGTAAAAGATCTTTGATTTTCGCCGCCAGGATACTGCTATCAGACAGGCCAAGTAGTGGTGGCGTATCGAAGATGATCATTTCAAAGTCGCACTCGTGTATGGCTGCCAGCAACTTTTGCATCGCCCTCGAATCCAGCAACTCAGGTGGGTTAGGGGGAAGCGGGCCCGTTGGCATAATCCACAGGTTAGGAACATCTGGTACAGGATGTATAAATGGTTTCAGCATGCTCTCTGTGACTGGCGAATAACCCTGTTCCTCAATGTCCTCTAGGGGTGGGGGAATAGCCTGGAGGAGCTTGCCGGAGTTTGTCGTCACCGGGGTGCCCATGGTCAGCACCGCGTTGCTCAGGCCCCGCACATCTTCGGGCAGATCGAAGGCTTCATCCAATAAAGGATTGCGTAGATCCGCGTCGATCAAGAGCGTACTGTGACCAGATTTGGCCATAAAGATCGCCAGGTTGATAGAGGTAACAGATTTTCCCTCGCTCGCCGTACTGCTGGACACCAACAGAGAGCGTATAGGATTATCGACACGCAAGAGCCCTATATTGGTACGTAAGATGCGGTAAGCCTCACTATTGATCGCCGGTCCATTGGGATAGATAAGATTTCTGTAGTTAGATGCATGACTATTCCAGATAGTCCCCAGTACAGGCCAATCGACCATCTGGGTAAGATCCTGCAGGCGCAGGCGTGTGTCAAATTGGGCCAGCAAGAGCGCCAGCAAAAAGCCCAGGAAAAGTCCTGAGAGCAGGCCAGCGGCAGTATTGAGGAAAGTATTAGGTTGTACAGGCTTGCTTGATGGTTGAGCTGGTTGGGCGATAGTCAGGATATTGCTATTGAGAGCCTGAGTCAGTTTTAATTGTGCCAGGGTTGTTTGCATCTCGTTATAATGTTGCTGCAGGCCATTTAACTGAGATTGCAAGGCTGTGATCTGCGCACCTTTTTGAGCGTCAGCGATTTGCTGTGAGAGGGTATTGATATTGCCCAGGGTGGTATCGATCTCCTGCTGAAACTGAGCCTGGGCCTGCTGATTACTTTGCTGGGTTGCCTGTTGTTGTTGTTGGATCAAGGTGGATGCCACATCATTAGCAATCTGGGCATTTTGTTGTGGATTGGGACCCTGTACATCAATTTCAAAGAGCTGCGTGTTAGTTTTAACGCTGGCACTGACCATGCCTGCCAGTTTATCCGCGCTCATATGTGGATAATGTGAAGCGACCTCATGGAGTACGGGATCGCCAGTCGCCAGGAGCGTCATCGTCTGCACTAGCTGATCGCTGGCCAGCAAGCTATTGATATCCGTCTGGCTGGTATTTGTGCGTAGCGTAATCTGCACAAGTGTATACGACTTGTATGAAGGCGTCATCAGCTTGCTTCCAATATAGGCCCCACTTCCCACCAGAAGCATGCAAGCCAGAATAATCCACCAGCGTTTTAAAAAAATATTCCAATATTGTTCTATCATCATTGAAAATCCGCTCCACTTTTCATAGGTAGACGTATGCAAACATACGGATTCATAGATTTTCGTTGTACTGCTTCAATCCCAACTGTCTCAATTCCGGGTGTATTTTTAGATTGAGATCAAGTCCACTGGCCGATGTTACGTTATTGGTTTCGGCGATCACTTAATCAATTTGCTCGCTCAAGTGAATGGCTTAGCGCTATTCTAGAACGCATTTTCTTGAGCGTCAATTAGCAAAAAGAGGTATATTTCGCGCCAACTTATGCCTCTCTTTGTCCACCTTTTTTGAGTACTGTTAGGCACTTCTTTGTTGCTACGCGCCAATTGAAGGTGCGATACAACCACAAAAAATCATATACCTCGATATAATAACACTTCCTGTACCGTTTTCAGCATAATAAATATGTCTAACGTTATTGATTGATGCTTGATATAATACAAATCATGCTGCAGTTTCACCAGCGTATCCCGATTAGTATTACCATAGTGATATTTGACCTGGGCCCAGCCGGTAAGTCCGGGTGTAACCATCAGGCGGCAACGATAAAAAGGCACGCTTTGCTCTAACTCGACAACGAACTCTTCTCGTTCTGGTCGAGGCCCGATCAGGCTCATCTCACCGCGGAGAATATTGATAACCTGCGGTAGCTCATCCAAATGGGTGGCTCGCATAAAGCGTCCCATGCGCGTAATACGGACATCGTGTTTGCGACTCCAGAGTGCCTTACCCATCTGTTCTGCATCGATATACATCGAACGAAATTTATAGATCAAAAAGGGGCGCCCGCGATAGCCGAGCCGAGGCTGGCTATAAAAGATTGGCCCGGGTGAATCAAGTCGAATGAGCAAGGCCACTAGAGGCAAGATAAGTAAGAGCAGGAAGGTCCCACACAGTCCGAAGAGCAGATCTATACTTTTGCGCCAGACCAGATAGAGTGGTGTAACAGACTGTCCATGTTCCGCCGGCAGGGCCGCATACCATTGATCGTCGATATGCTCGACCGGTATCTTGCCGAACGAGCGTTCATAGAGCGTGGCCATAGGTATAATCGAAACGCCAAGCTGAGTTGTTTCGATCGCCTCTAGAAAGAGGTCACGGTTCGTTTTATAGTCGGTGGCCATAATGATAGTATCAATCGTTCCTGTCTCTGCCAGGTGGCGCAGCGCCATCTTACCACCCAGGATGGGTAGCCTGCTGCTGAGTACCTGCTGGGGTGACTTCATTGATATAACCGAGGAACTTTACCTGTGGACGCCTGGCGTTTTGCAGCTCAGCGATCAAGGCATTGCTGATGATATCCGTGCCAATAATGACCGCCTGCGGTCGAAAGATGGGTAGGTTCATAATATCGGCCAGCCCAATGCGCCAGAGTCCTAGCAGGGGAATGGCCACCAGCAGAAAAAGCACGAGCGCCGTCGTATAGATTGCCAGTCGATCAGCGATAAAGGGATAGATTAACACCAGCCAGCATATGGCCATCAATAGCAGCGCCAGTACCGCACGCAAAGGACTTTTAAAGCGATTCGAGGCCCGGCGCAGATCCTGGGCCTGTGTGATGGTGACCGCGATACTCCAGGAGATCAAGGCGATACAGACCCAGATCAACTTTGTTTGCCAGGTGCCTGGATCATTCCAGGTAATGCGTAGCTGGGGATGAAAGAGCGGGACCAGCAAGAGCAATGAGGCCAGTGCCAGCAGCAAGAAAAGATAGTCACCCACCATCAAGGCCAGTCTCCACATAGGAGGTGATATTTTTTTTCTCTGTGGCGTTCGTGCAGGTTGGCTATCCCGGGGCGTCACTGCTACAACTTCATTCGCGCTGGCTAGCGATAGCGCTGGCCCATGTTGCTCAACATCCATCACCTATCTCCTCTATCACTACTCACATTAGCTGCTTTTGATGCGCTCAGGGGCCGGCGTAATTTGTGATCTGGAAGCATCGCGATGCGTCCATTCAGGGTTTGTACTAACTGATCATAATCAAAGCGGCGCTCAACCAGCTCGCGGCCACGCTCGCCCAGCGTTTTGGCCAATGCAGGTGAGTCCCGCAACTGCCGTATCGCTGCTGCCAGGGCTGCCGGATTTTCTGGTTCAACATAGAGTGCGGCTCCTGCCTCCTGTGCCGCCAGCTGGCGTGCCTCACCATCTACAGCTAAGAGGATAGGACGTGCGCAAGCCATAGCCTCATACATCTTGACGGGCAGCATGCCCTGGAAAAGCGGAACTTTTCGTACATGTACCAGGCAGGCATCCGCAGCGGCTAGCAAGCGCGGCATGTCGTGATGTGGCAGGGCCGCCAGAAAGGTTACATTCGTGAGTTGTCGCCGCTCGGCCTCAGCAACCAGGCGTGACTTTTCAGCACCATCCCCAACCAGTACCAGGCGGATTTGTGTATCTGACTGCAACTGTTCCGCAGCATCCAGAACGTTAGTCAGTCCATGGGAAATACCATGTCCTCCCGCATACAGCACCGTGAAACGGTCGTCCCAACCCAACTCGGCGCGCGCAGCAGCCTGGGAGGTGGGCGCGAACGTGCTGGTATCCACCCCATTTGTAAGTAGACAGATCTTTTCCAGAGGGAGGCCACGCTGCAGCAAGCGATTGCGAATACCCTCAGTGACCACCCAGACAAAGCTTGCCTGTTGATAGGTCGACCACTCTAGCCATTCCGCCAAACGAATCAGCAGCGGATTTTTCAACATTCCCAGCTGCACAGCCGACTCAGGCCAGAGATCGGCCACACGTAAGATCAGTGGAGCATGTTTCAGCCAGGCCAGCAGGCGGCCTGCAATGACATTGAACAGCGGAGGTGAGCTCACAATGACCACTGAAGGCCGACCCACCGCGCGCCAGCCCAGAATAGGAGCCAGACAACCAAAAGAGAATTGGGCCAGGACGCGTTTAAAAAAGCCTCGATTAGCAGCGGCATAGGACCAGGTACGGATAATACGCACGCCATCGCGTTCCTCATTCTGTATCAGATGACCCCGATATTCAGCCGGTACAACGCCAGTTGGATAACTGGGAACCGTCGTCAATACCGTCACCTGGTGTCCCAGCGCTACCAGACGTTTGGCCACCTCGCTCAAGCATACTCCCGTCACCGCAATCTCGGGTGGATAATAGCGTGAAACAATCAAAATATGCGTCATGGGTATTGTCTTTCCTAGCTGGTCAGCGGAGACGTGATCTCATATTCCCTACGTAGACGCTCGGTTGTACCTGGTTGACCATCGCCAATGGCTATATAACGTCGCCCCAGTGCTTCAATCGCTTCACGCGGCAACGCGTTACGACCATCTAATATGACCTGGCAATGGGCAAATCGCCCATGGGCCAGCTCGCTTGCCAGTGTAGTGTATTCCTGATGGGCTGCTTGCAGAATAATGGCGCACACCTTATTCTCATCTTCAGGGATTAAGATATGGGCATAGCCCTGAGCATGTAACTCCTCGGCGCTAAACAATGGATCATCTACATAGACCTCGGCCCCGTGAGCAACGAGGGCACTCTGGAGCAGTTGCGCGCTGGTAAAGGCGACCTCCTGGATATTACCCCGATAGGCTACTCCCAGGATCAATATGGATCGTCCTGCCAGGGAGCCCAGTTCATTTTCAATGCGCTGGACGGCATATTCAGCCATGCTATCATTGATGCGGCGCGCCAGGCGCGGTAGGGTCAACTGTGGAAACGCCGCGTTAGAAGGAAGATCCGCCGCACCAGCCAGCAGGAAGTAAGGATAGACCGGGATACAATGTCCGCCCACTCCCACTCCTGGCGTATGAATATGTGAGTAAGGTTGAGTATTGGCCGCCACAATGGCAGCATTGATATTGAGGCCACGCGCATCGGCAAAGCGCGCATACTCATTGGCAAGAGCGATATTGACGTCCCGGTAGGTCGTTTCAATCAGCTTAACCAGTTCAGCATCGTCCGCGGAATCCATCACCAGGATCTCGGTTGAATCATCCAGCACAGAGCGATAGAAAGCCTTGACCGCTGCCGTACTCTGTTCATCGATACCACCAACAACCTTGGGATAGATGCGCAAATCCCGAAAAATGCAGCCAGATGAGACCCGCTCAGGACTATAGGCCAGCTGAAAA
The DNA here is from genome assembly GCF_003967555.1 of Dictyobacter kobayashii. Classification (GTDB taxonomy): domain Bacteria; phylum Chloroflexota; class Ktedonobacteria; order Ktedonobacterales; family Ktedonobacteraceae; genus Dictyobacter; species Dictyobacter kobayashii. The sequence continues at coordinate 5,085,576 of NZ_BIFS01000001.1, forward strand.
TCCTGGCCTGCCTGATAGCCTGATTGCTGGCTCAGGATGTGTGCAAAGCGGCCCGCAGTCGTCCCAACCGGAAGGGTCGTTTCATAGATCACCAGCGTTCCGGGTCGCAATCCATTCCCAATCGCGACCGTAGCGGCATCGATAGAGCTAAAATCGACCTCATGATCCTCATTGACAACCACAGGCACAATCACAACCACCACGCCCGCCTGTTTGACTGCTTCACTGGTTGAGCACGTCGCGTCCAGATGTCCGCTGGCCACCACCTCAGCCAGCTTCTGGCTTAATTCCGGCTCACCTTGAACATGGGAGATGCCAGCTTTCACAGACTCAATCACCCGAGGGTTAATATCGCACCCGATCACCTGCCTGCCATGCAGTGCATACTGTACTGCCAGGGGCAGACCGATCTTACCCAGGCCAATGACAGCAACGGGCGCTAACGATGAGGATGGTATAGATTGAGGCATAACTATATCTCGACCTCCATGGCGGTAAGCTGAATAGGCTGATCAGGTAGAGCGGACCCACTCAACGCCTGTTTACTGGCAGCCAGTTGTTGTACAACCTGCAGCACAGCAATCCCATCCTCACCCGAAACGGTTGGCAACACATCATTGGTAAGCGCAGCAAGCACATCTTTATATTCGAGCTGTAATGGCTCAGCTTTTTGCACCTTCAGGCGCGTCATAGTCCCCTCGCTAACCCCTTTCAACGAGCGCATGGCATCCCAATCAGTTGGCGTATAGTCATTTTCATAGAAAAGGACCTCCTGGGTCAGATAGTTCACCAGAAACATTCCTTTTTCGCCGGTGACCGAGAGTTCACGCACCTTGGTTGGCGTGAGCCAGTTGACATCCAGCACCCCAATGGCACCGTTTTTAAAGCTCAGTAGTCCGAGCAATAAATCCTCATGGGTACTATGAATTTGCTGCTGGGTTTGCGCATAGACATGCACCACATCGGCATTGGCGACGTAGCGCATCACATCGATGTCATGGGAGGCCAGGTCCAGTGTCACCCCGACATCGCGAATGCGGGAGGAAAAGGACCGATGCGGCGGGCATGTAAATAAAACATATTCCCGAGCGCCCCAGCTTGTAGCTGTCGCTTGAGCTCTACCACCGCTGGATTGAAGCGCTCAACGTGCCCAACAGCAATTTTTACATTGTGTATGCGGGCCAACTCAAGTAAACGCTGACCCTCCTCGATAGTCTGGGTGAAGGGTTTTTCAATCAAGACATTGATACCCTGACTCAGCACAAAAGCAGCGACCTCAAAATGCAGGTGGGTTGGAACCACCACCGCAACCAGGTCCGGGCGCAACTGCTCGATCATCTGACGATAGTCGGCGAAGCCAGGGATATGAAAGCGACCTACCGCCTGTTTCAAGACAGGTGCATAGGACTCCGCCACACCAACCAGCTGTAGCTGTTCCTCGTCAAAATCCTTTAAGACTCGTAAATGGTTCATGCCCATTGAACCAGCACCCACCACCGCAACCTTTATTTGCATAGTGCTAATACCTCTCTCGCAATCTTTGCCAGGTCCTCGGGACTCAAGGCAGGATGAACCGGCAACGATAAGACCTGCTGGGTAGCTTGCTCGGTCACGGGAAGGTGACCTGGTAGATCGCCATCTTTCTGTCTTTTGCGCTTCTCAGAAGTAAAAATGCGATAAAGAGAAGTTGTGCGACGATAGAATGGCTGTCTATAAATAGGCAAAGGATAATGGACCGTTGTTTCGATTCCGCAATCACGCAATTTTATTGCACACTGATTGCGATCCATGCGCGTAATACGAATAGTGTATTGATGATAGACATGGCGATAGCCAGGCCTGGTAACGGGTGTCTGCACTGCATCTTGTAGCTGTTCCGATAAATAGTGTGCATTGGCGATGCGCCTCTGGGTAAGGTCTTCCAATTTTTTTACCTGGGCGATACCAATCGCACCCTGTATCTCAGTCATACGCATGTTGTAGCCAAGATCGACCTGATTATAGCGAGAGACCTGGCCGTGGTTGCGCAAGAGACGAGCCTTCTCGGCGATCGTTGTATCATTGGTAGTGATCATGCCTCCCTCGCCCCCCGTCGTAATGTTTTTAGTCGCATAAAAAGAAAAACAGCCGGTGCCAAAGCTACCTGCCAGGCATCCATGCATCGTTGCGCCGTGCGCCTGGGCCGCATCCTCTATTATGGTCAATGAATGCTCTTGTGCGATGATCTGCAGTTGCTGCATATCGCTCAAATGCCCATATAGGTGGACTGGCATAATAACTTTAGTGCGCCTGGTAATCGCAGCTCTAACCTGTATTGGGTCAATCGTATATGTTTCTGGATCAATATCTACAAAAACTGGTATTGCCCCGACCAGTAAAATAGCATTGGCGGTAGCAGTAAAACTAAAAGCAGATGTAATGACTTCATCGCCTGGTCCAATATCATGGGCCAGCAAAGCCAGCAGCAAAGCGGATGTGCCAGAAGAAACCGCAATAGCTTCACGAACGTGACAAAGTTCAGCGAAACACTGCTCAAAAGCTGCAACGTTTGTTCCCTGAGCTAGCTTGCCTGAGGCGAGCACACGTCGAACAGCCTCTTCCTCCTCAACCCCCATTATTGGATGAGCAATATCGATCATAAAAATTACCTCGTCCACGCGCATGATGCCGCGAGCGAGCGGCGTTTCCAATGGCTTTTACAGAACATCCAGTGCAATCGAGAATGCTAAATGCTTTTAAGTGCAACATCAATGAAGTGGATGTTTGGAATGAGTTTGTGGAGGTGATAGTTCTCCGACTTGATTTACAGGATGGTCTTCATCGGTGAGTATACCCAACAATAGTATGAAATGTATCTGCGAGAAGTCTAACTTTACTGAACGTGATAACCGACTTTGCATGTAATCATATATTGAGATGTGGTATTTATTACCGCATAAAAGCGGTCATTATGGCCGCAATTTTACGGCAAAAAGCATTACACTGAGCTTAAATAGCCATTATCTGGTCATCTTGTTTTTCGTCCCGTTTAAGACAAAATTGCATGTGTATAGCTATTTAGCCTAACTTTGCTTAATTTACAATGTGATGCTTATTGTGTTAGTATACAGAAGAAGATCTAGGTTACAAAAAATCTCATGTTTTCTGTTGTATTGATGACGTCATGATATGCCTTGTTTTTATGGAACTGCTATAATATATAGAGGAGTGTCTATGCAAAAGGCTCAGCCTATACGTCTTAAGCGTCAGAAAGAAGCAGAGCCAAACATTGTTCACTTCCGTTTGCCAGGTCTACTACCAGAAGATCAAATTTTAGCTCTTAACTTGAACACACGTACACTTTCTCTTTTAGTAGATGGACCACAGCAAATTATGGAACAGCAATTTAGTGTAAATGAAATACGGGTAATGGTTCCAATTATGGAATCTTATCCTCACTATTGTCCCTATGAAGTGCTTTTATCGTATATTATTTCCAATAGTGTAACTTCAACTTCCGTTGCACGATGCCGCCAACGCTTGCAGGATGCCCTCAACAACGACACCTGGCATCAAGAGATGCGACCAATCAGGCGAGCGCTCTCGTCAATTCGAGGCAAGCTCCACAGCTTTGATCTCGAAATATCGACCATTCGCGAGCGTGGATGTAGTATTACGAGCCTGACATCCTCTGCATTTCCCAAAGAGCACTGAGTTAATAAGACGCGGCAAAAAGAAGAGGCATTGCCAGACCCTCACATGCCTCTTCTTTTTACGCTTGAATATGGTCATGATAGCCGCAATGTAACGATACTATTGCTTCTGATATACAGGTATTTATATCCTCAAAAGTCGGTTATCAATTGCCATAAAGTTAGCCATCAGGTAGAAGTATTTAACTGGACTGTTAGGTATACTTGTGCTTGTTGCTTTGAAGTTCAGGCTATTTGTAGTGTGTTCCTGATTGATGATCAGGAGGTATGGGTTGTGTATAGTGCTGATCGCGAGGGTACCATGTCTGACGACAACCAATTAATAAATGATCAAACCTCTATTATAGATCTGTTGTTATCTGATGAGGAGAAGCAACAGCTTACTGCCTGGAACGCTACACAGCAAACATTGCTGTTTGATAAATGTATTCCACAATTAATCGCTATGCAGGCCACTGCCTGTCCTGATGCCCCGGCCATCGTGGCCGATCAGCGCACAATCACATATCGCCAGCTTAATCAGCGTGCCAATCAGCTGGCTCACTATCTCCAGCAACTAGGTGTAGGACCTGAAGTAGCCGTAGCCCTGTGCCTGGAACGGACACCAGAGCTCTTGATTGCCTTACTGGGTATCTTAAAGGCTGGAGGAGCATACATTCCACTGGACCCCGCATATCCCACTGAAAGATTAAATTTTCTGCTGACGGATGCTGGTGCTCATGTACTGATTAGTCAGCAACATATTCTGAAGCGTATAAATCCTCCCGATCTCCAGGTGATTGCGCTCGATAAAGATGAAGTATTAATAGCGCAGCAATCATCGGATGATCCGGCTGTTTCTATAAGTGCTGAAGATCTGGCTTACGTGATTTATACTTCAGGTTCAACCGGACTGCCAAAGGGTGTACAGATCACGCACAAGAGCCTGCTTAATCTTGTTTACTGGCACCAGCAGGCCTTTGGTGTAACCGCTGTTGACAGGGCTACACATCTGACCAGCCCGGCATTTGATGCGACTGGTTGGGAGATCTGGCCTTACCTGGCGGCCGGGGCCAGTCTTTATCTGGTGGATGAAGGGTTGCGTACCTCACCTCCACAGTTGCGTGATTGGCTGGTACAGCAACAGATTACGATCACCTTTTTACCCACTGCCCTGGCCGAAAACGCCCTGCTCTTATCATGGCCAGCAACAACATCCCTGCGCTACATGCTGACCGGCGCAGACATCTTGCACTATTATCCGCCTGCAACGCTGCCTTTTATGCTGGTAAACAACTATGGTCCCAGTGAGGCAACCGTGTTGGTCACCTCGGGTCACATCCTCCCTACCTCCGATAGCACGCAATTGCCGCCCATCGGACGTGTGATTGCCAATACGCAGCTCTATCTTTTGGATGAAGAGGGACATCAAGTGCCGATTGGCCAGCCTGGTGAAATACATATTGGCGGCATCGGGCTCGCGCGCGGCTATCTTAATCGACCAGAGCTGACCGCGGAAAAATTTGTCCAGCGAACGCTGCATGATGGATCGCGCGTGCGACTCTATAAGACCGGGGATCTGGCGCGCTTCTTACCTGATGGGCAACTGGCATTTATGGGGCGTATTGATGATCAGATCAAGATTCGTGGCTTCCGTATCGAGCCCAACGAGATCGAATTTGTTTTAAATAGTTATCCCGCGATTCAATCAAGCGTTGTCATTGCACGCGAGGATGCTAGTTCCGATAAACATCTGGTAGCTTATGTCGTCCTGTTCTCAAACGAGCCAATTGTAATAAGCAGCTTGTATGAGTTTTTAAGCAAACGCTTACCTGAATATATGATCCCGACTGTATTTATAAAAATGGAGAAACTCCCAATGACAGCGCATGGCAAAATTGATCGCAAGCAACTTCCTGTACCTGATGAGGCCAATACTCTGCGCGATGGCGAGCTCGTTCTGCCTGCTACCCTTACCGAAGTAAGTCTATCGAATATCGTTGCTCCCCTGCTGGGACTGGAACAGATCAGTATTGATGAGAACTTTTTTATGCTTGGTGGGCACTCACTGCTGGGTACACAGATTATCGCGCATATCTCCAAAGAATTTTCTATCGACCTGCCGTTGCGCACCCTGTTCGAAGCTCCAACCATTCAACTGTTGGCCGGCGAAGTAGAACAGCGTGTACTGGCAAAAGTAGAGTCGATGAGTGAGGACGAAGTACTGCGCCTGTTAGAGCAGGGATAGTAGCACAAGCGTAGATATTAAGGTCCCTTCGAGAGAGGAAGTAAGACGATGACAATGCAATCGGGAGCCCGCTCGGTGGCAGGTAAGCAGAAAGCTCCTTTGAGCCTCTATCACTTACTTGATCCAGCTATACTCGCAAACCCTTATCCACTATATCAGCAATTGCGTACCGAAGATCCAGTACATTGGGACCCTTTTCTACATGCCTGGGTGGTGACCCGCTATGCGGATGTCGTGAGTGTATTTCAGCGTTTCTCGGCCAATCGTACCCCTACACCTGAACAACTTAAAGCCCTGGGACTCGAAGCACTGACGCCCCTGGCCCAGGTTATGGTGCGGCAAATGCTTTTCCTTGATCCTCCTAATCACGGTCGGGTGCGCGGGTTGGCCTCTAAAGCATTTACTCCCCGGCGCGTTGAATTATTGCGTTCCCATATCCAGGAGATTACTACGAGCTTATTAGATGCGGTACAGGATAAGGGGCAGATGGACATTATTGCCGACCTGGCTTATCCGCTACCAGCCATTGTCACAGCCGAGATGCTGGGCGTGCCAACCAGCGATTGGCGTCAACTGACCGCCTGGTCGGCTGACTTTGCTCAGGTGTTAGGAAACTTTCAACATAATCCTGATAGCGCCGCGCGCGTCATTCGCAGTCTGGAAGAGATGATCACATACTTCAAAGCCGCCATCCGTGAGCAACGTGCCCATCCACAGGATGGCTTGATCAGCGCTTATTTGAATGCCGAGATAGACGGAGACCGCTTTACGGAAGAAGAGGTTATTGCCAATACGATTGTTACCATGGTGGGTGGGCAGGAGACCACCACAAATCTGATTGGCAACGGTTTTCTATCCCTCTTGAGGCAGCGCGACCAATTTGAGAAACTGAGAGCCGACCTCACACTGGTACCATCAGCCGTTGAAGAGCTATTGCGCTATGAAAGTCCCAGCCAGCATACTGCTCGCCTGGCACCGGATGATGTAGAGTTGGGCGGCAAAAAGATCCGTAAGCGTCAGGCTGTAATTGCAGTGATGGGAGCTGCCAATCGAGATCCAGAGCGCTTTATAGAGCCTGATCGACTGGATATTTGTCGTCAAGATAATCGCCATCTGGCATTTGCCTGGGCCAGCCATTTTTGCTTTGGCGCGCCCCTGGCCCGCATCGAAGGCCAGACTGTCTTTGCTTCAGTGCTGAGTCGTATGCCAGAATTGCAGTTGCAGCCAGGGCCAATTAGCTGGCGCGAAAATCTTGGCCTGCGTGGACTCACCGCGCTTCCTGTAACCTTCTAATGCAATCAATGGACCAGGATAGCAACCGCACTGGCAGTTTTGTTAGCTACGAAATGGATGGGAGAGCATATGTCAAATACGCCTGATATATCGGAAGCCCGGCGAGCTTTACTGGAAAAATATCTGAGCGGCAAAGTTCAGCCTCCAGAGCAACCTATCCCTGTTCCTCCAACTGAGGCTTCGCGCGAACGAGCGGTTGCTGTACAGGCTCGTGGAACGAAATCCCCTTTCTTTTACCTGCATGGTGATTGGAAGGGGCAAGCCTTCTATTGTTTCCCCCTGGCCCGTGGCTTAGGAGATGACCAGCCCTTTTATATCCTGGAGCCATACGACTTCGATGGCTTGCCCGGTCCACCGCCTTTTGAAGAGGTTGCCGCAGCCCATGTCAAATCCATGCGCGCAATTCAACCCACAGGACCGTATTTCCTGGGGGATGGTGTAATGGAGGACTGATTGCTTATGAGATGGCCCGGCAACTACATGCAGCGGGTCAACAGGTAGCCTTACTGGCTTTATTCGATTCTGATTATCCGGCGCCCGGGTTACGTAAGCTCTTCCGCAAAGTCATTGTGGCGAGCTGCCAGGCTTTAAAGCAAGGGCCAGAAAAGCCGCTCGAGTGGTTTTTGCAGATTCGCCACCTGTATCGATTATTGCGCTTCTCCCGTTATCGACATGAAAAAGTAGCCGAACACCAGGCCAGACAGCAGGGGGATAAGGTGGAAGCGCAGCTGGCGCGACCAGTCCTAACCATTCTTCCGCGCGCAGTAATCTTTCCAACTGCCAATATATTGCGCGAAGACTGGCCTGGTATTTATGAGTGGATGGGCCTGGGATATTATCCCACAGACCTCTATCCAGGCAAGATAGTATTTTTCTGGGATGAAGTAGACCTCTGGCGCCGAGCTGGTTGGCGCACGATCGTGGCCAGCAAAAACGACCAGGTAGAGACGCACATTTTACGTGGTTCCCATCATAGTTGCCGCACAGATTATCTAGATGGCTTCGTGGCAACCCTTCATAGCAGTCTGCAAGCTGCCCAAAAATCCGTGTCTGTGCGTGTCTGATGGTTGTGTTTCCTCCCCAGGCTCTTTTGCGCGATAGGGTCGGGTCATTATGTTGGCTTTGTTGCGCCCCTAAAAAGGTGTGAACCTGTCATGTGATAGACCTGGAGGAGGCATTTTGTGAAACGGAATAAGCTCCCAGGAAGTACTTTTAGCGCAATAAAGAAAATGCTTGACAGGCCTCGATCGTTGTGGCATAATCATCGAGCTGTCAAAAAAGCGACAATCACCTGATCTCTTGTAGAGCGGGCGCACCTGTCCTTTTGCATCAGTTGTGCCACGCTAAGGTGGCTCCTCTGGGAGGATCATTTCTCCCCTGAAATTCCCAACAAATGGTTGTGTGAAGGGCATTTTGTGCCCTGTTTCAGGGATGGTTGCTACCGCGACCAACGAGAACATGACTTTCGGAGCCGATCAAAAAACTGATCGGAAAAACGCTTGACAAAGCACAACGGATATGTGATACTACAGCACATGAGACAAGCGAACGAAAAAACAATCAATGCTTGTTGAAACGCGAAACAACTGTTTCGCACGGCACCTTGACAACTGAAGAGTGGAAAGCAGAACAGCAACTGGAACCAAGTGAATACACAAACCAGTTCCTGTCAATTCGGACGCTTGATGGCAACATTGAGCGACCACAATAATCTGCGAAATAAAGCCAATGTTATCATGACTTGGCCATGATCGCACTTCACATGCAATGAATAGTTGCTCGCTGAGTGACTATGATATACAAAATTGGATGGCGAGTTTGATCCTGGCTCAGGATAAACGCTGGCGGCGTGCCTAACACATGCAAGTCGAACGCCCTTAGCAATAAGGGAGTGGCGGACGGGTGAGGAACACGTGGGTTATCTACCCCAGGTGAGGAATACCGGCGAGAAATCGCCGACAATACCGCATAGGCTCGGCAACGAGCAAAGCCCGCAAGGGCGCCTGAGGACGAGCCTGCGCTCGATTAGTTGGTTGGTGGGGTAATGGCCTACCAAGACCGCGATCGATAGCTGGTCTGAGAGGACGATCAGCCACACTGGGATTGAGAACGGCCCAGACTCCTACGGGGGCAGCAGTGAGGAATTTTCGTCAATGGGGGCAACCCTGAACGAGCAACGCCGCGTGCAGGAAGAAGGTTTTCGGATCGTAAACTGCTTTTCTCTGGGACGAGAACGGACGGTACCAGAGGAATCAGCCCCGGCTAACTACGTGCCAGCAGCCGCGGTAATACGTAGGGGGCAAGCGTTGTCCGGATTTATTGGGCGTAAAGCGCACGCAGGCGGTCAGGTAAGTCTGTGGTGACAGTCGTCGGCTCAACCGACGAAGGACCATGGAAACTGTCTGACTTGAGGGCTTCAGAGGGACACGGAATTCCGGGTGGAGTGGTGAAATGCGTAGATATCCGGAGGAACACCGATGGCGAAGGCAGTGTCCTGGGAAGTACCTGACGCTCAGGTGCGAAAGCTAGGGGAGCGAACAGGATTAGATACCCTGGTAGTCCTAGCCGTAAACGATGACCACTAGACGTTGGGGGTATCGACCCCTTCAGTGTCGTAGTTAACACAGTAAGTGGTCCGCCTGGGGAGTACGGTCGCAAGATTAAAACTCAAAGGAATTGACGGGGACCCGCACAAGCAGCGGAGCGTGTGGTTTAATTCGATGCAACGCGAAGAACCTTACCAAGGCTTGACATGGATTTGCACCAGCCGTAACGGGCTGTCCCTTCGGGGCGGATCCACAGGTGCTGCATGGCTGTCGTCAGCTCGTGTCGTGAGATGTTGGGTTAAGTCCCGCAACGAGCGCAACCCCTGTCGTTAGTTGGATTTTTCTAGCGAAACTGCCGTTTTAAAACGGAGGAAGGCGGGGATGACGTCAAGTCAGCACGGCCCTTACGCTTTGGGCGACACACACGCTACAATGGTCAGGACAAAGAGTTGCGAACCCGCGAGGGGGAGCCAATCTCGTCAAACCTGGCCTCAGTTCAGATTGGAGGCTGCAACCCGCCTCCATGAAGTTGGAGTTGCTAGTAACCGTAGGTCAGCACACTACGGTGAATACGTTCCCGGGTCTTGTACACACCGCCCGTCACACCACGAAAGTTGGCAACACTTGAAGCCGCTGGGCTAACTCGCAAGAGGGGCAAGCGTCGAGGGTGGGGTCAGTGATTGGGGTGAAGTCGTAACAAGGTAGCCGTACCGGAAGGTGCGGCTGGATCACCTCCTTTCTAGGGAGCTTGGATGAGCGTCATGGATCCCATGACATCTCAGTCTCATCCCACTTCCAGGTCGACCAGGAATCGGTACGTGTTCACGCCAGATGGTTGGGCTGGTTTCCACTCTTGAGCTGTTGGGGTACAACAACCGCAACACGCAAATCAACGCACCAGGGGGTGCAGGGGGACGGCAGTCCCACTGCCGGGGTGTGGGGTGTCCCCACGAACCTCTCCTCTCGCGCGTGCCGCCGCAGGCGGCGATGCGTGTGGCGCATGCCACCAATAGTGCACCTGAACAACTGAAAATAGTATTCCTTCAATTTTGCTGAGCGATTTATAGGTCAGCCAGAGTTGAAGCAGAGGATCGATTTTTTCGATAAATGAGAAAAAGTCAAAGCATTCCAGAGACATGATGTAGATCTGAACGAAGAGAACAAGCTACACAGAGTACGAGGTGGATGCCTTGGCGCTGAAGACCGAAGAAGGACGCGGAGACCGGCGAAACGTTCGGGGGGAGCTGCATACAAGCGATGAACCCCGAGATTCCGAATGAGGCAACTCCTCCAGAGTGATGTCTGGAGACCGCCTGCTGAACACATAGGCAGTGACGGGGGGCAGTGGGTGAACTGAAACATCTCAGTAACCCGACGAAAAGAAATCAACCGAGATTCCCGTAGTAGTGGCGAGCGAACCGGGACCAGCCCAAACCAACCATCCCTTGGGACGGTTGGGGTTGTAGGACCGATAACAAACAACTTTTGCTTACTTGAACACGTTGGAAAGCGTGACCAGAGCGGGTGAGAGTCCCGTAAAGGACGAGCGAGAGGAGTGGATCGGTATCCTGAGTACCACGAGGCACGTGAAACCTTGTGGGAAGCTGGGGGGACCACCCTCCAAGGCTACACATCTTCAGCGACCGATAGCGAACAAGTACCGTGAGGGAAAGGTGAAAAGCACCCCGAGAGGGGGATGAAAGAGACCCTGAAACCACGTACTCACCAGCAGTCAGAGGCCACTGTTCCAGGAGGAACCAAGGGCTGATGGCGTGCCTTTTGTAGAATGATCCGGCGAGTGCATCGTCGTAGCCTGGTTAACCAACGCTAAAGTTGGGGAGCCCCAGGGCAACCGAGTCTGAAGAGGGCGAACGTTGCGGCGATGCGACCCGAAACCGTGTGAGCTATCCATGAGCAGAGTGAAGCGGATGTGACAGTCCGTCGAGGCTCGAACCCACCAGTGTTGCAAAACTGGGGATGACTTGTGGATAGGGGAGAAATTCCAATCGAACACGGAGATAGCTGGTTCTCCCCGAAATGTATTGAGGTACAGCTGTATGAAACACTATCCTGGAGGTAGAGCACTGAATGGGCTAGGGGCCTCGTGCAGGTTACCAAACCCAACCAAACTTCGAATGCCAGGACAGCATGCATGCAAGTGAGACGGCGGGGGCTAAGCTTCGTCGTCAAAAGGGAAACAGCCCAGACCATCGGCTAAGGTCTCTAAATCCGCGCTTAGTGTCAAAGGGAGTCAGTACGCCCAAACAGCCAGGATGTTGGCTTAGAAGCAGCCACCATTTAAAGAGTGCGTAATAGCTCACTGGTCGAGTGTAGTGGCACCGACAACGTATCGAGGCTCAAGCGAGGTACCGAAGCCATGGAACCTTTCTATTGAAAGGTTGGTAGGGGAGCGTTCTGCGGGCAGAGAAGCCAGACCGCAAGGACTGGTGGAGCGCGCAGAAGTGAGAATGCCGGAATGAGTAGCGTCATGTCTTGTGATAACCAGACACACCGAATGCCTGAGGGTTCCTGGGCACCGTCAATCGTCCCAGGGTAAGTCGGGTCCTAAGCCGAGGACGTCATAGTCGTAGGCGATGGCAAGCAGGTCAGAGATTCCTGCACCGGAGTAGCTCGTTATGAGCAATGGGGGACGCGGTAAGGAAGGTGAGCCCATCGAATGGACAGGATGGGTCTGTGCGGTGAAGTGCGAAGCCGAGGCAAATCCCGGTTTCCTGTGCATGACACGTGCAGCGAGCGGACGTCAGTCCGCGGAAGTCATCGGCCCCTAGGCCGCCAAGAAAAGCCTCTCGCCAGAGTGTACTCCGCCCGTACCGCAAACCGACACAGGTAGGCAGGGGAACTCTCCCCAGGTGATCGAGCGACCCTCTGTTAAGGAACTCGGCAAATTGACCCCGTACCTTCGGAAGAAGGGGTGCCCTAGTAGCGATGTCCTTCGGGATGGCGTGAGGGGTTGCAAGAAATTGGCTCAACCGACTGTTTACCAAAAACACAGGTCTCTGCGAACGCGAAAGCGGAAGTATAGGGGCTGACTCCTGCCCAGTGCCGGAAGGTTACGAGGAGCGGTGATCGTAGCTGCGAATCTAAGCCCCGGTGAACGGCGGCCGTAACTATAACGGTCCTAAGGTAGCGAAATTCCTTGTCGGGTAAGTTCCGACCCGCACGAAAGGAGTAACGAGTTGAGCACTGTCTCGACAGAGGACTCGGCGAAATTGAAGTACCCGTGAAGATACGGGTTACCCACGACAGGACAAAAAGACCCCGTGGAGCTTTACTACACCTTGACCTCGAAACGAGGCAGAGCGTGCGTAGCATAGGTGGGAGTTGGAGAACCTATCCTTGTGGGGTAGGGGAGACAGCAGTGAAATACCACTCTCGTTGTGTTTTGTTTCTCACACGTCACCGTGAGCCGGGACGTGGACAGGATCAGGCGGGTAGTTTGACTGGGGCGGTCGCCTCCCAAAGAGTAACGGAGGCGCCCAAAGGTTCCCTCAGGGTGGATGGACATCACCCGTAAGAGTGCAAAGGCAGAAGGGAGCTTGACTGCAAGACGGACAGGTCGAGCAGGGACGAAAGTCGGGCTTAGTGATCCCACATTCCCGAGTGGAAGGAGTGTGGCTCAACGGATAAAAGCTACCCCGGGGATAACAGGCTTATCTTGCCCAAGAGTTCACATCGACGGCAAGGTTTGGCACCTCGATGTCGGCTCGTCGCATCCTGGGGCTGGAGTAGGTCCCAAGGGTTGGGCTGTTCGCCCATGAAAGCGGCACGCGAGCTGGGTTCAGAACGTCGCGAGACAGTTCGGTCTCTATCCGTCGTGGGCGTAGGAGAATTGAGGGGCGTCATCTCCAGTACGAGAGGACCGAGATGGCTCAACCGCTGGTGTGCCAGTTGGCCTGCCCGGGCCAGAGCTGGATAGCTATGTTGAGAAGGGATAAGCGCTGAAGGCATCTAAGCGCGAAGCCGCACCCAAGACGAGTTCTCCCATCCTATTCGTAGGATCAAGATCCCAGGAAGACGACCTGGTAGATAGACGACACGTGGACGCCTGGTAACAGGTGCAGCGAAGTCGCCCTAATGATCGTACGGCTTGTTTCACCTACTCGTTGGTATCTTCATCGTGGCATTCTGAGGATGCGAGTCCGCTGCTTCAGCGCAGGCTGATCTGGCGCTCGGCAAAATTGAGGGAATACTATTTCCAGTGGTTCGTGCTTTCAAGCACACAGACAGGCTTTACTTGTAGTGAGTAAAGTCTTTTTTGTTTGTTCAAAGGCATTAATAAATTTACTCTATACCCATTAATGGGGGGTGATTGCAGGCCCACATGACCCATAAAATCATGTAGACCTGCAATCACAATTTTGCTTTGCTGTGTGTATTTGGACCTGCTATGCAGGGGAGGGCTATTCCTCCGAAGTCAGGAGCGTGGCGTGGCGAAGCCGCTTGTTTGAGGTGGCTGCGACTGCTAGCAGCAGCAGCCAGATTCCTAATACGAGCGCGCTGTTTTTCGCTCCGATCCCTTGAATCAAGACTCCACCAAGGATCGCCCTACTGATTGGGCTCCCTGGATCACTAGTTGTACCGTGCTACTCATACGCCCACGCATAGTATCAGGCGTTGCCGTGAGGCGATAGGTATCAAGCGAGATGTTATAAATGGGGCCAACCAGCTCTTCCGCGGCCGCGATAAAGCACATGACAAGAGCATTGGGTGCAACCGCGTAGAGCGGAAACATCAGCGCTTCGAGCCAGAGCATGATAATAGCGATCTTCCCAAACTGAAAGCGTTTCCGCGCCCAACTGCTGGCCAGATTACCGATGAGTGCGCCCACAGCCGCCCCCGTAAAGATCGCACCTATGCCGCCAGGTGACGTATGTAGTTCCCTGGCTATAATCAGGATAACCAGGTAGCCTGCACCATAGCGCAGACTATCAGCCCCATTTATGATAGTCAGAAATCTGAGTAATGGCTGTTTCCATAACCAGGAAAAGCCTTCGGAAATGGTAGTGTGTAGCGGTTGATGTGGACCTTTCTGATCACTCTGGAACTTCCCACGAATCAGGCCCAGTGAAAACACTGAAGCGCCAAAGGAGATCGCATTTACCAGGAAAGGGAAGACGCTCCCGATACTATACAGTGCGCCACCCAGGAGCGATCCCAGGGTGCGAATGGTGCTGTAGGCTGCCTGCGACTGGGAAAGGGCAGCTGGTAGCTGTTCACGCCTCACTACATTAGGTAGCGCCGCAGTATTCGCGACACTAAAAAGTGTGCCGAGCACACCCCCAATCGCCACCACAACATAGATCTGTAGCATACTCAGAACATGAAACCAGAAGGCCAGAGGAATGGTCAGCATGAGGCACATACGCCCGGCATCACAGATCAGCATGGTCTTTTTGCGGTCCCATCTATCCGTGAGCGCGCCTGCCAGCGGGCTAAATACAATAACCGCGATAGTGCTCAAGCTCACTGCTATGCCTACCTGGATGACCGATCCCGTGAGAGCCAGAACCAGGAGCGGTAAGGCAATAAATTGTTGTTGATTGCCAACATACGAAACAATCTGCCCACCTTGCAAAAGCAAGTAATTGCGATTGCGCCACAGTGGCGAGGAATTATTTTCGAGTTTATCAGACTTCATCAGTACTCAAGCTCCATTCTCAAATGTCTTATGAGGACACACAAAAAAGCCGCGAGCATAGCTGGCTCTCAGCCCGGCGGCCATCTTTTCAATGAGAGATGGCATAAAAAAGCCGTGGGCGAGACCTTTGTATATCACCCACGGCTTTGCGATTTGACGTTTGGCTATGTTATGTCCAGCTTCGTGTCAATATCTACTCCAAAAAAAGGCACAATACGGCCCTGGGCGACACGAAATGCGTGGACTACACTTCCTCGGGAGCCAAAGTACCACCCATTGGAGTACTTTGTCGTCGCGCTAGCCATATCTATTCCTTTCCTATATTCTGTGCTGGAAAATTAGATTGTGTAAATTAATCTGGATAAATAAAGTACCATAACCATTATGGTATGTCAAATACGATTTTTTGCCTTCTCTGAATAATAGAATATATTGAGATTAGAATATATCTTATTCCCATCAGCATGGGAAGCATGTCGCTCCTGTGCGGACGTGCGCTGGCGCTCAAGAAGCATTCTTATGTGGTGCAAAAAGTGCGCCTGGCGCACTTTTTGCACCACATAAGAATGCTTCTTGAGCGCCAAAGGCGCTCAAATTCAGGCGTAAAGATCGCGGAGACCATGAGGAATAAGACACATTCTTAGGACAGAAAAGAAATAACTGGATAGCCATAACTATGTGTGGAATATGAATAGATTACTCACTATATTTCTACGCAGAGATAAGGTAAAATAACTATGCCAGGTCAAATCCTGTCCACCATTAAGTTTTTGATGTTTTTATTCCATGCAATGGGATAGAGTCGGTGACATAGGTTAACCTGGCCATCAGTTTCTTTGTTCAAGTTTTTGCCAGCGCAGCCGTTTTTAGCGCTGCCAATCATACTCCATACGTCGCGCCGTCCAGCGAGCCGACTCTTGACCGTGAAGGCGCTCCACTACGTGTAGACTCATATCGATGCCCGCTGAAATGCCAGCCGAAGTAATGATACGCCCTTCATCAACAACACGTGCATCGTCGAGAATGGTAATTTGAGGATAAGTATCTTGCATCCACTGTATACTCCCCCAATGCGTGGTTGCTTTATGTTGATCTAATAGAGATCCCTCAGCGAGTAAAAATGCACCTGTACACACGCTAGTTGTCAATTGTGTCTGTTGATCCTGCTGTTTAATCCAGTTGATCAAGCGCAGATTATACATCTCTTTGCGTGTCCCCTGACCACCCGGCACGACCAGGATATCCAGTGGGGGATGATTTTCGATTGTCGCGTGTGGCTTGACCAATAAACCACCCCGGCAAGAGATAATATTATCTGTTTCAGCGATGGTCAAGACGCGGAACATTTGCGCGGCATCGCTATGCTGGCCGACCGGGCGCGCAACTGAAAAGACTTCAAAGGGACCACAAAAATCTAAAACTTCAACCTCATCAAAAATGAGGATACCCACGGTTAATGATGGTAGCTCACTCATAGCCTCTATCCTTTTCAAGCGATATTTTTAGTAGGATCTACTAAGAAAATAGCATATCTTATTTGCTGATGTAGCCTGCTGTTAGCAATAGAGTTCAGTTCAATCAAGAGTATAGCTTTTTTATTCTATTTGACAAGTACATTTAAAGAAGACATAGTTATGTTACTATCAGTTTTGCTAGCAAAAAGTTCATGACAGATAAGGTGTTTTTGTGGTTGCTTGTGTCATGCGCGTAGCAGGAATTATAGAAGATGAGCAGGTCCTCTAATTAGAAAGGATTGTGTAACGTGGCAAGGGTAAATTTCTCTCAAACCGCTCAGCGGCTTACGCTCTCTAACGGCTATATTCAGATCGAGTTTAATTGTCTGCATCCTCAGATCGATGTCATTAAAGCAGATTTTACTGGAACTGGTTCGTATGGTCGAAATCTAGCGGCCCAGGGTGAGGATGCGCTTTCGCGGCAAGGTATTGTGCTGGAGCGTTATGATATTCAGCATCCAGGAATCCCCAGCGCAGGTTATGCCTCCTCGCTTGGAATAGCGGCGCCATTGACTATTAACATTCTTGAGCAGACGGCTGCGAAAGTTGTGGTAAGCATCACTGGTATCGTCGATGATCTTGCTGAGCCCCTGCTGACTTCAAGCTGGCGGTTAACGTTAGCTGAGGCTGAGCGAAGCTTCCAGCTTGATATCTCGGTGCAGCCGTTGCGTGAACTTACCATCGCGGGTATCTGCCTGACCAGTTATTTCTCGCTGCCATCCGTCTACGGACTCTTTGAGCGCGGTGTGGTGCAGCGTATGCAGAGTCCGTTAGCCTGCTTTGCCTCTATGGATCGCTTGCACTATTTTTATGCGTTGGGCAAAGGCGGGTGTGTAGATATAATCACGCCAGAGCAGCAAAAAGTCGTCTTATTGAATGCAGACCAGGCTTTTTACTCCTCCGGCCTACAGCAAGTGCTGGCCGGAACCTTTCCCACCTGTGATCAGTGGAGTCCCAACGATTGGTCCCTGGCCGAACCTTTATCTATTAAACCGGGCCAGCTATGGCAGGCGAGCACGCGCATTGGCGCGAATAATTATGATTTTCCTGTAGCACATCTGCCGCTAGCAACGCGCATGCCTTTTGCCGAGCTACGCACATTCTACACAGCCATCTACGCAACCACCGTGGGCAGCCTGGTCTCCTACGAGTTTCAGGGAGAAGTCTCTCCAACGCTGGCCGCTCCTGAGCATGGATATGCCTCCTTGTTTAATTTTTTTGACCCTGATGCCTGGGAGTCCGTCTGCGTCCTCCTCTATGCAGGTGATCCATACCTTCAGAACGAGGCACGCAAGTTGATAGAACGTTCAGGGGCCGCGATGTTGCCATCGGGCCAGATTCCCCATCATTTTAATGCTGATGAACCTCTGTACCAGGCGATCAGCGGGGCTATACAGACCGGTCCTAACATCTTCTGGATCTCGGCAGCCCTGCAATATGCTAAGGTCAGTGGTGATCGCGCCTGGCTGCAAGCGCAGATGTCTCAGCTTGAGCGGGCCCTCACCTTTCTGCTCGATCGCTATGATGCGAGGGTACAGCTTATCAATGCTCCCGGTCCGCTGTGGATCGATGTCTTTATCCGCCACGACTATGCCTCAGATACCAATGCGTTTATGGTTGGTTTGCTCAGGGATATGGCAGACGCCGAGGACTTTCTGGGGCAACCGGGATGCGCGCAGGAGCTGCGCACGCTGGCTGACAATATTATTGCAGGGATGAACGCCCATTTATGGTCGGGCGACCATTACATTACGCAGCGCGCTGTGGATGGAAGTGAACGCGATTTTGTGGATTACGATGCTAACTTGCTGGCGGTCGCCTTTGGGATCGCTATAGATGAGCGCGCTGCCGCCATCCTGGCGCGTATCGACTCCGGACCCTGCACGCACAGCCGTGCCACCTATGTATCGGAGCGCTACTATGGTCCCGAGGATTGCTATCTGGGAAATACTGGCGACTCCCGCATCACAATGGGGCGCATCGGTTGGGCGGATGGACACGCCAGAGGAGCGGTCGGCGATATTGATACGCTGGAGCAAAAGATTATTGAGCCTTTGCGCTCCGACCTCTTTTCTGCTACCTGGTTGGCTGAACGCTATGATTGCCAGGGCTATAATGTGCGTAGCCCTTTTTACCACGAGTATCCCGAAGTCCTGGTTATGTTGTTACGTGAAGTTGTATTCGGTATTCGGCTCCAGCTGGGTGAGGTCGTGATCCACCCCTATACACAGACGAACTATCACTATCAGATCGGCAATATCCAGGTCGATTTTTCGCCGCGCTCTATCTATCTGTCCCTTCCCGAAGCTGGCGAGCGACGTTTTACAATTTATCATGTGCTACCTCAGGCCAGTTATCGTATTCAGACCAAAGAGCGCACGCAAGAAGCCACCACAGGCTCAGATGGTATCTTGCGTTTTGTGAGTGCCTCCAGTTCGCGAATCGTGATAACACTGCTCTAAGCCTGGATCGCCTGTTTCCCAGGTAGCTGCTTGACTTGCTTCCGTAGCAAAACATACACTTAGATAAAAGAGCGCATAAAAGCAAGCAGGGAGTAGCTTATAAATGAAGCCATTCAATCAAGATTCTAAAAAGCCCGATAATCTAAATGTATTTATGCCAGCAGCTCATAATGATGAGCCAGATTTTCGCTGGGATGATGGGCGGCGGCATGTCGCCAATGTGCCTTATATGCTACCAAGTGACCTGACCGAAGTGCAGCGCCTGGATTTTCAGCATTATATGTTGCGCTATGCCTTTAAAGGAAATTATCTGGCTCCAATCAAGCAGCCCAAAGATATTTTAGATGTGGCATGTGGTACGGGACGTTGGATGTTTGAGCAAGCCCAGGCCTTTCCGCAGGCCAATATTATGGGTATCGATCTGGTTCCTCCCAGAGTGGATAAATCGTCGCTGGCTTTCCCTAAAAAGTGTGTTTTTACGCAAGGTAATGTCGTTGATGGACTACCTTTTGTCGATCAAACCTTTGATTTTGTGCATCAGCGTCTTCTCATATTAGGGATTCAAGCCCGCGCCTGGCCTCGTTTATTATATGATCTTTACCGTGTAACGCGGCCTGGAGGCTGGATTGAAATCGTGGACACCAATCTTACCTGTCAGCGCCTGGGGCCAGAGACGACACGCTTAGCACAATGGGTCCATGAATTAAAAGTGCAAAGAGGCATCGACCCCTCATTGCCACAACGATTAGGAACCAATCTTAAGCAGGTGGGGCTGACCAATGTCTCGACGCATAAAGTCTCTCTTCCAGTTGGCCTGTGGGGTGGACGTATTGGCAGTATGATGTTACAGGATATGATAGCTGTAACGCAAGCTACACGCCCGTTTGTAACCGCGCACGCGGGTATCACCACACAAGAGTATGACAGACTGGCCGAAAAAACCTTTAAAGAGTACGAACAATACAAAAGCTATTCTAATTTTTATGTCGCATATGGGCAAAGAACCTTCTAGAAAAAATAAGTATTGCGCCAGGTATATCACTCTGGCGCAATACTTATTTTTTAATTTCTTCTAGCCTGGACAAATTTTTAGTTTTAGGCGTGTTGTGTTTGCTGATACTTTAATTCGGCCTCGATGTCATCGACAAATTGTCGCGCATTGCGTCCAGAACGACCAGCATGTTGACGTTCCCACTGTAATGCTCGTGTCTGGAGTTCTTCCTCAGCAATAACGAGGCCACGTTGTTGGGCTAATGCACGCACAATATGTAGATATTGCTTTTGATCTGGTGTAATGAAGCTAACGCGCAGGCCAAAGCGATGCACCAACGACTGCTTCTCATCCATTGTATCGCGCCAGTTGACATCTTCAGTCGGCTTGCCACGCTCACTGAAGTTTTCCTTAACCAGGTTCATGCGATTTGAGGTTGCACAAATCAGCAAATTAGCTGGCCGTGCCTCAGCTGTGCCTTCCAGTAATACTTTCAAGGTCTTATAGGTAGTATCGTGATCCTCAAAAGAAAGATCATCGATAAAAAGGAGATAGTGAGGTGCCCGGCCACGCAAGGCAGTAACAACCTGGGGGAGATCTGCAATAGCTTCTTTTCCCACTTCGACCAGGCAAAGACCTTGCTCGGCATAGGTATTGGCAATGGCCTTAAGGGTAGAAGATTTGCCAGTTCCAGGCGGTCCGTATAAGAGCATATTGTGGGCAGGCAAGCCAGCCAGAAATCGCTCTACATTGGCGATTAGCCTGGATTGCTGGCGCTCATGACCGATCAAGCCGGTCAATTGAATAGGATCGGGATGCTGGATGCCAACCAGTTCTTTGGTGAGTCCTTCCCAACGCAGGACCTGATAACGTGCGAGCGGACCTGTGCCATAGCGGGACCAGTACTGTTCAAGCGGGGTAATTAGATCTTCCCAATTGGAACATGTCGCGATTGTTTGCGTCAATGTAGCACGCACAGGATGCAGCTTTTCATTCCTGGTTGATTGGAGATTATGCCATGGTTCCCAGGCCTCACGCAGCTCAGGCAGCGCAGGTGTCACGACCGCGCATGTCGTTTCCCAGATCAACTGAGCATCCAACTCAAAGAGACGTTGCAACGCACGCAGATCGCGCCTGGCCTGGGCGCGGAGGGTTGATGGAATACGGGAGCCGCCTGCATTCTCTAGCTGGGTACTCCAAAGATTGCTATCATCAATCAAGCGATTAATAAGATATGCCTGCCATGCATCTGTGATCTGTGCTTCTCTATCATTATTTAGCGCCGCGGCAAGCTGATAAAAGGCCTCGCTATAGGCCCTGGCTGTCGTTACAGGATCTGGTTCGGCTGCCAGCAACTCATTGAGTAAGTGCAAAACGGATTGTCCAGCGTCTTGAGCAAGTATGCCACGTAACAATGTCAGTCCATATACACTATTCATTGCTGAGCGAAAGTGCTCCATAGGCGTCAGTACGCCGCCGTGCCGGGTATAGCCCTGTTCTTGAATCTCTGTTGTCATAAAACGATGGTCATCCTTTACCTGGGTAGGTGATGTTTATATCTTTTGGGAGTATACCAGATTTTCAAAGATCTGATTACACTCCCAAAAATTATGTATCTAAATTTTTGATTGCTCACCTTAAATTTATGTAAATTTATGATCTTGCGCAAAAATTTACTGAAAAAGAAAGATTTTTAACAAAAAGATATTGTAATATGTTAATGTGAAGATGTATATTAATAGAGCTTTGAAGAATAGGAATATACTACATAACTTTCATTGTTTGATGGTTTCATTGCGTTATTCAGGTGTGGAAGATAGGGAGGTGTTTTTTATACATATATCACTCCTACTTATTGTGATTGAAGATAAATGATATTGAGAGAGTACTTTGTTAAGGGAGAACATAATGGAACCGAAGCTACAAAATGCCTCATCACAATCTACCCAGGGAAAAGATGATGCCTCTTCATTTGGTTCTGAAGCTAAAAAAAATTATGAAGAGGGTCAAAACGGAGACGAAGAAGAAGAAACGCAACGTATATTAATCTCCAGCGGACAGAACTCCAAGCCTGGTCACCTGGCTCCCTTTTCCAATATGGATCATGCCAGGCCAAAGGCCTCAGAGGCTGATCTAGAGCCAACCCTTATTCTTAGCAAGGCAGATATAAGTTCCCCGATCATGGACTCTGCCGCCCTGTATATCGTGAGCCAGAGCAGTATAGCCCTATCGCACCCTTTATCAGCAGCAAAATGCATGTAGTTTCTTATCGCTACACAGAGAAAAAAACAGGTAAGCAAAGCTCGCCAAGTTTTATGACACGGCGGCCATGGGCAATCACCAGTAAAGGTCGACGTGCACGAACGAAAAAAGTGGCACTTCCTCTGGCATCGGCGATTATTTTGTTGCTAGGGGGGGGAGCGCATTTTATTATCTCGGTTTGCCAATGACCCATGCTAATGGCAACCGACCCGCGATTACTATGGCGAGTTCTGCTACAACATCTACCCTTATCCCGCCAGCGCTACACACGTTGCCCGTACAGGGAGGTGCTATCGCTGCCTCACAGTGGTCTAACGCTGGAACCACCCAGACGGTATATATAGATGCGAATAGTCATATCCAACAACTGAGCAGTAAAGATGGCCGTACCTGGCAGCAAACGGACCTGACGCAACTCACACATTCAGCAGTTAGCAATGGGAAGGCACTGACAAGCTATAGCTGGGATAAGGGTGATAGCCAGCAAGTAGCTTTTATTGATACCCTGGGTCATGTTCATGTCCTCTGGGCAGGTGAAGATGGACACTGGCAGGTCTTAGATATTACCCAGCAGGCTCATGCTCCTCTGGCTAATGGTGTGATTCTCGTCAATTATGAAGCGGCATCAGATGGCTCTCAACATATTGTCTATATCGATCAGCAGAAGCACATTCAAGACCTGGCCAGTATTGATGGTATTACCTGGCAGGCGACCGATATTACGAAATTAACCCATGCCGCCCTTGCTGATGGCACCACGCTCTCAGCTTTTGTCTGGTCTAAAGATGAAAGCAACCATATTGTCTATGTGGATACTGCTAAGCATCTACAGGAGTTGAGTTCTAGTCCTGATGGAAACTGGCAGGCAGATGACCTGACGCAACAGTATGGAGCGCCCCTCTCCAATGGCCACGTGGTTGTAGCCTATGAATGGCGTGTCACAGGCAGCATCATAATCGACTATATTGATAACCAGAAGAATATTCAAGAGCTATCGCGGTCCCTTGCTACTGTCTGGGCTGTAAGTAACTTAACCAACCTCTCTAACCGGCCTCCGGCCAGCGGACAATCTCTGGCTGGATATGATTGGGAGCAAGGAGACCTGCGGGTCTTGATCTATGTGGATGAGAATAAGCATCTGCAAGAGCTCTCCCTACCGCCTTATGATCGTTGGCAGGGAACCGATCTTACCTTGCAGGCGGTTACATCTCTGGTGAGCGATAGTGGCCTGGTAGGATTTGGTTGGTCCTTACAGGGCACGAAAGAAGTTGTGTTTGTGGATGTCAATCAACATGTGCATGAGCTAACAGGCTTTTCTAACGGCAAATGGCAAAGCGCAGATTGGCAATAGGTACTAAAGCGTGCTCATATAGAGAGAAGCATAGCCCTCCAACTATTTATGCGGAGGGCTGTGATCCTTCGTGTTCAATAGGTGGCTGTGCTGGAAATAGTATCATGTTCTAAGCATTTCCATCCTGTGCTTTTTGGGGCCCGGCTCCCGGTTGATCGGTGGTTACTCTGGAAGGTGTGGCGTCCCAGGTGCCCATAAATGGGCAGGTGATTGCGTCTATACGGTGGCAATAAGTACCGGCAAGCACACCATTAGTTCTGACAAGGCCTTGAAAACGGAGGACCTCTTTTCCTGGTACCGTAAAATGGATGCTATTGTCGGTTGCGACTGTTCCTTCAAAAGCACTTGCTTTTTTTACGTTCTTGATGTAGAGGATACCTTTAATGATCGCCTCTTTTTGTTGAACTTTTGATAGGATAAGTTCAGCACTATAGAATGTATCCACCGAAGAAGATATTTTCCCTACATAATAAGCATGGAGATGAGGATAGACACCGGTTGTTGAGATAATGGCAGGTGTCGCGGTTGGGATGGTCGTATTGGAAGCATTGTGAGCTTTAGTTGAGGTTAAAAAACCCAGATTACTACTTATAAGTACACCAGCAACAAGGACCAGGAGTACCAGGCCCACCAGAATAGGTACGCGTTTAGAGGATTTTTTAGCCGTTACGGTTGCCCTGGGAGTTGAATTGTGTGCCGCTGGTGGTGTAAAAACTGTGGTTTTGTCCCATGGATTCGCTGCTACGGTTGAGGGTAATACGCGGCCCGGCGTGGTATAAGCAGGCGTATATGCCTGTAGTGCTTGCCAGAATTGTTCAACCGAGGCAAAGCGCTCTTCGCTATTCAATGCCATGGCTTGATGGATAGCATTAGCTATATGCGCAGGCACGCCTGGAACCAATTCGTTGATCGGTTTGAGCGGGTCGCGTAGCTTGCTACCTAATTGGGTGAGCCGAAGAATAGCTTCCACCGGCACTTCACCAGTGATCAGGACATACAGCGTGGCTGCCAGGCCATAGATGTCGGTACGTGGGTTGGTTCCTCCCACATATTGTTCAGGGGCACCATAACCAGGGGAGCACATACGCATTACACTGGTTGTCGCATCTTGCTCATAGGCCTTGGCAATTCCAAAGTCGACCAGCATCGCGCCACTACCAGCAATAGGATGAATGATGTTCGATGGCTTGATATCTCGGTGTACAATGGGTGGTTGTTGGCTATGTAAATAGTGGATGGCCTGTGCGATAGGGGTTAGAAGAGTAATCGCTTCAGTGGCAGCGAAACGTTTCATAGTGCGTTGCTGACGCAAGTTTTCTAGATTTGGACCCTCGATATAGTCCATCAGCATATATGCTCGCGAAGTCTGCTCATTTTCAAACGAATAATAAATGCGCGGTAATGCTGGATGTCGCAGTCGTTTAAGTACCTCAGATTCAAATGTGAAGAGATTGCGTTCAATTTGATTTGTGATGGCTACTTCTTTAAGTGCAAAGACTTTATCAATATCTTGTTGATCTCTAACTTTATAGACGGCTCCAAATCCACCCTGACCAAGTTGATCTTCAATTATATAGCGATCTAAAACAGTATTTCCCACGAGGAGATGTGTATATGCTCCTTGCACGCCTTTCCTCCCTTTGACCGGTGCCAGCCTGCTAGTTGATGATGTGAGCATACGCATGTGAGAAGTTGCTATACTGTATTCAACCTGCCACGATCAAATCGCGCTCACTACAATTATTTTGTTAACTATAACACCCACACATTAATATATATTACTAGCTCGCCCATTATAACAAGGATACCAGATAAATACTGGTAAATGGCTAAAAATAGCTAGCATATTATCTATCCTGGTCTTTATGGGGATAAGAAAAGGGCCTTGCCGACATAGACAATTGATCTCGACCAGAACTACTGTTCGTAGGGATCATGAAACTCTGACATGGTGAAACCTCAAAGATGCGGTCAGGGAGCATCAACAAGTGTTTGCAATCGCGCAGGTTGCAAGCACTTGTTGGTTATGGTTAAGCCATTGGCTCGGTAGAGATGGTGTGGGTATTGGTGCCAACAAAAACCCAGACGTGCTCATCAGGAAGAGAGAAGATGTAGAATGGTTCAGTTTGCGTGGGGCCTAACGGAAATCGTAAGGTGACCGCCGTGAACGGAGCAGTATAGTGTTGTCGCAGCAACTTAACAGCTTCGTTAAGGCCCGTGGCCGGTGGAAGTGTGATTACCAGGTCTTCCAGAAATGGTTCCGCGACAGATTTTATCGCCCCAAACTGTCCATTCTGGTAGGGAAGTTCCAGGGTACTATTTGGAGTCGTTGCCGGGTTGTTAAAGATGAAAAGCCATTGATTGACGTCCTGGGCTGTCATACCACTATTATTTTGTGGGGTGCCTTCCGCTTCATAGAACTGCGCCTCTGGATAGCTTGCTAGCACCATGCGATTGGCCGTAGCAAGTATGCGCAGGAAGGCATCATTGTTAATATTCCACTTTCCCTGTGTGGAGATGTGGGGCGTTGTCTGTGTAGCGGGCGTGCGTGTCGCCGCAAAACCAGGAACTGAAAGCATGATAAGAAGTGTGCATGCTCCCAGCAAGCTTGTAAAGGTCTTAGGTAGATATGCCATTTCGCATTTTTCCTATCTCTTAATATGCATAAGAATATAAGGCGACTATAGTGTTTATAGTGATGATTTTTCCATCATAAATAAGAAAGTCGGTTTTTTGTCGGGTTTTATTTAGCAATTGCTGCATACTGGGATATACTGCATGGCTTGGAAAACTCTCGCGGACTACTAGTTAGTCCTTTTTTATTGCCCCATCTTGCTGTGAACTCAACGTTAGTTGCATAATTAAAGTAGAAGAGTATCACTCTATTTTGAGGAACGCATGTATTATGAAATATCGAGCTAGCCGCATTGAGCAGGACCCACTCAGCTATTTTTTGCAACCTGAAACAGGTGAACCATTTCTACAAGTAGCAGATGTCATGCTACGGGCAAACAAAGATCCTAAAGAGGTTTTTGCTCATCTAATTCGCATGGCTACGGATAGCAAATGGAGCCATTCTGCTATCCTATATCTTATCAGTGACCCTCATCAAGGCTTCAACAATACGTTTCTGGTGGAAGCCAAAACTAAAGGCATCCGACTGGCCAGCTGGCGCAACGAAGTCATTCCTTTCGACGAATTTACTGTAGGCATTAAGCGCCCCTGTCTGGATTGGTATGTTGAAAATCCCTACGAGAAATCAATGCATAATCCGCGTGACCCTGAGGATATTCATGGCATTGGCTACCTCCGACATGTGCGTGGAATAGCGATTGACCAGATTAATGGTCTGTATGATCATAAGACCGTTTATGAGTTGAGCGCCCTCTATGCTGAACGTGTGGCCCGGCGTCACCTTGGCGCAATTCCGCAAGTTGCGGATGCGGCAGCCAGCGTGGCAAACCTGTTTAAAAAATGGGACGAAAGGGATTCCTCCGCCGAATCCGTGCTGCGCTTCATTTGTAGCGGCCTGGTGCAATATAGCTTTTTTGAGGCCTTGCGCCGTCGCATCATCAATGATCTGGCTATACCGGAACACCGCGAAGC
The DNA here is from genome assembly GCF_003967555.1 of Dictyobacter kobayashii. Taxonomy (GTDB): domain Bacteria; phylum Chloroflexota; class Ktedonobacteria; order Ktedonobacterales; family Ktedonobacteraceae; genus Dictyobacter; species Dictyobacter kobayashii. The sequence goes on from NZ_BIFS01000001.1 coordinate 5,113,179, forward strand.
TGGTTTGAGCAATTTACAGAATTTACATCGTGTCATTTATCGTGAAGATCCTGAGGGCCTGATTCCAGGCTATATTCAACAGGTTCAGAGTGGTGCTGTCGATATTCATGATACCGTACCCGATGATGTGTTGGATTTGCTGAAGACCGCTACTCCGGCCGACTTCAATAATAGCCCTAATCTTGAGTGGCGTTATGTCATCTTGAAAGGCGCTATCTGGAGGATAGAGAAAGCCGCTCCTGATTATGTTGCTACCAGCAAAGATGAGGGTGAAGTACTACAAATGCTGGGCGCGGAGCATCGCCCATAAAAAAAGTCTCTCAGATATGAAGAGGAAGCAGCCAGGGATCATGTCATTTATAATCTGATCCCTGGCTGCTTCCTCTTGTTTTGCTTATAGAAAAACCACCCGTGTGGGCGGGTGAGGCGGCGACTTCCTATTTTCCCACGCAGTTGCCCACGCAGTATCATCGGGGATGAAGAGCTTAACTTCCGTGTTCGGGATGGGAACGGGTGTGCCCTCTTCTCTACAGTCACCAACTCACCTGCACATACAAGTGGTTTTTTCTAACAGGAAGTATAATACTACGGCAATTGTCCCTTGTCAATACCCTGGCTCTAATGTTTTTGCCTGAATTTTATAAGTGCCAATGGCCTGAATTTTGGGGGAGGCATCAAAATTATCATAGAAGTACTTGACAACATTATCCTGTTGTGGCATAATCATCGAGCTGTCAAAAAAGAGACAATCACACCATCCCAGACGTATTTGGAACGTGTGCTCCTGTCCCTTCGCATCCGCCACGTTAATGTGGCTCCTCTCTGAGAACACTGCTTCTCTCCTGAGTTTTTCTCTCTACAGCCGCTTCATAGGCCATTTATGGGCTTTTTTTGACGACTGTTTCTGTAGGGAAAACCTTGGAAGGTGAGAAACGAGATTTCGGAGCCGAGCAAAAATTGCTCCAAAAAATGCTTGACAAAGCACAACGGATATGCGATACTACAGCACATGAGACAAGCGAACGAAAAAACAACACATGCTTGTTAAAATGCGAAATAACTGTTTCGCACGGTACCTTGACAACTGAAGAGTGGAAAGCAGAACAGCAACTGGAACCAAGTGAATACACAAACCAGTTCCTGTCAATTCGGTCCCATATCATTCCGATGTGGCGACCACAATAATCTGCGAACTAGAGCCAATGTTATAAATTGGCCATGATCGCAACTTACCATGCTTTTTACATATCCTGCAGGGATATGTAGCTATAAAAACATTGGATGGCGAGTTTGATCCTGGCTCAGGATAAACGCTGGCGGCGTGCCTAACACATGCAAGTCGAACGCCCTTAGTAATAAGGGAGTGGCGGACGGGTGAGGAACACGTGGGTTATCTACCCTTAGGTGAGGAATACCGGCGAGAAATCGCCGACAATACCGCATAGGCTCGGCAACGAGCAAAGCCCGCAAGGGCGCCTGAGGACGAGCCTGCGCTCGATTAGTTGGTTGGTGGGGTAATGGCCTACCAAGACTGCGATCGATAGCTGGTCTGAGAGGACGATCAGCCACACTGGGATTGAGAACGGCCCAGACTCCTACGGGGGGCAGCAGTGAGGAATTTTCGTCAATGGGGGCAACCCTGAACGAGCAACGCCGCGTGCAGGAAGAAGGTTTTCGGATCGTAAACTGCTTTTCTCTGGGACGAGAACGGACGGTACCAGAGGAATCAGCCCCGGCTAACTACGTGCCAGCAGCCGCGGTAATACGTAGGGGGCAAGCGTTGTCCGGATTTATTGGGCGTAAAGCGCACGCAGGCGGTCAGGTTAGTCTGTGGTGACAGTCGTCGGCTCAACCGACGAAGGACCATGGAAACTGTCTGACTTGAGGGCTTCAGAGGGACACGGAATTCCGGGTGGAGTGGTGAAATGCGTAGATATCCGGAGGAACACCGATGGCGAAGGCAGTGTCCTGGGAAGTACCTGACGCTCAGGTGCGAAAGCTAGGGGAGCGAACAGGATTAGATACCCTGGTAGTCCTAGCCGTAAACGATGACCACTAGACGTTGGGGGTATCGACCCCTTCAGTGTCGTAGTTAACACAGTAAGTGGTCCGCCTGGGGAGTACGGTCGCAAGATTAAAACTCAAAGGAATTGACGGGGACCCGCACAAGCAGCGGAGCGTGTGGTTTAATTCGATGCAACGCGAAGAACCTTACCAAGGCTTGACATGGATTTGCACCAGCCGTAACGGGCTGTCCCTTCGGGGCGGATCCACAGGTGCTGCATGGCTGTCGTCAGCTCGTGTCGTGAGATGTTGGGTTAAGTCCCGCAACGAGCGCAACCCCTGTCGTTAGTTGGATTTTTCTAGCGAAACTGCCGTTTTAAAACGGAGGAAGGCGGGGATGACGTCAAGTCAGCACGGCCCTTACGCTTTGGGCGACACACACGCTACAATGGTCAGGACAAAGAGTTGCGAACCCGCGAGGGGGAGCTAATCTCGTCAAACCTGGCCTCAGTTCAGATTGGAGGCTGCAACCCGCCTCCATGAAGTTGGAGTTGCTAGTAACCGTAGGTCAGCACACTACGGTGAATACGTTCCCGGGTCTTGTACACACCGCCCGTCACACCACGAAAGTTGGCAACACTTGAAGCCGCTGGGCTAACTCGCAAGAGAGGCAAGCGTCGAGGGTGGGGTCAGTGATTGGGGTGAAGTCGTAACAAGGTAGCCGTACCGGAAGGTGCGGCTGGATCACCTCCTTTCTAGGGAGCTTGGATGAAGGTTCTTCACAGAAGAACGTCTATACTTCATCCCACTTCCAGGTCGACCAGGAATCGGTACGTAGTCACGCCAGCAGTTGGATTGGTTTCCACTCTTTAGGGGTTAAGGCCCCTTGCACCTTGACAACTCAATAGCATATATCTTCAATTTTGCTGAGCGATTTATAGGTCAGCCAGAGTTGAAGCAGAGGATCGATTTTTTCGATTAAGAAAAAGTCAAAGCATTCCAGAGACATGATGTAGATCTGAACGAAGAGAACAAGCTACACAGAGTACGAGGTGGATGCCTTGGCGCTGAAGACCGAAGAAGGACGCGGAGACCGGCGAAACGTTCGGGGGGAGCTGCATACAAGCGATGAACCCGAGATTCCGAATGAGGCAACTCCTCCAGAGTGATGTCTGGAGACCGCCTGCTGAACACATAGGCAGTGACGGGGGGCAGTGGGTGAACTGAAACATCTCAGTAACCCGACGAAAAGAAATCAACCGAGATTCCCGTAGTAGTGGCGAGCGAACCGGGACCAGCCCAAACCAATCATCCTTCGGGACGGTTGGGGTTGTAGGACCGACAACAAACAATGACGAACTACTCGAACACGTTGGAAAGCGTGACCAGAGCGGGTGACAGTCCCGTAGAGGACGGTTTGTTAACGTGGGTCGGTATCCTGAGTACCACGAGGCACGTGAAACCTTGTGGGAAGCTGGGGGGACCACCCTCCAAGGCTACACATCTTCAGCGACCGATAGCGAACAAGTACCGTGAGGGAAAGGTGAAAAGCACCCGAGAGGGGGATGAAAGAGACCCTGAAACCACGTACTCACCAGCAGTCAGAGGCCACTGTTCCAGGAGGAACCAAGGGCTGATGGCGTGCCTTTTGTAGAATGATCCGGCGAGTGCATCGTCGTAGCCTGGTTAACCAACGTTAAAGTTGGGGAGCCATAGGGCAACCGAGTCTGAAGAGGGCGAACGTTGCGGCGATGCGACCCGAAACCGTGTGAGCTATCCATGAGCAGAGTGAAGCGGATGTGACAGTCCGTCGAGGCTCGAACCCACCAGTGTTGCAAAACTGGGGGATGACTTGTGGATAGGGGAGAAATTCCAATCGAACACGGAGATAGCTGGTTCTCCCCGAAATGTATTGAGGTACAGCTGTATGAAACACTATCCTGGAGGTAGAGCACTGAATGGGCTAGGGGCCTCGTGCAGGTTACCAAACCCAACCAAACTTCGAATGCCAGGACAGCATGCATGCAAGTGAGACGGCGGGGGCTAAGCTTCGTCGTCAAAAGGGAAACAGCCCAGACCATCGGCTAAGGTCTCTAAATCCGCGCTTAGTGTCAAAGGGAGTCAGTACGCCCAAACAGCCAGGATGTTGGCTTAGAAGCAGCCACCATTTAAAGAGTGCGTAATAGCTCACTGGTCGAGTGTAGTGGCACCGACAACGTATCGAGGCTCAAGCGAGGTACCGAAGCCATGGAATCCGTCGCAAGATGGATTGGTAGGGGAGCGTTCTGCGGGCAGAGAAGCCAGACCGTAAGGACTGGTGGAGCGTGCAGAAGTGAGAATGCCGGAATGAGTAGCGTCATGTCTGTGATAACCAGACACACCGAATGCCTGAGGGTTCCTGGGCACCGTCAATCGTCCCAGGGTAAGTCGGGTCCTAAGCCGAGGACGTCATAGTCGTAGGCGATGGCAAGCAGGTCAGAGATTCCTGCACCGGAGTAGCTCGTTATGAGCAATGGGGGGACGCGGTAAGGAAGGTGAGCCCATCGAATGGACAGGATGGGTCTGTGCGGTGAAGTGCGAAGCCGAGGCAAATCCCGGTTTCCTGTGCATGACACGTGCAGCGAGCGGACGTCAGTCCGCGGAAGTCATCGGCCCCTAGGCCGCCAAGAAAAGCCTCTCGCCAGAGTGTACTCCGCCCGTACCGCAAACCGACACAGGTAGGCAGGGGGAACTCTCCCCAGGTGATCGAGCGACCCTCTGTTAAGGAACTCGGCAAATTGACCCCGTACCTTCGGAAGAAGGGGTGCCCTAGTAGCGATGTCCTTCGGGATGGCGTGAGGGGGTTGCAAGAAATTGGCTCAACCGACTGTTTACCAAAAACACAGGTCTCTGCGAACGCGAAAGCGGAAGTATAGGGGCTGACTCCTGCCCAGTGCCGGAAGGTTACGAGGAGCGGTGATCGTAGCTGCGAATCTAAGCCCCGGTGAACGGCGGCCGTAACTATAACGGTCCTAAGGTAGCGAAATTCCTTGTCGGGTAAGTTCCGACCCGCACGAAAGGAGTAACGAGTTGAGCACTGTCTCGACAGAGGACTCGGCGAAATTGAAGTACCCGTGAAGATACGGGTTACCCACGACAGGACAAAAAGACCCCGTGGAGCTTTACTACACCTTGACCTCGAAACGAGGCAGAGCGTGCGTAGCATAGGTGGGAGTTGGAGAACCTATCCTTGTGGGGGTAGGGGAGACAGCAGTGAAATACCACTCTCGTTGTGTTTTGTTTCTCACACGTCACCGTGAGCCGGGACGTGGACAGGATCAGGCGGGTAGTTTGACTGGGGCGGTCGCCTCCCAAAGAGTAACGGAGGCGCCCAAAGGTTCCCTCAGGGTGGATGGACATCACCCGCAAGAGTGCAAAGGCAGAAGGGAGCTTGACTGCAAGACGGACAGGTCGAGCAGGGACGAAAGTCGGGCTTAGTGATCCCACATTCCCGAGTGGAAGGAGTGTGGCTCAACGGATAAAAGCTACCCCGGGGATAACAGGCTTATCTTGCCCAAGAGTTCACATCGACGGCAAGGTTTGGCACCTCGATGTCGGCTCGTCGCATCCTGGGGCTGGAGTAGGTCCCAAGGGTTGGGCTGTTCGCCCATGAAAGCGGCACGCGAGCTGGGTTCAGAACGTCGCGAGACAGTTCGGTCTCTATCCGTCGTGGGCGTAGGAGAATTGAGGGGCGTCATCTCCAGTACGAGAGGACCGAGATGGCTCAACCGCTGGTGTGCCAGTTGGCCTGCCCGGGCCAGAGCTGGATAGCTATGTTGAGAAGGGATAAGCGCTGAAGGCATCTAAGCGCGAAGCCGCACCCAAGACGAGTTCTCCCATCCTATTCGTAGGATCAAGATCCCAGGAAGACGACCTGGTAGATAGACGACACGTGGACGCCTGGTAACAGGTGCAGCGAAGTCGCCCTAATGATCGTACGGCTTGTTTCACCTACTCGTTGGTATCTTCATCGTGGCATTCTGAGGATGCGAGTCCGCTGCTTCAGCACAGGCTGATCTGGCGCTCGGCAAAATTGAGGATATATGCTACTGCAGTTGTTGAGATCAGAGAGATCTTACTCATCAGGAGTAAGGTCTTTTTTGTTTGTTTGGCTATTTGTTTTTGTTTTCTTCCCGTTTAATTAAGCACACTGTAACGCTCCTGTATTGTCCCGATCGCTTGAATCGATGTATCTATAGTATAATATATTGAATTGAAGACTTTTTATCATTCTATTTGGAAAAGTTACATCAAATAAGGATCAGGATTTGTCTCTTTCACCAGATGAAAAAAACGTTTTTTCTACGCCTGCAGGCTCGAGTCTAAGCTGGACTCCACCTGTCGATATGGCCCATCCATTGACCGCTTTTCAGGAAGCTTTTGTGCTCTCCGTGTGCCCAACGGGGACCCGTATCCTCTCGGCAAGGTTTCATCGCACAGTTCAGTTGCCCTGCCCTATCTGGGTTGACCTGAAACTGCCCACTGGAGAAGATCAGCGACTCATCTTACGCATGAACTACATCCATGGAGGAATTGAGAAGGAGGCTGCCATCCTTCCTGAATTGGCGAAGCTTGGTGTTCCAGTCCCTGAAGTGCTTGCAGGCCCTGTAATTGATCCCACGCAACCAGAAGCCGGAGCCATGACGATCCTGAATGTCTTACCGGGCCAGGATTTTCTGACGTGGGGCCGCAGCGCTACTCCAACTCAGATCGAATGGGCAATAGGCCTGCTTCTGCAGGGCATTGAGAAGCTTCATGCTGTTACAGAGCCACTGAGCGGTGAGCCTATCGCCAATCTTCTGCCTCACAGGACCCTGCATTCAGAATTGCAAGCGGTGATTACAAAGGCGGGTCCCTGGTTTGAAGACCCGCGCTTCAAGCAGGCTGTTACTATCCTGATGCCGCGCTTAAACGCCATTCAAACCCCATTGGCCTTTTCCAACGGCGACTACAATCAGGGGAACTTTCTCTTTGCCGAGGATCAGCTGACTGGCATCATCGACTTCACCGATCCCTGTTTTGAGGATCCGCATATTGGTATGGCCATGTACTGGGTCCATTGTTGGGACCCCTTTGATCGAGCAGGCATTGTCGAACGCTATCTGGAGCGGCAGCACCTCTCATTCACTGAGTTCGCCCCACGCCTTGCTCTGCGCTGTCTGCGCATCCTGCAAGAGGGGATACCCGTTGATGGTGGAACAGATGTGTACGATGAGTGGGGCTTTGAAAGCCAGGCCGACTCTCGCGAGCGTCTTTTAAACCTGCTCCAGCGCGCACTGGCTGGCTGATACCCATTTCTTATAGTTTAAAGCATGCGCATATTTGTCTCTCGCTCATCGGCTGGATTACTTGAGAGCTGTCAATATGCGCTCAAAAAGGTTATCCCATGGTCTTGCAGCTATCGTCAGAGCGCCCGCACGCTGAGCTTCCTGCTTGAGCCACTGTCCATAGAGCCAACTCACCTGTGCACGCTTTTTTTGCAGGCCGTGTTCGGGCTCACGCTGCAAAAAATTGTGACAGAATTGTTCTTCATTGTCTTCATACAGGAAGAGCGTTCGTACCTGGACCCGAAGCGAGCTGTCTGAAAAAGCAGTGGCTAGCATAGGGAGGATGAAATCCCCTTCCAGAACAACAGGCGCTCGGCTCTCAATGTGATTGGCAATCACCGCTTCCAAAGCAGGAGCCATCACCTGGCCAACGGCAATCGTCTGTTTAACAATCTCCTCTGCCGGCTGGTTCCCGGCTTCGGGATGGGTACGCCAATAGTGTAAAACTGGCTGCTCTGCAGGAGTTGTCATGCGTTCGAGAATCACCTGGAAATCGTCAACTTCCGTGATGCCAATTCCGAAGTGATGGGCCAACCGGTAACTGACGCTGGTTTTTCCAACTCCAGAAGGGCCTCCAAGCAATAAAACCTGCCATGAGCGGTGAGGAATATCATTGTTCAATGAACGTGATCTACTTTCTGTATTGATGAGTGCAGGGATGCCGCACCATTTTAAAGGCTTGTTGCTCTTGCCTATATTCTTAAGTCCGCGTGAATGATATAATGCAATCCCCTCATCGAGCAAGCTCACGGTGTAGAACATTACACCGTGAGCTTGCTCGATGAGGGGATTGCTGTGTGTTTGTTCTGCTATTTGCGACGGCGGCCCTTGAGCAGGAGGATCGCGAGCAGGAGGGCGAGCGCAGCCGCCAGCGCTGTAACTGGTTTGGGCGTTTGTTTGGTGACGCTGTCGTTGCTGGTTTTCATATATACTCCCCCCGCTTCATAAGCGGCATCGAGCAGCTGAACCGGGTGCATTACCTCCATTTGCAGGCCGCGCTGGCGCATGCCCATGGCGATCTGCATCATACAGCCGGGATTGCCGGTGGCGATGATCTGGGCACCCGTAGCCTCGACATTGTTCATTTTGCGCTCCAGCAGCTCACGTCCCATATCCTGGTTGGTCAGGTTATAGATGCCCGCGCTGCCGCAGCACCAATCTGACTCTTTCAGATCGACCAGCTTGAGGCCAGGGATGGTTTTGAGTAGCTGGCGCGGTTGCTGCTTGATCTTCTGTCCATGCAGCAGGTGACAGGCGTCATGATAGGCGACGGTGTGGTGGACCTCGCCCATCTGCTGTACTGGCTCGATGCTGGTCAGGAATTCGCTGATATCTTTGACCTTCGCGCTGAACTCCTGGGCTTTCTGGGCATAGTTGGGATCATCGCGCAGCAGGTGATCATATTCTTTGAGCGTTGAGCCACAGCCTGCTGAGTTGATGATGATGGCATCGCAGTCATAGCGCTCGAATGTGTCGATGTTATGCCTGGCCAGTGCGCGCCCTTTCTCCGCCTCTCCACCATGTACATGCAGCGCCCCACAGCAGCCCTGCTGGCGCGGTGTGATCACTTCGCAGCCATTGGCAGCCAGGACGCGGATGGTAGCCTCGTTGATATCATGGAAAACCTGGTCCATGATACAGCCACTGATGACGCCAACACGATAGCGCTGCTCACCGATGGCTGGCGTGACTTCGGGAAGCTGGCTGGGAACAATGGCGCCCCCGGCATTTGCCATCAATTCTTCGGGCAGTTTGAGTTTACCCTGAAATGGTGTGGGCAGGTTATTGACCGCATCCAGCAGGCCCGTGCCGCGCACGACGGTCTGCAGTCCGCTGCGCTGATAGACTTTCAGTCCTCCAAACACGACTGAGAGCACCGTACGCGAGGGCAACATCGCATCAAAGAAGAAGTGCCGTAAGAGTGTGGCGGCCACGCTATTTTTGGCTCTGGTGACCGTTGGGGTGGCAGTCTCGCTATACTCAACCTGCGCGTGGGCGTCCGGACCTTCCTGGGCGGCGACATCGCTGGTAGTGAGCTGGATTTGCTCGCGGGCCGCTTCAATGAGTTTGCCGAATTGCACGCCTGAGGGGCAGGCCGTTTCGCAGGCTCGGCAGCCGACACAGCAATACATATGCTCAATAAAGTCGTCCGAGATATCTAGCTTGCCATCGGCGACGGCCTGCATTTGATAAATACGCCCGCGGGGCGAATCCATTTCTACCCCGAGCACGGCGTAGGTCGGGCAGGTAGGTAGACAGAATCCACAGTGAATACATTGGCGCATCAAGTCATACGTATGCGTGTGTCGCCGTAGCGGTCCCTCGGTTGGTGGGATGAACTGCACTGTTCGTGGCTGTGTATACTCCGGGTTCATATTTTACCTACCTTCGTTGCTAGTATTATTAATGATCTTCCGGTCGTGGCCTTCCAGATTGGTAGGGTCTGCGCTGCTGTGGGCCGCGCGACTGCGTAGGCCGCGCTGGTGGGCCTGCGGGCCGGAATGGTCTTCCTTGCTGTGGACCAGACGAGCGATCATTACCAGTTCGTTGAGGGCCACGTGTCTGGAATGGTCGTGGCTGTGGACCACGCGTTTGCGGTGGTCGTGCCTGAGGACCACGCGACTGGAACGTTGCCGCCCGCTGAGGTGGCTGGTTCCTTGCCTGAGGCGGCCTGCTACCATACTGTTGTCCTCTTGGTTGAGGAATGGGTTGGGCCGCAACCACAGTGATCTCCTGGCGATTATGGAAGAGTTGGTGCGCCTGCACAACGGTGTAACTTCTCTTGAGTATGTTCAGTGCTTCCTTCAGATTTACAAACGGATCGACTTCCAATGTCGCATGGGGGAGTTTGAAGACACTGATCATCAAACCATCTTCTGGCTCTAAGCAGGCTGCGGCTTTGCTGATCAACCTGGCTGCCTCCCTCGCGTCCATGCGCATGTCGTTTACAATCAGATCATATTGCTGACGGTGCTGAACGGCCTCTTCCAGATAATCTTCGGCATAGCCTCGATAGTGTTCCAGTCCTGGCCGATTGGCCAGCCGTGGATCTAGCCTGGCCGGGTCAACCGCTACCACCTGTAGGCCAGCATCTAGCAGCAGCCGTGTCCAACCTCCGGGGGCCGCACCAAGATCTAATGCTTTTCCCTCTGATGGTAGTATAACACCAAACACTTCTAGTGCTTCAAGTAACTTGAATTCTGCGCGGCTAATTTGTTCATCTGTCTGGGCGTAGTGACGAGCACCACCTGGCCACGCACTGAGATTTTCTTCGGTCGTTGAAATGCCGAGGTAGCCTTTGTCCATGGTGCCAAGTAGCGAAATGATAACCTGTGGCTTTTTAATATCCTCGAGTGCGCCAGTCTCCTCCGCTAGCGCTTCCGCCAGCGCTTTATTGATCTGCCCACCACTATAGGCGCGCTCGCCCTTACTTTTATCGGTCTGGATCAGGCGTGTTTGCACAGCGAAATGGACGCCGCGCTCCAACTGGGCAAAGCCAGGCAGTTGCACCGTCGCCAGGGCTATCTCACCCAGGTCATCCTCATTATTTTCCAATGGGACAATGGTTTGCACGGGCGCGATGTGGCGTGCGAATGTTGGACGGGATTTGCTCGTGATCGTCATAAACCGCGCCGCATCCTGGGCGCGGCAAAGCAAAATTCCGGGCGCGATTTCTTCTTCCATGATCAGGCTCGGGTCCATAACCTGTAGCTCTGCCAGTGCTGCATCGATGAATTCTGGCTGTGCAGTCACCAGACATAAATTTTCAGTTGTACTCACAATCCTCCTAAATATCTCCCTCTCACGAATAGTCCTTGTGGATCAAATTGTTGCTTGAGCCGTTTCATCAGATAGAAATCTGCTCGGGGTTCACCCCATACACTCAGGCGTTGTTTCAAGCGTGTTGGGCAGCGCTCCAGGATAAGGCTCCCCTTGCTCATTTGTGCGTAGTTGCGCATTTCGGTAATGGCATCAGTCAGGCGAGTTTCAGCATCATAGGGACCTAATTCAACGTAGAGAATGCCGTTGCCCGCATGGGCCACAATATTGGCGATTAAGTTCTGACTCTGGCACGTTTCTTCTATTTGTCGCACTGTAGCAGCCATCCGAGCGACCGGTATGCTGATCTTACAGCTGAGCGCGCTCTGCATTTGCAGGCTTGCCATCTGCCAGAATCGATCCTGTTCCTGTCCTGTCAGCTCTTCACGCAGGAAAGCGTGATAGGCCTGTGCAATCTTCAGCGTTTCATTGATTTGACGTGTAATGGCTATTGTACTATTTTCGTAGTCTACTGCCAATGTGTAGCCATGGTCGGGCAGCGGGAAATCGAAGAAGGGCGAGGCATCTTTGGGTCCATGCAAGGCGATCAGTTCGATGGCGCTGGGTGTCAGTGGGGACGCGAGCAAGGCCTGCGTCATCTGCATGGCATCCTCCACACGCTCAAAGGTAAAGAGCAAGCTACGTTCTGCCTGTGGTAGCGGACTAAGTTTAAAGTTGGCTTCGACAATGATGCCCAGGGTGCCAAAGGAGCCAATGTAAAGCTTGTTGAGATCATAGCCAGCCACATTCTTGACGACCTTACCCCCACTGCGACTGATTTCACCGTTTGCCTGGATGACGCGTAGCCCGATCAACTGGTCACGGGCGCTCCCATAGCGCAGGCGTTTGGGTCCACTGGCATTGGTGGCCAGCATCCCACCAATCGTGGTGGCGTCTCCGTCTGGAGGGTCCATCGCCAGGCGCTGCCCCTTGGCCTTGAGCCGTGCCTGCAGCTCTCCCATAGTGATCCCGGCTTCAACATGACAGGTTAGATCGGGGGCCTCATGCTCCAGCATACGATTGAGGGACGTAGTTTCAAGCAATACATCAATATGTTCAGGCCGATCTCCAGTATTCATGTGTGTACCATTTCCGCGTGGAAGCACACTTAAATGTTGCTCATTGAGGAAGCGAACAATTTGTGCTGCCTCCTCAATATTCTGAGGTTGAATGAGGAGCCCCGGCAAACGATCATCAACGGCATAGTCAAGCAACTGCACCGGATCAAGAATGATCGGTGTATGCGGAAACTGCTGCTGGATTAATGGTACAAATGGCGCTATCTCTGCCATGATAAATCCTCCCCAGAAAGTTTCAAGTGTCTCTCGCGGTCACGCAATCAGAGCTGTCTCATTTCAGCGCACCGGCCTGGTAATGGGAAGAGCTTGCCTGGATTAAAAAGTTGCTGGGGATTCCAGGCTGTACGCACCTGTTGCATGATGCGCAGATCTGCTTCACTAAAGATCAAGGCCATTTCAGCCTGTTTTTCGATGCCTACTCCATGTTCTCCGGTGATTGAGCCCCCGACCGCTGCACAGATTTCTAGAATTTCGTGTCCTGCCAGGCGGACCCGTTCGATCTCGCCCGGAACCTGGGCATCGAAGAGGATAAGCGGATGCAGGTTGCCATCACCGGCATGGAAAACATTGCCTACTTTCAGATTATAGCGCTGGCAAATATCGCTGATGCAATGTAGTACATAGGGCAGCTGGGTGCGAGGAACCACGCCATCCTGTACATAGAACTCTGGACTGATACGCCCAACCGCGCCAAAGGCATTTTTGCGCCCCGCCCATAACAACTGCCGCTCAGCTTCATCGGCGGCAATCCGCACCACGCGCGCATGATTTTTTTCACAGATGGCGACGATCTGTTCTAGCTGGGCATCAACGCTCTCCCGTAGCCCTTCTGTCTCCATCAATAATACCGCAGCCGCATCCATTGGATAGCCTGCATGTGTATCTGCCTCGACTGCCTGTAGAATCATCTGATCCATCATTTCGATGGCAGCTGGAATCACTCCCGTAGCGATGATCTCAGAGACAGTGTTGGAAGCATCTTCCATTACATCAAAGACGGCAATCATCGTCTTGACCGCCTCCGCCACCGGCACTATGCGCACAATAATTTTAGTAACGATACAGAGCGTGCCCTCGGAGCCGATCAGCAGTCCAGTGAGATCATAGCCGGGCATATCATAGGTCTCGCCGCCAATTTCTACAATTTCTCCCTCTGGTGTCACGATCTCCAATCCCAGCACATGGTTGGTTGTGACTCCATATATCAGGGTGTGTGGCCCCCCCGCATTCTCTCCAACGTTGCCCCCGATGGTACAGGAACGCTGGCTGCTCGGGTCGGGAATATAGGCATAGCCATGGGGATTAATCGCCTGACTGAGATGAATGTTGACTACCCCCGGCTCGACCGTTGCTCGTAGATTGTCATAATCAATGGACAGAATACGGTTCATACGGGCGAAGGCGATGACTATGCCACCGTAGACTGGAATGGCCCCTCCACTAAGGCCCGTTCCCGCACCTCGTGGCACGACCGGTACCTGGTAACGGCTGGCTATTTTGACAATTGCCGCAACTTCTTGATTGTTGGAGGGCAACACGACAATATCTGGTCGTGCACGCTCGATCGAAGCATCATACTCATAGAGGGCCACATCATAGGGCGTATGGAGCACATGAGCTTTCCCCAGCGTCTGCTGCAGTTCCTGTACTACGAGGGCCTTTGTTGTGTCTGTCATCCTTGCATAGAGCGGCTCGGCAATTGTGGTGAGTGGTTGTTCTACAATGCTCATCGCTCGTCCCCTCCTTTGGGTCTTCGCCAATCGTGCGCCCGCTACTTAAGATATTGCGCCAATTATGTCTCGTAGTTTGTAACTGCTAAATTATAATAGCGCAACCAGGTACCTTATAAGTGGCCTTTACGATTGTTTCTATTACAAACGTATTCAACAATGATGAACATTTCTAATATACTGATGATACCATGCACATTCGGAAATGTTAAGGATAAGCGGGCGGAACGCTCACTTGAGCAATCGCTCCGGGAGGTATTGCTTGTGAGCCGCAGCCAGTTCATCATAGACCTTTTCCGCCTTACTATAGGACCATACAAGTGGATTGGAAGCCAGTGCTTTAATGGCGTCCTTACGATTGCCCCAGAGGGCTATACGAGCGGTCGCGCCTTCATACTCGGCCAGGGCCGCGATCAGTCCGCGTTGATCAATACTCAAGCCACCATCCTTCTGGGTGAGAGGGGTCGCACCACGTGCATCGACACGACAGGGTAGTTCGACGACCCGATCATCAGCGAGAAAATTGATCGACCCGTTATTGGGAACATTCAAGACGAGCTCCTCTCCAGTATCATCCAGGATTGCATGGATGACAGAGAGCGTGAAATTGCTCAATCCTAGATCTCCCCCCACCCCTGATAGCTGCGAGATATCGGGATGATCCTTCGACGCTTCTTGCTTGTAAGCTTCAATCAAACGGGGAATGCGGGCAATCAGTTTTTCGGTCGGGGTCAGTGCTCGCTTGTGTTGATACTCAAGCACAATATCGGAATAATAATAATAGTGCATATAGTAAGATGGGATGGCTTTATACTGGAGCGCCAGGTTTGCCAGTAAGATAAATGGATGATTTTCCTCCGTCATGATTGGATTGTCGCGCAAGAATTCTTCATAGCGCTGAATAGCCTCAGGCAAAATATTTTCGCCATCGCGCCAGATGGCTGTCGTCCAATTTCCATGACTGAGCCCAACTTTGCGTGGATGTATACGCCTGGGACGGTGTGGAGGGGCGCTTGTATATTTAAGGATGCGCTCTGTTTCTGGATAAGGATGATCTTCCATCCCGATAACACGAATACCGCTATAGTGTGCGATTGCCTCGGTCACAATATTGCTCGGGCTGGTATAGTTGAGCAAGAACGCCCTGGGAGCGAGCTTTTCAATTTCTGCCGCGATCCCAGCAATCACTGGCGCTGTGCGCAACGCGTAAAAGAAGCCTCCGGCACCAATAGTATCCTGTCCAACCAGGTTATAGCGGGGCGGAATCTTCTCATCCAGGACGCGGGCTTGCAGTCCTCCCGTGCGGAAGGTAATAAGGATGAAATTGGCATCTTCAATAGCCTCTTCCTGGCTGGTTGTTTGCTCGATTTGTATCTCAACCCCATAGCGTTCGAATAGTTTTTTTGTGATTGTGTAGGTCAGGTTGAGACGTTCTTCATCAATATCCATCAACGTAATCTGGCATCCGCGCAGAGCATCGGGATGTTGAATCAAGTTTTGCATGAAGCCAACACAATGGAGACTGCCACCCCCAATAATGGCGATCTTTGCGTTATAGTTCGGACGCGCTGAATTGTCTGTTGTGTTATTCTGTGGCATCATAAATTTGAATCTCACTTTACTCATATTCTCTAGTCTGTAATGATAATAGAGAATATCTATTCAAGACCTGCTATATCAGCGCTGATATATCCTACCTTATCTCTCTACAAAATCACTTACCCGGGTGAATTCAGTTGCCTGTATAGTCGAAAAGCTTCTTTATAATCCGCTTCGCCGCAACCGCCGAGCAAGCGGTGTTTTTTTATATTCCCTAATAGTTACGTATTACGATTTAAAGAAGAGTCGGCGACATAGCCAGAGCACACAGATAAGAGTCAGAATTAAGACTGAGAGGATAATTTTTTGAGCTATACTTCCGTTGCTTGCTGGAACCTCCACCGGACCGGCTGTTGGTGGCGAATTTGCCGTGCCCGCACTATTTTCTGGCGTTGGTATATGCACGTCCTTCCAGTTTGCCTGCATATAGTTTCCCTGCGGCTGCAGCTGGTCACCTGTTTGTGTCGGATCAGCGGACTGGCTAACCGTATCGCCCTTGGCTTGATCTTGTGCTTGAGTACGGGTGGTCGGTGTCCGGGGGCGATGTGCCTTTGGCGTGGCGGTGGGCTTCTTTGTCTTTGCCGTGGCCGTAGCGGTCGCCTGTATTGGTACGTTACTGACACCAATGGTAGGGTTCTGGGTGATATGCCAGCTGGCGCCACCATCAGGGGTGCGAGCATAGGATGTGTCAGGAAGTAGAACAGGTAGCGAGACTTGATCAATGGTCGTTCCACTGGTCGTTAGCCGGAGCAACGCGTTTTTGCTGATCTCTGTCGCTTGATTGGCGGGTAAGAATATAACGATGAAGCTATGTGCTGGCATAGGATTGAGCAGAAAATTATAAATGGTTGTATTTGGACCACTATCGAGCCCTGCGTGAGGCAATTGGAGCGTCTGGAGAGAGGCATTATAAAGCTCGATACGCGGAGCGTTGGTTGTGTTGGGTAAGCCAGGCGTCGGCGTACAGTACAATGGAGCCTTCACTGGTGTCAGCAAGACCTCATTTATCACAATGGATCCTTGCGTCGGTAGCGCAGGCGGTGTGGCCTGCGGTGTTGTAGAGAGTGCTCCTGGCGCGCACTCCTGGGCATGCGCCATCTGCAGTGAGGGGGAAATGGCAGCAAAAAAGGCCACGCTCACAAGCAGACAGGTAAGACAAGTAATGAATAAAAACCGCACAACACCACCCCTTCATCTTAGCAACTTTACTCGTACCATGCCATTCAATCGGTCAGCATGAGCATTAGAGTGTCATACTGGATTGTTTATATAGTCTATTGAGAACGTGACCAATTGTGATGATTTAACGATATTTTTTTAGAAGCGCTCTCGGGTATACTCGCAGCATTCGTATATTATTGCGAGAGATATTTAAAAGGCACTTCGCGTTTGCCGGGAAACTTATCCTGCATAGCACGGCGAACGGCTTCTACGCTGCTTTCACCAAGAGTAAAAGCGATCACGGAGCCGATGATAATGCCGCAAATGCCACCCAGGGCGATTCCCTCTAGAAACAAACGATTACGAAAAAATGTCATCGTCGCCACCTTTTCTAAGCATAACTACTATTGTAGGTATACAACTGTTTTTGCTTCACTCCAAAGGCGTTCAAGTCGATAATATTCGCGCTCCTTTGGCCCGAAGATATGTACGATAACGTCTCCAAAGTCGAGGAGTATCCAACCGGAGTCAGCGTTCCCCTCGCGATGAAACAGTACAGCTCCTTGCTTGCCTAAATCTTCGTCAATGGTATCGGCGATGGCCTGGATCTGACGAGTATTGCTGCCGCTACAGATAACGAAGTAGTCAGCAATGACGCTCACATCTCGAATATCAAGTAAGAGAACGTCGGATGCTTTTTTGTCAGACGCGATATCTGCGGCTGCCTTTGCTAGCTGATCTATATCTAACAGAACTCCCTCCACGAGTGCTCCTATGTATTTCACATCTCATGCCATTCAATCGGATGGATGCGGCCGCCTGAGAGGTGAATAGATCTCCTCGTTCTGCCTGGCAGTAATTGCTAAGATGTGGCGGCAATGCAAGCCGCGTTTCAGCGGCGTTTCCAATTGCATTTAATAGCTGATGATGTGCTGAAATTTGTCCGTAACAAATTGTGTTAATTGTCGTATCCGCATTATAGCATGATCGGTCACCTCTTGTTAAGAGGCAAATGACCCAGGAAATTTGTCCTTCAGCGATCTATTGCTGGCCGTCCCTCCTCTCTATCTATGCAGCGCAAACGATTTACAGCAGGACGGATGTCCTGGTGACGCCCCGCTGAGAAATGTTCTGTAAAAGTTCTCGTGCTGTATGACCACTGCGCGGCTCTTGTACGTCAGGAGCGATTTCAGCCAGTGGTATCAATACGAATGCTCGTTCGCCCATGCGCGGATGCGGAACGATCAGATTATCTTTCGCGTATACCAGGGTATCATACAAAAGGATGTCAATATCTACCAGTCGTGGGCCATTGCGTACAGTTGGCTGTCGGCCAAGCTGCCGCTCAATGTCCTTGGCTCGTTTCAAAAGTTCTGGCGCTGTCATATGGGTATATCCCCAGCACACAATATTGAAGAAAGGTGGTTGATCCAGATATCCAACAGGTTCTGTCTCGTAGACTGACGATACCTTCTGGATATCTATCACCTGGCGTAACTCCCCCAGGGCCGCTTTCAATTGTGCCTGCCGATCTCCAAGATTAGAACCCAGCGCCAGGTAGACACAATGTTCTGGTCGCTCAGAAAGCACTTCACCCTCTCTTGCGGCGTAGTTATCAGGACCCATGCTCGACAATGACCTCGCTTCAAACATTAAACTTCTATCTGTAGTTGAGACGAATATCCTTACCCCTTTGTTGCGATTTTATGAGAAATTTACTATAAAGTCAGCTTGCTTTTCGTAACCATATCCGTGTCGTTATTTTTGGAAGACCGCCAGGCGCCTGAATATTGCTTCAGTTCCATAGCGACTGTCACCTCCTACCAGAAAGCCCAATAGACCCGTATTGTATGTAGTATCAGTGAAAGTTGAAACTACCAGTTGTTGATTCATGTAAATCTGGAAGCGCGCCTGCGATGCCACTACCAGGATCGTATTGAAGTGCCCATAGCCTGGCTGGATAGCACCGGTATCCGTCCAGTCGATCAGGGTTAGCCAGCGGGCGGGATCATTGCCCAGTGCGCGCTGGAGGCGATATCCTCCATAGCTATTAATTTCCAGCACATAGAAGGACTTACTATAGGGATTCAAGCGAAAGACCAGTCCGCAAAAGTCTCCGTAGAGCATTTTGACCTGGACTGACATGACGGCGTTGGCGAAGCTCTGCTGATTGGAGTAGCACCAGGCAACGGCATGCGCCAGGCCCGTATGGACATGATAGCCCTGGGGGGTGAAATAACACTGGCTTCCATCATTGATCCAACCACTCCCCTTTTGATCCATATCATTGTAGTAGAGTATCTTACCAGCTCCGATGGCTGTGGTGATGCCTGTACTTGCCTGAATGCGCGCCTGGGCTGCCAGGGTTGCCTGTGCATGTATATGAGCGATTTCGGTGACTGTCGCGGGCACCTGGCTGGTTGCATGTGGGTAGGGCGTGGCCGAAGTTTAGGAACTGGCCGTGTCTCCCAGGCCAGCAATAATGGCAATGTGATACATAAGATCAGGATAAATGCGAGCAAGACGGTGTTCACAGGGCTGATGCGCTTTTTCTTTTTGAACATTTCAGATGTATAGGGGATAAACGAAGATTTATCTCTCTCCAGCGGAAAGAGCTGTGGCTTGGTTGATGGGATGTTGAGCTGAGTTGTAATCTGTTCAATGGCTGCCATGGTGCTATCGGTATGTTGCTGAGCGTTCTGGACATACTCCACTTCACTCTCTCCACTGAAGACGCAGGCCAGTGCCTCTTCTCCGAGATCACGGGTCCGTTTCTGAATCAGGGCCATCTTATAGGCCAGGGCAAACGCCTCGGCTTCCTGGAAGCGATCTTCGGGTGCCTTGGCCAGCGCTTTTAGCATCACCTCCTCAATAGCGGCTGGAATCTCGCTATTCAACTGGCTGGGTGGTAATGGAGGGGTCTGAATATGTTTGAGCGTAACCCCTACGGGTGAGTCGGCCATAAACGGAACCCGGCCAGTAAGCATCTGATAAAGAATAATACCCAGGGAGTAAATGTCGCTGCGGAAGTCGTTGCGCCCATCCGACTGTTCGGGTGCCATATATTCAGGTGTACCAACCATGGCCCCTGAATGGGTCTGGAATTCGGCTTCGATCTTTGCCTTGGCCAGGCCGAAATCAACCAGGTAAGCATGTCCATCCAGTCTGAGTAAGATATTGGATGGTTTTACATCGCGATGAACCACTCCATGTTCATGGGCATGTTGGAGTGCCGATGCAATTTGTTCAAGGAAACTACCGGCCTCATCGAGGTTTAAGCGCTCACGTTTGTGCAAATAATCGCGTAGCGTTCCACCTTCTACGAAAGGCATCACTAAATAATACCAGGGCCGTTGTTCACCAAAATCATAGAGTGGCAAGATATGATCGTGTGAGAGGGTGCCTACCGCTCGGGCCTCGCGTTCAAAACGGCGTACAAATGGTTCATCACTGCCATATAATACTTTGACTGCTACATAGCGTTTGACGCGGCGATCATAGCCGAGATAGACTTCAGACATCCCTCCCTGGGCCACCCGGAACCGTAGTTCATATCGCCCTAACTTTGAGCCTTCTAACCCTTTCATTGATCCTCACTCCTACTTTTACCTCATCCGCCCAGGTCAGTTTTGCTGTGGCCCATCGGTGTGATGGGGGGATTGTTTAGCGTTTGTTGCTTGCTTCGCGTTGTGTACACTGACCTCTGGGGCCAGTGTCTGTTTGTGATCTCTCTATAGTTTCCGCTAACAGTAATTATAATTGAAAAGTGGCGAGAGCAGGTCGTCCGCTGTAATAAACGAAGAAAGGAATCTTCCTTGCTCTCAGCCTCTTTCCATCAACTATTAACGGGTAACCCAATATCGCTCTAGCCGAATAGTTTCGACCGGTCGGATATTTTTAGCATAGGTATCGATCGCCTTGTGCATGGCTTCCCGGCTGCCAAAGTTCGAGTCGATCTGAGAGCGATACATATCGGCCGCTTCTAGTTTTAATGGCATCATCTCCGAGATTTCAACCAGTGTGTATTCGAAGTCGCTGCCGAGCTCCTGTATCCGAGCCTCCAGTGCGCCTGGATCGCGCTGCACATAGGGGAAGTCCTCATAGAAATAGACCTTTGCGCCGCGCTGGACCAGGCGGTCAACTGCTGAACAGATGATCTGGTGGTCAATATGGCGACCTATGCCCAGAGGCGCATACCAGGCGGTATCTGGCAAGCGGTCATGTAGCTCTACCAGCATTTTGCCCAGCTCATTTTCCAGGGGACGATCGGAAGGGTGAACTTCTCCACCCATCAACTGCTCTTTGCTGGTGTAATAGCCAGGGTTACCCCGATAGATAGCCTCTGGATGATCCAGCCACAGGTAATCGGCCTGCAGGTAGTCGAGGGCCGCGCTATCTTCTTTGCGGCGCTCCTCCATGACGCGAATCGCGCTCTGTGCATCGCTGGCGCCCCAATCGCGGATGACCTGCAGTGCCAGTGGGCTGAGCTCCTGGTTGGTCGCGGGTGCGCCCGCAAACGCGCTGATAATTAAAGGACGCAGGCCAGAGCTGACCTGGACACCCAGGGTGCCTCCACATGAGTAGACGATGTCATCCAGATGTGGCGCCAGAAAAATATGTCGATAGTGTTTCGTTATATCGTTAGTGCTTGTGAGTCGCAACGCTTTATTTCCTCCATACATATGGTTTTTTAGGCAGCCAAGAAAAATATAGCCTAAGTATACACGATATGAACAAGCGGAGCCCTTTTTTAAGGTAAACGCACACCATCCTCGTTAGCATCGAGTAGACCATCTTTGACCAGGCCATCAATGATTTTCTTTAACCAGTCATGATCCTGTTCGCAAAACTCTGGCTTGATCTGTGGCCCCAATGTTGCTAGAGGAATACGTTGACGAGCTGGTGTTGAGCGGAGTAAATCGACGATGCGTCCTCGAAAATAGCGGTTGGTACTGGTAAAAGGCTTTGCCTGGTAGCCTGCTTTCTTCTCGGCTACCTTGCGCAGTTGACGTAATACTGTTCCTGATGGAAAGAGGCTATACTGACTCATGTCCGTATAGGCAACACACTGCTGTTGCAGTGGGCAGTCTCCACACAGGGGATTACCGCTGGTACAAATGGTTGCTCCCATATCCATTA
This sequence comes from Dictyobacter kobayashii, assembly GCF_003967555.1. Lineage (GTDB taxonomy): Bacteria > Chloroflexota > Ktedonobacteria > Ktedonobacterales > Ktedonobacteraceae > Dictyobacter > Dictyobacter kobayashii. The sequence continues at coordinate 5,135,076 of NZ_BIFS01000001.1, forward strand.
GTGCCTGGTTCCAGTTATAGGCATGGCCAATTGGAAGCACCTGTTCAGCAAGCGTGAGCATTTGAGCGTCATTGGCTTTGGGATCTGGATGTTCCAGGCCGAGAAACGCACGATGCAATACACGGCGAATATTTGTGTCAACTGTTGCTACCTGTTTGTGATAAGCAAAACAGGCAATGGCCCCTGCCGTATAGCGGCCGACGCCCTTGAGCTTCAGTAGCTCATCAATGGTATCGGGAATGCGTCCATCGTATTCAGCCAGCACCTGCCGTGCAATTGATTGTAAGCTCACTGCACGCCTGTTGTATCCCAGCGGAACCCAGACGGCTATGACATCGGCGGTCGAGGCCGTTGCCAGGTCGGCTAGCGTTGGGAACGCAGCCAGGAACTGCTGATATTTTGGCAAGACGCGGTCAACTTGTGTTTGCTGAAGCATCACTTCAGAAACCAGGATCGCGTATGGATCATCGGTTAGACGCCAGGGCAAATCGCGCTGCTCCCGTTCATACCATGAGAGTAACGTGCTTTGCACCTGTGCGATATGATCTGGTGCCGGTTGAGAAGAAACTGTCGAGGACGATATGCGTTTACCCATGAAACCTCAGGACTTACTTGCGTGCGTCTTAGGCCCTTCCTGGGTCTGAACGTTCGAGGAAGCTTCCTTTTCCTCGTTACGCCGACGGACGGTCAAGGTAAAGAGCGTATCACCGCCCTCTTGCCAGCATTTGGCATCAGCTGCCGGCAAATTTTCACATTGAACCCAATCATTAGCATCGCGTAGCACATGGCCTTTGACGCATTTTGCATATGAGATGTGTTCGTTTAAGTCAGGATCACCCGGCTTAATTCTGGGTGAAGCAATCTTCGGAATAAAAAATCTACACCAGGGCACGGTTATGTACCTTCCTTATGCATTTATAATGATAAAATAGACCTTGTATTATAAATACTACCCTTAGCAGCGAGTGGGACAGTTCCACTGGAGACGGTTCTATTTTTTATAAAATCATACCCATTCTCTCTTTTGTGTACCTGCATGGACTTTGCAGCCCCGGCACTCGTGGACCTGGTCTTACCTCTTTATGCCCTCCGCATGTACGATCTGACGGAGTGTCTAAAAAATTTCTGGTAGCTTTGCTCATTATAGCGCATTTGGAGACCATGAGTCTATAGAAATAGAGCTTTTCCATTGAGGTTTGGGCTTTGTGATATGGTAGAGAGATATATATATATGTTCTGCTGCAGGCTCCAATGGTAATGCGCCGCCTGGCTGATTGGTAGCACCTTTATGGCTGTGCTTATTGCTTCTGGCTGATCAGGACTAGCCGGCTTTCAATGCTCAAAGGACTCCCATCAAGTCCGCCATAATAGGCTGTCATTTCCAGTCCTGCTGCGTTGAGCATTTTTATCAACTCGGTGAGTGTATAGGCGCGAATGGATTGGCGGTGTTCGTTGCGCCTGCCATCGGGGTGTATCAGGCTGATGCGGACTTCATTGCGGCTGGTGAGGAGATCAACATGCCGCTCCTCAAGCACGATGAGATCATCGGGATAACGGATAATACTGTGTGGCGCGGTGGTGCGCATCACGCGGGGTTGATGAATCGTTTCTAGCAAAAAGTAGCCCCCTGGTTTCAGGGCTTTCGCAATCTGTTGTAGGACTTTTTGGTCGTCTTCGTCGCTGCTGAAGTAGCCAAAAGAAGTAAACATACTGATGATCGCATCAAATTCTTCTTCAAATGGAATAGTGCGCATATCGCTTTGCAGCCATTGTACCTCAACTTTTTGTTCAGTGGCACTGGCCCGGGCTTTCTCTAACAGCGCCGGGCTTAAATCTTGTCCCGTTACCTGGCATCCATAATGTGCCAGTGCCAGGGCATGACGACCATAGCCGCAGCAGAGATCCAGCACCCGGTCCGCAGGCTGTAGATTTAGTAGTTTGATGATTGCTTCGACGTCTTGCTCTGTCCTTGCTGGCGGTAGAAATGGTGCATAAAGACGAACATAGTCTTCATTGAAAAATGTTTCATACCACGGAGTTTCACCCATGCCGCTTCCTCCTCAAATAGATGCGCCCTTTATTTTTAATGAACGCTTCAATTGGCCGTTTCCGTTTACCGTGGTAAGAACAGGCTAAGGCGAATCTCTCCAATCGCGCTGTTCGAGCGCCAGGCGTAGCCACCACGTGCCGATTTTGATGCCAATAATTAAATAGAGGGCCGCCCAGATCTGCCATAAAACTCCATAGCTGGCTGCCATGGCCAGGCAAAAGAGACAAGTAATCGCAAAAATCTGTTTGAGATAATGGTTGCGCGTATGCCAGCGAAAAGTGCCTGGGCGGCAATTACGATAATACCAGAAAACACGCATCAGGGTTATTGAAAGTAGTAGGAGACCCAGGGCGCCAAAAAGTGTCAGGCAGATTGCTAGCGATCCGTTACTCATTCCATCGCCCCTCGCATCTAAAACTTGACATAAAATAAGACAAGTGATCCTAAGAAGACGGCCCTTAAAAATTATAGCATGCCGTTCAATCGTATGAGCGCAGTTGCCTGACAGGCGCTCTTGTTTGCTCGCTGCTGCTCAAGTTGAATGGCTGAGCCAGTGGCAGCGAAGCTAGCCGCGTCCAAGCGGCGTTTACGATTGCTATTTCAATAGCATGCATGCTGCTCAATCGTATGAGCGCAGTTGCCTGACAGAGCTTTTTTTATGTTCCTCTTTGGCGCCTGCGGCGCCGGGTTGGGAGTGTGGAGTGTGTGTGGTGAGCGGCTGCGGCCGCTCACCACACACACTCCACACCTGAAAGAATGGACATCTTCTCGCTTGTTCGTAATCTCCCTGCGATCGCTGGACGAACATGAAAAAGCCCTAACTGCCTGACAGGCGGCGTTTCCAAATGCTTTTTACATGCCGCTATATCAATTCGGATATATATGCATGAGGTAGCCAGGTATTGTATACTTTGATTGCAGGTGAGAAAGAGGACTTCACAATGCTTGCTCCTTTCTATTGATAATCGACTATGATAAGTGGTTGTTATAAAGGAGCCAGACCAGATGTTATTTATCCACAATAAATTTATCAGCCCTCTTTTTCATGCGATTTGCGTTTATAGAGGAGCATAATGCGTGTTTGCTGAAGAATTTGTTGTTGTAGATGCTACATCCCCTTTGTGGAATGCCGCACGTCCATTCCTGGATATTGCATTACGAATAGAACAACAGGACGACTCATACTTATGGCATGGCTGGAATAAGGCTTCCATCGACGCGTTTCTACAGAAATTGCCGCCCCATTGCTCTTTAATGCTGGGTGTCTGGCAGGTTGATGCTGCTCAAGAGCAAGAAACACTCTGGTTGGGATGTATTTGTGAGGTAGTTGATGGTGCCGTCTGCTCGCTGCGTACATTTGTCGCGCTAGAAGATTCTCGTTTACCAGCGATTGCACAGTTGGAGCCTGGTTATATCCATGCACAGGAATTGATACGTGTTACAAAAGGGCAGGTTGCTCCGGTGGCCTGGGCCCTTTTTACTGATAAAACCACCTGGGATGAATGGCTTTTGGCTGCTGACGCTGATGGGCAGCCCACCGATAAAGGTGAGGCGCTTGCAGCACTGGCCCGACAGGGGCGTTGTGTACTGCTGGGCAGTCAGGTTACTCATCATCCTCATCATCATTAATAAGTAGGGAATTGCTTTATGCCAGAATATACTACTCCACTTGTCTGGAATCCCATTCTGAGACAATATCTTGTGAATGCTGCCCATCGCATGAATCGGCGTGAGGGGACCAACGAGTGCCCTTTTTGTGCCGATATTACCAATGGCCTTGTTGGGCCAGATACGCAGGTCTGGCTGCATCCTAATGATTTTCCTCCCTTGAAACCTCCTGTTGGGGAGGCGCAGGTTGTTATTTATAACCGTGACCATAATCGTACTTTTACCCAGTTGACTGTCGATGAAGTATTTGCGGTCACTAAGCTCTGGCGTGATCTGTATCGCGATATGTCTTCGCGCTATCCAACTGTGATGATCTTTGAGAATAGCGGGGCTTCAATCGGTCAGACCCAGAATCATCCTCATGGACAGGCGTACGGTGTTTCTGTGATCCCTTCAATCTTGGAGCGTGAGCTTGAGACGGTGATCCTGGACTACGAAGCCGGTAGTGGTTGTCCTTTCTGTCGTGTACGCGAGGAATTGAGCGATGGTGAGCAGCAGGTAACTGCCAATACAACCTGGCAGGCTTTCTTGCCTCCATATGTACGCTATCCTTATGAGACGCACCTGTATCCACGGCGCCACGTTGCAAATATTGGTTTGATGGAAGATGATGAGCTGCGCGACCTGGCTGAGTTGCTGTTGCAGGTCATTCGTGGTTATAATGCGCTTAATGATGGGGAGATGGCTCCTATGCCTTATTTGTTGGGTCTTCATCAATTGGCTGATGAGCGCTTCCATTTCCATGTCGAGATTCTGGCCATTGGACGAGCTCCAGGTAAACTCAAATATGCTGCATCCTCCGAGTCGGTATGGGGATTGTGGTCCAATGACTCAGCTCCCGCTCAGAAAGCTCAGGAGTTGCGTGCGGCGATTGAACAAGTTAAAGGAAAATAAAAGGTAATGGATTCAACGACGTTGTTGCCCCTGTAAAAGAGGCGCTGGCAGAATTTCCACGTGTTTTTGATGATAAAACAGCCTATAGCAGTCCTTTAGGGGCTGCCTGGGCTCCAGGGCGTGTGAACCTGATTGGTGAGCATACAGACTATAATGGGGGCTTTGTCCTGCCTCTGGCGGTCGATCGTGTGTCGGCGTTCGCTGGTCGCACCCGTGAAGATCAGACGGTGCGTCTCTGGTCAACCCATTTTAAAGCTTACGCGCAGTTCTCGTTGGAAGGTTTACCTGAGACCTTTGATGAGCAGCGTGCGAACTTGCCGGGCTGGGCTCGTTATGTGCTTGGTGTGGCCGCGGAATTGACCCGTTCCGATATCGCTTTGAAGGGCTTTGATGCGGTCGTCAGCGGTGATGTCCCTCTTGGTGGGGGTATGAGCTCTTCTGCCGCGCTGGAAATCGCTTCAGCCGAGGCCTACGCTCTTTTCTCTGACCATGCTTTCTCAATTGGTGAAAAGGATGCGACCCTGACGCCTATCGAGACGGCCGGTCTATGTCAGCGGGCCGAGCAGATCGCTTCTGGTTTGATGTGTGGTATTCTCGACCAGGCCGCATCCTGTCTGGGACAGCCACGTAAGGCTGTGCTGCTGGATTGTCGATCTCTGGATTATCGCTACCTGCCTTTTGAAGATCCTGATGTGTCGGTGGTGGTCATTGATACCGGGGTGCGCCGTGAACTGGCGACTTCTGCTTATAATGAGCGCCGCCAGCAGTGTGAGGAAGCTACACAGCGTCTGCGTGATTTGATTGTGCAGGTTGAACCAGAGAATGAGCAGGCCCGTTCGATTAAAGAGCTGCGCGATGTGTCTCCGGAGCAATTTGAGCGTTTTAAAGCTCAGTTGCCTGCAGTGCTGCAGAAGCGGGCTGGTTATGTGATTGCTGAGAATGAGCGTGTGTTGCAGGTGGTGAAGTTGCTGGAAGAGGGTAAGATCGAAGAGGCGGGTAAGATCCTCTGGATTGGACACGCGGGCTTGCGCGATGAGTATGAGGTGAGTTGTAACGAGTTAGATGCGCTGGTCGATATCGCTCATGAGGTTCCTGGCGTCCTGGGTGCTCGTATGATGGGCGGCGGCTTCGGTGGCTGTACGATCAACCTGGTTCGTAATGAGGCCGTTGATGCCTTGCGCCAGGCTGTTGAGCAACAGTATCCTGAGCGCGCGGGTCGCGAGGCCAGCATCGATATCTGTCGGGCGGCCGCTGGCCCGGGCCACGTTGTTTTAAACTAGCCAACCTGTTATGTGACAGCAAGATATAAAGGGGATAGGTAGCGCTGAATGATGCTTTTGCCTGGCATATTCAGTTGCGCCGAGCCCCTGTTTGCTTGCCCTTTAAAGTCAAAGGCATTGTTAACTTGTTGCTGATCCTGTTCATATCAATTGGTGATCAGAGTAAGTTTTCCTCTATGCCTTGATTCAATTGATTATGCGCCTCGGCTTGCTCCTGCTGATTTTTCTGCACACGTTTGATCTGTATCAGGATAAGCTTCAGCGTATCGAAGCGCCTGATAAAGTCTTCAGCCTGCTTATTGAGGAGATCTACCTCTACTTCTAATTCTCTGAGTTGCCCATTAAACCATGCCATCTCATCTTCACGCGCTGTTCGTACTGCCGGTATGCGGCCGCTCATGCTCATCTGCTCGTTTGCAATTGGCGGTCGCACTACTGGTATACGGCCGCTCATGCTCATCTGTTCATTATCCATAGCAGGTCGCACTGTGGGCATCTGCTCGTTTGTCTCGGAAGCATGAATGGCCGGCATGCGGCCGCTCATGCTCATCTGCTCGTTCGCAACCGCTGGTCGCACCACCGGTATGCGGCCACTCATGCTCATCTGTTCATGCTCATTGGGCACTCGGATTGCCTGCATGGGCATTGTGTTGGCTGAAACACGTCCCTCTTCTTGTTCTTCGAACTCAAAAGTTGCGGCGTTAGTTGAGCGCATGGGATCTGGTGTATTTTGATTGGTTGCTATATTATGGCGAGCTTTCGTATTGTTGCTTTCATTGCGCACCAGAAAGATCAGGCCAGCCAGGGCAATAATCGCTATACCGAAGAAGCCACCAAGAATTAAAATATTCACTTTTTACCCTCTTCCATCATAAGATCCGCATAATATATGTATGCTGTGTTCGCCCCCACCTTAGTGAATATGGATACTTACCTCAACACTCATGCCAGGTACGATCTCTTTGCCACCGGCCCCATCCAGTGAAATGATAACTGGAATGCGTTGGCCAACTTTAGTGAAGTTGCTGCTGGCTGTATCCTGGGTAGGTAGTAAGGCGAAGGAGTTTGAGGTCGCCATGACTTTTTGCTGTACCTTACCTGTGAATGTGCTATCACCATAGGCATCCACATGGATATCTACATCTTGTCCCGCTTTGATGTTGTCTATGGCATTCTCGTCTATATCGGCGGTTACCGAGAGAGTATTGAGGTTCGCTATCTGAGCCAGCGTAAGACCCGGGGTGACGTTTTGTCCCTGTACCGCTGTGGTGGAGATAATTGTTCCACTAATTGGACTGGTAATCGTCTGTGTTGGTGGGGCCTTGCTGCTGGTCCCGGTTGGCACTGGCGTAATCAATGCTATAACCTGACCCGCAGTGACTGTATCGCCTTGCTTGATTGTAAATGAGCTGAGTTGACCGCTGGATAGCGTTTGGATAGGGACGATATTGCCGGTGATGCGGGCATCGTCGGTCTGGTAGTAGAGGTAGCTCTGGTAGACGTAATAGCTGACTCCGCCAATAATGGCTAGAAATACTATTACCGTGAGCGTTGGAATGAGAATAATACGTCGCATGAGCTATGTTTATCCTTTTATGCTTATTCGTTGTGAAATCTCTTCGGTCGAATGGTCGAGCAGTGTTGATGGTCTGGAGCTAATCGGCCAAATTATTCGCTAAAGATGGGGATATGCCTCTTGCCAGGCTCTATCTCTTGATTTGCACCTGGCGAAATGCTCGCTGGCTTATGTTTATCACTGACGAAACAGACTGCTATGATAGCAAAAATAATGATTATAAGTGTAAAGAAGAAAGAATCTTGCAATGCTAATACGTAACTTTGCTCCTGGATAATGCGAGAAATATAGCCAGCGGCGGCGGAGCGGGCCACCATTATACTGGCACCCCGGGCTACAAATTGTGCTTGCAGGCGCAACAAGAGTCGTCCCAATTCTGAGTCTGCGGTGACCTGTTCGGCCAGGTGGGCATAGTGTAATGTATTCTGTGTCTGTACCAGTGTTGCCAGGATAGCAATACCTAGCGAACTGGAAACTGAGCGCGTAACGGTATTGAGGGCCGAGGCCTGAGCCAGCTGGCGTGGTCCGATCTGTGAAAGCCCGGCCACCGTCAGCGGTTGAACGCTGGCTCCCAGGGCCAGTCCACGCGCGATTAAGAGAAATTGTAACCACCAGATAGGTGTGCTCAGGGTTAGAAATGAGAGCAACCAGGTGGCAATAGTCAGGATTACCAGCCCGGGAATCATCACCCCCCGCACCCCTATACGATCAACCAGTCGGCCTCCTATCAGCACGGTTAGCATTGAGGCCAGGGCTTGCGGTAAAAGTGTCAGACCGGCCTGGAAAGCGCTCTGGCCCCGTAGATCTTGCAGATAAATGGGAAAGAGAAATATACCTCCAAACAGGCTAAATGTAACGAAAATATTGGCAATTGAGCTATTGCGAAATGGCCCGTTGCTAAAGATGCGCAGGTCTAGCAATGGGCTTCCACCACTATTGGCAATGGATAATTCAATCACGACAAACAGGAGAAGGATAAGCAGCCCACCCAGTATAAATCCCTCAACCTTGATTGATCCCCAGCCATCTGTGCTGGCATCTGAGAGTCCATAGAGGATAGCACCCAGGCCGAGTGCGGCCAGCAAGAAGCCAGAGAAATCAAAACGTACACTACTATCGGCATTGGCCTCGTGCAGCAGGATGCTGGCCAGAATTACTGCCGCAATGCCCACCGGGACATTCACATAAAAGATAGATTGCCAGTTAGCATAAGTAACGAGATATCCTCCCAGCGTCGGTCCCAGGGCAGGTGCCAGCAAGGCTGGAATGCCAAAGAAACCCATGGCCATCCCTCTCTCTTGAGGTGGAAATTCACGAAACAAGAGGGTGATTGAGAGTGGAAAGAGGGCGGCCCCACCAATCCCTTGTAAGATGCGAAAAATAATCAAGACCGGGAGGCTCCAGGCCAATCCACACAATGCCGAGCCTGCGGTAAAGGCAGCCAGTGAAATAATATAAAAGCGCTTGATTCCCCATTTATCCGAGAAATAGGCCGCGCTGGGAGTGACTATTCCCAGGGTCAGTATGTACGCCGTTAATACCCACTGCACACTGTGGATATCTGAGCCAAAGGCCTGCTGGAGGCGCGGAATAGCGATATTTACAATAGTTTGATCCAGGATGCTCATAAAAACCCCGATTATGACCACCATCGCCACGATCCATTTATAGCTGATCCTGCTGCTATGTCGCGTTATCTGTGCGCTACCCGGCTCTACTAGATTGATCCCCGCCCGATCTACTGCCATTATTGCCCCCTCTCCACCCCTGCCCTTATAGTCAATCAATCGCACATTGAAGTTTGAATTTTATGTAACATGTTTTGTGTGTCGTGTGATATCAAGCACTAGTTTAATCAAGGCTTTTGTATGTGTCAAGGCGTAATTGGACCTTCGGCAGAAAATACAGAAAAAGGTGTAGATATACCTCTACACCTTTTTCTGTATTTTCTGCCGAGCTCATCTCTTAGGAGAGAACGTGTTCTTTTTGTTGGGCATTATATGAGACCGGCTGGCTGCTATAAAAAATCAGTACATAATTACCAATCAGGATCTTGTCGCCATTATCCAATTGTTGACCTTGTTCGGGTACTAATTTTTGTCCGTTGACAATAACACCGCTAGCACTGTTACAGTCATAGATGCGATGCTGACTATTTTCCATGCGAATTAAGGCATGGTGCCTTGATGTACTATCATCCTGGTCTAGCAATATATCGCTAGAGCCTGCATGTCCCAGACTGGTTTCCGGGCTGGTGAGTGGATAGGTGATTGGTTCATGGGTAATTGGGGGTGTAATTACCAGGTAGGTATCATTGGCTGGGAGTGGTGGTAGCTTTACCGCTGGTAGGGGTTCCGTATCGGTCAGGTTCTCTTTCTTTGGCGAGGGTTCCGGTCGCGTTGGTTTGACGGGCTCAATCTCGGGTGGCGCGAATGGCGTGGCATCAGGAATTGGCTGTGCTATATCTGGTTCGAGTGGGAGTGGACCTGATGGCAGTGGATCTGGGGTCGTTGGTATTGGACCCTCGGGGAGGGGTTCTGAGTTTGGTTCTGGCCTGGGTGTGGGTGGTAGTTTGGGCTCAGGATGTGGTTGGGGGGCATCAGGCTCAATACGTCGTACTGGCTCGGTGTCAGGTTCGGTTGGTCGTTGTGTCGCGGTTGTCAGTATGATCGCGTCCTGTTTAGGTGATCGCATAGCATCAACCTCCAAAACTCTACGTAACGCTTGAACGAATGTATTCACGTTGGCGAAGCGGTGACCGGGGTTAGCACTGAGAGCGCGCCGAATGATATTTTCCAGGCCATAAGTGACGTTGGCATTAAATGGTAAAAGCGAGGGGATTATTCCCTGACTTTTCTGGTTGCGAATCTCTTCATGTGTTCCCAGAAATGGGGGGCGTCCTGCTAACCAGAAGTATAGTAGTACAGCCAGGGCATATTGGTCGCTGGCTGGTGTGGTTTGTCCCTCGAATTGTTCTGGGGCGGCGCTCATGGGAAAGAAGGCGACTGGTGATTGTCCCATTCGCCGTACAAAGGTAGCCAGGGCCGCATCGGCAATTAAAAGCGTATCGAGCTGGGAAGGGGTAGGTTCCTGGTTAATGAGTAGATTTGAGAATGTGAGCGATCCATGAATATATCCAAGATGGTGAATATTGGTGAGTGTATTGGCAATCTGGGTAGCATAGGTCACTGCGTCTTCAACCAGTAGTGGTGGCCGAAACCGATTGCGACCATATTCATTGAGCAAGGAGCCGTATTCAGCATAAATACGGCTCACAAAGAGCTGTCCATGCCACTCTCCATAATTGAGAATAGGTGCCAGTTGTGGATGTTTTAAGCCACTGATGGCCTGCATCTCACGAAAGAACTGACGCCGGGCTGCGTCTGGAAGAAGAGTCCAGGGGTGAATAATTTTGAGTAGTACTGTGCGTTGCTGGCGCGTATCCTCGACTTCATAACTGACACCGGTAGCCCCATTTCCTGAAGGGCGTATGATGCGATAGCGCTCAAACTTTTGACCTTCTTCCAGTGTGTGCATTCTCTACCCTCATTTTGACTCAAAAACATGTTTCATTTGCGTGCTATTGTACCATATCGACCTGTTTCAGTGTAGTCTTGTAGAGGAATAGTTGTGTTTTTCATGGCCTGCCTTTCAATCGTATGAGCGCAGCTGCCTGACAGGCGCCCCCGTTTGCTCGTTGCTGCTCAAGTTGAATGGCTGAGCCAGTGGCAGCGGAGCTAGCCGCGTCCAAGTGGCGTTTACGATTGCTATTTCAATAGCATGCCGGATGATTGGATTCTTTTCTATTTGCTGGTGGCTTGGTGTTCGTTATCTTTGCGCTTTTTATAAATTATAAAAGCAGTTATTGCCCCTAAGATAATAATCACCGCCAAAATCCAGCTGATATAGCCAGCAAGGTGCTCGACCTGCCCAAAATTGTCGTGGAAGATGCGGCCTGCGTAGTAGCCAATCAATCCATAGGCAATGGCCCAGAGGATACCTCCGGCGGCATTGTAGACCAGGAAGGTTGGCCAGGCCATCTTATTGACTCCAGCTAGAAAGGCTGCGAAGGCGCGTAAGATGGCGACGAAGCGGCCGAAGAAGACGGTTTTATCGCCGTGCCTGGCGAAAAATTCTTCTGATCTCTGTAGTCGTTCAGGCTTGAGGAAAAAGTAGCGTCCATAGCGCTCGATGAATGCTTTTCCACCTGTGCGTCCAACTCCATAGCCAATATTATCACCGATAATGGCTCCAGCGGCGGCGCAGGCAATGACAATTGGTAGTGATAGATCATGGTAGACGGCAGCATAAAATGAAGCCAGTAAGAGCATCGTTTCGCCTGGGAATGGAATGCCTGAGCTTTCAATCATCACAAACAATACGACTGCTGGATACCCAAGATTGTGTAGAAGGTTTTGTAGCAGTTGTAGAATATTAAAACTGGCCAGCGCCATAGTTGGTTTAATCGATAGATAATGTAAGATGAGTATAGGCAGTTTTCGCATGTAAATTTCCTCCTTGTTCTAATACTGTGAGACATACGAAAACGGATACGTTTGGCCGTAGTTGTTATAAAGGCGGCTCTGCGACAACGGTCAGGTTTAATTGACACGGCAACTCTTACCTCTCTATACTGGTGATTGATATGCTCGCGACTGGAAATTTGAACGTACTGGCTATCACTGTGACATTTGAGTGATGGAAACGTTCCAAACAACATACAATAATCGTATTTTTCTTTCTAGCAATGAGCGTAAAACTATAGAGTAGGTCTTAAAGATGATCGCATCCAGCATAAGCAAAAAACGTATTTCGATCTTAGATATTGTTGTGATCTTTATCATGGCAGGATTGCTGTATTATGGCGCTTCCTGGCAAATCTTTGCAATCCATACAGATGCAGCAAGATATCAATGTTATACGCGCGCCTTCTGGCATGGCACCTCTGCTTTGAATACCCTACCACCGGGCCAATGCAATTTTCTGATCCATCCTAGCAAGCAACTTATTCCACTTCCACATGCTGAGCTGGTGAAAAAAATGTCAGACTTTGGCTTGCCTGCTGGTCTGGTCCATTTCGTTGATGCTCAATTACCGGATCAGCCTTTTCATGCCCTGCCCTACGAGTATCCAATGTTGACACTGATACCATTTACCCTTTCGTTACTGGTACCAATGAATCTCTTTCAGGTTGCCTTCGCGTTTTGGATGCTGGTGGTGGCGGCTCTGGTCTATCTGGTCTTGCTCAAATGGCGTTCCCGCAAAGCGGCGCTGGTATATGCTTTTCTGCTGGTCGTTGGTGGCTGGGGAACCGTAGCTGGTCGCTTTGATATAATTCCGTCCGCGCTGACCCTCTTTGGCGTTATTTGCGCCATGAAGAAGCGTTGGAACTGGGCGTTTGTCCTGTTGGCTTTCGCGGTGCTATTCAAATTCTATCCAGTCGTCTTACTGCTGCCATTCCTGATCGCGCAACAGAAGGACTCGGCGTTGCCCTGGAAATCCTGGCGCCGCTTGATCCCGCTTGGATTATTTGTGGCTGTCTGTGTTGTTGTAATGGGGATCTCGCTCCTGTTAAGTGTCGAGGGCACACTCTCTCCCTTTAGCTATTTCACAACGCGTCCAATTCAGGTTGAATCGCTGCCTGCTTCGTTGCTCTGGATTCTCAGCCTGGTTCTGTCGAAGCCTGCTCACTATGCCTACACGTTTGGGTCACTAAATATTCTGGCCTCGGGCGCAACGGTGTTATCGCTGTTGGCGACCCTGGCGGAACTTGTTGGCGTTGTCTATGTCTTCTGGCTGCAATGGCGTGGCAAGATCGATCTGGCCACCACGAGCCTCTTGACGTTGCTGGTGGTGATGGTCACGGGGAAGGTCTTTAGTCCTCAGTACCTGATCTGGGTTATTCCTCTGGTGGCTTACATTGGTGAGGATCGCCGCTGGTGGGTGATTTGTTGGGGGCTGATCGGCCTGTTAACTACCTGGATCTACCCATATATCTATATTATGACCCATGATATAGAGAAGGTACCCTATCTGCCGCCGTTCTTTCCCGCGACCACGATCCGGAATTTCTTGCTGGCGGCATTTGTCCTGGGTGTCCTGCATGTCGCGACCTATAATCGTTCACAGCAAACGGTTTTTATGGGTGAGCCCCAGACTTCTGATCTTAATCGTACCTCTCCGGTTGCAACTACACAGGGATAATGATTCGCTATAATGAAGGAGGGAGATGCGGTTTTTGCAGGCCGCGTCTCCCTCCTTTTTTGGCGCTCATTAGCTACTTCTCTATCAGACCATCCATTTTCCCATCACAAAGAGCAGACTAAGGGTCGCTAGCAAGGCCGGAAAGATCCATAGCAAGGCCTGGTGGAGGCGTGGGCGTGTAATACTGACCATGGCCAGGGTGATAAAGGCCGGGAACATTTCCAGTACGAAGCGTTGATTAGAAATAAATGGATCTCGCTGCCCGATGCTGGATGAAATGAGGATGCTCAGTAGGAGCAGGGCGAGCCAGAGTGTGTAGGTGGGACGGAGCTTTTTGCGCCCAATAATGGCCAGTATGATAAATGTCACGGTTGCAGTGGCATCGAGTAGGATATGTACCTGGTTGAATGAGCCAAATGGTTGGTGCCAGAAGAGCTCGAAGATAGTCTGGATGAAGCCCTGCCAGGGCCAGCTTGTTTGACGTGACCAGTGGGCCTGGACGTTCACAAAGGTTAAGAAGTTTCCTGTGAGTTTCCAGCAATAGATGCTGTAGAGAATCAGACCCAGCGGGATCAGCACAATAGGTAGCAGGCTGGCAAGCATTTTTCCTTTACTGGCTAAAACGCTTTCTCGGGCTAACCAGAGCTCGTAGAGATATGGGGCCGCTAACATGATACCTGCGCTGCGTGTCAGGGCCGCCAGCAATCCAAGAAGCCCTGCTAGCCACCAGCGTTGACGCCGTAGTGCCAGCAAGGTTCCACTACTCAAGAGCAGAAAGAGCGATTCGTTATACGCTGCGAAGAAGAAGAAGGCGGTGGGAAAAATGCACAGGTACAATATGCTGCGGCGCCCTACCTGATCTCCACCTGCCTCAGCGGCAATCTGGTAGATAACGAAGAGTGACCCCAGCAAGGCCGCATTGCTGATCAGCATGCCCAGCGGGAGATAGCTCCAATCACCCAGGAGATGGCCTGGAATGGCAATAAGTAGTGAGAAGAGTGGGAAGAAGGCCAGATCATAGGGTAATTGGTACCCTGATTGCGCAATGTGGATATAGCGTGTGGCATCCCATTGGTTCCAGGTATTTAAAAATGTGCTGAATGCGATGGGGGCGCCCGAATACTTCTCCTGTGTGAGCAAGATGTAGCCAAAGTAGGTGACTAGTATCAAGAGCAGGCGAGTAGTCAGGAAGAGCCAGAGTATATCTCGTGTTGGAGCACGTTTCATAAAAATAAAGCCTTATTCCAGAGTGAGCATTGTGTTTCTCGCTATTTTAAAAAGCTATCCTTGCAAAGTCAAGCTGCCATGCTTTTTACCTTGTGCTGTTTTCAAACAATCCAGTGGTTCATGATAAAGGCAATTCCTAGTATTGCTTGTAGGGTTGGAAAGAGTAGCATCAAGGCATAATGTAGATACGGTGAGCGCTTGCTTAGTATTGCCAGGGTGATAAAGGCTGGAAACATTTCTAGCACAAAACGTTGGTTTGATAGCAATATATCGGGTTTCTGAGCCGGGTTGACCAGGATGTACAGTAAGAAAACTGCCATCCAGAGACTATAGCTCTTCGGTAATTTGCGCCAGCCAATGATGACCAGCGCGATGAAACCCAGCGTTGCACTGAGGTCCAGCAACAAGTGCGCTTGATTGGATGAGCCAAAGCCCTGCTGGTGATAGAAGAAAAGTGCCCAGAAGGCCTGGAAGATGCCCATCCAGGGCCATGTTGTGTGGCGCGACCAGTGGGCCTGTACGCTGACAAATGCTAATGGGTCGCCAAAAGCATACCAGCAGTAGCCAGCATAAAGAAGGGTTCCCACCGGGATCAAAATGATGGCCCCCAGGCTGATAAAGAGCGTAATACGTCGTGTTAGTATATAGGCCCTCTGTTCCCAGAGCTCATAAAGATAAGGGATTACCAGTAAGATACCAACTGAGCGTGTAAGCGCAGCCAGCATACCCAGTAATCCTGCCAGCCACCACTTTTGTCGCCTCAGTGCCAGGAATGTTCCTGCAGCAAAGAGCAGGTATAGGCTTTCGTTGTAGGCTGCAAAAAAGAAAAAAGCGGTGGGAAAGATGGAGAGGTAGAGCAATGTGCGCTGTGAAAGCTCCTTCCCCACTAGTTCGAGGGCCAGATAGTAGACGATGAAGAGTGTCCCGAGCAGCGCAATATTGCTGATAAGCATGCCCACAAAGATATAGCTCCAGTTCCCTCCCCCCAGCAGGCGGGCTCCGCCTGAGATCAGCAATGGCAAAAAAGGAAAGAAGGCCAGATCATTGGTACTCTGGTAGCCAAACTGCGCAATATGCGCGTAGTTGGCCGCATCCCAGTGATTCCACGAGCTGAACAGGGCTGCTATATTGACTGGCGTATCTGAATACTTTTCGGCCGTCAGCAAAATGTAAGCTATATAGGTTATGACCACTAAAAGAACCCGGGTGGCCACGAAGAGCCAGAGTATATCTCGTGTTGGGCGCTGCTGTTGCATATGTTATTGATTGACCTTCAGGATATAGCAGTAGATCGTGTTGCCTCCCATGATGGTATGCATCACACTGGTATTGGCCGGTAAAGGATAGCCGCGCTGCACCAGGTGCTTGGGCCAGACCAGGTATTGATACCCATGGAAGCTCGGGTCTCCCTTTGTTGTGAAATCTTGGGCGGTCACATCGATCTGCTGCAGCTGGAAACGCTGATCAAGGGCCGTATTATAGCTAAACCAGCTGGTATCCTTGCTATATCCTTCAAGACTGCTCCCGATCAGGCCGACTTTTGCCTTTGCCGGCGCCGATGTCTCCAGCCATTGCAATGCCTCGCGATAAGCTGGATATGCTACCTGCATGGTTGTGTCTTCATCGTTCTGGAAGAACTCATTGGTATAGCCCTCGGCCCCGTAGACCGTTGTGAGTCCGAGCAGATGAGGACCAATGGCGAGTAGTGCGAGGATGACGACCGGAATAATAATGGCTGGCTTGCTGATGGCCGGGCGTGTGGCAACGGTTTCTGTCCGGGTTGCTTTCTGTCTACTCACCAGGCGAGTGATTGCGCCGATGATCATTGCCAGTCCGCTGACACCGGCGATGGCCACCGATGGGGCCAGCGGCAGATGATAGTGGGTGCCAACGACAATGTTGAGGACGCTGAACATGCCCAGGACGCTCAGTAGCCAGATAACCAGGTAGGCATCACTGGCGGCTTTCTCGGTCTCCATCTGTATGTTGCGCAGGTGGAAGCGTACCAGCTGGACCAGGGCCACGATCACAAAGAGTGCGGCCGGAATGGTCAGGAAGGCGCTCATCTTGGTGAAGATAATGTAGATGATGGACCAGTGAGGTACATGGGTGTAATATTGGCCGGCGATGAAGGTTGGGTGCCCGTTGGCGGAGTGGTTCCATTCAAAGGTGAAGCTATGGACCAGCCGCCCAATCGGATTGAGCCAGATGGCCGGGTCGACAATAAAGAAAGCGAGCGGCGCGATCAGGATCGCTGCCAGCCACCATTTCCAGGGGAGGGCCGGCCGCTGCTCAACGGGTATCGTTGGACGTAACAGGAAATAATAATAAGCTGTAAATAAGACAATACCAGGTATGACCAGGACGGCTGTATATTTGCTGGCGGCTCCTAGCCCGACGAGCAGGGCCACTATCGGAAAGAGCCAGGGTCGACGAATCGCGTGCCATAGAGTTAAGAAGGCGATCGTCACAAAAGTTGTCATTGTCATGTCCAGATAGGCAAGTGCGCTGAAATAGACCAGCCATGGACTGACTGCCAGGCTTAGCGCCGCGATGAGTGCGATTGTGCGGCCAAATGGCGCACGCCCTAGCCAGTAAATAGCGGCTACCAGTAACGTTCCCATCAGGATACTGGGAACGCGTCCTGCTAGCAACTCACTTAGCGGATGCCCCAGAATATTATTGAAGGCGAGTGAGAAGCCCATCAAAATTTTAGCCAGCGGTGGATGTTCATAATTAAAAGTCACCCACTGGCTTGAGGTGATATTGGCATGTGTAATCAGTGGCAGGTAGACTTTGCCACCTAAAATATAGACAACCTCGTCGGTCACTACATCCAGTTGTCTTGCCAGGATCAGGCGCGGTATAAACGCTACAATAGCCAGTCCAATCAGGAAAAGTATATCGAGCGTGGAGGTACGGCGCACTGTTGTTGACGCAGGTGCTGGCGTTGGACCCGATGCTTGAGGTACGTTGTCTCCAGTTGTGAGATCTAGCCTGGTATCCATATTTCCCCCGGTGAGTGTAGTGGGCAGGTATGTATATGCGTGTACAAGATGTTGGAATATTTCTTGTGATCGCGGGCTAGTATATCATAACGAGGTGAAGGGCGTCGAGCAATCTAGTACTGCACATCTTGTGAGGAAGTTGTGAGGAATGATGCCAGGCGATAAAAAAGGGGAACCTAAACATAGGTTCCCATTGGTTGGGTGTATCAGACGCACTCGCGTAGTGAAAGACTGGCGCTCATGCCTCGAAGTTTCATCAACGCGACAACTTCCAATTGGCGGACCCGTTCGCGCGAGATGCCGAGCTCTTTGCCCACTTCTAATAGTGTACGGCTCCGACCATCCCCAATACCGTAACGTAATGTGATTACGGCACGTTCGCGGGGTGTCAAAAACGCAAGCGCTCTATGGAGTTCTTCACCTAGTAGATGCTGTGATGCGGTATCCGCGGGTGCTGGTGTGTTGCTGTCTTCGAGCGTATCGGCCAGTGAATAACGGGCTTCGTCGTCGACGGGTGCGTCCAGTGAGACTGGCTGCTCCACTACACCAAGCAGATCCACAACTTCATTGACCTCTATATTACAGGCAGCCGCGATATCTTCTGGCAGCGGATCCAGGCCATTTTCCTGGGAGAGCTGGGCAGCTATACGGCGTACTTTGCGCAGCCGGGTTGCCACATGCTCTGGAAGGTGAATCATACGTGATTGTTCGCCAGCTGCACGGCTGACCGCCTGACGTATCCACCAGGTAGCATAGGTGCCAAAATGGCAACCGCGCTGATAATCAAATTTCTCAGCAGCACGCATAAGCCCCATGTTACCTTCCTGGATTAGATCAACCAGGGGAACTCCGGTGCTTGTATAACGCCTGGCAATAGCAATGACTAAGCGCAGATTGGATTCAATCAAAATACTGCGCGCGTCAGCATCTCCAGCGGCGGCGCGGCGCGCTAGATCAATCTCTTCTTCATGCGTAATCAGACCATGACGACGAATATCTCGCAGGTAGCTCTGAAAAGCATCTTCAGACCCGGATGCGCTCTTCGTTCCTGTAATTCCACCCTCTCGACGACGAGGGGAAACCTCTTCCAGAACTTCCGTTTCGCTACTCTCTACTTCTTCATCTTCGAGCAGGGTAGCTACATCCTCTTCCTCATCCAACACTAAATCAATCTCTCCTAGAGGCTCTGTGCGTCGCTCGATCATCGATTGCGACGAGTCTTTATTGATTTTACGCTTGGACGGACGGGGTCTGGTGAATCGTTCCACTGTTGTGGTATATGCGGTATGCATGGTCCTCTGGTCTTCTCTGACAGGGTTTATTATTGCCATAAATCCACGCTCCCTTCAGGAGGAAACTCACCGACAAAATCAGCGTCGGACTCCGTATGGCCTCGTGGTTAGTACTCACAGGCAGCGCTGTACACATGGTTTGATACATGTTTCTCTGTGTTGCGCGTACGTGTCCATCTTTCTGTACTCTCTTTAGCTCTATTTTATAGAATATTGTGATTAAGTCACATCAGGTGATCACCTTAAATAGTCTCAGGTTCTGACTGTATATTCTGTTCACCTGTATGTATTTTTTCGCCTGGTGGATGGCTTGTTTATAGAAAGTTGATCCAGGATAGTTTTATTTATGGAGGTATTTTTTTGTATTGCTTTATTTGAGTTTATCTAAATAAAAAAGGAGCATATATGTTGCGGCGACGCTTGTTCACCTTGCCGTTGCGTGTAAAAAAACACCCATTGCATGGTCCCAGGCGTCGCGATTGTGCTTTCTAAGGGAAGTATAAACTCAGGCTTTATCAGGATTTTCCTCATCAAAGGGATCATGAACACCATGGCCACGGTCATAGAATAACTGTGTAGGGTCTCCTAGATGATCCTCATAATCAGGTCGTTTGCTCCATTCTTTCGCCTGTGCTTCGTCAGACGATAACTGGAGGTGGATGGTATCACCATCAACTTGCTGAATGGCACTGTAGGGTATGTAACTATCTTTACTAAAGATAAATCCTTTGTGCACTAAAAATGAATCCTCATACACTTCGCCTACATGTCCCAATTTATTGTTATCTGACGAATAAACTGTCATATGTTTACGCACATTTTGTTGTGTGAATGCTGGCATATGTTTCCTCTTTCTAAGTCCAATGACCTATCTATTCGCTTTCACGTCTTGCTTTGTTAGAAAGTTTCAATGCAAACCTCCCCGAAAACTCACAAGCCTTTTTTCCGGTTTTGGTATACTTGAAGGTATCGTTTGGGTGAGCACGTAAAATTAAAATGCAGTTTTTCGGGGAGGTTGTGGATGATTGTTAGCCGCTCTGTGCCTTTTTATGATGATCACCTGTTGCCACGTAAGCGTCGCTGGACCGCCAGGCATTGGCGTTGGGTGCTGGCGGGTGGAGATACGCTGGTGTTTTTGTTTACCCTCTTCTATGTACTGTTTCTCGCCTCTACTAGTGGTTGGAATGAATTTCGTATAGTTTATGATCAGCCGTTAGCGGGCTGGCGCTCCTTTTTCTGTTGGGAGGTGCTGGGTGGTCTGGCCTGGTTGGTCAGCCTGCGCCTGGCACGCCCTTATGCTCGTTTTCATGCGCTTTCTTATTGCCGAGGTGTGCTAACCATCTGTTGCTCTCTGGGAGCAATGCTGGCATGCTGGCTTCTGTTTCTGTATACGTTTTTTCAGGGTGATCTCTTTGCGTGTCTATCGATTTTGCTTCCTTTTGCTGTTGTTCTCTTTCCGATCTTTGGACTGTGGCGGGCCTGTTATGTTTCGCTGTTGAAGTTCTTCCTGTTTCAGCCGCTGACCGTGGTCGTGGGGGCGGATAGCTTATCTGATGCCATGCTGACTGAGCTATGTCAGATTGGGCAGCCTGCGCCAATTATGCTGGGATATATTGACGAGTATAGTGATATTGATCCAGCTTTATTGTCCTGGCCTGTTTTGGGGGGGAATGTACTTCTCCATTCTCTGGTCCAGGCTGATCTGGTTGATCTTCTGGTTGTTGCCCCCGATTGCTATGTTGATCCTACCCTCTATCCTGTCTTAATGCAGGCCATGGCTCAGGGGGTGCAGCTTTTTTCTTTACCAGATCTCTATGAGTGTACGTCTGGAAAATATCCTCTACTGAATGGTACTAGCTTGCATATGTTGATGGAGCAAGCTCATCGGCGTGCTCTGTCGGTGGGATATCACTGCTGGCGTCGGCTCCTGGATCTCTGCTTTGGTGTGGTTGGCCTGGCCGTCTTGCTCGGGTTGTTGCCTCTGCTTGCGGTCTGCATCTATCTGGATTCGCCTGGCCCCGTTTTTTATTGGCAGGAACGGGTGGGATACCATGGGCGTTGCTTTCGTTTGCTGAAGTTTCGTTCGATGCGTGTGAACGCTGAACCCTGTGGAGCGACCTGGGCCAGTCAAGGCGATGCTCGAGTGACACGGGTGGGACGCGTCTTACGTGCGACCCACCTGGATGAGTTGCCTCAGGTAATAAATATTCTCCAGGGTGAGATGAGCTTGATTGGACCTCGCCCTGAGCGACCGATGTTTGAGCTTCAGTTGGAACAGATCCTTCCCGCGTTTTGCTGTCGCCTGGGTGTTAAACCTGGCTTGACCGGTTGGGCGCAGGTAAAGGCTCCGTATGCCAGCTCGTATGCTGCGGCTGCTGTGAAATTACAATATGATCTCTACTATATCCGGCATCAATCGTTTGTGTTGGATATATCGATCCTGTTGAAAACTATTGTTGCGGTACTGTGGTGTTCTGGTCGTTAGCCAGTTGATGATGGTATGTGAAGGGGGCTGTGATGACGTTTGAGCAGTATTGGATGATTCTGGTGCGGCGTTGGCCGCTGGTATTGCTTTGCCTGGCTTTAATGGGGGCTGGTTCTTTAGTTGCCAGTTTGTTTATGACCCCGGTCTATAGCTCTTCGGTGCTGGTTCAGGTTGCTATTCATTCTGGTACTGATAATCAGAGTGATATTAATGATTTACTGGCAAGCAATCAATTGGTACAGACCGAGTCTCAACTGGCAGTCAGTAATCCGATTGTGCAGGAGGTTGTGAGCCATCATGCCGGTCTGACAGCTGCCCAGCTGAGTAAGATGGTTTCTTCCAGCGTTAAATTAAATACCCAGCTTTTTGAGCTTACAGTTATGGATACTGATGCTCATCGTGGCGCCAATCTGGCTAATGAGTTGGCTCAGACGTTTATTCGCCAGCAAGAACGAGCCCGGCAGCAAGAAAATCAGGCATCTCAGCAGCAGTTGCAGCAGGAGATTACGGCTACTCTGCGTCAGATTACTCTGGTGAAGCGTCAAGGTGCCTCTACAAACAGTTTACAGGCTGCTAGTTCCGCTGAACAACTGACCACCCTTGAGCAACATTACAATCAGTGGCAGTCAGCCCTGGCCCAGTTAGAGCTCTCTGAGGCTCAACGTAGCAATTTCTTGTTGATTGTGCAGCCCGCGCAGGTCGCTACTGAGCCGGTTCAGCCAGATATTATGCTGAATACTGCTGCTGGATTGCTGCTGGGCCTCTTGTGTGGTTTTGGTTTGATCTTGTTTTTGTCTCAGGTGGATCAGCGCGTATATAGCTGCGAGGAGCTACAGCAGCTTTGGTCCTGGCCTGTGCTGGCGTTGATCTGGCCTGCACGGCCGCATCAGTCATTACTCCAACCGGCGGCCAATGAGGCCAATGGGGAAGCTTACCGCATCTTGCGTTCCAGCATCGGCTTTGCTGGTGTGGATAAGCCTTTACGACACTTAATGGTAACCAGTGTTCTCCCACGTGAGGGTAAGAGTACTGTTGCGGCCAATCTAGCCATCTTTATGGCCATGGCTGGTAAGAGCACTTTGTTGATCGATGCAGATCTTTTGTGTCCTACCTTGCATGAAATGTTTGATCTTCCTCCTGATAAGCCTGGATTGAGCAACGCTATCCTTGCCTGCGGCATGCCTGATTTTCAGGCGCAGCCGCAACGTGTGTATCACACTGTGGTGGATGCACGCTCCATTTCGCTGGACCCTTATATTCATCCTTCTGGCATTCCTAATCTGCGCGTGATGTCGTCTGGTCCCTTGCCACCAAACCCTGCTGAACTGCTGGAGTCGCGTGCCATGCAGCGTTTCTTCCAGACTCTGGATAGTCATGGCGCCGATGTAATTATCTTTGATTCTTCTCCTCTGTCTGGCCTTTCAGAGTCGATTGTCTTATCCGCGAAGGTGGATGGCACGATTGTGGTGACTGATCTCAAGCTTGCGCATAAAGCACAGCTACGCGAGGCCCGGTCGCGTCTTCTCCAGGCCGGCTCGCGTGTGGTTGGGTGCGTGATCAATAAATATCCTCGGCGCGGTAGCTATCTTCCATATTCTCTCTATGCACGCTATCGTTCCAGTGAACAGTTGCGACCAGGGAAACCTATGGATGCCAGGGTTGTGCGTCAACGGCATCCTGTCTCGACCCGTTAAGGTTGTTTGTTTGTGTGTGGTAAGGAAGTTTGTGGGAGGTTGTATGTGTAGTCGTGGGTGGTGGTCCTGGAATGTAGTTGTTTCTCGCAGTGTTCCAATGGTTCCCTGGCTCTGTTTATTCTGGGCTACGCCGGTTGTTGCGGCGGCTTTGGCCTGGCTGGGTCCGTTGGCCTTTGTGGTAGCTGGCGGTGGTTTGTTGATGGGGATGGTGGTTGCGTTGCGTTTAGATGCTCTGGTGGTTACGCTGCTGGCTGCGCTCCATCTCTACCTGGATTGGTATCTGGGTTTGCATATTGTTGTGCCTGTACTGGCCCTTGCTCTCTTGTTGTTTTTCTATCTTCAGCGCACTGGCTGCCATCCCTGGACGCAGCCGCGCTGGCTCGGATTGTGGGGCCTTTTTCTTGTGTTGACGCTTTATCCCGCCTTCCAGGGTGGTGCGTTGATGCTGTACGATGCTGCTTCTTTCTATCCCAGTGATATCCTGGGGGCTTTGTTGATGTACTGGCTGGGTCTCCTGGTCGCCCATGATCTGGTTAGCCTGCGCCGTTTCTTCCAATTTTTCACTCTTCTGGCGGTGTTGTTGGCGCTCCATACACTCTTCCAGAGCATGACGGGCACTATTCTGTTCGCTTCAATGCGCGTGGATGATTTCTTGTCGCGTACAGATGTGGCTTACTACCAGCTTCTAGACAGCAATGCACACCGAGCAGGCTCTTTTTTCATCGATCCTAACTGGAATGGGGCCTTCTTTGCTCTGGCCTGTTTTCTCCCACTGGGTCTGCTGTTGTCTGGCACGCGCTACTGGCAGAAAGCTTGCTACATCGTTGCCCTGTTACTGCTTGTGCTGGCTTTAATGTGCACTTATAGCACCGGCGCCTGGCTGGCCTTTCTGGCGGGCCTGGTTATATTTCTCTGCTTTGTTGGTCACACGCGCTATCGCCTGGGCCTGGTCTTGATCGCTGCCTGTTCTGCTGGCTTGCTGACCTGGCTCTTTCCCGCTCAGCTTGCTTTGCAGTGGCAGCATGCGCACGCGGACAATGAGCTCTCGCTCCGCGTTGCGGTCTGGCGTACCGCGCTACGTGTGATTCAAGCTCACCCATGGCTTGGCGTTGGATTGGGCCATCAAGCCTATCTGGTCAATTCTGATGCTTATCGCGTTCCTGAGCAGTTTGTCTTGCTCTCACATCCACATAATTCCTACCTGGAATGGGCGGCCATGGCGGGTTTGCCGGTTTTATGTGTGTTTCTGGGTTTGTTGTTGACTGCTCTGGGACAGGCGTGGCGCAATTGGAGTTGCACCAGCCTGACTGGACGCCCTTTGCTGGGTGCCGGTATTGCTGCCATCGGTACTTTGAGCATCAATAGCATCAGTATTAATGGTTGGACCCATTTCGCCCTGGCCCCGATGGGCTGGTTATTGTTGGGGGCTGTGGCCTCTCCATTATTGCGTACCGCAAAAGTGCAGACAGGTGTTCTGCCGGTTGTAAAGGAGTAGTGGATGCCGATGCAACAGCCTGAAATGCCCCACAAGTATGAGATAGACTCAGGATATCCATGGTCGCGATCTGGTGGTTTGCCTCGCCGACGTGCTGCTCTCTTGAAAGATCCGACGATATTGTTTACGGATTCTCCACAGACGGTCAGCCCCTCTAATGCCCACAATATTGCAGTCGCCAAAGATAAGCCAGCGTCCGTTGTCAGCCCTCTGCGCTCGACTGATGAGGAGTTTGCTTTTGATCAACAGCCTACCTGGTTGATCCCTGCCGTTGCCGATCTGGAGCGGCTCAAACATATGTTTATGCCGCTAGAAACGGGAGCGGTGCGCCCGTTTCTCTTGCACACGCTTCTGCGCCATTCTGGCGTCTATGCTATCGCTTCGTGCATGGCACCTTTTTTCTCGCTGCTCTTAACGCCTTTCCTGACGCGCCATCTTACGGCGTTGGATTATGGCATTCTGACCTTGCTGAATACTACCCTGGCCTTGTTGGGGCCGCTGGCACAGCTTGGGCTTGGAGCGGCCTTTGTTCGCCTGTATCATCAATGCACGGCATGGCCTCGTGAGCGTCATATTCTGTTCACGACCTTGCTGATTTTGCTGGCCACCTTTTCTCTCTGTATGTCCACTCTGCTGGCGCTCCTGGCTCCCTGGCTCTCTCAACTGTTATTGCATAGCGCGGGCTATGAAGATCTATTCCGCCAGGCTGCCTTGCTTTTATTGCTACAGAATATGACCATTCCTGGCTTTACCTGGTTGCGCGCCCAGGGCCGTTCCCTGGCATTTGTTGCGCTGGCGTTGCTTAATCTGCTGGTAAATCTTGCGTTGACCTTCTTACTGGTAGGTAGCTGGCAGTGGGGGAATTCCGGTGTGCTCGTGGCGGCCTGTGGAGGCTATGCCAGTGTGTTTCTCTGCTCGTTGCCACTGCTTGGTAGCTGTTTGTACTGGCGTGTAAGCTGGTCACTGGCCTGGCAGCTACTAGCCTACGGCTTATCAACCTTGCCTGGGTTAATCTCTGTCTGGGTGTTGCAATCCTCTGACCGCTACTTCTTGCTGGCCTTTGGTGCGCTGACACAGACTGCTAGCTATTCGATCGCCTACACGCTGGGCAATATCCTGGGTCCTCTTGTCATCGCGCCTTTTTCGCTGGCCTGGTATTCAGCATTACATATTATTGCTCGGAAGACACGCGCTCGCGAGCTCTTTGCCCTGATCTTTCGCTGGTATTGCATGCTCCTGTTGTTGATGGTCTTTGGGGTTTCCCTGCTCGGGGATGATGTCTTGCACGCCTTTTTCCCTCCGTCCTATACGCTGGCGACCCCGATTATCCCTTTGATCGCGCTTTCCAACCTGTTCTTCGGACTTTTTGAGCTCTTCAATTTGGGGATCACCTTGCGGGGTAAGCTGCGCTTCAATTTGATTCTGCTTCCTCTGGCTGCGCTCGTCAATCTGGGCTGCAATGGCGTGTTGGTCCCAATGTATGGTGCTATGGGGGCGGCTATCTCAACCTTGCTGGCATATGCTGTGCTGGCACTGCTGGCCTACCTGGTCAACCAACGTCTCTATTCCGTTTCTTTTGATCTCAAACTATGCTGCTGGGGACTGCTCCTGGGCGCTATCTATTATGCCTTCTATCGTTGCTTACTTCCTCAACAAAATCAATTATTGCACTGGTTATTCTGCTCTGGCATGCTAGCGTGCTATGCGGCTTCATTATGGCTATTGAACCGCATTAGTGTGAAGAAGGCCGGGCAGCATGAGTATGTTGAGACATATCCCCGCGTTTCGCATGCAGAAAGGACAAAGTAAGACATGGATTCTCGATCTTTAACGCATCATCATCACCCCTGGCACAAAGTTTGTATGCATCTGCTCGGGCCTGCTCGTTCAAATTATCGCGTGATGAATGATGCTCGGGCTTTACAGATGGCGGGCTATCAGGTGACGATTGTTGATGTGGTCGCGGCCTGTGATCCGCAAGCGGCCACTGAAATGCTGGATGGTATGCACATTCGGCATATATGTGCTCCTGGCTGGTTTGTTCCAGCGCGATTTAAGCTGTTGTTCCTGCTGAAATTCTTCGTTCTCATGCTCCGATGTATTGTCTGTTTGTTTGGTGTGCGAGCCGATATCTATCATGCCCACGTTGAGCATGCTTTTCCAGCGACTTACCTGGTCGCTCGGTTGCGTAAGAAAGGACTCATCTTTGATACGCCTGAGCTGACTATGTATGGTCCATCTATTCTGCGCTGGCCGCGTTTGCGCTGGTTGGCTGTATGCTGTATACGCTGGATGTCGCGCTCCTGTGATAGTTATATTACTGGATCGCCGCGCTATATCTCAATTTTGCAAGAGCTCTATGCGCCCGCTCACGTGCAACTTCTACGCCATGTTCCGCCTCAACATAAGCCTGTCAGGAATACACGTTTACAACAAAAGTTGGGGCTGCCTGCCCACACACGCATTGCTCTCTACCAGGGCTATATTCAGGCTGATCGTGGCCTGGATCTCCTGCTGCGTGCCGCCCCGTATCTCTTCCCTGATATCGTCATAGTTTTGATGGGGGATGGCTATGATGCGACGATCTGTGAACTGGCTGCGCTTATTCAGCGTGAGCAGCTCGCGGATCGCATCAAAATACTTCCAGCCGTTCCGTATAGCGAGTTGTTGGATTGGACCTCCTCGGCTGACCTGGGGCTGCTGCTTTTGCCACCTGCCTACTCGCTGAGCATTCGATATTGCCTGCCCAACAAGTTCTTTGAATATCTCATGGCCGGGCTCCCGATCCTCTCATCACGCCTGGACGCTATCTCCGACATGATTCATCAATACGATGTCGGCCAGGTCCTTGATGAGTTAACCCCGGCCAATATTGCCCAGGCCATTAATGCCTTGCTGGATGATGCTGACCAATGGCACACAATGCACACTAACGCGCTCTCAGCCAGCGCGCATGGCCTCACCTGGGAAGAAGAGTCTACGAAACTGATCCATTTATATCAGCAGATCATTTTAAAACATGCCAATCGTCCGCTAAAATGGGCCTTTCCCTATTCTACCTGATGCTCAGTCGTTGTGCTTGCGAATGATGGATTATGTATTGTGTGTTCATCGGTGTTTGTTATCATACTCTGCTTTGTGTCACATACCTTTGTGCACAATATTGCAGGCACTTTTGTGCTGCGCAGAAATCATGTTATACT
The DNA here is from genome assembly GCF_003967555.1 of Dictyobacter kobayashii. Lineage (GTDB taxonomy): Bacteria > Chloroflexota > Ktedonobacteria > Ktedonobacterales > Ktedonobacteraceae > Dictyobacter > Dictyobacter kobayashii. The sequence goes on from NZ_BIFS01000001.1 coordinate 5,163,152, forward strand.
ATGGAAAACCAGAATACTGTAAAGAGGCAAAAATAATCTGGTGGGATTTTTATTACAAAGCCTCCTGGTTGATTTTATGTAAAATAAGCATTGGGGGGATAATTATGGCTGATACGCCTACAACTATTCATGATATGCCTGTGCTTGTCTGTGCGCCGGATGGGAAAAAGTTAATGAGCGAACAGGATGCTTTAGACCTGATTGGCGAGGCTTTCTATCATGGTACCAGGATTGTCGTTGTCCCAGTGGAGCGGCTTGCTAATGATTTCTTCCAGCTCAAGACGCGCCTCGCCGGGCAGATCATTCAAAAATTTGTGAACTATCAGCAGCGCCTTGTGGTGCTGGGCGACATCTCTCAATACCTGGATCAGAGCTCGTCCTTTAAAGCTTTTGTGTACGAAGCGAATCGTGGCAACGACTTATGGTTCCTGGCAAATCTTCAAGAGCTTGAAGGACGACTGAAGCGCATTCAATGATACTATCGTTAGCACGTAATAATGGAAGCACAAGCAAGATGGCGCTGAGTGTCAATAGTTGAGGCGCGCAAGGATTTCCGCGCACCTGAGTATTCCGTGCGGCGGGTACATGTTTAGCTTGACGGTCCACCAAGCGTTGAGTACGCTTTGTGCCAGCGCCCAGCCGCGTATACGTGCCCGTTCCATTCCCAATTCCTCGCTCAGTTGGGCGATGCGCCGGACCAGCATCTGTTTCAGATCGGGTACCTCAAGGATGCAAGGCATGGGATTATAGAACGAGGCTCCCACCTCATAACCCGGATCACCAACTACGCCTTTGGGATCGATCGCCAGCCATGCATCACGCGAACTCAAAATATTGTAGTGCTGTAGATCGCCGTGTAGTAGCATCGTCTGGGGCGCTGAGGTGCTTAACGACGCAAAAAGATCCATTGCCTCATCGACGAGGCGCCGAGGAAACGGACCATATCCGCCAGCATAGTGTGCACGGAGCTGCTGCAATCCTTGTCCTAAATGCTCAACTGTTGGAAAGGTGTGCTCGGTGGGTGCCGGTCGCCAGAGTTGACGCATGACCGTGGCTAGAATGGATGTGGCCTGTTCATCGTGTTCCGGCACAAGTGATGCTAGCATGGTTCCCGGTTGCAAACGTTCCAGCAACATCACCTTCTGCTCCTCGTCAAACTCTAGCAGACGAGCGATTCCTTGCCCATTGAAGATACGCAGCGCGGCCAGCCCATGTTCAAATTCATCGCTCAGCGCGCACGTCTTCAGGATAACGGGGGTGCCATCCACACGTTCCGCTGGTGCTACTTAGTGCAATGAGAGATGCTCAAACGGGGGCAAGAGTTTCAGTTGCCAGCGCTCCGCGTATTCCTCTAAGAGAGTGGGGAGGCATTGAAACCAGGCATTGGCCGCCTCTGTGCCATGAACATCGCGCATAAATTGGATAAAATCTTCAGGCAGGGCAAACATCAAAAGGACTCCTTCATTTCAAAAGAAATTTACTGGTCTGTTAAAAATTCATTGCTCATCTTGTGGAAAGATCCATACAATATTGCGCTTTTGTGCGCTTTATAGCAACATGGTTTGGCAGGCAGCAAGGGAATCTTGATGCCGCTGTACAAGGCATTGATCCATCCATGTTGATTTTGAAAGTATTTATTTATAAGAAAAGCTAGCGTTTTTAGCTGACTAGTATTATATAATTTCTAAATAAGCCGGTGAAACCCATGCGGGAAACATTGTAGTATGAAAGCGCAAAATGATGCTCAAAGAGATGATGCATAATGCCTTTTCCAGACTATTGATCGGCTTCTTGAGGCCGTTACCATGTTTTTCCAGGATCTCACAGCTCGCCTTGATGTTGTTCGTTCGGTGGCCTGGTTAGCCGCGTAAGATGCTTCGGAGGATGCAGAGACCATGACACATCATCACGCTGAACAGATTCCCCAGCTCTACGAACGACATGCTCTTGCATGGGATACTGACCGCAGTCGCGGAACATGGAATGACAAGAGCTGGCATGATCGATTCCTCGCCTGTCTCACCCCAGGAGCCAGGGTCCTTGACCTGGGATGCGGGTCAGGAATGCCCGTCGCGTTTCATCTTGTCCAACATGGACTGCGTGTGACTGGGGTGGATACTTCTCCAACGCTCATCACCCTGTGCCGCCAGCGCATGCCAGAACACAAGTGGATCGTGGCAGCGATGCAATCACTCGCGCTTCCTCAGCGCTTTGATGGGCTTCTCAGTTGGGACAGCTTTTTCCACCTCACCCCTGATCACCAACGAACCATGTTCACGGTGTTCGCTGCTCACGCCGCCCCTGGCGCTTTCCTGCTGTTCAATACCGGTCCCACGCAGGGTGAAATCCTGGGCGACTATCAGGGAGAACCACTCTATCATGCGAGCCTTGATCCCGAAGAATATCAGCAGTTGCTCGACCGCTCTGGTTTTGCCCTGGTAGCGCATATGGTTGAAGACCCAACGGCTGGCGGACGGACCGTCTGGCTTGCTCAATCTCGAAGGCGATCGGAATGATCTAGAGTACAGAGCGTGACAATGAAAGGAAACGTATACGGCTCATTCATCCTTCATTCCACAACGTTTCCCACATGGGTTTCACCGGTTTATCTAGATAATCGTTTTTCTATTCTGTTCCACAGATAGCCAAAGAGGTAATGCGCAATATCACATTGGTTGGCGCTCGATTGGGGCATTCTCTTATTGAAATTATGCTCGATTTTATGTGATGATTTCATATTTAAGTTGCACAGAACTTTCATTGCAGTCGTAACATGAAATACAAGAATGTGAGAGAAAAAGGTGCTTCATGAATGGAATGTTTCAGGCTGTTGATGATAATTATGTTTAGCAATAGGCTATCAGGATGTTCGTGCATGAGAGGACAGGATAGTTGATAAAGTCATGGGCTTGACAGCAGCTTGCATTAATTGTTATCATAGGGTGGACAATAGAAAATAGTACAATGACACTGAACGAGCGGAGTAGAGAGAAACGATTCGCCAGAGAGTGGGGGTCACCGGGTGCGAGCCTCCTTCGATTACGTCTCTTGAACGTGGCTCGGAAGTCGAATATCTGAACTGATCATCATTTTCTATGTATAGAAGAGGCGGTCAGCATTAAGTATTCCGGGAATGCCCGTTAGCGCTGTTTGAGGATAACTGACTATGGCCAGGTTGGGCGGGTCAGTTGTCAAAACAAGGTGGTACCACGAGTTGCGTTGCCCTCGTCCTTGGGATGTGGCAACGTTTTTTGTTAGTACGATAAAGGAGTACTACCTTATGCTGCCCAACCGTTATCAATTTCGCGACGCTGAGCCGCGCCTGGCCCGCCTGTGGGCGGATGTTGCTACCTATGCCTTTGATCCAGCTGGATCGGGCCCGATCTATACCATCGATACTCCCCCTCCCACCGTTTCTGGGGAGCTCCACATTGGACACTGCTACTCATTTACCCAGACAGACGTTATTGCGCGCTTCCAGCGCATGCGTGGCCGACGTGTCTTGTATCCCATGGGTTTTGATGATAATGGCTTACCAACCGAGCGCTTTGTTGAGAAGACGATCAAGCGCAAGGCAACTGAGATGGATCGCGCTGAGTTCCTGGCCCATTGTTTGCGATTGACGCAGGAGACTGAGGATCGCTTTGAAGCGCTGTGGCGTCGTTTGAGCCTGAGTGTCGATTGGAAGTATCGCTACTCGACCCTGTCGGCCGAGGCCCAGCGCACCTCGCAGGCCTCGTTTATCCAACTCTACCAGTCCGGTCGCGCTTATGACCAGGTTGCGCCCACCCTCTGGTGTCCTGACTGTCAGACGGCGATTGCTCAGGCTGAACAGGACGATAAGACGTTGCCGACTCTGTTTACGACGTTCGCGTTTCAACTGCCAGATGGTCAGACGTTGCCGATCGCGACGACGCGGCCCGAGCTCTTGCCTGCCTGCGTTGCCATTTTTGTTCATCCTCAGGATCAGCGCTATACTCACCTGCTGGGGTCGTCCGCGCATATTGCCAGCGCGGCTTTTTCGCAGCAGGAAAGCATCGAGGTCCCTATTCTGGCCGATGAGCTGGTTGATCCCGCCAAGGGGAGCGGTGCCGTCATGTGTTGTACTTTTGGCGATTCGACCGATGTTCGCTGGTGGCGCACCCATCAGTTGCCGCTGCGGGCGGCCATTGATCGGGCCGGTCGTATGACTGCTCTGGCAGGACCACTGGCTGGCCTGCCTATAACGGCTGCTCGTAAGCAGATCCTGCATAATCTGGCTGAGCAGGGCTTGATCTTGCAGCAGGAAACGATTGAGCATACGGTCGGCGTTCATGAGCGCTGTGGCACGCCGGTTGAGTATCTGCAGACGCGGCAGTGGTTTATTCGCGTTCTGGATCAGAAAGAACGTTTCATTGCGGCGGGACGCCAGATTCGCTGGAATCCTGAGTATATGCGGACTCGCTATGAGCATTGGGTTGAGAATCTGCAATGGGATTGGTGTATCTCGCGCCAGCGTTTCCTGGGCGTTCCTTTTCCGGCCTGGACCTGTCGTGCCTGTGGTACGTTGTTGCTGGCCAGCCAGGATGAGCTGCCGATTGATCCTCGCCAGACCGCTCCTGGCCGTGCCTGCAGTTGCGGCTCTACTGACTTTGAACCAGAGATGGATGTCATGGATACCTGGGCGACCTCGTCGTGTTCGCCGTTGATTATCGGGCGTTGGTTGGATGATCCGGCCTGGTTCCAGCAGCATTTTCCGGCCAGCCTGCGGCCGCAGGCCCACGATATTATTCGTACCTGGGCCTTCTACACTATCGTCAAGGCCATCTATCACTGTGATACGCCTCCCTGGCGGGAGATAATGATCTCTGGTCATGGCCTATCGAGCGAGCGCAGCAAGATCTCGAAGTCCAAGGGCAATGGCTCGCTTGATCCGCAGGCTCTCATCGATCAGGAGTCGGCCGATGCCCTGCGCTACTGGGCCACCTCGGTCAAGCCGGGACAGGATACGCCCTTTAATCCCGAGACGATTGCGATGGGGCGCCGCCTGGTTACCAAACTGTGGAATGCCTGTCGCTTTGCTGAGAGCCGCCTGCAGGACCTGGATGCCTCTTCTCTGGCAACCCTCCCGGCGGAAATGCTGCCGACCGATCGCTGGCTGCTCTCGCGCCTGGCGCAGACGATCGCGTTCGCTACTAGAGAGCTTGAGCAGGGCGATTTTGCTGCTGCTCGTATGGAAGTTGAGCGCTTCTTCTGGTCGGATCTCTGTGATAACTATCTGGAAATGGCCAAGTCGCGCCTGTATAAAGAAGCGGGCGCTGATCGCCAGGTCGCGCAGTGGACTCTCTACCACGCCTTGCTCGGCGTTCTCAAGTTACTGGCACCCTACCTGCCCTTTATCACGGAAGAGATCTATCTGGGACTCTTTCAGCAATGGGATGGGGCGGACTCGATTCATACTTCTTCCTGGCCGGTCGCGCCTGAGAACTGGATCGATCTGGAGGCTGAGCAGGCGGGCAAGTTCTTGATCGAGATTTTGCGCTCGGTCCGCCGTCAGAAGGCAGAACTGGGCCTCTCAGTTGGTGGTGCCCTGGAGGCGTTACGTATCACGACCAGCGCCTCCGGTTTGCCAATCTTACAGTCAGCTCAAAGCGACCTGCAGAGCGTTACTCGCGCCCGCACAATCGGGTTCCTGCTTGCGCCTGCTGCTGGCTCGGAGCTATTATCACAACTGCGCATTGAACTTGTCCTGCCACAAAGTAACCTGCCACTCAATCTTCTGAGCGAGGTTGGCCGCGACTGAGCGACGTTTACGATACCTCCACACCCTGCAACACGCGGGTCGTCTGCTTACAGCGGGCGATCCGCGTGTTGTATTTTGTGATTGAAGAGAGATAGCTGATTTGACATCGTGATACAGTCGTGACGGGTGAATGGTATGTTTTTCCCAAAAGGAAATGAGAAACCATAGAGAAAGGGGATTGCGATGACTCAAGGTGACTTATTGCGTTGGATGTACCGTGGGCAGCGACCCAACTGGCTCGCGCGGATACTCAATAGGGCGGGGGCTACGATGGCCTCCCTGAGTGTCACACCCAATTATATGGTGACATTGGAGGTGACGGGACGAAAATCCGGGCGCGTAGTCTCGCTACCGATGGTAGTGACGGTCATTGATGGACAGCGCTACCTGGTCTCTATGCTTGGAGAGAATGTGCGCTGGGTTCAGAACGTACGTGCTGCTGGCGGAAGAGCGGCATTCCGCAGAGGCGGTCGTGAGGAGGTCTGTCTTGAAGAGGTGCCCGCCGACCAGCGTGCTCCCATCTTGAAGGCGTACCTGCGGCGAGCACCGGGAGCGCGACCCCATGTACCCGTGGATAAGGATGCACCAATTGTGGAATTCGAAAAGATCGCGGTGGCCTTTCCGGTCTTCCGCGTGGTGAACAACAGCTAGTTTTGTCCTTGATGGGCTTGCGCTTATATATTGTTATGTTAGCTTATATATTATGTTATATGAGACGTCCTCACCTCAATAAATGCTGGTCCTGGGGCATTTCTACCAACGATGATCGTTTTTGTGATATTCTGGAATCTGTTATGGATGCAAGCAAAATATGATCGGAAGGTAGAAAGTATCTATGAAGACATATGATGACATTGCTGAATGGTATGATCAATGGATTGGCGCCCACGCGATGCGTGAGGATCCCTTCTTTTCAGCACTAGAAGCGCTTATGGGCGAGGTCTCGGGACAGCGTATCTGTGACCTCGCCTGTGGGCAGGGCAGGGCGGCACGCCACCTGGCGGAACTTGGCGCACACGTCGTTGGCGTTGATCTCTCCGTCAAGCTCCTTGCTATCGCGCGTCACCATGAGGAGGTCGAGCCGCGTGGGATCGAGTATATGCAAGCTGACGCGCGCAGCCTCGATGACTGACAACACGCTCGGCATGTTCGATGGCGTTGTGTGTTCGATGGCCTTGATGGATATTCAGGACCTCGCCCCAACACTGCACAGCGTCGCGCGTATACTTCGGCCTGGTGGATGGTTTGCCTTCTCCATTCTTCACCCCTGCTTCCACACCCCCCAGTCGGGCGAGCTAGACACTCCCGAGGGAACGGTGCGGACCATTCGCAGGTATTTTGCGGAGGGCCATTGGCGGTCGGATACCCGGCCAGGACCTCCTGGGAAAGTGGGCGCGTACCATCGTACGCTCTCGACCTATGTAAACTCGCTCACCGATGCCGGCCTACAGCTTGTGCGCCTGAGCGAACCGGGCCCTCCTTCCGCTGTCCCTGCTTCGCTATCCTTCTCGCGCGTGAATAGACCAGTTTGGTCTGAGGTCCCTTCCATTCTGGTCGCAATCTCCCGCAAGCCGATGTAAATAACAGGCTGAAGAGCAAGAAAATAGTGTACTGACTGGCTTGAAAAAGCTGGTAGAAGGTTAGCCCTTGCTAGCAATAATTGTGCACTAAGTTCTAGCAGTACTTGATCAGGTTTGACAGGTGCTGCTTTTATTTTTATTTAGATGTTACAATTGAGGATATAGTTTACAGCTACGGCACATATTTTTTGATAGGGGCGTATGGCACTATGAAGCTATTTCTTTCTACCGATTTTGAAGGTACCAGTGGGATTGTGGCCTGGGAGCAGATTATCGAGGGCAATGCTGAATATGAGCAGGGGCGTCTCCTGTTAACCAATGAGGTAAATGCCGTGATCACAGGCGCGCTGGAGGCTGGTGTGTCCGAGTTTGTGGTGAATGACGCCCACCACGCGATGCGCAACCTGCATCCCCAGGATCTGTTGGGTCGGGCCACGCTGATCACCGGCAAGCATAAGCCGCTGTACATGATGGAGGGTCTGGACGCTAGCTTTGATGGTATCTGTTTTGTCAGTTATCATGGCTCGATTGGTGCTGAGCATGCCATCCTCTCGCATACGTATAATCCAGGGGCGATCTGGGAGGTACGTATTAATGGGGAGATCGTCGGCGAGTCGGGCATCAATGCGCTGGTGGCGGCTCATTATCAGGTGCCGATTATTTTTATCAGCGGCGATGAGGCTACGGCCCGCGAAGCCGAGACGATCGCGCCACAGGCTGAAAAGATCATTGTCAAGCAGTCGCTGGGCCGCTTTGCCGCCTCGCACCTGCATCCAGATGTTGCCTGCGAGCTGCTGCAAGCTGGTGCCAGGCGGGCGGTCGAACAACTAGCAAACATGCAACTGCCCGGTTTCACCTTGCCCGTCACGCTGGAAATCACCTTCCTGGTCGCCGACATGGCCGAAATGGCTTGCTGGATTCGCGGCGTAGAGCGCGTCGCTCCCCGCACAGTAAAAGTAATTGGCACCAACCTGCTTGAACTCTATCGCACATTTGTCACCATCGTCACCCTGACCCGTTCCCTGGTTGATCGCTAACAAGCTGGTTTCAGCAACAAAGCAAGCAATCGAACGCAATAAGAATCAAGCTATGTACGTGCGGGGCTTGTCCCCGCTTTTAACCTTCCTGCTCGAAAATTAACAATAATAGCGCTACAAAGATATTTTGTTCGATGCATATCATTATTATTGTTTTAGTCGTCATGAAGCTTTATATGAAAGATATTGACCCTCGACCCTACTACGCATGATGGAGAATATGAATACAATAAGTGGACCTGAAAATCTAACTATCTACCGCGTTGACTACTAGGAGGTGGTAGACTTTTTCTGGTATGATGCAGAGGTTGAGAAAGCCAGGTATTGTCACTGGCATCGTTGTCGTTCTGTAAGGCGGGTTAAGTAGCATGAATCTGCAGAATTTACGCGTTTTTTTGAAAGTTGCGGAGCTGGAGCATATTACGCGCGCCTCCGAAGAGTTGCATTTGACGCAACCGGCGGTAACCAAAATTATTCAGAGTCTGGAGCAGGAGGCGCACCTGGAACTGGTGGAGCGTCAGGGGCGTCGTATTGTGCTGACCCATGCTGGCCGTGTGCTGCAGACCTATGCCCGCCAGATGTTTTCCCTTGAACGCGAGATGGATGATGCCCTGGCCGCTCTGCGTGATGTTCACCGTGGCGAGATCAAGCTGGCCGCCAATACAACGGCCGGTGTCTATTTGCTGCCCTCGATTGTGGCGCGTTTCCGTTCACTATATCCGCAGGTGGCTCTCAATATTTCTATTTTAAATTCACAAGATATTATTGATCATATCCTGGATTGGTCGCTAGATTTCGGTATAGTTGAGGGCGAGGCGAGCCAGTTACCCGAAAGTTTAAATGTACGCTTCTTTACTCGCGATACTTTGATCCTGGTGGTGCCACCCGGTCATCCCTGGTGTGGCTATGAAAAAATTAGCGCGGCGGAACTGGGGGATAATGTGCTGGTGGTGCGCGAGCCTGGTAGCGGGGTGCGGGACATGTTGGAGCGTGAACTGGCCTGCCGCGATATCTCCCTGAAGCCGCTGTTAACCCTGACGGATAATGAAGCGATCAAGCAAATGGTCATTAGCGGTGTCGGGGCAGCTGTGGTTTCATTTTTGACCGTTCAGCGTGAATTGGCTAGCGGCGATCTGGTGCAGATCCCTCTGGCCGATATGAAATTACAACCTGAACTTAGTTTTATTCAGCGGCCCGATAAGCAATTATCCCGCGCCGCCCAGGCCTTTTTTTCTTTCCTTTTCCCTTTAGCCGAGAGCCCGGCGTAATTATGCTGGCCTGGCACGATTTGATGACTCTGTTCTTCGATTGTATGTATATACCGTCGTTATTTATTTTTATTATAAAGTGACAACAGGAGCGCAAATACATGGAATTTCATGCATTGGTTGAAGAGTGGCCGAACGAGTGCATTGTTACATTTCGCGAGTTGCCAGGCTGTTTTGCTAAAGCAGCCACCGCCGAACAAGCTATCCAGCAAGCCCCTGAGACGATCGCTGCCTATTTGCAGTGGCTGAAGCAGAATGATATCTTCTTCTTCGAGGATGAGATCACATCGATTGAGGTTGTGCTCGGTGAGCAGCTGCGAACGGATCGTGTGGGGCCGCGCTTTGAGGCCGATCTGCCTGCTCCCACTGATCAGGAGATCGATAATGCTTTGAACGTTGCCGCGACCGCACGTGCTCAGCTTATCGATCTGTATGATGCTGCTCCCGCGGATCTGAGAGGCCGCGAGCCCAGGCCAGGCGTGGGCTCACTTACGCAACACCTTCAGAATGTTCTGCTGGGTGAAGTGCGTTACATCGCCTGCTTGAGCGATCAGCCGCAGTCAGCAATTCCCGCCATCGCCGAGGAGGATCTTCTCAGGACATTTGTGGAGAATGCGATGGATTATGAGACGTTGTTGCGTGACCTGACACCTGAGCAGCGTACCCATGTCTATACTCACGGTGGAGAAGAGTGGACTGCGGCCAAGGTTTTACGTCGCCTGACCCGCTATTTGCGTGAGTATTATCCCTGGATGCAGGGACTTGCTCGCCAGCTTTCGACTCTTTCATAAGAGTGTCTCTGCTATCCACTACTTGCGTGCGCATTCGCGCCCGAATTATTTTTTGTGGCAGTTTTCATGATATGCGCTTCGCATACATCATGAAAACTGCCACAAAAAGTGTTATATAGCATAATACTTGTTATGCAAACTGCCGTGAAAGCGTTATTTTACTTCATTCGTGTAATCGATGAGCTAGCTGGCTAGCGAGCGAAGCCCCAGCGCCTGCGCACCATGCGTTCAAGCGGCCCGAAGATCAGGCTGTCGATGGCGACGCCAATGATCACGATCACGATCATGATCGCGAAGACCTGGCCGACATCTCCGAAGTCGCGCCCGTTTTCGAGTAGCGCGCCCAGGCTCACGGTGGTGTAGAGTAGTTCGGCGGCCATCAATGAGCGCCAGGCGAAGGTCCAGCCTTGTTTAAGTCCGGTCAGGATCGATGGTAGGGCGGCTGGCAAGATGACCTGGGTTGAAAGGGCAATGCCGCGTGAACCCATGTTGCGGGCCGCTTTTAAGTAGACGGGCGGCGTGTTTTTTATGCCGGCGTCAACGCCCAGGGTAATCGAGAAGAGTGCGCCCATGACGACGACAAAGATCATTGCCTGTTCGTGCAAGCCGAACCAGAGCAGGGCAAGCGGAATCCAGCACACGCTGGGTAGGGCCTGCAAGCCTAACACGAGCGAGCCCAGCGTCTCTTCGATATAATGGTTACTACTGATTAGCAGGCCGAAGATCAATCCGACGACGAGCGAGATGCCGTAGCCCAGCGCCAGGCGGCGCAGGCTGACCAGGATCGCGGTCAGCAGGGAGCCGTCCTGGACCATGCTTTTTAAACTGTCCAGGACAGTCACTGGCCCTGGAAACAGATAGTCTTTCCAGACATGGGCGACGGTCAGTCCTTGCCAGAGTAGAAGCAAGATGATGAAGAAGGCTAGCTGACGTAGCAACTTGCCCACCCATGGGGTGCCAATACGTTTTTTGCTGATACTAATGGACGGTGCTGCCAACTTCTTCCTCCTGTTCTTGCTTCTCCATCTCGCTGCGCAGGACCTGCAGGATCTCTGCTGCTTTGTCGACCAGTTGATAATCTTCCAGGCTGCGTGGCCGTGGTAGATCTATCGGGAAATCGCGGATAATGCGTCCGGGTCGCGGCGCAAAGACGATGACGCGATCTCCCAGCGCGACCGCTTCGCGAACGTTGTGGGTGACGAAAAGGATGGTTTTGCGTGTCTCGCGCCAGATGGCTTCAACCTGCGCGTGGAGCTTGTCGCGGGTAAATGCATCCAGGGCACCAAAGGGCTCATCCATCAGGAGGATCTCGGGATCAATAGCCAGCGCACGAGCGATGGCGGCGCGTTGCCGCATACCTCCTGAGAGTTGGTGTGGATAACTGTGTTCAAAGCCGTTGAGGTTGACGGTGTTGAGATAGTGGCGGGCGATCTCTGCGCGCTGCTTGCCGGGCATACCCGCCTGGCGCAGCCCAAACTCGACGTTCTTTTGCACATCCAGCCAGGGGAAGAGCGCCGCCTCCTGGAAGAGCAGGATACGATCGGTGCCGGGTCCCTGCACTTCTTTATCGTTGACGAAGATGTTTCCGCCGCTCGCCTGCTCCAGGCCCGCGATAATGCTCAGCAAGGTGGATTTACCACAACCGCTAGGCCCCAAAAAGCACACAAATTCGCCCGGTTGTATGACCAGATCAACAGGGCGTAATGCCTCCACTACCCGTTCGCTATCCACGAACGTCTTGCTTACACCTTCGATCCGTAGTGAGTTTCCGCCAGCGCGTGGGGACAGCTCGTCCCCACTGGTCGCTTCAATAGAACCTCGTATATTGACTGTTGATTGACTCATAGCGGTTCCCCCTTATGAGGCTGTAACTTTCGGCAGCCCCTTGCTGCTGAGTACGCTGTTCAATTGATCGAGAGAAAAGATGCCGGTGAGATCGGGTTTGCTATGACCCAGGAAGCCCAGTGCATAGGCGTTGTCGGCCGATTTGAACAGGGTTGAGGCCAATGGATCATAGGTGATGTCCAGTCGCTTGAATGAACCATCAATGGCTTTGGCTGATAATGCTTTGCCGGTCAGCTTTTTCAATTGCTCATTGGCGACCTTTTCGGCGGCGGGCAGGTTATTGTTGATATACTGCACGGTCTCTACATGGGCCTGCAGGAACTTCTGCACGATATCTGGATGCTGGTCCAGGAAGTCTTTGCGCACCACTACCAGGGTGGTAATAAATTTGTTGTTGGGCCAGGTGCTGCGCTCATCCAGGAAGATAGTGCCATTGGCCTCATTGACCAGGCGCGATGCCCATGGCTCTGGTACCCAGGCGCCATCGATCTGCCCTTGTTTGAATTCGTTGAGGATATTGGCGTTGTCGGTTGGCAGGATCTGGATGTCGCCTCCGTTGTCGGTGGTCTTCAGATTGTTTATCTGCAGGTAATGGCGCAAGGCGATGTCCTGGGTGCCGCCCTTTTGCGGTGTGGCCAGTTTCTTGCCCTTGAGATCGCTGGCGGTCTTGATGTTTGCGCCCGGACGGACAATGAAGGAGGCGCCGCCGCTCGATGCTCCGGCGATGATGCGCAGGGCGTCGCCATGAGTTGTTACATAGGTGTTGATGGCTGGATTGGGGCCGACATAGCCGATATCGATGTCACCAGCGGTCAGGGCCTCCATCAAGGCGGGACCTGCATTGAATGTCTTGGAGGCGTCCAGCGTGTTATTGCCTAGCGCCCTGGCAAATGTCCCATTGGCCACCCCGACCAGCGCGACTGCGTGGGTGATGTTGGGAAAATAGCCCAGGTGAACCGTTACCGGGGAGCTGGATTGGCTGCTTCCACCATTGCTGCTATTGGTTGAGGTGTTGCTGTCACTGCCACAGGCTGCCAGAGCCAGCGACAGGAGCAACAGGAATGCCAGGATACGCGGAATGCGATGGGATGATGCCTTCATAAAAAATACTGCTCCTTCGTCCCTAATTCAGAGTAGATGTATGAATGCTTCGGTACTGTGTCTCAAGCGCTGGTCTCGTGGGTCCTTTTTAAGGACTGTCAGTCGAAAACGAAATACCTTCCCATCCAGCTTTGGTGTATGAGCCCATCCTCATAGTGGAAAATATTCGTGCATCCAGTGAGATTGATGTTTTTCTTTTTTGAGCTGTCACAGTTGCGCTTAACCAAAGAAATGTAACAATAATTACATTTTTCGCTGCTACTAGCTATGAACATCTGGAAATATGAAACCACAGTTACGACATTGTTTAGAGCTTACATAAGTTTGAATCAGAAGTCAATCTTTTTTGTTGATTTTCTTGATGAAGTTAGTCATCAATAGAAAATTTATCTATGCGTACCTATCTTTCCGTGTATCTTTTACTCATAAAAAATCGTTATCATTTGGATCGCCCCATGTTATTGATATGATCTATTGCATTCTTGACAGCAGCATCTCTTAATCTGTATAATTCTATGGAAATTGTTCACTCATTTTTTGGAGGTTTTGATGTTTATGCCAGTGTGCCGCTAACTCCACCCTCTTTCTGCCCCATCGTTTCCTCGCTGCGTTATTAGAAAACAGCTCATAAAAGGAGATTAAAGCGATGACTACTGGACTTTCCGAATTTTTTCAGTATAACCTCTGGGCGAACCTGCGTTTGCTCGACGCATGTGCTCAGTTGTCCGACGCGCAACTGGACGCCACTATGATAGGAACATTTGGCAGTGTGCGTGAGACCCTCATGCATCTGTTCGCATCCGAAGAAGGCTACGTCAAGTCTTTTACTGGCACAACCCCAACCCCTCCACTGAAGGAGCTCAACACTTTTGTCGGCTTCGACGAACTGCGGCGGCGGGCGGAGCGGTCAGGAAAAGAGCTGATCACCATCGCGGAGCAGAGGGACTTGAGTGAGACATTCTACCTTGACGGGGGTACCTATGAGGCTCAGGCCGTCATTGTGGCGATCCAGGCCATCAACCATGGCATCGATCATCGCTCGCAGATCGCCACCCTGCTGAGCCTGCAGGGCATCGAGCTACCCGCCCTCGATAGCTGGGGATATAATGACGCGCTGCGTGAAAAATAGCGCTGTGTCTCATTAACATCTTGCATGTGTCCGACTTATAACTAGGCATCCAGAACAACGAATTGTATCGGATCGGTCCTCAGCGGCCGACCCGATACAATTCGTGTTGCTTTTCGCTTTTTCGAGCAAGAAAAATATTGTCCCTCGTGCTTAGATAGCATTTGATGTGCATCTATATAGATAATAATTGGAAGAAATGCGGTTGAGAGTAGTTAGAGGGGCCTATGTCCTTTAGGGGGAAAGCGGGGTGCAGGGGCGGCAGCCCTGACGGAGCGCGAGGTGTCCTCGCCACCCACCCTCTCCGTCCTTCCCCCGGAAGGACGGAGAACCAGTTAGAGCTCGCTAAAAAAGGAACGTTTTTAACCTGAATTTGAAGTACACTAGAAATGTTCGTGGTTACACGCTTCGCTGAAGTGTACGGTCATGGCTATTAATGCAAGCTACATTTTTTATCTCGTATAAATTCATGTGAGGAAAATGTCTATGACTCCTATCTATCTGGAAGTGGGCGAGAAGAAGGTTTTCGCCTGTTCGTATGTATGGCCTGGCTGGAGCCGTTGCGGGAAAACTGAGGCCGATGCTATACAGGCACTGCTTGATTCGGCTGCGCGCTACGAGTTGATCGTGCGCCGCGCTGGCCTTGAGTTCGAACCTCGTGATCCTGTTGTGGTTGAACGTGTGCCCGGCGATATGACTACCAATTTTGGCGCTCCCTCTATCATCACTCCTGCTGACTCTGAGCCGACGGATGCTGAAACGGCTGCGCGGGGCGTGGCGCTGCTCTGGGCGGCGTGGGCGACCCTGGATGAGGTGGTTGCCGCCGCCCCAAACGAGCTGCGCAAGGGCCCACGCGGCGGTGGCCGTGAGCGGGACGAAATATTGCGTCACGTTATCGAGGTCGAACGCACCTATGCGCGCAAGGTTGGCGTGCGCCACAAACCATTTCCCCCGCTGACCTTATTGCCCTGGCTGCGTTCCGTGAAGAGCTGGCAGCAGCTTTGCGCCAGCCATCCGACGGCACTCCATTGGTCCCAAAAGGCTGGCCCCCCGCCTACACGTTGCGGCGCATGAGCTGGCATGTCATCGACCACATCTGGGAGATCGAAGACCGCCAGTCGTAATTTGTAGCAATGTAGCAGCCATTCAGACGACAGTGCTTAGCCAATAATTGGTCGTTTAGAAGAGCGTTGGCGTTTCCACCAGCGGACTCAGCTTGCGCGGTGTGCCGTCGTGTTTGAAGAGATAAGGATTGAGCTCTCCGTCTTCGTTGGTGGGGGTGAGCTCGGCTTCGTCGATAAAGCGGGATGCGACGGCGTCGGTGCCGCGATAGCGCAGGAGCGAGCTCAGGAAGAGCTGCTTCTGGGCGCGTGTAAAGGCGACATAGGCCAGGCGGCGCTCCTCGGCCATGCCGGTCATTGAGATAGGTCCGTCCTCGGCCAGTGTATACGAGCGGCGGTGTGGGAAGATGCCCTCGGTCATGCCCATCACAAAGACCACCGGGCTCTCCAGCCCCTTGGATTTATGGATGGTCATCAAGCTGACACAATCACGTTTATTCTTGTTGTTGTCCTCGGCCTGCTCTTTGAGCTTGGTCATGGCCTGCAGAAAGTGGCGGATCGTATGGTGTTTCTGCGCGATCTGGATCAGCTCTTCGAGCTCGTCATAGCGGGCTTCGAGCTTGACCTCTTCGTGATGCGTCGGGGCCTCCGATTCTTCTTCCGCGTTCTCTTTATGCTTGCTATCATAGTGGCGCAGGTGGACATCGTAGGCCAGCTGGCGGATCTGTTTGATGGCTTCGGCCGGGTTGTTATTGGATTTGGACCACAGCCGTTTGATCAGGGCGACCAGGTCTTTGACACCCAACTGGTGCTCTTTGGGGATGGTGTAGGGATGTTCTTCGCAATATTGCAGGAGCGGCCGTCCGCTGGCATGGGCGGTCAGGGTACCATAAAAGGTGGCGTTGAAGCGGTGCGAGGTCTTGCCGGTGCTGGCAAAGAATTCGCGCGATGGAATATTGGCCACGATGCGGAAGGCTGTGTTCTGCTCTCCACAGTGTACCGGCGTAAAGACATCATCCCACTTTTGGGGCTCGGGACCATTGCGCGAGGCCTGGAAATCATTGTGTACGCGTACACCATCGATCAGCGAGAGGTAGGCCAGGATGTCGCGCGTGGTTTTGCGTTTGAAGAAGGATGAACCACCGGCTGCCCGATAGGGGATGCGTTTGCGGGCCAGGGCGATCTCCAGCGAGGCCAGGTGATGGTTGGTGCGCGAGAGTACAAAGATATCTTTATATGACAGCGCCTCCTGATGCTCTTTCCAGGTACGCTGCAGGCGATCGATGCGCTCAGCGATCCCTTCGGCCTCCATCTCTTGATCCTCATAGGCAGTTACCCAGACGGGCGCGCCATCGGGCTGGGTCGAGCGCAGCAGCTTTTCGAAGCCTGGCGTGATATCGTTGTGGCTGATCAGTTTGTTGGCGGCTTCGAGAATCTGTGGCGTTGAGCGATAGTTATGTTCAATGCGATAGATTTTCCCCTTCGGATACATGGTTTTGAAGGAGAGGATCGAGGCCTCCGGGCTGGCGCCACGGAACTGGTAAATGGCCTGGTCTGGATCTCCCACTACCACCACGTTCTGCTTGGGCGCGGCCAGGTACTGGATCAGCTTATACTGTGATGGATTGGTGTCCTGCGTCTCATCCACTTGCAGGTACTGATAACGGCCCTGCCAGGATTTGCGGTACTTGGGACTGCTCTCCAGTAAGTTGAGCGGGATATAAATCAGGTCTGAGAGATCGTAGAGCTTCTCTTTCTTTTTGGTCTGCTCGTAATTGAGGAAGAATTCCTGGTAGCGGGCGGCCAGCTCTACATCGATACTCATATCTGTACGGAAGAAGTCAACGGAGCCCTCAGGCTGGACCATCGCTTCTTTGGCGCGGTCGATGGCAGCCAGGGCATCGGTGATCTCGACGTCCCAGTTCATGCCACGGCTGCGATTGCTACGCCAGGGCCGAATGATATCTTCGGCCAGCCATTGGCGTGGATCACCACTGATCAGTTTCTGGTTAAGCTGCTGAGGTGTCAGTTCGAGTTTCTCACGTAACATCTGGTGACCCAGACCATGGAAGGTTACCACACGTAGTGGCTTGATCTCTTTGAGGGTCATGCCACGGGCCCGCAACGCTTTGGAGGCGCGTTTCTCCATCTCATCGGCGGCGGCACGGGTAAATGTGACGCAGAGCAGCGACTCAGGCGCGACTCCCTCATCTGCCACCAACCGGACCAGACGCTGTACAAGAATCGACGTTTTGCCGGTACCAGCGGCCGCGATAAAAGCCGCTGGTCCATCGGTGTGAGCGATTGCGGCCGCTTGCTGTGGATTGGCGCTAAATGACGGTGCGGTACCTGTTCGTGTTTTTGTCTTTTGTCTTGTTCCCTGAGTGGTCATACTACAACTTTCTTCCCTAAGTTAATTATCCTGATCAGTCGATGCTTCGACCTGTACTATAGCAGTTTCAAAGGCAGAGAACAAGTGTACGTACTTTGCTCATAGGCCTCTTTTCCTGGCTTTTAATACGTTTCTATGCGTGCATATTTTGAGCGCGTAGCGGCTGCAATGTTTCAAATGATGTCCAACCCCTACATCCCGTCATGCCTTTGCGCACAAAGCTGCATAGCTCGATACGATGGGCTTCGCAACAAGAATGCGTGTCCTGTTTCTGTTTGCTTTTGATCTCAAGCTGCCAGGGCGGATCTGGTACTGCCTGCTTCCATGTTTGCTCTGGAATGTCTGGAAAGAGCCAGTGTAGCTCTGCGCGTGCTGGCCAGCCGCTTTTGAGCGCCGGGAATAGATTATGCATTATCGTTGGAAGTTCCGCCGGTAGATAGGCAATATACCCATGCATACTCACGAAGAGGCCGCTCAAGCGCGCGGAAAGTAGGTTGAATTGTTTACAGGGGTCCAGCTCTGCAGACATGTATGTTCCTTGATAATCCCAGATGAAGTGCTGGCCTTGAAAATCAAATTCGGTTATGGGCCAGCGGTCGCTAAGCGTTGTTTTCAGATTCTCCGGCTGCCACTCGCCCTGCGTGAGGGCGGCATAGCGTCGGATCAGCGTATCAAGTTCTTCTCCGCTCTCCCAGTGTGTCTCCTCAACACAGATGCGCTCTGTGGGTATTAAGATTTTGAGTACTTCCATGATGCATGTCTGTTCTGTCGCCTTGATGAGCAGATTTACATCCGGTGGGGATGGGAATAAGCCAAATTTCTGGAATAAGTAAGCAATATGGGCCACATAGCGGTAGTGCGTGGTTGAGAAGCCCAGGTGCTCTGAGGCTGCGCGCCAGGTCGGTGCATAACCATACCAGTATGGTTCGGGGAGTAGCAGTATTCCACCATCGTCTAACGTTTCACAGCGCCAGGCAGGTGTGCTCAGCAGGCGTTCGTGCCCAAAACGCTGTACCAACTCTGGCCCAAAGATATTAACCAGCGTCAGACCTTTGATCTCTCCCATCAACGCATCCAGCCATTCCGTTGGCTCTTTTCGATCTGGAAAATCTATATCGTAGAGTGAGCCATAGTATGGATGCATATACTGATAGGCGAGCTTGATGGCATCTAGCCAGAGTTCATAAGCCTGGATATTGTTGCCCTCATAAGTACCAGTCAAATAGTCGCGATCTACTGAAATATTGTACGACCAGGCCATTGCTTCGGATAATTCTATATCAAATTCTAGCGTGTGCTCGACATGATAGGCGCGTAGCTCTAGCTGCGAGCTGTCCTGGTTTAAATAGGAACCCAGCCTGGATTGTAGTGCCTCTGTCATTCCCGCTTCGCGCATGATGGGTAGCCAGGCCTCCTCTTCAGTTGTCAGCTCTCTATAATACTCACCTCGCTTGATATTCCACCAGGCCGCAAAGCTCTCGCCCCTCTCTTCCGCTGTTACGAGCCGATATCCCGACGCCACTAATTTTAGTAGCCATCCTTTCATCCCATCCTGATCTAACAACGTTTGCTGATTCTGTATGGCGCAGGTGAAATAGAGTGGATAGTGCATGATCTTTTACCTCTCTTCTTATTCCTTGCTTGCTATTATGGTTTCATCTTTTTCCTCCGCTACCTTCACTATTCCATTTTTTCTTGCCAATCAGGAAATTTCTAGATAATTTCCTTTTGAACTGATATAAGCGGGCAGATATTCACCGCGCCGATAGCTGGCCAGCCCTTTTTTTCTCCCACTTGAGAGCGTGTAGGTTTCATGTGTGCTGGGGTCTGTGCATACAGCGATAATCTCATAACCCCACTTTGGACCTCCCATCCACATTTGAGGTATCATGTTCATCTGGCCCAGGACACCGTTGGTTTCTGCGGGCTCTTGCCATGAATTTACCTGAATGATTCTAGCCATCACCCGTATACCGCTTTGGCGGATGCGATAGTGCTCCCTTTGTTTGACTATGATGAGTAGCGCAGCCGGCAGGCATAACAACCCTACCAGTAGAATCAAGCTATACATCTCTTGTAACCCTTTACACTGTTTCTTTACATCCTGTAATTTATAGATATCTACATAAACACTTTACCTGCCGGTGGTTTACAGGTCCGCCTGAGCATGTTTAAGAAAATGCTGATAACTATCCTGATAGGCTTTGGCCTGCTCTGGATTGGGGATGCCGTTGGCCTGGATGCCCGGGGCGATTGCGGCCGTGGCCTGGGCATTGGACCAGTGCCCGCTGGCTATTCCTGCCAGCAGGGCTGCTCCGCGCGCTGAGGCGGATCGACCAGTAATAGGTCACGGTTAAGGATGTCGGCGAGCATCTGGCGCCAGGCGGGATGGACGCTACCACCACCGGCCAGTCGTATGCTGCTACTTTCTTGCGCACCCGGTAGCGCCTCAAAAGCCTGGCGAATGCCAAAGGCCACTCCTTCGAGGGCCGCGTGCAGCAGGTGTGCGCGCTGGTGGTTCAGGCGCAGATGCAGGAAGGCTCCGCCATGGTGGTTGGCTGGCTGGTGGGCACGTTCTTTTGTCATATCTGGCAGAAAGATCAGGCCATCAGCTCCTGGGTCAATAGTGGCTGCGCTGGTATACATCTCCTCCCAGCTGGCATTGAGCGTTTGCCTTACCCAATCCAGTACCAGGCCCGCGTTCTGCACGGCCGCCATGCTATACCAGTGAGCCCCATCTGCGGCTCGGTAGAGGTGGGTACGCAAGCTTTTATCTGCGCCAGGCTCGGCGTGCAGCTGGATGAGCTGAGCGCCCGTGCCCAGGGTCAATTGCAGGGTGCCAGGCGATAACAGGCCCGTGCCCAGGGCCGCTGCGGCTGTATCGGCGGCCCCTGTAGCGATAGGGAGTCCGACAGGTAGCCCCAGCTCTGCCGCCGCCTGCGTGGTGAGCGTTCCCGCCTGACTACTTGAGGGGATAATCTCGGGAAAGAGGGTGCGCTTTAGCCCCAGAGCTGAGATGACATCCTCGGCCCAACGATCTTTGGGGAGATCGTAGAGCAAGGTACCTGAGGCATCACTTGGGTCAGTGGCGGCCTGACCGGTTAATTGCCAGCGTAGCCAGTCCTTTGGCTGCAAAGCCCAGCGCATCTCCTGGTAGGCTGCGCTTTCATGCCGGGCCAGCCAGCATAACAATGGCCCTGCCATTCCCGGCACCAGCGGATTCGCCAGGCGTAGTTGAGTGCCTTTGGCTAGCGCGCTATAGTGGGATAATTCGGCCTCGGCCCGCGTGTCCGCCCACAACATGGCGGCCCGTACCGCTTGCCCCCGTTCGTCGGTTGGAACTACCCCATGCATCTGACCTGATAGACCTAGCGCCTGATTTTTGCCTGTGGAACCTGGGTGAGTATACCTCGCACGGCCTCTACTGTTGCTCGCCACCAGTCAGTGGGATCACTTTCCGCCCACCCGTTTTGGGGAGATCGCACCGTGTAGTCCACTTTAGTAGTACCCAGAGTACGGCCCTGCTCATCCAGTATCAATACTTTTACTGAGCTTGTTCCCAGATCGATTCCTAAAAATGCCATCATTCATCCCCTTCTCTTCAAGAAGAACGTCCCAACTAACCTGCTGTCAAATGTTATTCCCTGAAATATGCCTGTCCTGTATTGCACAGCCCTTCAGAATATGGTGGCTGTCACTTTTGGCTACTGGCTATATGGTTTTTATACTATTTTTCTTATCCATCAATTATAATATACTTATAAGCGTCATGTCGTACTGGAGGTTGTTTATCCAAATTTCTCCTGGGGATATCCCAACAAAAATGCTCATTTTTTAATCACCCTCCTAATGATAACGATACTTTGAAGAAAGGCAAAAGCGGAATGCATGATCGACATGCTTTACAAATGGGGGCGATGCTTGATGCTGTGGCAACGCAAGCGGGCGTGACCACTCCGGCTTTGCGCGAGCAGGTTAAAGCCTATGCCAGGCGTTTGAGCCTGGATGCTGGGGCCGCTCCACTGGATGTGCCGGCGGAGTTAGTGGCATATGTGCGCAAGGTGACCTTTCATGCCTATAAGGTGCTGGATGAGGATATCTCGTGCTTGCGTGAGGCTGGCTATTCTGATGATGCGCTGTTTGAAATCACGCTTAGCGTGGCTATGGGGACCGCCCAGGCGCGCCTTGAGCGTGGTTTACATGCTTTGCAGGAGGCGACTGAATGAGATTACATTGTCTCGATGAAGTTTTGCAGGGGGAGAGTGTCTCTGATATTCAGCGTGTACTTAGCTACCGATCAGAGTTTTTTGGCACCCCTATGTCCATCCTGACCCAATCTGTGTTGCGCGGCCCCTCCGATTGGCTGGTGGGCGAGCGTGAGCTCTTTGCCGCCTTTACCTCCGCGCTGAATCGTTGCCCTTTTTGACTGGGCTCCCATGGCGCAGTTGCGTCTACCGCTTTAGATGCTGAACTTGTTAATGCTGTGATTGCTGATTGGCGGACCGCTCCGGTGGATGAGAAGTTGCGGGCGATGCTGGGTTTTCTGGAGAAGTATACCTTGCGGCCAGCCGAGATCGTGCCGGAGGATATGCAAAATTTGCTGGTGATCGGCATCAGCGAGCAGGCGATCCAGGATGCTCTGTATGTCGGCGCTATCTTTCAGATCATGAATCGGCTGGCTGACTCCTTTGACGTGGCCGTTCCACCTCCCGCAGTTTTTGCTCTTAGCGCGAAGAGTAGGCTTGAGCGTGGCTATTATCGCGCTCCATCTTGAGCTTGAACTACACACAGACTGAAGCTAATCTCATTTAATTCGCTATTTATTTCTGGCAGCGCGGGCACAGGCAGGAATATTACGCCGCCTGTGCTTGCTTATATGCAATCAACCCGCGCCCGCCATTGTCTGGCTGTTTAGAAAATGTTGGCTGCACGTCAACATTCCCATGGACTGGTAGCTGCTTCATAGCTCGACCTGGCGTAGCTTTGTGAGCTTGTTGTGCTGTTCTAAAAGTACTAAAAACTTGCATAAACAGATACAAATTTGTGGCACCAAATTATAATAAATGCTATATCCCACATCAATAAATGTCACTGGCAAGTACTCGTATTTTGGGCAGCTATATGGCTTAGTATAACGTTTATGTAGAGAATGAGAAGATGGAGTGGTACCAGCATAGGCAGCCTTTTACGGCTCTTTTTGTGGCTGCTAATCCAACCAGCTCACTTTATCACGCATACCTTCAATATTTTTCCTGACCGCTGTAATTTGGCTTCGGGACCTGATTTTTGTTGTAAGAAAACCTCAAAAGAGGCAGGAAAGAGAGCGGCTCTAGATAATGCAAGTTATCGATAATCAGCAGCAATTGCTATCTGGCGCAGATTTGCAACGCTATTTCGCGTATCCTCCTAAAGTAGCAAGATCGTTGTTTATTGGTCTGATCCTGATGAGTATCGTTGGACTCTGTACCTTGTCGACGTTGACTTCTAACGCGCCTGGTATGATTGGTACGGGCTTATTTCTGCTTTTTCTGGCCAGCCTGCCCTTCGATATCGCCATTGTGCGTCTTATCTGGTACCATGTTCAAGCTAAGCCAACTGATGCACAGTATGAGGCCTGGGTAAGGAGCTGGCTGCCCGGCATGCAGAAGTATGGCATGCAACGCCTGGGGTTGGCGCCAGGCGAGATCCTTGGCGCGCCGCTGTTCGTACGTGGGATTATCTGGTTTCATACCCAGGAATCTGCGTACTATCACTCCCATGGGTGTCCGGTGCGTGTGCTGCGCGGGAAGGATGGGAATTTACATGCCAGCATTAATAAGTTTACATTCTTCTATCCCACCCAGCACTATATTGCGGTCTTTTCGGGACACGTGAATGCTCTGCATCCGTTGCGTTCAGAGTCAACCCAGACCTATTTCTATGATGATATTGTGGGGGTCGAAACCACCACTTATGGTCAACAATTCGAAACACTCGTCTATACCCTACAGCAATTTGAATTGCGGGTCTCCAGCGGCCAGTCCGTGGGGGCTACGACCTATGCCAGAGATGCCGACGTTGAGCAAACTGTGCGCTCATTGCGTACCCTGTTACAGGATAAAAAATATGGTACGCGTGGTGGTGGTGGTGGTGGCATGGGGTTTGCCGGCATCTAATTTCGTTTGTACAGTATGGTGGAGAGACAGCCGCCTCTCCACCATACTGCTTAAATTTTAAGCGAGCTCGGCCTTATCTATTTCTTTCTGATGTCGCTCAAAATGACTGAGCTCTGTCTCGATCCTGATTTTTCCGTAGCGCCAGCGCATGTAGCCCAGAATGATCAGCATTGCTAATATAAACATAAATGTGGATAATAGCCCACCATCGGGACCAGCTGCCCCTCCAGTCAACCAGGTTGGACCTTGCTGTTGAAATGCGAACAACCTGGTCATGTTGACTGGTTGTTGTCCGGCCACCGCGAAGCCAAAGAGGTTGCCCTGGGCAAAATCCCAGGCTGCGTGCAGGCCGATGCTGAGACCCATACTGCCAGTCAAGATATAGCCCAATCCCAGTGCCAGCCCGGCGACACACAGGTTGATTATTTCCATTACCGTGATATGTGGATTGCCGTAATGCCCTACACCAAAGAGGATGGATGTCGTTAACCACAAGAGCAAGATAACTGTGCTATCCTTCACCTTATTATTGCGTAACCCCTGGGCAAAATTGCGGATCGGGTAGCCCCTGGCCAGTGTTTCCTCAAAGATACCAACATAGAGAAACTGTATGAACCAGGCAAGCAGCAGTACTGCGAATGAAGCATGCTCGTTTCCTGCTCCACTGATAAACATCTGTTTGAGGCTGAGCCAGCCAACTCCATACTCAATTAAGACCAGGGTGCAGTTCAATATTAGACCTAATAGACAACCGAACAGAAAATCCATCCACCAGTTCCAATTCAAACGATAGCCTAGATTTGCCAGGCGCTCTCGGTTGATGAAGTGCATAATGAACCAGCTTAGCACTATTGTCGCACAGGCACTGAGAAAGCCATTATTGGGAATCAGCAGGAAATGGTTTATATTGATGGCCCATACAAAGTAGAGATGGTGCGCTATCAAGCTTAGCAGTATATATAATGGAAAATTGATAGCATAAATTGTCGCGTAAATAATTGGTCCCAGAAGCAATATGAGCAACAATTGTCGCCAGCCTGCTCGTAAGCGTCGCTCGTCGCGATTCCAAAATAAGTTTTTCATACCGAGTCCTTTCAGTATATCGTTCCACATCAAAAATTTTTTCGACTATACTATCATAAAATATGACTGTCGCTTAAATGTCATAGAATTGTCGCATAAATGTCTCATTTATTTTGTAAATAGAAAGATACTTGTATTCAATATGGATAATCAAAATGTATCATCGTATGACTTTCGGGTACTATGGTTTTCAGTTTATCAACAATTGTATCTATACCTGGATTGAGAGGCGTCCATGATAAAGAGAAGTGGCGGTAAAATCCAATATTTTTCATTTAGGAACAAGGCTCGCAATCGAACGTAACAAGAAGTATGTACAGGAATGGATACATTGACGCTATGATGGACAATAATGTTGAGCATGTTGAGCCGCCTCCTGCTCAGCATGAGCTACCACAAAGACGAGGCTGGATACGTCGCCGCAGGCCGGTTTTCGGTTTGCTGGCAATGCTGGCGGTACTGGGTGTGGGCCTATTTGCAACTTATTCTTATATTAGCGCTCGCCATTCCGAGATAGATTACAGTGATATCAATACGTCCTGTACCTCCCTCTCAAAAGTGGTGACGCATATACATCTACATATTTCTATATATGTGGATGATCATCCAGTAGTGATCCCTAAAAATACGGGTATTGCTACGAAGCAGGGACATACATGTTATTACTGGCTTCACACTCATGATACCAGTGGTGTCTTACACGTTGAGTCTCCTACCAGTCATACTTTTCAATTAGGGGATTTTTTGCGTATCTGGCAGCAACGTTTTCATAGTCATGGCTATCCAGATCAACTGGGTTACCTGGCTGGCAGATCTATGTGGATGGACAGCGTGCCTCTGACGATTTTTATCATCTCCCATTACGCCGCCATATGTTGATTACGCTTGCCTATCATAGCCCCCAGGCCCGGCCCGACACTATTTATAACTGGGGAGTAATCTTTAGCAGTCCTTCACATCTTAGTTTACAGGCGGTTTAACACATTATTTTGACTACACATATTTTATATTGTGCTGTTTCACACAGCATGCAAAATATGTATAATATGAATATAAAAATATAGAATACATTTGTGAAGAAGATATTTTTGCGCGGGAGAAATATGTTATGACTGTCCAGCATATAATGGTTGTACCTGTGAAGGATGAGCATATCCCTGAGATTGTGGAGCTTGTGCGGGCGCAAGAGAGTCGCTGGTACAGGCTTGATCCCCGGCTACGCGCTGCGCGCTCAATTGAGCAGGTAGAGGCGATGTTGCAGCGGGATCGCACGCGGGAACTCTCGCCAGTGGTCGCTTTGGATGGGCATGAGCGCGTTTGTGGCTATGTCCGGCCAACGATCTGGCAGTTGCAGCCAGAGGATGGGTTACGGGCTTTTTTTACCGAGCGCAATGGCATGGCGCAAGCTCTGACCTTGCCGGACCCGGCTAACCCTATAGCTGTCAGGGTGGCAACGGCGCTTTTTTCTACTTTAACGCATCTGTGGAGTCAGCACCAGGCCCATGGTGAGATGGTACGCTGGCCGTGCTGCGATCTCTGGCTTGACCAGGTCGTGCATAAGCAGGGCTTTCTGCTCGATAGCGCGTTGGCCTACCAGGTGCATCCACCAACGCTGGAGTCGCGTCCATTTCCCGAGCATGTCGTCATTCGGCCGGCACGTCCGATGATGAAGAGGCTCTGGTGGCATTATTTACTGAGGAATTGCTCTTTCATGAGCCTTATACCCCATTTGTGCGTATGACCTTGACGATTGAGCGCGCGTTCCGGATCGCCTGGAGCTGTTATGGTCGGGCCAGCGTGCTGAAGAGGGCGCGCCAATTGTCGTGGTGATCGAAAGGGATGGCCAGATTGTGGCGATGTCGGAAAATGAGCTGTATATGATTGATGCTGAAGATGAGGATGGGCCTGATTTTATGCTGCCCGGTCGCTATGGGCATATCAATAATATGGGGGTGCGGCAGGATTTACGTGGTCAGGGTTTTGGCCGCTTGCTGGTTCAAGCGACCTTTGATGCCTTCGCACATATGCACCTGGATGGCTATATTTTATGGTTCAATCCTGCCAATCCTCTATCCAGTCCGTTCTGGCCGCGTATGGGTTTTCAGCCGCTCTGGCGCACCTACCAGCGTCACTATCCTGAACGTTCTGAGGGGTGACTCCGATCAACAAGCGCCCTATATTATATTATCCCTATGCACCAGTTGCAATGTGCTGTTATCTCCATCCTGAGCGAGCGTGAGCCTGGCAAAGTCAGCGTGCGAGGTGGGTGTGGTCATATGCTTTATGCTGCCATCAACGTTTTCGCTCGTGCGCAGGAGGTGATGTAGCGCGCAGTTACATGTCGGGTCCTGTGGGGTGGGACATGTCTCCAGTAGCTGGCGGATGGTCTGCATGTCTGTCAGATCCAATACATACCACCAGTACATGTCCCAGCCATCATCTTCCACGTTACCACTGGGATCGTGCGAGTATTTTTGTAGGATTCCACTACCGCATTGCTGGCAGACTAGTAGTAGAGTGTTGGCATAACTAAAATTATGCTCGAACTCTTGCGGGGCGACTCCCTCTTCTGTCACAAGCATTAAGCGCTCAAGCTCTGCCGCCTGACACACCAGGCATGACGTGATAACTGTCATTTGTTCCCATTTCCTTCCATTTCGCTAGCTAATTGATATCAAGATTAGCACTATTTTTTTGCCTGAATATATATATTGACATGTATATGTATACTAGACAATGAAATATTGCTGAAATTAAAAATACATCATCTCTGTGGAGTTAAATAGTATGAAGTTAAATCAAGTCATTGCCATTGAAAAGGGGACGAAGAGCCGATCATTACAGGATTTGACGGAGGCTCATCATAATTTGCAGCGAACCACCCTGCTGGCTGGAATTTCACGCACCTATCGGCCAAAGGATGAAGAGGGCGAACAGTTTCCTCCCGAATCCACTCGTGTGCAGGTGCGCGCCGAGGAAGTGATCCGCGCCACCGCCGAGACCTTAACGAAATTATTCGATGTTGTTGCCACCAAGGATTGGGCGAACTGCGAGGCTAAAGCCGATATCGTTGTCGATGGCAAAAACACTGCTATCACAGGTACCCGCCACATACCTGCTCTTCCTGGAGAAGCAGCTGGTCGATGTGCATACCTTCATCAAGAAATTGCCCGTTCTGGACTCCTCCGAGCTATGGACCTTTGATCCTCGGCTGACTGCTGGGCTACTGAACCCATGCAAACCATTAAAACAAAGAAGATCCCTCGCAACCACGTCAAAGCCGAGGCCACCGAGAAGCACCCGGCCCAGGTCGAAGTCTATTATGAAGATGTCGTAGTTGGCAACTGGCGCACCATCAAATTCTCAGGCGCCTTGCCTGCTCGCCGTGTCAACGAACTGCTCAACCGCGTCGATAAACTGCAAGAGGCCGTCAAATTCGCACGCGAAGAGGCCAACAACCACGACATCACCGAACAAAAAGTAGGCTCAGCCATCCTCAACTACCTCTTCAGCTAACAACCCCAAAATTCAATGGGGCTCGGCCTACGCCCACCACCCAGGCCAGCTCCTCCCCTATCCCCATCCAAGAAGTGGGGATACAAGGAGCGCCCAGCCCCTTGCCTGGGGTGGCCATCCTCCTCGATCCCCGCCCAAGAAGTGGGGATACAAGAGGGGCCAGCCCCTTGCCTGGTAGTTTTCCCCCCTCGACCCCCGGCCAAGAAGTGGGGATACAAGGAGCGCCCAGCCCCTTGTCTGGGGTAGCTTTCTCCCTTGATCCTCGCCCAAGAAGTGGGGATACAAGAGGCGCCCAGCCCCTTGTCTGGGGTAGCTTTCCCCCTCGATCTCCGCCCAAGAAGTGGGGATACAAGAGGGGCCAGCCCCTTGCCTGGTAGTTTTCCCCCCTCGACCCCCGGCCGAGAAGTGGGGATGCAAGGGGCGACCAGCCCCTTGACTGGGGTCTGGGGCTGTGCCCCCAGCTCCTCCTCCCTCCCCCCGCCTGCCGCCGCAGGCGGCAAATAGCACATCTTCGGATGCCCTATTGCTTTTTAGCCGGAAATGCTGTAGAATCCCATCTTGGAGTACAAACTTAAACTAAACTTCAATTGTAACGGGGAAAACGTAAAGGGCAGGTTCAAATCCTGCACCCGCCATTCGCGGCGGGTAGCCCAGCTGGTAGAGGCAACGTTGGAACCACCCAGAATGAGATTATTACTCCAATCTCAACATTCGCTGTCGAACGCCAAATCGATCACGAACGATATAAACGTCGAGGCGCTAGTGCAATTCTAGCCCGGCCCGCCCATCTCTCATGGACCGGTAGTTTACTAAGTAGAACACGGCGTTCTTCAAACTAAAGCGTTCGTTTAAACGTGTTGGTGTGTGCAAATGGACGGCACATAGGGGCCCGGAACAGGCTACGTTCCGGGCCCTGCTTTTTCTTCCCACCCCGCCTGTCGTGAAGCGGCGCGCTCCCCCAATCCCCCTATTGACTTACTTCTCAAGTAGCACGATCCCCTCTCATTTTGAGAGCGTATTAAGCTGTAACAAAGAGCTAATTCGAGACGTTGAAGCAATGTGCATCGTTATTCTGTGATGTTTTTTGTTCCCTCGCCCCTTTACGTTACCGGTTTAGTCGGGGTTAGAGACAAGTAGTAAGGAGTTTTCTCAATGAGTCATCTGTTCGTACTTGAGTTTAACGACGAAACCAGTGCCCAAAAAGTAGTAGAGACCTTGAAGCGGTTGCAGCAACAGCAGCTTATCAAATTGGATGATGCCGCCATATACACAAAAGAGCCAATGGCAAGCCCAGAATCAGACAACTCCATAACCTGGTTGGAGCAGGAGCCATGGGTGGTGCTTTTTGGGGCCTCCTGGTCGGCCTCTTGTTTTTATCCCCCCTGCTAGGTGCTGCCATTGGCGCGGGCGCAGGCGCCATGGCCGGAAAATTCACCGATATCGGCATTGATGATAAATTTATTAAAGAGATCGGTGATACCGTTCAACCTGGTCAAAGCGCCCTGTTTCTGATGACCAGCAACGAAGTCGCGGATAAAGTTCTGCCCGAACTGAAAAACTTCCAATTTAAGGTTCTGCGCACCTCACTTTCTAACGAGAATGAACAGAAATTGCGTGACATGGTCTCCACCCCAACAAACCCCTAAGAACCGTGCGTGCTGGCCGATCCAGCATGATAATCTATTGCAGATTCGTTCCAGTATCCCAACTTAACAAGGCTTATAGAAGCACCTGGAGCGGATCTGCTCGTCTATATTGTATGCCAGACCAGAATGAGACCTGTACATGTGGAGCTTGTCCCTCCTTTTCCCCTCCCCGTTCTGAAATGCAACCAGAATAACCATCCTGATAGATTCAAGCTCCGCGCTCGCTTTATTCTCCTCCACTCAAAAATGCAGTTTTTCCTTGACAATACTCACATGATCGGATACCATATAAACAGGTTTATATCATAAACCTGTTTATATGGTTAGAGCAATCTGTGTATTGACCTGAGGAGGTCATTATGAATGATACACCTCTGCGCAGCATTGAAGAGGTGCAGAAACTTACCCAGGAGTATGCAAGCTATTCGCAGAGCAAGAATGGATTGGGAAATGTACTTGGTGGGGTCGCTGGCCTGGCCATTGTGTTTGCCAACGGGGTGATTGGCCCTGGCCTGTTGACCGCTATCCTCACCATCGGATTCACTATCTGCTGGCTGGTTGGCAAGGAGGTCATTCGCAGAAAGGTCTATCGCTCATTTGGTGAGGCACGGGAGCTCTGGTCGCCGGCGGCACGTCGCTGGCATCGCTGGGCGATTTCCTTCCTGATACTGGTCGTTATCGTTGTCTGGATCATTTTTATTGCGTTCGGTGGTCTTGCGAAACCACAGGGATGGTTGTACCTGCTTTTTGTTGCATCCATGCCGTGGATCGCTTGGCGCTACCTGCGCACCACCAGCGAATTTGTCGTGGGCGTCTTTTTTCTCTGTGCCTGTGCTGTAACCAGTATGGGGGCGCATACGGGCTCATCGGCTGGTGGTGGGTCGGCCTGTTCGCGTTGATTATGTTATATATGGGCATTATCGAGCATCGCAGATTTGGCAAATTAGCAACTCAGTTGCGGGTGTACCAGATGGTGGATGAAGCATGACCGCAAGGGATGATTCCGAAGCTGTTGTGCCCCTATTGATGGCAACAATGAATGGTGATCTACAGCGGGTGTTTGAACTTGATCGCATCATTCATGAGCCTGCGCGGCTGGTTATTCTGGCTGCGCTGAGCAAGGCAGAGGAGGTTGATTTCAAGTTCCTGGAGATGGTGACTGGTCTGACAAAAGGGAACTTGAGTCGCCAGGCCTCTAACCTCGAAGAGGCGGGCTACATCGAGATTCGCAAGTACTACAAAAACAAGATACCGGCAACTGGTTATCGCATCACGGTCGCAGGCAAAAAGGCATTTGCCCTGTACTGGGAGCGTATGGCGGCTTTGCAGCAGAGCTTCCAGCGTGAAGATAGTAATAGCGAAAAGGGAGGACAAAAATGAGCACGCATATCGCAACGCCACAGAGACGTTCCTTTTCATTGGGTCTGTACCTGCTAATTGTATTCGGGCTTTCATGGCCGTTTCAGATCGCGAGTGCTGTGTGGGGCGGCACAGACTTGCTGCGGGTCTATGTGCTGAATTGCGCGGCTATGATTATGGTTACTGTTGGCACATTTATTGCTGGGCGCTATGTCTTTCGCGATGGTTTTGCCAATGCTGGCTGGCGCTGGGGCAAAGCTCGCTATTACCTGGCGGTGATCTGCCTGGCGCTGTTCTTGTGGGTGGTTCCAACCCTTATCGATCTGGCCTTGAAGACGCTGAAACTACCTGCCCAACTCACTTCGATACAGATCATCTGGGTGCCTGTGCTGCTCTTCGGCACGCTGCTGCCTGGCTTTGGCGAGGAGTTTGGCTGGCGTGGTTACATGCTTCCGCGCCTGGCTCAACGTATGAGTGTGCGCAGAGCTGCCCTCTTACATGCTGCCATCTGGTGGTCCTGGCATCTGCCCATCCTGATTGGCGGAGCGGTCGCGAGCGGCATCGCTAGCGCGAAGCTAACGGCTCAGCCGGTTGGTTTGACCGTTGCCATTGTGGTTGCGGCTACCGTCATCTTGAGTGCTATCCCAACGATCCTGCACGGCGTCGTTTTTGCCTACATCTGGACCCGTTACCATAGCCTGGCTGTTTCCAGCGTTTATCATGCCGCTTATGATGGTATGCGCGATTCACTCACACTCACTATCGGGCTTGGCTTCATAACCAGCTTGTGGGCCACCCTGGTGCTGATCATTCTAGGTATTGTTCTCTTATGGAAAGCGGACTGGAGCAACCTCAAAACTGTTGCCATCCCTTCTGAGAATCCTGTCCCCGCTACAGCCGCGTACAGCCAGAGCGTATAGTGTCCTCTTACCTGGCCTTTTGCTACCTTGTCTTAAGTGCCTGCCCAATTTTATGCTGCCTGTCATGAATTATATATTCGCTTCCTGCAACTTCCGTTTTTGGTTTGCGTAAAGGTATTGTAGAGGTGTGGGGAGTAGAACGGGTTGTTTTGAAGGAGGTTGCAGGTGCTTTTGATGATTCCATGTACTGAACGCTTTGTACATGCTCTGGATGGCTTCAATCATACTGAACGTTCCACCGTTGTCAGGAAGATTCGCCTTTTTGTGGCCAATCCTACCAGTAAGTCCCTCAAAGTACATCGCTACATGGCACTGGAAAATATGTGGGAATTTTATGTTGATCGGCGCATGCGTGTGTTGTTTGAACGCCTGGAAGGCCAGTTGCATTTAAGTGATGTCGGCTTCCATGCGATTTTGCAGAAGGCCTGTCGCTATCGCAATACCTCTTACACTCATGTGTTGCATGTGGGGGAAGGTGTTTATCACTATGTTCCTAAGCAGCAGACCTTTAGCGACTCTCGCTTGCCTGCGATTGTGTTTCATTGATCCATATCTGACTGGCTGCAAGCGCAGTCCCGTGCCATTGGTACCATGCCTGGTGTCGATAGCAGCGGTTATGATAACATCGTTGATTGCACTTGAGTGCGTGTCTGAACGGATGTCATATATTACAATAGAGCGATGGATGCTGGCTGGTAGGGATTGCTCAATCTAACGGCAGGGCTTTTACTGTTTGCCCAGAGAGCGTAGGGAGATCACGAGCAAGCGAGACGCTGGACCATCTTTCCTGTAAGGAGTGTGTGGGGAGGCGGCCGCAGCCGCCCGCATACCTGCAAAAAAAGGAGATCACGAGCAAGCGAGACGCTAGACTATCTTTCCTGTGAGGCGCGTGTGGCGAGGCGGCCGCACCCACCCACCTGCAAAAAAAGGAGATCACGAGCAAGCGAGACGCTGGACCATTTTTCCTGTGAGGCGCGTGTGGCGAGGCGGCCGCACCCACCCACCTGCAAAAAAAGGAGATCACGAGCAAGCGAGACGCTAGACTATCTTTCCTGTGAGGCGCGTGTGGCGAGGCGGCCGCACCCACCCACCTGCAAAAAAAGGAGATCACGAGCAAGCGAGACGCTGGACCATCTTTCCTGTGAGGAGTGTGTGGGAGGCGGCCGCAGCCCTCTTAGGTGTAGGTTTTTTGAAAGGGAACAAGAAAAAGGACACGGTTTTCTGTTACGATAAGACCACCGTCAAAAACAAAGGCGATCGAAAGGGAGAAAACCATGTCGTATCCAGAAACAGTATGGCATTGGATCAAAGAAGTAGCAAGACGCTTTCCTCATCTGAGTTGGCCCCAAGCCAAGGTGCTGGCCTGCTACAGCCTGGGGATTGTCATAGCAGGAACCTGCGGCTTGACCCAGGTGTCCGACAGCCTGGCAGAAGTGTTGGGGCAAACGCAACCAACCGTCTTTCAACGCCTGCGGGAATGGCGCAATGAAGCGGGTGCCAAACGGGGTTCTCATCGGCAGCAGGTGGACGTTTCGGCCTGCTTCGCGCCCCTCTTGACCTGGATCCTATCCTGCTGGGATCCCAGCAGCCACCGTCTGGTGCTCGTTGTCGACGCTACCAACGTGAGTGACCGTTTCGTGATCCTTTCCATCTCCGTGGTGCTGCGTAGTTGTGCCATCCCGGTCGCCTGGCACATCGTGCCAGCTGGAGTGAAAGGAGAACACAAATCGCACTGGCTGCACCTACTGGAGAGCTTGCGCGGGTCCGTTCCTGCGCAATGGGAAGTCCTGGTGATGGCAGATCGAGGGCTCTACGCTCGCTGGCTGTATCAAAAAATCGTGGCGTGTGGGTGGCATCCCTTTTTGCGTATTCGCAGCGGCAGCAAGGCCCGTCCAGCCAGCAGTCATCGGGTGGGGGACTTCCGAGAGATCAAAACGCTCGTTCCCAGCGCGGGAACCCAATGGAGTGGGGACGTGATGTGCTTTTCGGATCGGCATGCTCGGCTGCGCTGTCGCTTGCTGGCGCGCTGGGATGAAGGCTATGAGGAGCCCTGGTTCGTGGTGACGGATCTGCCCGTCGAAGAGGCCCAAGCTTGCTGGTACGGGCTGCGCCCTTGGATCGAATGTGGGTTCAAAGATGGGAAACGAGGGGGTGGAACTGGCAACGCTGTCGGTGTGAGATCCCTTCACGGGTGGAACGGCTCTGGTTGGCCATGGCGGTAGCGACTCTGCTCACCGTAGGGATGGGAGCCCAGCGTGAGGTGCAGGAGCAGGCGCCTTGCCTGGAACGCCTGCCTCCCACGCATATTGCTCGGCGCACGGCCAAGCCCGACCGAAAGCAGCATCAAAGGCGCAAGTTGAGTTGCTTCAATCGGGGGTGTCGCTTGGCAGCGCGTATCATTTGGCGCTTACAGGAACCGTTACGCTTCTTCTTGCCCGCTGAGCCCTGGCCTCAGGGGCCTGACTTGCCGCTCGCAGAGGGCTTTTTCAACTCCTGTTGAAAAACCTACACCTAAGAGGGCCGCAGCCGCCTCCCACACACTCCTCACTCCCAACCCGGCGCCGCAGGCGCCAAAGAGGAATATGAAAAAGCCCTGATTCAACTGGTTGTTTCTTTTTATAATTAGACGATAAAATAAAGTCATACTAATTTTGAGAATGTTGGCGCGAGCAAGGTGTGGAATGTTTAGAAATTTACGTGCGATCGAGATTGCAGAAGGTGCGCTACTGGCTGATATTGCTGTAGCTTTTCAATTTTTAGTGATCATCTTACCGGTTGGTGGTGGTTTCTTTACAATGCTGAATATAATCGTTTTTACAGTTTTAGTATTGCGGCAAGGTCTTTACGTAGGTGCGTTGAGTATTGCTACCGCCATCTTTTTGCTCTGTATCCTCGTTGGCCCGCACGGCGCTGCCTCGTTGTTCACTGATGGATTGGCCGGTGGTTTTCTGGGTTTGGCCATGAAGTATCGGTTGCCACATCTCCTGATTGTGTTATTGGGCGCGCTGGCTGCTTCCATCTACCTGTTTGGGCTGACTATTGGTGTTGCCTGGTTGACTGGTGTGCCATTTGCGACGTATATTCGCGGTATTCACCGTGCCTATAATCTCGTTTTGCCGATTGTGGCACTGGTTGCTCAACGGCTAGGACTGGGCGCGTTCTGGCAGCACAACCTCTATCCTCTGGTGACGTCGCTCTCGCAATGGATCTTTACCTACTGGCTGGTGACCTTCTATGTCCTGTTGTTGCTCGTCTGTATCCCGGCAATTCTGGTTCTTTATGCTGCGGACAATTCGTTTGTCCGCATGCTTGGCTATAATGTGCGTCCCTTACTGGAAGGCAAAGTTGGTCATTGGGTTCACCGTGCACGCCACCGTGTAGTGACGCTTATCTTGAAAAGAAAGGCACGGGTACGACGATGGAACAAGGCATAGGGACCATTCCTTTGATCGATGTCCAGCAGGTGACGTATACCTATCCCGGACAGCAGCAAAAGGGGCCAGAAGGCCAGGCGATACAGGCAGTTCCAGCGTTGCAGCAGATCAGTTTGCAGGTTCATGCGGGTGAGTATGTGGCCGTGCTAGGACATAATGGCAGCGGCAAGTCGACATTGGCGCGCCATTGCAATGCGTTGCTGTTGCCAGATCAGGGACGTGTGCTGGTGGCCGGCATGGATACGCGCGAAGCTGCCAAGCAGCGTACCATTCGTGAGCGGGTGGGGATGATCTTTCAGAATCCTGACAATCAATTGATCGCGACAGTGGTAGAGGATGATGTGGCCTGGGGTCTGACCGTTCGAGGTTGTGCGGCTGCCGAGATTCGTGAGCGGGTCTCTGCTGCCCTGGAAGCGGTTGGGATCGCTCATTTGCGCCAGCTACCTCCCCATAAATTGTCCGGGGGCAGCGCCAACGTGTGGCCATTGCTGGCATTCTGGCCCTCCAACCACACTGCATTATTGCTGATGAAGCTACCTCGATGCTGGACCCTTTTTCGCGCCAGGAACTGGCTAAATTGTTTGCCCGGCTACATCAAGAGCTGGGCCTGACCATTATCCAGGTCACCCATCTATTGGAAGAGGCGATCTATGCCCAGCGTATCGTTGTGATGGAACAGGGTCGTGTGATTGAGGAGGGTACGCCGGCGCAGATCTTTTCAGACCTGGAACGTTTGCGTGTCTTGAAGTTGATTATTCCCGATCCGCTTTCTCTGGTCTCTCGTTTGCGTCAGGCCGGTTTTCCTATTGCGGCTCAGGCGGTAACAAATGAAGAGATTGCCAGGGAGATTGCCAATGCATGATGCTATTATTCAAGTTGAACATCTTACCCATGTCTATGAAGCCGCCCCGGTGCGGAAAAAGGCGCTGGATGATGTGAGTCTGCAGGTTGCGCGTGGGGATTGCGTGGCCTTGATTGGCTTTAATGGCTCGGGGAAAACGACGCTGGTGCAGCACTTTAATGGCCTGTTGCGTCCTACCTCGGGCTCGGTGGTGGTGGATGGTATTGATGTCGGGGATCACAAACTGGACCTGCGGGCATTGCGGCAACGGGTGGGCATGCTCTTCCAGTTCCCTGAGTCCCAGCTTTTTGCCCCCACAGTCTATGCGGATGTGAGTTTTGGTCCCCAGCGTATGAAATTGGGGCGGCACGAGGTGCGTGCCCGTGTGAAGGGGGCATTAGACAGTGTGGGCTTGCCGCATGAGAAATATGGTCACCGTTCTCCATTTGACCTGAGCGGCGGCCAGCGGCGTCGTGTCGCCCTGGCTGGCGTCCTGGCGATGTCGCCACACATCTTAATTCTGGATGAGCCAACCGTGGGTCTGGATGGTGAGGGGCGCCAGGAGTTCTATACCTATTTACAGAAAGTGCGCTTAGAACAAGGCGTGACAATTGTCCTGGTTTCACACGATATGTCAGAGGTGGCGAGCATGGCCAATTGGCTCTATGTCCTGCACCAGGGCCATCTGGTGATGCAGGGGACACCGCGCCAGGTCTTTGCCCAGAGCGAGCAGCTCCAAAACTGGGATCTGGCTGTACCTCCCTTGCATGCGCTGCTGGCCGATTTACGCCGTCAGGGGATCGCGCTCCCCACAGACATTTTAACCGTCGATGAGGCCTTTGCTTTTTTGCAGGCGCACAGACAGAAAAGCAGCTTCCGAGTACGCAACTCGGAAGCTGAGGCAGAGCAACCTCGTCGCTAGAGTCGGTTGACCTGAATATGATTGCTGCTCGTTCTCTGCTTTTCCCTGCGCTGGCAAGCCGCATGACAGTGCGAACGAACTGGAACGCACCAGTCATACTAGCAAACGATCGCAGGCCGCATTCGTTGAGCAGACAATTGCATCGTTCGAATATTCGAACATTTGTATTATACAACATCACAACAGGTGTATGCTTTCAGGACGTACTCAGTACAGATTATCACTGCTGCTGTTTTTTATTTTTTTGCGTTAACATGATGAAAGAGGAGATACGCATGCGGCCGATACGCGGTGTTTTGTTAGATATCGATGGTGTGTTGCATGTAAGTATGCAGCCGCTGCCAGGCGCTGTTGAGGCGCTATCCTGGCTTGAGCGACAGGGTTATGCTACCTATTTTGTAAGCAATACCACGACGATGGCGCGCGCTACCCTGGCCAGGCGTTTGCAACAGATCGGCCTCCCGGTTGCTGAGCAGCGCATCATCACGGCTCCGGTGGCGGCTGCCCAGTATATTCGCCAGCATTTCTCTGGTAAGCGTTGCTGGCTATTAACCAAAGGCGACACTGCCATGGATTTCACGGGCATCAATCTGGTGAAGCAGGATCAGCAGGCTGATGTGGTAGTGATCGGTGGGGCGGAAGAGCTTTTGACCTACCAGGCGATGAATCAGGCCTTTCGAAGTTTGATGGCGGGCGCGACCCTGCTGGCCCTGCATAAGAATCTCTACTGGAAAACCCAGGATGGACTGCAATTGGATAGTGGCCCCTTTGTGCGGGCACTGGAGATTGCCAGTGGCAAGGAGGCAATTGTGCTTGGGAAGCCGACGGCGGCCTTTTTTGAGCAGGCGTTGCGTGCCATCGGTTGTGAGGCCAGCGCGACCATCATGGTTGGTGATGATATTGAAAATGACGTTGGAGGAGCTCAGAAGGCGGGCCTGCGCGGCATTCTTGTTTGTACTGGAAAACACAAAGCCGACTCTCTATTGCTTGCGCACGTTCAACCAGAGGCGATCTTGCCAGCGTTGGCAGATCTTCCACAGTGGCTCCAGCATCAAGGGTCGTAGTGCCTATCTGTCGCACACACTACTCGACTCAGATGATGGGGATGCCGGACGTATTTCCTCGGTTTGGTGATCCATGCAGAAAAAACGCGAAACGATGAAAGAGGCGCTCACCCAATGGTTTACGGGGAGTCGTCCCTGCCACCGGTGGCATATCCATATTCCAGACCTGCTCGTGCAGGGTGATAAGCTCTTTCACCTGTTTCTGTATCTGCTCTGGCAATAACTCTGAAACCAGCGTCAGCGTGACTACGGTTGCCGCATCAAGTTCAATCCGTTTCAATGTAATATCCGTGGCCGCTGCCAGGTCCTGTTCCAGGTATGCCTTAGTTTCATCCAACTGCTGGCTAATGCGCCCTACCTGTTGTGATTGTGTCTCTACCATAACAAAAGCTCCTCCTCTATCTCAATATATCTAGCGCACCCATATACAGTATACGTTTTAACGGCTCAAATCGATAGTGGCAGGCATAAAAAGTAGTGAGTTCGCACACAAACTCCACTATCTACAAACCCGGGTGCTCGCCTGCAATGATATACTGACTTATACCGACGATGAATTAGACACGTGAGCTTGCCCTTGGCGGGAATGGTGGGCTGTGGCTCAAACGTTTTCTGATATCTCGCCCATAAAGCGGGGATACAAGGGGCGGTGAGCCCCTTGGCGGGAATGGTGGGCTGTGGCTCAAACGTTTTCTGATATCTCGCCCATAAAGCGGGGATACAAGGGGCGGTGAGCCCCTTGGCGGGGATGGTGGGCTGTGGCTCAAACATTTTCTGACCACTTGCCCATAAAGCGGGGATACAAGGGGCGGTGAGCCCTTGGCGGGGATGGTGGGCTGTGGCTCAAACGTTTTCCGATATCTTGCCCATAAAGCGGGGATACAAGGGGAGGTGAGCCCTTGGCGGGAATGGTGGGCTGTGGCTCAAACGTTTTCCGATATCTCGCCCATAAAGCGGGGATGCAAGGGGCGGTGAGCCCCTTGGCGGGGATGGTGGGCTGTGGCTCAAACGTTTTCCGATATCTCGCCCATAAAGCGGGGATGCAAGGGGCGCCGAGCCCTTGACTGGGGGTTTGGGGCTGTGCCCCAACCTCTTCCTTCCCCCCGTCGTGGCGCCGCTTGCGGCGGCCCCACAGAACACACATAATGTGCTATAGATCAGGTTGTTCTTATGCTAAAAAATATTTCTCTCGGGATCTTTTATCCTGGTAACAGCGTGCTACATCGCATGCAGGCACGCACCAAACTACTCATCATCGTCTGGTTGGTGGGTACTTTATTGATCGCCAACCACCGACAATGGCATTTTGCTTCCTATATCGTAACTATGCTGCTAGTGCTTGGTGGGATGGCCTTGTCGGGCCTATCGCTACGAGACTTTGGGCGGCGCCTCTGGTTTCTGGCGCTAGTCGTTTTTTTTAGCCTCTTCCTGTCGGTCTTTGGCAGTGTTGGTGATAGCCCTGTGATCTGGCAGCTAGGGCCATGGCTGCCCACTTATGCTGCGTTGAGCCGTGACCTGTTATGGCTGGGAGGTATTTCCCTGCTTGCATTTATATTGAGCTGGCTACCACCGCTGCGTAACTGGTGTCAGCGCCATTTCTGGCTGCGCTTTATACGCAACCTGTTGCTGCTAACTCTCCTGGCGATCCCCTTCTTTTTCTGGCTAACCAGTGGTTTTGCAGCCAACCACCTGATGACTATCGGCCCACTTGTTATTACGCAGCAAGGAGTGTGGTTGTCGCTCGTGACCTTTGTTGTCTTCTGTGTCCTCTTTATCTCATCTATGTTGCTCACGATGACCACCCCACCCATTGCACTCATCGAAGGTCTGACCCTGCTACTCTCGCCACTGCGCCGTCTGAAATTGCCCGTTGATGATTTTGCCCTCATGCTCTTGCTGGCCTTGCGTTTTATCCCTACCTTGATTGAAGAAGCTGACCAATTGCTGAAAGCCCAGGCGGCCCGTGGAGCCGATATTGTCCACGGCACCGGCAGAGAACGCTTCCAGAGTCTGGCCATGTTTTTCGTCCCACTGGTACAAGGTACCTTGCGGCGTGCCTCTGAACTTGCCACAGCCCTTGATGCCCGTGGCTACCGAGGTGATGGTCCACGGACCCTGCTGTACGAACAACCTCTCGGCCGTCTCGATTATCTGGCCCTTGGGCTCGTTATCCTCGTTACGACTATTCCTCTATTCCTCTAGTTGCGTGGAAGTTATGTGGTTAGCGGTCCTCTTCGACGATTTGTGCTGTTAACGTCTCTAGCAAGAGGCGAACAGCGCGGCTCAGATAAGCTTGACTGCGGTGGATCACCATCACAGGTACATTGGTTGTCAGGCCTGCCACTGGAAGTACGCGTACTGTCCCGATTCGGAGCTCTTCTTCAACGCTGCTGGCAGGCACGAGCCCGATGCCAAAATCGGCCTCGATCAAGCGTTTTTGGGCGGTCAAACTGTCTATGACGATGCGCTCTGCTGTATCCAGCTCATAGCGCTGCAACTGTTGTTGAAGCAGGCGAGCAAATGGCTCACCAGATGATCCAACATTGAGTGGAAAAGTTACCCATGGGATGCCAAACAGCGCTGCGGGCTCCGTTGGCTCATCCGCGAAAAAGCGCGACTGCATGGCACAGATGACCAGCAGGGGCTCGTTAATGACAGGCAGCGATTGGATATCGGGTCGTGGATCGGCGAAGTACCTCAGGCCTAAATGTGCCTGGCCTTGTTGGACAAGCGTGCTTACTTCGTCACTGCGTGCGGTATGCAGCCTTAGATGAATCTGGGGATACGTTTTGTGGAATGCTTGCAAGTGTGTCGTTAGCCGTGTGCTGGCCAGCGTACCCACCAGCGCCAGCGTAATGTCGCCCTTCTCTTCTTTTTCGAGCGCATGTATAGCGGCTCTTCCATCCTCGATGGCGGCCACTACCTGCTGTGCATGTGGCAGAAATGCACGGCCAGCCTCCGTCAGGCGAATGCCGGATGAGAGGCGCTCAAATAAAAGAACCTCCAACTCGCGTTCTAGCAGCTCAATACGTCGGCTGACAGCTGGCTGTGACAGATGCAATAACTCAGCCGCTCGGGTGAAGCCACCAACCTGATTGATTGTAATGAATGCTTCAATTTCACTCAGTTCCATAGCCATCAGTATAACTGATGACAAGCATAAAAGCTATCTATTAGACATATGAATAGTGCGCCCGTATACTGGCTTTATTGCCCAATAAACATATAAATGGGAACAGATCAGAAAGGACATGTTGTTATGATTGCAGTAATATTTGAAGTGTCGCCGAAGGAAGAGCGCAAGCAAGAATATCTCGACATCGCCGCTCAACTGCGTCCAATGCTCGATGAAATCGACGGCTTCATCTCCATCGAGCGCTTTGAAAGCCTCACCACTCCTGGCAAAATCCTTTCACTCTCATTCTGGAACGATGAGAAAGCCATCGAGACCTGGAGGCAAATCGAGCAGCATCGAGCCGCCCAAACCGCTGGGCGAGATACCATTTTCAACGACTACCGCCTCAGAATTGCCGGCGTCATACGTGACTATGGCATGTTTGATCGTGACCAGGCCCCCCTCGACAGCCAGAACTTTCACCACTAGGCGCTCATAGAGAACAGTTCATGCCTCTGTATAAT
The DNA here is from genome assembly GCF_003967555.1 of Dictyobacter kobayashii. Classification (GTDB taxonomy): domain Bacteria; phylum Chloroflexota; class Ktedonobacteria; order Ktedonobacterales; family Ktedonobacteraceae; genus Dictyobacter; species Dictyobacter kobayashii. The sequence goes on from NZ_BIFS01000001.1 coordinate 5,205,714, forward strand.
GCTCTAAATCTGGAGCGCTGGCCTGGGAATGTGAACTGTTCTCTATGAGATGTGAAAAAGGACGGAGGAAAGAAAATCGTTAAGACTATGCGTGATAATACTGCTCCAGAGTGATTTAGAGTAGTAAAAAATGATGGCGAAAATACTTCCAAGCACAAAAATGGAGATCACATTCGACCATGTCAGTGTGTGTAGCAAAATCCAGCCTGGCAAATGGATGCCCAGAAACAACAGAGACGAAAGAAGATTCGAGAGCCAGAAAGGAAACTTCTCCTGGAGCTTCTGTAAAATAAAGCCTCTGAAAGGAATTTCTTCAAAAAATCCGATCAGGATTGAGGTGTTGAGGACACCATTCCATGTGACGTATTGTATACTGGGATGTGGTGGCCCAAAACGTAGCAGCATCCCTAAAAAATTCAGCACAGAAAGCGCAAGGCCTATAAGCATGCCCCTTTTCCAATATTGATTGAGTTTCAAATACGCTATAGGATCGACATGATCAATATAGCGCAAGTAAAGAAACACCGGGATCACCCAGAGCAGCAATCTCGTAACGAGATTGGCGAGCGCATATACCAACGTTGTCGTGCCTAACTCTTGCATATGCGGATAGATCAAATACACCCATCCAATCCAGAAACCATAAAAGAGGATAAGATAGATGATGAAAGGAGAAAAAAGGTACTTTGTCTTCACCTTCTCCTCAGAAAGGGATCTTGCTTTTATATCCATGTGTCTCTGCTCCACAATTCTTGAGCCGCTTGTAAAGTGCTCTATCCTCTTCTTACTCTTTAATCATCGATACTGTCAACAAAATCACGATTGATGAGAACGAAGTCCTAAATTACGCATCCCCGCTCACCGTCATGAGTGGCGCTTGCCTCTCTATGTGGATATGGGCATGCCAGACCTCGCAAAGCCTCTCCCCTCTACTGACGCCGCAGACAGCCAGTAGATAACCCCAAAACACAAAACACATGTCATATTCATGACATGTGTTTTTCTTAACCCTTAAACTTCGATTCAGGTAGATCTCCACAAAATCTTAACGCATTATCAACTACATCTTATTCGTGATCCAGTATGATCATCTATGGGGAAATGTCGTTACCAGGATGAGGCTTGGGGGAGCTAATAATCCGTGTGTAACTTTACGGGCATGGTACCGCGTCTGTTCAGTGGAAACTAACGCCTGTGGACAGATCTGCTTGTTTGGTGCATAGGCACGGATCTGGATGAAACAGGAATGGGGACATCTACAGCATAGTCTGTTGGGCAACCGTCTTGCTGTAAGATCGTTCCACGAACAATTTGTATGCTACCTGAAACATTTCGGGGGGAATGTTTTATTGTGAGCATCCGCGAGTCGCAGAGTCCCTTGGACCTCTTTCGTTCCTTCGTGGGGTCCTTGCTCTCTGGGGAACAATAAAGGAGGAGTCAATATGATTCCTCCTTATTGTTTTTTGTAGGGCCATATTCTCCTTTAAAATAACTACTCCATAGACAATATTAATTATTTCGTGTCTTCAAGACACTTGAAGTGCAACAAACTGGAGGGGCAAAACGTTTCTTAAGGTACAGGCTATAGATAAGGCTCTCCAAATAAAAATAAAGGAACAAGATAATGTTGCACTTCTTACGGATGTTGCGCCGGGATACCCATTACTATCGGCCCGTCTCTTATTGTTTGTTGTCGATTTTCTGTGTGATACTCTTCCTCTTTACAAGTTGTGGTGCGAACGGGGATAAAACGAGCACGGGCCCGCAAGAGAGCGTGCAACCAGCCCCACCCTTGAAAGGTGTGCTTGGTTCCGTGCACATGTTCACGACCACGAGTGGTTGGGCGGTAAGCCAGAGTGTGCCTGGATCGGGTAGTTATAGTATTTTACGTACCAGCGATGGCGGAGCCCACTGGCGGGTAATGTTAAACTGTCTGTCAACTCAGGCGGCGGGCAAAGCTTTTGTGGTCCCTTGTGTTACTGACTTCCATTCAGCGACTGTCGCGACCGTGCTGGCGCCTCTGTATGATCAGAAGACGCGAGTCTCCAGTTCGCGTATTTATCATACCAGCAATGGTGGCTTGATCTGGCAGAGCTCGGTCGTCGATGCGCGTTATCTGGAGACGCCCCCGGTTTTTGTAGATGCAGATCACGGCTGGTTTCTGGCGACCGACCATTTTCCGGGTCTCGATCCTGGTAGCTCTTATATCGGTGGTCGGATCGCGCTCTATCGCACCTCTGATGGTGGTCTGAGCTGGCAGCGTGTTGTCAGTGGTCCGTCAACCTCGCAGTTGCCCACGACCAGCGATGATGCCTACGGGGTGGCGCCGCTGGCCGCCAATGCCCGCTTACAATTTACTTCACCGCAGACAGGCTGGCTGACTGGCACCACCTATCATGGCACGAGCAGTCAGGGCTGGTTGTATACTACCCATGACGCTGGTAATAGCTGGCACCTGTTCACCCTTCCCAATCAAAGTGCCGCAACCTCTCTAAGTCAACCGCTTTTCTTTACCGCTCAGACCGGTCTGCTACTAGCCTCGACCACTGGCCCCGGACCCGCCTTTGCGCCAACCGCTCGGCCTTATATCACCCACGATGGTGGAAAGAGCTGGCAACCGAGCGGTGTGAGCACGAAATTTCAACTCATGACTAATAATTTTGTGGATCTGCAGCATGCCTGGACCCAGGAGGCTAATACCAGCGATCGCTTGTTTTATACGACCGCTGATGGTGGTCGGAACTGGCTTAAGCATGCTTTCCCAAGCCACTTCAATCGCTATAGCTCTCTTGATTTTGTGACGGCTGATGTTGGCTGGGTAATTGCTATGAATATCAATCATCCACCTTTGCCTGAGCCTGGAGGCGGTTTGCGAAAGGGCGATGTCAGCGTGCTTTTACAGACTAAAGATGGTGGTCAGAGCTGGCACGAAGTAGCGCGCATGCAGCTCTAAGCCTGCTGGCGGCCCGCCTCGCGGATATATCACAATTTCCTATATTCGTGGGCGGTCGTCAGAAAATACCTATATTCGTTTTAATTGGAATTCCAATTATTTTAAAGTTTATTTACATTTGCCTGTCCCTTTGTTGAGAATTCTCCTCTATACTTATGTTCATAAAGGAATTCGCACCTGCTTAGATGCATGCTGCATAAAATTTGATAACTCTTTTCCTGAAGAGTATAAAATGCGAAGAGAACTCCCAATTAAGGAGATAGATAGGCCATGGCAGATATCGCTGATGCCTCGACATTATCGCCCATAGATACCACACCTCCGAAAGTGGGTAGGACAGAGATGCCGCGTTTGTGGAACCGTATCGCGCTGGGTGCGGTTTTATTGCTCTCTGTCTTTATGGACTTTTTCCAGCTTGGCCAGAATGGCTACGGCAATGCTTATTATGCCGCTGGTGTGCGCAGTATGGCGGATAGCTGGCATAATTTCTTCTTTGTTTCATTTGATCCGGGTGGCTTTGTGACCATTGATAAACCCCCGCTTGGTTTCTGGTTGCAGACGCTCAGTACAAAGATCTTTGGTTTTACGCCGTTCAGCATTTTCTTGCCACAGGCATTGTGTGGCGTGCTGGCGGTCTGGTTGCTCTATGCATTGGTGAAGCGCCATTTTGGGCCGGTTGCTGGCCTGGTGGCAGGGCTGGCGCTGGCCGTGACGCCGATCAGCGTAGTAACCAACCGCAATAATACGATCGATGGAACGCTGGCCCTGGTCCTGCTGCTCTCGGCCTGGGCTGTTATCCGTGCCGCGGAAAGTGGCAAGCTACGCTGGCTGCTCCTGAGCGCGGTCTTCGTGGGTATTGGTTTCAATGTGAAGATGGCCGAGGCTTACCTGGTCGTGCCTGCGCTGGGACTGACCTACCTGCTGTGCGCGCCACGCACGATCTGGACGCGTATCTGGCACCTGGCTCTGGCCCTGTTGGTGATGCTGTTACTCTCGCTCTCCTGGGCCCTGGCGGTTGATTTAACGCCGGCTGCGCAGCGTCCCTATGTCGGCTCGACACAGGATAATTCGGAGTTGAGCCTGGCCTTTGGTTATAATGGCCTGAACCGCTTGCACATTGGTGGCAATAATGGCTTTGGTGGTGGCCGCAATCGCAATGGTTTCCCCGGTCAGACCACTCCGCGCACTGGCACCAGTCAGAATAGCACCACTTCTCAGCAGACCCCATTTCCCGGTGGTGGTAATAATGGCGGCACCGGCCGGTTTGGCAATGGCGGCACTGGCCGGTTTGGCAATGGCGGTACCGGCCGGTTTGGCAATGGCGGTACTGGTGGTGCTGGCGGCAATGGCAATGGCGCAGCTGGTCAGTTCCAGGGAGGCGCAGGCGGTTTTCAGACCGGTGCTGCGGGTCCTTTCCGCCTCTTTGGGGTGACCCTGGGTGGACAGATTGGTTGGTTGCTGCCTTTTGCGCTGGTGGCGATTATCGCCCTGGCGGTGCAGCGCCGTTTCCGCTTCCAGGTTGATCATCAGCAGTTGGCCTTGATCCTCTGGGGGATCTGGCTGTTGACGATGGCGATCTTCTTCTCGGTTGATGGCTCGTTCCATCAATATTATATGACTGAGCTGTCGCCTGGCCTGAGCGCTATGGTTGGTATTGGCGCGGTGGTAATGTGGCAGGCTTATCGCGGACGTAGCTGGAGCGGCTGGCTCTTGCCGATTGCCCTGGCCTTAACCGCGGTCGCACAATTGTATATGCTGGCCAGCTATCCCTCATGGGCCATCTGGTTAAGCCCCATCATTGGTGTCCTGACCATTCTGGGACTGATTGTCCTGGTCCTGGTACGCCTGTATCCACGCTTGAACCTGGGACTGTCGCTACCACGCCTGGCTGGCAGCGCGGTTGCCGTTGGCCTGCTAGCTTTATTGATCGCGCCAACCATCTGGTCTGGCTATTCGGTATTGCGTAATACCGAGTCGTCGGCTCCGACCGCTGGACCCAATGCCCAGGCTGATCTGGCCTTCCCGGGAGCGGGTGGCGCCGGAACTGGCACAGGTGGTAATAATGCGGCTGCCCGCGATAACCTGGGCAATGCGCAGCGGGGCGGTGGCTTTGGCTTCGGTGAGGGTGGTAACGCTGATCCTGCCCTGATCTCATACCTGGAAGCTCATCAAGGCAGCTCAAAGTTCCTGGTTGCTACCCCGAGCTCCAATACTGCCGATTCAATTATTCTGTCCACCAATAAGCCGGTGATGGCCCTGGGCGGTTTCAGCGGCGGTGATCCCATCCTGACCACCAGCGACCTACAGAATTTAATCCAGAACGGAACGGTCCGTTACTTCTGGATGTCAACTGGAACCGGGCGCGGTGGTGGTCAGTTTAATATTGATCAGGTGCCAGAGCAGTTCCGCCAATTCCTGGAGGATGCTGGCGGGTTTGGTGGATTTGGACGCCAGAATCAAGCCGCCACCTGGGTTACCGGCCACTGTAGCGTCGTACCAGCCAGTTCATGGCAAACAAGCGGCTCTACTAGCAGCCAGCAGGCAGGCAACCAGCTCTATGACTGTGCCTCTCCCCGTTCCTGATTGCTAGCTGTAACCTGACTATACAAGCCGATGGAGCGGCCTATCTCATCGAGATGGGTCGCTCCATTATTTATAGCGGTAACCAACGGAGCGATTGTAATCTTTAGCACTGCATCTATCTGATGGCCACATCAGGGCTTTTTGATGTTCGTCCAGAGATCACGAGCAAGCGAGAAGAAGTCCATTCTTCCAGGTGTGGAGTGCTTGGTGGGCGGCCAGAGATTACTAGCAGGCGATATTCTTTCATGTGTGGAGTGTATGTGATGGGCGGCCAGAGATTACTAGCAGGCGATATTCTTTCATGTGTGGAGTGTATGTGGTGGGCGGCCAGAGATTACTAGCAGGCGATATTCTTTCATGTGTGGAGTGTATGTGGTGGGCGGCCGCAGCCGCCCACCACATACACTCCACACCCCCAACCCGGCGCCGCAGGCGCCAAAGAGGAAAATTAAAAAGGCCACATAGCCTATGTTTATATAGAGTATGCTGCACGTTATAGTATAAGGATAATGATGTTTTTGGAATTAGTTGTTTGCATGGAAAGGATGCCACAGCTATGTTAGATTTTCCTGATGCAACTCAGATTCGTGAGTCTATGGAGACTGCGCGCTTGCTATTGCGTCGCCCCAGGATGGATGAGGCGGCGTACCTGGGAAGATTATGGCTGGATGAGCGAACACAGCGTTATCTGGGCGGCAAGCGTACACCTGAAAGCGCCGCGCAGTGTGGCCTGGATGTGGTGCGTTCCTGGCAGGAACATGGATTGGGGATGTGGGCGGTGTGCGTACGTGGGAATGAGCAGCCGATCGGGATCTGTGGGCCAGGACTATTTGAGGGCGAGCTTGAGCTATCCTATAAGTATTTTCCGTCCTCCTGGGGACACGGCTTCGCGACCGAGGCCGCGCGGGCGATGGTGGATCATCTTTTTGAGCTCTTTACGGTGGATCACTTGCTTGGGGTGACGCAAGAGGCCAATCAAGCCTCACGGCATGTGCTGGAAAAATTAGGGATGCGCTATACACGTTCCGTCGTCAAATGGGATGCCCCCCAATGCGTCTATGAATTGACCCGCATCGCCTGGTCCAGGCAAGCAGCTAGCTAAAACCGCTTCTTGTATGCATGTGCTCTCTTCGCGGGTATGCATGTGCACTCTTCATATACGCTTTTTCTCGCCGAAATTTCGGTTATAATGTTAAAAATTAATATTATAATATTTAAAAAGCAAGAAAAGATTGAAACAATGTAACTACTCAGTACCTTGAGAAAAGCTGGACAAAGCTGATAAACTAAGAGCATGACAGAAGAAGAAGTGAGAAATCTTCAGAAAGCCTACCGAGAGCTCAAAGAGCAAGCAGAGGCATTCAAAGAGCAAGCAGAGCAGAAAGATCGCAGGATCGAAGAGCTCGAAGGATTGCTCATAGGTGCCTTGTTGCGCATTGAAGAGCTTGAACGGCGATTGGGAAAAGATAGTCATAATAGTAGTAAACCTCCTTCCAGTGATGGATTGGGTCGCAAACCTGGCAAACAGCGGCGCAAAAGCGGCAAGACTTCCGGTGGACAAGCCGGTCACCACGGTCATACCCTGATGCAAGCATTGACTCCTGATAGCGTCGTGCTTCATCGTCCAACGCACTGTGAAGCATGTCAGTACCCTCTTGAGCAGGAGGCAGCTATCACCAACGAACGCCGTCAAGTCCACGATCTGCCCACGTGGCGTTTGCTGGTCGAGGAGCATTGCCGACAAGCAATCTGCTGCCCTATTGCCAGCATGTGACGCAGGCGTCTTTTCCGGCAGGCGTCGATGCTGCTGTCCAGTATGGCCCGCAGGTCCAAGCCTTGGCGGTCTATCTTTCCCACTTTCAACTGGTGCCACTGCAACGCACCTGTGAAGCTCTTGCTGATCTGTGCGGGTGTCAGTTGTCCGAAGGCACGCTGGTCCGTTGGATTGCTCAGGCAGCCAAGACCCTTGAGTCGAGCATCGAGCGGATCAAAACCTTACTGCTGGCCAGCCCCTTGCAACATGCTGACGAAACGGGGATGCGTGTCAAAGGCATCTTGCATTGGATGCATCTCAATGCGACTCCCTGGCTCACCCTGTACTCCTGGCATCGCAAACGAGGGCATCAGGCTCTGGAGCAGATTGGGATCTGGCCACACTATCAGGGCCGCTCCATGCATGATCGCTGGTCCAGCTATGATCGCTACCTCTGTACCCATAGCCTCTGCGGAGCCCACCTGCTACGCGACTGCCTGTATGTCGCCGAACAGGAGAAGCAGCCTTGGGGACAAGCCATGTTCGATCTGTTGCTGGCGATGAAGCAAGCCGCTGATCGCTGGCGCCTCCAAGGAGCGAGCGCCGTCCCCACCCCCGAACGGGAGCAGTGGCTTGCCCAGTATTTTGCCATTCTGGCCGCTGGCTTTGCCACGCATGCCGCTCAAGCCCTCCCCAGGAAGTCTGCAGCCCAAACGACAAGGACGCAAAAAACAGGAAGCCTCCAAGAATCTGCTCGATGCGCTCTTAAAGCGAGCTGATCAAGTGTTGGGTTTTCTGGAGGACCTGTCTGTGCCTTTTACCAACAATCTCGCCGAACGAGATTTACGCATGGTGAAAGTGCAGCAAAAGATTTCCGGAACCTTCCGCAGTGACGATGGAGCTACGGCTTTTTGCATCATTCGCAGCTATCTTTCAACCATGCGCAAGCAGGGGCGCTCAATGCTTGCTGCCATTGCTGCGGTTTTTGCTGGTTCTCCTTTCCCCATTGCATGGGCTACTGAGTAGTTACGAAACAATATGGATGATTTTACGATACTTGAGACGAGTAGGTTGCGCTTGCGGCGCTTCAAAGATACTGACCTGGTGGACTTTATGGCTTATCGCAATGATCCTGAAGTGGCCAGGTATCAGAGTTGGGAGGGCATCAGCGAGGCTAAGGCGCGGGCATTTTTGCGTGAGCAGCAGGATCTTCTGCCGGGTGTACCCGGGATAGGGATGCAGATCGCGATCGAGCATAAAGAGAGCAGGGCGTTGCTGGGCGATTGCTATTTTAAGCTGGATGCCCAGGAGCCGTGGCAGGCTGAGCTTGGCTATAGCCTGGCGCGTGCCTATCAGGGGCAGGGCTATGCCACTGAGGCGCTCACCGGTTGGCTGAATTATGCCTTTCAGACATTCAACCTGCACCGTGTCATCGCAATTACCGATTGCGAGAACAGCGCCTCTGTCGCCCTGCTGGAGCGCCTGGGCCTGCGCCGTGAAGGCCATTTTATCCAGAACATCTGGTTTAAAGGGAAATGGGGCGACGAATACCTCTATGCGATCCTGCGCGAAGAATGGTTACAATTAAGTATGAAGCAATGAACAAAAAGCAATCATAAAAACAATGCAGGCTCTCCGTCTTTGGGGAAGGACGGAGAGCCTGCATTGTTCAATTCCAGACCGAGGCCAGTTCCCAGGCGTCCAGGCGATGGAGGGTGGTTTCTCCGTCGGTGGCAAAGATGCTCAGGTTGAGTTGCTGCGGCGCCGAATGGTAGAAGCGTTCGGTCAGGCAGGACCGGCCATCGATGAATATTTCCAGGACCGAGCCGTCGAGGAAGATGTGCAGGGCGTGGCGGCCAGGGGCAAGCGGGCAGCGCTCAGGCTGTTGCGCACTCTTCCCCTCTTTGCTCGATGCTCAGCTCTGTCGCTTGCAGGTTGATACGGATACCTTCCTGTGGATAGGCGCTATCCTGAATCTCCAGGCCGCAGCTGGTTGCCGCGTTGCTTTCGATCTCCAGTATTATTTCCAGGGCATTGGTGGACAGCTGGTTAATTACCGTGCGTTGGCCTGTGACCGCTTGTGGGGCGACGGTGAGGTGGCGCCGGCGCAATTGGGTGAGCTCTGCGGCCGGCTCGATCTTGAGTGTGTCGTCTGGTTGTAGTGAGAGGATGCGTGGCAGCGACATGGCCCCGGCCCAGCCGGCGGCCTGTAATGCCTCATCAGGGCGTCCCTCGCGCAGCCAACCGAACATCACGCGTCTCCCCTGCTCATCGCGCATCGACTGTGGAGCATAGAAGTGTTTGCCCCCATCCAGGATGCCCTGGCTCTCGGGTGTGAAGGTAAAGTTCTTATAAGTCCCGATAAAATAGTAGACCAGGCCAGAGGGGATCGATGAGATGGTCAGGACATGTTTATCCCGAGTGGGAATAAGTCAGGACATTCCCACATGGTGCCTGTCTCGTCCTTGTTGCCGACGCACAAAGGCTGTAGATATTCCCAGGTAAGCAGGTCCACTGAGCGGTAGAGCAGGGCGGCGCCGCCAACACCTTTGAAGCCTGAGCCAATGACCTGGTACCACAGCTCGCTTTCCTGCCAGACACAGTGGTCGCGAAACTCAACGATATCCAGGCCCGCCGGCCAGTCCGCCACGACGGGATTGCCGGGATGTTTTTGCCAGGTGAGCAGGTCATCAGAACCGGTGGCGATGCATGGCAGCTGACGACCATGCGCATTGCCGCTATAAACCAGTGTGGGTGTGCCATTGTTATTGACCAGGCAGCCAGACCAGCAACCATCCTCATCGGGCCCACCCTCCGTAGGGGATAGGGCGATAGGCAGATGGGTCCAGTGGAGCAGGTCCGGGCTCATGGCATGTCCCCAATGGATCTTGTCCGAGAGGGGGCCAGATGGATTATATTGGTAGAAGAGGTGATAGTTGCCTTTCCATTGTACCAGCCCATTTGGATCATTCATCCAGTTGGAGGGTGATTGAAAATGGTAGGCGGTCCGCTGATGGTCGTTACTATGTTTGTGCTGCATTACATCATCCTTGAAATCAATCGAACTATAAATATGGTTCGGCTGCAATCAGGCCGTGATGGATGGCGAAGCGCACCAGGTGTGTAATATCGTGGAGCCCTAGTTTATCCATCACGTTGGCGCGGTGGGCCTGGACCGTCTTGATGCTGATCACCAGCATATCGGCGATCTCCTGATTGGTCTTGCCTTCCGCGACGTATTTGAGCACCTCAACTTCACGCGGTGTCAGTACATCGAGGGCATGGCCCAGGGAGGAATTTTTCTCTTTACCGCTCTTCTGGCTGTTGATGTATGCATAGGACTGATTGTGGGTCGAGATGTATGCTCGAATCAAGGTTTTGGCCAGGCCGGGATAAAGATAGGCTCCTCCTTGTGCTAGTGTACGAACGGCTGTACTCAGTTCTGTCGGGGCCGCCTTCTTAACCAGGTAGCCTGCGGCGCCGATGCGCAGGGCCTGCAGGAAGTATTCTTCACTCTCGTGCATCGTCAGGATCAGCACCTGGACGCCCGGATGGAGCTTGCGGATACGCTGGCAGGCCTCCAGTCCATCCATCTCGGCCATGCTGATATCCATGATCACCACGTCGGGTGCATGCTCACTTGTCTGCTCAATGGCCTCGCGCCCGTTGCGCGCCTCTCCGACGACCTGCATGTCAGGTTGAGCCTCGAAGAGTAGCTTGAGACCCTGCCGCAACAGATCATGATCATCGGCCAGGAGGATGCGAATCTTCTCCTGCGTTGTCTTCTCCCCAGACATAATCTTATTATCCTTTATTCTGTTCGATGATAGCTAATTGGTTTCTGGCTGTCGGTGCAGGCAGAACCGCCTGGACCGTCGTTCCTTGTTGGCCATTGCTGATAATGGTCAGCGTACCACCTAACGAGGTCGCTCGCTCGCGCATCCCTAAAATGCCTGTACCCGCCTTCCGGTCCTCTGGCCGGTAGCCATTGCCATCATCCTGGATGGTTAGATAGATAGCAGTATGTTTAGGAAATAGGGAGATCAACACATTCTGGGCGTGGGCGTGGCGGGCTACGTTGGTTAAGCTTTCCTGGGCAATGCGAAAGAGGGCGGTTTCATAGCTGGCGGGAAGCTCCTTGACCATGGGTTCGATCTGCTGCAGATCCAGTTCAACCTGCAGGCGCAGGCGCTGGCTACTATCTTCTCCCAGCCAGCGAAACGCGGCCAGCAGGCCCAGATCGTCCAGCACGCTTGGCCGCAACTGTTGGGCCAGCACCCGCACATTTTCCAGTGATAGCTGTGTCAGATGGGTGAGCTGCAGCAGCTCGCTATCCAGTTGTTTTTTCGCTTGCTCGGTAAGGCCAGCAGCCGCAAGGACCTGAAAATGCTGGTGCAGGACCTCCGTATGGATCAGCAAGGCGGTTAGATTCTGGCCCGTTTCATCGTGCAGCTCCATACCAATGCGCCGCCGCTCATTCTCCTGTGCTTGTAGAATCACGCGTGTTCGTTCGCGCCGGGCCAACTCCAGGCGATCAAGCATGCTATTGAAAGCCTGGGCCAGCTCACCAATCTCCCAGGAGGCGGCCGAGACCCTGGCTCGTTCCTGCATCTGCCCGGAGCCTACTGCCCTGATCGTCTTGAGCAACTCAAAGAGGGGTCGGAAACTGGCGCGCAAAAGAATAATATTGGCAAATAGCGTAAAGAGGGCGGCCATCACGATAAAGATGGTGTCGATCAGGTAGTGATGAACCTCAAGTTGATGGCTGGTAACCCAGAGCGCAGCCAGCGCCTCCCCGATCAACATTATGCTGTTGACAAGAATGACCTTCTCGAATAGCGAGAGGTGCCAACTTTTAAGCCAGGCAGTTAGAACACGGACAACCTTATTCACAGTACTGTAACCTTTATGGTTCGCTGCTGTGGTGTAAAGCCCTGCGCCTGGGTCTGAATGGTAATTGACCATGGACCAGCCATGTAGAGGTCCATATTGACCTCATAGACACCATGTCCATGTGGCACCACATGATTATGTAGCGCCGCCATATCCATATTCGTCATGTGTGCGCTAGGGATAATCTGGGCCTGATCGATTGGTAGCCCATCCGGATCGGTTAGATGCAACTCCAGCCTGGAAGTCCCCGTTGCCACAAACTGCTTCTGCTCCATCTGAACCTGCAGAAACGCCGGAGCATATGGTTGATAGAGAAAAGCCAGCACCACCACACTCACACAAGCCATCCCCAGGATGAGCCAGAAAAAAGGTCTGATGCGCATATTTCTCCGCTATCTTCTGAGCTGAATTTCTTCTCTCGACATTGTATTCGGAATCTATATTTCTGACAATACATATTTCTTGCCAGGCAGGGCTTTTTACTTTTCCTCTTTAGTGCCTGCGGCGCCGGGTTGGGAGTGTGGAGTGTGCCTGGTGGACGGCCGCGGCTGTCCACCAGGCACACTCCACACATGAAATTTAGCTCTGCTCCTCTTTGCACGTCGCCACCGTAGGCGATGTGCAAAGAGGCATGACCCTCAAAAATATTTATTGAACCCATCACAGCATACTCCCAAAAGATAAATAACGTCCATACGGACAAACCCCTATTTTAATCCCCTAAGGTCCAGCTAAATAACATAGGCATATTTTAATCTGGTATAGTAGATTAGGAAGGGAATCCCTTCTTGTGCTATAGCACATTTCACTACTAACTAGACCTAATTCTTGACGCCTATTTTACTCATCTGTAAAATGATAACTAATTGCAGTATGACTAGTTGTCTTTTTACATAATAAAAGAAGCAATGTATGCCCTTCTTATACTATTTCAATTGAGGAGGCACCTGTGCCGGGTGTACGTATTTTGAAGTATCTAAAAAAGAATACTTATGGCGTGGCTGCCACAGCAATCATTACGTTTGCGGTCGGTTTGCGCGTTATTTTATTAGCTTTGCATTGGCCGCCAACAAATAGTGACGAAGGCATTATGGCAACTATGGCCTATAATATTGCCTATCATGGCGAGCACCCCACGACCTTTTATGGTCAGGATTATATGGGGGTGATCGAGGCTTACCTGGGCGCCATGTTCTTTCATATTTTTGGTGGACCCTCCTTGACCGCGTTGCGCTTAGGCGTGGTTCTGATGGTCGGCCTGTTCTTTGTCTGTATGTACTGGTTGACCCGTTTGCTCTTTTCAAAAAAACTGGCTCTGGTGACTCTGGCCCTGCTGAGTGTGGGCTCAATCCCATATTTGACGCGCCAGACTATTGCGACGGGTGGCTCTTCACAGACCCTGTTGTTTGGCTCGTTGTCCTTCTTGATTGCTGCATGGCTGGCGCGTTCCTATCGTCGCCATGCCTCGTTTCGTACGCGGCTGGCTCGCCTTCCTCTATATGGAGCCTTTGGTCTGGTGGCTGGCCTGGGTATGTGGAGCGATATGATTGTACTGCCATTTCTCGCGATGGCAGGGCTCCTCTTACTCGTCTTTTGCTGGCGTGAATTGCTGATCTGGGGAGGTTGGCTGCTCGGCGGTATTGGCGTCCTGGTTGGCCTCTTTCCCTCAATCTGGTATGGCATGCACAAAGGCCGGAATCCTTTTGTGACTCTCTTTAACCTGGTGCATGGTACGGGAAGTATTGATCCGACCGTCACCATCAGTCTCTGGCATAATATCGTCGAGACTGTGCAGGTAACGATTCCAACCGCGACCGGCTTCCCTTTTTGTCCGGTGATCGAGTATCCTTTCCTGGGCGACAATACTCCTCGTACTTTGCAGTGTGGGATCATCCAGACCGCCTGGGGGGGTGGCTACCTTCTCCTCATTCTTACGGCCCTTATTTTTACCCTCCTCATTTTGCAGCGCTTCATTCGCAATAAGCAAACCCTTAGCGATGAAGAGCGTCATAACGTGCTGGTGAGCCGTATCGCGCAACTTTTGATGGTTGGTGCCGCGATCGGCGTGGTGGTAGTTTTTATGCGCAGTACTGGCCCTTCAATCAGCCGGGATATCACGCTCGCTATCTTATCGGTTTGTTGATTATCTTGCCTGCCTTGCTTGATCCTTTGTGGAGCGCCGCCAGCCAGTTGCATCCTCAGGAGCTCTGGCGCCGTATCCGTGTCTATAGCAGCCGCTTCATTCTAGCTGCGGTCGCCGCCATTTTAATTACTGGCACCGTTATCGCCTTTAGCGAGGTTCCCAGGGTGCAGGCCGCCGATCAGCAGCGTAGCGACCTGATTGCGCAGCTGGAAGGTATGGGGATCACCCATTTCTATACTGATTACTGGAGCTGTTATAGCTTCATTTTTGAAAGTCACGAAAAACTGATTTGTGGTGTTATCAATCACCACCTCAATCCTGATCATAACCGTTATCCGCCATACTACACCATCGTACATAACGATAAAAACGCCTCCTGGCTGTGTCCTAAGGACCCCAATCTCACCACGCCCCAGTATGATTGCTTGCCCTGGCTTGAACAAAGAATGGCCAGGCAGCCACCTGGCAAATATAAGCGTTACGTGATAGACAACTACGTCCTCTATCGCTATATGGCTAAATAATCAACCAGAAGGCTCCCAATCACATAAGACTGGGAGCCTTCTTTATGCCCTGGCAAGTTCTCTCGTTTTACGCTTCTCCTCTCGCTTGCCATTCCCATACGTGACGCCTATTAGCTGCCCGAGGCTACCTGCGGTGTCGCGGAATCTCGTATCGAGTTGGTGCTTTTGCTGAACAGCCCGTCGAGATAGGAGCGCAGACTGGCCAGGTTCTCGGCTTTGCCGCGATAGGCAATGTGGCCATCGGGTCGCACTAAGAATAGGGTGCAAGTATCCGCACGGTACAGGTTATGAAGGCTGTGATTCTCCGCTGAGAGCGCGTGCAGATGGATGGGTACATGATATTCATTGAGCAGGGTCTGTACTTGCTCTTCCAGACCGGGGAAATCTGTCTGTGATTGTGCTGATCGCTTCCCCTCGAAGAGGAACAGGTGATGATCCTGGTCTCTTAGCTTTGTAAAGATGCTCTTCCCGGCGTCCGCCCCGCCCTCGAAAAAACCATAGGGAGCGCGGTCGCCAGCCATTGGTTCCCGCTTGCCTGATTCAGCTTCCGCGACTGCCGGACTGTTGCGGTAGCTGGTCCAGAGTTGAGAAAAGAGCCAGAAGACGCGTCTCTGGAAAATTGGCAGCGGTGATATGAGGCGGAAGAGCCGGGGGAGTACAAAAAGCTTGAACCATCGCAAGTCTGATCTGGTCGCGTCAAGGATTTGAAAACCCCAGTCCGAACCTCGCAGGATGGAACGGGCAAACGGGATGCGCTCGGCTTCGTAGGAATCGAGTAGCCTGTCATGGGCTTCTCCTTTAACGACGAGCGCCAGCTTCCATGCGAGGTTGAAGGCATCTCCGATCCCTGTGTTCATGCCCTGTCCACCAGCGGGACTATGAATGTGAGCGGCGTCCCCCACAAGGAAGACACGCCCGACGCGGAAGCGCTCGGCGAGGCGTTGATGCGTGCGATAGATCGAAATCCAGCGCGCCTTCAGAATATTGACGCGCAGACCACTTTGAGTATCAACGAGGTGCCGTACATCGTCGAGGGTAATCGTGTCCCGGTTAGCCATCTCTGGAGGGAGTGACCCGAACAGGCGGAAGTGCCCCTCGCCGTGCATCGGAATAAACAAGAAGAACCCCTGACGCACCATATCCATGCCGCCCTGCCGGGGTCCCGCCTCCCACTCCATGTCCAGGTCCGCCACGAACAGGGTCTGCAAGTAGGTCTGGCCCTCGAAGCCTAACGACAGGGCATGTCTCACGGGACTGTGCGCCCCGTCCGCGCCCACGATCCACAGCGCCTCAATTGTCTCCTCGCTTCCATCGGCTACGCGAACCCGCGCCCATGCGCCATCTGGATTTTGGTCTAGCATCAGCAATTCAGTATTCCACTCGACCAGGACTCCGGTTTCGGCAAGGCTCTGGAGCAGGAGATGTTCGGTCTGGTCCTGCCCATAAATCAGGCCGAAGGGATAAGGCGTGCGCCTGGCTCCGTTGCCATTGAGAAAAGTAAGCTTGCCTGTTCGTCTGCCTTGAGTGAAAAATTGAGCGGACCGCAACTGCTCGCCCTCTGCAAAAGCCTTGTCTGTCAGGTCAAGCCTGTCCAGCAGTTCCAGAATTTTTGCGTGTACCACGATCGCACGAGTCTCCTGGGTGGGTCCGGCCTTTTTGTCCAGAATCCTGACCTTCACCCCGCTACGAGTCAACAGATTCGCCATCGTCAAGCCCGTGGGTCCTGCGCCGATCACGAGCACGTCTGTCTTATTTGCTGTCATTGCTTTCTGCCTTTCTGGCGTTCTCATCCGCTGAAATCGCCTTCATATAGAGGTCAACTATCTGCTGAATCTTCTTTGTATCGGGCGGCTGTGGCTGACTCACTGGCCGTAACAGACCATCGAGCAGTGTGTAGCTGAAAAGCGGACCTAAATACATGCGTGTCATAGCTTCTCTATCGCCATGGAGAGCGACTCCGTTCTCCTGTGCGCGCTGGAGCATGTCCCCAATCTCCTGGAGGGCCAATTCGGGAATTGTAGAGCGAAGAACCTCGGTAAGCTGGGGAAGCGGTGCGAATCGGCGATAATCGTACGCATCAACGCCAGATATTCCGGGCTCATCGTGGCCGCGATAATCCTTTCCGCCAGCGCGACGAGCGCCTCATGCAGTTCTTGAACAGTGCTCGGGGCTATTCCCCGTATGAAGTCGAGCACGCGTGTCTTTGGCTGCTCAATGGTGAGTCCACGCAGGGCATCGACAAAAAGCTCCTCCTTGCTGGGATAATAGGTGTAGAGCGTCCGTTTAGAGACACCTGCCTCGCGGGCGAGGGTATCCGTGCTCACCGCCGCGAAACCCTCGCGCAAAAAGGCGCGCTGCGCTCCAGTAAGCACCTGCTCACGCTTGACCCGTGCCCGCTCCCCTTCCTTCTCCGATGCTATTTCCATCCTCTTCCTCCCTTTGATAAAACTAAACGGTACCGTTTTATGAAAAAGAATAGCACCGCATGTGGGGATTGTCAAGGAAGCCCCACATGAAATTCTCGAGCTAAAACACATCGAAAAGAAGGCCTCTGTGTGGACGTGCGCTGGCGCGCCTATCCAAAAGGGTTTATGGGGTTGCCGAATGCGTGCCAGGCACGCATTCGGCAACCCCATAAACCCTTTTGAGCGCTGGAAGCGCGAAGCGACAGCAGCCACGGTGGCTGGCCCACAAAAAAAATCGAGTCAAAGTGCATAACCCTTTTACACTTCCCGGCGGTATAAAAGGATATACACTTTAATATTGAACTCAGGGAATAGAGCCGCACCTAAAATTATAAAGACATATATTGATAAAAAAGTAGATAATATCATTTCATAGCATAGCAAGAACGCTCAATTTTAGCAAGATCCTGGCAATATATACTGAATAGTCCTATTTTTACCACTACATACTATACGAGTAAGCTGATCTGATGTATATTGTATACAAGATATTTTCTATAGTCATTAAACTAATAATCTAGTCTTCCTCCTTTTAAGCGGAGGAAGGCGAGATTGCGGAAAATCTAACGGAACCAATGATGGTTTTCCAGTTTTTATACCGTAAGCATATTTTTTTCTACATAGTTGTAGGTAATCAATTGTGTGTGTAGAGTGCTTTGTTGCATTAAGTAGTGACGCGAAGGTTGCGTATTTATTTCTTTTCTGTTTGTTGCTGCTAAAAAGCACCTCTATGCATCATTTACATTACCCCACACATATAGATACTATTTGCTGTACACAGATCAACCTATTCTAAAGAACCAGCTTTAGCCGCTCATCTGATGAAGGTTTCTGTTGTGATAGCATGATGTCGTTCAATCGTATGAGCGCAGCGGTCTAACTGGCAGGGTGTTCCTGCCTGCGGATCAATGCGAATGGCTGAGCTAGTGGCAGCGGAGCGAGTGAGCGGCGTTTACGGTTGCATCAAATAGCATTTCAAAAGGAAATAGCGTATGGTCTTATCCAAGAATGTATTGTCCCCGCGCAGAAAATTTTCGCTGACCGCCAGGGTGTCGGGCTTGCTCGTTCTTGCCGTGGTTATCCCTTTGATAATTACGGTTGTGGCCAGTGAGTTCTTCCTGCGCCCGACATTGATTGCCCAGGCAAATGATCAGATGGGGACTGACGCAACATCCCATGCTCAGGCCATTGACACGTTGATGATTGCGCGTTTACAGGATCTACAGTACATCTGCCAATATCAAGCTATCCAGAATTATATATCTGGTGATGAGGCTTACCGCGACCAGGCGCGCCAGGAACTGTCGGTAGGCAATCACCTGGACCCCCACTATGGCAACTGGACATTGTTTGATGCTAGCGGCAACCTGTTGCTCTCTTATCCTGGTACGTTGGATCGTGGTCAGGATAAAGTTCCAGTGTCTATTTTGAGTAGATTACAGAATCACAATAATTCGTTGATTTCAGATGTACACCTGGATACGCGTACCCAGATGGCTTATGTAGATATGTACACCCTTATTTTATCTAATAGTAGATTGGTGGGCTTTGGCCGGGCAACCTTCTTGTTGAATGATATCTGGACTGCGGTCAACAATGAAAACAGCGCGGCCCCGCGTAGCTACGCCATGATCCTGGATGGTAACGGGGTGCGTATCGCCTATACCAATCCTGATAAGACCCTGACGACCTTGCCCGCTCCACTATTTAAGGCGGTCGCACCCCTCCAGGGTGATATACAGCAGCGTGTCAAGGATGAGAATCTCTATGGCAATACGATGAATGCTGTACAGACGATGCCTGATCCACAGTTAGTGAGTTTACAGCAGAACCCGAATTCTGATGCATCATTTAGCTTTACGCCTGCGACTAAGAGTGAAGAGTATGAGGCTTACCAGGTCAAAACCCATGTCGTGCCCTGGACCTATATTGTGCTGCGCCCGATGAGCACTATTACTTCAGCCGCCGACCAGCAGAACCTCTATCTGTATGTGATCGCGGCCGTTGTTATGCTGCTTGCTGGATTGGTGGGTATGCTGGTGGGTGGAACTATTACGCGGCCGATCCTTTCTTCCGTGAGTTCGTTGACGAGCAGTAGTGAGATGTTGAACACCCTGGCCTCGCGCGAACAGGTAACGGCAACCGAGCAAAAATGGATTGTGGAGTCGTCGCAAACCGCCCTGCAATCGGTGCAGTATTATACAGAAGCTACCAGTGTGGCTGCGCGTAAGCTGGACGAGATTGCTGATGATTTGAAGCGTAACTGGGAACGCAATGATCCTCAAATGGTGCTCCAACGCTTAAATGATGTACTGGCGGTCGCACAATATATTGAGAAGGTTGCCGTCCACCAGGAGAAGAGCAACCAGAGCCTGGCAACGGCGATCCGTATCGCGGGTCAGGTAACGGATCAGCTGATTGAGGGCGCGACCTCGGCTAGCGCCGCTTCAGGTCAGTTGCAGGAAGTAATTAAGCAATTGCGCCAGGTGGTGGGAGATAACAAATGAAGGGAAGTGCAGTCATGAAACGTTCAACTCAACAGATTCGTCTCTGGTATCAATTGGCTGGCGCCCTTATCCTCTCAAGCTTCTTGCTGAGCTCGTGCGCCTTTGGCGATACCTCGGGAACGAACAATATCCCATCCGGCAATGGGGAAAAGATTGTAATCGGGTCGGTGTCTTTCTACCGGATAGGACGACCTCTGATCGTTGGGAACACGATGATCATCCTTTGCTGGAGGCCGCCATCACTAAGGCGATTCCGGGTGCTCATGTTGATTATCACAATGCCAATGGCGATACCGATGCCCAGATGGCCCAGGCTACGACCGGGATGCAGGACGGCGACTGTATCCTGGTGGTGGCCGCGCATGATAGTATCGCTGCGGCATCGATTGTGACGCTGGCAAAGGCCCACAATATTCCGGTTATTGCCTATGATCGCCTGCTGCAATCAACGGATGTCAACTATTATGTCTCCTTTAACAATATCCAGGTCGGAGCCCTGCAAGCGCAATATATTGCAGACCATTATTTGACGTACAAAAGAGGCGCACAGGTCAACCTGACGATGATCAGTGGCTCTCAGACCGATACCAACGCCCTGCTCTTCAGTATTGGCGCCCATACCGTGCTTGATCCTCTGCTGGCCACGCATGAGTTGTCAATCATCAATGAGGTCTTTACACCTGATTGGAGTAATCCAACGGCCCAGACTGAGATGGAGTCTGTGCTGGCGGACCAGAAAGATGATGTCCAGATTGCCTATGTGGCGAATGATGGGATGGCTAATAGCGTTATTGCGGCGTTGGATAGTGCCCGACTTTCAGGGAAGGTGTTGGTGACTGGCCAGGATGCGACCGTTGCCGGGCTGCGCAATATCTTGCTGGGCAAACAAAACATGACGGTCTATAAGCCGATCGCTAAAGAGGCTCAGTCGGTTGGTGATCTGGTCAAGGCGCTGCACGATGGTAAAGATGTGAAGGGGTTGACGGGAGGAGCTACGACACCAACCTACAATGGTGGCAATATCCCCTCGATTCTGGATAATCCGATCTCGGTTGATATCCATAATATCAAACAAACGGTTATCAAGGATGGTTTTGTCAGCAAAAAAGACCTCTGTGCTAACCTGCGCCCCGGTACTGGCAATCTTTGCTAACCGTGCGCGATCTCTTCTGGAACATACAATTTGTGGAGTGCGGCCAGTAGACCGCACTCCACAAATTGTATGTTCCAGGGCTGTTTCCTTGTGTTGCCCCGGTGTATATACATGCAAATCATAGTCAAAATCCTTCTACGATAGATATGCTGCTAGCGCCAGCGGGATTTTCGTTATACAATTTTGTTGAGTAGATAAAGACATAACTGCATTGTGTAGCTATGTCTTGCTCTATCAAGAAAGGATTATCTTATGACAACCAATGCAGCCGCACGGCACATTAGTAGTTAGCTGTTTAATAACTTGGATGGCAGGGTGGCGACACTAAATGCTCTGGAAGTAGATTGCAAATCCCTTAGCTAACATGAGTAACAGACCGGCGACGGCAATGAACCATTTTGATGGGATAGCAAGGCCCTGTCCAGAGAGGATTACCAATTTTACTCAGAACAAACTATCACGGGTGCGCCCCACGTCCTGCGCTCACTTGGTGGAGATAAGAGTGCTTGATTTGATAGACAGGTAATATTAACCTGCGCACTTGGCTTTTGGATTGATACCAGCCAATGAAAAATAAGCAATTAAAATAAGAAATGTAGTAGTTAGCCATTATCTAGTATACATATTTGACATGAGAATCTATTGTGGTAGAATCATGAGTGTAGATATCCTTGAACAAGCTGGCAAACGGTTGGGATTTAGATTAGGCAGCGAGAGAGCAGATATACTGATTTGATGGTCGTGCTGCGTGCTTGCCAGAGAGAGTCAAAGCATGTCCGCGCCTTGTCGCGACGTACGCACCCCAGTGCGGCAAAATCCTCGGTGGATCTATCCAGACCGAGCTGCTTTTTATCCCTTTGCTATAGTTCTATGAGAAGGGTATACCGAGCTTCGGTACCCAGCTTAAAATTACAATAGCCCAAATTCGACAAAAGGGATCCTGTAAGGGCGGACCAGATTTGTTAAGAAAATATTCTGCTGACATCTCGAGACAAAACATTCTTACATCTGTTCGCCCCATCCATGCCAGTACTGGAATGGCTATTTAGTGCCGTCTGTAAGCACTGCCGAACTGCCTGAATCAGTGGTGAGGTATATCGCATACGTGTGACCGCCAGGCCACTTTTTTGCCCTCGACGGAACCTGCTCGCCGGTCGCTCATCGGATATCTGAAATTGGGGAGGAGCTAGCGATTGCCAGCACGCGCCAAAAACTCGCATCCGATCGTTTGGCCCACGGCGGATGTGGAACCACACTTCGCCTTGACGATCTTTCGTGTCTTGATGGATACCCACGAGGATGGCCATTAATTACTAAGTAGCGGCCCAGAATCATCTTATCGAGTTAAAGCGCTTTCTTCGTTTAATGGTGCCGACTCTCGTCATATTCTATATCGCGGTCTTGGCCACAATTTTCTGGCAGTATTGCCGTGAAGGATAATTTATACTTTGCTTTTCATCGGGCGATCGTATTGTGCAGCACGAGACAAGATCATAGTGCTAAGGCGAGGTTAGACAACGATCCATCTCCAAGACAATGATCCTTCGAGCACCTATCCATGCGACTAGAGCGTGAACACAGGGAGATGGTCAAAATATATGCTCTTATGTTGTGGAGTCAGCTGTTCTGATACTCGGTTCCTGACTGGTGCGCCAGAAGGTGTTTAGAGTGATCGCGGCGATCATCTGAGCCCGAATAGATGTAGAGTGGACAACGGATCTCGTGGGGCTGGACCACCGGCCAGGAGACTGTCGCTTGCCAGCAAGCCATCAGCGCGGGCAGTGAGCGTTGCTCAATCCAGCGTACATCTTCGTTGTCGAAGCCCAGCTGCTTGAGCGTCCCCTCTTGCTGTGCTTTGTACATGATGCCCAGTTCCGAAACAATCTGGTTGATGCGCTCTTCAAATAGACGCGACCAAAGAAACTACCAGCCGCAACGGCCCGGCTGATGCGTGATGAGCGCGATGCAAGCAATAGGGTGAGCGAAGCCCCAAAAGAATGGCCCCAGACCAGAAAATTCTCAGCCTCACAGGCATCGGCCACCTCAAAAATATCCGCGAGCATCTGCTCTAAGCGATACGCCTTAGGCTGAGTTGGTTTATCGCTCTCACCAATGCCCGGCGATCCATCGTAACAACCCGAAAATGCTGGCGTAATCGCTCGACATAGCCGATCTCATGCCAGATCTGTCGTGGCTCGTCAAACCCCTGCAGGAGGAGAAGTAGCGGACCCTCGCCCTGTACATCATAGGCAATCTTTGTGCCATCAGTTGAAGTAAGAAACATACAGTTACCTATTCTAATGCATACAAGCTTCCTGTATCTGATCGTTAACATGGACCCATACAGTTCAATGCCAGTGCCCCATTTCCCGTACCCAATAGGCGAAACGAAGCATTTATCGATAATTGACAGATCCCTCGTCAATAGATAGTGTACCATAAAGAAAGCCTCCCCAAAGCCCCCTGCCGCCGTCAGGCGGCAGGGGGAAGGAGGAGGTTGGGGGCACAGCCCCCAAACCCCCAGTCAAGGGGCTCGCCGCCCCTTGCATCCCCGCTGGACAATGTTGTGCGTCCAAAAAAACGATACCTGTAAGCCCCGCCTCATCCCCTGCGATCCCCAAAGGAAGTGCCCCGCTCGAAGGAAGCTCCGCGCCATTCCCACCTCGCCCCAAAGGAAGTGCCCCGCTCGAAGGAAAGCGAAAAGCGGGAGGTGCAGGAGGGCCGGCCAGGCCTCCTGCCGGGGGCGGTGGCAGGCATGCTGGGGGCATGACAGTCCCCGCCCATTCCCCTCCACCCCCTCCCGCCGCAGGCGGGAGGGGGTAAAAAACATCACAAATTGTTATTATAAGGGAATTAATACAGTTTTACTGTTTAATTCCCTTTTATCTTTTATGCTTTTCCTGTTTTTTTGGACAAAAATGGTATCTATAGTGTATACTATATTTAGTGATCAAGGGTATTTTAGACCCGGGTTGACCCAATGACGTTGTGGAAAGCACTATCTTTGCTCCTTATCATACACATGCTTATCGCTTCTTTCCCTGAAAAGGAAAGGCAGATGCCGTCGTGCATTGCTGGTTGTAAGAACCTGAGGACCTCTTTTTTAATTGACTAACGTGAGTTGTTTTGTGCTGTCACTGAATAAATCTCGTTCGAGCCTTACTTAATTGTGCCTCTTTATAGCAACTTGTAGTATTTATTTGTATATTATCCTTTTATATGGTCAAAATATGTGTGCGTATCCAACAATTGCTACGGTATATCTTTAGCTTGTATTAGATGCGACACCTATTTCTTGCTGAGCACCCGGCTTCATCGTATGTAACTTTTTTTTTCCCGCTAATCGTGTAACTATTGGGCAGGGAGTGGCCTGTATCGTTTGTAGAACAACATGTAGCGTGGGGTATATAGTATAGAGTGAAGGGTTTAGTATGAAAATAGCACATATTGCACCGCCTTGGATTACTATTCCGCCAAAAAATTATGGTGGGACTGAGAATGTCATATATAACATCGTCGAGGAACAGGTAGCCCAGGGCCATGACGTTACATTGTTTGCACCTGGAGATGCCCATACCTCTGCGAAATTGGTTTCATTTTTTCCTCGTTCTTTAATCGATGCAGGTGTACCCTGGCAGGCGCACCTGAAGGCATACTTTCATACCTATAAGTCTATTGAATATATAAAAGAGCACCATTTTGATATTGTGCATACCCATCTCTCGTCCAGCGCCGATATGTACACTTTTCCACTGGCACAGCAATTGAACACTCCCTATGTGACAACCTTGCATAGTCGTTTCCCCTTCGACCGCGTCCAAAACTGGACTGGCGATGCCGATGATTTTTTTCTGGAATGGATCAAGCATGTGCCGATGATCGCGATTAGCGAGAACGCTAAGTCTGAGATTAAGTATCCTCTGCACTTTGCTGGCGTGGTCCATCATGGCCTGCCGATGCAGCAGTTTAAGCCAACTGTCAAGCAGCCCGAGAATTACCTGGTCTGGCTAGGGCGCTTTGTCCCTGAAAAGGGGGCCCATCACGCCATTCATCTGGCCAAAGCCGCCGGTCTCCAATTGATCCTGGCAGGTACTATTGATCGCCATGTACAGACCTCGGTCCATTATTATGAGAACGTTATCAAGCCACAATTGGATGGACATAACATCAAATATATCGGCCCGGTCAACACCCGCGAAAAAATTGACCTCCTCAGTCGTGCTCGCGTCTTCCTGAATCCAATTGAGTGGGAAGAGCCATTTGGGATGGTCATGATTGAAGCTATGTCGGTAGGCTGTCCGGTCATTTCCTTTGCCCGTGGCGCGGCCCCCGAAGTCGTAGCTCACGGCAAGAGCGGCTTCCTGGTAAATGATCTTAAGGAGATGAAGCGTGCCCTGGGTCAGATTGATAAGCTTGACCGTAAGTTGGTACGTCAACATGTAGAAGAGAACTTCTCAGCCCGCGTCATGGTTGAAAAATATGTACGTATTTATCAACAGGTCCGCACCGCTGAGCTGATGAAGAGCGCCGCGCTCAAGCGTTCGGTTATGGATACATTGTCGACAAAGTTGCCCAAAGTTGCGTCAACCTCTCCCCTCATGCCCACTGTAGAGCCTCTGACGACCAATTATCCCCTTTCTCTGTTGCCTCAGCAGAG
This sequence comes from Dictyobacter kobayashii, assembly GCF_003967555.1. Classification (GTDB taxonomy): domain Bacteria; phylum Chloroflexota; class Ktedonobacteria; order Ktedonobacterales; family Ktedonobacteraceae; genus Dictyobacter; species Dictyobacter kobayashii. The sequence goes on from NZ_BIFS01000001.1 coordinate 5,231,345, forward strand.
CCGTGAGATTGATCCGGAAATGTTACAGTAGCTGTTTTCTTGTTCCTCTCACATCATCACTCTTCCACTCGCCGCCAGCGGCGGCGAGGGAAAAGGATGGAGCGCTTACTTGATATCATTGAAACCTGGCTCAACCTGCATGGCCGGGATGACAAAGTTGTTGAGGATGATTCTGTTCGATGGTGGCCCCGACTCCGGCGAACTGGTGGAGGCGACGACGATATCGAGCTCGGGTATGAACCCGATCAACTGCCCTCCATAGCCAATTGCGCAATTGACGCGTTTGCCATGATATTCTGATAGAAACCAGAAGAAGCCATACTTCTCTCCTCGGTTGGTGATACTGTGTGCTTGCCAGGAGTCCTTGATGTAGTTCGCGGGCAGGATACGCTGTTCATTCCAGATGCCTTGATTGAGATAGAGGTAGCCGAGCCGTGCCATTTCGCGTGTGGTGAGCTGCAGTCCAAAGCCGCCGATCTGATTGCCCTGGAGATCATTACTCCACAATCCCGCTTGTTGGTCTGACCATACGCCATAGTGATGTGGTTTTTCCGCGCTGGCCTCACCAGTCTTCCAGGGATCGCGTATGCGCTCATCATTTTGCCAGATGCCCAGGGGATCAAAAAGATATTGTCTGGCAAATTCGTGCAGGGGCATGCCTGTACAGCGCGCCAGCACCAATGCTACCAGGTGCGCCCCCATATCATCATAATTGTAGTGTGTGCCTGGTTCATGCTCAAGTGGACGATCTAACATCCCTACCACTGAAGCTGTGTCCTCTAGAAAGGTCTCGATCCCACCTGGAGCCAGGGCATAGCCGCTGGCCATGCTTAGCATGTGTCGGAGTGTGATCCTTTCTCGTCGTGGATCTGGCTGGCTGGTGTGGTATTCTGGAAAGAATGAGAGCAGTGGCTTATCGAGGCTGTGCAGAAAACCTTCCTGCAAGGCAATCCCGACCAGGGCCGAGGTGACGCTTTTGGTAACCGAGTTGATGTTGTGGTAGTGGTGTTGACCCCAGCCATGATAGTATTCCTCAAAAATAATGATGCCGGAACGCACAATTACTATACTGAGGAGGGATGCTGTCTGCCGGGCGTACTCGTCTAGTTGCTTTAACAGTTGAATATCCATGCTTAAGCTCTGTGGAGTGGCGGTCTTCCATGCCAGGGTTGGCCAGGAGCCCCTTTGCTGCTGCTTGTCCATGCCTGAACTCCCTTTTTAGCATATCTGCCAGGATCTATTCTGTAAGAGGCCTATAAACTTATTCAACTATATCATAATATGCTCTTCAGCATTCTTTTTTGTTGTCAGGGCTTTTTTTATGTTCTTCTTTGGCGCCTGCGGCGCCGGGTTGGGAGTGAGGAGTGTGGTGGTGGGCGGCTGCGGCCGCCCACCACCACACTCCTGACCTGAAAGAATGGGCCTCGTATGGCTTGCTTGTGATCTCCCTGTTTGTCGGAGGGAAGAGGCTGCGGCCGCCCACCACCACACTCCTGACCTGAAAGAATGGGCCTCGTATGGCTTGCTTGTGATCTCCCTGTTTGTCGGAGGGAAGAGGCTGCGGCCGCCCACCACCACACTCCTGACCTGAAAGAATGGGCATCGTAGTGCTTGCTTGTGATTTTTGGACGAACATGAAAAAGCCCTGTTTTCTTGCTGTTATGCAAAAATGAATACTCCCCACAGACACTGAGTCTGGGGAAGCATTCAAGCGGTAGTTGTGATGTTGTGAATTTAGAATGGACATCTGGCCCTAATGGTGACTGCCGTGATTAATGATGTGGCTCGTACCTATGACCATGACGGTCATAACAATAACGGCGGTGCCGTTTTTTATCATAATAGCATTTGTCTCTATCGCGCTCGTCGTCTCCATATCCAGTGTCATGACCACCGGATACTTGTGCCAGGTCCTGGTCGTTTAGTTCAATGCACTCGTTTGACTGATCAGCAGTGTCATAATGAAACAGTTTCATTGTAGTTCCCCTTTCTGGTCCAGCGAGAACGGTTCAAGTATGGCAAATGTCCATCCATACATGGGCACGTTTCTGGACGGCGAATGTTACTCATGAACACTGTTGTCAGCGGGCTTTAGCTATGATGGTGGCGCTGATGGTGATGGCGCTGGGGCTGCTGGCGAGGCCTGTGGTGACGATCATTGACAGCGTTGAAATTACCATCAAATTCAGGTGCATGTGTGCGCTGACGTGCTGGAATGGCCCGCCGACCTGATGGCCGCTGAATAAAACGTGTCTGATGGCCAGTTTGGCTAGTAGAATTAGCTTTGCCCCGCATTGGCCAAACTCAGCATCTGATATAATAGAGTGCATGGTGCGAATTGCCGGGGCGCGCTGCAAGGTTATTGTGCATACTTGAGCGCATTAGGGAGCCGGTTGTGGCTTCGGGTAGTAGAGGATAATGACGGTTTTGTTTGAATTAATAAGGATGGGCCTTTCTGGATGGAGCACGTGACAGATCAGGAGCAGGAGAATAAATACCTCAGGGAGCGTATGCAACAACTTGAGGCTGAGTTGCAGCGTGTACGTGAGCGCGAGGAGCGGGGCCAGGTTCTTTTACAGCTTACATCAGATTACGCCTATATGTATCGCTTGCTGCCCGATGACTCGATTCGGCGCGAGTGGACTACTGAAGCTTTTACGACGATTACTGGCTTTGAGCCTGAAGAGTTTGATCAGCGCGGCTGGGAATATTTACAACATCCCGATGATCGGTGGATGCTTCAGCCTCGTATTGAGGCGATGCGCCAGGGGCAGCGGGATACGCGTGTGTGGCGCGTGCTGACGAAGAGCGGTGGTGTGCGCTGGCTGCAAGATACCTGCCATGCGATCTGTGATGATCCGCGTGGCTCTGAGCTTCGTGTCTATGGCATTGTGCGCGATATTACTGAGCGTAAGCAGGCGGAGTTGTTGCGCTTTCAGATGGAGCAGCGCCTGTCTGTTACCTTTGAGTCGATTGCGGATGCGGTGATTATTTATGATCATGAAGGCCGGTTAAAACAGTATAATAATGCGGCCCGCGAACTGTTGGGTTTTGATCGATGTTCTGAATACACCCTCCTGTCACTGGAGGAGCGTGCTCAGGCCATGCATATAAAGAATGTGCAAGGTGGTTCTCTGGCCCTGGATCAGGTGCCCCTATATCGTATTTTACGGGGGGAGACGCTGCAGGGAACCACTGCCGAAGATGTCTGGATTATGACCCTGGCTGATCGTCAACTCGCGGTCAGTGTGAGTGGGGCCCCTATATATGATGCGATGGGGGATTTGATCGGTGCTGTGCTGGTGTGTCGCGATGTGACGGCGCGCCGCACTCAGCAGTGGCGTACCACCAAGGCACTGGAGACCCTGTTGTCTATGGCTGAGGCGCTGGTGCACCTGCCGTTATCAGATGCGCGTCCATCGCATACTTCCAGGCGCGAAACCGCCCAGGAGATATTGCACCTGACCTGTGACCTGCTCGGTTGTCAGATGGCGAGTATGGTCGACCTTGACCCTGAAACGGGGTTGATACAGCCTATCGCGGGTGTGGGCCTGCCTCCAGAGCTACGGGAGCAATTCTGGGATATAGTACCGACTATTCGTTTATCCGATTATGTTAATGCGCCTGACCTGGTAAGATTGCAGCGTGGTGAACCTGTGCTGTTCAATCTGGCGCAGGCTCCCTCAAAAGTCGCGCCTACCTTTGGTATCGAGCAGGTGCTGGGGCGCCGATCCGTTTACATAACCAGTTAGTGGGATTTCTCTCCCTTAACTATGGTACTGCCAGGCATCGATTTTCACGCCAGGAAGAGTTTAGTTTTATCGCCGCCATCGGCAAGCTGGCCTCGCTGATGGTTGAACGCGAGCGCTTAATCGATCAACATGCCGAGGCACAGGCCGCCGAGTTAGCCAGTGAGCAGGCTCGACAGCAGATGGACGCCTTTCTGGGCATGACCAATCATGAGTTGCGCAATCCTCTGGCCACTATGAAGGCCAGCCTGCAGCTTATTCGGCGCCAGCTTAAACGCCTCGAGGGAGATATGACCGTTGTCGCCGATGTTGCGGCCCGCATTCAGAATCTGGTTGAGCGGGCCGAGCGCCAGGTCTCCGTCGAGACTCGGCTGGTGAATGATTTATTGGATGTTTCGCGCATCTTAGAACATAAATTAGAACTCAAAATTCAGTTTTGTAACTTAATAGACTTAGTACAAAGAGTCGTAGCTGATCAACTTTCCCTCGCCCACACGCGTACTATAGATATACTCTTGCCGCAGGACGATATGGTTCCGGTCGTCGTGGATATCGATCGTGTGGGTCAGGTATTAACCAATTATCTAACGAATGCTATCAAATATTCTTCTGCTGATGCGCCGATCCAGGTAACCCTGGAGGTGCAAGAGCAACAGGCTTATATTGCTGTCCGGGATCAAGGACCAGGATTGACGAAAGAGGAGCAGCGCCGCATCTGGGAGCGTTTTTATCAGACGCCCGGCCGGCATGTTCATAGCGGGGCCGGTGGTTTAGGCCTGGGTCTCTATATTTGTCAGAATATTATCCAGCAACATGCTGGGCAGGTGGGAATCGAGAGCGAGCCAGGTCAGGGATCAACATTTTGGTTCACGCTCCCTCTTGCACGTGATTAGCACATTTTCTTTCAGGGGGGATGTGTACCAAAGGATAACAGTGATGGTTACAGTAGCCGAAAGTCCTCTTTTATTTGTGGAGGATAATGATGACGATTTTGAAGTTGTGCTGTGGGCGATGAAGAAATTGTCGTTATCTATTCCTATTGTGCGTTGCATCGATGGCGATGAGGCACTGGACTATCTCTATCACCGTGAAGAGTTTGCACGCGAAGGGACCTCTCCGCGCCCCGCTTTGATCCTGTTGGATTTAAATTTGATTTCGATGGATGGCAACGATGTTTTGCAGGAAGTGAAGAGTCATCCCGATCTGCGCATGATCCCGGTAATTATCTGGACCTCCTCGGAGAACCAGAAGGATATTGAGGTGAGTTTTCGCCTGGGGGCAAATAGCTATCTACTAAAACCTATGAATATGAAACAATTGCTAGATGTGGTTGAGACTCTCAATAAATACTGGTTTGGTATCGCGATCTCTCCTCAACCTGACCTCGCTGATGAAGAGTAGGTACCTGCCTTATTAGAAGCGTGCCGCCCTTGTGCGGACGTGCGCTAGCGTGCCCGAGCCTTTTTATAATGTAGTGTAGAAAATGCACACAGTGCATTTTCTACACTACATTATAAAAACAAATTTGAGCACCGCAGGTGTGAAAGCATATGGACAGAGTGCCCACCCGTAAAGGGGCGGCACGCTTCCTATGAACTCTAGAGGGTTGGGGCCAGGAGCGTGAGCAACGCGCACAGCATGCACGCACCTCCGGTCAGGAAGCGGAGCCGGTTACCCACAGAGAATTCGCGCTCCAGCCACATGAGCAGTGCCAGGCCAGCCATCATCAACAGATTACGCATACCAATGCCCACCATGAGCAGCATTAAGGCCCAGTTACTGCCCACACACCACAGGCCATAGCGGTATCCTTGCCGCCAGCTTGTGGTTGTGCTCTCCTGGTTGTTGTCACGGGTATGCATTAAACAGAGCCGTTTGACAGGGCTCCATTGGAAGATCCCTGCCACTGAAAAGAGTAGTGTCGCAATCCATTGTGGATGCAGGTAGAGCCACCACCACTGATTCACCAGACCATGGAGCAGGGTATCACCCACAAAAGCCGCGCCAGCAAAGAGTGTCCAGCTCGCGGCATAGCCTGCCATAAAAAGGGCCTGAGTGGGCCAGTAGGGTCGCCTGTCGTTATGTGGAAGCAGGAGCAACTGGCTGAATAAGGCCGGGATCATCATCGCGAGTAGCATAACCTGCCAGCCCAGCAAAAAGACCAGCAAGGCCAGCAGCCAGGGCCAATGGCTGGCCCTGATCAGGTAATCATGGTCCAGCCAGGCATTGTGTCCCGTCAAGAACGCAATGCCCAGTAATCCCCAACTGGCAGCCAATAGCAGCCAGGGCAATATAAATGCGTGCCATGACACCGCAATGCCTGGATTTTGTCCCGCCGTATTTGCCTGATGGGCGCCTCTAATTGGAGTCAGGCTCATGCTTCTCGGTATCCCAGCGCACCTGGTAATTGTGGGTTGTACCAACTGATTGCCCGATAATCGCGGTCTCTATCAGCTCTGGAGGAATAGGCTTGCTGGTGGTCAACACCACCGAGGCTTCATCGTGTGGGGTCCGCGTCAACTCAACCTGTTCGGTTCCCGGCAGGGACTCCAATGCGCTGCGAATGCGCGCATCGCACTTCTCACAGGTTACATCCTCAACCAAAAAATGTTGCTGGTAAGACATACCAATCTTCCTCTCTTTGTAGTATCAGCATTTCAACTCTACATTCCCAACCAACCTACAAGGATCGCCTACACGTGCTGCTCTCATCAAAGGAAGAGTATTATCATAAGTATAAATTAAAACAGCGATAGATGTCTATCAGTATATCTACCTATTTTTCCTGTATAAAAAAACTCTGGGCGCCGCAGGCATAGAGTCCCCGTTAAAAAATCATGCGCAATATCATTTGTCGCAGTTGCGACAAATGATATTGCGCATGATTTTTTAACCATGTATACTTTTGGCATTCAACTATGTCGTGAACGGTTAGACAAAGGCGAAAAACGATGGAAGAATTTGATGTTTTATCAACATTGTTGCAGGCACAGGAGCCTGAGCTCTATACAATTCCAACCCATGCCCGGGGACCGCAGGGCGAGCTCCCCCTTACCCCCAAAATGTTGCGCGAGTGGGCCAGTGGCGATCTATTTGGTTTGTCGCAGAACGTTGGGATGGGCTGGGAGCCTGCGAAAGTGGCCGGTAAACATATTTTGATGTTGAGTACCCAGGGTGGCATTCGGGCCGAGGATGGCAGCCCGATTGCCCTGGGATATCACACCGGACACTGGGAGGTCGGCCGCTTGATGCGCGCCGCGGCGACTGAGTTTAAGCATGCTGGCTCGGTCCCTTATGCCGCCTATGTGAGTGATCCCTGTGATGGCCGTACCCAGGGTACGCCTGGTATGTTCGATTCGTTGCCTTACCGTAACGATGCCTCTATGGTGATGCGGCGCCTGATTCGTTCGCTACCCACGCGCAAGGCTGTGCTGGGTGTGGCGACCTGCGATAAAGGCCTGCCCGCGACGATGATGGCCCTGGCCTCACTGCGCCAGATGCCGGGTATCCTGGTTCCAGGAGGGGTGACCCTGCCCCCGGAGCATGGAGAGGATGCGGGAAAGATTCAGTCGATTGGTGTGCGTTATGTGCATGGTGAGATCTCGCTTGAGGATGCGGCACAGCTTGGTTGCCGGGCCTGTGCTACTCCCGGCGGTGGTTGCCAGTTCCTGGGCACGGCCGCCACGGCGCAGGTGGTGGCGGAAGCGCTTGGTATGGCCATCCCTCATTCGGCCCTGGCTCCTTCGGGCGAGCCGATCTGGGAGGCGTTGGCGACCCAATCGGCGCGCGCTTTGCTGCACCAGATACAATTGGGCTGGGGGATGCAAGATATATTGACCGATGCTTCTGTACGCAATGCGATGGTGGTACATGCCGCCTTCGGCGGCTCTACCAATCTACTGCTGCATATTCCCGCCATTGCCTATTCCGCTGGCTTGCGCATCCCGACCGTGGCCGATTGGCAGGAGATTAATCGCCTGGTGCCGCGCCTGGTGAGTGTGTTGCCCAATGGACCGGTGGATCACCCCACTGTAAGGGTCTTCCTGGCCGGCGGGGTGCCTGAAGTCATGCTCCACTTGCGCCGTCTCGACCTTCTCGATACTAGCGTCAAGACCTGTACCGGCCATACGCTGGAAGATGCGCTCAACTGGTGGGAGCAGTCTGAGCGGCGCCAGAAGGTGCGCGCGCGCCTGCTGGAGGCCGATGCGGTAAATCCAGATGATGTGATCATGGACCCGGAGACTGCCCGGGCGCGTGGTGTGACCTCGACGGTTATGTTTCCAGTCGGCAATATTGCCCCCGAGGGTGCTGTCATCAAGGCTACGGCGATTGATCCTAGCGTGGTTGATGAGGATGGGGTCTACCGGCACACTGGCCCGGCTCGTGTCTTTACGACTGAGCGTAAGGCGATGACCGCTATTAAAGATGGCTCAATCCAGGCGGGCGATATTATCGTGCTGATGGGTCGTGGCCCTGCCGGGACCGGCATGGAGGAGACCTATCAATTGACCGCCGCGCTTAAGCATCTGTCCTTTGGCAAGCATGTGGCGTTGGTGACCGATGCCCGCTTCTCTGGCGTCTCAACTGGCGCCTGTATCGGCCTGGTGGGGCCAGAAGCCCTGACTGGAGGTCCGATTGGAAAAGTGCGTGATGGCGATATTATCGAGATCATCCTGGATCGCGAGCATCTCCATGGCGAGCTCAATGTGATCGGCGATGGGATCAGGAGGTTTACTCCCGGGGAGGGAGCAATCCTGCTCAAAGAGCGCCTGCCCCATCCAGACCTGGCGCCCGACCCACAACTACCGGATGATACCAGGCTGTGGGCGGCCCTGCAATCGGCCAGCGGCGGCGTCTGGCGTGGTGCTATCTATGATGTGGATCGCATTATCGAGATTATTGAAGCCGGCAGGAAAGCCCTGAACGTCTAATAAATAGCAACCGAGCTTGCTCTCGGACGCAGCAATAAATATGATATGTACGTGCGGGGCTTGTCCCCGCTTTTGCCTTTCCTGCTCGATAAAATAACAAGAGAACCTATGCTGAAGGAGTTGCAGGCTATGAATCGTGTTGATCGGTTGACCGCCATCGTCATGTTGTTGCAGGGCGGACAACGGACCGCCCGCGAGCTTGCGCAGCGCTTTGAAGTTTCCAGGCGCACGGTATTTCGCGATATCGAGTCTTTGTGCGAGATGGGGGTCCCCATTATAACAACCTCTGGTCCGTTGGGTGGCTATAGCCTGATGCCAGATTACACCTTATCTCCCTTGCAACTGACGGCCAGTGAGACCTTTCTGCTGCGGCTGGCACTCAGTAGTGTCTCGCAACTGGCTGATACACCCTTCAAGCAGGAGCGCGAGTCGTTGCTGGCCAAGTTAGCTGCGTTGATGCCGGAGCAGCACTCGGATGAGGCCGAGCATCTGTTGCGGACCATTCAACTTGATATTCCGACTCGGCACTATGCTACGCCGTTTATCGAGCAGTTGATTGCCAGCGCCCGTACGGGACAGTGGCTAGTGGTTGTCTATCGTTCGGGACAACGTACCTCGCAGCAGACTTTGCGCCCGATCCGCCTCTATTCAGCCGGCGGCTTCTGGTATTGTCAGGCCTATTCACACGAGCGGCAGGAGGAGCGTACCTATCGCGTGGATCGCTTCATCAGTGTCAGTCCGGCGACCGCACCAACAGCGACCGCGCCAGCAGCCCCGGCAACGGCGTCGCTTCCCTACGGACATCCCTCACTCCCCGAAGTGTGCATCCGCCTGACCGCTTATGGGGTGATGATGATGGAGCGTGATCCCCACCTGGGTCATGCTATTCAAGCTATGGAGGACGAGGAAGGCCTGCTCCGCTTTCGCTGCCCGCCCTCTGAATATCCCTGGTTGCTTCGCACCCTGCTCAGTCTGGGCCCTGATGCTGAAGTGCTGGCTCCCACCAGCCTGAAAAGCCAGTTGCGCCAGGCCGCCCTGGCGATTGCCCAGCGTTATCCCTGATGGCCCATCAGTGTTTTGCACCAAAAAATATCGACTAATGGTGACATAAGGTTGTCACCATTGCTGCTGTAAACTCATTCTTATTGGTTGCCAGGCAGTCCATCTTTTGCGTAGAAGGAGTTTTCATGATGGTTGAAGCCACGTACGAGCAGCAGCGCCTGCACAACTGGTGTCAGACGCCTGCCGCCCATCTATCAGGCAGCGAGCAGGCACCGGACTTTATCGAGCGCATGGGCATCGCCACCCTTTATCCCGCCTCGCCGGAGTTTCCCAATCTCTTTTCAGCCTATGTTGGTGATCCCAACGCCAAAACCGATTCCGGCTGGGATACACCCAGTGGCGAGCTCTATACCTGGCGTTGGACGCTGGGCCGCCAGGCGGTCGCCTACTACTCTGCCTTGATTCGACGGCGGCCAACCTGGATCTCCTGGTCGTTGCTTCCCTCCATGTTGCGTCTGTGCGGTGAACTGCGTAGCCCCCATGAGCTCTATCACACCGGTCAGCTCTCTGCGCCGGCTTACCAGATCATCGAGGCCCTGGAAGCTGCTACTGAACCTCTTGCTACCAGTGAGCTGCGCGAGCAGGCTGGTTTTCCACGTGGCACTGCCTCACGCAACCTCTATCTCAAAGCGGTCGAGGAACTGGAGGCTCTGATGCTACTGGCCAAGATTTTCCCGGACGAGGGCAATACCATGTATCACGTCCTGGTGCGCCAGCACTATCCCGAGCACGTTGCCAGCGCCGAGCGTCTTTCACAGCCGGAGGCCCTGCGCAACTTCTTGCACAGCTACCTGCCCCAGGCCGTTTATGCCAATCCCAAATCGCTGGCTAAAGATCTCAAGTTGCCCCTCAGCACCCTGAATGCAGCCTTCGAAGAGCTACTGAGCGGCCAGCAGGTTGTCCAACTGTCCCAGGACGGTAAAAATATCGGCTATCACTGGCGCGACACAGCGACCGTCAATAGGTAAATCATCAACCCGGTCCATGGCGCAACAATAACAACGAATTGTATAGATTCGGGGCTTGTCCCAATACCGTTCAGATACGAAGAATTTGAGCTCAAACATGGTGATTGCTATCGGACGACAAGCCCTCCTTCCCTTTCCCATACGACCAGGCAACAAGAAAAGAGATGTCATAGGTTCGGGCCTCAGCGCCCGATTGCCGCCCCGGTAGGGCGGCCCGGTCTCCTCGCCGCTCGGTCTCTCGTCACCGATACCTCGACCCACGGGGTGCCCAAACGCATGGTCCGTGTGTGGGCACCCCGTGAAGGAAAGGATCATGCCACGAGACACTCCATCGCTGGGATACTGGGCCGCCGGCTCTGCGGAGGGCGGCAATCGGGGACAAGCCCCGAACCTATACAATTCGTTGTTATTGTTGCGTTCATGTATTGGCTAGCCTGTCATCAGCATAGGGCTGGAAATGTTGTACACTATGCCTGAATTGTTGTCTTATTCTCGTTCTAAGAAAGGATTCTTGATGCAAGTACGACGTTTTAGTGCTGATGTAAAGTCGAAGGTGCCGGGTGGGCACGCGGGCCTCTACGCGGTACCTGTGCTACAGGATGGTAGCCATATTCCTGCCGAGCGCCTGGAGGCTTTTGCACGCAAAGTCAATGGCCTACCGCTATTCAGCACGGGTGCCCCCAATGTGGTTGTGATGTACTTTGAGGCCCAGGCCACCCTGGACGAGCATAGCGCCCCTCACCCGACCCTCTTCATGGTCCTGCAAGGTCAAGGTTTGGTGCGTATTGGCGGACCTCAGGGAGAGACGCAGGCTGTGCAGGCCGGTGATGCGTTGCTCTGGCCCGCCCATCTCGACCACAAGGTGTGGACGGAGGGCTCCGAACTGCAGGCTATCGCTATTGAGGGTTGGTCAGACCAAGTCTAGGGCTGCCTCAAGAAGGATCTCCATCTGCCTCTTCATGCGAAGATCGACCATCATCTTTTTCTACGATCTCCAGGGCCTCATAGAGCCAGTTCAGATAGGTTTGCTCAAAATCAATGGCAAAGCGTGAAACCAGGCGGAAATAGAGATCCTCTTCGCCATCGCTGGCGTAGGGATTGGGCCGCCCGCTGGCCTGTCGGGGCTGGTCTCTTATTGGAAGATATTGGGTGTTCTGCCTGTATTGCAACAGGCGTTGTTCATGCATCGCAATGCCGGCGCGGATATTCTCGGCGATGGCGGCGGGGCGCGCGAATGAACCAAAGGTCATTTTCAATAGCAGCTCATCGCGCAGCTGCAGGACCGCTGGCGGCTGTTGTTGCCAGACCTCCAGCGCCTCCCGCCCGGCCTGCGTAATGGAATACACCTTGCGGTCGGGCCGCGATTCCTGTTCCTCCCTCTCCATCTCCACCCAGCCGAGCTCCTTCATGCGTCGCAACTCATTGTAGATCTGGCTGTGGGCCGCCGACCACATCGATGAGAGTACATGATCAAACAGGCGCTTCAGATCATAGCCGGAGAGAGGCCCCCAATAAGCGAGGAGCCCCAGTACCCCATAGGTGATTGGATAGGCTTCAGGTCGATCCATCTTTTTCGCTCTTTTCTGCTTTTGTGGCGATCGCTAATTGAGCACTATGATATCACGTCATATGACTTCTTGACAAATCCCTGCCATAAACATTATACTCTTTGTAGACATATGATAGGAAGTCATATGTGGTCAAAATATAAAGGAGAAAGATCATGGCCTTATTAGCTAAGGATATTGCTATTCATATGATCGAACGGGGTACCGGGGCTTCCACCTTGTTTCTGCATGGTGCGCCCGATAGTGGTGAGATGTGGAATGGGGTGATGGAGCGCCTGGATGGTCGCTATCATTGTTACGCGCCGGACCTGCCGGGCTTTGGCCGCTCGGAGGTGCCAGCTGATTTTCAGGCCACTTTGGACTACATGGCCAGCTTTATCGACCAGCTGATCGAGCGCTACGCGATTGCCACCCCACTTAACCTGGTGGTAATGGACTTTGGTGCCACGTACGGCCTGGCCTGGGCGGCGGCCCATCCCCAGAAAGTTGCTCACCTGGCAATTGTGGGTGGCTCCAACTTTTCTTCGCGCTATCAATGGCATGGCAACGCCCGCCTGTTGCGCACCCCCGTGCTGGGTGAGCTTGGGATGGCTACGCTTAGTTTGTCGGCTCAGGAGAAGATGATGAAGCAGAACGCGCCGCTGGTCAGCCCTGACTATGTGCGCTCTTCCTATGAGCTCTCGCTGAGCAAGGCGCAGACGCGGCGCATGATGCTCAAACTCTATCGCTCGATCAATCCCAAAGATTTCGTTGGCTGGGAAGAGCGCCTGCATGAACTGACGGCACGCGTGCCCGGGCTGGTCCTGTGGGGTGATAAAGATCCTTTTATTACGCCAGAATATGCTGAAAGCTTTGGCATCAGTAACGTTGAGCATTTTCCTGAGAACGGACACTGGTTGCCCCTTGAGGCCCCTGAGATCGTAGCGCAGCGCCTCGAGAGCTTCTTTGCTTAAGAGCGCGGCTCCTTACGATAGCGGCTCCCGGTGATGCACTGCCATTTCCACGTGCGCTCAAGAAAGTTATTCCATGTCCCTTCTTCATGAAAAACTACGGCCAGCCCCTCCGGCAGATATGCACGAAAGTCAGGTGCCTGGATGGAGCTGACCAGCTGGTTGGCGATGGCGAGTGAGTCGGCTTTTTCATATATTCTTCCCGCCGTGCGCCGAAACTGGCCATATGTGTGTACCTCTATCTCGTCCCAATCATAGCCTTTATTAACCATTGAGCGGGTGGCACATACAATTTCTGCCATATTCGTTAGCGCAGGTTTGCATTCAAAGAGTGTGATAACGCCCTGCAGCGTGTTGATACCCAGGTGCATCACGCTATGGCAGGCCGGACACACCGTCTCCAGATTCTCCAGGCGATGATCGTCTTCGGCCCCAATATGATTTACCTGCATGAAGCGGCGACAACTGAGGGCGCAATAGACGCATGTATAGCCATCCCGTTCCAGTGCCTGTTTTCGAATCCTCCGCCATTCCTCTGGATCGCGCTCCTTGAACCACTCGCGCGCCGCCATCACCGATGGACGCAAAATTTTCATCAACCCTCCCTCTCCATTTGCATTTTCTTCTTGCTCAGTAGTATCACCCGTATGCGTTAGAAAAGCAACCTTTAGATCAGGGAGAACTGCAGCTATATTCTTTGAATGTGTCTTACTTCCATCATCATGGGAAGCATGTCGCTCCTGTGCGGGCGTGCGCTGACGCGCCCGAGCTTTTTTTTCTTGTGTGGTGCGAAAAGTGCGCCAGGCGCACTTTTCGCACCACACAAGAATACTTCTTGTGCGCCAAAGGCGCTCAAACTCAGGCGTGAAGATTGCGGAGATCATGAGGATAAGACACATTCTTAGTGGCAATGATGAAAGTGTGGCAGCTTATTTCTGGACTCGTAGGAGCGTGTATCTCCATAATCCTGCTCGTAAGGCTCGATTCTGACAGATGCCAGCTTCAATTCCATGTAGACGAATGTCATTGTACAGGCCAATCCGGCACGCTACTCGGCCTATGGCGGCCACGATATCAGCTGTCGGCCATGTTGGCAGGTGCAACTTGCCTAACCAGTTCACGCTCGGTCGGATCTGCTCAGTGATATCACGGGTTTCCACCTTTTGAAACCCACTGGCCTGTAATGCCTGGATATATTCTGAGGTTGCAAGCAAGTCAGCCAGAGCCCAGCCCTTCAGCCAGGGCGTAAGCGTGGTTTTCTGGTCTGATGAGAGGGCGGGGGATTCTCGTAAGGTATAGTCAGCGATAATCAAGCGACCACCACCACGTAGCAGACGGTAGGCTTCGCGGAAAAACGCTTCCTTCTTATCTGAGTGTACTAAACTTTCCAATGCCCAGACGACATCAAAGGATTCATCTGGAAAAGTGGTTGCCGTGAAATTCATCTCAGCAAAGCTGACGCGATCCTCGACTCCTGACGTTTTCGCGAACCGCCTGGCTGCACTCACTTGTTCGGGCACCAGGTTAATCCCTACCACCTGGCATCCCCTGTTTTTCGCCAACCAGATAGCAGAGCCGCCATAGCCACACCCTGCATCCAGCACTTGATCATCAGGAGAAATCGCAGCAAAACTTGCCAGGACCTCGTTCATCTTCAAAAGCGAGGTTCCGTGGCTTTTCACTGTGGAGTCATAATAGCCGAAGTGCATTGCTAAATTGGCCGGAGAAAACCAGTAGCGCCGATAGTCTGTTCCCGCTGCTTCATAGTATGCGACGACTTTGCTTTCTTGCGATGTCGACATTGGATCCCACCTCTTCTTAACTTTTTGCTTGAATCTTTCAAGCCTTAGCTGGGAAAAGCGTGCACAAAAAATGTTATGACCCCGATAAATGATTGTGAAGCATATAGATAGTGACATGCTCTGATGGATATCCTTACGGCTAAGCGATTCTTTCACTTTCAGCCGTCCGTCCGAGCATGTCACTTGTCTCTGGTTCTTATTGGGAATTGATCGTTTAGCAGCTGTGATGGCGATGGTGGCGATGATGGTGGTGATGATGGTGATGGCGATCGCAGTCATAATCGCAATCGTCGTCATCATGATCGCAGTCGTCATAGTCATAGTCGCCGCCGCCGCTGCCACCGGAAACGGCGCTTAACTCTTGCTCGTTGAGCTCAAACTTCGCGGCTCTGGGCCTCGTCACGGCTGCTGTTGGAAGAGCGGAAGAATTTCATGATCGGATACCCTTTCTGTACGCTGAGATGCGTACACTCTGTATTTTTCTCTGTTCGTTTCTTGCTACTCTTGCTGTTCTGGCTTGCTGGTTCTGTTTGGATCGTATGCTCTATGGATAGTATTGAATGGCCGGATTATGAGCGATGGTGGCGATGATATGATGGTGTGGTGGTGGTGGCGATCGCAGTCATAATCGCAATCGTCGTCATCATGATGCAGTCGTCATAGTCATAGTCGCCGCAGCCGCGGAAATAGCGGACAGTCTTGTCGTTCAGTTCGACATCGTTAGTGTTCTGGACGGTCTCGCGGTTGCTGTTGTTGGAGCGGAAAAGTTTCATGAGTGGATCCCTTTCTTTCTTTCTTGTTGTGTTTTTTCTCTTGTTCTGTTGCTTGGTTTTTTAAATTTGTCTTTTCACTACTTACGTCGTTCACTCATCTCTTGGAGGTCTCGACGTCTTTCTCTTATGTTTGCTTAGTCTTACCCTGAATGTGGATGAGCTGCCATGATGCATATCACATGTTTAAGGTGATCTATATCACAAGGAATGTAGCATGTAGATCTTGGTGGGTATGATGGATTTCCATGATAGTGAGAGGGAAAATAAGCGCACCACTCTGGCGATAGATAAAGCGAGCTGGCAAGCTCCGTGGTTTGCCAGCTCGCTTTATCTATCGCTGCAGGGAAATTGAATTAGTCGTCGGAGGAGACCCATGACCAGGTGTCTTCCTCATAAGGAATATGGTCTTGCTCTAGCCAGGATTTAAAAGTGTTGAGATTTTGTTTCGCGCTAGCGGTTGCGGCCGTTGCGAGCTTTTGCTGCTGGAGAGTTGGGCGAACAGTGCTGCCAGGTTTGCCTGTCGCCCGCTTGGAGAGAGATTCACTTCGATATTGGCTTCCTGCTGTAGGCGCGCAAAAAAAGGCTCGGCATGTGTGGCAGGGATAATAAGGGTGTATTTATATTCGCGCCCTCCGCCGCCGCCTCGTGCTAAGTACTCATATTCTTCACACAGAAAAATAGATCCGACAGGTGTTATCGATATCGTAAGGCTATAATAGCGATCCACTTCCTTCTTGTATCCCTCGGTCACCTTCTGTTCCGGTAGAGACAGGTCCGCGCTTTGTTGTGGCTGTTCCGACATACGCTCCCCTCCTTGGGTATCAATCCTTCCTCAGAATGTGTCCTACTCCCTCATCATGATCACCGTACTCTTCACGCCTGCGTTTGCGCGCCCGTCCGCGCAAGAGCGGCACGCATCCCATGATGATGAGGGATAATAGGACACATTCTCATAGACACCATTATAGCAGCACTGCCATATCGATTCGGGGAGATAACGAGCTATTACCAGTTTACTTTCCGCTAATCAGGGATGGTGAAGTATATAGATAGTGACATGCTCTGACGGATACCCTACAGCTAAGCGATTCTTTCACTTTCAGCCGTCCGTCCGAGCATGTCACTTGTCTCTGGTTCTTATTGGGAATTGATCGTTTAGAAGTTGTGATGGCGATGGTGGCGATGATGGTGGTGGTGGTGGTGGTGGCGATCGCAGTCATAATCGCAATCGTCGTCATCATGATCGCAGTCGTCATAGTCATAGTCGCCGCCGCCGCTGCCACCGGAAACGGCGCTTAACTCTTGCTCGTTGAGCTCAACTTCGCGGGTCTGGACCTCGTCACGGCTGCTGTTGGAAGAGCGGAAGAATTTCATGATTGGATACCCTTTCTGTACGCTGAGATGCATACACTCTGTATTCTTTCTGTTCGCTTGTTTGTTATTATGGTGATCTGGCTTATTGTTTCGTTTAGATTGTGTGCTCTACCGATGGTTGTTGTATGGCCGGCTTAGAAGCTGTGATGGTGATGATGGCGATGATGATGGTGGTGATGGTGACGATCGCAGTCATAATCGCAATCGTCGTCATCATGATCGCAGTCGTCATAGTCATAG
Organism: Dictyobacter kobayashii; assembly: GCF_003967555.1. Lineage (GTDB taxonomy): Bacteria > Chloroflexota > Ktedonobacteria > Ktedonobacterales > Ktedonobacteraceae > Dictyobacter > Dictyobacter kobayashii. The sequence goes on from NZ_BIFS01000001.1 coordinate 5,248,762, forward strand.
TCGCCGCAGCCGCCGGAAATAGCGGACAGCTCTTGCTCGTTCAGTTCGACATCGTTAGTGTTCTGGACGGTCTCGCGGTTGCTGTTGTTGGAGCGGAAAAGTTTCATGAGTGGATCCCTTTCTTTCTTGTTGTGTTTTTTTCTCTTGTTCTGTTACTTGTTTTTTTAATTTGTCTTTTCACTACTTACGTCGTTCGCTCATCTCTTGGAGGTCTCGACGTCTTTCTCTTATGTGCTTAGTCTACCCTGAATGTGGATGAGCTGCCATGATGCATATCACATGTTTGAAGTGATCTATGTCACATAGGATGCAATGTATTACTGGTTGGTGCCTAAAAGGTGCACGACCAGTAATTCTCTTGCTGCCCAGGTTAGCTCTCAAGCACCGCTTACGAGCCAAAGCGGACAAGCGGCCAGTTCGTAAGCGTTACTCGCATGAATGAATGGTTCGTTTAAACAAGTAAAAGAACATCAAACTGAACAGGAAGAGGATATTTGCACGATGGCTTTCAACCTCACCAACGCTCAACAAATGGCTCTTGATTTTGTGTATCAGCAAGCGACTCAGAATAAGAGGCAGGACACAGAAAGGATACAAAAGATACTCACTTTCTATGAGATTGGATGTAGTATCGCTGACCTCGTAAACGCGATCTGTGATGTATCACACCTTACGATCAACTTTCACCCGGATCGGTTACTTACAGAGGGTCGTTCAGTGATTGCCGCGCTTTACGAAGAAGGAATATACCGCAGCCAGTTTGAAACCAAAATCTCTAATGGTGGGCTCACTGCATTTGCTGGTGGAGACCGAGATAAGTGGGAGGAGACGATGCTCGGTGGGGCGTACCAGGCTCCGGGAGTCACTGAGGCGGAACGTCCCAAGTATGGGGGCTTAAATCTGATGAACTACAGCGATGGGGCCTGCCCTCGCTTTGGTTCTTGTCATTTCCGCTTAAAGCAACACGTGTTGCGACGTGCCACACTTGTCTTTGGTGATAGCGTATCAGATCCTCAGGATAGAGGGTTGTTAAACGCCTTTGAGCCGGTTCTCGCAGGATTATTGGAAGAAATCAAGACTCATGGGAATGCGCTGGGGCGCCAGGAAGTAGATGTGACAACGTTTGTCAGTGCCTTACTTGATGCTGGCAATACCAGGGAGCGTTTCTTTCACCGGTCGCAGGGGCGTGCTCTTGATCATTATATTGAGGCACAAATACATGGCGATCTTCGTATGGCAGATGATATAGATGCACTTGTAGCAGACCCGTCATTCCAGAACACGGCCACCGGCGAACTATTGGCTGTGACCGCTAAGAAGTATGGCTTTCCCCTTGAATGGCACGAAGGATTTGAGCTTCCCTTAGAAGAGGTGCCGAGCGACTTCCGTGGACCAGAAATGCCAGCCCTTGCTCAGCGCGTATTGGAAAATCACGCGCCAGAAAATGGCTATCTTGATGCCGCAACTATTGGGTTAGCCGCTGTTTCGGTTGTGGCTAACCCTGAGCAGTGGCAAGACTGGGGGTCACCCGAAGACACGCTCCAACACATAAAGTATTTGTGGCATATCCTTGTGGTCTATGGCAAATCGAAACCTCTTCCTGATTATCAAAAAAGCGTGTGAAGGCTGCCTCATTTGTGCCGTATTGGATATCCTTTCACATGCATGCTTCGGTCAGGTTAGTGCAACATAACATCAAAAGGATACGGCCCGCAACCCCATCGTTTTTCTTGTATTCATTACACCAGAAAGACCGTGCGGGCCTGGCTCGTCTCCTTGAGTTACCCCAATAGCCTCACCAGGAACAAGAAGAGGACGTGCTTTTTCTTGCCTGTGAGATGGCCCAGGCGGCATTCACAAGACCGATGTGACTGAATGCCTGCGGGAAGTTGCCCAGCAACTCGCCGGTTGACGGGTCTACCTCCTCGGCGAGCAATCCAACATCATTAGCAAAGGCAATTGCTCGTTCAAAGGTCGCCCTGGCTTGTTCGACCTCGCCGGCCAGCGCCTGTGCGTGGGCTAGCCAGAAAGTGCAGAGCAGGAAGGTCCCTTCCTCATCTGCGAATCCATCAGGCGCCCGGTAACGGTAGACCAGGCCATGCCCATCGGTGAGCCGCTCGGCGATCGCATCAATGGTTGCCCGCATCCGCTGGTCGGTGGCGGGCAGGAACCCCACAATCGGCATCATGAGTGTGGAGGCGTCCAGCTCATCGGAGCCAAATGCCTGCGTAAACGCCTGGGCTTTCTCGCTCCAACCATGTTCGAGCATTGCGACCCGGATCTGTTCACGTGTCGCTGTCCATCCATCAACGCGGTCGGGCGCTCTCAGCAGATCCGTGAGCGCGATGGCGCAGTCGAGTGCCACCCAGCACATGAGTTTTGAGTAGAGAAAGTGCCTTGGTTCTCCTCGTACCTCCCAGATCCCCTGGTCTGGTTCCCGCCACTGTGCCGCGGCGGCGTCAGCGACCTCGACCAGAAATTGGCGTGTGGCCTCGTCGATCTTCTCAAGCTCGCCGCGCAGGAGGCGTACCGCGCTGAGAAGTTCCCCATAAATGTCGAGCTGGCGTTGCTTCCAGGCGCCGTTGCCAATGCGCACCGGCTGGCTACCCCGCCATCCGGAGAGGTGGCTGAGCGTGCGCTCGCTGAGATCGTGCTCGCCTCCGACTCCGAACATGATCTGCAGTCCTGGACTGCGCTGCATGTGTGTTGCCACCGCACCGGCCATCCAGTTGAAGAAGCGAAACGCTTCATGAGGGCAGGCCGCAACCCACAGCGCTTCCAGCGTCAGTGAGGCGTCGCGCACCCAGGTGTAGCGGTAGTCCCAATTGCGTTCACCTCCGATGGACTCGGGCAACGAGGTGGTTGGCGCGGCAACGATTGCTCCCGTGGGACGGAACATGAATGCCTGCAAGACACGGCCGCTGTGGTGAACCAGTTCCCGCCATGGTCCCTGATACGTCTGGTGCAGATCTGACCAGGTCCGCCATCCTCTGAGCGTATCGCGTATAGACCTGCTAATCGCCGCTGATGAACACGCCTGTAACTCGCTCTCCCAGCTTGCACGGTACTGCAGTGCGAAGCGTGCTTGCTGGCCAGCCTGGAGGGTGAAACGAGCACGTACCAGCGAGCCTTCAATGGGTAAATCCAGCAATGAGGATAACAGCAGGACAACCGCTCCACCACGGGCCATGACGCCTCCTCGAACTGGCCAGAGTTGCGGAAAGATAAGGCCATATTCAAACCGGGGAGCGTATTCAAGTTCTACCTCCACGCTACCATTCACGCATGAGATTGCACGTAGCAACATGCCAGGCGAGTTGGCACCCAGTTCGTGCCCGCGCTCATGGTGCCCGATTGCCATAGTATCGACCAGTACCGCTCTGCCCGTTGGGGTGTGGAAAGTCGTCTCAAGTACCATGCTCCGCTCCAGGTAGCGGCGGCTCACCTCGGAGGGACCCACCGTAACCATGGACCAATGTCCCGCTTGATCGTCCAGTAGCCGGGCAAAGACCGATGGCCCATCAAATCGAGGGAAGCATAGCCAATCGATGGAGCCAGCGCGGCTTACCAGCGCGGCTGAGCGACAGTCTGATAACAGGGCATAGTCGGCGATGGGTAAGTTGCTCATGTTCTCTCTCCTCGGATCTTCCGTCGCAGTCATATGGTCAATACTCTGAAAGGCAGAAGTTTCTGGCATCCGGACGGTATCGATACAATGCACGCACAGATTCCTGTATTTTTATCATACACCATCCTTTGGTCGTTATCTTTGTTAACATTCTGAACCATTGCAGCGAATTACTGTATGTGGAGCTCACACATACTTGTTTCTTTTAGTCAGGCCAGTGTCTCCCAAAAAGATACTATGCCCTCTGGCTGTTAATAGAGGGAGAAGCGCACTGGCTATTCTCGTGCCTGCCGGCACAGGTTGCCTGATCAGATCGTTGACCATTTATTTGACCTCATCGGAGTCATCATCAAAAAATAGAGTCGAAAGGTAACAATGAAGATGCAAGAAACAGACTCCTCAGCGCAGCGACAGCCCTGGACAATGAGTCGACGTAGAATGCTTGCTAGCGCCGCACTGAGTGCCACCGGACTCTCCGCCCTGGCGGCCTGTGCCAGCAACGCGAGCAGCAGCACCCCTTCAGCGTCGGGCAGTAGTGAAGGGAATTTTCCTTCGCATCCTAAATGGAAATTTGTCTTTGTCAATCACGTCACGACCAACGCGTTCTTCACCCCGACACGCTATGGGATCGAGGACGCCTGCGCCTTGCTGGGCTGCACTTACCAATGGGTTGGTTCGGAGACCAGTAAGGTCTCTGAAATGGTTGATACGATGAACGCGGCCATCTCCGCCAAGGCCGATGGTATCGCGGTCGCCCTGATCGACCCGACCGCCTTCAACGCACCGACTGAAGCGGCCCTGAGCGCTGGCATCCCCGTCCTGAGCTACAACGCGGATGTTCCGACCAATAGTCCCAATAAACGCCTGGCCTACATCGGGCAGGACCTCTACCAGTCTGGCCTGCAGGTGGGACAGCACATTCTGAGCCTGGTTCCTTCCGGCGATGTGGTTGGCTTTATCGCTACCCCTGGCTCACTCAACATTCAGCCGCGCATCGATGGCATCCATGACGCGATCAAAAATTCGGGCAAACCGATCAACTTTTCTGAGATCGCTACTGGCGCGGCGGTCAATGACGAACTGGCGGCCGTTGAGGCCTACTATCTGGGCCACAAGAATGTCAAAGGTATGTTCGCCGTCGATGGCGGCAGTACGCAAAGCGTGGGTCAGATCATGGAGAAGTACGAACTGGCCTCCAAGGGCATCCATGGCGGTGGCTATGACCTGCAACCAATTACCCTTTCAGAGATCAGCAAGGGGAACCTGGACTTCACGGTCGATCAGCAGCCATATTTACAGGGATTCCTGCCGGTTGTACAGCTTTTCCTGTATAAATTGTCTGGTGGCCTCTCACAGCCTTCCTCAACCAACACAGGCCTGCTCTTTGTGACCAAGAGCAATGTGCAGGCCTACTTGAAGACACAGACACGCTTCGAGGGCAGCTCGGATAAAGAACTCGTTGTCGGCAAATAGCATATGTGCGGGGCTTGCCCTAATGCATTCGACTTTAGAGAATGCGAAAAAAAATATGACGAGAGTACGTGCGGGGCTTGCCCCCGCTTAAGCCCTTCCCGTTCGAAAAAGCAACCAGTGGGCAAGCAAGCGGGGGCAAGCAAGCGGGGGCAAGCAAGCGGGGGCAAGCAAGCGGGGGCAAGCAAGCGGGGGCAAGCCCCGCACGTACTGTGTTCTTTTCTCTTTTGGCATGTTTTTAAGTTGAATGTATTGGCGCCGAGCCCCTACCGCTAGGGCGGGCGGCATCTATAAATGCAAGATCATCGATTTAGTGTAAGGAGTATACAGTGGCTAAAGCTGATACCACTCCACAAGAGCAGTCAGTGGTGGCGCCGCCGGATAAGAGGTCATCCCTGAGCGCCATTACTGATTTCTTCTTACGCAGGCGTGAGGCCAGCATCTTTCTGATCGCCGTTGTCTTGCTGATCTGTTTCCAGGTCGCCAATGACAATTTCCTGACTCTGGGCAACGTCAAGACGCTGGCGGAATATACGGCGGAGACCGCGATCATTGCCGTGGGTGAGGTAATGATCCTGATCATGGGCGAGATTGACCTCTCGGTCGGTTTTACGTACGCACTGGCCCCTTTTATTATGTATATCGCCTATAGCAATGGCCTGCCTCTCTTCGTTGGCATTATCCTGGCCTTGCTGGGCAGCGCCTTGATTGGCTTGATCAATGGCGCCGTCGTGGTCTTCTTCAGGGTACCGTCCTTCATCGCGACGCTGGGCGCCTATTTCTACCTGAACGGCCTGACCCTGACCATCTCTAATGCCTTCCCGAACACAACGCCGGATGTCGGGACCTTCTGGAACGGCGTGCTGGGCAACAATATTTATTGGGAGAGCTTGTGGGCCGTCTTATTCATTGTGATCATGCAGCTGGTGCTCTCACGGACCCGCTGGGGCCTGCACACCATCGCGGTTGGCAGTAACCTGATCGGCGCGGGTGAGGTCGGTATCAATGTAAACCTGATCAAATTGCGCAATTTTACGCTGGCATCTCTGCTGGCGGGTTTCGCCGGTATCCTGCTGGCCTTCCGTGTGACCTCTATCGACCCATCGGCGGGTGGCGCGAATATCATGTTCGAGGCCGTCTCGGGAGCCGTCATCGGCGGGACGGCCCTGCAAGGCGGTTCCGGTACGATTGTTGGGGCCTTCCTGGGCACGCTGGTGCTGCAGATCCTCAAAGATGGTCTGACCCTGGTGGGTGTCAGCGCCTTCACCTTCGACATCATCCTGGGCGTTGTTATCGTCATCGCCATGATTCTCAATATCCGTCTCCAGATATTGCGTAGAGGGGGGAATCAGTAATGGAAGAGCAGACCGCCCCGGTCGAGGGCGTGGACGCGATCCGCGTCGAGGGCCTCGCCAAGAGTTTCGGCCCGGTCAAAGCCCTGCGCAATATCAACCTGCACGTCAAAAAAGGGGAGATCCTGGGGCTGGTGGGGGACAACGGCGCCGGTAAATCGACATTAATCAAAATTATCACCGGCTATATACAGCCGGATGCCGGCACGATTTTTATCAATGGTGAGCCGATCAGAATACGCTCGGTTGTGCAGGCGCGCTCGTTTGGTATCGAGACCGTTTACCAGGATCTGGCCCTGGTCAACGAGTTAAGCGTCTACCACAATATGTTCCTGAGGCGCGAACTGGTCCAGAAGCCGTTCTGGCTGTTGAACAACCGCGAGATGCGCCGGCTGGCACGCGAGCACCTTAGCAACATTGGCATCCACCTGCCTTCGGTCGATACGCCGATCGCCATGCTCTCCGGTGGCCAGCGCCAGGCTATCGCCATCGCGCGTGCCGTCTACTCGAACGCCAGGATTCTCCTGCTGGACGAGCCGCTGGCCGCGATGGGTGCGCGCGAAGGGGCGCAAATACTCAATCTATTGCGTACGCTGCGCGCGCGTGGTGATATATCGATCATCATGATTGCGCACAACTATGCCCAGGTACTGGAGATCTGTGATCGTGTCAACATGCTGCAGCATGGAGAGATCACGTTCGACAAGAAGGTCGAGCCATCTCTGCTGGAGGAGCTGAATAATATCGTTATGAACGAGTACCGCGTTGGTAGTACTCATCAACAGGCATAATTTCATGCCCGTCTCAGTCGTTTCCCCATCGTCTGGCTGTTTTATCCGTTTGACGCAAGGACACACATAATGGGGCCGATAGGAGCGGCTAAGCGTCTCCTGTTCGCGCCACTACCTATGGAGCAAGAAGCGAGGTCTTAATGCGCATGGGGGGGAACACATTGATGTATCAACAACAGAGCAAAGAAACGCTCGATGATTCGCCCGTTGCAACCCTCTATCAACGTCACGCGCACACGATATTGCACTATATGCATCGCTATATCGTATCAAAGGAGGATGCCGATGACCTGGTATTAGAGGTATTTGTTGTCGCGCTGGACAACCAGGTCTGGATAGACTGGAACGATGAAGAACAGCTGGCCTGGCTACGGCGCGTGGCGCATCACAAGGTTGTTGATCATCTACGGCGGGTCGCGCGTCGTCCATCAGTGGGTCTGGATGACGCGCTCGATACCCTCTACGAGGACGAATACTGCTCGCCAGAACAGATGGCGCTGCGTAACGAAGACCATACACGCTTGCGCGAGCACCTGGTCAAGCTCACCGAGCTGCAGCAGGAGATCGTGCGCCTGCGTTTTGGTCATGATCTGCGCACAAAAGAAATCGCTCAAATCGTCAACACAAGTGATAACGTTGTGCGTGTGCTGCTTTCACGTGCGCTGAATCTCTTGCGCAGTATCTATAAACAGGAGGGAGACTAGCCATGGATCGTAAGGATATGCACTTCAACCCGAAGGCCATCGATGAGCAGATTGAGCAGCTCAGCCATGGCGACGATCCACAGTTCCCCTCACCGGTGCCCGAGGCACAGATGGTGCGCGACCTTCAGCAGCTCTATCGTGAGGACGAGAGCAGGCTAGAGCACATCTGGGAACGTCTCTCCATCCGAGCGCGCGAGGAAAGCCGCGCCCCTTCATCCAATGTCGTCGATATCCAACCCTACCAGCAGAAGCGCTGGCAGGAGGAAGAGCTACGACAGCAGTGGCACGAGTCGAGCAAGCACACAATTTCGGCGCGGCGCAAGCGGCGCCTGCAGCGGCTGAGCCTGCTCTGCGCGGAAATCGTGGCGCTCCTGATCATCGCCAGCCTTGCGCTCATGCCTGTGTTATTTAACGCTCATTCCACTTCCGCGCCCAACCTGATCCAGAAGACGCAGGCGCGACTCCCCACACACGACCTCTATATGAGCACGGTCCAGGGGGTAATGAGCGTTAATGGCAAAACGGGACAGGTCAACTGGGCCTATCCCATTCCAGACTACTCGCTGGGCCTGCCTAGCAGCCCCATCATTGGTAATAATGGACTCGTCTACGCCGAGTCGCAGGATAGCATCTACGCCATCAATGCTGAGACTGGCGCACTCGTCTGGAAACGCACGTTCGCCTCACAGATCTCGCCGTATCCCACCAGCAAGGCCCGCGCCGTGCTGGCCGGAAACGCGATCTATATCTCGGTCGTCTTCATGGAAGTGGATAAGCTCGACGCCAGCAACGGCGCGATACTCTCGCGCTACAAGCCGGTCCTCAACACCAATATGGTCGGCATCGCCATCGATAACGATACCCTCTACGCCTTTGGCTCGTTCGACATGTGCGCGATCAACCTGGCCAGTAAGCAGCAGATCTGGTATAAATCGCTCAATGAGTCGCTCGGTATTCCCCATGTCGTCAACGGCGTCATCTACACCGTCGCCTCTAGCAATGAGAACTGGCTCACCGTTGATCCAGGCAGCACAAGCTATATTAAGGCCTTCGACACCCACAGCGGCGACGGGATCTGGCAGTCCAGCCCGATCCAGGGCAATGTCACCGATATCGCCATCGCCAATAATGTCATCTACATTGGCGCAACCAATGGCGCGGTAACGGCATACAATATGAAAACGGGCGTTGTGCGCTGGAGCAAAGCGCTGGCCGGCATCGGCTTTAGCGGTGCCGCGGCCCCCCAGTTGGACGGCGATACGCTCTATATCAGCGCCGAAGACCCCAGAATGTATTATCAGCCGATCGGTATCGTCGCGCTGGACATCAGCAACGGACACACAAAATGGCAATACCCGGCGAGCGTCCAGGCTATGAAGCAGGCCGGACACATGTTCCAGCCGCCGGTCGCGCAACATGGCGTCGTCTTCGTCAACGACTCGATGAGCGGGCTCAACGCATCCGATATCTACGCGCTGGTGGAAGGCAGCGTGCTCTGGCACAAAACAATCGCCAGCGAACAAAACCCCTAGGTAAAAAAACGCGCCATGTACGTGCGGGACTTTTCCCCGCTTTAGCCGCTCCCGCCCGAAAACGCAACAAGAACAACGAATCGTATCGGTTCGGGGCTTGTCCCCGATTGCCGCCCCGGTAGGGTGGCCCGGTATCCTCGCCGCTCCGTCGCTTTATCGCCGACACCTCGGCCCACGCGGTGCCCAAACACGGACGATGCTTTTGGGCACCGCGTGGAGGAAGGGGTTATACCACGAGGAACCTCAGCGCTGGGATATGGGGCCGCCGGGGCGGCAAGCGACCGCAGAGGGTCGCACCTACAGGTTCGAATCTATACAATTCGCGTTTGTTGTTGCGTTTTCGGGCGGGACCGTCGCTATTAGGGCGTGCTTTTACCGCTTTTGGTGGTAGGCTGTAAGAAAAGAAGAAACAAGGAGGAATGCTTATGGCTGAGCAACCGATAAAGACGATGTTCTACACCGCTCTGTGGAGGCAGTTGGGCGCGGCCACCGATATGCTTGAGAACGCCCTGTTGGCCTGTCCCGCCTCGCTGTGGAGAGAGCGCCTCTGGAGCGCCTCGCCACCAGCGGGGTTCCCGCCGCAGTTCGCCGAGTTCTGGTATGTCACCTTTCATACGCTTGTCTTTTTCGACCTGCATGTGTCAGGCGTCCCGGAGGAGGAATTTGCTCCCCCGGCCCCATTTGCCCAGGGGGAGTTAGATTCCGTCGAGGCGTTGCCCGAACGGCCCTATACCAGGGAGGAGCTGCACGCCTATCTGGTGGCGACGCGCCAGAAGTGCCATACCCGGCTTCTCCAGCTTTCGGACGAGCAGGAGAGCCAGGCCGTTTCCTATCCCTGGTCAGGTGGGCAGCTCATCAGTTACCTGGAATTGCAGCTCTACACTCTGCGCCACGTGCAGGAGCATGCGGCCCAACTGAGCCTCTTTCTCGGTCAACACGGCGTTCCAGGCGAGGCGCTCGACTGGGTTCCGCAGGCGGGGGAGGAACGTGGTAGCTGAGGCATGCCGCGCGCATGAAGCAGTATTCTGCGAGTGAAGAATCGTGGAAAAGCATTGATTGAATTGAAAGGAACGAAGTACTTGGCAGCATTGCAATGGCAGCAGGTGCATGCCTGGCGTTTGTCGCAACATGGCCTCTCCCCGCGTTTCTCCTCTCAGGATTTCGTTCAGGCCGTGACGCGCACGGCTGGGATTCAGGCACAGGTGATGTCGGCGGCCGAGCTGGCGCTGTGTACCCGTGTGGAAGGACTCTCTCCCCGTGATGTCCAATCCGCTCTCTTCCAGGATCACACCCTGGTGAGGACCTGGGCCATGCGTGGCACACTACACCTGCTCCCTGCCAGCGAACTCCCTCTGTATGTAGCGGCACGCGATTGGCAGCATAGTGCGAGCTGGTCGAATTATTTCGCTACCTTTGACCTCTCAAGGGCGCAACAGGAGGCCTTGCTGCTGGCTATCCCGTATGTTTTGGAGCAGGGACCACTGACGCGTTTGCAACTCGCAGAAGCTGTTGCGCAGCACACGGGCGCGGCCCGCGCGCGTGACTTGATCCTCTCTGAGAGCTGGGGATCTCCCTTGAAGCCATCGGCCTATCGCGGGGAGCTCTGTTTTGGCCCAGGCCAGGGGAAGACGGCCACCTTCATGAATCCCCGTACATGGATTGGTCAATGGCAGCCCATCGAGCCACAGCTGGCGCTGCAGGAGATAGCCCGCCGCTATCTGTGGGCCTATGGCCCGGCGACTGCGGAGGATTTTGCTTTCTGGTGGGGAATCGGGAAAACGCAGGCCAGAAAACTCTTCCAATCGTTAGCAGCCGAGTTGGCAGAAGTCGAGGTAGCAGGATGGCGAGCCTTTGTCCTGCGCGCGACCCTTCCGCTCATGCAGAGCATTGAACCGGCGGAGCAGATCCACCTGCTCCCCTTATTCGATGCCTATACGCTGGGAGTGCCGCGTGGTTGCGAAGCTCTGCTCGCGCAGGCCCACAAGCGTAAGGTCTTTAATCTTCAGGGCTGGACCTTCGCGGTCATTCTGGTCAACGGCTCCATCCAGGGAATCTGGAGCTCTACCAGTCGACGCGCGCACACCGTCGTCAAGGTGAGCCTGTTCTCCCCGGCCACCGCCTCGATCCGCCAGGGGATCGAGATCGAAGCCGAACGGCTCAGTCTCCTCTTGGGGAAGGAGATTGTGCTGGAATATGCGTAAGCCTTCCTCTGACCGAGAGGGGATAGACAGCGCGCCTCCTGTTTGTCAACGTGCGTTGACAAACAGGAGGCGCGTTAGTTGTACATTCCCTTGTTAGGAGATGGTGTAGTTGATCTGGGTCCAGGTGGCACCGCCGTTGATGGTGTGATAGAGCTGCGGGGTGCTGGTGGACTGGCCGATGGCCCAACCGTTCTGCGGATCGACGAAGCTGAGTTCGCTTATGGGTTGGGGCGTGTTGCCGATGGCATGCCAGCTTGTACCACCATCGGTGGTGGAGTAGATGGCCGTGCCATTCGACTGGGTGGCCCAGACGTGCTGGGTGTCCAGGGCCGAAAAGGTGTCGGCATTATAATTGGCCAGTGTCGTTGATGTCCAGGTCGCGCCACCGTTATGCGTAACATAGAGATCGATATTGGGTGAGTTGTAGTAGACCTGTGTCGGCAGGATGCCGTTCTGGCCGAAGAACACGGGCGGCGTGGTTGTAAAGGTGCCAGCCTGCTGACCATTCGGTTGTGGGATCGATTGGCTCTGCCAGGTTGTGCCACCGTTATGGGTCACATAGAGCCACGGGGTCGAGCCGGGATATTCGGCGGTCGCCCAGCCGTCCTGGTTGTTGGCGAACGAGATGCCGTTCTTATCAGCGCTCATGGGCAGGCCGCTGCTCTGTGAAAAGCTGGAGGCCAGTTGTGTCCAGGTCGCGCCTCCATCGCTGGTGTGGAAGATGGTCATGCTCGAATGCTGCATGCCTTCGGCCTTGCCGATGCTGATCCAACCGTTGGTAGGGCTAATGAAATGTGGGCGGTCGATACCAGCCTGGCCCTGATCGGCGTCCGTAAGGGTGATGGTGGTGATGTTCCAACTGACGCCGCCGTCGCTGGTGCGAATAACTTTATAGGTACCCAGCGGATCGCTGGCCCCGTGGAACGCGACCCAGGCGTAGTTGACGTTCATGAAATCTGCGGCTGGCGCTATCGATCCCAGATGGAAAGCTTCGACCTGTGTCCAGTGAGCGCCTCCATCGACCGTTTTGAGTACTGATTGACGAGTCAGAGCCCAACCGTGGTCACCATCCAGCATACGGATAGTGACGAAGGGGATCGTCGGCTTCTGCGCTGCTGTTGTCGAATTACTACTGGTGTTTGTATTCGCGCTGGAAGAGCCGCTATTTCCTGCCGACGAACTACTTGTGGAACCGGATGTGCTACCATTACTTCCTGTATTAGAAGATGCGGATACGCCATTCTGACAGGCGGTCAACATCATGCTCAATAAAAGGAAAACGACCATTACCATTGCTGCTGACAGTCGCGTAATATAATTTTTTTTACTATAGTTTTTTTGCATCTTGATACCTTCTTCCTTGATCGATCGCGCTTACCTGCGAGGTTCGGTTCCGGCAATTGCGGGATGTGCTCGGCGCGATTTCATCGGATGTAGATAGTGTAGAGCACTGGAAGGTGGAAAAATAGGAGCCAGTTCACAAAAAATATGTGATCTTCTATACAGAAGAAAAAACGAACGGCAGAAAAAACAAGGACCGATTGTTGAAAAATAAAATGCAGCATAGGTTCGAGGACAAGCCCCAATACATTTCAATTAACGCTTCATAGAAATGAATGCAGCAATAATAAAGATCAGTACGTGCGGGGCTTGCCCCCGCTTTTAATCTTCCTGCTCGAAAAGCAACAAGAAGTTATGATGAATGTTGATCGTTCTGGCTACTTTACTTCTGAGCAGCAGAAATATCTTGCTCAGAGACAGCAGGGAATTGGGCATGAAAGAACACTTCAAATACTTTCTGAGTGGAATGAAGCCCTTAAACAATTTCAAACCGCATTCGACCAGGGTGTGAATCCAACTGATACAAAATTAATATCGCCAGCCAGGCAATTATCGAATCACCAGCATGAGTTACTCGGCGAAGAAGTGAGTATCAACGAATCTTTTGAGCAAAGAAAGAAAAAGATTATAGAAGATACAGCAGCTATCGATCCCAAGGAAAGCGAATTAACGAAGTGTATTTCTACATCTATGGATGCAGTCGATTCTCAGTAAGAGTGCGCATCATGCAGGTTCAGGGCCCAAAGAAATATGAATTGTACATGAGGGGCTTTTGCCATCCATGTACGAAAGACAGAAAAAAGATCGATACATAGAATTTTGAGAATATATATGCTAAAAATATAAATCGATTTTACTGTTATTTTTCATGCTTGAAGGGTAAAAGCGGAGGCAAGCCCCGCACGTACTGATCGTGTTTCTTGTTGCGTTCAATTGCTTGCCTGGTTGATAAGTGAGTTGTATTGGGCTCAGGGTCAGCGAGTCCTGTGTCTCTGGGATGGAAGTGTGTTGGAAAAAGCCGAAAGTGAAAAGCTCGAAGGGTTGTCCTGGATCGAGCCCTTATAGCGCTACCCCGTCTCCTGATGGCTTCTGGTCCGCAGCACCTTGCTCCTGTTCTGGCAATGAGGGTGGCTTGTACGAAACGTACGATTAATTCATGTTCTATGGAACATTTAAGGAGTAAGGATCGTCCTTATTTATAGGAAAACCTCATCGGAAAGGATGCCAGAAAAATGGGACACATCAAATGGGTATATCGTGCAGGCTTTCTCGTTATCATCTTACTCATTGTTGGCGCAATAGTAGTAAGCCAGAACGTGTCTGCTTCAAATGTAGGACCAGCCCATCCTACACCTACAGGCAACCTATCCTCCACACAGGTAGGATATCCAGACGGAGTCCCAAGTATTAAAGTTCATACCATCTCTAGTGGGAAAAGTAGCGCCATCCCCAATTATGCTGATACCTCCATGGCTCCCGCTTTTACCGAACAAGATGTCAGAGCATTTTTATTACGGGATGATACAAATTTTTATGCGGGGCCTCTCGTTCCTGGTGCCCACTTAAAAATTTTAACGATAAAATTTGTCACAGCACAACAAGCAAGTGTATTGATGGGTGGTGAAAGTGTTGATCGACCGGATAATTATCTGGTTTGCTACGTCCGAGTCCAGGGCCCATTTCAAACAACTCGCCTTCATTTGATGTCTACTACTCAACCAACTAAACAACCAGAGGTAGGTGATGTCGTCTATGATGGGCACACGGGGAACATGCTCCTGTGGGGGTATATTAAGCGCTGATATAGTATTCTTACAACGCTATCATAAACAAGGCTACTTTAAGATCACCCGCTCAATCACTCCACAGAAGGATGAGTTGTTACCCAGACATGCCCTATACTCCATGCATACCTTACAGAAAGGCAAGTCGCTGCGGAGGCCGCATGTCCCGTGGCGTTCATGGAAAGGAAAAGGGCGTGCATCATCACCAACGGCGCGTTCAAGGGACAGCGTGGCTTCTTCACTCGTGACAAGAATGGCGTGGTCGTGGGAGTAGACCTCGCTGGCCGCTTATTCAGCCGCGTGCCGCTCGTCTCCGAGTAAGTCCGGTATGCGGATCTCGCACGAAAAAAATTTCCCTCTGAATTTTTGGCACGAAAAGCGGAAATCTAGCGCAAAAGGAGAGGATGCCGTAGATTAGTAAACCTTTTCATAAATCGGTCTGTGCTTATTGTTCTCGTTTAGTAGATATCTAATCGTGATATAATATCAGCAGGAGCTTTCTCTTGTGGATGAAGAAGAAGGCCCCTGCTGGTGTGATGTCAGAGAAGAAGCAAAAATGACGATCGAACTCTCATCCGCCTCCATTCGGAACACAAAGGAGTCCAATGCATGGATAGCAGAAAGGGATTTCATCTCCTCTTTCGCAGACTACTTCTCGCTCTCGTGTTAAGCATAGCAGTTGGTTCCACGTTCTTTTTGTCCGTTGCCCCTCGCGCGCGGCCACCTCGTCTGCCTGGCCGCTGGTCGGCCCAGGCGCCAGGGGCGAAAATGTCTTTTCCGTCCAATTGATGCTGCAGGCCCATGGATATTCGTTGTCCATCGATGGCGTCGATGGGCCGCAGACGACCGGCGCCGTCGTCTCCTTCCAGTCGGCTCACGGTTTGTCGGCCGACGGGGTGGTGGGACCGCAAACATGGCCGGCCTTGATTGTTACGACCAGCCTGGGGAGCAGTGGGTCAGCGGTCAAGGCGCTACAACGCCAGTTGAACGCGCATGGAGCATCTTTGACTGTGGATGGCAGTTTTGGTCCGGCGACCCAGACTGCGGTCAAGAGCCTGCAGAGCAGCCACGGTCTCAGTGTGGATGGCATCGCCGGTCCGCAAACCTGGAACGCCGCCCTGGTCGGGGTGAAGGGTGCACAGGCATACAGTTGGCCCGATGTAGGCCAGGGAGCTTCAGGGGAAAACGTCTTTTCCATTCAACTGATGCTGCAGGCTCATGGATACTCGCTGTCCGCTGATGGGAGCTATGGTCCGCAGACGACATCGACCGTCAAGGCTTTTCAATCCGCCCACGGTCTGTCGGCCGACGGGGTTGTAGGACCGCAGACGTGGCCGGTCTTGATTATTACGACTAGTCAGGGGAGCAGTGGGTCAGCGGTCACAGCGCTGCAACGCCAGTTGAACGCGCATGGCGCCTCGCTGACGGTGGACGGCAGTTTTGGTCCGGCGACCGAGACAGCTGTGAAGAACTATCAGAGTAGCCATGGTATCGGTGTGGATGGCATGGCCGGGCAGCAAACCTGGAGCAGCCTGGTCAGCACGGCCGGTTCGCCACCGCCACCACCGCCACCACCGCCACCCCCCGGCCAGATCCTCTGGGGTGTAGATACCACGAGCCTTGTCAACTCATCGTTCCTCAGCGTTGTCGGGAACAATTATGGGACCCCGCAGTTTATCGGGCGCTACATCGATGCCATCTCCTTCTCACCAATATCGGCCTCCGAAGCCTCGTACATCCATAGCAAGGGCATTCACATCCTGCCCATTCTCTCTGACTTTGGTGGTGATACTGGCTTCAGTAAGGGTGTCTCGCGTGCCAATGATGCCCTGGCGAAAGCCAGCGCGCTGGGCATCCCGAAAGGCACCATTCTGGTGGTTGATATCGAGTCCGGTTCGTCTGTGGACTCGGGCTATATTCAGGGCTGGAACAACACCATCGCTGCGGCGGGCTACACTGTTGGCTATTATGAGAATCCGCTACCCGGCAGCAGCGGATTTAACAGCGCGTTCTGCTCGGCCATCGCTAGCGACTCGGCGGTCGCCAATGCGACTCTGTATTCCAGCGAGCCATCGCCCGGGCGGACACCCGCATCCAGCGCACCCGCATTTGGACCGACAGGACTGCTCTGTAACGGCCAGAATCTTGGTGGCCATACCAGTATCTGGCAGTATGGGTTACAGGGTAACGGTTCAGTCAACATCGACACTGACGAGCTTCAGTCTTCGGTTCCACTCTGGTAACAACCGGCTTGCCGATATTTTAAAGGGTGTCGATGAGAGAAACTGTGATCGTCGTTTCTTTCTCTCTGTCCATCGTATGCTGAGCTCCCATGATAGCTGTGTTGGGAGCTCATCTATTATCTCACGGGCTGGGGCGCATAGATCTGAGGTGCGTCTTTTTCCACAGTTTGCCTGAGCTTGAGCTCCCTCCCTCTGCCAGAGAAGCGTTACATCCCTCTAGTGTGAATTTGAGCCTTCAATTTTTTTATGAAATGAGACCAAAAAGGTCATTTAAGATTTCAGAGACACTTGGATGGGTGAAAATGTTATCACGCAGTACCTGGTAACCCATATCCGCATGCATGCTTATCGCGACCGTATTGATGACCTCATTTGATTCAGCACTATAGAGAGTACAGCCGAGAATCTTATTGGTACGAGCATCCACGATCGCTTTTAAAAGGCCCGTAGGTTCTTGCATCATTTGCGCCCGCGTACTGGCAGCCGCTGGCAGTTTGCCCACTTTGATCTCATATCCCTGATGGATTGCCTCTTCTTCTGAGAGCCCGACATGGGAGAGGGTTGGAGTGATGAAGATAGAATAGGGCACGTGTTGGCGTGTATGTGTGGATCGTTGGTTCTTTCCATACAGTTGATCACGCACAATACGAAAATCGTCCAGCGAGATATACGTGAATTGTGGTCCCCCGTTGACATCTCCGATAGCCCAGATGTGAGGGATCGTGGTACGCAGATACTCATCGACCTTCACAAAGCCACGCTCGTTGGTTTCCACATCAGCTTTTTCCAGGTTTAGCTCATCTGTCACGGCTGCTCGTCCTACCGCGACCAGGACTGCATCTCCAGCCAATCTGTGGGTTTGTCCCTGTTCGTTGGTGTACTCAACGAAAGTGCGATCAGCCTCATCTTGAATCTGGCGCACTTTTGCATGAAAGTGAAAGACGATCCCCTGGTGTTGCATCGTCTGGTATACGGCGTCCGCAATGTCGCGATCCTGCGCGGCCAGGAAGGTGCCATTCTGTTCTAAGACGGTAACCTCTGCACCAAAGGCCCGATATATGGAAGCAAACTCCAGGCCCACATAGCCACTACCAATCACGATTAAGTGACGAGGCAAATGTTTTAATTGCATCAGGGTCGTGCTATCGTAGACACGCTGACTCTCTTCCAGACCCGGTAAGCGGGGGACATAGGGCTTTGTGCCCGTATTGATGATAATATTTTCAGCCTGAATCTTGAGCACTTCCTGGGTATCACTGAGGACGACCTGTACCTCGTGGGTGCGGCAAAGCTGGCAAGACCATCTATGACATTAACATTGGGGTTGTTGTGCAAAGTGTCGTAATTTTTTTGTCGTAGCGTGGTGACCAGTCGCTGTTTCTCCTTGATAGCACTTTCGTAGTAGGCTTGCTTCTCTTCATGCGTGTTGGGATGATGGCTGGACGCATGTTCAGCGGCCAGAGCGAGTGCCTTGGTAGGGATACAGGCGATATTGATACAGGTTCCTCCATACATATCCTTTGATTGTTCTACTATGCTCACCTTCTGCCCTTTATTTCCCAGGAAGTTGGCAAGTGTCTTGCCGCCTTTGCCGAAACCAATGATGAGTGTGTCAAATTGCTGTGTCTGCATGGATCGTGTCCTCCTTATAAATATTAGGTTCGCAGACTACTCCAGTATCTTTTTTAAAACCTGTACACCTGTTCATTGCTGATGACATCGTGTAACGTTTGTCGCGTATAATCAATCACGACATCAGCCCTAAACTGGAGACAAATGCCACATTACACGTGGAAGTTGTTGTCACAACCGTGGCGCCCCTCCATTTCGCGAACTGGTGGGTAGCGCAGTACGTATGCTAAGGGCGGAGACCGACCAGGCGCAACAACGAACAGACCGACCCCAGTAAAATTACCGGGGTCGGTCTGTTCGTTGTTCATGGACAGATCCCGTACTTTTACAGGCGCGAATCGCGGTGATTTTTTGTAGACTTTAATTGTGAGCGCGATGAAGTAATTGATGTAGTTTGAGAAAGGTACAGTTACGGCATGGACGGGTCCAAGCGGACAATTTTTCGCCATGAGGCGCTGGAATTTTATCTCCAGAACAAAGAGCAGACTATTCTGCCGCGTGTGGTGGCTCCTCCGGTGCTGCTGATGTTGTGGCTGCTGGCCGCTCTGGCCGTGCTGGCAATGGGTGGTGCCTGTCTGTACCGCGTTCCCGTCTATGCGGCGGGGGTGGGTGTGATTACGCAGCACCCCAATCAGACAGGTAGCTCATCCTATACACAGGCTCTAGTCTTTCTGCCGCTTGACGTGGTACGTGCCAGTCAGCTGCGCTCACTACACGTCGGGAGCCAGGTTCATTGGCGGTTGGCTACGGCGGATCAGGGGACGCTGAAGGCGGTGGTGGGGCGTGTCGAGCTGTCAGCGCTGGCGCCTGAGGAGATACAGCAGCGCTATGCGCTCGATGACCATGCGGCTCAGCTCATTGTGGCTCCTTCTTTTGTCATACAGCTACAACTGGAGGGCGATTGGCGGCGCTACGCGGGGAGTCGCTTGCAGGTACAGGTGCCGATTGATACGCAGAGTGTCATCTCGTTGTTGTCAGGTTCTAACATGGTCAGGGGTGAATAGCGCATGGTCACAGCAAAATCCTCCAATGGGCGTCAGCAGGGCAAGGGCGTGCTGCGCAGGCGCGTCGAGGCGCAGAGGCAGATGGGGATAATGGAGTGCGGGGCGTCCTGCCTGGCGATGATCCTGACGTATCATGGCCGCAAGACCAGTGTGGCCGAGGTGCGCGAACGCTGTGGGGTTGGACGCGATGGGTTGACGGCCCTGGCCCTGGTGAACGTGGCCCGCTCCTATGGTTTGCGGGTGCGGGCCATCACAGTTGACGAGCGCGAGTTTCGCTTCGTTCCTTTCCCAGCCATCATCCATTGGAATTTTAACCATTTTATGGTGGTTGAGCGTTGGACGCCAAAATATGTCGCCCTGGTCGATCCCGGCTCTGGCCGCAGGCAGGTGACGATGGATGAGTTCCGGCAGAGCTTTACCGGAGTTGTATTGACCTTTGAACCCGGCGTCAACTTTCAACGTCGCCGCGGGTCCGATCGAATCACGCTGCGTTCCTATGCCACCGGTTACATCCGCCAGGCTCCTCTGGCCTTTCTACAGATTCTCGGGGCATCGTTGTTGCTGCAACTGTTTGGATTGGCGATGCCTCTGGTTACAGCTATTGTGATGGATCACGTTATTCCCCAGGGGATGCAGGATCTGTTGTTCGTCATTGGTGGTGGCCTGGTCGTGTTGCTCTTGGCGCAGTTTATTGTGACGCTCTTACGTGGCTCTCTCTTGCTGTATTTGCAGGCACGCATCGACATGCGCATGATGCTCAACTTTTTCGAGCATCTGTTGTTGTTGCCGCAGCGCTTTTTTCAGCAGCGCTCGAGCGGTGACATTCTGGCGCGCATGAATAGCAATCTCATTATTCGCGATACGATTAGCAACCAGCTCATTTCAACGGTACTCGACGGCAGCTTTGTCCTGATCTATTTTGTCATCCTGCTCACGCAGTCCTGGTCCTTCAGCTTGCTCGTCTTGCTGATCAGCGCGCTGCAGATAGGATTACTGCTAGGGACGACGCGTCTGATGCACGCGTTTTCGAGCCAGGAACTGGCGGCGCAGGGCAAGGCGCAGGGATATATGGCGGAGGCCCTGGTAGGCATGACGACACTAAAATCTATGGGAGCGGAACACCGGGCGCTGGAACGCTGGTCCAACCTGTTTTTCGCGCAGATGAATGTCTCGCTACGGCGGAACTATCTCTCTACGCTCCTGGCCGCCGTACAGGCGCTCTTGCGCACCTGCGCGCCACTGATCCTCTTGTGGTTTGGCACCTGGCAGGTGCTCAATGGCACGATGTCGGTGGGCGTGATGCTGGCCCTGAATGCCCTGGGAGCATCGCTCCTGACTCCGCTGGCGACCCTGATGGCGAGTGGGCAGAGTCTGCAACTTATTCATTCGCACCTGGAGAGGATCGCCGATGTGCTGGAGGCCGAGCCTGAGCAGCAGCCGGATGAGGTGATGCTGCCGCCCGCGCTCAGCGGTCATGTGCGCCTGGAGCACGTCTCGTTCCAATATGATGTGCATGCTCCACAGGTCCTGCATGACATCTGCCTGGATATTCAGGCTGGCCAGCGCGTCGCGCTTGTCGGCCGAACCGGCTCGGGCAAGAGCACGCTGGGCAATCTATTGCTGGGGCTCTATCTGCCGACCGAAGGGACCATCTGCTATGATGAGCATCCCTTATCGACGCTGAACTACCGGGCGGTACGTTCTCAGTTCGGGGTGGTCGTCCAGCATGTGAGTATCTTTAGTGGCACTCTTCGCGACAACCTTACCTTGAGCAATCCGGATGTGGATATGGAGCAGGTCGTCAGGGCGGCCAGCCTGGCCGCCATCCATGATGAGATTACGCGCATGCCGATGGGCTACGAGACGTATGTGTCCGAAAATGGCAACGCGCTCTCGGGTGGGCAATGCCAGCGCCTGGCCCTGGCGCGGGCACTGGTTCACCAGCCCGTTCTGCTGCTGCTGGACGAGGCGACCAGCTCACTGGATGTCATAACCGAGCAAGTAATTGAGCACAATCTGCGCGCCCTGGCCTGCACCCAGATCATTATCGCCCATCGCCTGAGCACCATTCGCAACGCGGATGTCATCCTGGTGTTGGATGAGGGTCGCATCGTTGAGCGCGGTTCACACGAAGCATTGTTGCAGCAGCAGGGCTACTACGCGCAGCTGATTCAGCGGCAACTGGCCAATGGTGAACTATGCGGCGAATAAATTTCTCTTTCACATGGACGTTCCGGACTGTATAGCGTACGATCCAGTCATTGCATTGAGGAGGCTACAGGCGATAAACTCGCCATCCCTCATAAGTTAGGAAGCACTGACGAAAGGACATACGGATATGCGGCCGTCGTCATAAATGATTTAACGTTCTGATGAGTTATTGGTCGGGGCACATGCTGTGGACCCGACAGGAAAGGATCACTGCCATGAACATCGAAGAAATTGTCAAAGCCTGGAAATCCGAAGAAGAGACCGCCGACGTCAACATGCCCGCCAACCCGGTTGGAGAGGAGCTCTCCGACGAGGAGCTGCAGGAGGTCAGCGGCGGCTTCCCCTGTCCTATCATCTCAAAATGCTTGACAAATTGGACCGGCAATTTATAAAAGCCCCGCTTCCATAGCGCCTTGCGCGTATGAGCTGTCGCGCCTGTGCCACAGAAAAAAAGGCTCGGGCGTGGCGGTGCATTCTCACATCAACCTTTATGAGAGCAGGACAATGCGGATATTACGACGAAGAGGCAGGTAAATGAAATGCTCATTGATAATGAAGAGGTAAATATCAATTTTCAGCACGAGGGGGCAGAGGCATGGGGAGCGACGCTGCGCGAGGTTCTGGCCTACCTGACGCGACTGGCGCGTGAAACTGGCGATCCTGACAAAAAGCAGTGGGCATTTATTGATGCTGATGTTCCTTATCCTTTTGAAGAGCTACTCGCTCCGTTCGTCGTTATCGCGCATCAGCACTACCAGGACCGCGCGGGCTGCGCGTATACGCGACTGGCTTCCCAGACCCACCTGATCCTGCAACGCCATTTGCTGCAGGTGCTTACCTCTCTATCCGTGCCCACCTTGCACGCCGAGTTTGCCAGAGCTTATGCCGAGGCACGTTCCCTGGCGACCGGGCAGCAGTTGGATGAACGCAGCTTCTACGCGCGCTTCATCGAGCAGATGTACCGGGGAGGGCTGGCCGCTTTGTTGGGATGCTATCCAGCGCTCGCCGAGCTGCTGGCTACCACGAGCAACCACTGGCTTGAGGCCGGCTGTGAATTTCTCACGCGCCTGGATGCCGACTGGCTCTTGCTGCAGCAGACCTTTGGAGCCGATCAGATCGCGGGACCGGTGATGATGTTGCAGCCCGCGCTCTCTGAGCCACACAATGGACGCCGCATGGTGATGGCGCTCACCTTTGAATCTGGTTATAAGCTGGTCTATAAACCTAGAAATGTCGGCATGGAAGAAAGCTTTTACCATCTTCTCTCGTGGTGCAATGCGCGGGGAATGGCGCCCAGTTTCAAAGTGCTGACGATCGTGAAGCGGATGCACTATGGCTGGATGGAGTTTGTGGCATTTGAGCCGTGCCAGGATCAGCTGGCCGTTCATCGTTACTACCGGCGGGCTGGCATGCTCCTGTGCCTGGTCTACCTGCTCGGCGGCTTTAATGGCACCCATGAGCACATCATCGCGCATGGCGAACATCCCATGCTGGTCGATGCCGGGCTGCTCTTCCACGCCTATCCCTGTCCCGATCACCTGAACCCGGGGAAGCGAGAGCGCTGCTCCGATTGGGAAGCGCAGGCGTACTCTGTCTTGCACACTGGTTTTCTGACCAATTGGCTCTCACTGCTGAACTCCCCGCGTGCCACCGACATCAGTGTTTGTGGTATTCCGTATACAGACAGATCAAATCGCTCTGATGATGCACAAAAAGGCTTATACAGCAGTTCTATCGCTTTGAAATATGGCTTTATCAGATCGCGTGAGCACCTCAATGTTCCTGTGCCTGGGGATGCGCTGTCAGCGGCAGAAGCGTATCAAGAAGATATTGTGGCGGGCTTCCAAGACTGTTACCTTTTCTTGCTGGCGCAGCGGGAGGCCATGTTCAAACCGGACGGTCCCCTGAAACAATTCAAGCGCCAGCCGGCCCGCTTTATCTATCGACCAGGATGGGCGTATAGTTCCGTGCTTCCACACCTTATCGCCCCTGAGAACCTGCGCGGCGAGGGTGATCGCGCTGCGCTCCTGGGGCCTCTGTGCCGCGATGCCGTCCCCAGCGAGTACCACGTGTGGGAGAAGAGTGCCTCTTCCGCGTGGGAGCAGGCATGCATCCATGAGCAACAGGCCCTCTTGCGGGGGGATATTCCCTTCTTCACAGCTTATACGGATGCGACCACCCTCACCTGTGACGACCAGGAGATCGAGCATTGCTTCCATCAGCCGGCGTTTGAGCTGATGCTGGCACGCCTGCACGCCATGAGCCTGGCCGACATGACCGGGCAGGCTGGCTACATTCAGCAGACGCTCAATACGCTGGTGATTTCGCGATCCCTGGCGAGAGCGCCGCAAAGCGCTCAGCAAGAGACGGATTCAGAGCCCCTTTCAGATGAAGCCATGGCCTCTCTCCTGGAGGAAGATGCCCGGCGCATAGCCGAGCTGCTTGTCCAGCAGGCCATCCGCTTGCCGGATCAATCCGCTACGTGGTTGACGACGAAATTCTTGCTGCGCTCTCAGCACTATCACCTGCAGCCGATGGGCTTTAGCCTCTTCGACGGCGTCTCAGGTGTCGCCCTGTTCCTGGCCGCCGCGGCCCGCGCCTTCGGAGAAGATCGGTATCGTGAGCTGGCGCTGGCGGCTGTGCGTCCCCTGCGTCAGCGTGCCCGCGACGACGCGGACCTGCTGATGAGGGAGATGGGGATCGGGGCGGCATCGGTCTGGGTTCGGTCGTCTACGCGCTGACGAAGGCCGGCCAGTTCCTGGACGAGCCGCAACTGCTCGCAGACGCCAGCCTGCTTGCCAGCCTGATTACGCCAGAAAGCATCCACGGCGATCACGGGCTGGATATTATCGCTGGCTCCTCGGGTGCGCTGCTGGGATTGCTCGCTCTGTACGATGCCTCGCACGATCAGCGGATTCTGGACACGGCGATCATGTGTGCCCGGCACCTGCTGCGCTCGCGGACCCGGGGGAAAGGGGACTGCCTGGCGTGGCCGACGCTGGGCGGCGAACATAACACCGGTTTTGCTCACGGGATAGCAGGGATCGTCTATGCCCTGACCCGTTTGTACGCCGTCACGGGGGATAGTGAGCTGTTGGCCGTCTCGCGCGAGGCGCTGCTGTATGAAGACCGCGCATTTGTCAGCGAAATTGGCAACTGGCCTGATGTCATCGGCGGCAGCAAGTCAGGCATCATGTCCACCTGGTGTCATGGCGCGCCCGGCATCGGCCTGGCCCGTCTCGGCGGTCTGCCGGCGCTGGATTCCGCCCGTATTCGCGCCGACATCGAGGCCGCCCTGCACACCACACAGCGCATCCCCCTGGATTATCCCGACTTCCTGTGTTGTGGCAATCTAGGACGTGTGGATCTCTTGTTCACCGCGTCCCAACAACTAGAGCGCCCCGCGCTCGCGCACGAGGGGCTGCACCAGACCCGGCAATTGATCACTCGCGCCAGGTCACAGGGCAGGTTTAACTTCCATAGAGCCTTCCCTGGTATCACCATTCCCAATTTCTTTCATGGCGCGGCAGGCATTGGCTATCAGTTCCTGCGCATGGCTGATCCACAAGAATTTCCTTCCGTACTGCTATGGATGTAATGGTCTTAACATCGGGCGTTTCGGTCTGGACAAGAGGTACCCTTTTCTTGAGAGGAAAGAAAGTCACGTATGCAGCTCTTGCCTGCCATACGGACAAGGGATACGAAGGTACAGATAGTCGTCTGACCGTGGCCATAGATCGAATTTTGTTGTAGTGCGTTATGCAGCAAGTTGAAACAATCAATCATAACGAGGGGAAAGGAATACCCACATGAACATTGAAGAGATTATCAAGTCCTGGAAGTCCGAGGAGAAGATCGAAGCTGACTCGCCAATCAACCCGGTCGGGGAAGAGCTCTCCGAGGAGGAACTGCAAGAAGTCAGCGGTGGCTTCCCATGTATAATCACCTGTTACCAGGAGTGGTCTTGCCACACGACGTGCCTTTTCACGAATTAGCCAAAAAAGAAGAGACCATAATCAGTAGGTTGTTGTAAGCATATCTCAAGAGCAGGATAATATGACAACTGCTTTGTGAGGGAAAGAGGAGATTGCATAGTCATGAATATTGAAGAGATTATCAAAGCCTGGAAATCTGAGGAGCAGGCCCTCGATGACGGAATGCCTGAGAATCCAGTCGGCAGGGAGCTCTCCGAGCAGCAACTTCAAGAGGTTACGGGTGGCATGGTATGTGCGCGTACATGCGACGAGGATTGGACGTGCTCGGTCTTTTGTTACTTCGTAGGTAATACAGGCGCGATCTAAGCAAAGAAGGAAGGAATGCCTGGTATGAGCATTGAAGATATTGTGAAGGCGTGGAAGTCCGGCGAGACGCTTGAGAATGATTCGCTGGTAAATCCGGCCGGTGAGGAGCTTTCCGACGAGGAGCTCCGAGAGATCACCGGAGGGATGCTCTGTGGTTATACCTGCTACTGGGGCTGCCATGGCAACACCACGTGTGACGAATCCGTACTCGTGTAATTCCCACTGATCAATGGCGAGGGCGAGCGCCCTTTCCAGGGCCATCTGAGCGGAGCTAGCTAGATATATTCATATCTGCTGGCCTGCCGGGTGGCCGGCCGGTTAGCCCCGACAAAACAACCCCAGACCGGGAGGACAAAAATGGAAAAGCAACAAACAGAAACCCTTCAGCCCACGCCCGCGTTATGGCGGACGCCACGCTGGTATCACGCCCTTACCCTCAGCGAACGTATCGCGACCTTGCGGCCCGAGAACGTGATCAGCGCCCTTGAAGATGGAGAGAGCCGGGAGCGGGCAGAGAAAAAATTGCGGCAGTGGAAGGAGCAGTATCCCTTCGACAAGGATGCTTACTTCGCGGACCGCCTGGCGCAGGATGCGATCAGCGAACAGGAATTGCTGGCATTACTCGCCGAGCCCAGCGAGGCGTTACAGGCGCGCTCACTGTCGCCGGAGCCCCCGGACTGGCTGGAGCGCCTCGCCCGGATCTTCGCCGGAGACACCGCCGCCGCTGACATCCCCTTTTCCCTCCAGGACCTGGGCGAGAACCAGGAAGCCTATAGTCTGCTGCAGCCGTTTTCTCCTCTGATCCAGGATGGAAGAGATCGCCTCCAGGCGGGGGTGGCGGAGCTCGTGCGGGAGCATCACGAGCTGCCCTTCGATCCACAGGCGGTCTTTGCGTTGCTCTTCCCCAATCTCGCGCAGCAGATCCTGCCTGAGGTGAAAAGGGCGCTGGTGCTTGAGCTGAACGTGGCGCGGCTCAGGGACGCCTGCAGGGCGAGACGCCCCAGGAGCGTTTTCAGGGATACCTGCGCCTCCTACGGCAGCGCGAAAACCTTGTGCCTTTTCTGGAGGAGTATTGCATATTGGCCCGGCACATCCTGGTGGCCGTCGACCTCTGGGTAGACGTGAGCCTGGAATTCTTGCGCCACCTCTGCGCGGACTGGGAGAGCATCCTGAGCCTGTTCACCCCCGGCCAGCATCCCGGCTTGCTCGTCAAAGCGAGCGCCGGTGCCGGTGATACCCATCGCGGGGGACGCAGCGTGATGCTGCTGAGATTCCATGCGGGCCTGCAGCTGGTCTACAAGCCGCGCTCCCTGGCCGTCGATCGCCATTTTCAAGATCTGCTAACCTGGCTCAACGAGCATGGGCAGCGGCCCGCGTTCCGTACCCTGCGGCTGATCGACCGGGGGACATATGGGTGGACGGAGTTTGTGGTCGCCTCCGAATGCACCTCGCAGGAAGAGGTGGTACGCTTCTATGAGCGGCAGGGGGCATACCTGGCGTTGCTCTATGCCCTCAAGGCCGTTGATTTCCACGCCGAAAACATCATCGCGGCCGGCGATGACCCCATGCTGGTTGACCTGGAAGCTCTGTTCCATCCCGACGTCAGGGTAAAGCTGTCCATGGCAGAGCGCCCGGCCACCAGAGCGGTTGCCGACTCTGTGATGCAGATTGCTCTGCTCCCGCAGCGTTTCTGGTCCACCAATCAGTTTGAAGGGGTCGATATGAGCGGCCTGGGCAACGCTCAGGGTCAGCTCAGCCCGCACGCCGTTCCTACCTGGCAGGGCGTTGGCACCGATGAGATGAAGATCATCCGTGAGCGCGTCACGCTGCCGGGCCACCTGAACTGCCCGAAGCTCAATGGTCAGTATGTCCAGGCCGTCGACTACATCAGCAGCATTGTGAGGGGTTTCACCTCGCTCTACCGCCTGCTGTGCGCGCGGCGAGAGGAGTTCCTGACCGCGCTCCTGCCGCGTTTCGCCCACGATGAAATTCGCTTCATTGCTCGCGCGACCAGGACCTACGCCACGCTGTCCGTGGAAAGCTTCCATCCGAATATGCTCCGCGATGCCTTGAAGCGTGAGCGCCTCTTTGACCGTCTATGGATGGCGGTCAAGCAGCAACCCTATCTCACGCGGCTCATTCCAGCGGAACGGGAAGATCTCCTGCGGGGCGATATACCCCTGTTCACAACCTATCCTGATAGCTGTGATCTGTTTACCAGCGAGGGCAAGCGCATCCCCGACTTTTTCGATGAGCCGAGCCTGAAACTGGCCGGGGAGCGCATCCAGCTGTTGGACGAGCAGGACTTACAGCGGCAGATCTGGATGATACGGGCTGCGTTTGCGAGTGTATCATTACCTGCCATCGACGTGCCTGAAGATACGACTCGCGCACTATCCGCAGGCGTCACCGTGGAGCATGCGCGTTTAATCTCAGCCGCACAGGCGGTCGGTGAGCAGCTGTGTAAGAGCGCTTTGAGGCATGAAAATGCGGCTGACTGGTATGGGCTGACGTGGGTGAAGGAGCGCGAGTGGAGGGTCACGCCCGCCGGCCTGGACTTGCAGAGTGGTCTTCCGGGCATCATCCTGTTCCTGAGCTATCTGGGTGAGCTCACAAAAGATACTCGCGACTTCGCGCTGGCGAAGTCGGCCATGCAGACACTGCACGGGGAGCTGGAGCAGCTCAAGACTCATCTTGACCTGGCCGCTACCAGCGGTATGAGCATCTGCAATATGCTGGGATCGTGCATCTACCTCTTCTCCCATCTGGCGGCGCTCTGGCACGAGTCCGCCTGGCTGGACGAGGCTGAGGCGCTGGTAGTACTGCTATCTGAGCATATCGAGAAGGATGATATGTTTGATATCGTGGATGGTGCCGCCGGCTGTATCGCGAGCCTGCTCTGCCTCTACACGGTTGCTCCCTCCTCCCGGACGTTAGCCGCCGCGATCAGATGTGGCGATCACCTGCTCGCCAGCGCGCAGGCCATGGAACAGGGGATGGCCTGGAGAACGTCCCGCCATGAAATGCTCCCGCAGGGATTTGGGCGTGGGACAACCGGCATTGCCTGGAGTTTACTGCGCCTGGCCGCTGTGAGTGGAGAAGGGCGCTTTCAGCAGGCAGCTGCGGCGGCACTGACATATGAACGTCGCCTGTTTTCGCCTGTGAAGCCGGGCAGCGTGGATCTACGCGGTGGTATGTCGTGGAGCTATGGTGCGCCGGGCATCGCCATCGGTAGGATCACGTCACTGCCACATGTTGATGACGCCACGATCCGCGAGGAGATTGAAGCGGCATTGCGGACAACCATTGCCGAGGGCTTCGCGTACAATCACGACCATAGCGGTCCAAATCACTCCCTCTACCACGGTGATTGTGGCAACCTGGAGGCGCTATTGTTGGCGACGCGCGAGCTTGATGCCGGAACGTACCGTGAACACCTGGAGCGTCTGACCGCGCAGCTCCTGGACAGTATCGATAAGCACGGATGGCGCATGGGCGTGCCCCTCAACGTCGAGACCCCTGGACTGATGATGGGACTGGCGGGTATCGGCTACCAACTATTGCGCCTCGCGGAACCAGAACGTGTGCCCTCGGTGCTCATGCTGGCCCCGCCTGTTGTGTGATCCACGTTCTTGCTTCTTCGTCTTCACCCCCAGGGGTGAGGACGAAGAGGCTTTTTTCGCTATGACAAAAGATGGTGTTCAAAAGCGAAGCGCGTTGCCGCGCTCCTGGATGAAACCTGTATCTTGCTGTAGATATTGGTCAGGTACCAATTCACCGTACGCGCGCTGATCACCAGCTCTGCCGCGATCTGAGTATTCGTTAAGCCCCGAGCGACCAGCTGCAATATCTCCAGTTCACGCTTCGTCAATTGATATGGCAGGTCCTCCGTGTGTCTTTCCGGTATTGGAAGAGGCTGCTCATCTTCTCTGGTGAGAGACGGGGGAGCCTTGTCGTCCCATGGAGACAAAAATCGCTCGATCGGTACTTTCTGGCCCTCTTTCCACATCAGTTGGAACTGTTCTTTCCTACTCTGCTGGCGTACCCGCTCTAGCAGGTTGTCGTATTCGATGCGCTCGGCGTTATTCATGTGCTTATCCGCGTCTAACCGTAGGGAAGCCGCTCCCAGCAGCTGCGCTGATCGTGCATATTCTGACTGCACGCTGGCCAGATTGGCCAGGCCGATCAGATGCCAGCCGGTCAGGGGATTGTTGTTCAGCTCGTGTGCCAGCGCCAATCCTTCTTGAAAAGAGTCAAATGCCAGGACGTAGTTTTCCTGCTGAAAGGCGATATAGCCGAGGGTGTGCAGGGTGTTACAGGTGAGCAGGGTGTATCCCAGCTCGCGAAATAATTTGAGCCCTTGCTGGGTCAGTGTCAAGGCTTCGGCGAACTCCTCTTCATACGCCAGCAGGTATCCGAGGTTCTGGAGCGTTGTCGCCAGCAGGTATTTATCTTCAAGCAGTCGGGCGATGCGCAGAATCTCCTGGTTGAACACGATGGCCTGCCTGGCGGCATTTTGCTGCATGGCCACGGCCGCCAGCAGGGAAAGAATCTTGGCGATCAATGCCTGATCTCCTACCTGGCGAGCAATGGTCAGGCTTTCTTGCGCGCACGCCTCCGCTTGCGGCACATCGTTGTGCGTCCAGTCAATATAACCGCGAGTGCGCAGGACATGTGAAAGTTCCCATTGCATGGAGGCGGCACGACAAAGCTTTTCAGCCTCTTCCAGCAGCTGAAAGGTTTTCTCGCCCTCATTTTGTTTCTGCATTAGCATACACAGGCAGCACAGCGCCTGGATACGTTCCGCCACCAGCGTGTGCGAGATGGGAAGAGCCAGCCACTCGTCCACAGAGCGCCGGGCGATGTCGATGTTATTCTGATAAAAAATCAATTCACCAAGCCGTTGTCTGACCTGCATGCGTAGCGCCGTCTCTGCCTGATCAGCAGAGAGATCCAGCGCGGCCTGCATCCATGTCCTGCTCTCTTTCCAGTAGCCGCGCAGGAACCAGAAACGCGAGAGGGCCCGGCAACACTGGAGCAGCATCTCACCCTCGTTGTGGTCGAGCAGCCACTGCAGCGCGTCCCTGAAGTTTTCATGCTCCTGCTCTAACTTCCTCAACCAGCTGATCTGCTGAGGTCCCTTGAGCTGGCCCTCTCCCTCCTTTGCCAGCGCCAGGTAATACCCGGCATGCGCGCGCTGAGCCTTCTCTATCTCCCCCTGCTTCTCCAGGCATGCGCGGCCAAAGACGTGTATGGTTTCCAGCATATAGAAGCGGGGGTGCCCATCCTGATCCACTACCTGGTAGAGCAGGCAGTTGTCCATCAGCGCCGCCAGTATATCGAGTATGTCGATTGTATCTATAGTGGAACCCGCGCCGGGCAACATGCCCTGCATCACGCTCTCGGCCGCCTCTATAGTGCAGCCATCCGCGAAGACGGAGAGGAGCCGAAATAGATATTGCTCCTGCTCATTGAGCAGGTCATAGCTCCAGTTGAGGGTATTCAGCAGCGTTTGTTGCCGGACAGGGTACGAGGAGACCCTGCTGGTTAAGAAATCCAGGCGTCGTGGCAGCTCTTTGACCATCGTGTGCAGTGGAATGAGCTTGATGCGTGCCGCGGCAAGCTCAATTGCCAGCGGTAGACCATCCAGGTGGATGCAGATATCCGCGATTGCCCGCGCGTTTTCCTCTGTAATCTGAAAGCCAGGCAAGACCGCCTGCGCCTGGCGCAGAAA
Organism: Dictyobacter kobayashii; assembly: GCF_003967555.1. Taxonomy (GTDB): domain Bacteria; phylum Chloroflexota; class Ktedonobacteria; order Ktedonobacterales; family Ktedonobacteraceae; genus Dictyobacter; species Dictyobacter kobayashii. The sequence continues at coordinate 5,280,690 of NZ_BIFS01000001.1, forward strand.
GAGCATCACCGAGGGGAAGCGAGCGATCTCTTCTGCATCTATCTGTTCACCCTGCCCTGGAACAGGGAGAGGGGAAACGGGATACTGATGCTCGCCCAGCAGATGAAGGACGCTGCGGCTGGTCACTAGCAGGCGCAGCGAGGGACAGCAGAGGAGCAGATGCTCAAGCTCTGGAGCCGCCGCCGCTACATGTTCAAAGTTATCCAGTACCAGTAAGCACTCTTTTTGCTCAAGAAATGTCCTCACCTGCTCAAAAAAAGAGTATTCGTCCCGGCCCCTTACTTCGAGTGCATGCGCGAGATGCGAAAATACGGCCCGGGATCTTGAAGCATAGAGAATGAGAGAAAGTAGATACCATGAAGAAACCTACCCTTGAGCTGATGTGCCACCTGTAACGCTATTCGCGTCTTACCGACGCCACCAGATCCTAACAGGGTAAGGAGACGTGTATCGTGTTGTTGAAGCTGTACGCAAATATCATGTACCTCTTTTTCACGACCGATCAGCGAAGTGAGATACGATGGAACCTTCCAGACGGTCTCAGTGGATTCCACGTTACGGGTGACACCCGCGCCTATGGCATGCTGGTAAGTAGTATCTTCTGTCATGGCATCATTCGCCTTACTTATCGGTAGGATCGACAGTCTCAATCGACATAGATTCAACGACAAAAAATGGCGGTCGGTTAATTTCTCCGGGATGATAGGCCCCGGTCTGGGGTTGGATCTGAGGGTGTTGCATCGTGAGAGTGGTCATTCCATTATTATCCTGTGTGGCAACAACATGGGAGCTGAGATAGCTGAGCGTATTCACGTTGATGACGAGGATCTGCTCGCTGCATACCGGACACGTATACACCGCGCCCTTAACACCCACTTTACGAGAAGAGGTTTGTTTCTGCGGCTCTGACATAGCAATTCCCTTTCTTAAATAGAAGTGTCCCTCACTCAGTATTGACGATTGATTATATATAGCTTTAAACGAGCCAGACGATAATTTCTCGCCCATGCGTTAGATAATGCCAGAAAACTCGTGAGCAGTTGCTTCCTCATCTACACCTTAGCAATGGATCGGAGCGGATAAAGAGACGCGTCCCCATAGGAGGCGAAGAAGAAGTTCTGTCCTGGTTTCGCTCCTTCCATATCCTGTAGAAATACCGGTATCTGGCATCTTCTCAGGTGTACCTGGTTGTATATATACCTGTAATGATACAGGTCACAATTGCAACGATATCATTTACACTTTTGATAGCGAACGATTTGACGGCCGCTATAGATACGAGTGGTACCCGCCTGGTTAGAGCGGTATCCCAGGACCTATCGGCCAGTTGGAGAAGTATTCCCAGCTCGGTTCGCGACCAGGTTCTATGTTCCATTCATTAAATTTGGAGGGTAATGATGGCTTTCCGGATCAAGGATCTTTTGATCACTGTCCTTCCCGCGGGGGGATAAAACCAGACGCATGGTGCATTGATACGATGATATGGGATGGTGGTGGTGGTGATGGTGGTGGTGATGGTGGTGGCGGTGGCGGCGGTTGCGGAAATCAGTACTCATGTGTCGGTTGTACAAATACATGTGATGCCGGTTGCAGCAGGGTTCAGTGTTCAAACTATCCTACCAATAACTTTGCGGAACAGCAGGCGGATATTCAGGCCGCTCAACTGCTACTGCTCCGAGCTGAACTCAGACTTGCATTACAGGGGCGACCTCGACAGCCCATCGCGAGCATTCCAGAGCCGCAGAGGAGTGCGCAGGAACTCGATCTCCTTGAGAAGCATCTGCAAGGTGCCCTCGAGGAGGTGCGTGGGGAACGTGAGCAACTCAAGAAGAGTAGCGGGGAATAGTGTACCCCGAACTTCTGGTGCATGCGAGATCTCCTCGTTATAGTATTAATCGTGTAGCGCACCTCCATCTTGAATGGAGGTGCGGCTGTCCATATGAGATGACAACAGAATAGAGTGTTGCGTACAGCATCTCACTGAGAAGAGGATAGCTACCATGGATTCCATACATGAGTATCGTTATAGTAGGCAAACAACCGTTTCTGAAAGACCCATGCCGGGAGATTCCACCAGTGCCCTCTGTGAGGCGCGTCTCCGCTCCAGTTCACGGTTTCGCCTGCTCTCCTTCGACGAGCTTGACGCCTCGGAGCGGCAGCCATTTGAGTCGCTCAGCAGAGAGCCCGACTTCTATGGTGTGCTCATACCACCTCCTGATTCGGCCCTCCCGGTAAAGTCTGTATCGCGGGACGCGGCGCTCCTTTTTCAGAGACTACGAGATCCGGGCCGCGTCCCTCATTTATTAAAAAGCCTGTTCGGCTCACATGCCGAGGTTCAGGTTCAGCAACTCATCCTCGATGGCATTCTGGAGGTCGAGATTGACAGGCAATTTCTCTCTGGTACATCTGCCTTGCGGCAAGATGCAGGAGTTAGCGGTGAGGCAGCTTGCCATATCGCTCGACTCTCAAACAGTGCTATTCAATATGGCTCCGAACTGCAGGGGCTCGCTGTCTCCGAGGTTGCTACCCGTCTGTACCTGTTCAATCGTATTCCCGGCTCTCCATCCCTGCAGTGCCGATTCGCCGAGAATGAACAGATTATCGCCTACCTTTCCGGAAGCTCGGCATGCATACAGCAGCTTGCCTCGCATTGGGTGGGTGAGCTGAGCCAGGGCGGCGCCTGGTTCAAATGGCGTATGCCAGAGAGCCATTCGTCATATGCGTTTAAGCTCTATATTAGTCCGGCGATAGATGCGCTCCCAGAGACGTTTCGCCTCACGGTCGATGTGTTGGCCCGTACGAAGTGTCCCTGTTTCAAAGTTGGTTTGACCGCCTTTGGACTGCTTCGTCCTGACAAGTTTGTGGCCTACTTCGCATGCTTTGAAGATCTACAACGAACGGCGGAGCAGCTTCAGTCCTCAATCGCTGGTCTACCAGCCCATGGTGTTCCCTTTACGGCGGCCATTGATGCCGAGGGGCTATTGTCGTGGGGAATGGACCCACCGCTGCCTGGTCCTCTGCCCGGAACGCAGAAAGCGCAAAGCTGGCGACAATGGATCACCGAGCGCATCGCTGTTTATCTTGTCTCCGCCAGGGAAGATGGCACAAAAAACATAACGGCGTTTGTGCATCGGCGCCTGGCAATGGATGGGGTTGACACGCTCACGTGGAGCCCCAACCTTGCCATCTGGCGGGATCGTGTTGAAGCTTTGGAGGAGGCCATATGAAGCTCGATGCACCGCTCGTCTTATCTCCTGAGGTCGAAATTGTCCCTGTACGTGACCTCGCTCCCCATATTCGTGCCGGCCTGAGTGCGCCAGGGGATGATTACGCGCTTACACGGCTGCGATCGCGTGCTCCCTCACGTATCATCGATCAGGATAGTGCCGCTTTGCTCACCTTGTTTCGCACACCGACGCGCCTGGTTGACGCGGTTCTGGCGTTCGCCGATCAGCATGAACGCGATCCTGAAGTGACGCTTGAACAGGCATATCCTTTGCTCTTTAAGCTCTGGGAGACCCGGCTCCTGACTGCCTCAGATAGCGTCGCCACAAATGAGATCGAGAGTATGTTGCAGGTTGGCAGTACCGTGGGAGACGTTCGGCTTCTGCGTTGCATTCAGGCGCTCGAAGACACAGAGGTTTTTCTTGGGTGCAATGCTGCTGGTGCTTATGTAGCGGTAAAATTTTGTCATCCAGGCCATACGCATGTGATGCAGGCGATCAAACACGAGGCAAGGATGATGCGCCGTATCCGGGGCCAACGAGCACCTATGGTATTGGGCCAGACTCCTATCGATGGAGGTCTCGCGCTCATGAGCGAATGGATATCTGGATTAGATATTGCGAACGCCGCCGAGGGTATACGTGGTCGACGTGAACCACGCCATGAGGAACACCTCCTCGCATTGTGCATTGAGGTCGTGAATGCTTTTGCGGAAGTTCACGCCTCTGGCGTTCTCCATGGAGACGTCCATCCTCGCAACATCCTTTTAGAGCCATCGGGCCGCGTACGGCTGATCGACTTCGGGCTTGCACAGGATATTGAGCAACAGGCAGAGAGCTCTGGCGCTCGCGGAGGTGTGGCTTTCTACTTCGATCCCCAGTTGGCCGAAGCGCTGTTACGCAATAAGCACGCGCCGCTCACTGCGGCGGGAGAGCAATATTCTGTTGCATCACTTTTGTATCACCTCTGGACGGGAGCTCACTATGTTGATTGGAAGCTTGAACGCAATGAGATGCTCCATCAAATTATAGCGGAGGAACCCATGCCATTTGCCACGCGCCGTATCCCTCCCTGGTCCGCGCTTGAGCAAACGTTGCGTCGTGCGCTCCACAAAAGACCTGAATGCCGGTTTGAAAGTATGGAAGCCTTCGCTCAAGCGTTACGTGAACTCCTACCAGCAGCACAGATGCGCACTCAACAGGCAATGGAGCGTGGAAACGAGCATGCTTATGAAGAAGATGTGCTCCAGCGTGTATTGAGCCGCTACGAGATTGGCGCGGCTGGCCTACATGAAGGTCTGGTGAATGCTCCTTTTGCTTCCATCAACTACGGCGCTGCAGGCATAGCCTATGCACTCTATCGGATAGCACAACGGCGAGGCGATGCTCATCTTCTCGCGCTTGCCGATATCTGGATACAAAAAGCATACGCGCTCTCGTCACATGAACAGGCTTTCCATAATCCCGATCTGGGGGTTGAGCCGCAGGTTACCGGAGAAGTGTCCCTGTTCCATTCGCTATCTGGCCTGCATTGTGTGCGCGCCCTTGTTAGCATGGCGTTTGGGGACAGAAATGGCAGTCATCTCGCAATGCACGCATTTGTCGCCCATTCACAGCGCCCTTGTGAAAGCGCGGATGCAACGCTTGGGATTGCGAGTCTGCTTATCGGCTGTGCCGAACTCGTCGAGGCGTTTCCTATTGAGTGGCACAGTAGCCTTGAGATGATACGAAGCCGTGGCGCGGAGCTCGCGGATGAACTTTTCCAGATGCTTGCATCAAGCACAATTGACACGTCAACGAGCATGCCATCCCTTGGCATAGCCCATGGATGGGCGGGCATCCTTTTTGCGCTTCTGCGCTGGAGCAGGGCGACAAAAGCAGAACCACAGAGCATTATAGCCGAAAAACTCCACGAACTTGCATCGCTGGCGGAGCCACACGGAGGAGGTTTATGGTGGCCTGTGCACAACGCGACAAGACCCCCAAGATTTATGGATAGCTGGTGTAACGGCACCGCCGGTTATGCGCTCCTCTTTGCATTGGCGTACGATGTTCTTCACGAAGCGTACTTTGCCGAACTTGTTCAGCATGCAGCTGAATGCGCCTGGGTAACAGACACACGGCTAGGAAGCCTCTGCTGTGGGTTAGCTGGTATCGGCTATGCCTGTCTGGCAGCATATCGAGTCACAGGCTCGCAACGCTGGCTAGAACGTGCTCGTACCGTTACGCGTCGCGCGGCCGTTGATACATCGGAGCACTTTTTTCTGGACTCACTGTATAAAGGTGCTGTCGGGGTAGCCGTACTTACCGAGGATCTCAAGCATCCATTGACAGCAGCCATGCCACTTTTCGAGTCAATTATTCATGATTGGGGCAAGGAGTGAATAATTAGAAGAGGCGCATCTGCTCGGGTCCTGCGTCTGGCTCTTCGGGCTGCCAGTTGAGGGTTGGCAGGGGAATGAGGGCGCGTACGCGCTGGTAGAGCTGGTAGCAGATCTCGGGCGAGTGCACCTCGTAGGGACAGTGGCAGAAGGCGTAGATCGTTAAGCCCTGTTTATACCAGTCGGCGAGCTGTTGCGCCCAGTGATCAAGCAATGGCTCGTTGACCTCCATCTTGGGGTGGCCGATGTAGCGCACAAAGGCGAAGTCGCTGGTGGTGCTGATGTGCACGGGCAGATGGGGCTTGCGTTCGCGGGCCTGCAGCTCCTTCTGCTCCTTTGGCGGCCCGGTGCGGATCGGCCGCGTATCCATGATGACGCGGGCGGCCCGGTGCTCCCGCAGCAGTTGATCCAGCGCGCTAGCCTGCGGTTCCTGGTAGAAGTCAGGATGGCGCACCTCGACGGCCAGCCGCACCTCTTCAGGCCAGAAGTCCAGCCACGCCTGTAGCTGATCGATCTGCGAGGGGCCAAAGGATGGTGGCAGTTGCAAGAAGATTGGTCCCAGGCGCTCGCCAAAGCCCTGCATACGCTCGATAAAGGCCAGCGTCTCCTTCTTCTGCTGCGAGAGCAATCCCTCGTGGCTGATGCTGCGCAACACCTTGGGACAGAAGCGGAAGCTGTCCGGCGTCTCCTGCGCCCAGCGCGCCACCGTCTCCGCCGAGGGCAGGGCGTAGAAAACCGTGTTGCCCTCGACGGTCGTCAGTTTTTGACTGTAGAGCCGCAGAAAATCGTTCGCGGGCGTACGGGCCGGGAAGAAATTTCCCAGCCACTCTTTATATCCCCACATCGGGCAACCGATATAAAACATCGCGTATGGTGCTCCTTCTGCCAATATCATCCCAGGTAAACGATGATAAACTGTGTTCCAGGTGGTTCTTCTATTTTACCAAAAGCCAGCAAGCTTGCTGAGGCTCACAAGTGAGACACTATTCTCCTGAAATGAATCAAAGGCCGTGAGTGCATAGCTGGCGTACAGCCTTGCTCACCAGGGGGAGTCGCTGGGAGACAAGTGCTGAGAGTTGCTCGCCAAGGCTGAAGTCTACGCCGGTCATAGTGACAACCGCTATGGGTGGACAATGACCATAGAGGCCTGCGGTCAACGCCGCAAGTTCTTCTGGGGTCGTGTGATGAGAGCCTACCGCGCCAGGTTGGGCGCAAAGAGAGACGGGGCGAATGTGCAATTCGCCTGGCTCTCCTTCGTGGCTGGCATCAATCATGACAACCAGTTCTGCGGCCGCAATCCACTGCGCCAGCTCTGGCGTCAACTGGTGTACTGTATGGATCGCGCTACCCATGTCGCCGTCCTGGGAAAGCTGTTCCGCTACGGCCCATCCCAATCCATCATCGCTCCGCAGCGGATTGCCAATGCCAATGATCAGCGCATGAAGCCTAGCGGACGCGTTCATCTACCATCGCTCCAGCTGCATTGAATACTTGCACATGTAGTGGCATCTCACCCAGCGCGTGTGTGGAGCAGCTCAAACACGGATCGAAAGCACGTATCACAGCTTCAATGCGATTGAGCATGCCATCCGTCACGTGTGCGTCCTTAATGAAATGTTGTGCCACCTGTAGCACACCACGATTCATCGCCAGGTTGTTGTGGCCGGTCGCGATAATCAGGTTAGCCGAACGGATCAAGCCATTGGCATCAATGGTATAGTGATGGATAAGGGTGCCACGTGGCGCTTCCGCGACGCCAATACCCTCCAACTGGTTCGGTTCAGCATGTGCGCGCACGCGTGGATTCAGGATATCCGGATCATTCAACAACATTTCCATACTCTCGCAAGCATACAGGATCTCGATGAGCCGTACATAGTGATAGAAAAACGAACTGGTGCGGCTCTCGCCATATGTACTCAAGAATTCTGCGCGCTCACGATCTGCCTCGGGCGTGCCGTAGCGCTCACTGACCAGGAGGCGAGCCAGAGGCCCGACGCGGTACATTCCCTCTTGTTCGCCCAATGGTTTATAAAAGGGTGATTTGAGATACGTCCAATTTTCGACCTTCTCTTCAATATATGTCTGGTATTGGTGTGGATCGAGCCGGTCAGCGACGACGCGTCCATCTGAGTCGACGATGCGCCAGGAGCCATCATACGTGTCCATCTCATGCGCATCATTGACCAATCCCAGGAATAACGAGGGAAAATTCGCGAAGCTGGCAATCTCCTCGCGATACTGCGTCAATGAGTGCTTGAACCATGCCAGCGTGCGCAGGGTGGTCTCCCTGGCCTCCGGGAGCAGCGCCAGCATCAGGTCGCGCTTTTCCGCCGACAAAGGTTCGCTTACCCCACCGGGCACGACCCAGGCAGGATGAATGCGCTTGCCGCCTAGCAACTCGATGATCTGCTGCCCGGCTGAGCGCAGCCGAATGCCGCCACGCGCTATTTCAGGATGCTGTGCCAGGATGCCGAAGAGGTTGCGCTCAGCCGGATCGGCATCCATGCCCAGGAGCAGATCGGGGGCGGACAGATAGAAAAAGCTGAGCGCGTGTGATTGCAAGATCTGCGCAAGATTTATCAGGCGGCGCAATGCGATGGCTGTCGGCGGAATGCTTACGGCCAGCAGGGCATCGCATGCTTTGCTAGAGGCAATGAGATGGCTGACAGGACAGATGCCGCAAATGCGCGCCATCAGTGAGGGCATCTCAGTAAAGGGGCGTCCCTCACAAAACTTTTCAAAGCCTCGCACCTGGGTCACATGAAAATGGGCATCTTGCACCTTCCCTGCCTCATCTAGTTGCAGCGTAATTTTGGCGTGGCCCTCTATGCGTGTAACCGGATCTATTGTAATGTGTTGTGACATCGCTTCCTCACTTTCACGGGCAAACCGTCGCGGGGACCGATTTAGCTAGCGTATCCGTTATACAGATTCCTGAACCAAACGGACACTATAAATAATTGATTGGCTCTTACTTGCCAAAGCGGGTAAGAGCATGGACATCGGGCAGGCGACCGGCCAGGAGTTCTGTCAGCGCGAAGTAGAGCACATCGGCAGAAGGTGGACAGCCAGGCAAGAACGCATCAACAGCCACGACCTGGTGGACTGGCAGCACACGCGGCAACATCCTGGGGACGATCTCGGAGGGGGCATGTTGCAGATAGATATGCCGCAACATTCTCTCGGGATCCAATGGATTGCGCAAGGAGGGCACATTGCCGGTCACGGCGCAATCACCCATGGATATCAGCAGACGGGTATGCTCACGAATATTTTTGATCTTAGCCAGATCATCCTCGCTGCTGACCGAGCCCTCGACCAGCGTCAGATCTACCTGCTCTGGAAATATCTTCGTATCCACAAGAGGGCTATACACGATATCGATGGAGGATGCGAGTTCGATTAAGCGCTCATCCATATCGAGGAACGACATATGGCATCCCGAGCAGCCGTCCAGCCAGACGGTCGCGACCGAGACTTTTGTGGTGGGTTGTGTGCTCATGATTGGCGCCCTCGCATTCTCTTCAAGTAAGGCAGAAACTCTGGATGCTTCACGGATTCCGAGACCGCTTTCCCTTTCTCGATCAATGCCCCTGTGGGACAAACCTGCACGCACTTGCCGCAACTGGTGCATGTCGTCGAATCTCCCCACGGCTCATTCAGATCGGTAATGACGCGGCTCGCGATACCTCGTCCCATGACATCCCACGTATGCGCGCCTTCGATCTCATCACAGACGCGCACGCAACGCGTACAGAGGATACAGCGATTGGCATCGAACGTGAAGCGTGCGTGTGAAGCGTCAACCTGGCGGCGCGGTGAGAGATAGGGGACGCGTACATGATCCATGCCCAGTCGTTGCGCCATTGATTGCAACTCACAGTGACCATTCGCGACACAGACCGCGCAGATATGGTTCCCTTCGGCAAACAAAAATTCGAGCACGGTGCGTCGATAGCGATCGAGCCGTTCGGAGTGTGTATTCACCTCCATGCCTTCTTCCACTCTGGTCACGCACGCAGGCAGCAATTTGTTGACCCCCTTAACCTCAACCAGGCAGAGGCGGCAGGCACCGACTTCAGACAATCCTTCCAAACGACACAGGGTAGGAATGAAGATGCCTTCTTCCTGGGCTGCCTCCAGAAGCGTCTCGTTTTCGCGTGCGCTGACATCCCGGCCATCGATGATGAGCGTTTTCACGGTCATGATTGTACCTCCTGTATTACAGCCTCGAACTGACATTGTCCAGCCGGGCAGACATGATCAACAATATGGGCCAGATATTCAGGCTCGAAGTATTTTATGGTGCTCAGTACGGGGTTGGGAGCGGCCTGTCCTAATCCACACAGGCTCGTATATTTGACCACCTCACACAACTCCTGCAGTAGCGCCATATCGGCGCTATTGGCTCGCCCTTGTACGATGCGTGAGAGTAGCTCATACATCTCCGCTGTCCCCACCCGGCAAGGTACACACTTGCCACATGACTCAGACATACAGAATTCCATAAAGTAGCGAGCCACATCGACCATACACGAATGTTCATCCATCACGATCATCCCACCTGAGCCCATGATCGATCCCAGAGCGGTAAGTGATTCATAATCGACGGGCGTATCCAGATACTCGACTGGGATACAGCCACCGCTTGGTCCGCCGGTCTGGACCGCTTTGTAGCGAAACCCTCCTGGGATGCCCCACCGATCTCATTGATGATAGTGCGCAGGGGGGTTCCCATCGGTACCTCAATCAAGCCGGTATTGACGATCTTGCCTGCGAGCGCGAAGACTTTGGTCCCTTTGCTGCGCTCAGTGCCAATGCCCGCGAACCATTCAGGCCCATGCGCAAGGATGGGTGCCACATTTGCATACGTCTCAACATTATTGATCAGCGTCGGAGCACGCCAGAGTCCGCTCTCGGCCGGGAAGGGTGGGCGTGGGCGGGGTTGACCGCGCTTGCCCTCGATGCTGGCAATAAGTGCCGTCTCCTCGCCGCACACGAAGGCCCCCGCACCTAAGCGAATGTGAATATGGAAAGCAAAGGCAGTGCCCAGAATACTTTTTCCCAATAGCTGCGCTCGTTCCGCCTGGTGGATAGCTGTTTGTAAGCGCTTGATGGCCAGAGGATATTCGGCGCGAATATAGATATAGCCCTCGCTGGCACCAACGGCATAGGCGGCGATAGCCATGCCTTCCAGCACGCGATGGGGGTCACTCTCCAGCACGCTGCGATCCATGAAAGCGCCAGGATCGCCCTCATCGGCATTACAGATGACATATTTCCCTGGTCCGCTGGCTTTGGCGACGGTGCCCCATTTCAAGCCGGTGGGATAGCCCGCGCCGCCACGACCGCGCAAGCCGCTGCGGGAGACCTGCTCAACCACCTGAGCCGGGGTCAAATCATTCAACACATGGGCCAATTGCTGATAACCGCCGACGGCAATATAATCTTCCAGGCGCTCGGGATCGATCTCGCCTGAATTGGCCAGCACAATCCTGGTTTGCTGGGTAAAGAATGGTCGATTGGTGGGGCAGACGAGGCGCTCCACTGGTTGCGCGCCCAGGCTCCCAACGATGGCCGGCGCGTCCTCTGGGTAACCAGCTGATAAAGCGTTTTTTCTGGGCGAACGGATACCAGGGGCCAGCGCTACAGAGTCCCATACAGCCAACCCCTTTGACGCTGCAATGTTTCAAGCCTCCTTCTTGAAGCTGCTGTTCTAGATTTTGTTTGATTTGATCGCTGTGTTGCGATAGGCAGCCTGCCGCCACGCAGACATGGATTGTATGCTCAAAGGTTGCGGCTGCCGCGCTTTCAGCTTCAGCTACCCTGGGCAGATCCTCTGGGGTGAGAGATTGTAGCATATGTTGCGTCATGATTTTGTCCATCCATCTAATGCTGAGAGTGTACGTTCAGGCGTCAGGTAGCCAACGACGTTCTCATCCATGATAGCGGCGGGAGCCATGCTGCACGCGCCCAGGCAGCGAGCCGTCAGGAGCGATAGTTCGCCATCCTCTGTGGTTTCTCCGGGGGCAATGTGATAGGTCTTTGTTACTGCATTCAGGATAGCCTGACCACCTTTGATATAGCAGGCGGTTCCCTGGCACAGCACACAGCGATGGCGTCCTTCCGGTTTGAGGGTGAACGCATGATAGAATGTGGCGACTCCATAGACCTGGCTGGTGGGAACATGTAGCTCGCGGGCCACAAAACGCAGCGCGTCAGTGTCTAGATAGCCATACACATTCTGTACCGTGTGCAATGTCTCGATGAGCGCATCTGGTGCATAGCCATTTTTGCGCATCGTCCCAATGATCATGCGCCGTCTTTTTTCATCTGCTGAGAGCGGGGGTGCGGATGGTTTCATTGTAAAGCTCCTTATTGATCTGGCAGAACCACGTCAATCGCACGGATGGAGCATTCATCCTGGTGAGAGATTTCCAATGCGACATCGCCACATTGAGGACATGTCGCCGCCGACGAGGTGCTCTCAAAACGCCGCTGGCAAGATAGGCATTGGTAGGCGGCTGGAAGCCATGAAAGTGTCAGCGTAGCCCCTTCAATGGCGGTATGCTCGGTCAGAATCTGGAAATACTGGCGCACAGCCTCTTCTGTGAAATGTCCGGAGACTCCCAACTCCAGTTGCACGTTGGTCACACGGACCGCACCCGCCTGTTGGGCAGAAGCCAGTATCGTGTGAACGATTCCTTGCATTACAGCTCCTTCATGCATGTATTATAAACCTGCCTTCTTTATTGTCCTCTGAATGGAAGAGGTGCATCTTCCACATGAAAGTATATATTATCTACCATGCAGGAGCATCATAAACATACTGGAAAATGTCACAATGACATAACAAAATAGCATCAGCAAATGCGCGGCAATGGATCGCCCACCAGCATATCTAATACACGTTTGCCGCCGATATCTGTGTGCACAAAAACCATCGATCGTGGTTCAGCTTGCACAGAGCCGATGATGGCGGCCTCCCGTCCTAAAGGATGCGCGCGCATAGCTTGCAACACAGCCTCTGCTGCTGCTGGAGCGACGACGGCCACGAGCTTGCCCTCATTAGCAATCGTCAGCGGATCGAGCCCGAGAATCTCACAGGCGCCACGTACCTGGGGGCGCACCGCTATGGCTCCTTCTTCGAGCACAATGGCGATCTCAGAGGCGATAGCCATCTCATTCAATGCCGTAGCTACGCCGCCACGTGTCGGGTCCTTCAAGCAATGGACGTTTTGCTTTGCCGCCTCAAGTATGCTGGCGACCAGCGTGTGCAGTGGCGCGCTATCACTCTGAATGTCATTCTCGATATCGAGCGCTTCGCGGGCCAGCATAATGGCGATCCCATGATCACCAATCGGGCCACTGAGCAGGACCTGGTCACCCGGTTGCAACTGGTCCTGCCCCAGTGTTCCCGGCGCGCGAACAAGACCTATCCCGCTAGTATTGATGAAAAGGCCATCGGCTTTGCCTCGCTGAACGACTTTCGTATCACCTGTCACGATCATGACGCCTGCCTCTCTGGCCGCCGCAGCCATAGAGGCAACGATGTTGCGCAGGTCAGCGATAGGAAAGCCTTCCTCCAGAATAAAACCGGCCGAGAGATACAAAGGCTCGGCCCCGGCCATGGCCAGGTCGTTAATGGTGCCGTGAACAGCCAGTTTTCCAATATCGCCGCCAGGAAAGAACAACGGGCTCACCACGTAGGTATCGGTGGTAAAAGCCAGCCGTTGTGTTCCAGCACCGGTGGTAAACGTGGCGGCATCATCCATACGATCAAGCAAAGGATTGGCGAAGGCGGGCGCGAAGATGCCTTCGATGAGATTATGGGTGGCCTTGCCGCCACTGCCGTGGCTGAGCGTAATACGTTCTTCACGCAGATAGAATTTATTGCGGCGCGCTTGCCGTACGCGCACAATCTTTTCCAGCGCCTGTGCAGCCTGTCCGTTGGGCTTGTTTGTGTCTGGGTCCATAAGGGTTTCTCCTCCGGTGATTACACTGGCACTTCGCCGCTCCTGGCTGTCCGTAGGAAGCGGCCATAATTGTAATAAGCCGCGCAAGCTCCCTCTGAAGAAACCATGCAGGTTCCAATGGGCGTTTCAGGTGTGCAGGCGGTGCCAAAGACCTGGCACTGCCAGGGCTTGATCGCCCCCTTCAACACTTCGCCGCATTGACAGGCTTGCGGATCGGCCACGCGAATGCCCGGAACGGAGAAACGTAATTCAGCGTCCCACTCAGCAAACTCTGGGCGCAACTTCAACGCGCTATGCGCAATAAAGCCCATGCCGCGCCACTCGAAGATGGGGCGTAATTCCATCGTGCGCGCCATCGCCTGCAGCGCTTTCACATTGCCCGCGGGCTGTACCACACGTGTATACTGGTTCTCTACTTCCGACTGCCCCTCGCTGAGCTGCTTCACCAGCATATACACAGATTGGATAATATCGAGTGGCTCGAAGCCGGAGATAACGATAGGTTTGGCGTGCTCGCGGGCGATGAAGGTATAGGGGTGCGTGCCGATAACCATGCTAACGTGTCCCGGTCCGACGAAGCCGTTCAAGCTCAGGTCAGGCTCATCAAGAATGGCTTTAATCGCAGGGATAACGTTGACGTGGTTGCAGAAGATAGAGAAGTTTTTGATACCTTCTGCCTGTGCTCGTAACAGCGTCACCGCGGTCGAAGGTGCGGTCGTCTCAAAGCCAATGGCGAAGAAGACCACCTGGCGCTCTGGATACTGGCGGGCCATCTTGAGCGCATCCAGGGGTGAATACACAAAACGCACGTCAGCTCCATCCGCGCGCGCATCAAGCAGGCTACCGGTAGAGCCGGGCACACGCATCATATCGCCAAAGGTGGTGAAGATGACGTCTTTGGTACGTGCGATAGCGATGGCGTCATCGACACGCCCCATCGGCAGTACACATACGGGACAGCCAGGTCCATGTACCAGGTCAATCGTGTCTGGCAGCAAGTCACTGATGCCGTGTTTATAAATAGTATGGGTATGCCCGCCACAAACCTCCATCAGTTTAATAGACTGCCCCTCACTCAGTCGAGTAATTTCCTTCACCAGACTGTTGATCAGCGCCGCATCGCGATATTCATCAACAAATTTCATGAGCTTTGCTCCAAGGTGTATCCATAATTGCCGTTCTCATCTATTCAGGTGCGCAATCGCGACCCCTCCATGTGCCAGTAACATATCGCCGGGCGTGACCTCCTCCACCAACGTGATATCGATCTCCTCCGTTTCCTCGCCCGCTGTCACCAGTGCCAGACCAGCCTCATGATTGATGCGCAAAACCTTGACCGAGATCGCCTGATCAGAACATGTGATGCAACCTCCATCCTCCTCATGGCTACAAACGTAGCTGTCCGTGCGGGCGGAACTGATGGGTAATGCTGCGGGGCGCTCTGCCCTCGATTGTTCCTGCTGTGACTTCCTCATATCGTTTCTCCCCAATATGCTGTTCAATTTACAGCATCTTATTCAATCTGGCTTTGCTGCAGCATCTCTAGCTCATCGGTATAAGTGTTGCCCATGGCCTCTAACATCCGCATGGTCTCCTGGGCCTCGTGCTCATCGATCTTACTCATCGCAAAACCAACATGGATCAGGACCCAGTCGCCGGGCGCGACACCCTCCTCAGCCAGCAACGCGATATTCACACCGCGCTTGATGCCGGAAACATCTACCTTAGCGATTTGCAATGTTTCATCCACGATTTCTACAACCTGACCTGGAATGCCAAGACACATTGTTGTCCTCCTGATCTATATGCAGTCGAGCTGCTCCTATTAAAGCTTGACCCAGACTCAATCCACCATCGTTGGGTGGGACCTTGTGGAGATCGGGCACGATGCCCTCGGGCTGGATATCGAAGAGGTGTTTGACTCAAGAAGCCTTCTTGTGTGGTGCAAAAAGTGCGCAGTCGCACTTTTTGCACCACACAAGAAAAAAAGCGCGGGCGCGCCAGCACATGTCCGCGCAAGAGCAGCACGCTTCCCATGCTGATGGGCGTAAGGCACACTTAGATGCCTGTACATCATTGGCATTTATATTTTTCTTCTTATGCTTCTAAGAAGAATTATACCCGATTTTTATCTTAATATAAACAAGCAAGCATTGCCAGGAACGAGAAAGCATTAAATATCCAGTAGGGCGGCGGGCGGGATCTTTAGTGGCGCCAGCATCGTGTTATATATATTACTGGAGGCAGCAGGAGATTTGAGGTCGCGCCGACTCTCTATACCAGGTGCAGGTGTTTTATAGGTACTGTACGGGATAGGGGAGAGCTATCAACCTTATAATGAATACCTGGCGTGGGCCTCTTCTCTCCTCAGGGTCAATGGAGGTTTGTTTTATGGAAACACGCTTGCTAGGTCACGAACGTGCCGAAACGGTTCTGGATGTAGCTTCCTGGGCCAACGATCTCATTGGCAGAGAGGTTCCCGGCCAGCCCGGCTATAAAGTGATCAAGGTGCTTCAATTTCAACTCGTGCCACTTCCGGCTGGCTATGATGCTATGGTGCTGGCAGAAGTGCAGGAAGAAGAAGAATCACTCAATTTGAGGGCGGCCGATGTTGAGGCGATCGTTGATATTACCTCAGCCGTGGATGACCACATCTAATTGATACGACAGAGACATTTTAACGACTAAAGGGGTACCTGCCCATCAAGGCAGGTGCCCTTTTATATTGCATCTCACTCTCTGTTTTACTCTGTTTCTATAGGCGATAATAATACGCCTGTTTTTCTGTTGTAGTTTTACTATTTTTGGGGTATAAATTAATTATAGGATATTTATAGAGCTATAAAAATACCACATAACAATAAAGTTAATTATATGTTAAATAAGTGTAATGTCACTGTTAAATAGACCTGGTATATTACAATGAGAGGACATTAACGGCAGTGTTTGGCATAAATTTTCTCGCCGACATATTCCCCTTCGACCCGACTCAGCCGCAGGGTCAGTTCTGGATCGGTGTGATTTCGTTACTGATCGCAGTCATTAGCTTGATACTCAGTGTCTGGTTCTATTTGCGTGGCAAGCAAAAGAAAGTGCTTAGCTACGAACTGCTCTCAAATGCCTCGATTGTGAATGTGGTGAAAGACTTTGGTGAACGGATCACGGTTACCCTGGAGGATGGCGAGGCGGCCCAGGATGCGCGTATCCTGGTGATACACCTGGTGCATATCGGTAATGCGCCAATTGATATCGATGAGATCTATAAGTTTCGTTTTGAATTTGAGCCACATACGGTATTGCGTTGCGGTATCCAGGCCACCAACCCGCCTGGATTGATAGATGTCGATGATTGGAAGACGGCATTAAGCATTGATCCACTGAAGCAACGCTATGTGGAGCTGACGCCCTTGATGTTGAATCCACGGGATTCGATTACGATGAAGATCGTGATCCGGCGCCGGGTGCCGATGAAGGTGACGGGCCGCATCACGGGGGCACGATCGTAGAGGCGAAGCCAACCCAGCGTTTTTGGACGCGCCGCCGGCTGCTGGCCGGTGTGGGTCTCTTTGTGGCGGGCCTCTTGCTTTCGCGTGCCATCTCGCCGATCGGAGCGTTTGTGCATGGCGATTGCGCGCTCGGCTCGATCACCGTTGGTGGCTCCAGTGCGTTCAATGCCACAGCGACCACGGCGGCCCAGGATTATCAGGCCAGTTGTCCCATTGCCGCCATTAGCCTGCAAGAAGATAGTAGTGGCAAAGGCATCAATGACCTGGTCGATGGCAAAATTCAGATTGCGAACGCTGAACTGCCGATTGCCCAGGCGCGTCAGCTGGCCAAAACCGATCTGAATGCCACATCGATCGGGATTATTCCCTTTGTCGTCATTGTACATACGGCTGTTGTGGGTATCGACAGTCTCACTTCTACACAATTGCAGAAAATTTATTCAGGTTCTGTAACTAATTGGAAGCAGTTGAATGGGCCTGACCTGCCGGTGAAGGCGGTGGGCGTGCCTCGCCATCCTCTGGTACGCGTACCGCGTTTGAACAATTTGTGCTGGGGCCTGGCCTGATACTGAGACCTGATATTATAGCCGTTGATACTACCGACAACGTCGTTACTCAGGTGCAACAGACGGCAGGCTCTATTGGCTATGTGGATTTGAAGACGGCCCAGGATCATATTGCCGAGTCACAGTTTAAGATCATCAAAATTGATAATGCAGAGGCATCCCTGGATAATATTAAGACGGATCGCTATCGTTTCTGGGCGGTCGAATACATGTATACGCCAAAGGATAGTAGTGCGCTGGCCACATCATTTGTGTCCTATGTCAAGAAAAAGGTGAAGGACGAGAAATATTACCTTAGCTATGATGATGTTCCTGCCAGCATCCTGCGAAAACATCTCTAAGTCTGGTTAGAGTTATGATCAAACCAGCGGGATCTGCAGCAGGTCCGCGCCAATCTTCGCGCGTTCATCGTCGACCAGGGGGTGGCCGCTGAAGGATGCGTTTTCGATGCTGAAGTCGAGGACCGACTGGAAGCCAGCTTTGTGAATCCCAGACTCTGAAGCGGCGTTGCCGGGGGCGTAGAGGATCCAGAAGCGCTCTATCCTGTCCATGTGCTGGCGCACTATCTCCTGTAAGAGATGGGGGTAGATGCTGTTTCCGCGCCATTCGGGCAGGGTCGCGAAGTCCCACAGGTAGAGCTGGCGCGGCGGCAGGCTGAAGCGCAGCATAATTTCGACCACTTCTCCTACCTGTGAAGCTATCCAACCGTAGGCCACCGGCGTCTGGTCTAGATAGGCGATATATGGCTCGCTGCCCGTCTGGATACGCGTAGTCACTTCTTGCTCGGTTAACTGCGCTACCTGTGCCACTAATGCTTTATCTGTGGTTCGATTGGCAGTAAATTGTGGGAGCGCGGGGAGCTCGGGTAGTGGATCATTTCTCCACCATGTTGCCAGGGCCATAAAGAGTATTTTTTATATTCGCCGACATCTATGCGATAAATAGAGTCTGGCGCATCCTTTCGTTATAATAGATGGCGAAAGAGCTTTCTGCTTGCACCATACTCTATTATTATAGCATCTAAATGTCTTGTTTTTGTGCGTGGTGTTGGCTTGTTGACCACTATCATCATGGCTGACCTACAGGCGTTTGCGCGGATAGTTGAACTGGTGGAACCCTTTGGCATGCTCCTCCCGTATGTATCAGTTAGAAGGGAGGAATGGTGTGTCTATCTGTGAAGCTGACCTTGTTGAGCAGGCGAGCCATGGGGACCAGCGGGCGTTCCAGCAATTATGGGAGCTGCATCATGGCGTGGCAATGGCTGCGGCACTCAGGATGTGCCATCAGCGGCCGCTGGCTGAAGAGATTACCCAGGGCGCCTTTTTGCTGGCCTGGCGTGGTTTGCCTCGCTTTCAGGCCGGTAGCCCGTTTCGTCCCTGGTTGATGCGCATCCTCTATCGCCATGCCCTGGATGTGATGGAGAAGCAGCGGTTGCATTTGCAGCCGCTCCCCTTGCACGATGTGTTGGAGCAGGAATCCCTTTCAGGGATGGGATATGGTGAGGAGCAGCGCGATCTGCAGGAGCTGGTGGCGCAGCGTGAAGAGGTACGCCAGGCGCTGGCTCGCCTCAATGCCGAGCAGCGCCGCGTGATTGCTCTGCGCTATGGTGCCGATCTAACTGAGAGCGATATCGCCAACGTATTGGATTGGCCGATTGGGACGGTCAAGTCGCGCTTAAATCGTGCCCGCGAGCAGCTGCGGTGCTATTTAGATGATACCAGAGGAGGGAGCAGTCTGTGACGCATAATTCTTTTGACAACTCGCCTAAACAGCAGCCGGTTAGCGATCTGGAGCAGCTGCTCACAGACTATTATGGTCCTCCTCTTGAGGAGCAGCCTTTGTCGGCTACGTCCTGGATGCATGTGCAGCAGCAACTGTCGCGGCAGCGGCGCTGGTCGGCTTCGAGCTGGTTGGCGCGTGGACGTCGCCCGGCTCGCCCCGTACCGTTTTATCTGCAAGAGGCTTTGAGCAATGTCGTCCGGGAGGCCCACATTCAGAGTCGCGTCCCTCATCCTCGTTTGCGCTATCATCCGCGTCGGCGCCGAATGTTGCCGACCACGAGCGTCTCGCTCTGGTGGCCCTCCGCTATTCACGTGACCGCCAATCGCAGTTTTGAGCGTATCCTGGACCAGAACGAGCTGGATGTTGTGCTGGCCAGCGGGTTGGCACGCTATCTCTACTACCTGAAGCCTGGACAGCGTATTGTTTCCTGGCTATGTACTTTGCTGGCCCTCGTCGCCAGCTTCTCACTGGTAGTGATGGCCTGGCGGCAGTCCTTCTCCTGGCTGTTCTGGCTCGCCCTCGCCGTGACGTTGAGCTCTCTGGTGCTGCTTGGCTGGCACAAATGTCGGCTGGCGTTTTTGGCCGATGCCGAGGTTGCCCACTGGCTGGGACGCGAGCGTACCTGCCAGGGGCTACATGGCTTGATGGCTCGCAGCGCCCATCCCAGGCGAGCTGGCTGGGGAGAGCCCTCGCTGGCCGCTCGTGCGCGGCGCGTTTGCAACCTGCCCGTGTCGCTTGATATTGAACGGCTAACCACGGCTCGCTAGTATCTGAGTCACGCACGTCTTAATTTTTTTAGCTATGATAGAGCTGAAAAATATGTTATTGTTATTCATAGTGCGTTTATAATCGTAAGGCGTGTAGCAGCTCGTCCCGGTGCTTAAATATGCTGTGTTGAGTGAGTTGTATTCGATATCCTGTTTTAGTATCCATCAGGTGAGAAAGATGTCGCGCATACTTTTACCCGCAGTTGATGACCCGATTGTCGAGCCCACCAGGACCGAACCCAGACGGCAGCGTGGCGGTTGGTCGCTTAAACCGCGACCGCGCATTGGCCTTGACCTGGGGAGCGATGATGATCTGCTCCTGTTGCGCAATACGACCGCCGTGCCCTGGTCCATTTATCATGATTATCACCATATCGGGATCATTGATCCTGACGAACTGCTGGCGATGCACCTGTGCAAGCATGGCACGCTCAGTGCTCGTCCCAGCGGCACACAGGATTCCGTAGAATACCTGGTCCTGCCCCTGACCTATATCGTCAACGAAGTCTACATTTATCGTCGTCACTTCGCCGCTGATCTCGAAGTCTACGATATGCGGGCGCTCGCTTAAAGCGCCCGCTCCCTTCCTTGCTGTGGTGGCGCAACGGGCCTCATCAGGGCTATTTAATGTTCGTCCAGAGAATGTACATCTTTCAGGTGTGGAGTGTGTGTTGGGCGGCTGCGGCCGCCCAACACACACTCCACACTCCTAACCCGGCGCCGCGGGCGCCAAAGAGAAACATGAAATAGCCCTGGGGCCTCATTAAAATGATTGACAGGTGCAATTTTATCAATTATAATCGATGCAATATCAGATGGAATAGCGAATAACATTACAGAAATCGAGCGAGAAAGCCCCCTGTTTTCAAACGGGGATGAATCGCCGTTCCTTGTTGGGAGCCGAGGCACTGGGAAAAGTGTTGACAACCTATCTCGTATCGACTGTAATTACCTACATGAGCGACACCTATATTCATGAACAACATGCGGTTCACCACATTCTCTACCACATCATCTTCTGTCCGAAGCGACGGCGCAAGATACTGGTTGGTCCCGTTCATGACCGTCTCAAGCAGATTATTGAAGCGGTGGTAGAGGAACACGCGTGGCATATTGAACGTCTCGCCATTCAGCCCGATCATGTGCACCTGTTCCTTCAGACGAACCCCTACACAGCACCGACCGACATTGCCCGTCTTCTCAAGGGACGCTCTTCGCATGTGTTGCGTGAAGAGTTTGAGCACCTCATGAGAATGCCTTCGTTGTGGACCCGCTCGACCTTCTATTCGACTGCCGGGCACGTCAGTCAAGAAACCATCAGCCGCTATATCGAGCGACAATCAACATCATAGAAAGGCAATGACGCCATGCTGATCTACGAATACAAACTGGATGGCTCGAAAACGCAATACGCTGCCATTGATGAAGCGATTCGTGTGTGTCAGTTCATTCGGAACAAGTGTGTGCGTCTCTGGATGGATGATCACGCATCCCAAAATGATTTGCAGAAGTATTGTGCTGTCCTTGCCAAAGAATACGCGTTCGCCGATCACCTCAATTCCACTGTTCGTCAAGTAGCGGCGGGCCGCGCTTGGACTGCTATTTCCCGCTTCTACGCCAACTGCAAAGCCAAGAAACCAGGTAAGAAAGGCTGCCCGAAATTCGCCAGGCAGACACGGAGTGTCGAGTATAAAAAGTCAGGCTAGAAATTAGCGTCGGATGGCCGCCATATCACCTTCACTGATGGCTGTGGCATTGGCCGATTACGTCTGATCGGGACACGTGCGATTGAAACCTTCCCGATCAAGCAGGTCAAGCGCGTCCGGCTCCTGCGTAGGGCTGACGGTTACTACATCCAGTTTTGTGTACAAGCGGATCGGGTGATTGAACATCTCCCAACGGGTGCTATCGTGGGCATTGATGTGGGCCTGAACGCCTACACCACGGACTCCAACGGCAACACGGTTGACAACCCCCGCTATCTCCGCAAAGCCGAGAAGCGATTGAAGCATCTCCACCGTCGTCTTTCTCGTACGCAGAAGAAGAGCAACAACCGCCAGAAAGCTCGCAAGCGGCTGGCCAAGGCCCATTTGAAAGTGCAAAGGCAGCGTGAAGATTTTGCCCGCAAACAGGTTGAAACGATTGCGCTTCCCTATATTCAGCAGCGCCAGGAGGGGCTGTGCCGATTGAGTTTGCCGAGGTCGCTTCGACCAGTATGGAATTTATCGGCTCCATGCATCTCCAACAGGCCGGACTCTGTAGCGAAGAAGAGGCGCGCCTCCTGCGCATCCAGCACCTGGAGAACATGCTCACAGGCTATCTACCAACGATTATGCGTGGCGATGCCTTCCAGCACTGGGCGTATGAGAACTTTGAGCAGGCCCTGGACCCGGACCAGTGTGCCCAAAAGTGGATTGAATTGACCAAACGCTATCAGCCAGCTATCGATTGGAGCGGGCTCGAAGACGAACTGGGCATGGGCTGGCTCTGGATCGGCCACTTCTTTGACGAGCCATTCTACTATATCGAATACGCCTTTGCGGCCATCGGTGCCTACCAGGTCTGGAATAACTATCTGCGCGACCCTGAGCGTGCCCTGCAGCAGTACCGCCACGCCCTCTCGCTCGGAGCCACCCGCAGTCTACCAGAGCTCTACGAGGCCGCCGGCGCTAAATTCACAGGCAACACTCAAATCCTTGAACTTGTGCGCGACCTCACCCTGCAACAGCTAACCCAGCTGCAAGCCTGACCACGCATAAAAGCAACAATAATAACGAATTGTACGTGCAGGGCTTGCCCCCGCTTCATCCGTCCCTGCTCGAAAAATCAATAATAATAATGCTGCTCTTGCGAGCGGGAAGGTTAAAAAGCGGGGGCAAGCCCCAATACCGTTAAGATACGAAGAATTTGAGCTCAAACATGGTGATTGCGATCGGACGACAAGCCCTCCCTCCCTTTCCCATACGACCAGGCAACAAGAAAAGAGATGTCATAGGTTCGGGCCTCAGCGCCCGATTGCCGCCCCGGTAGGGCGGCCCGGTATCTTAGCGCTGAGGCACCCCGTGGTATTTGCCCTTCCTTCACGCGGTGCCCAAACACGGACCATGCGTTTGGGCACCGCGTAGGTCGAGGGATCGGTGACAAGAGACCGAGCGGCGAGGAGACCGGGCCGCCCTACCGGGGCGGCAATCGGGCGCTGAGGCCCGAACCTATGAGCACCGTCTTTCTTGTCGCTTTTTCGTACAGGAAGGGAAAAGGGGGAGCAGGCCCCCAATCCCATGTTTGAGCTCAAATTCTTCGTATCTCAACGGCATTAGGGCAAGACCCGCACGTACAAATTTCTATTATTGCTAATTTTTCGAGCAGGAGGGGAGAAAGCGGAGCGACCCTGGCATTATATTTCAGAGAGTTGACAGGTGCAATTTCATCGATTATACTCTGTCTGGTAGTAGATGAAATAGTTGGAATCACCCCATTAATCCTCTAACATGTGCATGTTGCCCGTGCCAAATAATATAGGGCGCTCTTTTCTGCATGAATAAAGCACAACTTCTCCAGGAAGTGGAAGCTCTTACCTTCGCGCAATGTTCTCGTCGGATGGTTGACTTTGGTCGTCTTTCTCTAACTGATCCCCAGCTGGCCCAGACCCTGGCCGATCTGGCGGCCGGTCCTTTTTATGAGCGTTTCCTGGCTCTACAGGCTTGCTACGGTAGCCGTGATGGAGCGCTGGTTTTCACCTCTTTGTCAGATCCATCGGCCTGTATGCGTCGCCTGGCTGTGAAATTGGTGGCGCTGACGTGTAATCAGGAGCAGCAGCAGCAGGCCTTACAGGTTGTGCCGCGTGAGCTGCGGGCCTCGCTCATTCGTTCGCTGCTCCACCACGATTTGCAGGCCCCATTGATGTCTTCTTACATCAGCTAGCCAGTCAGGCTGATAGATCGTTTGCCAGCTTGCTCGCGTTTGGTTCGCCTGAACTGGTGGCACTGTATTTGCCGCAGGTCTCGCAGAAGTTTAATCATGCTCAATGGCGGCGCCTGGCCCGCTTACAGCCGGATCTGGCGCTGGCGGCCCTCCAACAGCGTCTGGACAACCTGGCTGAGCAGGAAGATTTATTCATTCGTCACTTTAATGCCGTTATCCCCATCCTGACCCGGTCGCGTCCAGATGCCCTGCTGGCCTTATTGCGCTCGCCCCTCCTGGTTGATCTGTTGGCCAGTCTTGAACTGAAAGAACTCTGGCGCCAGCGCCCCGATGATCTGCTTGAGCTGGTGCTCGCGACGCACGTCCGTATCGACCTGGATGAGTACGCTGTTTATCGTCGTCTCACTCCCGAGCATTTATCTCTTCTAGCACGACAATATAACATAAATGCTTCAATCGATCAGTGGTTGAAGATACTGTCGCCTGAGCAGCGGGTGGCGTTTTTTGAGGCGCAACTGCAACATATGGCCACCGAGGGATTTGTGCCACTGGATATCCTGGACCTCTTACCCCGGCAGCAGCGTGAGCAGGAGGCACGGCGTGTCTGGTCTCTTACCGATCTTTCGTTGCATCAATTGGAGCTACGTCGCCAGTATGCAAGTTTGCTGCCCTGGCCGGAGGCGCTTGAGAAGCTGGACTATGAATTGCATCACGCGGATGTAGAGCGGCGTGCCCAGGCATTGGAGATCCTGGCTGGCGTGGTGGCTTATCAGCGCGAGCGCCTGCCGGAGCTGCTGGCACTGTTCCTGGAGCATCGCAACGAGCCAGATCCAGCGCGCCTATCCATGTTTGATGGTCTCAAGGAGCTGCCACCCAGCGCCTGGCGGACTGAGCAGCTACCTGGGCTGGCCGAATTGCTGCGCATAAGCTTAGAGGCGAGCGACCTCTCGCATGGGACATTAGTGCATCTCGTGAGCTTTTTGATTCGTCTCGCCGCTTTCCATCCCCAATGGGCCGCTGAGCAGATAGCCGCTATCTTACAGACACACGGCACTTCCCCACTCTCTGTGTACTTTTATGGCGTCTCGCCGCTCGAAGAGTACCTGCGGGCAGAGCATATTCGCAGCATGGCCCCGCTTTTGCTGCCAGTGTTGAGCGCCTGGTTGCAGCAGGATAAGTATGAGGCCCTGATGGACTGCGCGGAGGCCTTCGCTAGTCAGCTCCGTAGCTTCCCCGAATTGGCGCAGCTACTTGCCCAGGCTTTGCCGAAGGTGCAGACAATCGAAGCTGGCCAGCGCATTTTGAAGTTGCTTGTCAGGTGGCAGCCGGCGCTTACCAACACCCTCATCCCCACGCTGGTGCAGCAAGATCCTAGTTGGATACTGGCCCCGGCCGTTAAAAAATATCTGCAGCGCTATCGCCAGGATCTGCTGGCTGCTTTTCTGGCGCGAACCACGATCCAGGGGCGTTTCAGCCTCGAAGAGACCAGTTTTCTGCTCGAGGTTGAATCTCCTCTTAGCTTGACCCAATCCCAGCAAGAGCGCTATGCCGGGCGCCTGGAACAGGCGATGGTGGGTGAGCGCGGGCGTCGCGTTCCCAAGAAGATAGGTTTGCAATTGGCTGCCTTGCCGGCTATCTTGCCCGAACGCCTGCTGACCTTCATCCAGGATCAGGATAAACATAATTATTATCAGCGGCAGGCCGCCATCAATGCGTTGTCAAAGCTGGATACCTCGCTGGCGGCGCAGACCATTTTTTCCTTGTTGCGTGAGCAGGCGGAAAAAGATGGCGCGACCTCCATGGGGCATTCTCTTATGGCTGCCTTGTGGCGACCCCTGCGGCGCATGCCCGAAGCTGAGGCCTTTCGGCTCCTGACCTCGCATACCTTTACGCAATTGACGCTGCAAAAAGAGATTACATTTTTGATCGGGCGATTATCTCTGGACGCGGCCTATCAGTATCTCTTACAACTGCAAACGCGGCCCGAACTGCATCCCGATCTGCAAGCGGCAGGAGTGCGGGCGCTCTGGAATCACCTGGACCGGCCCCAGACCTGGGAGATCCTGCAGCAGGCCGCTCGCGCCGCCAGCAGTAGTACGGCCTTCAAGATCGGCCATATCCTGTCCGAGCAGCTCGCACCTCAGGAGCTGCAACAGTTGCTGCGGCTTTTCCACACGGCATTGCAGCATGCAACGTCGGAGGCGCGGCTGGAATTGTTGCAAAATATTGCGCGACTCACCCTGCGCGATACGCAACGTATCCTGACGCCCGCCTTGTTGAGCGCGATGCTTTCTCCAACCACGGCCGAGGCTGAGAGCGCGATTACCGCCTTCATGACTATCTGTACCGATCGGGATATCCCTCAACTGCAGGAGAACGTGCGCATCCTCTGCCGCGACCGCCGCCGTCTGTTTAAACTGTTGCCTTGTTTCTCGTTATGGAGCTCACCGAGATATCACCGTTACCGGGATCTCTCAGCTAGCAAATTAAAAAGCAAGCGCAAGCTGGCCCTGGCCTTGCTGGCCGTGCTGGCCGAATACCCGGCCACCAGTAAGGTACGCCTGGACAACGCATTTAAGCTCCTATCAATGGCGGATATCATCGAGGTACTCAAGCAACTTGCCGAGGCCGACCAGCTGTACCCCGAAGTCCTGGTGGATGCCTGTGAGCGGCTCCAGCATTCACGTACAGTGACCACGGATGACCTGGAAGCTGTGCAGGCTGCGCTGGCTGAGCATCCTGATGAGCGGCTCCGGCGTGTGGCCCTGGCGGCCCTCACTGCCCAGGCCCACGCACAACATTATTCCAGCAATTGGACTCCAGCTTTAATCGCGCGCCTGTACAGATACCAGTCTGATCCATCGCCGCTGGTCCTTGAGGCTGCCCTTACCATCTTCCCTGAGCCGCGAGAAGCGTAACGGGCAGGCGTGCATAGCAATTGATCGGGTGATACTAAGAATTTAGTGCGTTACTATAGTAGTGTTTGGTTATATAGATATTCAACTATAAGGAGGAATGTTATGCTTGAAACATCGTCAGAACATGGACGCTTTGATCGGGTGCGAGGGCGTATTGAGCGGGACCTGCTTGAGCATAATATTCCCTCGCTCTCGGTCGCTGTGGCACAGGGACAGACGATTCTGTGGGAAGAGAGCTTTGGCTGGGCTGATCGCGAGCGCCGCATTCCGGCGACCCCTCATACCATGTATTCACTGGCCTCTATCTCCAAACCCATCACTGCCACCGGGCTGATGATCCTCAAGGAGCGCGGTCTGCTCCATCTCGATCATCCCATCAACGACTACCTGGGCGATAGCAAGCTGCGGGCCGGCGCGGGCAGTCCCGAGCAGGCCACCGTGCGCCGTGTGGCCAATCACACTGCAGGCTTGCCGCTCCATTATCAATTTTTCTATCAAGATGAACCGTATCTGCCGCCCTCAATGGACGAGACGATTCGGCGCTATGGCTACCTGGTGACCGAGCCTGGTGAGCGCTATCAGTATTCCAATCTCGGGTACGGCATCCTTGGCGAGGTGATCGCACGGCTCTCCGGGAAAAGCTACGCGGACTTTCTGCGCGAGGAGGTCTTTCTTCCGCTTGGTATGCTGAGGGCGTCCGTCGATATCGGTGCCGGTTTAGAGGAGTTTCAGGCCCGGCGCTACGAGTCAGATGGATCGCTCTATCCGTTTTACGATTGCGACCATCCCGGCGCATCGTCTGTCTATTGTAGCGCCCATGACCTGCTGCGTTTTGGCATGTTTCACCTGAAGCAGCATCTGGCCGACCAGAAAGCGATCCTCTCGGATGAGGCCCTGGATGAGATGCAGGTGGCCAGCGCGCATTCGAGCGACGTCGATGGCTATGGCATTGGCTGGAGTATCTATGATGGTATTCCTGATCATTATATTGTCGGCCATGGTGGTGGCATGGGTGGCGTCAGTACCCTGCTGCGTATGCTGCCCGCGTCACAGACCGTGGTCGTGGTGCTCACCAATACCAGTGAGACCCCCACACACCTGGTGAATCAGGTCGCGGTCGATATCCTCTCCGTCCTGCAGCCTGCTTATGGCGAGAAACGTGCCCGGGCCGAAGAGCAGCGGCAGCAAGCGCAGGCCGACAAGTCTGAAGCGGACTTTCGGCCCGACGCGCATCTGCTGGGACAGTGGGAGGGCATGTGCACACCTACGAGGGTGATATCCCCCTTACTCTCTGGTTTAAAGAGAGCGGTGATATCCATGCTCAGCTTGGATCACAGTTGAAGACCCTGCTCAATGAGGCACAGTTTGAGCAACAGTCCCTGACAGGCAATATGCTGGGAACCATCGGCACACCAGATGCGAATCGCTATCCTCATTACCTGCACCTGGACCTCAAGCTACGGGAAGACGTACTCACCGGCGCCACCGTCGCGCTTACCCTTGATGATCGGGGCGGCGGCGCTCAGGGGGGACGCGTAGGCAATGCCCTGAGCTACTGGACCGAGCTGAGAAAAGAGCCTTGAAATAATTTAGCCGGGGGCCAGGATCTTCATGCGGCAGACATGGCCGAGCGCGTTGAGCATGGCCAGCATCAAGCTGCCATCAAGAGCATAGCTGGCTAGCGTTGTCTGGTCGGTTGGGCTGATTGCCTGCAAGACCAGCGTTGGCGGATACTCATCCACCTCCAGCGCGATCGGCTGGCAACCAGCCAGCGCTGCCGCAATCTCAACCCCATCATGCTCCTCACGGACCCGCCCTTTAATCTGTTTCCATTCTTTCTGAATGCGCAACAGATTTAGGGGCTCCGACCAGTTCAGGGGCCTGGCGGGAGGAATTTTAATCACCTCCTGTGTGAAAGGGATAACCTGTCCGTCTGCTGGTTGGATCCCCGTTTCCGTTTTTGTAGCAGGCTTGCTGGCTGGCGGGAGTAGGTTGACCTGGCAGGGAACGCCCATCGTCATCTCTATCGCCCAGCTTAGCACGTCTTCCTCGATAAATGGTAGCAGGTTACGGTAATGAAAATCTGCTTGCGCACGAATAATCAGGAGTGGGGGAACATAGCTTTCGTCCAGGTCGATCAGGCTACAGCCTGCTAGCAGGGCCGCGACTTTGGCTCCGCCTGGGACGGTCCTGATACGCCTTCTAATGTACTCCCATTCATGACGTATAAAGTCTATATTGAACTCTTGCATCTCTATCATACCTTCTTTGTATGTAATAACTTCATTGTTGCTCGCAAAAGCTTCGAGTGTATCTGGTCTTATGTTAAGTTGTGTATCCAGTCGGTCAGGGCTTCGCTATAGCCTGGCACATGTGTCCAGACGGGTTCTCCCGTTCCCTCGGCTTTCATATACCCCAGGCCATGGTCACCGTTTGGGAAGGTGCGCAGGGTATAGTTATGGTGTCCCGAAGCCTTGAGTGCCTGCTCAACCATCGTTTTGCTAACCTGTGGCGGGACGGCCTTGTCGGCTTCTCCCCAGATGGCAAGGACGGGCTGTGTAAGTTTTCGCCAGTCTGGTAGCGGATCATGCGGAAACGTACGGGCGCTAAAGCCAGGGATGCCGGACAGTAGTTTCAAGGGAGGCAGAGCCAGGGTCATGAAGAGCAGGTTGGTGAGGGTTTGTTTCCATAGTCTTTCTACTGCCGAATGGCTGCTCTCGCGATCCTGTAGACCCCGCCGGTAGCGTTCTTGCTCGAGTGGACTTATGCCTGCCGCCGAGATGGTAATGACAAAGTCGACATCCTGTGAGGAGGCTGCGGCCATGGGGACGACCCAGCCACCTTCGCTGATGCCCCAGAGCCCCACCTGCTGGCCATCGATCTCTGGGCGTTGTTTGAGGTAGCGAATCCCGCCCAGCGCATCGTTGGCTAGCTCGCGAAAGGACCACTTATCCCGTTTCCAATTGCCGCCTGATAAGCCGGTGCCGCGTTTATCGTAGATCAAGGCGGCGATCCCCTGGCGGGCAAAGCTTTCTCCGATCCAGCGATATCCTGTGCGCGTATCGGGTCCTGACCCATGCACACAGACTACTGCGGGGCAGGGCTGTGACGTGGCTGGCAATAATAATGTGCCCGCTAGCTGTATCCCATCACCCGGGTAAACAATCTCTTCTTCCGTGAATGACAATTGTTGTACCATCCGCTTTTATTCCTTTGTATATTTTTTATATTATATCCGCACGCTTAATAGATGATAATGCCGGTAAAGAGCTGGACATGATCATAAACCCATTGAGCGTCGCTCTTCGAGAGGTTGACGCAGCCGTGTGAACCCACATCCGCACCCGAGTCGCCGGTGACATCCTGGTGGGGGAATTGTGTATTTGGACCATATTCGGCGCGCCACCAGCTATCATGGATAAAGTAGCCGTCGCTGTGATACTGCATGGCAAAGTTGATCGGGGTATCGGGATACCAGTAAGGATCGCCTTTGGGGGCGATAGACTTAAAGGTTATGTGTGTCTGATGGCTCTCCACCCACCAGCTTCCAGGCGGTGTTGGCTTCTCCGGCTGGCCAGTCGTTACCAGCAAGGTCTTGATCAGCTTGCTATGGTCATAGATGCGCATCGTTTGCTCGCTCAGCGAGACAACCATGACCAGCTTATCGGTCTTGTTATATGTCTGTAGCAGCTTCAGATCGGCCTGGTGCGGCTGGTTGTAAGGTGTTTTGTCGTTGGCGTTCTCCATCATAGCTTTGAGGTTGATCATAAACATATTGGTGTTTTCGACGATCTGCTGATAGTCGGCAAAGGTTTTGGCGGTACTAAGGTCATCCTTAATCCAGGTGCCGATACCGGTCTGATCGTCGTATTCAAAGCCCATTTTATAGGTTTTATTGTTAAATGTATCTAAATGGGGGTGGGTATTTTCCCAATCGGATGCCTGTTGCTGTAATTGTTGCTGCAGGCTTTGTTGTTCCTGTTTGATGGCAGGCATTTTAATGGTATTGACATGGTCGCGGGTAGTATTGAGTGCGGCCTGATAAGTATCAGCGCTATGTGCATTCTGCAATGCCTGCTGGTCGCTGGTATATTGTTGCTGATAGCTATCAGCCTGGCCACCATATTGCTTAAGCGTACTGATCCACTGCTGCAGGGTCTGTAGCTCCATGTTCCCCTGGTTCTTCAGGCTGGCGCTGATCTCTGGTGTTGGTGTCGGTGTCGGGACCTGCGTTGTATTGCTGTTCGTGCTGGCATTGCCGCCGAAACCCGGCACCTGACACCCACTGAGAAGCAAGCAGAATGTCAGAGCACACAGCAGATACGGCAGCCGTACGCGCCGCATAGAAGAGGTGGATGTGCTCCGCGTCGTATGCATAGATAAAGTCCTTTATTGTTGAATGGTGACAAGCACTTTCTATGGATGATTGTGTAATAACGCCTTATTTATTCCTGCACAAATTATAATAATATATCCTCCCGCGTAGTTGTCAAATATCCAGTTCGTTTATGCCAGGCCACCCTTCTGGATCTTCGCCAAAATGTCCTGGTGCAGCTTTTTGTTACCGGCCATTACCAGGGAAAATTTATCGTTGAGCGTGGTGATGGGGCGCAGGGCGTTGCCTTCATGATCGGTGACAATACCGCCAGCTTCCAGAACGATACTGGCTGAAGCCAGGAAAGACTCACCGGTAATCTCATCGCCAATATCGATGTAGGCATCGTAAGTCCCGCTGGCTACATAGACGCTATCGATGGCCGAGCTGCCGGTGCGCCGTACAAAACCCAGGCGTGGACTCTCGGTCAGCAATGAACGCAGCGTATCGCCATTGCGGCCATCGAGGTTGAGGCCCGCCACACAATTTTTAATATGGCTGGTCGTGCTCACCTGGCAACGGCGACCATTGCGGAATGCGCCGCCGCCCTTCTGGGCTTCAAAGACGGTCCCGGTAAACAGTTCGCCGACCAGCGCCCACTGCACATTTTCTGGCAGGACAGGTGCATCGATCGGGAGGACGGCCAGGGCGACTGCGGCAACCATGATGCCTCGTTCGACATTGGTTGAGCCATCGATGGGGTCCACCACAATACAATATTGCGGATGTTCGGATGTGGCGAAGGTTGGACGTTCTTCTGTAATGATTTCAAACCCCAGGCCACTTTCTGAGAGACCATTGATAATTATATCCTCGGCATCACGGTCAAATTGCATGGTTGTGTGCTTGGATGATTGGGCGTAGACCTGCTTGCGATCGTAACGTTCTGCCTGTGTATATGCTCGGACTTGTCGAAAGAGTTGTTCTAGAAGTTCTAACATTGCTGTTTTCGCCTATCTCTGATAATACATTCCAAAAATGGGTTATAGATGTATCATATCAGCATTTCTGCGGTACATGCAAAGATTTACCTGCACTGGGTCTCTGAATGCCACATTTCTTGTCTTGCATTCGTTGCAATCTTTCTTATTCTACTTTCTTAACGCTTTGCAATGCAAAAATGTTGCGGCGAACCTGCTGCAGGAGGCGTGTGCGCGTGACAGAGATGGCGACCTCGCTTTGATCGCAGGCCAGCCAGCGCCGACCAAGCTTTTCCGCCACCACAGGGGTGACACCGCTCCCACAAAAGCAGTCCAGTACGAGGTCGTTTTCCTCGGATGAGGCCAGGAGCAGGCGTTCCAGGAGCGCGGCAGGCTTCTGGGTCGCGTAGCCGGTGCGCTCCGGATCTTTCTGGTGCAGATGGCTAATGTCGCTCCAGACGTCGTCCAGGGCCATCAAGCTCTCGGCAGTATAAGTATAGATCTTCCCTCCCGTGCGGATCGTCCAGGCGGGCTGCCCATCGGGTCCGGTGGTTTTGCGCATGTGGTTGCGTTTCTCATGGCCCCTGACTTTTCCTACGCGTTCAGCATGAAAGTGATAGTGCCGTGATTTTGTGTAGAGCAGGATCGTGTCGTGCTTGCGGGCAAAGGATTTCTGGGCTCGACCCCCGGATTGATAATGCCAGATGATCTCATTTTTGAGCCCGGCCCCACTATGGCGCGGGCCGTCCTGAAAAATCTCATCTAGTAGTATGCGCGCATAGTGGGTGGCGCGCCAATCGAGGTGGACATAGAGGCTGCCGTCCTCGGCCAGCAATTGATAGAGATAGTGAAATGTCTCATACAGCCATTGTAGATATGTGTCGAGATTATTATTCCAGATATCGCGATAGGAGATACCGTCCACCGTCAGAATCTGCGCCCCGGCCTTAAAGGTGCGTCCCGTCATAAACGGTGGGTCGATATAGATCAAATTGGCGGCGCCCCTGAATTCAGGCAACAACTGCGGTAGAGCCAGCCCTCTATCAGCATGGATCAAGCGATTATACCAGCCATCAAGCCCGGCCACAGACGGCGTTCGAGCCTCAACGTCCCCAGGTTCATAGCAAGCATCCGTACCCAACGCCACTCCAGCAGGATCGTAAACCGGTACCATCTTCCCCTTCCAAACCAATTCAACCATCTGCTCAGTACACCCCCTGCTTGAGTTTTTATTTGCGCACACTGTAGCATATGCAAGCTAAAATATCCACTGTACGTGCGCCCCTTGCGGGCGCTTACTTCCTCGTAGCATATGCAAGCTAAAATATCCACTGTACGTGCGCCCCTTGCGGGCGCTTACTTCCTCGCCGGCCGAAAAAGCAACAATAAATGCTAATTATTTCCGCTCGCGGGCGCCGTTTATCTTTCCGGTGGTTTCGCTTAGATGATTGAATAGCATGGTATAATGATGGCGCAGGTAACGCAGACGCTGCATCAGGTTTGTATCAGTACGCTATGTGTATCTTGCATGGGCAGCAGGAGAGAGTGCGTGCTCAAAAATTTTTTTTGGGGATAAAAGTACATGTCAAATGTTCTATGGGTCTTATTCAGTATAATCGGATACATCGCTGGACTGTACATTATGTTAAAGACAACGCCAATGTTGCTTGCACGATCCTATGATGAGGGGTTGTTTATGGCGATTGCGGCCGCCGATATTCTTGGGGCCATCCTCTCTTTTGGGGCATTGTCATTATGTATGCAGTCTTTAATGCGAATATTGTCATTAAAATTATTGATTTTCTCTTACTTATAGGGGTACTGCTGATCACGGCTCGCCTGGCCATGTTCAGTCTGCGTCCCAGGTATGCGGCTGGTACCAACAAGATTTCTCAGATCGTGGCAGGCATTTATTGTATCTGCCTGGCTGTTGCCGCTGTCTACTATATGATTCAACTCTTTGTAGCTTAAAGCGCTATTCCTCTTCAATTTTAAATAGGAGCCCGTCTATATGTGAATGTAGGCGGGCTCCTTTTCGCATCCACTATACTTGTTCTTCGAAAGAATAATCTTCTTCAATCACCCTGATCCATCGTTTCTAAGGACTGTCCCCTCGCAAAAACCTGTAGGAATGTACAGGGTGAAACAAGTAGTTTATATGGGCTGTAAACTACAAATGATATGTTATAAAAGTGGTATAGGATTATTTTTACGCGCTTTTTAATTACATGAGCATTTTAAGCTTGCTAGATATTCGAGTGCGTCTGATGCCCATCATCATGGGATGCGTGCCGCTCTTGCGCGGACGTGCGCTGGCGCGCCCGAGCTTTTTTTCTGGTGTGGTGCAAAAGTGCGCACGGCGCACTTTTGCACCACACCAGAAAAAATCTTGAGCGCCTTTGATGCTCAAGAAATCTTCTACTCATGTGTGTGATGAAAATAGTGTGCACTTTTGCACCACACCAGAAAATTTGTATGAGTTCCTGCGCGTGAAAGCTCATAATTTTTATTATAGGTTGTATAAAATGTGCAGCGCACATTTTATACAACCTATAATAAAACGGGTGCGGGCGCGGCAGCGCACGTCCGCACAAGAGCGATTTGAATCCCATAGATATGAGAGATGGAGGAGAAATGCCAGTTCCAACCCTTTACGAATGGGCAGGCGGAATGCCAGCTATCGAGCGGCTGACGACTGTTTTTTACCAGCACGTGCTAAAAGACCCTTTGTTGCAGCCGATCTTTGCCAATATGCCAGCCGACCATCCGCAACATGTGGCCTGGTGGCTGGCCGAGGTCTTTGGAGGACCTGCCGCCTATACCGGCCCATATGGCGGTAGCCACCAGTCTATGATGTCGAAACATCTCGGCCGTCACCTGACCGAGGAGCAGCGTGTGCGCTGGACGCATATGATTGCCGCCGCCGCCGATGAGGCTGGCCTGCCCACCGATCCTGAGTTTCGCTCGGCCTTCGTGGCCTATATCGAATGGGGCACGCGCATTGCTGTGATCATGTCGCAGCCGGGCATGGAACTCCCTGAAAAGCCTGAACCGATGCCCCACTGGGGCTGGGGCCAGGCTATCCCTCCAGAATATGCCACCGCTAAAATAGAAGAGCCTGCGTAATTATGCTAACTAGAGCATACCCGGATCTACTCATTTTTACGTAAATTTGCGGCAGCCCGGCCAAAGTTGCCACCGGGCTGCCGCAAATTGGTATCTATTAGATGAGGCGCTCAAACCACTGGATGGTTCGGCGCAGGCGATCAAGGCGTTGTTGTGGTGCCCCGACTGCGGGCCAGTCCATCAGGTGGCTGGTTTCGTGGTAGCCGATCAGTTCGACTGGCTGCTTGCGTTTGCGTAGCGCCACGAAGAGCTGTTGCGACTCGTTGAAGGGACAGCGCAGGTCGTTTTCGGCATGCAGGAGCAGGAGCGGCGTCTCGATGGCCTCGACTCGGGTGAGGGCGGAGCGTTCGTGCTGGCGCGCCCACGTTTTCATAGAGAGGTTGAACCAGATGGTCTGGTCGGAGAGCAGGGCGGCGCTGGGTATGTAGCTGATGCCGTTGCGACTCACAGCCGCCTTGAAGCGTGTGGTCTGGCTGATGCTCCAGTTGGTCATGTAGCCGCCATAGCTGAGGCCACTGATACCCAGGCGCTCGCCATCGACGGCCTCGGTGGCGATGACATGGTCGATGCCCGCCATCAGGTCCTTGAAGTCGTCTCCGCCCCAGTCGTTGAGGACGCTGCGGGTGAAGGCCTCACCATAGCCGGCACTGCCGCGAATGTTGGGGGCCAGCACGGCATAGCCATGCCCAGCCAGTACCTGGAATTCGTGGACATAGCTATCGCCCCAGGCCAGCGAGGGACCACCATGCGGGCATACGATCAAGGGGGCTTTGACGTTTTCGGGCAACTGGGGCAGATAGAGCCAGCCCTCGATCTCCAGGCCGTCGAAGCTTTGCCAGTGGATACGTTTCGGGCGGCTCAAGCGGTGGCTTTGCAGGATAGTGTCGTTGACGCGGGTCAGCTTGCGTGGCTGTTTGCCCGTGCTATCCATGCACCAGATATCGCCGGGCGTGAACCAGTCGGCGCGCACAAAGGCAATGGCCTGGCCGTTTTCACTGAGCTGGGGACTGATATAGCGTCCATTCCCATTGGTCAGGCGCTCACTTGTTTGCTGACCGAGATTGAGCCGGTAGAGGTGGAGCTGGCCGCGCTCCTGTACCGGTACGAGCAGGGCCTGGCTATCAGGATACCATTGAGGCGCGGTCAGATATTCGTCGCGCAGCTCGTCGATGATCCAGGATTGACACGTGTAGGCGTCGGCACCAGGGACCGCGAGCCGGGGCGTGCCCCCCTGTGCATCGACGATCCAGGGCACGATATTTCCAGCCTCGGTCTGATCCGGGGTATAGAGATAGGCAATCTGGCGACCATCGGGTGACCAGGCAGGCTTCTGGGCCAGCCCTTCTTCAGGCGTCAGGCGGCGCATCTGCCCGCTTGAAAGGGTCAGGACCCATAGCGCCATGCTCACGCTTAAATCCGGGTTGGGGCGGCGATTGGCGCAGAAGACGATTTCTTGTCCATCGGGCGACCAGCAGGACTGCACAAGATCGACAGGTTCGGATGTGAGGCGCAGCGCGTTACCACTGAGCGGGATGAGCCAGAGTTGCTGGTGGCGGCCATGGTTGTAGCCTGCGCCATCCCATTGGTTTCCCAGTCGGGTATAGACGTTCAGGAAACGTTCGGGGGCTGCGCCGATCTGCTCGTCCTGTGGCTTCCAGGCGCTATGGGCCAGCAAAATCTGGCCATTGGGATGCCAGCTATATTCTGTGACACCCTGTGGTAGGTTGCTGACCTGCTGGGCTTCACCGCCATTCAACGTTAATAAATAGATCTGGGATATGCCTGAACGATTACTCAGAAAGGCCAGACTCTGTCCATCAGGCGACCAGCGAGGGATGTTATCGTGATAGCTGCCGCTGCTCAGTTTTCGGGGTGCGGCCGCCTTGCCGGCAGCGCTTTCAACGAGCCAGATCGCGCTATGGGTTGTGTTGTCTTCGGTAGTACATTCCAGGAGCGTATAAGCGATCAAGCGGCCGTCGGGTGAGATCTGTGGATCGGCGGCGATCTTCAGCGACAGCAGGTCCTCGGGCTCCATCGGAGGTATCACCGGGATGCTCGCCTCTAACGGGGCCGATTGCGCTACTCGGGGTGGCAGCTGCTCAATCGGGACCTGGATGGTACTGGCCTGCGTGCCTGGAAACGTTGGTTCAGGCTGCGCAATGGGCTCTGCCGTGGCCTCATCGGGGCTGGTGGGCTCCTGTTCTGGGATCTGCTCATCGGGGCTGGCAGGCCCAACTGTCTCTTGTGGTTGCGCTGCAGTTTCAGTCTCCGCCTCTGCTGGGGCAGGCTGGGGCTGTGCGGCTGCTTCCTCTGCTGTCTGTTTATCGCCTGGCTGCTCGATTGGCGTTTGCGCCTTGGGAGCGTCAGGATGTTGGGAGGGCTGGGATGGAAATTGAGTCGTAGGTTCATCATCCTGTTCCACGGCCTGGGGTCGTTGTGTGGTTGGTTCTTCGTTCTCTAGCGTACTCATAACATATCCCTTCAATACAATAGAGTATAATTTTTGTGTTGATCTTACACAAAATTATACGCGCCAGATGGAATATAGGTTTGGAAATACACCCTCCGGGTGTCTCTATGCTGTGTTGCGCGTGTCGTGCTCGACAGGAGGGGACAAGTGTAATGGTTGTTTGTATTGCGGACCCCATCGTTAAGAGGCAATTCATGAGTATAATGTGCTATCATACAATCAGCTCCAGCTATAGTCTCTGGGTTCATTCGCTTCTGGAATTTGCCAGATGCATGATGCTTTCTGGGAGGTGATCCATGATTGTACGCGAAATTATGTCCACAAAATTAACGACAGTTGAGCCCGATGATACGCTGGCCCATGCGGCAAACCTGTTTCGTCAGTATGGTTTTCATCATTTGCCGGTGACGCGCCGGGTCCATCAATCGAATGGTGCGGGGGTGCAGGTGACGTTGTTGACGTGTGAAGGGCTACTGTATGCCCAGGATATCGACCTGGCGGCGGCGGTGGCGGAGGGAGAGGACCAGCGCAAGCAGCCCTGGCAGGAACGGCGTGTGGTGGAGGTTATGCATAGCGCCGCTGTTCGTGTGACGCCTACGGCCAGTGTGGCGGCTGCGGCCCAATTGCTGGTTGAGCGTGGTTTAAATTGTTTGCCTGTGGTGGAATATAAGTTAGTGCAGAGCGAGACACGGGCCATCCTGGTTGGCCTGCTGACCCGCAGCGACCTGTTGATTGCGCTCTCGCGCTCGATGGGTGCCTTTGAACCGGGTATGCAGCTAGATATTGCGCTCCCCAATAGTGATATGACACCCCTGGCTCGTACGCTCTTATTGGCCTCGGAGCTGCGTGTCCATATTCGTAGTGTGCTGGCGGCCCCACAGAGCAACGGTACTTTGACCGTGGCCACGATGCGCCTGGGTACCATCAACCCCACACCTTTACTGGTCCGCCTGAAAGAAGAAGGCATTCAGTACTCGTTTGGCAGTCCCCTACTGGCGTCCAATTGAGTAAGCAGAGAGAAGGTCGCTAAGATATGACTGAGCAACATCCTTCATTTCCAAATCACCGAGCTCGCCTGATATTTGATCCGATGGAATTGAATTATGACTTTGGTGAGCAACATCCTTTGAATCCCGGTCGGTTGCGTGCGCTGGTAGATCTGCTGGGATGTAGTGAATTATGGGATGCCAACGATGAGCAGACGCGCATGAATCTGCGCCCGGCCTCGCTTGATGACCTGAGCCTGATCCACGATCCCGCTTATATTGCGGCCGTGCAGCGGCTCAGTGAACCGCCTTCGCCCACCATCAGTCCTGAGGAGGAGGCGGAGCGGCGCGAGCTGGCGCAACGTTATGGTTTCGGGGATAGCGATACCCCGGCGGTCCCGCAGATGCATGAGGTCTCGGCCGTAATCGCGGGTGGCTCGCTGGTTGCGCTCAGCGCGGTGATGGGCCTGCCTGAAGGTGGCACCTTCGCCTCTGAAGATGAGCGGCCCCTGCACGTCTTTCATCCCCAGGGTGGGCTGCACCATGCCTGGTCCGACCGTGCTTCGGGTTTCTGCGTCTATAATGATGCGGCGGTGGCGATCGCGCATGTGTTGCAGGCGAGCGAGGCTAAAATCCTCTATATTGATTTTGATGCCCATCATGGCGATGGGGTACAGCGTGCCTTTTATGATGATCCGCGCGTCATGACCATCTCTATCCATGAAACGGGACGCTATCTCTTCCCGGGCAGTGGCGATGTGCTTGAAATGGGGAATGGTAGTGGCCGTGGCTATTCGGTCAATGTGCCGCTGGAGCCCTTCACCGAGGACGATAGCTATATCGAGACCATGGACCCGCTGCTGTCGCAACTGGTGACGGCCTTCGCGCCCGATGTTATCGTGACCGAGCATGGCTGTGATACGCATGCATGGGACCCGTTGACGCACCTTAGCCTGACCATGCGGGGCATTAGCGCGCAAATCAAGCTGGCCCATAAATTGGCCCACACCTACTGTAATGGCCGTTGGGTGGCCCTGGGTGGTGGGGGCTACGCCCTCTACAGCGTTGTGCCGCGCGCCTGGAGTATATTGTGGGCTGAGATGTCTGAGCAGCCGGTCCCTGAACAGCTGCCGCAGGAATGGCGGGAGCGCTGGAAACCAGTCTGGGAGGCCGCGCTGGAGCGTGAGCAACTGGGCCAACAAATCATGGGCAAGGAGCTCAGCCATGATGATTTCCCGACCACATTCATGGATAATGCAGAGCTTTTCCCGCCCCAGCCTCGGCGCTGGGAGATCAACTATACCAATCGGCAGACCGTGGGCCAGGTGCGCCACTTCCTGATTCCGTCCTCTATTCGCCAGGCTTTTCCGATTGCCCGCCATCGCTCGCCGCTCTCGGACCTGTTTGACCTGTTGCACCTTAATCGTACCTCCACGCCTTCGCGCATCCGCACGCTACAGACAATGCGTGGTCCAGTCTTGCTGCGGGATTTCAGCCCGCCCTCGTTGATTGAGCGCCTGCGCGCCGACCGGGGCCTGAGCTCGTTTGCTCGTCTGCCTGAGCGTGAGCATCAACTGCTACTGGATATCGCTCGTAGCCCCGATTGTGCCCTCACGGTAGCCCACACGCCGGCTGGCGAGATCATCGGTCAGGTCACTATCGCGCCCGCCGATGAATGGTGGGAGGGCGTAGAAAATCTCTATGAAGTGGCTATCGAGGTAAGTTCGGACTGGCGCGGCCTGGGATCGCGCGCGAGGCGCTGGCCTTTGCCCTGGAGTTAGATGCTAAAGAAGATATGATCTTCTTCGCCATCGGCCTCTCCTGGCACTGGGACGCCGAAGGACTGGGCATCTCCACGTTCCGCTACCGTGAGCTGATCAAGCACCTCTTTGGGACGCAGGGCTTTATAGAATATTCCACCACCGAACCCAATGTCAGTATGGAGCTCGCCAATGTCCTGGTGGCCCGTATCGGCGATCGCGTAGATCAGCGCGTCTCCAGCCAATTCCTGAACCGCCTGATCCGCTCGACCGCCTTCACCTCTTTTTGATTGATAACTAAAGGAGCGTTAAAAACAAAAAAGAGAAGAAGCGATGTATGCCGCTTCTTCTCTTTTTTGTTATGGTCCGAAAGGATTACGCCGAGGCCTGGCTGGGCTCGGCTACTGCCGTGGGAGGAGCCTCGGGACGCTCTGCGGGCTTCTCTCCCTTTTTGCGTGGTAGCAGGACCGTCTGGTAGCGGGCCAGGAAGTAGGACCCGATGACCAGGATGGCGGCCAGGGCCTGGGCGACCAGGGTCTCGACCGTTGGGAAGATGGCGAACCAGAGTCCCATCCATGCAGGAATGGGCAGGTTAACCGGGGTCGTCGAGATCCAGTGGGCCAGCTGCATTTCCTGCGCCTGCTCACCAACCATTACCAGCAGGACCACTCCCAGCATAACGCCGGTCAGTACGAGCATCTTCTTGTAGGGGAGTCGGTGGTGCAGTACGAATGTAAGCGAGCCTACGATGGCTGTCAGGGCGAGCCCGATCAATACACCATACAGCACGATTAGCGAGCCAACCTGGAGTCTCAGGGTCTGCAGGAATAGGACGACCTCGAAGCCCTCGCGATAGACGGAGGCGAAACCTAGCAAGATCAGACCAGACATCAGGCGTGACTGTGAAGCACCCTCTTCATTTTTCTGGCTGAGGAGCTCTTTCTTGCGCTTATTGTGCATAGAGATCCAGCCTGTCCAGTAGATCTTATGGAAGAACCAGTTCATAATCACCAGGAGCACAATAATGGCCAGCAGCCCTGTTGCTGCCTGGATATCCAGTGCCGGCAGGTTGTTGGAAAGCGCACTCAAAATACCTACCACTGCGAACCACGTCAACAGTACAGCGCCAAAACCAATGGCCGAGCCAATCGCGATTGGGCGGCGATAACCCTGATTTTTACCCATCATACTGGCCGTAATCGCCATCAAAACCAGAATACACTCCAGACCTTCGCGGAAGACAAGGATACCCGTATTCACAATGGCCGCTTCTGGAGTAATATGGGCGGCTGCCGGATCGGGGTTTCCATTCGCCGTAATACCTTGCCATACTAAAATCGC
The DNA here is from genome assembly GCF_003967555.1 of Dictyobacter kobayashii. Lineage (GTDB taxonomy): Bacteria > Chloroflexota > Ktedonobacteria > Ktedonobacterales > Ktedonobacteraceae > Dictyobacter > Dictyobacter kobayashii. The sequence goes on from NZ_BIFS01000001.1 coordinate 5,322,712, forward strand.
CGCTACCACAACCGCACCAAGAATAAGTACAATTCGTCCCGCAAGGAGAGTGGGGCGTGCTATCGATGAAGAGAGCGTCTTCCTCACGAAGTTAAATCCTTTCTGCTCAAGACCGGAGAGAGCGCATCGTATGCCTCCCACACAAAAAATTTTAAAATAAACATCGATATTAGGGTAACCTAATATCCGACCTGGCTACTAAGATATTAGGGCACCCTAATGTATTTTGTCAAGAGCAGTGTTAAATTGTAATCTTGATCCCATTCATCATGCAGCCATACATCCCATTGTATGAGCGTAACCACAAAAGTTCCGGGTATGGGTCTGGTACTTTTGTCGTAGCCGAAGTAAGCCTGCTGTCAGGTCCCAGGCGGCCCTATCCCTTTTAATCCACTTGAAGCGCACAGAAATATCAAGTATAAAAAAGGTAACAGCACTGCGGTCACAAAGCGGTCTGTTAACACCAGAGAACATCAATTCGTAGTGTGCTTCATTTTAGTGCCAAGCTGTAGTGCTAACATTTTGTACACCGTCTGGTAGTTTCTGTATATACATAAATATCTGCCGTGCAACCGGTATTTGCGCCAGGGCGTGGCCCGGTTGCATTTACAGGCAGCGGCGAGCTAGCAATAGCTTGCCGCTTTTTTTCTCACATTTTTAGCGAAAAATGCTTCAGCAGCATTATCAGTTGCTTAGAAATAATCGTTTTAGACAAGAATTAGATAAGAAAGCTTGGAAAAAACTGAAACCTCTTTCTCTGATTATCCGTACTATAGTTGTAGCCGATACGAATGATAAACGAGGGAATGCACATGCAGAATGTTTCACCTGTCGATTTTCGAAGCGATGACGATGCTGACAATTTTGAGGATGTCGATCGACTATTTTCTAAATTAGAACATTGCGATCCGCCAGCTGATATGGTGGCACGCATCATGGGGCTGTGTCAAAACTGCCATCCCCACAGCAGATGCAGAAATTACAGCGCGAAGCCTCCTTCAAAGATCAAGAAGGCATGGTCGTCTGGTATGATGACAAAGAGCCTTCTTAACCAGTCTTAGATTGCATTGTGGGTAGGATGGTGTGGAAGTGGTGACATGCACTTATTGAAGGCTGATGGGGTGAATATGTTGAGGATTGAGGGCGACACACCACAAAAAAGCGACAACCTGTACGATTGTCGCCATATCATATCTTTATAGAGCAGCTATAAACGCCCGATCTCCAGGTCGTATACGCTCAACAACTAGGCAATCTGATCGGAAAGCTTACCGGTTGAAACCAGCCAGCGAATGAACTCCAGACGGCGATTGATGATCTGAGCCTGGCTCTTCTCTTTTTCTGTATAGTCTTTACGAAGTTTGCTTAGTTGAACAACCTCATTCTCGGCAAATCCACCCTTACGTAGAATATCACGATCTTCGTAGCGGTCCATATGTGCCTCCTTTGGTACTAAGAAGAATTAGTGAGTAGGTGAGATTGGCAGCATGCGCTGAATGCGCTTAAGAAGTGCCTGTAAAGGGTATGGCTTTGGCAAATGATCCAAAGTCAGGCGCGTCTCTCCACTTTGGCGCATATATAGCCGTGCGCGGGTGACTGAACTCGAAGTGATCAATACAGGGATAGGTGCCAGTGAGCGCACTACTTGTAATACTTCCCAGCCATGAATTTCACCTGTAAGTTCAAGATCAAGCACTACGAGATCGGGAATCGCATGATGGAGAGTTGTAATCGCAAGCTCACCACTAGGTACGGTGACAACGGTATAGCCCTGCGCAGTTAATGTATCGGTTTCCAATGTGGCGAGTGTTGGATCATCTTCAACCACCAGGATATTATATATGTGTTTTGGCCCTCCGCCCGGTTGTTGGTTGGGCACGACAGTATCCGAAAAACGTACTGGCTGTGATCGCTCATCAGCAGGCGACCCATCCATCTTATTCATCTGGCCACTATCCGACGACTGATCGTTCGCAGCACTGTGGTCATGCATGACGGGCATCCTGCTTCCGCTAGCTACCTTACCTTTCAACCAGCCGGGCAGAACGCTCTCTGCACAACTAATTGCGTTTTTCAGACTGAGATCGCCGCCGGTGCGACGGAGAAAAGAAAGTATGTCCAGAATGATACGCTATTTTTCTATAAGCACAGCTTACCCGATTACGAGTGAGAAACGCGTGAATATCCAGGCAGTTGTGTGAAAATTGTGTGAAAATCTTTCATTTTGCTCATTTTTCACAGTCTGACCAGCAGTAATAACTGCATAAAGCGTATCTTGTTTCAGTCACTGAAGAGTTACTCAGTTGCATCTTTCTTGTTTTGCTGTGTTTTTAGTGGAAATTACTTGCCACTTCTCATTACCTTCTAATATAATATTCTCAGGCAACCCCCAAAAACGGTAATATTATTTTACTCATTTGCGTACGTGCGCTGCCGCACCCGAACCCGTTTTATGAGTTGTGGTAGAAAATGTGCATTACACATTTTCTACCACAACTCATAAAAAATCATAGATCTCAGGCTTGCTTAAATTGCTCTATTGACATACTTTCCGCTTATTCGTATACTGACTATATAAATGTAGATAGGTTGGACATTCAGGACCCACACTATATGTATATTTCTGACGTCCCTGGTCCAGAGATGCGCCGTCTTCTTTCATCAATGTAGATCTTATGGTGGGATGCACCCTCGCATTCTATCATGTGCCATCATCGTCCACTGACGGGCGATGCTCCGCTATTGAGAGTTATTGATCATTTTTAAGTTTATTGTTTTTTCTATGACCCTCTTTTCCTATATTCGCGAGGCTGCACTGTAGCAAGCTGCTTTTTTCCATAAGCGCTACATTGTCTGCATTTCCTGATAAAAACCGAGAATGGAAGGACGCCATTACATGAAAATATTGATCACCGGTGCCCTGGGCTTTATTGGTCGCGCTTTAACGGAGTATCTTGGACAACGTGGGCATGAGCTGCGCTTGCTGGACATAGCTGATCCGGCCGCAGTTCCGATCTTTGATCAAATACAGGATAAGGCTGTAACGCAGGCCGTCAAGTTAAACTGGCAGTTTGTGCGCGGGGAGGTCACCGATCCTGTAGTAGTGGCGCAGGCGGTAAAGGATATGGATGCCGTTGTGCATCTGGGTGGTATTCCCCATGGCAATCCAGATCAGGGGACCGCTATCTTCCGTACCAATGCCCTGGGGACCTTTGTGGTCCTGGATGAGGCGCGCAAGGCGGGCATCCAGCGCTGTATCTGCGCTTCCAGCGTCAACGCCTTTGGCACCTTTTACTGGCGCTTGAAGCGTCATCCCATCCCTTATACGCGTTTGCCCCTGGATGAAGATTATCCGCCCGCACCCGAAGATCCTTATAGCTTGAGTAAGCTGGTGAATGAGGAGACCTGTGCGGCCTTTCATCGCGCTTATGGGATGACAACGGCTGCCCTGCGCTTCACCTATGTGTGGTCAGAAGCGCAATATCAGCGGGCCCTTGTCACTCTGCCTCCTACGGCCGTGTGGCATGACGATTTATTTAGCTGGTTGCACATACAGGATGCGGTCGAAGGCATCGAGCAAGCATTGGAATGTGCCGACCTGCCCGGCTTTGGTGCTTATAATCTGTGTGCCAGCGACACCTGCTGCCCTGAGCCGACCGTCCAGTTGCTAGAGCGCTTTCGCCCCGATCTGCTCTCCGTCCTGACACAACCTTTTCATGGACGTGAATCCTTACTCTCGATCGACAAGGCGCGGCGCACCTTCGGCTTTGCTCCACGCTATCGCCTCACCGACTAACCGTTTAGATAGCCTATGCACCGAAAAGCATCAATAACAAAGAAATGTACGTGCGGGGCTTGTCCCCGCTTAATTCGATCCCGCCCGAAAAAGCAACAATAACAATGCTATACGCTCAATCAAATAGCTTCAAAATCCTCTTCTTGCAGCTTTTTTGAGCGGGGAGATTAAAAGCGGGGACAAGACCCGCACGTACATTTCTTTTTTTATTGTTGCATATGCCCTCTTAATGCGATTGATCCTTCCCGCACCGTTATTCGCCGGGCTGATCGTGAAGCAGTTTCTCTATCTGCAGGCGTGATTGTCGGGTATCGGGATGTTCTGAGCCCAACTGGCGCTCACGGATATGCAGGGCACGCTCATAGTGAAATCTAGCCCGTTGGCGTTGCCCTAATTCCTGATAGCAGTCAGCCAGGCTATGCAGGCTACTGGCGGTATCCAGATGCTCAAGGCCCCGCGTATTTTCGTGGATCGAGAGGATGCGCTGGCGCACTGGTAGCTCTTGATCGATCTTGCCCTGTTTCTGATAGAGCTGCGCCAGGCGTTTCAGGCGCGTAACAAGCAGAGCGTTATCCGCGTGTAGTTGATTCTCGATGATTGTTAGCGCTTGTAAGTAGAGGGCCTCGGCCTCCTCAAACTTTTCCTGTTCTTGATAGAGGACGCCCAGGTTATTTAAGATGGCAGCCGTATTGGGGTGATCGGGCCCCAGTTGTTCTTCGATGATACGCAGGGCGTACCTGACCAGGATGATGGCCGTCTCATAATCTCCCGTATCTTGCGCGTAGAAGCTCATCTTATTGAGCAAGGTGCAGGCTTCGAAGGATTGGAAGTGCCAGTCTTTGATGTAGCCGATAGCTTGCAGCGCGTGGGGAAGATTAAGCGATTGAGCATGCTGGATGCCTGTCGCTCGTTGGAGAAGCTGCTGGCCGTGAGGTTGATAATATATTCGGCCCAGCGTACCTGCTCAGCCTGTGTCTGGGTGGCGCGTATCAATTCCTGTATAAGTCTGGGCATGGTGAGTGTGCCCGTGTGGGCATGGCGGCGCAGCAGGACGTAGTTGCGCAGGGTCGCCGTACTCATTCGCCAGCGTGTCTGGTTATGGGTGAGTGTGCGTAGTGAGGTTGGGAGGTAGTGGGCGCATTGAAAGATAATCTTTTCAGGGATGGCATCGGGCCCCATGAATGCACAGAGGATGAGCAGCTCAACGGCCTCAGGATAACGCTGGCGCAGGCGATCGATGGCCAGCGTGGTCGTGGTGGCGAGCAGCAGGTGCTCTTTGATAAACTCATTTTCTCCCTGTGCAAGCTTGCTTTTCTGGACCCGATAGAGTTCCCGGTAAGTTGCTGGACTGGTGGGCGCGATCCGGATATAGCCACTGGCCTGTCTATAGGCCAGCAAGGTCTCATAGGGAATATGAACGATTCTTCTGAAGAGACGGGGCAGACGGGGGCGATGCACAAACAAAAACGCTTGTTTGAGCATTGCCAGCGAAAATAGATGCTTCAGGCGAAACTTCATGTTCAATCCTTTGTCAATGAATCACCTTATGAACGTTGCTGGCATACAAGTTTTTCGTATAGATCTTTGTGGATCAAAATGCCTGAAACGGTTTCTTCTTGAAACGGCTTGTGTCTATTGCTATGAAGAAGACTTATACGGCCGATTCACTCTGCTGGAGTTGGGTGAGCATTTGTTGTAGCCAGCTCTGTTCGGCCTTCAATAGGGCCAGGCGATGCTGCATGGCGATATCAACACCTTTGCCAAAGCCATGCATTGGTGCCGCTTCATAAGCGGCCACTTGCTGGCTGGTGCGCTGTAAGTGCAGTTGCAAGGCTGACAATAGCTCTTCATGGGTGATATGATCCAGAAACATCAGCCCGACATCAAAAGGTGAGCTCATCGGATCGGCCTGTTCCAGAATCTCGCGCAGGAGGTCGGTAAATTTCTGTTCCCCCTGGGGCGTCAAGGTGTAGACTTTCCTGGCCGGACGATTGCCCTCCTGCTCCATACGCAGTTCCACATAGCCCTGTTCGCATAGGCGATCGAGCAGGGTATAGGCTGTAGAGCGCTTCATGTTGATGACGCGACTTAAATTTTTTTCAATAAATTCATTTATTTGATAACCATGCTGGCTCTGCGATTTCAACATGCCCAGCAAGAGCAGGCTTCTTTCGTCCATCTTGTTTTTCCACCTCATTTCTTGTATGTATATTATAGTCGACCTTGACTATTCTGGTCAAAGGTTGTATGATTGATATTGTCAGATAGTCGTATACGACTAATCGGTAATGATTAATAACCAAGGAGAATTTCAATGTTTATTGCTGTAAATAAAGTGACCGTTCCTGCTGAGCAGCAGGAGGCAATGATGAAGGGTTTCGAGCATGCCGCTCCTGCCATGAAGCAGTTCAAAGGCTTCCTGGCCTGGAGTTGTGGGTGGCCGATGACAATACCGTCCTGGCTGTGTCACGTTGGGAGTCCAAAGAGGCCCTCGACGAGTACACTAAGAACGATCTCTTCAAGCAGCACCATGGTGGCGCCAGTCGTGAGCAGTCCCAGACCCCTGGACAGATTGCTTATTATACAGGCAAAATTCTCAGCTAACTGCCTTGCACCGGGTCGGACAGGTACACTGCCTGGTTTGCCTGCCCGGCCTTGCTGGTTGCTTCCCAGCAGCAGGTTGCTCATTGGTTGATCCGTTTCGTTTGCCAGGGCCGCCCCGAATTTTTCCCTCTCGGAGGCCCATAAGTTGCCACCAAAACTCCACCGAGGCCTAATGTGAGGAAGAATAAGAAATAGAAAAGGGAGGAAATTGCACTATAAGGACGGTCGCTCATCTTCCAGTAGCCCGCTGCCCAGAGGCTGCGTATGATCAACGTATTTTGTAGCAGGCCAAGATAGAATATTGTGATTAGCGCATAGATCTGCACCATTCCTATCACGTTCGCTCGTAGCATGTCATCGGCACGTTGCGAGACCGTTGGATCAGAAGTGACCAATAAGCGCGATAAGTGCGCGATACGTAGCATTAAAAGCTCTGCCACGATAGATATCACAACTATTGCACCCGGCACGATACTGAGGATCCAGAGATTATTTGGTATATCGAGCGGGGCACCATTACTCTGCAGGAGCCGTAATGTTGATCCCAGATGTGGCGCAAAGAAGCAGCTAAACGCTATTGTTTCGACCAGTCCTAGCGCCAGCAGCCAGTGAATGAGTCCGTTCCGATAGTCCGACAGTCGTCGCTGATGCAGGTCTGCATAGGTAATATGGCTTTGTGCGGCTTTACGCAAGCGCCAGACCGCGAATATGCCTCCAATGCCAAATCCTACGAAGAGGCTAGCATAGGTAATAGCCGTAAAAAACGCACTATCCCCGGCATCGCTGCCATCTACTGTTCCTGTCGTTAGTAATGAAATTATCACCACGCCGATCAACATCAATATTAGCCCCAGACCTCCACCAATTAGCGTTATGGCACGTAGATAGCGCCAACTTTGTTTTATGTCTGCTAGCATTTTTGGTGACGGTTGGACCTCAGCAAAAACCTGCCACCGATTCAGACTCTTCTGTAGCTGCTCTTCAGTGGCAATCAATGGAAAATTATGCTTGAGTCCATAAAAGCCCAGACCGAGAAGCGCAATACTGGTTACTATAGTCAGACATATCTCGAGAATAATCATAGTAGTTTCCTTCTAATTTGAAGAGGAAGATAACAAGATGCTTATAAAACGTTTTATGACTGTATCATATTTATGATACAGTCATGGTTTCTTTGTGTCAAGTAGTTGATACAGAAAAGGATTATTTCAATACTTACTAGCTTTTGGGCTTAGCCAGAGTTGTGTTGCTCTTTCTTTTGGGGGATGAGTATGTCTTGCACTTGAACATAAAACTGTACTTTGTCGTGGTGGATATGCGCATATTGCCGAAAACTCGGTTCTCCACTATACTGAGGGCATCGACTTCATTTCTAAGCAACTGAGGAAGGAATGCAGGTATGGACTGGTATAATGAAGCTCCCAAATGGTCGGCTCGGGGGATGTGGTGATGATACAGTCGGCGCCTGGCACTGATTTCTGGCGCGTGACGCACGATGGTACGGTTCATGATACTGGACATTTTTATTATCAGCAGCAAACAGGCGACTTCCAGGCTGATGTGAAAATCAGTGGCGATTACCGGGCGCTGTATGATCAGGCTGGCCTGATGGTGCGCCTGGATGAGGCCAATTGGATCAAGTGCGGCATTGAATTTGTGGATGGTCTCCAGCACGCGAGCGCTGTGGTGACGCGCGATTATTCGGATTGGTCGATTGTACGCCTGCATAATAGCCCGGCTTCCTTCTGGTTGCGCGTGCAGCGCCAGGGTCCGACCATCGAAATCTCATACGGATTCGATGGCCGCAACTATCAGCTCCTACGCCAGGCTTACCTGACTACCGTGCCGACCCTGGATGTTGGTCTTATGTGCGCCGCCCCGCAGGGGTCCGGCTTTTCCAGTAAATTTGAGTATTTGCGTATCCAGAGCCTTTAACGGCTTGATTTCTCAGGATGATCGGGCGCCCACTCGGCTCTGGAGGCTGCGGGCCGTCTGATCGGTTCAGGTCAGGCTTTTTTCGGTGTCGGGTGGGGGAACATAGTAGCCGACCCCGAGTTCGTTGCGTAAGAAGCGTGGCTGCGAGGGATCGGGCTCCAGCTTGCGGCGCAGATGGCGCATAAAAGTACGCAGGTAGGTGTTCTCGCCGCTGTAGTCCGGTCCCCAGACGCGCTGGAGAAGTTCGCGATGCGTGAGGACCTTGCCGGCGTTGCGTGTGAGCTCGCAGAGCAGATCATACTCAGTGGGAGTGAGGTGGACATCGTTGCCGCCTGAGCTGACATGGCGGTGGGCGAAATCGACGATCAGGCCGTTCTCGCCGCCGCAGCGGTAGAGTGGGCGCTGACCTTCTTTGTTGCTGGCGCTATTGCGCAGCCGCTCGGTCTCCTCTGCCCGTCTGAGTGCGACGCGAACACGGGCCAGGAGCTCATTGATGCTAAACGGTTTGGTCAGGTAATCATCGGCCCCCACGTCGAGGGCCTTGATCTTTACAGGCTCTTCATCATGGGCCGAGAGTACAATCACTGGCGCCGGGCTCCACTCGCGGAAGCGACGCAGAAAGCTCAGTCCATCCAGCGAGGGCAGGGAGAGATCCAGCAAGACCAGTTGCGGTTGAAAGATGGCCGCCATATCCACAGCCTGTGCGCCATCGCGGACCGTCTGGCAGTGATAGCCACGGGCCTTGAGTTGCGCGAGCAGGAACGTGCGCATCTGTGGATCATCTTCGACGCAAAGGATGCGTATCTTTTTATCTGTAGTCGACATGTCTTTACTCTCCCTTGGTGAGTGCGGTGCCTGGTGGCTCGGTGGGGCGCGTGAGCCTGCGCTTGCCCTTAAAGATAGGTAGCGTAAAAGCGAAAGTAGCGCCATGGCCCGGGCTGCTGGCCAATTCAAGCTGACTACCATGTGCTTCAATGATACCACGGCTGATATAGAGGCCCAATCCACTCGCCGGACTCCAGCGCGTAGCCTTCTGACGGCGCGCCGGCTCGGGTTGTCCTGGTCTATCAACCGAGGGGCGATTTAAGGCGGCGAAGGTACTGAAACGCGTGAACAGGGCCGTCTGCTGCTCCTGGCTGATGCCGGGCCCATGGTCAATGACGCTAATTCTAACGCTTTGTGCTTTCTGTTTTTGCCCATCCTGGATCGGTTCGACCAGCAACTGGACGGCGTCTCCATCAGGTGCATAGCGAAAGGCGTTGCTGAGCAGGTTGGTGAGTACGCTGATGATCAGCTCATAATCACCATGGACGGCGGGAAGCTGTTCTGGCACCTGGATCTGCAGTGTGCGGTGGGACGAGTTGATAAGGGCCTCCAGGCGCTCCTGGACATCTTCAAACAATTCTGGCAGTAGGATGGGCTCGCGCTCCAGGCGTAGGGCCCCGGCTTCGACGCGCGAAGCATCCAGGAAGTGGTTGATCATGCCAACCAGGCGATCAACCTGCTGATCGGCGGTCTGCAGATAGTCGAGCTGCGCTTCGTTGGTCCAGTGCAGGTCGGGGGCCAGCAGCGCGCTCAAATGGGCCCGAATATTGGCCAGCGGGGTCTTCAACTCATGGGCCATGGTGGTAAAGAAATCCTCGCGCGCACGCTCCAGCAGCTTGATGCGGCTGATTTCTTGCAACACCAGAATCGCGCTTTCGATGCTCCCATCCAGCGCCCTCAGCGGGGCCGCGTTTAGTAGCAGGTAGATGGTCTGTCCATCGCTAGTTTGTATATGCAGCTCGGCTTCGTTACTCTCACCCTGCATGAGTGCGATAGCAAGTGGATGTTCCTCATAGGGAACCAGGGAGCCGGAAGGGCCCAGCATCGGCAGCGCCTGTAAGAGCTGGGCGCAATCCTGGTTGATGGCCCGTAGCACGGCCTCCTCAGGATCATTGGCCGGCGCCAGTGGCGCTCCCAGGCGTTGTAGCAGCTCGACTGCCTGGCGGTTGATAACCGAGATATGTTTGTTCTCGGCTGCTACCAGGATCACTCCGATTGGCAAGCGTTCGAGCAGCACAGTCATGCGGGCACTGGTGATGGCCTGGGCCTCCTGGGCCTCTTGCAGGGCCTGGTTGCGCTGTTTCAGTTCAGTGGTACGGGCGATAACCTGTGCCTCGATGCGTTCGCGGTCGGCGACCTGCTCAGTGACATCGTGATAGATCACAATAAACGCAAAGATGTCGCCCAGTTCATCCCGAATGGGGGTATAGGAGGTCTGGATGGTATAAGCCCTGCCGTTGGCGCCGGTTAGCTTGATCTCATCACTATTGCCCGCCAGGGCCCGCTGTTCCAGTTCCTCAATCACATTGTCGTAACTCCATGGGATCTGCTGCCAGCGAACGTCGCTCTGTTCGAATGCCTCGCGCAGTCCCTGCCCAAGCACATTTTCATTCCAGCCCATCAGGTCGCGCGCGGCCTGGTTGACATCGGCGATGCGCCAGCGAGGATCAAAAATAATCACCCCATCTGGCATGGCCTGCATGATGTTTTCCTTCTGGCGCACATTGCGGCTAGCGGTCCTGGCCAGGCGGTCGATGCGACGGAATAGACGTGCATTCTGGATGGCTAGCCCCGCCTGCTGGGCAAATTGTTCGAGCAGCGACACCTCTTCCGCTGGAAAGCCACGGGCGCGCAAGTGATACACCTCTATCACACCGAAGACGGTGCGGCTGCTGTTATTGGCCTCTGCCTGGCTGCGTGGATCATCGGTATGGGGCTCAAAAATCGGGACACAGAGGACCGAACCGGGGCGGTGCGGCTCTCCCAGGTGGTTCAGGTAAGGGAAGTTATATTGAGGTGTGGTACTGGTGTCCGTGATGATGCGTGTGCGATGCTGGCGCGTCACCGTTTCGAGCAAGATCTTTTCATCTAAGGTTGCCTGCCAGTTCTGGGAGACCTCATGCAGCCCCAGTTGAGCAACTACACGGGCCGTTTGTGGGGTATCGCTCTTCTCGGGAATACCCTCCTCTAGATCGGCCAGGCGCGGCTCGATGGCTGGTACCGAGTTATCCAGCAAAATGATGGCACAGCGCTTGGAGCCAAAGGTCTCCTGTAGCACGCTTAAAATGCGTTCCAGGACCAATGGTAGTGAGCTTGGGCCTGCCAGGGCGGATGATATGGCGTGTACGGCCTGGATGTGCAATTGGGCTCGTACAGCATCTGTGATATCCTGCAGTGTCACCAGTAATTGACCAGGCTGTCCACTGACCCTATGTTCTTCGATCACGATGCGCCAATAAGTGCGGCCGCGAATCTCTAGAAAGCCCTCAAATGGCACCTCAGCCAGCTCTATGCGCTTGCCGTTCGTTGCCACTTGCTGCAATAGGGGCAGAATCGCAGTATGGACCGTACCGGGTAGCAGCTCTGCGGCGGTGCGGCCAATGATCTCTGCTTGCTGCCAGAAGGCGGCCAGCAATGTTTGCAGGTAGGGATTGATATAGCGAATGCGGAAGTCGCTGCTATCCAGCAGCACCACACCAATCGACAAGGTGTCCAGGATATATTCGAGTTGTTCACTGTTTCCAGAATCCATCTCTATCCTATTTCTAAATACCTATCGTGGTATCATTTGTCGTAATTTTAAGACATTGATGTATGCTGGTTGCGCTATCTTTCTAGTTGAAATATCAAGGGGCAATAAACTATGTCTTAGCCTTTTATATAGATTGCCTATAAATGATAGCGCCCTCTATATATTATATAAAAATTTTGCATCAAAAGCATGATCGCCGTTTTCAGGGTCTAAAACTATTATACCTGGTTTTTTTATTACTGTCTTTGTGGTTTTTTGGTTTTTTGTGCTGCCGTTCGGCGGCACAAAAAAAGAAAAAGGGCGTTAGGGGCACTGCCCCTAAACCCCAACTGTTTGTATCCAGGCTCAAATTCTGCTATTATGCCATTCGAGAGTATGGCTTTTTAATGTGAAATCTGTGGAAATTGAGGTCTCTAAGATGGATTTACGTGGGAAACGAGTTCTGGTGATGGGGTTGGGCTCCAGGGATCGGGGATGGCGTCGGCGCGCTATGCGGCCCAGCAGGGGGCGCTGGTGCGGGTGACGGATATGAAGTCGCCGGAGGTGCTGGCTCCCAGTGTGCAGGCCCTGGCCGGTCTGCCGATCGAGTTTATCCTGGGAGAACATCGGGAAGAGGATTTTCGCTGGGCGGAGATCGTGATTCGCAATCCTGGTGTCCCCTGGACGTCGCCGTATATCCGCCTGGCTCAAGAACATGGGGCACGCATCGAGATGGAGATCGCGCTCTTCTTGCTGGCCTGTCCGGGGCGTGTGATTGGTATCACGGGGACGCGTGGCAAGACTACGACTGCCAGCCTGATCTATGAGATCCTGCGTGCCAGCGGCGCCCATACGCTGATTGGTGGTAACGTTGCTGGTGTGGAGACGCTTTCGCTGCTGCCACAAATTACCCCGGAGACGCTGGTGGTGCTGGAATTGTCGAGCTGGCAACTTGAAGGGCTGGCCCCCCATAAAATCAGTCCCTCCGTTGCTGTGATGACCAATATTTATCCTGACCACCTCAATACGTACACGGGCATGGAAGATTACGCGGAGGCGAAGGCCAATATTTTCCGTCACCAGAAACCGGACGATGTGGCCGTGTTTAACTATGATAATCCCTGGACGCGCCGTTTTGGGGATGAGGCGCCCGGTCAAACCTGGTTTACCAGCCTGGAACGGGGCGGCAGCTTTGCCCGTAACTCAACGCAGGTTGATCCCTTTATCTTTATCGAGACGCCGCTGGCTGGCCGCCATAACTTAGAGAATATTTTGCTGGCCACGACTACTGCTCGCCTGCTTGGGGTCTCTGATGACGTGATTGCTGAGGCGGTGCGGCGTTTTCAGGGCGTCCCCCATCGACTTGAAGATGTGCGCGAAGTAGGCGGTGTACGCTATATCAATGACAGTGCCAGCACATCTCCGGTAGCTGGCCAGGTAGCCCTGGAGGCATTTGATGCCCCCATCGTCCTGGTGACCGGCGGCAATACCAAGCACCTACCCCTGGAAGCCTGGCCTGAGCGCATCGTCCAGCGCTGCCGAGACGTTATCTTGCTGGCGGGAAGCGGCACCGATGAGCTAGTGCCAGCGATTCAGCAGGAGGTGCAGCGCCAGGGAGCCAGCGATCCCGTACGCGGTATCTTCACTGATTACCAGCAGGCCCTCGCGGCCGCTGTCCAACTGGCCCGGCCTGGAGACGTCTTCCTCTTCTCTCCTGGCTTCACCAGCTTTGGCATGTTTCTCAACGAGTTTGACCGTGGCGATAAGTTTGTCGCCTACGTGCGCGCCCTCTAAGAGCATTGTATAGTGTGAGCTTTCTGGGAGGAAGTTGTGAGGTGTCAAACCAGCCCTCTTCCTCCCGCATTGCTTGACTATCCCGGCGTTGTCTCCCCCAAAAGAGGGAGTGAAAAATGCTGCTTCCCAGCGATGTGTTTATGCCGACATTCTACTACACTTACCTCCAGAAACACTGCGGTATATATTCGTTTATGCTAAAAGGAGAGAGTTAGAATGTCGTCATATATTATGTTAGTGCTGGTCGCAGGCATTGTAATCTATATGGTGGTGCGGCAATTTCGGGAGCAGGCAATCACGCGTAGCTGGTTCCTGGTGCTCCCCATTTTAATTGCTTATTATACATATACTAATATTGCCTCCGAGCTCAATCGGCCGCAGGCGGATATGGTTACGCTGGTCGTTTGCCTGGTTTTGGGATTAGGGGCTGGAGCTGGGATTGGCTCTTTGCGTGGGCTGTTTGCACGCTTGCGCTTTGATCGGCAGACACAGAATACGTATGCCAAGATGAGCCTGTTCAGTGGCTTGATCTGGTTGAGTGTCCTGGCTATACGGATCGTGGCGATCGTTTCATACTACCAGAATTGGGACCAGCACGCGCTGTTCTGGGCGCTATTCACGGCCGTTGGCACCACGCTTTTCATGGGAAATCTCCTGGGCGAGCGGCTGACCGTCTATCTGCGTATGCAGGTTCTCTCAACTGTTGGGGAACCTGTCGCGGCGCCGATGGAGTCTGTCCGCTGGTAGCCTGTAAACGGGTTTGGCATGTCTGAAAAAATTGGGCATGAGAAGTTTCCGCTTTTCATTCAGGGCCGTGCATAGTACTGGTAAGCGAGAAATACGCGCTTGTCTTTTTATTCTGATAGCGGCAAGAAAGAAAGGGTGAGTGTTATGGTTGGGAAAGAACATGTGGAGCTAGCACATCGGGGCGTGTCCTTACAGTTAGGGCTGAGCCATGCTTTAGTTGGCTGCATCGTGCTCGCAATCTCTGCCTGGCTGCTCTCCCTTGGCTTGCCTTTATCAGTGATCATTGGTGTGGCGATCGTCGCGGGTGGAGCTCTGGGGTGGGCGCTAACCTGGAATATTCAGCATGGCTTGTTCTTGCTGGAGCTGGCCCTGCAGCGCCTGGCTGAGGGATCTCCCTCCAATTGCAGGGTAGCCGCTGGTCTCACTGGCCATCGGGACAGTTCCAGGCGGCTTTGCAGGCGCTGAGCCAGCGTATCGAGCAACTGGCTGAGCAGGCCCGGCTGGGCAACGAGTATCGGGCCCGCTTGCGGCAGCAGGCCAGCGAAGAGGCGACCCAGGAGGAGCGCAATCGTATCGCTCGTGATCTCCATGATTCGATCAAGCAACAGATTTTTAGTATGAGTATCAGTGCCGCGGCCGCTCGGGCCCATGCGCGCGCTGGTCACCTGGCTCCCGAAGCGATGGAGGCGATTGAGGATATACAGCAGACGGCCAGGGAGGCTCAGGTAGAGATGCAGGCGTTGCTGCAGCAACTGCGCCCGGTGGCTCTGGAGCATACTACCTTGCGCGAGGCGTTGCGGATGCAGGCCGAAGCATTGGGCTATCGTACCGGGCACAGGTTCACCTTACGCTCGGTGAGCTACCGAGCGCCGACCTGTTGTCGCGCCCAATGCAAGAAGTTATATTTCGCATGGTACAGGAGGCGCTGGCCAATATCGCGCGCCACGCCCGGGCCCACGCGATCTGGGTGACCCTGCAGCAGCAAGAGCGCGTCCTACTGCTAGAGATACGCGATGATGGCCAGGGATTTGATCCCGCCACCGTGCAACGCGGCATGGGTTTAGTCAATCTCTCCGAGCGGGCCGCAGCCCTCAACGGAACCCTTACACTGGAGAGCCAGCCAGGCGCAGGCACGTCTATCTCTGTACGCATCCCTTTGTTGTCACCACCTGAGGAGCAGGCGCAGCAGCAGCAACAGATCCTGATCGTCAAGCGCGACATCGCGCGCGTTTATAGTGGTGTGCAGACGGGCGAGCTATATGCCTGGATGACTATTGCGCTGATGATCATCGGTCTGAGTTTTTACAGCTTTGGCAGCACGATCATCTTTATCTTGCTGGTGATCTTTGGCATCTGCGCTACTGCCACCGGTTTTCTGCAGGCCAATAGCGCCCTGACCAGGGTCGTATTCTATCGTGGCGTTCAGGATCTCGAAGTGCAGGATCTCCGTATCAGATTACGAGGCTGGCGTTTCTGGGCCCTGCGCCTGGCCGCCCTGGTCATCTGGTATCTCACGCAGGCCTTTAATGGCTTGCAATATCAATCAGTGGCCTGGCTACTGATTGTCCTGGCCTGTCTCTTTTTAGTGCTCTTCTCTGTCGAGCGTATCTCTACTGCCCGCCAGCGCAAGGCCTACTATGCCCTCTTGCCAGCTGCACAGGCCCAATGGGAGATCGCGCACATGCAGGCGACTTTGCGCATGCGCTTTAAGCGCTGGCTGCTAGGTTTAGGTTTCTACCTGCTCTTTACTGTCAGTATGCATAGTGTCCTCTGGCCTCCCAGAGCACCCCTGCAGATTCTGGACTATGCCGTGGGCATTGTCCTGCTGATATGGGGAGGCCTGATACTATTAGAAACACGTTACTTCCAACGTGAAATGTTGCCATTGGCCCAACTGGACCAGGTCTCCGACGCTGATATTAAGCTTCGATCTGGTTGATAAAGGTTGAAACTGGCGCCCGTGACCTGCTATGATCCTGTGGTCGCCAACGATGAGCGCTATTGAAATGCATAAAATATATCTCAAGTGGGGATAAACACTATGGCTGAGCAGATCAAGGTTGTCCTGGTAGACGACCATCGGATTGTGCGCCGTGGCTTATTGAGCTTTCTCAATGCCTTTGCTGATATTCAGGTTGTGGGCGACGCATCCAGTGGTGAGGAGGCGCTGCAGCATATTGAGCAGTGGATGCCGGATGTGGTGGTGGTGGATATGTTGATGCCGGGTGGTATGGACGGGATCGAGACTATCCGGCGCATCCAGTTACTGCTGCCCCATACCAGAATAGTGGTCCTCACCAGTTATGCCGATGATGCTCGCGTCCTGGCCGCCCTGCGTGCCGGTGCCATTGGCTATGTCCGGAAAGAGGCCGACCCCGAACTACTCCTCAGCTCGATCCGCGCCGCCGCCAAAGGGCAATCTCTGCTCGATCCCGCCATCGCGGGAGCGCTCATGCAAGAATTGCTGCTACGTGGCAACAAGCCCCAGGCTGAACTGACCGAGCGTGAGCAGACCGTCCTCCGCCAGCTCGCCCTGGGACGCACCAATCGGGAAATCGCCGAAGCCCTCACCGTCACCGAAGAGACCATCAAGACCCATGTCGGCAACATCCTCACCAAACTCCAACTCGCTCATCGCACCCAGGCCGTCATCTATGCCCTCAAAAAAGGCCTTATCTCCATCGATGAGATCGACTTGCCATAATATTTTACCCGTTGTACACTACATAATACTCCAGTAAATAAAAAAGAAATTTATTAATTATATTGTGTCTAGATAAATAAAAAATAAATAAATGCAGCCGATCTCTCCTAAAAAATTATCAGGTGGTGCGAAAAATGCGTTTAAGGCATTTTCGCACCACCTGATAAAAACAGGTCGGGGGCATCATCGCACGCACGCAATGGATATGGCAGGGGCCTATGTCCTTTAGGGGGAAAGCGGGGTGCAGGGGCGGCAGCCCCTGACGGAGCGCGAGGTGTCCTCGCCACCCACCCTCTCCGTCCTTCCCCCGGAAGGACGGAGAACCTATGGCAGCATAACAACTACCCATAAAAATCTTTATATCAGCAGTTTCTATCTAAGCTATAAATAAAACAAATACCAAAACCATAGCTGTTGAGCTGGTATTCAACTGCATAGATGGTACAATACAATCTATGAAGAGACACAATAGAACAGTTCCATGACACTATACGCACTTTAAAACATCCCAGGCCTTTTGAAAAATGTAGGTTTGAATTGAATATTCTATATATTCGAAAGTTACATAGTACGAGTATGTTTTATAGGGTGGGTTGCACATATGGCGCAGGTTTGTTAAACTAACGGTTGTTCGGGGTTGACGCGTTGAATGAAGTTCAGCGAAAGAGCTTCTTACCATTTAAAGTTGAGGGCAGCGCGATTTCATGAAAAACCCCAGAGGAGAATGTGTTATGACGATGATGATGAGCAGGAAGGCCCTTGAAGAGTACGGGTTGGTCAACCTTGGCACCATCAATTGGAATCTTTCACCTGCTGTACTGATCGAGCATGCATTGACACGGCAAGAAGGATTACTGGCGGCCAATGGAGCCTTAAGCGCTACGACTGGCGTACATACCGGGCGTTCCCCGAAAGATAAGTTTATTGTTTCCAATGAAGAGTCGACTGAGCGGATCTGGTGGGGCGAGAATAATCACCCGATGACACCTGAGACGTTTGAGATTGTGCGCAGAAGTCTGGCCGATTATTTGCAGGGTAGGGATGTCTATGTATTAGACGCAGCGGCCGGTGCTGATCCACAATACCGTATGCCGATTCAAGTTATTACCGAGCTAGCCTGGCATAATCTGTTTGCCCGTCAATTATTCTTACGTGCGACCGAGAATGATCTCACCACTGACCGTCCTGGTTTTACCATCCTATGTGTCCCTCACTTTAAAACCAATCCTCGTACCCACGGAACTCGTTCCGATGCCGCTATTATCATTGATTTTAAAGAACGCCTGGTTTTGATTGCAGGACCCAGTATGCCGGTGAGATGAAGAAGTCCATTTTTACCGTCTTGAACTTTATCCTTCCTGCCCAGGGCGTGTTGCCGATGCACTGTTCAGCTAACGTTGGTGCTGATGGCGACGTGGCGCTCTTCTTTGGCCTCTCTGGCACCGGTAAGACCAGTCTCTCGGCTGATACCAGTCGCCAGCTGGTGGGTGACGATGAGCATGGCTGGGGTGAGAATGGGGTCTTTAACTTCGAGGGTGGCTGCTACGCTAAATGCATCAACCTGTCGGAGAAATATGAGCCACAGATCTGGAACGCGGCCCGCTTTGGGTCTGTGTATGAAAATGTGGTTCTGGACCCGAAGACGCGCGTCCCCGACTATGCCGATGGCTCGCTGACAGAAAATACACGTGTGGCTTACCCGATCGATTTTATTGATAATGTGGTCACTTCCGGGATGGCCGGACATCCAAACGCCGTGATCTTTCTCTCGGCAGACTCCTTTGGTGTGTTGCCTCCAATCTCCAGGTTAACGACCGAACAGGCGATGTATTATTTCCTGTCGGGCTATACCAGCAAGCTGGCAGGTACAGAATCAGGTGTGACGACCCCGCAAGCGACGTTTAGCTCATGTTTTGGCGCGGCCTTCCTGCCAAGACGTCCAGGAGAGTATGCCAACCTGCTGCGTGAGCGCATCGAGAAGCATAATGTACGCTGCTACCTGATCAACACCGGCTGGACCGGGGGACCCTATGGGGTGGGCTCGCGCATCAATATCAACTATACACGCGCTATGGTGCGAGCTGCTATCAGCGGTGAAATCGATAAGGCTGAGATGGTGGCTGATCCAGTCTTCGGTTTCCAGGTCCCAACTTTCTGTCCCGATGTACCCAATTCGGTATTGTCGCCACGCGATACCTGGGAGGATACTGCCGCCTATGATCAACAGGCAAGCAAACTGGCTGGGCTCTTCAAAAAGAACTTCGAACAGTTTGAGATACCTGGTGATGACATTCGGCAGGCGGGTCCACGCTAGACTGACCCCTCTTTTTGCTTTGTGTTTGCGGGTAAAGTTGTCTCATGGGGAATGGTAGACAGCTTTACCCGCAAGTTATTACCATTCATTCTCTCCACCCGTTCCCTTCCGTGATGACCTGCAAGATCTCATGGTCATCTGCTTCTGACTCCACATCTATTGACCCAACCATCGCCTGTCTGGTATAACGACATCTATGTATATTCTCAAGAATTATGCATAGAAATAACACTCTATATATAGAGAATTATGGGGAGGGGTCCTAATGTCTCGTGAAGATCTGCGCCAGGCTGTGCATCAGGCCATGCCTGCGACGCTTGATGATCTGGCAACGCTTGTGCGCATCCCATCAGTGGCTGCCGAGGGTTTCTCAAAGGAGCCGGTATTGGAGGCTGCCCACGCCACCAGGGATATTTTACAGCGTGTCGGCTTTCAGGATGTGCGCCTGTTAGATATACCGACCGGCTATCCAGCTGTCTATGGTGAGATTCCTGGCCCTGCGGGAACACCAACTGTGCTGCTCTATGCTCACTATGATGTCCAGCCCGCGGGAGCGGTTGAGGCGTGGGAGACGCCGCCATTTGAGCTGACGCCCCGGCAAGATGGTCGCCTCTATGGCCGTGGGGCCGCTGATGATAAGTCTGGTATCGCGATCCATCTGGCTACCCTGCGTAGCTTTGCCGGTCAACCACCTGTCGGCCTGAAAATCATCGTCGAGGGTGAAGAGGAGTTTGGAAGCAGCCTGGAGGCCTATCTGCTCGACCATGCAGACCTGTTTCAGGCCGACGTGGTGGTGGTGGCCGATGCTGGCAATAACCGGGTGGGCGAGCCATTGTTGACCACCACGCTGCGGGGCGAGGCCTCGCTGGTGGTTGAGGTGCGCACCCTGCAGGGTCCGGTGCATAGCGGAGCCTTTGGTGGCCCGACCCCTGATGCCCTGGTGGCTTTGATTCGCATGATTGCTACCCTGCATGATGCTCCGGGGAATGTTGCCGTCACTGGTATGCAAGGCCAGTCCTGGAGTGGTACCGATATCTCGGAAGCCGAGTTCCGCTACCTGGCCGGTGTGTTGCCGGGCGTCGATCTGATGGGTACCGACTCGATTGCTACGCGTGTCTGTTCAAGCTACTCAATCAATGTCGTTGGACTGGATGCGCCCGCGGTCCAGGGATCGCGCAACGCGCTGATCGATGTGGCTCGGGCCCGAATCAGTGTCCGCGTTCCACCTGAACGCAGCGCGAAGGAGGCCCTGGAACTGTTGACCGCACATCTCAAAGTGGTTGCTCCCTGGAATGTACAGCTTGCGTTTTCCGAGCAGGAATCCGGTGAAGGCCACGCGGCCGCGACCGATGGACCAGCCTATACCGCTGCCTATCGTGCTTTGCGGGCCGCCTATGGGAAAGAGGCCTCAGAGGTCGGTAGTGGCGGCTCGATCCCCCTTATCAACGCCTTTGCCCGTGTCTTCCCACAGGCCGAAATCATCCTCTGGGGTGCGGAGGATGCCAGCGCCAACATTCATGCCCCCAACGAGAGCGTCGATCCCGCCGAACTGGAGCGCGCGGCCCTGGCCGAAGCATACTTCCTCCATGATCTCGGGACCACACAGAAGCCAGCCTAAACCTTTGCCACTATGATTGCCCGGCCGGGGCGGCCTCCGCGTTTAAAGAGGCTGCCCGGCTATACGGAGGTGTACTCAAACGCAACAGCGGCGCGTTCCTTTTTATTTATTCAGCGACCTGGGGACAGATGGGGCCGGAAAGCCCGATAATGTGTCAATAAAAAAGGGGGAGAAGTTTCTCGAACTCTCTGCTCTTTCCAGTGCTCTCCTCGAAGGAATGCGCAATGGCAGCAAACTTGCTTGAGAAACTGATCTACAGCTGGGGACAGATGTGCAGTTATGACAATTCGTCCCCACTTGTTTTCGGCGTCTGAGAGCCATCTTGTACACGTAGGCCGCGAACTCCTCGTGTTTTTGTGCGTATCCCTGGACCTGTATAGACCCATTGGCGAACACCGACCTCCAGGCCATGGGCCGCTAACGATTGCGCTAAGCCTTTGGCCTTCTTCGGTTCGTATCCATGTGCCTCGCACCAATTTACATAGGAGATCATGATGTCGCTGTTCGCTACCCACGCCCCTTCCACCCTTTTACCGCAATCTGCCAGCCATAATTCAACCGCATCTTGTCCTGATCGCCGGGTCTGTGGAAGCTGGTGGATCGCTTGGGAAGGATGTGGCCCCTGCCCCTCTTTTTGATACCACTGCGCCAGCAGTTGCTCCACTTTACGAAGCGTGTCTGTTCCCTCCAACGGGGTATACACGGTGAGTTTGAGATCTGGCGTGTCAAAGACCTGAAAGGTGAGACGTTCAAACAGCAGATGCCCCACCTGTGGATGGTTGAGCGTTTTCCGCCCTTCTTGTCCACTCCGTACTTCATGATCAGGCCACCAGGCGCGAAATTCAGGACTGGCGAGCATGAGATCATGGATCAACTCGGTCAATTGGGCGTCTCCAGGATAGCGACCACAACTGCTCCGGAATTGTGCTAAGAGCTGTCGCGCATCTTCTTCCCAATCGACGATGAATTGCCGGGACAGGGGATTGGTGAAGATGCCCCAGATGGTATTGCGTTCGCGGGGGGTGGTCATCCGGCGGTAATCGCCAAAGATTGCGCATCCGGCATCGTTCCAGGCCAGGATATCCCATCGTCTTCCTGACACAAAGGCTGGACGAGTGCCAAACTGATCAAGGAAATGTTGCAACGCTGGACTCACGATCTCGGTTTCCGGCGCAAGAGCCGGA
Organism: Dictyobacter kobayashii; assembly: GCF_003967555.1. Classification (GTDB taxonomy): domain Bacteria; phylum Chloroflexota; class Ktedonobacteria; order Ktedonobacterales; family Ktedonobacteraceae; genus Dictyobacter; species Dictyobacter kobayashii. The sequence goes on from NZ_BIFS01000001.1 coordinate 5,344,964, forward strand.
GGTGCCTGTTGCTGGGCTAAGAGGAAGAGATGGTTCCTTTCATTCGCATCCAGGCGCAACGTCTGCACCAGGCGCTCTAAGACCTGCGTTGAAGGGGTAATAGAACGTCCCTGCTCTAACCAGGTGTACCAATCCACGCTCACCCCCACCAGTTGTGCCACTTCCGCTCGTCTGAGTCCAGGTGTTTTGCGCCTGCTTCCTCGCGGCAGTCCCACATCTTCAGGCGTAAGCCTTGCCCTGCGCGTACGCAGAAAATCTCCAAGCTCCTGTAAACGATATTCTTGCTGTTGCTGCTGGCTGACCATGCCAACCCCTTTCATCCTGGTATCTGAAAAGAACACCTCTTGAAACAGAGGAGGGGAATTCCTATGATCATTGCTCATCTTGTTCTAGGATCTCCTCTAGTATACCATCTATCGTAGATACGCGGGTAAAGAGCCCGCAATCAGTAAATGAAAGATAAGGTATAACAACATGGATTTAAGATTAGCAGGCAAGAGGGCACTGGTGACCGGATCGAGCTCGGGGATAGGCGAGGCGATCGTGAAACTGCTCGCTGCTGAGGGCGTTGTTGTCGTGGTGCATGGTCGCAACGAAAGCCGGGCCAACGCTGTAGCCGAAGCGATCCGCGCCGGAGGAGGGAAAGCCGAGCTCGCGCTTGGTGATCTCACCACCGATGCCGGAGCCGACGCGGTTGCCGCCGCAGCGCTAGCTGGCGGACCTCTTGATATTCTGGTCAACAATGCCGGAGTCTTTAACAATGTCGGAGTCGTCGGCTTCCTCTCATGGACGGAGGCGACGGCTGCGGACTGGGCTCAGATATACAACAGCAACGTGATTTCTGGCGTGCGGATGATCCAGCGCCTGGTACCGCAGATGCGCGAGCGACACTGGGGTCGGGTGATCCAGATTGGTGGTGGTCTGTCGCAACAGCCTCAGGCTGGTGGGCCGGACTACAATGCGTCGTTGGCGGCTCGCCACAACTTTGCGGTCTCCCTCGCACGTGAACTAAAGGACACCGGCGTGACATCAAACGTCGTCTCTCCCGGCGCAATCCTGGCGGAGGCAACTCGGCCAATGTTTACCCATCTGGCACAGGTTCATGGCTGGGGTGAGACGTGGGAGGAAATCGAATACAACGCTACGCAGAACATCGCCCCCAATGACGTAGGCCGCTTCGGTCGGCCTGAGGAGATCGCTGCAGCAGTTGCATATCTGGCCAGCCCGATCGCTGATTATGTGAGTGGCGCGACTATCCGCGTCGATGGCGGCACGATTCGTTCGGTTATATAATACCGCAACGATGCCGGGTGAAACAGGTGTGCAGATAGAAAAAAGGGAATTGACCGTCGTTTTTGATAGTCAAATCCCTTTAATTGATAACCGATTCCAGCAGTAGCTTGATCAAGGTACCAATCACAAAGAGTACCACACCGAGTAGTATGACGATTGCATAAAAAGGCGTGTCCACCAGCGTCTTTCCATTATCCATCGAGATCGAGAAGCGATAGCCTTGCTGTTTTTGTGCAAAGCTCTTAATGATGTTGAGTGTACGGGCTGGCTGCATGAATAGAGCTCCTTGTCATACATAAATATATACAGGTGTATTTTACCATAATGTGTGTTAGGAAGATATAAGTAATTCATAAGATGAGAGAAGGGCTACATTTTTCTTAGAGCCCGTTTGGCGCCGTGTGGTAGGAGTTCTGTGTGATAAGAAGAGCAAGGTAGGAGAAGTTCTTTTCTGCTCTGGGTGATAAACTGCTCCTATATAGAAAAGGAAAACAGAATATGACCTATAGGAGAGAGAACATAATGAGAAAAGTTATTTCCAAGGATGGTACTCCTATCGCGTTCGATCAATCAGGCGAGGGTCCCGCGCTCATTCTGGTGGGTGGTGCGACTTCCACGCGCCTGGCTGCAACCTCGCTGGTCGTGGCCCTGGCACCCTATTTTACCGTGTTCGCCTATGACCGGCGTGGTCGTGGTGATAGTGGGGATATAGCGCCTTACGCGGTCGAGCGCGAGGTCGAAGATATAGATACCTTGATCAACGAAGCTGGTGGAACTGCGTTCGTCTTTGGTCATTCCTCGGGTGCTGTTCTGGCCCTTGAGGCTGCGCGCCTGCTTCCCACCAAAATCACGAAGCTGGCGCTATACGAGCCTCCCTTTATCGTTGACGACAGCCGTTCTCCTGCACCAGAGGATTATGTGCCGCACCTCATTGAACTGATCTCAGCGGATCGCCGTGGCGAGGCGGTTGAATACTTCATGGTAGATGCTGTGGGCGTTCCGGCCGAAATGGTTGCCCAGATGCGGCAATCTCCCATGTGGCCGGGATTAGAGGAAGTAGCGCCCACCATCGTTTACGACGGCATCATCATGGGAAACACCATGCGCGGTGACCCATTGCCGCTCAGGAAATGGGCATCTGTCATGGTCCCCACGCTCGTAATGGATGGCGGAGTAAGTCATGTGTTTATGCACCACGGGGCGCAAGAGATTGCCACCATCCTCCCCGAGGCGCAACGTCGCACCCTGGAAGGTCAGGACCACGGCCCGGCTGACGATGTGCTTGCTCCCGCCTTGAAAGAATTCTTCCTTGGTTGATCTTCAGAGAGAAAGAATTGAGCACAATTATCCTGCAAAATGCGGGGCGGCTTTCTCAATATATAAAGCAATTATAGCATAGGTATGGTCCAGATCTGTACTGTGTGGTCGAGGCTACTGGAGACGATGGCTTTGTCGTCGGGCGACCAGGCCAGTTTGGTGATCATGCCCTTCTGTCCGCCGTGGGAGGCCAGTAGCTTGCCTGTGTCGGTCTGCCAGAGGTAGACCGAGCCATTGGTGCTGCCGGTGGCGATATATGCCCCGTTGGGTGACCAGGCCAGGGAGTGCATGTGGCCATTGGTGCTAGGATCGTTCAGGGTCGGGAGCTGTTCGCCACTGTTCGTATCCCAGCTATGGACCTTGCCATCTGTGCCAGTCGCGGCCAGCCGTCGTCCATTGGGCGACCAGGCGACATCACGTGGCATGCCCATGTCCTTGTTGGTGAGGATCAGGGATGTATCTCCGGTCGTGATGTTCAAGATACGGATATTGGTGTCTGCACTGCCAATCGCCAGGCTTTTACTATCTGGCGACCAGTTCAGGCAGTATACGTAGATGGTATTGTATGTGTTGACGAGATTGCCATTTCTGGTGTTCCATACCTGGACTGAACTCTTACCTGTATCGGTATAGGGAGCGACGGCCAGGTAGGTGCCGTCGGGTGAGAGGGCTATGTCATGGCTGGGCTGGGCTGGCGCTACATTATATGTGAAGCCATGTTGCCCATTGCTGGCCAACCATTGCTGCACACTGATGGGACCGCCTGAGATAATGTATTTTCCATCGGGTGACCAGAGGGCCTGATAGCTCTGGCTGCCCTGCTTCTGATAAGTAAAGTGCGTCTGGCCCGTGCTGGCATCCCAGATTCGTACGGTCTGGTCTGCGCTGGCCGAGACGATGCTCCGGCCATCGGGCGACCAGGCGGCCGAGTAGACTGCATCTTTATGATCTTGATAGAGGAGCGTTTTTATGTCGGTTGCAGTTGGTGTCTCCCTGATGATTATATGTTTATCTGGTGTCGTGTCATTGCTTCTGTATAAGCCAGTGAAGGCTGCTGCGCCGGCCAGGCCAACCAGGCTGGCGATGCCACCGATGATAAAAGTGCGGCGCGATGGCCCGCGAGGCCGTTGGCGCTCGCGTTGTTCGGGCTCGGCCATGCTTTGGCGGCTTCCCGCTTGTGCCCTCTTCTCTTCGTGCTCATCGGTAGGGGCATGATAAATGTCCTGGTTACGTCGTTCAGGGTGCGCATACAGGACCCGGTTGTTGGTCAGGTTGGCGGCGATCTGGCCGAGCTCTTCCCTGACAACGGCTGCTGTGGCGGGCCGGCGCTGCTCATCCATATCCACCATTTGCTGTATGAGCGTCTCTAGCCTGCTTAGCGCTGGCTGCCCGGTCAGGTGGAGGGGAGCCATGCGGAACGGAGTCAGGGTCGGGTCCTGGCCGGAGAGGAGCTGGTGCAGCATCACACCCAGGCTATAGATATCGCCTGGTGTAGTCTGCCCTTTGCCGTATTGTTCGGGTGCTGCATAGCCGGGCGAACCCAGCGGCATCGTATCTTTGACCTGTCCCGGCTTGAAGTGGCGCGCAATGCCAAAATCGATCAGGTAGAGGTGTCCGTCGGAGGTGCGCATGACGTTGGCGGGTTTGAGGTCGCGGAAGATTATGGGAGGGCGGCGCGTATGCAGGTAGTCCAGTACCGTGCAGAGCTGCCTGCCGATAGCTAGCGTCTCTTCGACGGAGAGCTTCTTGTGGCCCGTGTCAGGGTCTATGGGGGCCTGTTCCAGATAGGCCTCCAGCGTCTCGCCTTCGATATAATCCATGACCAGGTACCAGCGGCCGCCATCGCTAAAATGATCATAGATGCGTGGCAGGTGGGGATGGTGCAGGCCGGCCAGCAAGAGGGCCTCGTGTTTAAAACCCTCTACCGCCTCGGCTAATTCCTGGTTGCTAAGTCCCTTTTGCCCCATCTCCTTGATCGCGACCAGGCGACCCCCAAAACGCGTATCGGCTGCTTTATATACCGCCCCAAAGCCACCTGTGCCCGCTCGATCCAGGATGTGGTAGCGATCGTTTAGCAAGCTATCGTCCAGCAATAACTGCGTCTGTGGACTGTTTGTGGTAGCTGTGGGAGAGAGCGCCTGTCCGCATTGATAACAGAAGGTGGCATCTGTCTGATTATCCGCGCCGCAGGCTCCACAGCGTAATTTTACACTGGCCATATCGCTGTTTATCCGTTCTATCTAATTTCAATTGAGTTTATGAGGTACTGAGGCCTACATTCATAGATAGACAATAAACGTTGTGACCGATAATTATTGTGGGGTGGCCTCGGTTGGATTCTCAACCGGGATGGATGTGATTTCAAACATTACCGGCTCCAACTTGCGCAGCCGATAAATCAGGCGCCACAACTCACCCATAAAACTTTTTTTGATTATATGCTGGCGGACATAGTTGCTCTCGCTCTCACTGAGACGGCGCGCTGTCCCTTCGACGGTAGAACCGGTGACCTTGCCACGCTGGGTGCAGCTTGCCAGCGTCACGCGCGGCGTATGGGTCATGCGCTTGACTTTGCCAGTCGTCGTCCAGGTGGTGAAGTAGATTTTTTCTCCCTCAATAAGGATCGTGATAGGCGTCCCTACCCCCTGGCCATTGCGGCGGAAGGTGGTCAGCAGCGCAGTTCTGGAAGAGCGCAACGGCGCCCAGACATCCTTTATGGAATCAGTTGTTGTATTTGACATAGCGAAATTCTATCCTTTCTGCTAATGAGTGCTAGATAACTTCTTATATTGTAAACCATCTAGCACTCATTATGGTACTATCAGACTATATTTTTGATTGTTTACTCAGTGAATAAGTTCGCGCTATCTGTAGTTTGACGCCGATCGAGTTCATTCAGGTGTTGGAGCAGGCGAGCGCGGTCGGCATTATTTTTAACGACATAGACTTTCTCCTGATACTTTGCGAGGTATCTAAACATGAAACCCTTAGTATAATGGAGCTCGACCATATCTCTGAACTTTTTGTGATGCATACGCAAAAAGTCGAGTGCGGGCGCGGCCGTATCGTCCGGATATGTCTCCTGATACCACTGCGCAAATTCCTCGTCCGGTGGTTCGCTGATCTGGCGGTAGAGATCCAGGTAGTGTGACGCGAAATTGCCACCCAGGCCACTGGCGGGTATCTCTGTAACCTGGCGATAGAGATCCAGGTAGCGCGTCACGAACTCGTTGGAGGGAGGTCCGCGCGATCATATAAGCTGTGCATCCCTTTCAAGAGCGGCCAGAGCCATTTGGTGGCATAAGGATTGGTCCCGTTGAGGGTCTTGACGACATGGCGGCGCAGCACGCGCCAGACGGCCACGGACCAGGGGATATCCATCATGACGATACAATCAGCTTCATGCATCAGCGCGTCGGTCCAGAATAGATAGATCCCTTCAGTAACCCAGCCTGGTTGCTCGATAATTGCGAGTGCTTCCTCTACATATGCTGCCAGCGGTGCCATCCCATGTTTCCAGCCAATCTTGTCCAGATCGTAGGAGGGAATATGGAAGCGGGCGGAGAGCAGTTCGGCCAGCGTGGTCTTTCCACTACCAGAGCCACCAAGAATATGTACTTTGAGCATAGTGTTTTCCCGTCTCTTTTCATTATTAGCATAGTTGCGTTTCTTTTCCTTATCAACAGGAAGTATTGAAGAACTGCCAGCAATGTATGCAAAAAGCACCTGCGCCCGGCTCTGCAACGGGTGACAACTTCTGTGGAAATGGCGGATCGAAGATGGATGGATAGCGAGAACAAGATGCCGATCTCTGTGGAGAAGTTGCTAACGCTCTGCCATATGGAATATCAGGACAAAACAAACCGCTGCCGCGTCCTTGACAGCGACAGTCGTGCTTTCCTGCCATACGTTCTGGCATACGTTAGCGATGATCGGGCATATCTCTCTCCTTGATGAAGAATACTTGTTACGTCTACAGGATATCTAAAAGCAGCCGCAAAGTCAAGAAGTGCAATAATATCGATTTTTAGCGAACTGGGAAACTTTTTGGAATAGCTATCCGTGATGAAAGAATAATAGACCATTGTTTCTTTAATGACTACTGGATGCTTTTAAGAAAGTGTGATAATGATGTCGGACTTAAATCATAGATTAGATGAAGAAATTCGTAAAGGCAAATATGTTGAGGAAGCTTTAAAGAGGAATACTAGCATTAGTAGTCCTATCCACGAAGAAGAGCCTCCCGCACCTATAGAGGAAGAAGCGGATACGGATAATATGCCTGAGAATCGGGAGCAGGTGGCGCAGCCCCAGACTCCTGAGCCCAGAGGCGAGCAAGAGCAGCCAGCTACCGCCGTCACGGATACTGCCCAGGATAACTTGCAGGAGGCGCAGCAGCAGGACGATAAGCGTCCCGAAGGCAAGGGTACGCAGATAAATCTTGGTGGTGTGCCTGGACGCGAGCAGGAAAATCAGGGCGCCAGCACAGGCGGTCCCAGCACGAGCGATAGTACGGTTACCGCTGGTAGCGGGAACGCCACCCATGCCGGAGAAGTCAACTCGCGTGACCGTGGCTCAGTCTCTGCTTCCGATATCAATGAAACGGGTGGTGAGCCTCCCACAGGCGGTAGCGACAAACAATAGAAGGCAACAACTCTATAAAAAGAGGAGTACGGCTGTTTTGCATATATGCAGCAGCTGTACTCCTCTTTTTATGCCGTTAAAACTTCTCCCCCCACAAAATCCAGGCTAAATGCCTTGACATCTTACCAACTATCTGATATATATCTTATAGATATATATCTAGGAGTTACACATGCCAAAGGAAAATAAGAGCAGATATGCCATGCTGGGTATTCTCAGCATCTCTCCCGGTTCGGGCTATGACATCAAGAAGTTTATGCAGCAGAGTACCAGTAATTTCTGGAACGAGAGCTATGGACAGATCTATCCAATGCTGAAAAAGCTGGTGGATGAAGGCCTGGCCGTCAGCCATACAGAGAAGCAAGAAGGCAAGCCTGAGCGTTATCTGTATACGTTGACGAAGCGCGGTCAGCAGGAGCTTACCCAATGGTTGGCCGAGCCGATCGAGTATAGCACGGAGCGGAATGAACTATTATTGAAACTGCTCTTTGGTCAGCGGGCCCGGCTTGCGGATAACCTTGAGCATGTGCGGCGCTATCGACAACTAAATGTTGAGTTGTTGGCTAAATATCGAGGTATTGAAGAGTATCTCCAACGCGAATGTACTGAACAGCCTGATCAGGTTTATTCATTGATTACCGTGCGCTATGGCATCCACCGCTGCCTGGCTCTATTAGACTGGTGTGATGAAACATTAAATGCTTTACAAGCACTTGCGGACGAAGAGGCACCTGATTAGAACCTGTTCGAAAAGAAAGGATTTCGCTATGGCTACCGTTGTTCCAGGACGCTTTGCGGCTCAAGTAGACCACCCTTTCGTTGTTTTCTTAATCGGTATGCGCATCAACAAATTCCTGGCCTTACGCAAATGGATTCCCACTGCCCGGGCGATGGGCCCTATGTTGAGATCACTCTATCAGCATCCTGAGAGCGGATTTTTAAGGTCTGAGTTCTACTTTAGCTTGCGTGGGCCAGTGCTGATCCAATACTGGCGCTCCTTTGAGGATCTGGAACGTTTTGCCCGTTCCAAAGAAGAGCCACACTTGAGTGCCTGGAGGCGCTTCAACAAAGCCGTTGGTACCGATGGTAGCGTTGGTATCTGGCATGAGACCTATATGGTTGAGGCAGGCAAATACGAAGCGGTCTATGGCAACATGCCTGTATTCGGCCTGGCGGCTGCCACCCAACATGTTCCTGCCGTTGGTCGCCGCGAAACGGCCCGCCAGCGTCTGGGTGGCGAAAACAAGCCAGCCGTCGAAACACCCGCCCAACCCCTCTAACCCAAAATGCGACGATTAGTAACTTTATAATACCAGCCCAAAATTGTTTATTCGTACGTGGAAATGTTGTTGTTGTTTACGAGAGTATAGTGAAAAGGAAATGAAGATGCTCGTTGGTGTGATGACGCAGCAATGAGCTTATTGTACAAGGAGGATTTCCTATGGCTAACGTAGAATCAACACATATCGAGGGCTGGTTAAAAGACATGAAATGGCCAGCAAATCGTTCAGAGATTGTAGCCTTTGCACAGCGCCAGGGTGCTGATGACCAGGCTGTCAGTCAGTTGCGCCGCATCTCAGATCAGTCATACAACTCGGTTAGCGAAGTTGTGCGTGCTCTCGGTTCCAGCCAGAGCCAGGGCCAGGGCGATCAGAACCGCGCTGGTTCACGCAATCAGCACTAATCCCTGATCTATCTTTTGAACTGAGTACATCCCTGAAATTTCTCTGTTAGTGCCGGGTGAATGTATAATAATGCATTTACCTGGTGTCTCTGAGAGAAGCTCTGAGTCAGAGATGTTTTGATAAAGAGAGACTTTTTGTGTAACCCAAACTTTGTTACATAAAAGGTCTCTCTTTATTTGCGACGTCTCTCTTTTACTGATTTACGTATAAATGCAAAAATTTTATCTACCACACCGCATGCGGAAATGTGCTGAGCGCGTTATTGGTTGCATGGTGAAGGGCAGGTACCGGTTGTGCTTTACCTGGCTGTCGCTGTTTCAGATGATGGATCGAGCGCCAGTCCCATGTGGTAGGCGTCGATAAATTGGCCGCGTATATGAAATTCACGGCTGATACGGCCCTCGTGGGCGAAACCGAACTTCTCATAGAGATGAATGGCAGCCAGGTTATCAACCCGTACGCGCAGGTTGATCTTCCGAATAATCGTGGTCCGCCCGGCCCAGGCAATCAAGTATGCCAGCAACTGGCTACCGATGCCGAGGTTCCAGTATTTACGTAAGATGCTGATCCCAAATTCGCCTGCATGTTGGATGCGAGGACGTTTTCCCGTACTGAAGGTCAGGGTTCCGGCAATTTCACCATCGATCTCCGCGATCAGGTAGAGGCTGGTCGGCGTCATGGCGACCTGGCGCAGAAAGGCCCGTTCCTCCTCCACGCTCATCCCAAACTCACCAGGACCAAAGGTGATATTCTCGCTCTCGCCCGCTATCTGTTCTACAAAAGCCAGCAGTGGCTCGGCATCCTCTGGTCGCGCTGGACGCAATATGAGTTGAAGATTATTTTTGAGTAGAATGTGTTGTGTGGTTTTTAAAGCGTTATCTTGCATTAATAATCCTCCTAACTATATATGCAGCGGCACCTGTTAGAAGGATTATCGCATAACAGTTGCAGCCTTGCAACTGTAACTGTTCTGTCTCAGAGCTATTTAATGTTTCTCTTTGGCGCCTGCGGCGCCGGGTTGGGGGTGTGGAGTGTGTATGGTGGACGGCTGCGGCCGTCACCATACACACTCCACACCTGAAAGATGTACATTCTCTGGACGAACATTACATAGCCCTGGTTTTGTCTGGATTACTGCTTAACTGCCAGTCGGATCGCAACCTCTGTTTCCCATCTAGCTGGATCTGGCTCTTCCGCCGGATCGGTCAGGTAAGACTCAATGCGTGCGCCGAACGCGTCGCCGTCCGCCGTTTCCCATTTATCCCACACAAGGCCTTTTGCTTCGATCCACTTTATTACTGCCTCATGTGCTGCACCGATGGTATTGTAGGAACCATGATGAACGGTGGTAGCCATCATAGTGGCAGGTAGCTCGTAGACGTGCATCCGGCCGCTATCTGGAACATGGCAGCGCAGTATAAACGCAGCTGCACCATCCACGTCAGTTTCTTTAAACTCTGTATCGTACCAGAGCACCAGTGTTTGTCCATCTTCGCCTGGTTTTGGACCCAGGGCTTTGCCCGCATGAGGACCCAATGCCTGGTAAACTTCATTAAATAATGGACCACATCCGCTGTGGTTGGGAAGAATTGACCGCACCAAAGCAACCAGCAAGGGTTCGACCTGTTTCAAAATCACATCATACGTTGATAATTGCTCCTCTTGCTCGATCTGTTGTAAACGGACTTCAACCTCTACCAGCTGGCTTTGTGCCTCGGCAAGCTGCTGGTTAATCTGTGCGTGACGCAGGCGCAGCATGCCACGCATCTGTTCGGGTGTTAACCCCTCGGCCAGCACGGTAGCTATCTGCTCTAATGAAAAGCCGAGACCCCTTAGTGCCAGGATTCTATGCAACCTGGGCAGCTGGCTGGCGGCATAGTAGCGGTAGCCAGTACTGCCGTCCACCTCGACAGGTTTTAGTAAGCCTACTTGATCGTAATAGCGCAACGTAGGAATTGGGACCTGCACCAGCTTTGAGAATTCACCAATTTTAAACATCTCACACCTGTTTTGATGCGTATTGTCTCGATTTATTGATACTGATCAAAGTATAAACCCTAATGTGGCTTGAGAGTCAAGACGTTTGTTCTAGTATCTTGAACATATCGCAAATTTGATTGGTCTGGTTTTGCTTGCGCCAAAGCGTTTAATTTGCCAAATATCGAGGCGAGCGACAAAATTGCCCACGAAATGCATTGACAAAAAATATTGTATGGTTTATTGTATTTACATGATCAAAAAAATTTAATCGATCAAAAGAGATGATATGGAAGATACTTATATTATAGGAAGCCTTGAACAATTGCGGGCCATCTCCGATCAGTTACGGGTAACGATCCTGCATGTGTTGCGTGACCAGGCCATGACCACCAAGCAATTGGGGGACCGGCTGGAACTGGCGCCCGCCAAAGTGCATTATCATGTGCGTGAGCTGGAGAGGGTGGGCCTGGTCCAGCTGGTGGAGACGCGTGAAAAGGGTGGCATTCTGGAAAAATACTATCAGCCGGTGGCTCGCAATTTTAGCGTTTCATCTGAGATCTTGCTCTCCAGTCCACCTGATGAGGTGTTCTCATTATTAAGTGATATGCTTGAGCAGTCCAAGGCTGACTTTTTGCGTAGCGCCAGGCAGTCCCTGGAACGGAAGAATGATCTGGATAATGTTCTGCTGCGCCTGGTTCAGCTGCGTGCCACTCATGAAGAAATGACCGCGCTCTCCGAGCAAATTTTTGCCTTGCTCCAACCCTATGAGGATCGTGGCAATAACGGTGATGGAGAGGTATTGCAGGGAATGTTTATGTTGTATCCAAAGTCAAATGAGCTGCAAAGGGAGTTTGAGATGGAAAAAGCTACGACCTCCGCAGCCTCCAGGATTGTTTCATCGCAGGTAGTTGGCGTCCTCCATTATAGTAGGGCTGAGCTAGAGAATCTGGTGGCTGAAGGTAAGCGCTTAAGGCTTTGGGTTGTGGGTATGTGTGTGTTCGCTAACGATGTCGAGCCCGAACTGGCTGAGCTTGCCGTTGAGAAGCTGACATTGGTTGGAAAGCTCAATGCTTCGCCTGCCGTCGCTGAGGTATTGGAGCATAAGCGCTCGTAGGAAGCAGGCTTGTGTTATAAAAAATAAAAAGCAATAGTATAAAATAGCGCCGAACATCCCAACAGGAGGGGGAATGCACATGCTCAACGAGGAAATATCGTCAGCCGTACATCCGGATGACTCGACAAAGGCTCCATTCTGGATCAATCGTAATTTCGCTCTTTTAGCTATCGGCCAGGTCATCTCTAATATCGGTGACTTTGTATATACGATGACGCTGCTGGTCTGGGTTTTCAGCATGACTAAATCAGCTGCCGCTGTCAGTGGAGTTCTACTGGCTGAAAGTATCCCGATGTTTGTGCTGGGCCGCTGGCGGGTGTGTTTGTGGATCGCTGGAATCGGCGTACTATTATGCTGGTTTCTGATAGTGTGAGGGCCATCGTCGCGCTGCTGCCGCTGCTGGCACCGGCCGAGCTACGCCTGCCAGCGATCTACGCCAGTGTCTTCCTGATTATGGCCTTTGGTCGCTTCTTTATGCCGGCCAAAAGTGGCGTTTTGCAGGCCATCGTTCCAGGGAAAGAGCAGGTGCAGGCCTCCTCAATCAGCCAATCGTTGGCCGCCATTGCGCTGGTCCTTGGACCAGCCCTCTCGGCGCCGCTCTACTTCGCGGCTGGTCCCTCCGTGGCGCTACTGATCAATGCCGTCTCATACCTTGTTTCCGCCCTATGTATCTTCTTGATCCGCGCCCCGCGTGCCGCTATGCATCCCTATGCCGCGCAAGGAGGCGGCACGAGCGCGAGCAGCGTAAAAAGTGTCTTCCAGGAACTGGGGGCGGGTCTAAAGTTTGTGGCGACCTCGCGCACCCTGCTGGCCCTGGTCATCATGATCCTGGTGGCCATGCTGGGGGCCGGGGCCATCAATGCGCTGGATGTGGTCTTTGTGAGCAGGAACCTGCATGCGCAGCCCGCTTTTTACGGCATTTTGAACTCGGCGGTGGGGGTAGGCATGCTGGGTGGGACCTTGCTGGCTGCCCTGCTGGTCCGGCGCATCAGCGCCACCCGGTTGTTGACGGGGAGCATGTTCCTGATCGGTGTGGGCATCTTCATCTACTCGCTCCAGACCTGGTATATAACCGCGCTGATCCTTGCCTTTGTGATCTTCGCTCCTCAGGGTGGACTTCAGGTTGGCTTTGGACCACTTTTCATCCGTAACACGCCCGCTGAGATGATGGGCCGTGCCCAGGCGATCCTTGATGTCAGTTCGGCCGGAGCCACCCTGGTCTCGATTGGCCTGGCAGGCTATCTGGGCCAATTCCTCCCCATCAGCTGGATCTTTAGCGGCAGTGGCATCCTGATTATCCTGGCTGGTGTGTACGGTTGGTTCGCTTTAAAAGAGAGCCGGCCAGACGTTCAGTCGGCTTGAGAAAGCATGAAGGAGCCTCACGCACAGATAAGCGTGAGGCTCCTTCGGGTTTATCGCTATGTTTATGCGGTGACGCCCTGATTGGATTTCTGTTCGATCAGCTGTTCGGTGACCTGCCAGAGTCTTTTGCCGGCTTGCTCATCATATGAGGCTTTGGAGGAAGGGGTGGCTTTGCTTTTATCAAAGTATTTGCCCGTGACGTTGTCGACCTCGGGTGATGTGGCCAGATAGATTGAGGTCTGGGCTCCTTTCTCAGGCGTGAGCATGACGAGCTTGCTCAGGCGACCGAGCAGGCCATCGCCGAAGAAACTGGTTCCTACAACTCCTGGATGTAAATTATTGACGGTAACGCCGGTTCCCTCAAGGCGGCGAGCCAGTTCATAGGTAAAGAGGGTCAGGGCCAGCTTAGAGGTCCCATAGACTGGGAAGGCGCGATAGCGTTTCTCACTCTGGAGATCGTCGAAGTCAATGCTCCCCATTTTGTGGGCCGTTGAGCTCACGTTGATGATGCGGGCGGGGGCACTGGCCTTGAGCAGGTCGAGCAGCAGATTTGTTAATAGGAATGGGCCAACATAGTTGGTGGCGAAGGTGCGCTCGATACCATCAACCGAGACCTCGCGTTTATTATTCATGCCGCCTGCGTTATTGAGCAGGACATGCAGTTGTGGATACTTTTCATGGACCTCTTGTGATAACTGGCGTACCGAAGCCAATGAAGACATATCAGCGGTCAGCAGGTCCACCTTATCGTTTCCGCTCTGTGCCTTGACCTCGGCCTGCGCGGCCTCGCCTTTGGCCCGGTTGCGACTAACCATAATCACGGTCGCTCCGCGTTTGGCCAGCTCCAGAGCCGTTACCTTACCAATGCCATTGTTGGCCCCTGTGATCAGGCAGACCCTTCCTTGCATATCTATATTCGCCATCGTGCATCCTTTCGCTATTTGTTTTATACTGTTTGTGCGTGCCGTTCTGGCTTGAAAAATGGTTACATAAATTAATGAGTATAACTCCACATATAATAAGCGTTACCGTTTGCATTCTATTCCCGATCCTCGCTGCTTTTGGAGGAATGGTTTATATTTAAAAGCGGCTGGCTTGCATGGCGTAGAGTGTGGCATAGTGGCCGTTGGCGGCGATGAGCTGGTCGTGGGTGCCAGCTTCAATCAGCCGGCTATTGTCCAGTACCAGGATCTGGTCGGCCTGACGTACAGTGGAGAGGCGATGGCTGATCATGAGCGTGGTCTTGCCTTTGGCCAGGGTTTTGATGCGCTCGAAGAGCTGGTGTTCGGCATCCGCATCCAGGGCGGAGCTGGGCTCGTCGAGGATGAGCAGGGGGCCTGGCGGATAAAGCTGCGGGCCAGGGCGATCTTTTGCCATTCGCCGCCTGAGAGCTCGCTGCCGCCCTCGAAGAGCCGGGTCAACTGGGTATCATAGCTGTCCGCTAGTTTGCGTGCGACTTCGTCGGCTCCTGAGCAGCGTGCGGCCTCCTCGACCGAGAGCGGTTGCTGTTTGCTGGCCAGACTGCCGATACTGATGTTCTCGCGTAGACTGAGGGAGAAGCGCGTAAAGTCCTGCGGGACCGTACCGATCTGGCTGCGCAGGGAGGCGAGCTGGTAGGCGCGCAGGTCCTGGCCATCCAGGAGGATTATGCCGCTAGCAGGATCGTACAGGCGCGTCAGGAGCTTGACCAGTGTGCTTTTGCCTGCCCCGTTGGCTCCTACCAGCGCGGTCAGCTTGCCTGCTGGTAGCAGGGCGTCGATTTCTTGTAGTACTGGCGCCGCCTTGTCTGAGTAGCTAAAACTGACCTGTTGGAGCTGGATGCCTGTCGCAGGAACATCTGGTGCGTTTTGCCCGGGGCTGGCCAGGGGGATGGCCGGTTGAGCCTGATCCACAAAGGCAAACAGGCGGCGTATCCAGAGGATGGATGAGTAGAGCTCGCCCCCGACCGCCGCTACGATGACCAGTCGTCCCTGGGCCTGGATGATAGCATTGAGGTAGAGGGCGATATCCCCCGGCGTCAGGCGACCGGCCGCCGTCTGGGCCGCCACATACCAGAAGCCGCCGCCCAGGACCAGGATGTAGAGTGTGCCGCAGAGCAAGGAATAGCGGATCTGAGTGAGCCGGATATGTGTCAGTTCGCGCAGGGCTTGCTCGGCTCGTGCTCGGAAGCGGCCCAGAAAAAAATCTCCTAGCCCGAAGACACGTATCTCTTTGGCGGTGGCTGGCTCGGTGAGTAGCCCCACATACATCGCCATCTCACGAGCTGGCCGCGAGCGATCAGCCATCGATTTCCATTCGGCCCGCCTGTTGCGCCGCTCCGCCAGCATGTGGGGAATACCCGCCAGCAGCAGGAGCAGCGGCAATAGTGGCTGTAGTTGCCCCAGGAGGAACAGCAAGCCGAGCAGCGCAATCGCCATGCGGCAACCATTGCGGATGCGTACCCAGGTCCAGTAGAGTGGCTGTAGCGCTTCCTGCAGTAAACGCGCTTCATCCTGAAAACCTGGGCTTTCTACTTTTTGTAGATCCACCAGTTTCGTGGCCGCCTGCATAACCTGCTGGTCAATGGCCGCCGCCGCCTGGCGTTGCAAGCTAGAGATCAACATACCCTCGGTAGCTTGTTGCAGGCCGGGTATGATCAAGGTTATGGCGTAGATGGAGACATAGAGCATGGCCTGTGAGGGCCGGGCAGGCGTCTGCACCAGCGCATCGACGACCAGCTTGAGTAGCCAGACCTGTAGCACCGGAGCCAGGCCATCGGTCACTATGAATCCCGTGTAGCAGAGGGCGGTCAGCGGGGCGGCCGCGAAAAGCAGGGCCAGCCCACGGCGTAAGGCGTTCAGGTCCGTGGCCATTTTAGCTAGCGCGTCAGGGATACGGCGAAAAAGCTTCATGCTTGCACCTCATCTTTTGATTCCGCTAGATACTGAGAGGCCTGTAGCCGGTACAGGCGCGCGTACTCGCCATTCAAGGCCAGCAATTCTGCATGGCTGCCCGCTTCCTGGATACGGCCATCGGCCAGATAGAGTATGCGCTCGGCCATGCGTACCGTGGAGAAGCGATGGCTGATCAGGATCGTCATACGCCCATGTGTAAGTTCATGGAAGCGCTGATAGAGCTCATATTCTGTCTGCACATCCAGTGTAGCGGTCGGCTCATCAAGTACCAGTACCTGGCAATCTCGCACGAAGGCACGGGCCAGCGCAACCCTCTGCCATTGCCCACCCGAAAGTTCCTGACCTCCGAATGAGCGCCCAAGCAAGGTATCCATTCCCTGTGGCAACGTCTCTGCCAGCGTCGCGACATTTGCCTGCCGGGCCGCCTGCCATAAGCGGGCCTGGTCATCCAGGGCAGCAACCTCTCCCAGAGCGATATTTTCGCCCAGCGTCAGGTCATAATGCACAAAATCCTGAAAGATGGCCCCAAACTTGCGGCGCAGCGCGACCAGATCATAGTCACGTAGATCTTTGCCATCCAAAACTATGCGGCCCTCGGTCGGATCATAGAGGCGCAACAGCAGCTTGATCAGGGTGGTTTTGCCGGCGCCATTATGCCCAACCAGGGCCAGGCTCTCACCAGGAGTCAGCTCAAACGAGACATCGCGCAGGGTGGGCGAATTTTGGTCGGGATACGTAAAGCTGACATGTTCAAACACGATGCCGCTACGTATCGGCTCTGGTACTGGCAGTGGTTGTGGGCCGAGGGTAGATCCGGCGGCGCGGCCAGTATTCTGAAGAGTCCTGGTAGGAAGCGTAGTTCCTGGGACAGAAACAGGAGCGTGTCGATGCTTGAGAGCAGGGTTTGCTGGAGCAATAAAACCGCGCCACTATAGAGGACCAGGCCGCCGATGCTCAGATGTCCCTGGAGTGCCAGCCAGGCCAGCCAGAGGAAGATAGCGCCTGCGGCCGCCGTTGCCAGGAGCTGGGCTAATGTCATGCGCACGGCGGCGTGGCGCTGGATGTGGCTGAATTGTTCCATACTTGCTGTGTAGAGCTGTTGATAGCGCTCTTGAAAGAAAGGACCAAGCCCATACAGGCGCACGTCCCGGGCTGGTTCTGGCGTTAGCAAAGTATTGCGATAGTATTCGAGGCGCCGGGTCTGTGGCGTTAGCTGGTAAAGGTGGCGGGCGACATTCATATAATAGGATCTAAACATAAGCCCCATGGGCAGCGAAGCCAGTAGCAGGAGCAGCGGTAGCAGGGGCTGCAGTTGCCATAAAATGACGACGGTCGCTAGCATGGTCAAGACCCTGGCCAGTGTCTTTGTCCCTTCGAGCATCAAGAGCAGGCCAAGCTGATTAACGGATGTATGGATGCGCGCTAGATCGTCGGCGAGCGTGGGATCTTCAAAGCGTGTTAACCCCTGCCAACAATTGGTGGCCTCGATGACCTTCCGATCAATAAACGTAGTTACCCGATCACCCGCCAGGTGTTGCAGGGCCTGGCCTACGAGCTGGATGAGTTGATTCAGGATGATACCCAGTGCCGCGAGCACGCTCCAGGACAGCAGCGGAAAGCGAGTGGCCAGTGGATCAGATATGCGGCTGACGGGTAGAGTGCTCGTAATGCTATCCAGCACACAGCGGGTCAGCCAGAGATTCAAGGGGGAGAGCAGGCTTTCAAGCACTAACAGGAAGAGCACCGTAGTGACCAGTAGTGGGCTTGCCAGCCAGGTCAGACGTACAATAGACCCGATGAGCCCACCGCTATGGCGGACCTGTTGTATTGCCGGGCGAAAACGCTGTTGTAGAGACATGCAGCCACCTTTCCGACACGTAATAACAGGCATCCAAGGACTGATTGATGCTTTAGAAGTATAGCCGAGAATCTTGCAAAATAGACCGCTCATTTGGACGTTGTGCAGGAATTGACGTGCATGATATAATAAGGTTGTTAGTAGAATAAATACATCTCTTACCGCTCAACCGTATGAGCGCAGTCGCCCGCGTGGCTCTCAAGAGGCAAGCGTCCATTATTTGCACCTTTTCTTCCATCCCCGCCAAATTTTGATCTCAGCAATGTCACGCTATAAAAAACAATGGGGAGCGCATGTTGTTGTGGCTGTGCGGCGCCAAAGATCGTTTTTTACTGTATCTGTCTTTTCCTTTTTCTGCTTCAGTGAAGGAATAGGTTATGAGAGAGGAACTGGTTTTATTTATGAAAGTACGTGTAAGCATTCCTGTGGATCTACGCATACCTACTGCTGGCGAGTTCCATATCGATAAACAGACTTCTAGTGATCAACAGCCTGCCGAGTGGGAAAATGTCGTGCTGGCCAGCGGTGTCACGGGTGGTGACTACCTGGCCGATTTAGAGCCGGGCATCTACCAGAAGAGTATCAGCGCGGTCGGTGCCCTGCCAGGTTTTGCCAGCACCTTTGAGATCACCCCCGAAGGGCGCTATATCGACGAAGCTGGCCAGACCTTTAAGATCGATGAGGATGGAACCCTGCTTCAACAATAAGTTGAGCCGCCCATAGCCATTATGCGAGCTGGCGAGTAGAAACAACAGCTACGTCTTTAGAAGCGCGGCAGCCCTCCCAAACGTGATAGAGGAAAAGCTTATTCTCTAGCATAATTAAGGAGTTAAAGATGCCAGATCAAGGTAATCCACAGCAGGATGGATTTATTGACGACTCCCTGCATTCAGCTCGCCAGCAGTTGGAAGGCCATATTGGTGATGTCATCGATCAATATGCCGGCCGCGTCCCAGGCGGCGAGCGCTTCACGCCACAGGCTAAACAGGCTGTTTCAGGTATATTGGATGGTTTGCAAAAGCAGTTGGAGAACGAAGCCTCCAATCGCATGGGCAACATGGGTGGCGCCCTGGGTGGTGGCAACAACAACACTAATAATCAACAATCAGACCAGAATGGTCTACTATAAATCATCACACTAGGTCAGAATGGGCCGCTTTTAGAGCTTTAAAGCTCTAAAAGCGGCCCATTCTCATAAAAGCAACAAAAGAAGAAAATTGTTGCATTCTTTCACCGAGGAGCGTTTTTTGTAACTCAGCCACGTGCAGACCGTATAAACTTTGGCAATGCTTCTATTGAGATCAATATCAGCTATAGCTGTCTTATAGTTTGTCTGCTTAGAGAATATATTTCGCGATTTCTGCATGGAGGGTGAGCATGTCGCAGCAACAATCCCAGTTCGAAGAGAAGTGGCCGCAGGAGAGCCCGCATGTTTCTCAATATAGTGAAGCCGGTTTCCAGCGGGAGCTCAATCGTGATCCGCGTGAGCAGCAGGGCTATGCTTATGCGCCCGAGCAAACGTATGAGTATAACGATCCTTATGGGCAGGGTGAAAAGCTGCGTCCCCGGCCTCCACTACAATCCCCGCAGCGTCGGCGCCGCCATCCCCTGCGCAACCTGATCATCGCCCTTGTGGTGTTGGTGGCTTTAGTGATGGGGGCTGGAACCATCAGCTATTCTATGATGGCCGTTCCTCACTACATGGGGAAGATGGATGGTAGACCTCAGCCAATGATGAACTCTACTTATGCTGGTACCCAGCTGGTCTTTCACGGCGTTAATGGCAATCTGCACATCCATACCGGAAATACGACCGATGTACAAATGGTCACTAATGGCAATGTGAATGTCAAATCAAGTATTGATAACGGCGTCATTACGCTGCAGCAGGTCGGACCTGATCAGCCAGGCTTTGGTGATGGCAATATTGATCTGACCGTGCCACAAAATATGCCACTCACTATTGATATGGCCAGAGGGCCTGTAGATATTGAGGGTTTGACCAGCAAAATGAATATTTCAGCCGCTGATGGCGAGATCAGCATTGAAAATTCGACGCTCCAGGATGGGTCTTCATTGAAGACTGCCAACGGCCCGATCAATTTTAGTGGTTCGCTTGAGTCCAAGGGCAGCTACGATTTTGAGACCTTGAATGGCAACATCGTTGCGCGGCTGCCGAAGGATGAGGCCGTTAACGTGTCTACGAATACTCTGCACGGCGAGATCACCAACCATTTAAATACTTCTACCGATCCCAATGCGGCCAGTGTGACTATTAAAACAATTAATGGCTCGATTAATGTAGATAATCAATAGCGTCCAGCAGTGATGAGAAGAGCGACCATCCTGAGGCCTGTCAGGATGGTCGCTCTTTGTGTTTGTTAGAGGCTATATACGGGCAAGATGTTGTTAGATAGTATGGATAAGCAGTTGATTTGAGCTATATAATGAGCCATTATCAACAACCTGGATATTAAAGCTCTCTTTGGGTGCCAGACCGCAGAACTGGGTAGAGATGGCGATATTTCCACCGCCCAGAACATTAACGTGTGGTGGACTTACCGTCAATGGCTGACCTGAATCGTCGGTACTACCCTGGATTGCCACATCGTTTTCCGCCAGGCGCGAGGCCAGAAAGTCATTTCCCAGGACGACTACAGTTGCACAGCCGGCCAGTTGTGGCACGCTGGTCTGCAAGACGTTTATGGTTGGTTGCGGATCAGTGATATTCAGTGGTTCGGATGTGGCCTGCACGCCCGACCTGCTATCTGTGGCTGTAATTTGTAGATCGGTGATCTGGACCAGGCGCTCAAGCGGTGTGTGCGGATAACAGAGGGTAGCTTTTACATCGAAGTTGCCATCCACTCCCAGTTGCACCAGTGGGGGGGTCACTGTGAGCGTCGCGCTCCCAATCATGCCCAGCGTGGCCGTCGCCGACAAGAATAAGCTTGAGGTTTGAAACCCCCTGGCTACCACTGTCGCCACGGTACAATTATTGGCGTCGAATTCATGGTCGTACGCCAGCACCTGGATCATGGGCTGACTATGTGCCTGGGCCGTTCCCGTTTTGAACATTGAGCCCAGGACGGCCAGTATGAGTAGCAAACATAACGCAATTAAGCGATAATAGATACGCAAGTTACCTGTACACATAATAAAAAACATTTCCTTTCCTATGCAGGGAAGGGAGGCACAAGGAGAAAGGAACAATAGTCAGTACTGTACCCTTCCACCAACACCCTCCCCTGAATCGTTGGGCCTGATTCAATAATCATCTATTTTATAACAGAGAAAGAAAATATTGTCCATGCAGCATATATGGATATACACATGTATACTGCTGAAATATTGTAAGAACGTTCCGATAGTGGCACGGAGGTAAAATTGAAGCATTTGCGCATTTGCTTTGTTGGCGATTCGTTTGTGAATGGCACTGGAGATCCATATTGCCTGGGTTGGGCCGGGCGCATCTGTGCTGCCGCCCAGCAGGAGGGGCATGAGATCACCTATTATAACCTGGGGATTCGCCGCCAGACCAGTCTTGAGATTGCTCAACGCTGGCAGGCCGAGGTACTGCAACGCTTGCCCGCGGACTGCGATGGTCGCCTGGTCTTCTCGTTCGGTGTTAACGATACGGTCTATGAAGATGGGCGGCCGCGCGTTGCGCCCCGGGAGTCGTTGCAACACGCTCGTGAGATGTTGCAGCGTGCTCAAGCGCTGCGCCCCACACTGATGGTTGGTCCTCCTCCCATGCCTGAAGATGAGCAGAATCAGCGTATTGCCTGGCTCTCTGCCCGGTTTGACCAACTTTGCCAGGAACTGGCCATCCCTTATCTGGCGACGTTTGAACCGCTGCTGCGTGTAGAGGCCTGGAAAAGTGAGGCGTTGGCCAATGATGGGGCGCATCCACGAGCGCACGGCTATAGTGCGTTTGCCCAACTGGTGCAGGGCTGGCCCGCCTGGCAAGCCTGGTTTGACTGATGAAGCATCACTCTCAGGGCATTTATCAATAGCCACGGACCGCTTTGCTGTTTCCCCCACAAGGGACTTGACTATGGTGTAGATTACATGTATATTTGAAACAGGTTTATGTTGTAAACTGGTTTTGATGGTATTTGCAGAGGAAAGCATGCATGAACAATCTACAAATGGACACTATTCAAAAAGCACAACGGGTGACACAGGATTATGCCAGCTATTCCTGGCGCAAAAACGGTCTGGGCACCACTTTGGGTGGGATCATTGGTATCGCTATCTACCTGGTTAATCTTTTGTTCTCACCCGGGTTGGTTACAACTGCCCTAACAATTGGGCTAACAATTGGCTGGTTGATCGGCAAAGAAGTAATCCGGCAACGTCTTTATCGTACGTTTGGTTATGCCCAGGAACTCTGGCCATCCCGCAGTCGCTGGTCGCATTTCTTCTCTATTGTCCTGGTTGAGTTATGTATTGCTGGTTGCTGGTACGTTTTCTTATCAAAATTACATAGCCAGCTACTCTACTGGATATTGGCGGCTGTTTCCCTGCTCGTGATTCCCTGGATTTGCTGGCGCTACCTGCGCAATGGGGATGAATTTGTGATTGGTGTGTTTTTACTGGTTGCCTGTATCATAAATAGTGTTGGCACCACTATGCCACATACTATCGAGCAGGTGTCAGGTACATTAGTCTTTCCCTTGATTGGATTGGGTATGATTGTACGTGGTATCCAGGAACATCGTGAGTTTCGGAGCCTATCGGCTCTCCTTTGTGCCTCTGAGAAGGAGTAATGTTGAATAATGAGTGAAACTGAAGATAAAGCTATCTCCGATCCTGAGCTGCTCAAAACCGATCTTCAGCCTGTCCATGAGCT
Source organism: Dictyobacter kobayashii (assembly GCF_003967555.1). Lineage (GTDB taxonomy): Bacteria > Chloroflexota > Ktedonobacteria > Ktedonobacterales > Ktedonobacteraceae > Dictyobacter > Dictyobacter kobayashii. Next base: position 5,367,963 of record NZ_BIFS01000001.1, read on the forward strand.
TGATCGTATTGTGCATGAGCCTGCGCGCCTGCTGATCCTGGCTGTACTCAGCAAGGTCGAGGAAGCTGACTTCAAGTTTCTAGGCCTGTCTACCGGTCTGACCAAGGGCAATCTGAGCCGACAGGCGACTTTGCTGGAAGAGGCCGGTTATATCAGTATTCGGAAATACTACAAAGGAAAAGTGCCAGCGACCAGTTATCGCCTGACCGATGCTGGCAAAGCGGCATTTAGCGCCTATTGGCAGCAAATGAATGCCTTGCAGCAGCAGATTCACCCCTGAGCGTTGCCTTATCAACATAAGGAGAAGTATATGTCGAGCCAGCAATCCCGGCCAGCCAAAAAGGAAATCTTTATCAACATCCGCAAATTGGCTGCCTTAGACCTTGTCTTTCATGGTTCCCGCTTTATTCTTGCTGAATTTGCGCTGGGAGTCTTTCTCTGTAGTGGTTTTGGGATCTTCAGCCTCTTTGCCTTCTTTAATAACCCTGGTCATCCGCTCTTCATGATGATCATAGGTCTGGTTCTTGCGTGGATTGCCTTAAACTATGTGCCGCTCCTGCTCTATGCCATTAGTATTGTGAGGCATGAGAGCGCCCGGCAGGAGGTGGCGTTTGAGCTTGAGCACAAAGCGACCTATGGGCGCAAATATACACTTCAAGCAACGGGACTTTTGTTGCTCCCGCTCGCTGTGCCCGCTTTAGCTATTATCCAAGAAATACAAAGAAGGTCCGCTTATAAGCAATGAGTACTTTCTACCCATCTTCTTGTATCGAGCTTATGAACTATGCTAATCTAATGTGGAAAAGAAGCATCGATGTCGTTCTTTGAGATTAAGAGACGCTTTTTCGCTCTAACCATATTGGAGCTTTTGTAGATCCAAGACGTTGTGGCGGCGCCAGTGGTCGTATGCTTAAAAATAAAACATATTGTCATTATATAGTACTTCCTAGTGAATTTCTGGCAGATAATAGAAAGTTCGTGTGTGGAATGGTATCATTTTGAATTGAGATGCGTCTATGTCATGCGCGAACTTCTTGTTCCACAAGATATCACTGTTTGCCATTATTTAAAGAAAAATTGCTCATTGCTGGTCGGACGCATAAGCAAAAGAGTAAGAAAGAGAACCCTATGCAAACAGAAGCCCCATTTTTGCCACAGACTCCACCTTCCTGGGATGGGCAAAAAAACCAGCGGAAACGGCGTAAACGCATAAGTCCGCTTGGACTTATTGGGACGATTGTAACCCTGGTAGTGTTGTTAGGTGCGGGGACCTTTATTTTTATTCTTCCTCGTATTATGTCCCATGCAGCAAACGCACAACCCAACATGGATTGTACCTTGATCGTTCCCGCCAATCCACTCTCGGCACAGGGGTTAGCCACTCCATATCAACTGGTGGCGACGAATCCTAACAATGGGCCCTGCAACGAGTCAAATGCTGCTCAAAGTGCCTTTGTGCAGGGTGTGATCTATGATCCAGGCGGTGGTACATTTAGCGTTTATAATCCGCTGGTCATCGATAAGGGGACTCAGCCAGCGCTTGCGCCTATGCAGCCCCGCTTACCTGCCGGCTCGATTGTCGCTCTCTGGTTTGGTTTCAACGGCAATAATTTGTCTCTCCGGGGGCGCAATGATGATGCGTTAGGGCAGGGACGGTGTGTAAATGGCCAGAATCGCTCGATCTTTGGGCAATTTGCCTATTGTAATGCTCCTGCTTTCTTTGGTGCTGTCAATCAAGGCATTGTTGCTCAGCGTGTGAAGGTGCCGGCCCTGGGTGTGGCGAAGGATGGCAAGCCATGTCCGACGGTGCGCGATTTCAGCGTGATTGACCAGGACCAGAGCGATAATGTGCAGACCCGCTATCTGGCTACGGGTAATGGTCAGGTGGCCCAGTTTTCGGCAGCCAATCAGGCACAATTACAGAATGCCACCGTCGTTGCCAATCCAAGCGATAATGCGCTGCTGACTAACTTCCTTGATCCTGCCCTGGGATGTAAATCCTGGACGGCCCCCAATCTGGCTGATAATGGTGCGCCCGCGTCGGCTCTACCCCTGGATGAGTTGCAGGCCTCAGTTTATCAGGCCAAACCGATTGCCCTGGTGCCATCGACCGATCCGATGACGATGGTCTCGCAGGGTAAACAGACTGTGCAGAGTCTGGATAAGACGAATCTGTATCGTCGTGGCGTGGACCAGATTCCGGCTACCAATGATCAACAGGCCAGTGGAGCACAATACTGTCAGGACATGGTTACAACTGGTCTGCCACGTTTGCAGCTGGACAAACAATTGACCATTGGCGCTGGTACACCCGATCCCGCTGCCGCCAACAATCTCTTTACTTTCCTGGCCCAGCGCTTCCAGGGATCATACGACAACCTGAACTGCCCTCAATTATTGAAGATGGCCAATCCTGTGACCACGCAGAAGGATGGTAATGGTGTGGTGACGTCGGCTACCTTTAATATGACCCCACCCCCACCTGTTACCAATCCGCTTAACTGTGTGGTGAATGGACAGCAGGTAGCGGGCTGCACGGGCAGTGCGACCCTCAATGGCGTCACCTGTACCTTCTCTACCCAGAACAACACGGTCGTCATCAATTGTCCCAGGAATCATATGGTGCCTCAACAAAGATAGAAACTCTATACGATTTATATAGTGCGTTACGGGAAAAGTACATACATACTTTTCCCGTAACGCACTATATAAATCGTATTTTCTGGCCACATCTGGCGTTTCCGGAAATTGCGGTCCTGCTGAGAACTCTCTAGAATTGGTGTATAGTTGATGAAGGAGATAGACTGCATGGCTGTTTTTGATGGTTTGCCGATAATCGATGGGCACAATGATACCTTGCTACGCCTGCATAGTGCTTTATCAGGACAAGCTGGTACTGAGCAGGGGGTGGGGCCAGACTTTTTTGTGGAGAGTAGTGAGGGGCATCTTGATCTGCCGCGTGCCAGGCGTGGTGGTTTGGCGGGCGGTTTCTTTGCGATCTTTCCCAGGCATCCTGAGCAAGCGCGCTTGATGAACGAGCACCTGGTTATCTCTGAGGGGGCCTACGAGGTGCGCCCGCTGCCTGCTGTCGATCCTGCCTATGCGCAACAGCTCACCCTGGCTGTAGCGGCGCGCCTCTTCCGGCTGGAAGCGGCCGCGCAGGGCCAGCTCAAAGTAGTACGGAGCGTTGCCGAGCTACAACATTGTCTGCAGGAAGGTATCCTGGCTATCATCCTCCACTTTGAAGGGCCGAGGCCATTGATCCCCGGCTGGATGCGTTGGAGGTCTTTTACCAGGCGGGCTTGCGTTCGTTGGGCCTGGTCTGGAGCCGTCCCAACGCCTTTGGTTACGGTGTCCCCTTCCGTTTTCCCCACACGCCTGATGTTGGACCTGGCCTGACGCCTGCCGGTAAGGAGCTCGTCAAGGCCTGTAATCGCCTCGGTATCATGCTTGACCTATCCCACCTGAATGAGCAGGGCTTCTGGGATGTCGAGCGCCTCTCGCAGGCTCCGCTGGTGGCTACCCACACGGCGGCCCATGCGCTATGTCCATCCGCGCGTAACCTGACCGATCGCCAGCTAGATGCTATTCGCGCCTCGGATGGCATGGTCGGATTGAATTTCGATGTGGCCGATTTGCGTGCGGATGCCCATATGGACCCCAACACGCCACTTAGCGTGATGATCCAGCATATTGATTACCTGGTGGAGCGCCTCGGCATTGATGGCGTCGGCTTTGGCTCTGACTTCGATGGCGGCATTACCGTTGCGCAGGAGATCCAGGACGTGTCTGGTCTGCCCAGGCTGCTGGCCGCCTTGCGTGCGCATGGCTACGATGAGAGCGCCCTGCGTAAATTGACCCATCAGAACTGGTTGCGTATCCTCAACCAGACCTGGCGCTCCTGAGATGATTGCTCGCTGAATAAGGGGAGATGATACGTGGCTGTTTACCAGAGCTAATATAAACTATTCCTGGCCTTCTCAAGAAAGTGGAAAAAAACGCATTGATGATCGTGGCGTTTGCATCTCACCCTGCCAGTGTGGCTTTATTTACTCATGGTCAAAAAATCTCTTTAAAGTCTCTTTATAGTACAGCAGGACGTTTAATTAGTAGTCCAACCTGCAACATCTTAAACATACTTGCTTGATGAGTGTTTGATGATGAGAAAGATGGTACTATGAAGCAGCCTGGTGAACTTAGTGGATCGTTACCTGTTCCACTTGCTTTACTGCGAGATAATCAGCAGGCGTTTTTTGATATGATGTCTGCCGAGGTTGGTTTATGGTCATGGAGTAAAGATAGTGGGGCCATCACTATTCTCAATGAGCGTATGGCAGCGCTACTGGGCTTGCCGGGGACCCAATCGATAACACTAGAGAGCTTTTTCCAGGATGTTTACCCCGAGGATTATCACCATGCCTGGCAGACCTTTAATCAAGCCATTATGGGGCAGTATGAATGGAGTTTTGAATTGCGCCTGGCACGGGAAGATCAGCCCCTGCTCTGGCTCTCGTTTCAATCGCAGGCTGTCTTTAACAAGCAGGGGAAGATGGTACGACTGCTTGGTCTGGCGCACGATATTACGATCCAGCGCGAGTTCGAAGAGCAACAGGCCAGGGAGCTCAAGGTACTGCATTTTTTGCTGGAGCATATTACTTCTGGCATCTTCTATTTTAATCATGACTGGCGCTGTACCTATATGGACCACCAGGCCGAGATAAATTTCCGCCTCTCCTTCGAGCGTGTGCGCGATAGATATATCAGTGAGGTGGTCCAACTATTTCACGTTGACGGACAGGGCACTGATATGGGCGTGCCCTCCCTCGCCCAATGGGCCATCAAAACTCAACGCCCGAGCTCGTTTGAACTCTTCTATGTTCCCTTACAGCGCTGGCTGATGGGGCACCTCTATCCCACTGACAGCGGCATTATCCTCTGTTTTATCGATATCACCAGAGCCAGGCAAACGGAGCAGGCACTCAGGGCCAGCGAGATAAAGTTCCGTCGCCTGGCCGATTCTAATGTGATTGGTATTGTTGTCTTCAATGTCCAGGGTGGCATCGTCGAAGCCAATAAAATGTTTCTGGACATGCTGGGTTATACACATGAGGATGTCTTGCAAGGAAAGTTAGGCTGGGTCACGCACACGCCGCCAGAATATCTGGATGCGGACTTTCAAGCCTTTGAGCAATTAAAAGAGACCGGTGTCTTCCTGCCCTATGAGAAAGAATTTCTGACCAGCAAGGGAGAGCGGATCTCCGTCTCACTGGCAGGCGCGGCGCTGGATGTCGGGGCCGAAACCAGTATTGCTTATGTGATGGATATGACGCAGCACCTCGAACTGGAGAGGCACCGTGCGATCCTGATGAGTATCCTGGGACATGAGTTGCGGACCCCATTGACCGCGATTAGCGGCACGCTCCAACTGGTGCAACGGCGTGTCAATAGCTATAAGCACAAGCATGATAACCTGCCGGCTGATGTCGAGCGCCTGCTGCGTACCTTCTCTGAAGCGATCGAGCTCTCCATTCGCCATACCCATATCCAGAATCGCTTGATTCATGATATGCTTGATACCGCCAGCCTCTCGCTCGATAAGCTCAAGCTCACCATGACGCCCTGTGATTTTTCCAGGGTTATTACCGATGTGGCCGACGATTTTCAAATCATTTATCCCGGCCAGGAGATCATCTTACATTTGCCTCCGAAAGAAGTGATGGTGATGGCTGATCCTGACCGCTTGAGCCAGGTTATTGCCAACTACCTTTCAAATGCCCTTAAATATAATCAACCCAATAAACCAATTGTAATTGAACTGCTGGCGAGCCACGACGAAGCGCGCTGCATGGTGCTGGATCAAGGGCCGGGGCTCTCATTGGAGGATCAGCAGCATATCTGGCTCCCATTTATGCGTGTCAAAGACACCAAAGATTGGAGTGGAAGTGGCACAAACCTTGGCCTGGGCCTCTACATCTGCCGCGTCTTGATGGAGCGCCAGGGTGGTTCCGTTGGGGTTGAGAGTACCCCGGGCCATGGCGCAACCTTCTGGGCATCCATTCCTCTGGCCAGGGAAAAAGGCTGAGTTATATGTATTATATTAAGCACCCTCCTGACAAATGGGATAATTCTTGCCCAATCTCGCTTTCTATGTTTATAATAGATCAACATGCCAAGAAAGGAGCGCTGGTTATGGCAAATCAAGCTCATATCTACGCCCTGAAACAGGGAATAGCGTTCTGGAACCAGTGGCGTCAGGAGCATCCAGAGATACAGCCAGATTTAAGTCAGGCTAACTTGAGTCAGTTTGATTTGAGCCATAGTAATCTAAGTCAGACTAACTTACGTTTCACGAATCTCTCCTCTGCCAATCTCCAGGGGGCGAACCTGAAAGGAGCTAATTTGAGCCTGGCAGTTCTCACATCTGCCAACCTTCAGGGAGCATACCTCGTTGGCGCCGATCTAACCGGGGCTGATGCCACTAATACTGATGTGCGCGATGCAGATTTGAGAAATGCTATCTTAAAAATCGCTAGATTTAGTGGTGCCGATTTACGTGGTGCCAATTTGACTGGTGCTATGGTAGACGGAACGATTTTCAATAATACAAAAAGGAGGAAAGGCTGTCTTTCTAGATATCTTTGGCGGAAACTAACGAGGCGGACTGACCAGAGGCATTCCTGGTGCATGTATTGGCACTTGTATTATTTCGCACTTATTTTTGCTCATTTTTATATTATATTTTTTTACGCAAAAAGGACGCGCAGGAGAGCATAAACTCCTGCGCGTCCTTCTCTTTTTATGGAAAGTTTAAAGGTACGGGCGCGCCAGCGCACGTACACAGATATGAGTCATCCCTAACTTTTGAAAAAGTTCCTGGGGGTGCAGGGTCTTCCCTGCCGGGGTGCGGGGTGTCCCCGCGCCCCGGCAGGAGGGCTTGCCGCCCTCCTGCACCTCCCGCATTGGGAGCGCGAAACCCATTTTTCGGATTTTTCAAAAATCCGGGATGACTCATATCTCCAAACAAAAAACTAGCTGGCGGGCGCCGCCAGATAGGACTCAATAACCTTCTTAAAGTTTGCCTGGGACTCGCCCATATGTTCCAGCATGGGTTCGAGCGAGACTTCGTTTTTGATTGGAGACTCAGGGTCCATCTCAAAGTCATCGGTCCAGGTCATTAATGTGCCACCTTCAGCAGGCTCATAGGTCCAGGTGAGGTGGTGGAAGACATAAGGGAATGAGGGGGTGCCGCGGCGAGACATGGCGACGCGATCCTTGTAATCCAGGATGCGCCACGCCTGCCAGGTATGACCTTCTTTGTTGGTCAGCTCAAAAACCAGTTTGGCAAAGCGTCCGTCGCGCTCGAACGATACAACACGGGCGGCGGACATATTGGTGTAGAGCTCGGTCCAGCGAGGGATGTCGTTGGTAAATTCAAATACCTGATCTGGATCGGCTTTTACAAATATAGAGCGAGATGCACGAGGCATAAATATAACTATCCTTTCTGTCTACAAAAATAATGTTCGGGGATATTATTTTAGTGCACGTTGCTGGCGTTTTGAGCATCCAGTACCAGTTGAATGAGATCTCCAACGGTGGCGCTTTGACGGATTTTGTCATCGGGCAGTGAAATGCCGAACTTTTTCTCCAGCTTTACGCCCAGCTCGACGCGTTCCAGTGAATCTACGGACAGATCGTCCTCCAGCAGGGTATCTGGCGACAGATCTACATCCATGCTAACATGTTCTTTGACCAACGCTTCAATTTCGCTGCTTACTTCTGCAGGTGTTGAATAAATTGCCATTGTGTATAGTGTTCCTTTCATCAAGTAGAATGGCCCAGGTTCTATAAAAATATCTGGCTATACTTAAAAACTATGACCAGCTTTGCAGTACCAGTGATGCATTGGTGCCCCCGATACCACGAGCGTTGACCAGGCAGGTATCGAGTTGCTCGACCGGTCGTGCTGTATTGGGAACATAGTCCAGATCGCATTCTGGTGCCACTTGATCGAGGTTGAGCGTACCAGGGATGATATGCTGCCGCATTGCCTGGATGGCGATGGCCATGTCTACCGCGGTGGCGGCTCCAAACATATTGCCAAAGGCCGCTTTGGGGGTACTTACCGGCACTCGCTCGGCAGCTCCTTCAAAGGCCAGGCGGATGGCACGTGTTTCTGAAATATCTTCGTTGGGGACTGCTGAGCCGGCTGCAAAGATGCAATCAACCTCTTGCGCGCTCTTATTGGCTTTCTTCAATGCTTGCGTCATTGCGGCTGCGTAACGCTGACCATCGGGGGCGGGCTGGACGGCGTCGTAGCCGTCGTAGGTTGAGGCCCAGCCACTGAGCTCGGCCAGGATAGGCGCGCCACGCTCAAGCGCGTCCTCGGCCCGTTCAAGCACAAAGAAGGCTGCTCCGTCGGCAGCCACCAGGCCATCGTGTCTGGCATCGAAGGGCCGATAAGAGTCGCTCGATTGTGTCTGGGCCTGCTTTGACATCAGTCCAGAGGTCTCATAACACAGGGCTGCGTAGGGCGAGAACGGAGCCTCAGTGCCGCCGGCGATCATAATATCAACCTTACCGCGCTGCAAGCAGTCGGCGGCATGGCCAATGGACATGGCTGCGCTGGCCCGGTCGCTAAGGAATGTACGGCCAATACCTTTGATGCCATATTGAATCGACATATTGCCCTGGACGGCAGCGGGGAACCAGGCAGTCGCCATATATGGACTCACTTCGCGCGGTCCCTGTTGCCAGAGGTGGCGTAACTCGCGTTCTGCATATTGCCAGCCGCCCAGGTTATTGCCGATACAGAGACCAACCCGATTGCTGCCCTGTTCCTGCTGGCTCCACTTTGGCTTGCCGCTTTCAAGTAGTAAATCTGCCTGCTTGAGCGCCGCCTGCACGGCGACCAGGGCATAGGTTGAGAAGAGATCGATTTTACGTACCACCCTGGGGCTAAGATAATTGGTGGGTTTGAAATCGAGCAGCTGGCCACCTGCACGGCACTGCAGGTGGGATGTATCAAAAGCGGTCAAGGGAGTAATCCCGCTCTCGCCGGCCAGCAACTTCTCCCAGAGGACATCTGGCCCGACACCATAAGGAGAAAGTACTCCCATGCCTGTAATTACGATCTTTGCTACCATTGTTTTCTGTTATTGCCTCTCTGCCTATTTTGATTCTATCACCATTGCTGCATGGAGTCCTGAAAAACCACTGGCTGTGGTGAGGAGGCGGCGATAATTATATTCACGACCCTCATTGGGCACATAATCCAGATCGCAGCGAGGATCGGGATTCTCCAGATTGATGGTTGGATGGATACGTTGCGACTGGATACTCATGGCGCAGGCTACCACCTCAACCGCGCTGGCTGCGGCCAGGGCATGACCAACCATAGATTTAGTCGAATTGACCGGGATCTCATAGGCGCGCTGGCCCAGCGATTTCTTCAGGGCTAGCGTCTCGTAATAATCATTCTGCGGCGTGGAGGTCCCGTGCGCGTTCACAAAATCGATGTCGGTGGGGGCAAGCTTGGCTTTGCAGAGCGCGCCCGTAATCGCTCTGGCCAGGTCGCGGCCCTCTGGCGACATATCGGTCATGTGGACGGCATGCTCGGTCACATCACAGCCCGTAATCTCCGCGTAGATCGGTGCCTGGCGTGCCTGGGCGTGCTCCAATTCCTCTAGCACCACGATGCCACATCCTTCCGATAGCACAAAGCCATTGCGGTCCTGATTGAATGGGCGTGATGCGCTGGTCGGATTAGTGTGGTGCGAGAGACAATTGATGATATCAAAGGCGGCGATGGTAATAGGGGTAATGGGTGCCTCACTGGCCCGGCCAGCATGATATCGTGATCTCCATAAGCAATGCTCTCATAGGCATAACTGATCGCATCCAGACCACCGATACAGCCCGTTGACAGGGTAGAGCACTCTCCCTGCAGCCCATAATGGGCCCCTACTGCCAACGACGCGGAGTTACCCATGGCTCCAAAGTACAAGAAAGGAGAAACCCCTTCAGCGTGAAATCCTTCTTGCCCATAGTTCGTAGCTTTAGTGAATTCCAAATCAAGCGTCTGGGTCCCACAGATGGCGGTTGCGAGAGTGATGCCTGCGCGTGACGCATCCCAGGAATGCTGGTCTAATTTGGAATCATGAAATGCCTGGTGCGTCGCTGCAAAGGCAAATTGGATAAACCTATCGGCCGTGTGGTAGGCCTGGGGCACATGATGGGTATTGGGATCAAAATCAGAGGCTTCACAGACGACTTGAGCCCCGAACTCGTGGTGCCCAAAGAGGCTACAACAGTTTACATCTGAGATATTGATCGCTCCTGAGTGTCCCTGGAGGAGATTTTCCCAGAAAACCTCTTTCCCAATACCTACGGGAGAAACTACCCCCAGACCTGTAATTACAACTCTTCGCATTACGCCCTTTCTTTACATGTACTTGAAAAATAAAATAGTATAGCCAGTCAGGCTGCGGTACTCAATTGTGCAGCCATGACAATGGTTATCTTGCAATACCTTACGACATGTCTTACGTTGCCAAAATATGTTATTGCTTTTCAGCCTTTTCCAGCCCATCTGGACCTCAATACTTATTGTAGCTTGTAGATTTCGAGTATGTTGACAATAAGTTCTTCATTATTGGATAACTTTAGGAAAATGCTAGCTTTAGCAGGTTGTTAAATACGCAAAAGCTACTATTAACCTAGAAGGTCACTCAATCTATATACGGAGTTTTACGTCATCAATCTTATATTACGCTATCTCTATACTATTTTTCCTAATCAATTGTCAAGTTGTATTGTTTGCGTTTAAAATGAGAATAATTATTTTTGATATTAAGGGCTAATTTACTGAAAAAGTAGGAAGGGCAGTAGCATATGAATTCTGTCATTCAAAGTTCTACCCTCGAAATAAAAAATGATATATTTCGTTGTTTTGATGTAGGGGATTTACTGCCTGGTTGTGAGCTGTTGGTAAATATTTCCAGTTCGATTATTTCTCTGGTAAAGAGAGATGTTCGGCATGAGAACTCTATTCTAGCGCAACGTATCGTGACCGAAACCGAGATGCGTGTCTTATTACCGCTACTGGCCTCGCCCGGTTGTTGCCCACAAGAAGTGTTGCAGGCCAGCTACCACTATCCGTTTGAAGAGCTACAACTCGCGCTTTTCTCGACAGATGTGCATATCAGGATGTATTGGCGTGAGCGAATACGGATGTATCACCAACGTCTATTGGATGCCCAGGAAGCGGGGAAGCGGCGAGCTGAAATGCGAGGCGTCTATAATGCATTATTTGGTTTACGTCAGAAATTAGAACAATTTGGTATCACGATCCGTGCTCGCAAAGAAGGCTATTATCTCTCCCTACTCCATTCATAATGTAACTTGCCTGGTGGCTTACATTATGAATGGAGCGAGCCAGCTGGTTCAAGCACGAATCTGAGCGAGTTTTTGGGCGGCCGCCCTGGCGCCTGGCCCAACACTGGCGATCTCTGCTTGCAGATAGCGCACATAGAGATCCAGATAGTGTTGTTCAAAGGCCAGTGCTTGTTGGCAGAGTTTGCGTAAGCGTCGGCGTTCTTCAGGCTGTTCAGGAATCAAATAGTGCCAGCGCTGGTTGCCCCAGCTATAGACCTCTTCAACAAAGTCACTCCACTCATCATTGACATACTGGCGGTACAGCTGGATACTGGCCTGTTTGCCCTCGACCTCTTTCCCAGCCTTCCAGGCAATCAAGAGGGTGGCGATCCAGCACATATTGGTGACGAACTTCTTGATGTTACGGCGCCGCTCGTTTTGCGGTGGCATCAGCGCCTGATCATAGCCGTAAAATTCACCCTCGGGATCTGGATATGCCAGTGGTAGCTCTATGCTGTCGCGGTTGCGCAACATGTTGACGCTATAAATAAAGGGAAATGCGGCGTAAAATTGCAAATACTGTTCAAAGGACTGTACTGGCAGCTGTTCGCGAATATCTTCACCCCATACCAGGTTGCTGGCTGACTTGATGCGGTAGTGCCCATTCTTGAGCAATGAGGTTTCGTCCAGTGCATTGAGCTCGGCCATAAAGGGGCTGAAGAGTGCACAATAGTGCATGATTTGCTGGATCTGGGTACGCTCAGCGGTGCTGAAATTTTCCCTGGCTACCACAAAAAGATCGATATCGCTTGTCTCGATGCCGGTATGATCGTAAAAGCTGCCATGCAGATAATAGGCCCGGATGCGACCAGGCAATATCGTTTCCAGCAGCCCAATTGTCCCGGTGAGGATTGCGTCGACCTGCTGGTTGCCTGTTGAGACCGCGAGGGTCAGCGATGCCATGAAACCTCCTGGAGTACACCTTTTTAGCGTCTCTCCTATGTAAGTATGTATAGTACTTTACAGGCAACTATCCTTCTCACGAAGAGGATTGCTGCCTGTAAAATGGTGGAGTGTCTGGTCTATTGGTAGAAAATAAGGTCCGGGCAACTAGGCGAGCTGTAGCAGTTGCCCGTGGATCTGATCGATGACAAAGGCTGCGTCCTTGCCTTCATCCTTCCACTGTGGCACCTTACCCGTTTCGTAGAGGGTGTAGCCGAGTGTTTTACCCAGTGGCAGCTCGCTGGTCAGCAGGTCGATCCAGGCTTCGGGATTGGGATGTTTCTGGCTCAAAGTGGCTTCTACCTGCAGGCCTAGCAGTACGGCTTCCAGCTCGGCATCCTCGGGACCCGTGATGTGGATATCACCATCCTTGAAAAAGGGTGTTTTATCGATCAAAGTGGTGCCGCCGCGCCGCCGTCGCGCACGGCATAGGTGATCTCTTTCATATGGGCCATGCGAACAGCTCCGGTACACATCGGGCAGGGCTCGATGATCGAGTAGAGCTTGCAGCCGTACACATTGACATTGCGCCAGTCCAACTCAAGCAGTGCGTTGAGCTCTGCATGAGCGATGCGGTTGCCTGAGATCTGTTTCCCTTCGCTTGCTTGCTCACGGATACGGTTGCGGCCATGGGCGACGATATTGCCCTCGGCATCTGTAACCACAGCTCCATGTGGCAGCGAATTATGACAATAGGCCGCCCAGGCGTCCTCTATACAAGTTTTCCAGATAGGAGAGAGACGTTGCCAGATCAAGTATATATCCTCCTTAGTGCATTTCGATCCTTAAATAAAATGGTAATACCTAAACTATTGTACATAACAAGTATGCGACATGTAAAGTTTGCCATTCTATATTTTGTTGTAAAATAGCAGCAGTTAGAAGAAAAGTAGAATACGCATTATCGGGCCCAGTATCTTGAAGCAGTTCGCGCAAGGCTGTTCGCCGGGCAATAGCCACCACCGGGTAGGAGCCAGGAGGTGTTTCCATTGCTCCAGAGGTGCTGGACGAGCAGGATCTCAGTATTGTTGTGGCGCAACACCGCGGCGGCAGTGCGCGGACGGACGTTTTGATGCACTTTGCTCAAGCCTTTCTAACTCGCTTGCTGGCTAAATTGCTAGAAAATTACCCCCGTAGCGAGCCAGGATGGCGCGGCGACTGCCAGCGGGGTATTCACGCTCATCGGGGCCAGGCTATGCTCGCAGCGTGCTCCATAGGCCATTGTGACGGTCATGGTGGCCGCGAGTGTGCGCCGCTCATCCTGGTTGAATGGTTTGCCACGGGCCGCCTCATAATCCGCGATAAACGCCAGTGTCTCCTCATGGGTCGGCGAGTCAGCCACCCCGGGCATGAATGGGATATAGGTAAAGGTCATGGCGGCATGTCCGACCAGGGCCGGCTCCTTGTCGAGTTGCAGGCTATCCCAGTCATAGATCACATGTGCCTGCTCGCCGATATAGCGAATGTGCTTGGTGCTCCAATCGATGTGGCCCAGCACCAGCTCGCCGGCTCCATGGTCCAGGATTGCTCGGGCCGGGCGTGCCAGTTCATCGATCCATTCTGCGCCCCGGCTCGTGGCCTCAAAGTCAAAAATGTTGCTGTGTGGTTTGCCCCAGAGGACGCCAGGCGGTAGGCGATGATCGAAGAGCTTGAGGTCGATGCCTGCGATGCGCTCAGGCTGGCGCAATAGGTGTAGCTGCCAGGCCAGGAGCGCGGCCATTTTTTGGCGCCATTCAGGTTGATGGGCATCGTGGAACTCGCCCTCCGCATCCAGTTCCTCCACCATAGTGATCCCATTGGCCAGCTCGGATGGTTCACAGATAGGATGGGTGCAGGGATAGCCCTGCTCTAGCAGGTAGCGCTGCACGCGTACCACAGCGCGCAGGCGCTCAATCGATTCACCCGGGCCGAGCAACTTGAGGACGATTTTTCTTCCATCCTGCAGTTGTAGCCCACAAACTACTCCGATGCTGACCTCGTAAAAGACGGTGCTGGCGATGCTGCTGCCCAGCTCACGTTTACAAAAAGTATTGATTAGCTCAACCACCGTCTGTGGCTCGGCAGTCTGAAAAATCTGTTGCAGGGGATAGGGATTGTGCCAGCGTTCCAGCTCGGCTTCAATGCATGCTTGCAGGTCCATCAATCATGATTCCTTTCTTTCTTCTGCTCTGTTAGTATCTCACATCCCGGCAACGCTGGCCTCCAGGACTAGTGGAGGCTCAATAAATCTCTTGTGCAGTGCGAGTATTTGCACAGTTTTCCGTCTCTCCTCGATTTCCCCTCTTTTCCGCTTGAAAAAATGCCTATCATCAGTTATAATTCCGATAGATGATAGAAAATAATTCAATGAAAGATGATAGCACCATGGGAAGCAAGCAACGGCGAGAGCGGGAACGGCAGGAAATTCGCCAGAGCATTCTCTCGGCTGCGCAGGCTATTGCCGCAGAGGAAGGCTGGCAGGCCGTCACTACCCGCAAGGTAGCTGAGCGCATTGAGTATAGCCAGCCGACGATCTACGAATACTTTGAGAACAAGCAGGCAATTCTTCTTGCTCTACTGCATTATGGATACGAGCGTATGTGCCAGACGATGCAACAAGCTGCTGAGAGCACGGCAAACCCGGAGGAACGGCTGCTGGCTATCAGTGATGCATACTGGAACTTTGCTTTTACTTCGCCAGAGCTCTATCAGGTGATGCATGGCTTGCAAGGAGTGGTCTTTGGACAACCGGAGACTCCTCCAGAGGCAAAACAGACCTTTGCTTTGATGCGCGAGAACGTCATGAGTTGGGCCGAAGCAACCAACACGAATTTGCCCTACCCAGACGATGCCGTGGACGCCCTCTGGGGGGTGGTTCACGGACTGACCATCCTGGCAATGGATGGACGGATCGCTCAGGGCCGGGCTCGTGCCAGGCAGATTCTGCTGCGCACGATCCGCCATCTGCTCGTTGCCTGGAAAGAGTTTCCAGACGTATAGTTCTTTTTATTGTTTTCTGATCTTAGATCGGAATTCTGTCATTGAACGATATAACAACAAGGAAGGCTTCATTCATGAACACAGCTAACATTTCTTCCAGTATACAGGACTACGAGGATCTAGTTCGCCAGTTCTATCTCCCTTTTAATACAGGCGATGTTGGTATCTATGATCGCATTCTGGCTCCAGGCTGGATCGACGATCCTCTCTCACCAGGACAGCAACCAGGCATTGAGGGCTTCAAAGCGAAGGTCCTCGAATTCCGACAGAACATTCCCGACTATCATGTCACCAATGACGAGATCCTGGTTGCAAGCAACAAAGTCGCAGTGCATTCGACCGTGCGCAGCAACTTGCAAAAGCCTGCCTCCCAAAATTCCCCAGCCGATTCTCCCTTTAAGATGCGAACGTGTGACTTCCATCACATCGAGGATGGGAAGATTGTCTATACCTGGCATCTCGAAGATTTCTACGGCCTCTTCCAGTATCTGGGAGTCATCCCCGGCCGCTGAGGAGCAAGAGCAGGTTCGGATTGGTGTGCTCCTAGACGGGAGCCGCCCACTTACAGGCACAGGGTATCCAGCCATTCAAAGGAGGCCTGACCGATTTGGAGTGGATTGCGGAGGTGGTGCGGTCATCCACACCACCTCTCCCAATAACGCGGACGCGGTCGGCGCAGATTAAAGGCATTTGATGAGCGCAATCTAGCTTGTATCCATTCCTGCTTGGCTGGACTCAAGCCTCTGATAGATAGAAGAGCTTTCGTTCCCCATTCTAATAGGTTTTGTTCTCTTTAACCAGAGCTTGTTTGAACCTGTACTAGGAAGTACCGTATATAGTAGCCGATATTTGACATTTTTATGCTTGTGCTTTAATCTTTCCCTGGAAAGAGATGCTATGTTGTTTTATTGTATCTCTTTGATTACTTTTGAGCGTTGCCATGCCAACGCTAAGGTTGTCCATCCGTAAACACCGGTCGGTAGTGCGGAGGAGGTTGTTTTATGCAGTATATTGATAAGCTAGCCTGGATTTACCTGGTTGATCAACACATTTTAAGTACCCGCTCGAAGGGCAAAGACACCTATTACTTCCCTGGCGGTAAACGCGAGCTGGGTGAGAGCGACCAGGCGGCCCTGTTGCGTGAAATTAAAGAAGAGCTGAGTGTCGATCTACAGCCGGAGACGCTCCAATTTTTTGGGCAGTTTGAGGCGCAAGCCCATGGCCAGGTCCATGGCCTGCCCATCAAAATGACCTGCTACACCGCCGAGTTTCAAGGTGAGATCGAGGCCGCCTCCGAGATTGACGAATTTGTATGGCTGACATATAAAGATAAAGAACTCTGTTCGCCTGTTGACCAGCTGATCTTTGATGTCCTGCAAGAGCGCGGGCTCCTGGCCTGATAATCTGGTGGTCTCTTCTACCGCCTCGCCTCTATTGTCCATGGAAAGAAATGTGGATCTACGCGCGTTCAACTCCTATATATGCTATAAATAGATATATCTACGTGTCCTGCTATAATGGATTATTGGTCCCGGGCAGATTTGTATATAGAGATTGATTGAAAAAGGAACTTTGCAATGGCATTTGATAATCAGGAAGAGGTTGTGGCGCTGGTTCAGCATATGGCAGCTATTCCGGAGCGCCTGGTGCATGCGATAAACGGGAAGGCTCCAGCGCAACTGATGCGTCGGCCTGCTCCTGGCGAGTGGTCTGTGCAGGAGATATTCGCCCATATGCGGGCCGTAGATGATATCGTTACTACCCGCATCTATATGTTGCTGGCCCGCCAGGGTGCCCCGCTGGTCGATTTCAACGAGCGCAGCTGGGCCGACGCCGCCCGCTACGTTAACCGTGATATTCATCAGTCTTTGACCCTTTTCACCCTGCGCCGTATCGAAATCGTGACCGTACTACGCCAGCTGTTTTTTGAAGACTGGCAGCGTTTCGGACACCATGAAACCTACGGCACCCAGACCCTACTGAGCATTGTGCGCGACCTCGCCTCACACGAAGGGGAGCACTGCTCACAGATCGAAAAGCTATTATCCTGATCAATTACAGAGTATCCCTGGCCGAAGGAACTCGCGGCATAGCTAAGTAAGCAAGCTAAGGTGAGCTAAAGGGACCCAGCCGTTCTCCCCTTGCCGATTGGTACACCACAGCCAGCCACTGTCTGCTTGATCGCCCATAAGCTCATTGCCGACAGAGACCGTGAGTTCCCGTGCCGTATAGGCGGAGCGAGCGCTTCCCGTTTTACCGTCCGCATGAAAATCGATCATATTTTTAGAAACCCAACCACTTTTCCCCCGTGGGTCCGTACACCATATCCAGATCCAATCGCTATTGCCATCCCACGCATCAACCTTCCCACTCACCTCAAAACTTTCTCCCGCACGCACCTCAAACGGATCTGTATTTGACATCCCATAATTCTTAACAACTCGATATCTTTTTACATCCAGGAGCTTTTGCAGCCGGGGCAAGAAGTAGATCCAGCCTGCCAGATGGTCTTCGATGCGCAGCTTTTGGTCCTGGGGCGTGTCCGTATACGGGCCGTGGCTCAAGAGCAGGCGCGTCCCATCTGTTTCCATGGGCTCAAAGCGTACCTGTACGATTTTTTCACCATCCTCCGGCGTGTGATCCCATTGCCAGCTGAAGGCCAGGAGCTGGCCCGGCTCAAAGGCCGTATAGTGGCCGCGCAGGTGCCAGCCCATCTGGGGCCAGCTCAGGTGATAGTTTCCTCCTGGCTCTGGCTGGACCTCCGCTTCCTGGGGCCACCAGCGCCGGAGCAATGTGGGTTCAATCCAATGATTGAAGATGATTGGCGCGGCAACCTGCGGGAAATCAGCCGCAACCAGGAGCGTGTCGGGACCAGATGGCAATTGGATCGCGATCATACCGTACCTCACAGTGATGTTTATATTTGGGATGATGGATAATAAACATCATTATACAATACGAGAGGTATGTCGAGACATGTTTGCCCCAGATGGAGAACATTACTGCGGGTACCAGAGCTGCATCTTCTTCAATATTTGAAGGGGCAATTTTTCCTGGCTTACCTTTGGCCTGGAGCAGCATAAAGCTAATGAGCAAACTGCTAAAGAGGATGAAGGCAACGCAACTCCAGAAGAGATCATAGCCGAAGGAATCGAACATCTTTCCACCTCATCTACTACTTGCACAACCACCAGTTTCGGCCGTCAGCCGCAGATCAGCGGCACGACGATCGTGATATATGTATTGTACAGTAGAAATGCACCAATGTACAGCCTTCTTTATTTTTTGGTGATAGCCACTCCCAAAAAGCTCACAGAAACCTCACCGCCTCCACGTGTGAAGGGCAGCGTAGATCATAGTGGATCATATAGAAAGGAAGTCTTTCTATATGATCCACAAAAGATTCCTGGTCCTCAGACGGCGAGGGTTTTTTCCATCTGGCGCAAGAATTTAATCTGGAAGAGGACGCAGATGGCTAGAATGATCTGCGGGATGAAGAGCAGGGCGATGGTCGCATAGGGGCCAGCATACTGGAGCATCAGGCCGTTGATGGCCAGGCCGATTGGCTGGCTGCCAAAGGCGATCAGGCGAAAGACGGCGTTGATGCGTCCGCGCAGATGATCTGGTGTCAACGCGGTACGTACGCTGAGCTGTTGCACCATGTATATGGGCACGATGACAAAGCCGAGCGAGTTGGCGACGCCCAGCATAAATGGATTGTGGGCCAAGGCGAAAAGCAACCAGCTGAGCGCCCACACCCAGACGGAGCCGACAATCATGTGGGTCAGGCCAAAGGCGCGATAGAGGGGACCCGCCAGCAGTGCGCCGACGATGCTGCCAAGGCCACCACTGGCCAGGATTAAGCTGAGAGCGGCGTTGCTGGCATGCATCTGTTGGGCCATCACATCGATGATCAGCAGATAGCCAGAGCAGGGCGCCATCAAGCCAAAGGTTAGCAGGGCCAGAAAGCGGATCAGCCTGTGCTGCCACAGCCAGTTCATACCTTCCCAGATGTCGTGCCAGAGCGCGCCGGGCGGGGCCTCGCGCTCCTGCTGAAATTGGGTCCGGATGAAAAAGAGTGAGCAGACCGAGAGTGCTGTTGAGATGGCATCGGCGATGAAGGGAATGGCCCGGCCCAGGCTGAAGAGCACCGGACCCAGCGCGGGCCCTACTGTGGCGGCGCTGGATGTGATGGTCTCATTGATGCTCAGCGCCTGGGGAATCTGTCTCCGATTGACCACCGCAGGCAGCGCCGAAGTATTGGCCAGGCTGAAGAAGATGCCCAGGGACTCATTGCAAAAGGCGACCAGGGCGATGTGGACTAGTGTGAGCTGATTGAACAGCAGGGCTACAGCCAGGCTGGCCAGCCCAAGCGTGCTTACGCTATCACAGATAATCATGACCTTTTTGCGATCCCAGCGATCTACCAGCGCACCGGCTGGCAGGCAGAATAGCAGTAGTGAGAGCGACCCGATGGCCGTCACCAGGCCAGCAATCGCCGGTGAGTTGGTTAAGGCTAGCAGGAGCAGCGGCAGCGTCACCTGGGTAATCTGGGTTCCGGTGAGCGAGATCCCCTGTCCTCCAATCAAGATTAAGAAGCCCGGATTGCGCCAGAGCGCCTTTGGCTTATGATCTTTGGCCAGTTGCGTATCTGGTGGTTGAGAGACTATAGACACCTGTAGATCCTTTCTTCATAGCAGGAAGTGCAATACATACAACATGCGGGGGCACTTCTCATATGGTGGAGTAGCTACAGGCGGGCAGTACAAAAAAGCCGCAGGCACTCGCTAAACGAGAAGTGCCCTGTGGCGAAGACGCGTGGGTGGGGTGCAGGTGGCGGAGAGAAAGCAGGTAGCTTAACGCAGGCTACCGTACCACCTGGACATGCGCTTTGTTGGTTTCTATGCCGCTACAGACCCAGCGCGTTCGCCTGAGCGGCTGTGACAACATAGGGAATGTAATCGTAGAGCGGCATATCATGATCCTTTATGCTAATTCATCAGTTTCTCTAGAAAGCATATCATGATTTTTCGATCAAAGTAAAGCCTTCAGAAAAGTAGCTCCTGAACAACTATTTTGCGTAGTTTCTTTTTCATAAATCTTTTTACATTTTGCCATTGTTATTATTGATTGATTAATGGTGGAGGAGGGCAATCACAATCAATGCCAGCAGCACAGGAATAATCACAGCCAGCAGTGAGAAGATGACGAGTCGGCTCTGCTTGTGATTGGCGAAATTGATGGTCGAGCCATAGCCGTTGTTCCTGGGTACGATGCCACGCGGATCGTCGGGGTTGTGGTAGAACAGGCCCAGCACAAAGTGTTCACGGTCCGCTGGTGCATTAGGATTGGATGCCATCATAGGCTGCTGGCTGTTTCGTGGCGCGCTATCGGCGCGTTGGTTCTCCATGCTTTTATCTCCTCCTTGCAATAAGCTTCCTTACTATCAAGCAATATTCATCCCGATAATTTTTACCCCGACTACTTAAATTTAGGGATTTTTTGCAACCTTGCATGAATATCTAAGAATTTAGCAAAAGAGATGATTGATTTTTTCGACGCTATAATGGTATTATAACCTGCATTAGAATCAAGCCGTGAGAAAGGCGTGGCATGAGTTGGAGGTGTGACAGATCATTTAATATGACGATCCATTTAACAGGATTCTCTTCACTCTGCTTGCCCTGGATTATTAGAGCCGCCAGGTTGGCGAACTTTGTTAAAGAAAGGACAGATAGTGCCATAGCATGTTCTTGCGAACAGGGGGCCAACGAGATGCAAAAAGTCTTATTCCTCTCAGGTTCTTATGTTGGAACCCATGCTGATAGTACTATCCAGACACTACACACATCTCTTTTGTGGTTATATGATGTTCTGTTAGTTTTTAATGTGCATTGCATATCAGCGCTTGCTAGATCGATTTATGCACAAGCAACGATGCCACGACAGCGCTGGCTTGCATAGGCCTGTTCGCCCAGGATGGGACGAACATATACATGATAGAAAGGAAGGATGTGTCAGCACGAGGATTATGATCTGGAAATCGGGCCCTCGGCTGACACGATGTTCCTTATGAAGAGCATACCATTGTCAATTATGACAGTCAAGAAATGTATTTCGCGATCAGTGAAAGATCTGTCACTGCCAGTAATAGTATGTGATTTATTCGACCAGATAGGGGGCGGTGATGAACTTGATCTGCTCTTTTGAGGATCTGGAAGGTCTGAGTCGAAAAATGTCACAGCGTGAACTTTGCTGGCATGATTGCTATGCAGCATCGTTGACGACGACCTGCTCGTCCTGGCGGTGGCTGAGATGTTTTACCATCAGACCAGTATCACCGAATGGGGTATGGCCTTTGTGCGCTGGATAATGTTCGTCAAGGAGAGTATACAGCCCGAAGTCTGCTGCACGATAGCGGACGTGGCTGCTCACTTCTGCCTGTCTGAACGCCAGATCCGACGCCATCTCCTGACTATGAAGAGTAGTGGTTTGCTGGAGATCACCGACTGCATTGACATGGCTGGCCGCAGGACCGGGTACTGCTACTATGACTGTACTCCATTTCTGCGCCGTATCGCAGCCCTGGCCCAGGAGCATGCTCAGTTGCGCCTGGATGAGCAATTTGCCATCGACCCATCCTCAATTGAACCCTCTATGGTAGCGGAACCATACGACGAGCTGCAATTCTCGGACGGGTTTGTGTCATATGTGTCCATGCCGGACGGGACATATGTGTCCATGCCGGACGGGACATATGTGTCCATGCTGTGAGTGGGCCGACAATGTTGTCAATTCAGCTCAAATGTCATCTATGACAACCGCTGCTTTTTCGTCGGCTTCGAATTCGAATTCGGGTAGTAATAATAATATTATTATTATTACTTTACCCGTTTCGAATTCGAATTACGAGCATGCACAAGAAGCAAAAGATGTCTCTGACCTGTCAATTATGTCACATGTCAGTCCTGACACCTGGGATGACGTCGAAGCTGTTCCGGAAAGACGTGTAACCAGCAAGCAAGCTGAATACGGGATGGACGGTGAGCCTTGCTTTATGGCAGCAAGCGAGCAGCCAGAGTTTCTTGAGGCCCCCACAGAAGATTTTGAGCGGACAAACAAGCAGAAAATCGCTGCAGAAGCTAACAGCGAGTACGCGGTCCCTGACCGTAAGCGTGGCCGTGATCCAAAAACGGCTGAACGCCAGCGGATAGACGCTTTGCTGGCTGAGAGCCGGCGGCCAGCGCCGAGCCGCTGGGATAGAGGCAAAGATGACCCTGCGCCATATCGCCCGCGCCTTTCATGACGTGGCCCGCCCTCGTCGCGTACCCTGGCTACCACCCTCTATCGGCACCTGCTCCAGATCAACACTGTAGACGATCAGTATACCCTGCCCGATCCTGATCTCTACTTCGCGGAAATGATGAAAGAGACCTACACGAGGCTGTGCCATGTACCATTCAGGCTCAGCGATAGCGCCGGGCGCCCAAAGGGGATGCCGCTATTCTTCGCCGACTTGCGTGACCAGGTCATAGAACTGGTGGAGTATACCCGGAGTCTGCGTGAGCGGGATGCCGCCCCTCAGTTCGTGCCAGGATATACACAATCTCAGGGCTATCAATTACCAGATTGGCAGCCCCTTTATCCGCCTGCGACCTTCGATGAGCCTTTATCGGTGGTTGATAACGGCAGCCTCACGAAACTGGTGCAGGCAATCCCTCTGGATGACCAGGAGCTGGTGGCCCAGGCTCGCCGTCTGGACCTCTTTCTGTGTGATGAGGATGCTCACTTGCTGCTCACTGGCGCCGCCTCCGAAGAGCTACGTGAGCAACTCACCTGCGCGGTCCGGCTAGGCTTCTACTACGAGATAAAGGATCGCTACCTGGCGAGCATCGGCATTTATGGACGCTATTGATGTGATGTGGTGTAGAGAGGGGAGGTTGAGTGCATGGCTGCCCAATATGTGGCGCGTATTTCCGAGGCGTTTCCGTTCTGGTGTCAGAAGCTGTTAGACCGTTCAGATTGGGTGTTGTTGGATACTGAAAGTGCTGAGATAGCTGGCAGGCGGGCCGAGGCTGTTGCTATCGCGGTAGTCGACCCGGGTGGCAAGGCGATCTATGACCGTGTGTTTAATCCTTTTCGCGTCCGCCTGACTGGCAGCGGCTTCGAAGATCCGCATGAGCTGGCAAGTTTCGCGCAGCTCTGGGCCGAGTTGGATGATGTGTTACGCGACAAGTTGATCATCAGCTATGGCGCGGTCTACAACTCACAGATCTTGCGCAGGACGGCCGAACTGCGCCAGGTTGAGATGCGTAGTTATGTCTGGCAATGTGTCATGATTGCCTATGCCGAATATTGGGCCGAGCCTGGACACTATGTGGATCATATCGCTGGCCGCGACTGACCGAGGCCTGTCAGCGCCAGTGTGTCCGGCGCCCCGATCATGGCTCCCAGGCGCTGGCCGATGCCCAGGCCACCTGGCAGCTTATCCGTAGCAGCGCCCGAAAACTGCCGGTCGCGCCTTAAAAAATATTGTATCAGGGCGCGGTTAGCAGCATCGCTAACCGCGCTCCAACGGCGTTTTCGCCTGTTTTTGAATAAGATTGGGTATTTACTTCTTGCCGTAAAAAATTTTAATGTACATAAAAACATAAATTGTAATGTATACTGTCTTTAGCTCATGCATACATTGTTTTGAATTTAGTTATATCATTGAAAGGTAATATTGAATGGACCAATGGGAATATTTGCATGTTGGTTTTAAGCCAGGTGAGATCGAAGATGCGACCAGGCACTATGGACAGGATGGCTGGGAGCTCTGCAGTATGATCGTGACGCGCTATCGTAGAGATACGTCGGCGATCGTCATTGAGTCATATGACGCTGAGAAGTTTGCCGCCGTCTTTAAGCGTCGCATCGTTCCGTTCGAAAAGATTTAGCCTCTGCGCAACTTGTAAAAGCAAGCGTTTAAATCTATACCATTATCATAGCTACTTAACATGAAACCGATTTTCATGCCACAGAAAAAAGGGAAGGCATGTTTAATATATCCTCCCTTATTTCTGTATGATGGTAAAACCTGGTAGACATTAATCAGGTGCGGAACGCGGCACGTACATGGCGGTCAGCAAACAGGTAGATCAAAATTGCCAGAGCGATAATAGTTTGCACCAGGGAAGCAGTATTGCCGGTGACCAGGAGGTAAATGCCGTACAAGACAGTCAGGGCGCTCAATACCGCCGTCACCCAGAAGGCCCAGGGTTTTAACGTCCACAGTCCCCAGGCGAGCACCAGACTAATAATCCCTTGTACGATGCCGATTATGCCAAGGGTTGTGTTGACATTCAGCAGCAAGATGCCACCGATGACTTCTAAGACACCACCGATGGCTTCAAGTATTGCCAGGATAGTTACCCCTCTTGGACGTTGGCGAGTTGCAAGAGTGTTGTCTACCATAACTTGTAATCTCCCTTATAAAGATGACTAAGATAATTAAGTAGTTAAACCACATATATAAGTATTTGATCGCTTGATTATTATACGTGCATAGAGATAAATAAAGATTCAAATTGGTTTGTGCAATAAAAGATGTCTCTTGGTGAATGAGTTGACTTATTGAGATAGCAGTGCGTTGTTGGTTTTAAAATGTCGTGGCATGATTTATTGCTTTGGAAGCTCCATATCAATTGCTACTACTAGAAACAGGGATAAGTTGTCCATGTATAGCAAAACTATCTGCTAGCAGGCCTATGGGACAATTGACATTCTTATAGCCAAAGGAATATATATAAGACTTTTTAGACTGGTGATACCTTTTCTAAAATGAGCACTGTGTTCTCTCTGACTTGCATGTGGCGTGTATTAATAATGAATGTAGGTGGCCATGATGTTGAGTATATTCCTATCTCTATTATTGTTTGCATTGTCTGCTAAGAAATGAGGAGTGAAGCGATGCGTTATAAGACATTGGGACGGACGGGGCTGGATGTCTCGGTGCTGTGTTTAGGGACGATGGCCTTTGGCCGTTGGATCGATGAGTTGACTTCTCGCTTGATTGTTGATGCGGCCTTCGAGCATGGCATTACATTTATCGATACCGCCGATTATTATGGAAAGGGGCAGGATACCGAATTTCCCCATGGTACGGGCGCCGCGGAGGAGATTCTGGGTCGGTCTCTGAAGGGGAGAAGAGATGCAGTGGTGCTGGCTACGAAGGTGGGTTTGCCGATGGGGCATGGCAAGAATGAGGCGGGCCTGTCGCGTGTCCATGTGATGCGTGAGGTGGAGCAGTCGCTGCGCCGCTTGCAAACCGATTATATTGATCTCTATCAGGCTCACCTCTTTGATGCTCATACGCCGCTTGAGGAGACGTTGCGTGCCTTCGATGACCTCGTTCACCAGGGTAAGGTGCGCTATATCGGCTGCTCCAACTATGCCGCCTGGCAGATTGCCAAATCCCATGGGATCAGTGAGAAGATGAATCTGGAGAAGTATATCTCGGTGCAGCCGCCATATAACCTGCTCAACAGGGACATTGAGCAGGAGTTGCTCCCGTTTTGTGTCTCTGAAGGCGTTGGTACCATGGTTTACAGTCCGCTGGCGCGTGGACTGTTGTCCGGCAAATATAAAAACATGGATGACGTGCCGCCCGAGAGCCGCGCCGCCCATGGCGAAGTGTTGCTCAAGCGCCTTTTCACCGAGCGCAACTTCGGCCTGGTCGATAGCTATCGCACCCTGGCCGAGAAAAACAACGTCAGTTTATCGCAATTCGCCCTGGCCTGGGTTCTGAATCAGCCGCGCGTGACCTCCGCTATCCTGGGGCCAGTAAGGTCGAGCACATCACAGATGCCATAGCGATCTGTGACTGGCAGTGGCCAAAAGAGCTGCTCAAAGAGGTCGATCAGATTTATCGTGCCTGACACGTTACTGTTTAGCTGTTTTGGGTGTTCCTGAATGCTTTGTCTTGACAGGGTGGAATGTATGTTCTATTGTATGTGATACAACCATAAATGGCAAAGGAACAGGTGGTAGTATGAGACAGGCACGCAGGCGTCTCTTCTTCTTATGCGCCCGGCGTTCGGTGCGGGCGTTGCTGGCGGCCAGCCTGCTGACGGCTCAGGAGGAGGAATTGTGGGATGTGTGGATTGCCCCTGGCACTTTCACGTCACAGGAGCTTGACCTGGTGCGCCAGGTTTTGTCTGAAGCTGCTGTGCCGTTACTGAGCTCACCACAGACCACCGAGCCATCCTTCGCCTTGTCCTGGGACGAAGGCGTGGTGTTGTGTAGCGGGGCTGCTGATCAGTGACCCTTCATTCCTAACGCCGGTCGGCGTCAACTCTGGTCCGTTGAGGACCTACCTTCACCTGACTTGCCAGTGGAGGAGCAATTGCGTGTCTATCGCCGCCTTCGTATCGCACTCACGCAGGCTATCAGGATGAACCTGCTCCTGCCTCGAAAATTAGCGCTGCTGCCACAACGTAAATAGCGATGGATGAGCTATAAAAAGGAATTGTTATATGGTCAAAAAACAGGATGAGACCCGGGTTGTCCATTTACATTTGACGTGTTTACAATCATTAGAACGTAGCTGCAATTATGAGCAGACCGTGTCAGGTCTGCAGGATCGTCAGCAGGGACTCCTCGCCGGGCAATTGCACGCTAATGATTCTGTTTCTTATAGTACTGAGGTCCTCGTTATTTCTGACGACAAGGCTGGTAAGGTTCGTTTTCGTGGTCCCTATGTGCATGGTACGCCAACCGTCTCCTTCCTCTACCTTAGTTTAAGGCGATCCGATCCCGAGCAGCCTGCCTGGATCAAGCGGCTGAAGATTCCCTTGCCTGACATCACATGGGATGAGATTACGCAGGCGCCTGAAGGCTGCGTTTATGCGGTGCGGGTTGCAGGCACCGGGGCTGGCACCGTTTCTTTACTTGATGGCGGTTGGCAGCGGCAGAATGATTAATCCTCTGTTTTAGCAATGTAGCCGGGTGGGGGACTCGATTGCTTTTCAGCTATGCTTGTGGTAAAAGATAGGTATATTTTGATAACTGGATGGAATGCCATGAAGACCAAAAATGAAGCGATCTCCCACATAATAGCTATTCTTAGCGCCGTTTGTGTAGTTATACTCGACCAATGGAGCAAGAATCAGGTCGTGGCCCACCTGAGCCCGCCTGATAGTGGCCGCAGCGTGTCGGTGCTGGGTGACTATTTGACGCTCTACTATGTGCAGAACTGGAATTCAGCCATGGGCCTCCTGACCAATCCTGTGTTACTGGGTGTGCTGATTGTCATTGCGCTGGTGGTGTTGATCTCATTCTACTGGCGCCTGTTCCGCACGGGACCGCTGGTCTACAAAGTGCTCTTTGGCCTGATCCTGGGTGGCGCGGCCGGCAATATCCTTGATCGCTTTATTCGTGGCGGTTACGTGGTCGATTTTATCTATTTCCGCCTGCCGCAGATTGGCTTTAAGTTCTATATATTTAATATAGCGGATGCGGCGATCTCTGTCGGGGTGGCCCTTCTCTTTATACTGTTGCTCTTCTCCGATTCCCGTCGCTCAAAAGAACATACAGATACTGTACAGTCTGCCAGTACCTCGGGCAAGCTTTCATAATATATGTAATTACCCTATCACAAAGCAGTGGGCTCGGCGGTTTGCTTGTCGAGCTCACATCCCGGCTATCGATGGCCGTAAATGCCTTTCTGGTGTATAGGATGGCAGGAAGCGTAGCAGATCATTCATGGCGTCATTCCACTGGTCGATCAGCACATGTTGGTCTCGGACCAGTTGCTCGCGACGATTTAAGACCGCGAAATAGCCCCCAGGCTCTCCTGTTCCAGAGCCTGGTTCATCTTCTGCTCCATCAAGGTATCTAGCTCGCGAATGTGCAGCGTTAACTCCTGTACGCGCTGGATTGCCTCTTGATACGTTGCTACTTCTCTCATCAACTTTCTCCTGCCGGTGCGCCTTTAGCGACCGCTTTGCCTATCCTTCTGCGACAGAAATTGTCTGCGCTGATGATTGTCAGCGTATCTCGTAGTATTTATCGATGTCAAACACAGCCTGTTCATAGGTACGGTTTTGAGTTATGCTAACAAGTAGTAGATTATATTTAGTATGTATGAGAAATGAGTCGGGTAGTAATAATGACCAGGCCAAGTGTGGTGGTGACCCACCGTGTACATCCTGAAGTGTTGCAGTTGCTTGAGCAGTTCTGTACTGTGGTGCCCAATCAGAGCGCTGAGACGTTGCCGCGGGCGGAGATATTGGCGCGGGCGCGCTCTGCCCAGGGCTTGCTGGCGTTTATGCCGGATTGGGTGGATGAGGCGTTCCTGGCGGCCTGCCCTGAACTGCGCGTGGTGGCGGGTGCCCTCAAGGGTTATGATAATTTTGATGTCGCCGCCTGCACGCGCCGTGGTGTCTGGCTGACGATTGTTCCTGATCTGTTGACGGTCCCGACCGCTGAACTGGCGGTGGGCTTATTGTTGGGCCTTACCCGCCACCTGCATGAGGGGGATCGTCTTGTGCGCAGTGGTAGCTATCATGGCTGGCGGCCACAACTATACGGGACCGGCCTGACCGGGCGCGCCGTGGGTATCCTGGGCCTGGGAGCTGTCGGCCGGGCCTTAGCACGGCGGCTGGCAGGCTTTGATGTTAAGCTGCTCTATTTCGATGCTGTGCGCCTGGATGAGCAGCAAGAAGAGCGTCTGGGTGTGCGCTATGCCACCCTTGATGAGCTGCTGACCGGCAGTGAGATTATCTTTCCTTTGCTCCCCTTGAACCGTGAGACGCGGCACCTCTTTGATGCGGCCTGCCTGGCTCGTCTGTGTCGAGGCGCGCTCTTGATCAATGTTGGGCGCGGCTCGATTGTGGATGAGCAGGCGGTCGCGGCCGCCCTGTCCACTGGCCAGCTTGGAGGCTATGCTGCCGATGTCTTTGAGTTAGAGGATTGGGCGCTGCCAGACCACCCTCAGCAGGTCCCGCCTGCCTTGCTGGCCGATGTCGCCCACACCTTCTTTACCCCTCACCTGGGAACCGCAGTGGCCGAGGCCAGGCTGGCCATCGAGCTGGAGGCCGCCCACAATATCCTGCAAGTCTTCCAGGGAAGCATCCCTCAGGGAGCTGTCAATCGCCCTGCTACCTTCAGGTAAAACCTTCAACATCAGATGGAGGGTTTTATCGCTCTGGGTTCTGCCTGATTCGTCCATTGAGCCAGTCAGGCAGAACCCAGAGCGGTAAAGTGCTTTAAACCCTCTACACTTGCATATGTGTTGTATGGTTTAGATGTTGCCAATAAAGCAAGGCCGGCCCGGGCAGCATAGCATGTGTATAAGCATGCCTGAAGCAAGAGTGTAATAGACCTTACAGAAATGTGGAGGGAGGCATTACTATGTCTGGAATTGCTGTCAATCATCTTTCCATGCGCTATAAAGTTCCTGTGCGTGAGGCTGGCTTACAGGCGGCATTGGGCTCGTTGTTTCGGCGCCGCTATCGTGAGGTGCAGGCGGTACAGGACATCTCGTTCTCCATCGAACCTGGCGAGCTGGTGGGCTTCATTGGCCCTAATGGGGCGGGTAAGACAACAACCCTGAAAATGTTGAGTGGCATCCTGCATCCCAGTGGTGGGACGGTGCGTGTGCAGGGCTTTACGCCCTGGAGCCGTGAGGTGCCCTTTTTGCGCTCGATCGCCTTGATCCGTGGCAGCCAGCCGATTGGTGGCCCAACCGAGTTGACGGTGTTGGACTCGCTGCGCTTTCAGCAAACGATCTATGATGTTTCGGTGCTGGATTTCCAGAAGAACCTGGCCGAGTTGACCGAGCTGCTGGACCTGGAGCAACTGCTGGGCCGCCAGGTGCGTGCCCTGAGCCTGGGTGAGCGGATGCGCTGTGGTCTGGCGCTCTCCTTGATCTACCGTCCTCGCGTCCTCTTCCTGGATGAACCGACGCTGGGTCTGGATGTGATGGCCGTTGGCATGATGCGCCGTTTTATCGCCAGCTATTGCCGCCGCACCGGTGCGACGGTCCTGCTGACCAGCCACTACATGGTGGACGTGGAGACCCTCTGTAACCGCATTATCCTGATTGACAAAGGTATCATCAAATACGATGGCGACCTGAACGGGCTCACGGCCCGGCTGTCTCCCACCAAGCTTCTACGGGTGACGATTTCTGATAGCCACAACCATGATTGGCAGAGCTACGGCGAGCTAGTTGAGTTGAATGGAGCTACGGCTGTGTTGCGCCTCCCGCGTGAGCAGGTGCCCGGGCTGACGGCCCGCCTGCTCGCCGAATTGGAGGTCTCCGATCTATCGGTAGAGGAGCCGCCGCTGGAGAGTGTGATCGACCAGATCTACCGGGAGGGTGTGCTATGAAGCGCTTGCTCCGTTTGTTGCTGATGGCTACCTGGCGGCAGATCCTGCAGTGGCTGGCCTGGCGCTCTTTCCTGCTTACGATGGTTATTAATCAGGCTGTCGCGCCCCTGCTGGGCCTGGCGATCTGGACCGTCGCCCTGCCTGGCAGTTCGACCATCTCGACCTACTACATCGCTTTGCTGGTGAGCCAGCTCCTGACCGTCTCGTATGAGCAGCATACCTTCTCCAATGGTATCTATGCCGGCGAACTGAGTCATGACCTGCTCAAACCGCAGCCGGTGGTGCTGGGACCGCTAGGTGCCAACATCGCTCTGCGTTTCTGGCATATCATGATCGGCCTGCCCCTGATCCTGCTGCTGGAGCTCATTACCCACGCCCACTTTGCCCTCACGGACATCCTGTTCGCCCTACCGGCACTCTTACTGGCGGCCATCTTGCGCTTTTTGTTTACCTATCTCCTCTCGCTCTCGGCTTTCTGGACCGAGCAGGCGCACGGCGTGGCTGGCTTTGGTGAGACGCTGCTCTTTCTGCTGGGTGGCTCTGCGGTCCCGATCCCGCTTTTCCCCTCCAATCTGCGTCTTTGGGGGGAGGCGCTACCATTCCGCGCCATGCTTGGTTTTCCGGCCGAGATCGTCAGCGAGCATCTCGCGCCGCCAGCATTGCTGCTCGGCTATGGCTGGCAGCTGCTCTGGATTATTCTCTTTCTAGCCGGGGTTATGCTGGCCTGGCAGGCTGGTGTGCGTCGCTATACCGCGATTGGAGGGTAAAACCATGCGTATCCTAAGAATCTTTGCTTTGATCTTCTCGCTCTCCCTGCGCCGTGAGCTGACTTTTCGTGCTAACTTCCTGTTCCAGATCTTGATGACCTTGATCGGGATCGGCTCTGGCTGGATCGCCCTGAGCCTGATCTATACCCAGACGCACGCGCTGGCTGGTTGGAGCGAGGGGGAGGCCATCATCCTGCTTGGCACCTTTCAACTGGTGAGCGGTTTCCTGGCTGCCTGCATCGAGCCAAATCTGAGCTGGTTTGGTGGCCAGATCAAAGATGGCCGCTTCGACCATCTTCTCTTGCGGCCGATCTCCAGCCTCTTCATGGCCAGCCTGGGTAGCTGTGCCCCGCTAGCGCTCTCCCAGGTTCTGCTGGGCCTGATCGTCATTTTCGTCGGCCTCAACCAGATCCATATCGTCCCCACCCTCTGGAGCTGGCTTAGCTGGTTCCTATTGCTCGCGGTCGGCTGTACCCTCACCTGGGCCTCCCGTGTCCTGCTCGCCTGCCTGGCCTTCTGGACCCCCTCTATCGAGCTAGATGTCCTCTACTCCGCTGCCTGGCAGTTTGGGCGCTACCCCATCGATATCTACCGCCAGCCCCTGCGCCTCCTCCTGATCTCCGTTATTCCTATAGCTTTTGTCTCCACCTTCCCCACCCAGTCCCTCACCCGTGGCCCCAACCCCTCACCCTCCTCCTCGGTCTCGCTTTAGGCCTCCTGGCCATCCTACTTACCCACCTTACCTGGCAACGCGGCCTGCGCCGCTACACCAGTGCCACCTCATAGATCGCCCAAAGTGTACGTGCGGGGCTTGCCCCCGCTTTTTCCGTTCCTGCTCGAAAAATTAGAATAACAACGATGCGTATCGGTTCGAGGCTTATCCCCGAATCGATACGCATCGTTGGGCTAGCACAGTTATAGCTTATTCAACGCTAATCTCACATCATCAAGCACTACCGGGGTGAGATCATTGTTCGCACGAGCCATCTCGGCCACGTGCCAGGCTCTATCCCATTCTTCTCGGTAGGGGGCATCTTTCTGGACCTTCTTTTTCGCATAGTCGCTCAGGTACCTCTCCAGGCGTATGGTAAGTCGCATCTGTGTGATGGGATCACCCATGGTTTTATTTTACCTCGATCAAATGAATCCTTAGCAGCAGTCCAGTTACCTCTTCCGCTAGCTCAGGAAAAGCATGCATGTTTTTGGCCTACGCTGTCAGACTCATAGGAAGTTCTATGCGACTCTTTAAGTATACACTATCTGTTGGTGACGCGTAATAAATATCAAGTTATGCGGTGTCGACATTATTTTTTGACGTAATCATTTATAGCTAAACCATTATAATAAAATGAAGTAAAGAGTGTTAGATTGTCAGACGATATTGCTTTAAACCTGATAATTTGCTAGTATAATCTCATAAATTAAATACCATACCTGTTTTTGTTGACAATGCTTTATCTGTCATGTACACTGTTGTATATAGCTTTATCTGCATAGCTTTACCTCATTTCTATTGCGGCTGGTGCTCCTAAAGCCATAAGGAGGCTTGCCATGGGTCTACTGGTATGGGCTCTACTTGGCGTTATCGTCCTTGTTATTGCATTTCTCTTCCTCTCGGCTATTCGTATCGTACAGCAATATGAGCGTGGCGTAATCTTTGTGCTGGGACGCTTGATCGGTGCCAGGGGGCCGGGCCTCTTTCTTGTCCCACCGTTCATTTCACAGATGCGTACCGTCGATCTGCGTATCGTCACGCACACCGTGCCGCCGCAAGAGATCATCTCACACGATAACGTGACGCTTAAAGTAACGGCGGTCCTCTACTTCAATGTCGTCGATCCAGTGGCGGCCGTCGTCAATGTGGTGAACTTTAAACAGGCCACCACCCTGATCGGGCAAACATCCTTACGCAATGTCCTGGGCCAATCGGACCTGGATGAACTGCTAACGGAGCGCAGCAAGATTAATCATCAGCTGCAAGTGATTATCGATGAGCATACTTCGCGCTGGGGCGTGAAGGTAACGGCCGTCGAGGTGAAGGATCTGGAGTTGCCGATCTCAATGCAGCGTGCCATGGCCAAGCAGGCCGAGGCAGAGCGTGAGAAGCGCGCGAAAGTGATCCATGCCCAGGGTGAGTTACAGGCCTCGACCCAGCTGGCGCGTGCCGCTGAAGTGTTGGGAGCTGAACCGGCCGCCTTACAGCTACGTTATCTGCAAACCCTGACCGAAATCGCCATCGAGAAGAATTCAACCATTATCTTCCCGCTACCGATGGATCTGGTCAAGCCATTGATGCAGATGACACAACACCAGGGTAGCGTACAGGTTCAGGAGCTCTCGAACGATTCTCATCGCGAGGGCGTTCTGACATAATAAGTCCTGTTCACTTCAAGCGGGAAGGCACTTTCCAAAGCACGCTCTTACGTAGCTTTGGGCTTTCTTGCTATACCCACTTGACAATTCTTCTCATTGCAACTATACTGGTTACAATGAGAAGAGGAGAGCATACATATGAGACCTAATAGCCATTTTACTATCGCGCTGCACACTTTAACCTGGATTGCTCTTGCGTCACAACAACAGGATAGCATCACCTCAGATCAAATAGCGGGAAGTGTCAACACGAATCCCGTCTTTATCCGGCGGATTCTGGGAATGCTGCACAAAGCCAATCTGGTCAATGTGCAACGTGGAACAGGCTCTGGATGGACATTGACACGTCCTCCTGAAAAGATATCCCTGCTGGAGGTCTATCAAGCAGTTGAGCAATCGCCGCTTTTTGAACTGCACCATTCGCTTCCCAACCAGAAATGTGTCATCGGAAAAGGCATCCAGCCAGCATTGACACGTTTCTACAGCGATACAGAGGCTGCGATGAAGCGACAGCTGGCTCAGAGTACTGTGGCTGACGTTCTCGCTGAGACATTGACTCCTTCTTCTCAAGCTACGCAAACAAGAGTGAACCCTGGTATTCTAGATCCTGACTAAATTGTGGTGTTCTTCAGATATGAGGAGACCCACTCTTTTTTTATTGGCAAATGTAACTAGTATAGTTACATTTGCGCGGCAAAGAGCGAGCAAGGAGTTTCTTTAGCTCTCTTATATAGCATCATCAGTCTGTTCTATGAGTATCGATAGAACATGGTAAAGCGTTTTTGAATCAATACTCGCTTTCATACAAAGGAAAAACACATGAATAAGCTTGAAGGAAAAGTCGCCGTCATCACGGGTGGTAACAGTGGCATTGGCCTCGCCACGGCTCAGCGCTTCGTCGCAGAGGGCGCCTATGTTTACATCACTGGTCGCCGTCAAAGTGAACTGGATGCTGCGGTACGGCAGATTGGCAAGAACGTGACAGCGGTTCAGGGAGATGTCTCAAACCTCGCAGATCTTGATCGTCTGTATGCCACCGTGCAGCAGCAACATGGCCACATAGATATCGTTTTCGCAAACGCCGGAGTTGGGGAATTCGTTCCCCTGGGGAAGATTTCCGAAGCTCACTTCGACAAAATATTCGACATCAATGTCAAAGGGTTGCTCTTCACGGTGCAAAAGGCGCTCCCGCTCTTGCGGGATGGTAGTTCGATCATTCTGACCGCTTCAAGCACCGCGAACAAAGGAACAGAGGCCTTTAGTGTGTACAGTGCATCTAATGCGGCGATCCGCTCATTCGCACGCAGTTGGATACTGGACCTGAAAGCCCGTAAGATCCGCGTTAACGCCGTCAGTCCTGGTCCAACCAATACCCCTGGTTCTGACGACTTAGTAACGACAGAAGAGGAGCGTAAGCAGTTCAAGGCAAGTGCTGCGGCCAGCGTTCCATTGGGACGTATGGGCGAGCCTGACGAAATTGCGAAAGCTGTTGTGTTCCTGGCGTCGGATGACAGTAGTTTTATTACTGGTATCGAACTGGCCATCGATGGGGGCCAGGCACAGATCTAAGGGTGTGTTTTGGAAAGTCCCTTCTCCGCTTGAAGTGGGCTATGCATGCCTGGTCTCTTGTCTACAAGGTTCCCTTTTGTGCCGATCTCATCTTTTTAGAGTATACCTCATGGTCTGCTAAATTTTGGGATTTGCATATTGACACCGATTACTCTGCATGGTACATTTTGCATATGATTTCTTCATATTTACGTATCATCAGGGATAATGTCCCTGCCTCCTTGTAAGCGCTTGGTTCAGGCTCGCAAGGAGGCTAAATCTCAATTTGAAGAGTATCTCTCTCTTCTTCTACTGATGTAGCTTGACATGCATCGGTGTATAGTGTTTTGCCTTTTTTACCCTTCCCCTCTTTGGTGTGTCTGGGCCAGGCTCTCCTCATGTCCTGGCCGCCTCTACCATTGCTTACACATGTTTTCCCTTTTTCAGAGGTTGGCTGAGACTTTTGATTTTGTTGTCTCACATACATCTGGAAAGCAGACAAACTCATGGCAAAACAGCAGCATCAGCATCATACTCTGACAGAACAACATACTACGCTTGCTCTCTTTTCTGATACCATCATTACGAGCAGGAATAATCCCAAGATCAAACAGCTGCGTACCCTTTTGAAGCGCCCTGAGCGCGAGCGCACTGGCCTGGCCTTGATTGAAGGGCTGTGCCAGGTCATCGAGGCTTTGCAGCAGCCGGGCCGCGTGTGCCAGCTGATTGTGGCCCCTGACGTGTTGAAGAGCCAGCAGGCCTGGGAACTGGTCGAAGCGTACAAGCAACAGGGACTGCCCTGGCTGTATGTCAGTGCCGACGTGTTGGAGTGTCTCTCCCTCAAGTATGCTCAGCAAGGCATTGTCGCCGTTATCCCCCAGCGTTGGGAGTCGCTCAAGGAGCTGCGACTTTCAACGGGCGACTATTGGGTGGCGTTGGAGGCGATCCAGGACCCTGGTAACCTGGGGACTATCCTGCGTACCTGCGACGCGACTGGCTGCCGTGGCCTGTTTTTGCTGGATCACGCCGCCGATCCATATGATCCGGTCGCGTTACGCGCCAGTCGTGGGGCGATCTTGTCGCGCCGCCTGGTCAAGGCCTCTTTCCAGGACTTTGTGGACTGGAAACGCCTGCATCACTATCCGGTGATTGGCACCTCGGATGCGGCCGCTGTCCATTATCGCCAGGTCGGTTATCCGTCACCCGCCATTCTGCTCATGGGTAGCGAGCGCCAGGGCCTCTCTCAGGAGCAGCAGGCGGCCTGCGACCTCGTGGTCAGCATCCCGATGCGTGGCAACAGCGATTCACTCAACGTCGCGGTTGCCACCGCCGTCGTGCTCTACGAAGCCATCCAAGAAGACACCTATTGACCCTGACACATACCTTAGAGGATGGAGCCCCATCCTCTAAGGCTCGTGCCCCGTTTGCCAGACACTTATAAATGAGCCGGCCGCGTTTCTCGTTGCGAGCCCGCAACGATATGCGGGGTTCCCAGGAAAAAGCCGTCAGGACTCAAGCTTTGCGGAACCGCAATAGGGCGGCGATCTTTTGTCCCAGCCAGCTCGCTCCCGTTGTTGGCGCTCCTACCTGCTCGCCATCAAATGTGGGTGGAATTGCTGTGGCTACTTGATTCGATTTTTGCTGGACACGCTGTTGCTTTTGATGGGCATGCTGTTGCTGTTTTTGTTGTTGTTTTCTGCGTTGTCGCAATGCTTTCTTTGCGCCAGGTTTCGACATAATATGTACCTCTTTTATTTCTATATAGAAAAGGCAGCAAGAATCTGGTGCAACTCCTCCTCTGATAAGGGTGAATGGGGAAATGTGTCTCCACTGGTCGGCAAACTCTTCGAACAGCAAGCGTGGTATGATGGTCGCCAGCCCACCCGCATAATATATTTTCGCCCTTCCCTGCTCAATAATCACGCAATTAGCACGGTACCCCATCTCCTGGCTCCCCCAAATTTTACTAATGACAATAAGGATATTTGTATATGTTGTACCATTTCATGAAAATACAAGTTTTGTCCAATAACATTATTATTCGTAACTTAGACAATAGAAAGATCGTTACATAAATATAAACGTCTGCCTACTTAAAAAATATTATAGGAGTTATATGAGCCTTAACAATAGCAAACTCACGCAGCCGATGCCTCTTCTGCTTACAGCTATAGCAGGTGGATATGTAGGTATCGGGATGTATTGGCTGGAGACTTTTCTGTTCAAGCATACGCTATGGATGCTTCTTGTTGGCATCGTCTCTGCCATGCTTGGATTTTTTATCATAATCCGCGCCAGGTTTATCCAACAAAGTCGTTTCTATATACCGCTTACCGTGCTGCTTGCATTGTGTTCCGTCATATACATTGTCATGATGACCCTTCTTTTGATGAATGGCTGGCTTCCCTCTTGACTCTCAGGTAACATGAGGCTGTATGCTTCCTTCCGAAAGGACGGAACTATGCAGAAACCTGTTAATGATGTGTCTCAGTTTCATGCGGTTGATCAAACTACCAATCCTACGTTTTTCTCTCAATTCATGGATACTTCGCACGCGCTACACGCGACGCGGCTCTACCAACAAGAGATGATTGCGCGACTGGCGCTGGCAGCTGGCACGACGGTCCTGGACGTTGGCTGTGGGACCGGTCAGGATACTCAGGAGCTGATACCGGCTGCCGGGCCGCATGGCCGCGTGGTCGGTATCGATAACAGCGAAACGATGCTACAGGTGGCTCGTGCCCGCGCTGAGCAGGCGCAGCTTCCTGTAGAGTATGTGCGGGCCGATGCCACTCAACTTCCCTTTGAAGATGCAAGCTTTGATGGCTGCCGCGCCTCACGTGTGCTCAGTCATCTGAGCGAACCCGCGCTGGGGCTGGCCGAAATGGTACGTGTCGCGCGGCCGGGTGCCCAGATCGTTGTTGCTGATGGTGATATGGAGCTAATCATTGTCGATATAGCCGACCGCCACCTGGTCCGCAAGATTGTCCATGCGGCCTGCGAGCAGATGCAGCACCCCTGGCTTGGACGACAGTTGCCGCGCCTCTTCCAGGAGGCCGGTCTTCATAACATCAGGATCGATGGCCGTATGATGCAGCTCGATTACACATTTTTCCAACTGGTCTTTCGCGGCCTCCTGCAGCGTGCCCAGGACAGCGGCTCGCTCTCAACCGATGACCTCACCCGCTTCTGGAGCGCTCTGAAGCAGGCCGAAGAAGAACAACACTTCTTCGCCGGTGCGGTTGGCTTCATCGTAAGCGGCCAGAAACCCTTCTAAAACCCAACTCCCTGAAACCAAAGCAGCAATAATAAAGATCTATACGTGCGGGGCTTGTCCCCGCTTTTATGCTTTCCTGCCCGAAAAAGTAAAAATAATAAGCGCTGGTTGAGGAGTGGCACGTTTCCTGATCTCTCTTGGAAAACGAAGGGAAATTTCTGAATCATCATCCTCTTACAGAAATCAAGCGGGCTGAATCATCAAAAGTGAGCTAGATCCTGAGAACTAAAGCTGCTCACCCTTCAGGTCATTTACCGGTTGTCTCTTTTCTCAGACAAAAGGCGTATTTTTAGTGAATGACCAATCCATTCTTTTTTTTCGTCCGCCCCAAAAAGATGTTGAGTTCTCTCCGAGCATTTCGTCCATGAACCGGAGAACCCTCTTCCGCCATCTTGGTGGAGCGGCAGCCGCAACATCCTTGGCTGCTCTTTTCCAGGCCTTTACTGAAGTAAAGGATGCAAAGATGTCAGGAGGGCCGCCCCTCCCGTTATGAGCGCTGAGGCCGCCATTCGCCCCTTCCATATCAACATTCCCGAAGGGGCCCTTGCTGACCTGCGCCGACGCGTGTTAGCTACACGCTGGCCTGACCCCGAGACGGTTACAGATCGATCTCAGGGTGCCCAGCTTGCGAAGATCCGGGAACTCGTCCGCTACTGGGGCACTGACTACAACTGGCGCAAGGTGGAAGCACGGCTCAATGCCCTGCCCCAATTTCTGACGAAGATCGACGGGCTCGACATTCACTTCCTGCACATTCGCTCTCCTCATCCCGGTGCCTTGCCATTGATCATTACTCATGGCTGGCCGGGTTCCATTCTTGAACTGCTGAAGGTCATTGGCCCGCTGACTGATCCTCCCGCTTATGGAGGGCGCGCTGAGGATGCCTTCGATCTGGTCATTCCCTCGATGCCGGGGTATGGCTTTTCGGGCAAGCCGCAGGGAACGGGCTGGAATCCTGACCGCATGGCGCGCGCCTGGCACGAACTGATGCAACGTCTGGGATACACGCGCTATGTGTCTCAGGGCGGCGATTGGGGCTCGGTCGTCTCAGACGTGCTGGCGCGTCAGGCTCCTCCGGGACTGCTGGGTATTCATGTGAATATGCCCGCCACCGTCCCACCGGAGATCGCGAAAGTCCTCAAGTGTGGCGATCCAGCGCCGTCCGGGCTTTCTGCAAAGGAGAAGGCCGCATTCGAACAACTGAATGCCCTCTACACGAGGGGTTCCGGCTATGCGGACATTATGGTGACACGTCCACAGACCCTGGGCTACAGTCTGGCGGATTCGCCAGTCGGGCTGGCGGCTTGGTTCTATGACAAGTTCGCGGACTGGACCTACAGCGGCGGTGAGCCCGAACGATCTCTCACTAAAGATGAGATGCTCGACGACATTACGCTCTACTGGCTCACCAACACCGGGACCTCGTCGGCGCGACTCTACTGGGAGAACAACGCGAACAATTTCAACGCGGTGAATATCTCCATTCCTGCTGCTGTGACGGTCTTTCCCGGCGAGATCTATCGTGCCCCGCGGAGCTGGGCTGAGCGTGCGTATCACAACCTCATCTACTTCAATGAGGTCAACAAGGGCGGCCACTTCGCAGCTTGGGAAGAGCCAGAGCTCTTTGCGACCGAGATCCGCGCAGCGTTCAGATCCCTGCGCTAATCATGTGCGGTGGGAATACTGGCACACGTTGCGCTTACCTCGACCCAGGCGTCGAAGGCTGATTGGCCGCCGGGAATGTTGGGCACGAGGTCGTTGGCGTGCAGGGGGACGATTGGCGCTCCGTTAGTGACGCGGTTGATACCGGACCAGCCGTCGCGCATCCAGACCGTGCCCGGTATGATGTCGGGGGTGACGTGGGCTCTGGCCTCAAATTGGCCGCGCTGGTTGCTGATAACGATGGCGGCTCCATTCTCGATCTGGCGTTTCCTGGCGTCCTCGGGATGTATCCATAGTTCGGGCCAGGGATTGGCGCGGGCCAGCGTGGGTAGGGCCTGCCCTTCGTCGAAGAAAGAGTGGAAGGCCGTGAGCGTGCGTCCCTGGCTGAAGCGCAGGGGATACTGCTCGCCCGCTGGCGCTGTGTATGTGGGCAAGGGCGCTAGCCCGGCCTGCCGCGCGCGCTCGCTCCAGAACTCGATTTTATGGGATGGGGTGTGGAACTTGTACTCCTGATAAGCGATGTGGGAGAGCCCGTTCTTCGGCCAGTAGCCTCCACGGCGGCGCATCTCCTCTACCGTCAGGGCCTGGCCGTCTGGCGTTTTCTGAGCGGCCAGCAGGGCGTTGACATACGCTTCTTCATCCTGCCAGGGGAAGAAGTTGGCGATGTCGAGCCTCTCGGCTAGCTGGCGCAGGATGGTGATCAGGGAGCGGCACTCGCCTTCGGGGATGAGGGCGCGCTCCATCAGGTAGATATGGGTGGCCGTTTGCTTCAACCCGATATCTTCCAGCCAGGCGGTGGCCGGCAGGACCAGGTCGGCGTAGCGCCGGGCGCTCTCGTTCATGAAGAGGTCATAGGAGACGATCAGCCGGGTTTTGTCCAGCCCGCGTGCGAGCTCGTTGCTATCGGCATAGGATGAGAGCATGTTGCTGCCGAGCAAGAGCAGTACATCCAGCTGGCCGTTGGTCAGGGCTTCGGTGATGCTTGGCATATGGCTGGGGATCGCGTCTGCCGCGGGCATTTTCTGGGTGATATCCGCCAGCACATTGGCGTAGCCGACGCTTTCGGGGGCGGCACCGTGGCGCTGCCCCATGCCGCCGCCGGCGATGCCCAGCTGTCCGGTAAGCGCTGGCAGGCAAGGGATGGCGCGGGCCGGCTCCCAGCCATGCTGGTGCTTAAAGATCGAGCTACCGCCCAGCACGATCACTGCGGGCGTCTGGGTGGCGTAGCGGCGTGCCAACTCTCGAATGCGTTCCGGCTCAATCCTCGTGATCGTGCTGGCCCACTCCGGCGTGTACTGCTGCAGATGGGCGGCGAACTGCTCAAAGCCGAGCGTATGCTCGTCGATGAAGGTCTGATCATGCAGCCCTTCTTGCACAATCACGTGTGCCAGCGCCAGGGCCAGCGCGGCATCGCTACCGGGAGGTAGCAGGATCACCTCGTCGGCGTGGCTTGAGGCCTCGGTTCGGCGCGTATCAATTTGGATAATGTGCGCGCCGCGCTTGCGGGCCGCCACCAGGTGCGGCGCGAGATCGGGCTGGCTGGCCAGGGTAGCACCCCACAACAGGATGGTACGCGAGTTGGCCGCCATGTCCTCCTTGGTATTGGTCTGTAGCGCCCCGGTCAGGCCCAATCCATAGCCGCCCATCGCCCAGCAGATAATCGCGCTCACCCACTGCTGATAGCCGCCCAGCATACCGAAGCGTGTAATCAACGTATTGCCAGTCGGGCCTGTCGTCCCGGTGCCGTGGCCGCGCCAGAGCCCCACCCGCTCGGGCTGTGTCTGCTGGATCGCTGCTACGATCTGCTCGTACGCCTCATCCCATGAGCACGGCTCCCAACGATTCTCACCACGCTCACCCACGCGGCGCAGCGGCCGCAGCAGTCGTTTCGGATTATCAAAAATCTCCGGCGTGGCCCGTCCCCGAATACACAGGAAACCGCGACTATCCGGATTTTGCGCATCGCCCTTGAGTGAGATCAGCTTATTATCCTCAACCTCAATCCTCATGCCACACTGAGTTGGCGTACAATTCATCGGACACATTGTCGTAATCTGGCGCTTACCAACCATCTGCTTGCCTCCATGCTAGCCTGAACGTATCAATAACCTTATTTCTCAAGCATACCAGATGAAACCCAGAATCTCCAGACACTCATATGTTGATGAGGATAGGATCATGAGCAGGTTGTCGTTTGACCCATAAGTTCCTTTTCCCCACTTCACAGGATTTCTATATAGCCTTCCGTGCCATTAACGCGGATTCTCTGTCCGTCATTGATCAGCCTGGTGGCATTTTCTACTCCGACAACAGCTGGTAAGCCATATTCACGTGCGATAACTGCTCCATGGGTCATCAGTCCACCAACTTCGGTGACCAGGCCTTTTATGGATACAAACAATGGTGTCCAGCTGGGGTCAGTAAATGAGGTGACTAATATATCTCCCTCTTCTAGATCGGCCTCTTCCATGTGTAAGATGACACGTGCTCGTCCCTCTATAACGCCGGAAGAAACAGGGAGACCTACAAGAGCTTCGGCAGGGAGATGTTCTCGTTTGTACTCACCTGCAATGATTTCCCCATCAGACGTGAGAACACGTGGGGGCGTGAGTTTTTCATAGAATGTGTACTCGTTCTTCCGTTTGCTGATGATCTGGTCATCCAGTTTCTTTGTGCGTACGACTTCACGAAGTTCATGAAAAGTAAGATAGTAGATATCTTCTTTTTTATGAAGAACGTTGGCTTGTACCAGTTGTTCGGCTTCTTTCAGTAAAGCCTGCTTATAAACGAAGTAGCGATTAATCATGCCATATTTTGGATATTCACGATACCCGATGAAATTCCGGATCAGACTGATCATGCGTTTTGTCTCTTTGGCTTTTTGTTCGCCATCCGGTAGTTGCCTCAATCGATCCAATAACTCTTGTTCTTTTTTCAATGCTTTCTGTCGCCCTTGCTCAAATCTCCGCTTGCTTTCACCGGGTTCAAAGTTTTTGATGTTACTGAGAATCAGGGGGACAAGAGCAGTTGGTTTTTCGCTCCAACGAGGTCTCGTTATATCGATTTCCCCGGCACAGCGCATTCCGTATTTGTTGAGATAAGCCTGGATGGTGTCCCGGCTTTCCTGTCCACCATTAAACTGGACCAGCTCATCCAGAAAGTTGTCATCTTTTGCATGCTGCAAGTACTCAATTACTTCTGGATAAGGGCGAATCACATCTGCAACATCCAACAGCGCCAAACCCATTTCCGAAGTGATATTGTTGGGTACAGATTGAGAAAGCGTGTCTGCCACGTTTTTTTCACCTAACCACTCCATCATTTTTTCATTGATCCATGATGAAGCATTCATAGCAGTCATAAACACGCCAAAACTTTGCGGATCAGATAAGCTCTTCTTTAATTGCTGAATGTCTTCCATAATAAAATCAATCAGATCCGATTCTGATTTCGTTTGGATGTTTTGTTTTAGTTCTTCTATCGATGTTTCACTACGCTTGATCAAACCAGAAACGATTGCCGGATCGTATTCGTTGAGTGTTTTATAATTCGCAAGCGACGAACCTTGATTGCTTTTACCGGGAATTTGTCCCTGCTTATCATCTGGTTGCGATTTGATAAAATCTCCCCGCCCTAAGATAGTCATGAGTGCGTCTTTTATAAGCGGATCTTTTCCCAGGACATCTACTATAATTGCTCTTCTGGCTGGTGAAGCTAGATCCTGTGTAATATCAACAAACAACCTTCCCCCAGCTGTAAACATGGGGCGTGCAGCCGTTAGCTGCCAGAAAGAGATTCCCAATGGTTTCATGGCGTCCGTCATCATTTGTTGATGACCGACAGATATATACACGTGATTTTCCTGGTCATTGGCATCGGGAATGGGATATAAAGTAGTGATAGGTCGGCTCTGGACAATAGAAAATGTATCATCAACCAGACACCATTCGATGTCCCGGGGGCAACCGAAATGTTCTTCGATCTTTCTACCTATGCGCTCAAGCTGCAAAATCTGCTCATCCGTCAGCGCTTGCCTATGCTGCCTCTCAGGCTCAATCTCCTGTTCTTTCGTACCGCCATCTTTTAAAGCATAGATAGCCAATTTTTTGGTTGCTATCTTCTTCTCGATAACCTTGCCGTCACGCACTTTATAGCTATCCGCATTCACCAGGCCGGAGACCAGGGCCTCACCAAGTCCGAAGCTTGCATCAATAGATACCACTTTTCTATTAGAAGTGACGGGATCGGCAGTGAACAAAATTCCTGCCGCCTGCGGGAAGACCATCTTCTGAACAACCACAGACAGGAGGACTTTCCGGTGGTCGAAGCCGTTTTGCAGGCGGTAAATTACTGCCCTCTCGGTAAAGAG
The DNA here is from genome assembly GCF_003967555.1 of Dictyobacter kobayashii. Classification (GTDB taxonomy): domain Bacteria; phylum Chloroflexota; class Ktedonobacteria; order Ktedonobacterales; family Ktedonobacteraceae; genus Dictyobacter; species Dictyobacter kobayashii. The sequence continues at coordinate 5,412,691 of NZ_BIFS01000001.1, forward strand.
CGATGCCCAGCACTTGCTGATATGCTTGAGGATTGCCTCCTTTCCGATAATGTTCAAATACGTATCCTGCTGGCCCGCAAAGGAAGCCGTCGGTAAATCCTCTGCAGTTGCGCTGGATCGTACTGCGTAGGCATTTTTTTCATCAAGCCTGGCGAGGTGGCGGGCGATCTCTTCACGAATGTCTTGAGGGATGGCTACCCCTTCGATGACCCTGCGAAGCTCACCGCTAAGTTCACTGATTTTATCCCGGTCTTCCACTTTTAGAAGCGCTAACTGATCAAGTAATTCGTTAATCGACGACGTTTCCCCAATGATTCTTTTAAAGGCTTCAGTGGAAATACAAAAGCCATCTGGTACGCGTATTCCTTCGATCCTGGAAAGTTCCCCCAGGTTCGCGCCTTTCCCCCCACAACCATGAGTTTTGTTCTGTCAATATCCTGAAAACCAAGCACAAATGAACTCATACGTTTCCCTCCTCTATATAGAACAGATTGCTCGCTTGCCGCCATCGCGGGTGCGCCAGAGTGGCATCGTTTCCGCTTGAGTATAGGGGAAAGAATGCCAAAAAAAATCGTCCAAAAAGGCAGTGTGCTAGTAGACAGGAGGTGATACAATAAGAATGGAAGAGAATGGCCAGCCTCATAGAATTCAAAAAGTGCCTACCCGGACGACAATCTGGGACATTCTCCAATATATTTCATTTCAAAATAAGCAAATGCATCGGGGCGCCACAATAACAACGAATTGTACGTGTACGAAAAAGCCACAAGAAAGACGATGCTCATAGGTTCGGGTCCATAGGTTCGGGTCTTGTACCCGATTGTCGCCCCGGTAGGGCGACCCGGTCTCCTCGCCGCTCGGTCCCTCGTGGCATTCACCTCTGCCCACGCGGTGCCCAAACGCATGGTCCGTGTTTGGGCACCGCGTGGGTCGAGGTGTCGGTGACGAGAGACCGGGCCCACTACCGGTGGGGCAATCGGGCGCTGAGGCCCGAACCTATGACATCTCTTTTCTTGTTGCATGGTTGCTCAAAGAAGGGGAGGGGGCTTTATTTTTTTGCTTTTCGAGCGTGAAGATCAAAAGCGGGAGCAAATCCTGCATGTACGATTCGTGTTTCTTGTTGTGCTCAATTGCTTGTCTGGTGGCTAAGTGAGGTGCGTGGGACCTTGCGACACACACAAGATCCCAATATCAGGGTGATCAAAGTTGTCTTTGCAACCTAAGGGCATCTGCGTTAACAGGGTCGTATTTTAATGCTTCGTCTAACATCTGGCGTGTTTTATGTTTTTCATGCAATTTGAGATATGTAGTTGCCATTGCGATATAAATGTCTACCTCACTTACATTCAGCTGGCGTGCCCGTTCTAATGCACTTAAGGCCATTTTCCACTCCTTGAGTTTCATATGGGCCTGGCCTAGATAATACCATGCTCGCCAGATGTTTGGATCGAGTTGCGTTGCCTGGCGCAACATGTTGATGGCCGCCGGTAGCTGTTTGGTTTCAGAATATACCTGTCCCAGGGCCATCAGCATTAAGGCATGATCGGGGTCGAGCTTCAAGCCATCCGTCAGAAATGCCTCGGCCTCCCGATAGGCGTGCCGTTCCAGCGCAATCAGCCCAAGCTGATGATAAATGGCCTCATCCTTTGGTGCCAGGACCAGGGCCTTTCTGAAGGCATTGATGGCTTGCGCAGACAGTTCTAGATCACGATAGCACAGGCCGAGTTGAAAGGCAGCCTCTGAAGCATCCTGTTTAACTTTCAATGCCTCCTCAAAGTATTCGGCAGCCATCGTCGTGTTCTGCTTAAAAAGCGACTGATCACTTTCTTTGAGCGATTCACCATATTGGCGATAGGCATATCCCAGGTAATAAAGCGCTGTGTAGCTGTTATCTCCCTGACTTTGCGCCAGCTTAAAGTAGGCGATAGCGCCAGAATGATTCTTGTCCTTGAGCAGTTGTAGACCTTCATCGTACACCGCTTGCTGACCACTCGTATGACTATTGGTTGTCACTGGACGGGCTCGTATAGTAGGCTGCGCTTGTGGAGATGATCCCGACTGCACTGGTCTGGCCTGAATAGGTGTTTGCCGTAGAGATGATCCCGACTGCACTGGTCTGGCCTGGATCGGTCTGGCCTGGATCGGAATTGAAGATCCGGGTACAAGAGGTTGCCCATCCTGTTTACAAAATTTTGCGCCGGGACGATTTCGGTAACCACACTGGTTGCATATAACGCCTGGATTGGCATCTTTGCTTATGGTTGTGACTGGATTTCTTACCGGGGCGTTTATCTGCGTTCCCTGATTGGGTCCGGCGGTGTAGTCTATGTTGATATCCTCTCTTAGATGTGCATCAAAGGTACCTGCAACGGGTATATCATAAGCCAGATCAGCCTGAATAATACGGGAGTGACCGGCAGAGGATGGGTTGACCATCAGCTCAAGCAGTACATAGTTCACCGTATCTTGTTGCCAGTTCCCCAGTGGGATTACTACCGGGTATTCCGACAGTGCTGCCGGATCAATATTCTGGATATTGGGCAGGGCCTTCACAGCCTTGCGAAACGTGATACCTGCGGGCGAACGCAAGGTCAGCACTGTGTTATGCACCACGGTTGCTATGTTGTTTTTTACCTGCTGATTGAAGAATTCTACCGCATCTTCAGGCGATTGGATACGTTGGGCAGGTGGACCGCCGCTTAGCTGGCTGATATCGTTTAACAGGCTCTCATCCCAATCTGACCCAACACCCAGCGTAATGATAGAGATGCCAGCCGCCGCTGCATCGCGTGCTAATTGGCGACAGCGATCAGCATCCTTGTGGGTGAGCCCATCGGTGATCAAGACCATGCGGCTGACCGCGTTGGGGATATTCCAGCGGTGCAGTTCGCCCAGTCCACGAATCATACCCGACGACATGCTTGAGCCACCCCATCCCGAATGGGATCAATGGCAGCTTTCATGCCCGGTTTGTCATTACAAGGCATCGAAGGGATAATTACTTGTGCCGTATCATCAAAATTAACTACAGAGATATAATCAGATGGTTCCAGGTAATCAACGATCTTTTTCGCGGCTTCCCTGATATTTCTTATTTTGGCTCCTCTCATTGTGCCGGAGCGGTCAATCACCACGGCTATGTTGAGAGGTGCCCGAATTCCTGCCAGGAATGCGGCTGGTTTGGCTTCCAATAAGACGTGTATAACCTGGCTACTACCAGTAGCTGGCAGCGACTCCTTTTCCAAAATATATGCCAGGCTAACTTCATTTGAAGCACGTGGATTATTGGGCGCAAGCTTTTTTGTGAAAAGCTTAGCCAGTTCCTCGGGGGCAGCCAGCCCTCCTGGCTGATACCAGAGGGCGGGCTGTGCGGGCATTTGCCAGGGATCGGGTCTATTCACCGCGTTAGCCGCTACCTGATGCAAAGGATCAGGTCTATTTGCCGGATTAGCCGTTATCGGGAGTGGTTTATTGCCCGGCTGCCCATTGTTCTGAAGCGCGACATTGGGAAAAAGGGGATATCCGCAATGTCTCCTTCGCTCTGATCAGGAGAATGCAGATGGGGCCGGGGCGCATTCGATGAATCGGCCAGCAGGTCTGTGGCCAGCATATTCAGGTCACGCAGGGACAAATAGGATTTGTTCGCCTGGTGCGGATTGCCGGTCGTGAGGACCTTTAGTAGCGCCTCCGTGAATATCGTATGGCTGCCGTCTTGTGAAATCAGTGAAGGAACCTTGGGTCCCGAGGAACACCACAGCGTAGTTCCTCTCTGGGGATATCCCGTTCCCTGGCTTGCCTCCTTGAAGGCGTCAACCGTCTGTTGGAAGGCCACCTGACCGGGCGCGGACTGAAATGAGTGGAAGGCGGCGGCAGCAAAACAGCAGTCTAGAATCAGAATGCGTCTCAGCCGTCGCGCTTTTTCTTTCAGGGTATCGGCTAACGACGCTATGCCTATACTGGAAGCTCGCGGGCTATCGCTGCGGGTGCGGCGGATCGCCAGGTAATATTCAGCTTGAAAGCCAACAAATCCCCATGACCAACATAGTAAACGAGCAGGTCTCTGGCCGCACTCCCTGAGCTTTTCAGTGCCTTTATCCTTTGATCAAGGAAGTCACCAATAGCGCTATCAATATCATCCGCGCTCTGGTCTACATCAAAGAGATCTAATAAATTCTCCGCTGAAAGCCCGAATTGGCGCGGGTTGAGCAAGTACTTTTTCAACTGGCTGGCCGAATTCGTGAATGCTTTTGAGCTTTGAAGTTCAGGAAAGCGTGGCCACTGGCTTGCTCCAAGCAGGATAACCAGGGTCGTTTGTGGAGATGGACTTATCTGTGGCATGCTATCTCCACCTCACTTTTTAGCGACCAGCAGTTCAGCTAATTTTAGCGCATCTTTACTGGTGAGGTTTGTGGCAACGATTTCACCGTCGGCTGTCTTGATAGTAATGCCGGTTTTCCGATGAAGGGTGAGCCAGTCCCTACTGCTTTGGCCGTCGCGAGTATGGCGGGTGTGCCCAGGATGAGCACCAATGTCGCCCCAAAATCTTGTGTGTGAGGATTATCCCGTCTGCGCTCTACCTCGATATCCGAGGAAGTATCGAGGAGAACGTCCCTTAATTCGCTGGCATAAATGTTTGCTTCTGCACCTGAGACGTTATCAAAATTGATGATGTACGTTTGCTGATCCAAATTATGCTCCTTTGCTATCCTGTCATCCGTTTCAGCTTTTCCTTGCTTTGCTTGCTCTCGACTTAACTGGATAAACGTACGGGAGTAGGGATTTTTACGTCAGGGGAGGATGGCCTTTGAGCAGACCCGTTTCACCAATAAGCCAGCGGCAAATGCCAAACCATCGCTCCTTCCATCAACTTGTTAGAGATGTGTTGTTGTGCTCCGACTTTTCTGTGACGAGTTTAGCATAAATATCGACCTTCTTACAAGTATCTTCCTACTTTATTTTCAGATGGTGCACCTGCCTCTAATCTTAGCGCCAGCCTCATAACATGCAAAAAAAGCGGCCCGCAGGCCGCACGAATGATGAGATGCGTTTTACATTGCTTTTCCGAGCAGGATGGGAAGGGCGAGGCCATGTTCCGCCCTCGTTTCCGTTTTTTCAAAGTTATCCGGTATCCATATAACTAGAGAAGTTATATAAATTGGAGGAGAAACTTTGAGCAAACAAAAAAAGCCTCGTCGCAAATCATTTAAACCGTTAAAGCAGTTAGGCCTGCCAGCACATAAATATTACCTACCGGGAGCGTATGCCTTCACGATTTGTACGCATCAACGCAAGGCTCTGTTCAACATTCCTGCGTTGCGTTCCATTTTATATGAAGAATGGGCAAAATTACCGCAACATTTTAATGGGATCGTACCTGGAACAATAATGGTGATGCATGATCATCTTCATTGTATGTTGATTCTTAAAGATGGATTTGTGCATACTAAGAGTGCTCGACAAATTATTGGTAGCTATAAGTCCATTGTAGCCCGGGCATGGATTAGTTACTTAGATGAGACAGGAGCCAACTATCCCGGTAAAATATGGCAATATCGCTCGTATGATCATGTTGTCATGAGCGAAGCGGATTTTAAAGCGCAGACAGCATATATCCTGAACAATCCCGCCGCCTACAAAGCCAAACAAAAAAAAACAATCCAAGCAGACAACAGAATAAAAAATATAAAATTTTGACGATCTCAAATGTACAAGCAACGGCGATGCGCATAGGTTCGGCCCTCAGCGGCCGATTGCCGCCCTCCGCAGAGCCGGCGGCCCGGTATCCAGCGATTGAGTACCTCGTCGTATAACCCCTACCTCCACGCGGTGCCCAAATGTATGGTCCGCGTTTGGGCACCGCGTGGGCCGAGGTCTCAGAAACAAGCAACGCGATGCGCATAGGTTCGGCCCTCAGCGGCCGATTGCCGCCCTCCGCAGAGCCGGCGGCCCGGTATCCCAGCGATTGAGTACCTCGTCGTATAACCCCTACCTCCACGCGGTGCCCAAATGTATGGTCCGCGTTTGGGCACCGCGTGGGCCGAGGTCTCAGAAACAAGCAACGGCGATGCTCATAGGTTCGGCCCTCAGCGGCCGATTGCCGCCCTCCGCAGAGCCGGCGGCCCGGTATCCCAGCGATTGAGTACCTCGTCGTATAACCCTACCTCCACGCGGTGCCCAAAAGCGGACCATGCGTTTGGGCACCGCGTGGGCCGAGGTCTCAGAAACAAGCAACGGCGTGATGAGGATACCGGGCCGCCCTACCGGGGCGGCAATCGGCCGCTGAGGGCCGAACCTATGAGAATCGTATTTCTTGGTGCTTTGTTCGACAAGAGACGTACATCTCTCAAGCCGAAAAGAAAAAGCGGCCCGCAGGCCGCTCAGACGATGAACTGGTTGTGGTCGTGGTTTTCTATTCGAGGTAGGGGTAGGCGGCGCTGGTCAGGAAGTCGGTGAACTGGGGTCGCAGACCAGTTTGTCCAGGATGGTTCCGGCGGTGACGAGGCGGCGGATGGCATACTGGTTGGCGCCGAGCGTGTTCTTGAGGGTCTGGGTCTCTTCGTCTAGCATTTGGCGGAACATGCCTCGGGTGACCTTGCGGCCGTCGTCGAGTACGCCGTCTGGATGGTGGACCCATTGCCAGAGTTGGGCGCGCGAGATCTCTACGGTAGCGGCGTCTTCCATCAGGTTGTTGATGGGCACGCAGCCGGAGCCGCGTAGCCAGGCTTCGAGGTAGCTCAGGCTGACGCTGATGTTGGTGCGCAACCCTTGCTCGGTGATGCGGCCATCGGGTATCTGGAGCAGGTTGGCGGCCGACACATAGACGTCTTCGCGCTTGCGCTCGATCTGGTTTGGACCACCCATGATGGCGTCGAATTCTTTGCGGGCGATATCGACCAGCCCGGGGTGCGCGACCCAGGTACCATCGTGACCATCGACGGCCTCGCGCCGCTTGTCCGCCTGGACGCGGGCCATGGCCTCCTCGTTGGCCTGCGCATCCCTTTTGTTGGGAATCTGGGCCGCCATGCCGCCGATCGCGTGCGCGTGTCGATGGTGGCAGGTCTTGATCGTCAGGAGCGAGTAGGCACGCATAAATGGTGTGCGCATCGTGATGCAGGCGCGATTCGGCAGGATAAAATCGGGTACCTGGCGGAACTTCTTGATGGCGCTAAAGATATAGTCCCAGCGTCCACAGTTCAGGCCAGCCGAATGTTCGCGCAGCTCATAGAGTATCTCATCCATCTCAAAGGCGGCCAGGATGGTCTCGATCAGCACGGTCGCTTTGATGGTGCCTTGCGGAATCCCTAGCTGCTCCTGGGCAAAGATAAAGATCTCGTTCCACAGGCGCGCCTCCATATGGCTTTCCAGTTTTGGTAGATAAAAGTATGGGCCGCTGCCGTTGGCCAGCAGCTGGTGGGCATTATGGTAAAAGTAGAGTCCAAAGTCAAAGATACTGGCCGAGATCGGTTTACCATCGATCAGTACATGTTTCTCGTTCAGATGCCAGCCGCGAGGGCGTACGAACAGGATCGCGGTCTCCTGATTCAATGTATAGTGCTTGCCAGTTTTGCCATCGCTATAGCTAATAGTACGTCGGATCGCGTCGTAGAGATTGATTTGCCCCTGAATGGTGCCATGCCAGGTCGGTGAGTGGGCATCTTCGAAATCCGCCATAAAGACCTGCGCGCCAGAATTTAGTCCGTTGATGACCATCTTGCGCTCAACCGGGCCGGTGATCTCGACCCGCCGATCCCAGAGCTCGCTGGGAACGGGGGCGATGATCCATTCACGGTTGCGAATATGCGCGGTCTCAGGAAGGAAATCTGGCTGCTTGCCAGCATCCAGCTCAGCCTGCCGCTGCACGCGTCGTTGGAGCAGGTCCTGGCGTTCAGGTTCGAAGGTTGAAGAGAGCAGCGCGATAAAATCCAGGGCGCCTGGTGTGAGTATGCCCTCATATGCTGCGGTCATAGTACCCTGGATCGTCACCGGAATATCCGATGCTGTCACACTTCGTCGTGCTGTCTGTACGCTTGCCTTTTCATCGATCATAGCCTGTGCATCCTTTCAGAAGTCCATCAATCTCTCTGTGTTTCCTGAACTATTGCTTGTTTAGAACTGTGCTTCCTCGGTTGAGCCTGCCATTGCGGTGGTTGAGGATTGGCCGGCCGCAATGACCTGTGTTACTTCATCGAAGTAGCCGGTGCCGACCTCGCGCTGGTGCTTGGTGGCGCTATAACCATATTGTTCCAGACCGAACTCTGCCTGCTGCAGGCTGGAGTAAGCGCTCATGCCCTGTTCAGCATATTCACGAGCCAGCTTGAACATGCTGTAATTGAGGGCGTGGAAGCCGGCCAGCGTAATAAACTGGAACTTGTAGCCCATCTTCCCGAGCTGCTGCTGGAAGGTACTGATGGTTGCTTCGTCCAGTTTCTGGCGCCAATTGAATGAAGGCGAGCAATTATAAGCCAGGAGCTTGCCGGGATAGCGCTCGTGAATGGTGTCTGCGAAGCGCTGTGCCTCCTGCAGATTTCGGAGGTCTCGCACCAGATCAGGTCGCAATAGGGGGCATATGCCAGCCCACGGGCAATGGCGGTGTCGAGTCCTGAGTGGATACGATAGAAGCCCTCGGGTGTGCGCTCACCGGTCAGGAAGGGTTGATCAGCGGGATCGATATCTGAAGTGATCAACTGTGCTGCGTTGGCATCAGTGCGGGCAATTAAAATGGTGGGGACATTCATGATGTCGGCGGCCAGCCGGGCGGCGCTCAGATGCTTTATGGCTGTCTGGGTCGGGATCAAGACCTTGCCGCCCATGTGGCCGCACTTTTTCTCGGAGGCCAGCTGGTCCTCAAAGTGTACGCCGGCTGCACCAGCCTCGATCATCGCCTTGGTCATTTCAAAGACGTTCAGCGGACCACCGAAACCAGCTTCGCCATCGGCAATGATCGGTGCAAACCAATCTATCTTGTCGCCGCGTCCCTCGCTGTGCTGAATCTGGTCGGCTCGCTGCAGCGCCTGGTTGATCTTGCGCACAACCATCGGCACGCTATTGGATGGATACAGGCTCTGATCGGGATACATCTGCCCCGCCTGGTTGGCGTCGGCTGCTACCTGCCAGCCACTTAAATAGATGGCCTGTAAACCAGCCTTTACCTGCTGGACCGCCTGGTTGCCAGTCAGCGCACCCAGGGCCGCCACATATGGTTCAGACTGCAATAAGGACCAAAGACGCTCGGCGCCACGGCGCGCCAGCGTGTACTCGATGTGTAATGAGCCGCGCAGGCGCAGCACATCCTCAGCGCCATAATTGCGCTTTACACCCTGCCAACGTTCATCTCTTTCCCACTCATTTGTTAAATTGTCTGCCTGATGACCGTTCATGTTGATCTCCTATTCTTTCTCGCAAATAGAAAAGTCTGCCTTAGAAAGCTTCGACTCTATTTACTGTGCCCTGAAGAAAGGATACCATTAAGAATTGCCGTAAATCTACACTTAAGCTTTCAATTTCGTGAAGTATTTGATAACCATTTGCTTATGTCAATCCCATTTTAACCCATCTTTACGCGCTAGTGATGTATGCGCAAAAATAGCTAGAAGGCGTATACGACGGGTTTCAGCTATGGAATTCTTGTGCAAAAGTGGCAATATGCAAGGCCATTTGAGTTGAAACTGGTGCATAATGGATCTTGACAGAGTTGAGAGACCATCTATATGCTATATAACAATACACTTATCGAAATCGGTCAGGAGGAAGCGACGATGCACCAGATGAATTTACATCGCCTGGCTACGTTCCAGGTGGTGGCCAAGCATTGCAGCTATAGTCGTGCCGCCGATGAACTGCACTTTAGCCAGCCAGCAGTCTCAGCGCAGATACGACAATTGGAGGATTCGTTAGGGGTTCGGCTCTTCGATAAAATCGGGCACAAGACCCATCTGACGCCCGCTGGTGAGGAGCTTTATCGCTATAGCGAGAAGATTTTTGAGCTGATCGATGAGACCATTGAGACGATGGATACGTTGCGCAATCCTCACTATGGCCATCTGCGCGTGGGCGCGGATACTACGGTGGGCACGTATGTGGTGCCGCGCGTGCTGGGCAAGTTCCGCCAGCTCTATCCCAATGTCGAGATAACGCTGGAAGTGGTGAATCGTGGCTACCTGCTTGATGACCTGAGCCAGAACCGCGTGGACATGGTCATCATGGGCAAAATTCCTACTGAGATGCCTGTCTTTGTGGCACCCTTTGCCCCCAATGAACTGGTCTTGATCGCGCCACCGACCCATCGCCTGGCTGGTTGTGTGCGCATCCCTTTGCCGAACTGGCGCGCGAACGCTTCCTGCTGCGTGAACCAGGCTCTGGCACCCGTACCTCGCTTGAACAGGCCTTCCAGAATGCTGGCTATCCGCTCCTGGTGAGCATGCAGATGGGAAACAACAGTGCTATCAAGCAAAGCGTCGCCGCTGGTCTCGGCATCGCCCTGATCTCGCGCGTCGCCATCGATATCGAGCTGGAAACCAACCGGCTTGTCATGCTTGATGCTGAGAGCTTCCCTATCATGCTACAATGGCGCCTTGTCCATCTCAAAGATAAAAATCTCTCAGCCACTGCGCGCGCCTTCAAACACTTCCTGCTCCAGAACAGCGAAATATAATCGAATATCTTCATTTTAGAGCATTACATATATTGGGGACAAGGTCCAGGCCTATGGGAAGCGCATCTCTAGTTGCTTTTTTCCTTGCTTGCATGGGCGTGTAGTGATGCTCTACAATATATGCTGTAAGAGATTGTATGGATTGGAGAGATTTATGGAGCATACGGGCCAGCATGAGGCGCGCCTGGCCAGGGCGCTGGTGGCATTGGAGGGATTGGCGGTCGGCGATGCATTCGGTGATCAGTTTTTTAAGCAGCGGGAACAGGCAGCTGAGCGCCTGGCGAATCGGACCCTGTTAGAGTCGCCGTGGCCCTATACGGATGATACGCAGATGGCGCTCTCGCTTGTCTCTATCCTGCGCCAGTATGGCTCTATTCAGCAGGATCAACTGGCGGCGAGCTTTGCGGAGCACTATGAAGGGTCCCGCGCTTACGGTCCTTCGATGCACTATTTGTTGCGTGCCATACGTGCCGGTAATCCCTGGCGCGAGGCGACGGCGCAACAATTTGCTGGCCAGGGCTCATTTGGCAACGGCGCAGCCATGCGTATCGCGCCCCTCGGAGCCTACTTTGCCGATGATCTGCAGGCCGTGATCGAGCAGGCCACTCTGGCGGCCGAGGTGACACATACCCATCCCGAAGCTATCGCTGGCAGCATCGCCGTTGCGCTGGCAACGGCCTATGCCTGGCAACTACGCCAATCCGGCCGCTTGCCAGAGCGCCCTGAATTTCTGGATCTGATCTTACCACACATCCCGACCAGCGAAGTGCGCCGCAAAATCCGCTGGGCCCGCGACTTCTCGGCGGACATCGCCCTGGATGCCGTGGTCAATCAACTCGGGAACGGCAGCAAAATCTCGTCCCAGGACACCGTACCCTTCGTACTCTGGTGCGCAGGCGAATCCCTGAATGACTACCAGGAGGCCCTCTGGCTCACCGCCAGCGCCCTCGGCGACGTGGACACAACCTGTGCCATGGTAGGTGGCATCGTCGCCACCTACACCGGCCCCACCGCCATCCCAACCGCCTGGCTCCAGGCCCGCGAACCCCTCCCTACCTGGCACCTGGCCCCCCGAAAAAGCAACAATAAAAGAGAATTGTACGTGCGGGGCTTGTCCCCGCTTAATCTTTTCCTGCATGAAAAAAGCAACAATAAAAGAGAATTGTACGTGCGGGGCTTGTCCCCGCTTAATCTTTTCCTGCATGAAAAAAGCAACAATAAAAGAGAATTGTACGTGCGGGGCTTGTCCCTGCTTAATCTTTTCTGCATGAAAAGAGGAAATAATAATTCTTTGCGCCAAATAAAATAGCTGCAAATCGATTTTATTGTTGCTTTTCGAGCGGAGGGGTTAAAAGCGGGTTCAAGCTCCGCACGTACAGATCGTTGTTCTTGTTGCGCTCATTTCATGGCCAATTTTTTAGAGGAAGGCGCCGGGTAGTTGTTGCACGTCAACCGAGGTACCCCATAACAGAGAGATAATTTGCTGTGCATGTTGCGTATCGCTGCTCGTCCAGAATTGCTCGCTACCACGTACCGGCTCTTTGTTTAACAATTCATGAGCCTCAAGTACGCGACGCAACTGAGATGCCACTGCTTCTCCTGTATCGATCAGCGTCACTTCTGGTCCGGCTATCTCTGAAATGAGTGGGCGTAGATGAGGATAATGCGTGGAGCCGAGAACGATGGTGTCGGCGCCCGCAGACAGTAGTGGCCTTACATAGCGCTCGACAAGGGCACGCGTTGGTGAACTTATGAGCTCGCCAGCCTCAATCTGCTCGACCAGCCCCGGAGCGGGTTGGATGATCACGTTGACATCTTGCCCGAAGCGTTCAAGCAGTGCCGCAAAGCGTGCGCTTTGAGAAGTCACAACCGTGACAAGTACACCAACAACACCCGTCTTAGTGGAGGCGACCGCCAATTTCAAAGCTGGCTCTACCGCGATAATCGGTACCGGAAAGGTTGAGCGGAGAAGATCCGCCGCCGCTGCTGTGGTTGTGTTGGATGCAATCACCAATGCCTTGGCGCCATGCTCGAGCAAGAAACGTGTAAGCGTGTGTGCACGCTGCTGGACATACTCCAGTGACTTATCGCCGTAGGGTGCATGCGCTGAGTCAGCTATATAGAGCAAACGCTCCTGGGGAAGTGCCTTGCGAATGGCTTGCAGTACGGTTAAACCACCCATTCCTGAGTCGAAAACGCCGATTGGCGCAGAAGTGTCCATAAATTCAATGTCCTCTACATACGAAGATTTTTATCTTAACTCTAATTTTATCATACCATCCCTTTCTTTCCCTTTAAGCAGACACATCTTCATGCGGGTCCGCTCCTGCACTCCTGCTATGCCTAAGCTAAATTCTGGAATAAAAAGTCAAGAAAGGCCAGCAAATTACGAACTGACTGGAATTTCAGCTTCCATTTGAGCCTTGAGGCTCATGAGCTGCTGCCGTATAGCATTCTCTCCACTTGTGACAAATGCGGGGAACCAGGGCCGTGGCTATTATTGATCCTATCTTTCCTGAACCAATCGATTGGGTATATGTCATGATGGTTTTTTCTTGCTGCGCCTGGAATGTCAGCAGATATTTTCTGAAAGATGAAGCTTCTCTCTGCGTGAATGCAAATAATGTGGGAGAAACGGATTTCGTGAAAGTCTCCGATAAACAAAAAGCAGACATGGATGAGGAAAAAGCCCAAAGAAACACGACATGTACGTGCGGGTCTTGCCCCATATCGTTGAGATACGAAGAATTTGAGCTCAAATATGGGATTGGAGCCTGCTCCTCCTTTTCCTTTCCTGTACGAAAAAGCGACAAGAAAGACGATGCACATAGGTTCGGGGGCTTGACCCCGATTGCCACCCCGGTAGGGTGGCCCGGTCTCTTCACCATACGGTTGCTTGTCTCTGAGACCTCGCGCCACGCGGTGCCCAAACACGGACCCACCTTTTGGCACCGCGTGGAGGTAGGGGTTATACGACGAGGTACTCAATCGCTGGGATACCGGGCCGCCGGCTCTGCGGAGGGCGGCAATCGGCCGCTGAGGGCCGAACCTATGAGCATCGCCGTTGCTTGTTTCTGAGACCTCGGCCCACGCGGTGCCCAAATGCGGACCATGCATTTGGGCACCACGTGGAGGTAAGGGTCATATGACGAGGTACTCAATCGCTGGGATACCGGGCCGCTCTGCGGAGGGCGGCAATCGGCCGCTGAGGGCCGAACCTATGTGTATCGCTGTTCTTGCTGCCTGGTTACTCAATAAAAGGTATGAGGGCTCCCCAGCGGTACTTGCGCAATTCAAAAAGGAAGTTTTCACCAGGTTGGCTCAGGAGGCGCGGCCACAGGGTATTTATGAAACTCTGGGTTTCCGCCACATCTTAGCTGAGAAAAAGCTATGAGCATCCACAACACCCATCCCCGTCGCGTATGTGCGTGGTCACGCTCGATCTGCATTATATTACCCAGGAAATTCTCAGAAGAGAATTTCCTGGGTAATATAATAAAAAAATTCATGGGTGCCGAAGGCGCGAAAGAGGGAATAACTTATTTGCTGGCAGCTTCCATGGCCTGGTTGGTATAGGCCAGCAACTTGCCCTCGGCCGGATCGATGGCCAGGAGGTCCTGGAGCGACTTTTCCTGGATGACCGCGAAATCCTCTCTGAATTCCGCTGGATCGCCCACCAGCTCTGCTTTGAGGGCGACTAGCTTTGTTGCCAGCGGGCGCACGCGCTCATCGCTGGGAGCAAGGCCTTGCTCTAGATCGGCCCGCAACTGTGTGCGCAATTGTTCCCACTCCTCCAGGATTTGCGTTACCCGTTCGTATCCCAGCTGGCTTTGTCGGTTACTCAAATAGTCGAGTTGCTCCTGGGTATAGTATTGCGTGGGATTATACTCTTCCAACGGTTCAGACATGTTTGTTTCCTTTCGTAGCGGCTACTCAGGTGACGCGGCGCTGATCGCTGATCACGATCAGGCAGCCGTTCCTGGTGCTTATTAGGAGGGGTCTCCTCGGGATGATAAGTTATATTCAGTCAGGACTTTGATTTGTCCTGTCATTCATCTAAGATACCTTGAAACATGGTGAAGTTCAAGTGCTGATGTACAATCTATGCAAGTGATGCGTGCAACGGAATTTTTGTCTGGCTTTCCTCTTGACAAATGACCCTTGGTCAGTACATAATTGACCCAGGGTCATTAATTATGACGATTGGACACCTGGATGGAGGGATAAGTGATGGAGAAGCCGAGTATTAGAAGACGTGCGGTGCATGATGGACAGAAGGAGGAGCGTCGCCAGGCTATCCTGGCTACTGCCTGGCAATTGTTCCAGACAACATCCTATGAGGATGTGACGATTGCAGGGGTGGCGGAGGCGGCCGGACTGGCCAAGGGCACCATTTTTCTATATTTCAAGACGAAAGAGGCGCTCTTCCTGGCGTTGCTGGAGCAGCAACTGGCATCCTGGTTTGCCGCCGTCGATGCTGGATTGGTCGCGTTGCAGGATCAGGAGCCTATTCCGCAGATCAGCGCGCTGCTGTGCGAGCAGCTTGAGTCTCGTCCTGGTCTGACGCGGCTGCTGGCCATCTTGCACACGATTTTGGAGCGCAACATTAATCTCGATGAGGCGCTACGCTTCAAGTATATGCTCAAAGAGCATTTTGAGCATACCGGAGCCTTGCTGGAGCAGCGTCTGCCGTTTCTTCATACCGGCCAGGGGGCGCAGGTCTTGTTGCAGTGTGATGCCATGGTTATCGGTTTCTGGCATCTGGCTGATCCCGCTCCCATTGTGCAGCAGGCCCTGCAACAACCTGACCTGCGTTTGTTCGAAGTTCGTTTTGCGGCCGAGTTATCCACCGCCATGCGAGCCTTGTTATATGGACTAGAAAAAGTTGCGCAGCCTCCTCGCTAGCTGGCGCGCAGCTTATAGTATCGCTGCTTAACAGTTTTAAAGCGTTTCGATAGATAAATACAGGAAAAATTTGAGCATCATTAGTTAATCTGAAAGGGAAATACATGAAATACTTTGTCACCGGGGCCACCGGTTTCGTGGGTAGCCATGTTGTACGCCAGCTTGTGGCAGCGGGCCATGAGGTGGTCGCGGTCGTGCGTAATCCTGCGAAGGCCCAGGAATTGGACAGGCTCGGGGTTGCCATTTTCCAGGGGATGTGACCGACAAGGAGAGTATGCGCGAGCCTATGCGCGGTACGGACGGTGTCTTCCATATCGCGGGCTGGTACAAAATTGGCGTCAAGGACAAAAGCGCGGGCGAAAAAATCAATATCCAGGGCACTCGCAATGTGCTGGAGCTGATGCAGGAGCTTGGCATTAAGAAGGGCGTCTATACCAGTACGCTGGCCGTCAACTCTGATACCCATGGACAAGAGGTCGATGAAAGCTACCACTTTACCGGACGACCCCTGAGTGAGTATGATCGCACCAAGTGGGTGGCCCACTATGAAGTTGCCGATCCTATGATTGCCGCTGGCTTGCCGCTCACCATTGTGATGCCGGGCGTCATCTATGGTCCGGAAGATACCAGCAGTGTGCGCACAACCTTTATCCAGTACCTGCAACGTAAATTGCCGCTCATCCCGGCTGGTACGACCTTTTCCTGGGCGCATGTGGAAGATATCGCCCGTGGCCATATTCTGGCCATGGAGCAGGGCAAGGTCGGCGAGAGCTATATTATCGCCGGGCCAACCCATTCGCTGGTCGATGCCATGCACATGGCCCAGATCATCACTGGCGTGCCTGCCCCCCGTACCGTTGTCTCGCCCGGCATCATGAAAGCGCTGGCCGCCGTCATGGGTGTGGTTGAAAAGATTGTGCCTGTGCCCGATGATTACAGCTCTGAATACCTGCGCGTCAATGCCGGTGTCACCTATATCGGCACGAACGCCAAAGCCAGGCGCGACCTTGGTTACGAGCCACGCCCCCTCAAAGAAGGGCTGACCCAGACGCTCCAGTATGAAATGCAATTATTGGGGATGAAATAAAACTGCCAGCTAGCAGTTCCGGCGTCGCCGCTAGATTGGCTATCGACGGACATATATATTATGATAGGTTTATGCTGAACAATTTCGTTGCGCCCCCGCGCCATATGACCGAGGAAAGAGGGGCGCGACGTTGGATAAAGGAAGGTAGCAACCATGTCCTCTGAGACCTATCACTGCTGGTATCCGGTACAGATCCGTTTTCGCGATTTAGATCCCCTGGCCCATGTGAATAATACCGTCTATTTTGTCTATCTGGAAGAGGCGCGCAGCTTTTATTTTGATCAGTTGCAGTCGTGGCGGCATGCGGATGAGACGCCGGTGCAGGAAGAGTCAGACGAACAGCACAATCCCCGCATCAAGACCGGGCCGCGCGGCTATCACTACGGCATGCTGGTCAAGGAGAATACCTGCACCTATTTGTTGCCCCTGGTGCGCACGGATCGTGCGGAGGTGGGCGTGAAGGTCGTGAAGATTGGACGGACCAGCTTTGTGATGGAGCATGAGATCCGTGATAGCACTGATCACAGTCGCATCTTTGCCACTGGCCGCTCGGTGCTGGTCTGGTGTAATTATCATACCGGCCGCCCACACCCCATCCCACCCGCGCTCCGCCAGGCCTTTGAGCAACTCGAGGGACTCTCCTCCACTACTAATAATCCCTAAACAAACCTTTTGTGTATCAATAGACCTGTGCGTAGGCTCTCTCGGTCTGCGCCAGGGTTGCCAGTTTGGCCTCGGTATCTGGCGTGCATGATGTGAAGATGGCCAGCTTGAAGGTTGGAGCATCCTGATCAACCAGGGTTGTGCCGGAGAGCAGCAGGCTTCCAACGCGTGGATGGTTGAGCTCCTTCTGATGATGCGGATCACAGGTCCACTGTATGTCGTGTTGCGCCCACCAGCGGCGAAATTCGGGGCTGGCCTGCTTCAGGTCGCTGATCAATTGCTCACACCAGGGCTCTCCGGCATGTTGATCGCTGACCGCGCGAAAGGACATGATGGCTCGCTGGGCTGCGGTTTCCCATTGCACCATGAGCTTATGTTGCTCAGGATGGGTGAAAATCTGCCAGACGATATTGCGGTCCCGGCCCGACTGTTGGCTGAAGTCTCCGAAGACGCGGGCAGCACTGGCATTCCAGGCCACTATATTCAAATGCGCGTCCAGCAGATAGGCCGGACTATTTCCGAGCGCATCCAGAACCATCTGGATGCTATGGGGTGGCTGGTCGGTCTCTGCCGGGACCGGCATCACGTCGCGCGCCAGGATATAGAGGTGGCGGCGCTCCGCTTCATCCAGTTGTAGGACCCGGCTCAGGCTTTCGAGTACCTGGTCTGAGACCGTGATTGCCCGGCCCTGCTCAAGCCAGGTATACCAGGAGACGCCGATACCTGCCAATTGCGCGACCTCATCGCGCCTCAGTCCAGGCGTGCGCCTGCGGCCAACTATGGGTAGCCCCAACTGCTCGGGACGCAGACGAGCACGCCGGGTCTTTAGAAAATCGGCGAGTTGTGCCCGCCTCTTCGTCTCGTCTATCATAAGTTGCTTCTTCTTTCTGGCGCAATGGTGCCGCTAAACTGTTACTTCTACACCTATGATAACCACACTCCTGGTTCCAATCATCCTTCGATTATACAATTCTACCGTACAAGATCCGGGTAGGAAGCGATCCGTTGCCAGCGTGCCTGCCGCGCGTTTTTGGCCTTAAGCTAATCCTGATATTAAGGATCGATTGGTTTGTTTCTAGTTTATTCTAATACTGGAAGGGAATATATATCATGTCGAAAGTCTGGTTGATTACTGGTAGTTCACGTGGCTTTGGGCGCAGTCTTGCTGAGGCTGTGCTGGTTTCGATGCCTCTTCGATCCAGGCCGAGCAGGCCGCAAACCATCAGGCGCTGCTCGACACTCTCCGAATGAAACTGTAAGGAAAGGAACGAACCTCATGACCCAGCAATCCACGCAGAATAATGTCGTTACACTGATCAATGTCTTCACTGTTGAGCCCGCAAATCAGCAACGGTTGGTTGAGTTACTCACCCGTGCAACGGAAGTCTCCGTGCGCTACGTGCCTGGCTTTGTTGCGGCGCGTCTCCATCGAAGTATCGACGGGACAAAAGTCACGATGTATGCTCAGTGGCGTAGCGCTGAAGATTATCAAGCTATGCGCCAGGACCCCGCTCCTCTTCCGTATCTTCAGGAGGCGCTAACTATAGCTACGTTCGAGCCAGGTATGTATGAAGTTGTCCAGACGTTCACACCGTCCGGAGCACAGGCTTAACAACGAAAGCAGCGGAAAACAGGGATAGTATGCGGCCTCCCCGGCGCCGGGGAGGCCGCATACTATCCCTGTTTGATATTTAGTTTAGTTTATATATTTTTCTACTTTATTGACGAGATCCATCATTTCAAATGGTTTAGCAATAAAATCATCGGCCCCACTGCTTCTGGCTAGTTTTTGTGTATCTTTATTGGCTGAACATAAAATAATGGGGATATGCTTTGTGCTATGCTGGCTTTTCAAATACTGGCAAATGACTGCCCCATCCATACCAGACATCCAGATATCCAGCAGGAGTAGGTCGGGTAGATCCTCTTTCATGTCCTGGACCGTTTGCCCATCTCTTGTGGTCAGTACCTCATAGCCTGCATCTTCGAGTATCATTTGCATTGCTTCTAAAATACCTGTATCATCGTCTGCGATTAAAACTCTCTTCTTCATCGTTTATTGACTCCCGTATAAATATATTTAGCTGCTATGTTATTTTTTGTTGCTAAGCAGGTAAGCTAAAATAAAAAGTAGATCCTTTCCCCGGTTCACTCTCTACCCCGATTGATCCTTTTTGTCGCCTGATAATTTCTGCGGAGATATATAAGCCAAGGCCAATGCCTGGTATGGTCTCGTTCCCACTTACCCGATAGAAGCGCTCAAAAACCTGTTGTAGTCTTTCTGGTGGTATACCCACGCCGAAGTCTTGCACACTCAGCGTCACCTGCTCATTCGCATAACTGCTTTTAACTATAATTGTATCTGAGTGGGGGGAATATTTAATAGCATTTGTCAAGAAATTAATGATGACTTGCTCTATGCGATCCTTATCGCCATGGACAGTTTTTTGGGTCTTGCCTTGTATTTCTATATTATGTTTATTCGTTGTGCGCTGTATCTCCTCAACTACGTTCGTAACCAGTTCATCAAAGGAAAAGAAATCTTCGTTGAATTGCAGCTTTCCGCCCTCGATCTTCGTCACATCGAGTAGATCGCCGATCAGTGCGGTCAACTTATTTATTTGTGCATCCATTTTACCCAGCAGGACCGTTGCTTTTTCGTCGCCGGCCCGCGCGAAGCGATTTTGTAGCACCTGGGTAAAGGCTTTGATGCTGGTAACAGGTGTTTTTAGCTCATGGCTGACAATGCCCATAAAGTCGTCTTTTTGGCTCTCAAATTGCTTACGACTGGTAATATCGCGTGTCGAACCAGCCACGAGCACAACGTTCTTATCGTTATCGAAGATTGGCACGAAGATATACTCATAGTATCCCATGATTCCCGTTGGACTGGTATAGGATGCTTCATCGATGACAATGTCGCCTGTAGTCACAACCTGTTTTATTTGTGTATGAAGTAGCGTTGCCAGCTCTTCTGGATATGGCAGTTCGTGGAAGGTCTTCCCAATAATCTCATCCAGCGTCAGGCCTAATAAATTTAGTAGTGAATTATTAGAGTAGGTAAATCTTCCCGATGTATCAAAGGTGTACACAAAATCTTTAAGCGCGGTGAGGGTAACATCAAATGCTTGCGCCTGTTGCTCGACCTGGAGTGCAAGCTGCTCAACTTTTTGTCGTGCCACGACCTGGTCTGTGACATCGTAGCCATGGGCGATGATACCGGTCCAACTATTTTTTCCGTCCTTCAAGGGTTCGTAGACAAAGTTCAAATAGTGCTCTTCAACAGGCCCATCCGGGACCTGTTGCAAGTCAATTTTCATCTCGGTTCCAATAAACGGTTGCCCGGTGGCCAGTACAGTATCTAGCAGCTCGATATAGCCTTGATCTTTGACCTCTGGAAGTGCTTCGAGGACGGATTTGTTGATAATATCGCGGTGTCCAACCAGCTGGTAGTAGGCCTTGTTTACCATTTCAAAGACATGGTTTTTCCCACGCAATAAGGCCATAAATGCGGGTGCGCGCTCAAAGATATCAGCCAATTTGCGCTTTTCCGCCTTCAACTCTTGCAGCAGAGCCTCTTGCTCTTCTTCATGCCTCTTTTTTTCAGTTAAATCCCGGACAATCCCGGTAAAGCCGCGTACATTCCCCTCCTCGTCCGTGAGAGGAAATACCAGCGCGCTGGCCCAGAACCTGCTCCCATCGTGTCTCACATGCCAGCGTTCGCTTTTTTCTTTCCCATTTTTTAGTGCGATCTGCAGCTCTTGCTCAAGCGTTTTTTCTTGCTGGTCCTCTCTATCAAAGAGTATTGCTGCATTCTGGCCTATAATTTCATTTTCAAGATAACCAAAAATATATTCTGCATTAGCATTCCACGAACTTATATATCCATCCTTGTCCGTGGTAAAGATGGCGTAATCTTCCAGGCTATTTATAATCTGGTGAAAGAAAGGATCGCTCACACGAAAACTTTCATGCTGCTGAGCGTGTGTCTTTGAATGAGGTAAGCAGGAATCATATGTGCCTGTTGCTGCAGGTTGTTTTTCTTGTGGCGAACCATCTTGAACCATTTTAGTAGCTCTTCCTTTATAAAATTAATCTCTGCGCAGTTTAATTGTTGCCGCGCCACTTTTTTCAGGTGATTGTTTCATGTCCTATAGATTTCTCTTCATTTGCCTTCTTGTTTGCCCTCTTCTATTTTTCGAATACCTATTGAAGGATTTTTATCTATGATTGATATAACTTTGAGATGGTTAAACATATATTCGCCGGGTGGAGAGCGTGGATCTCCTCCCTTATATTGAACGAACGTGCGCGTCCGCTTTTTTTGGAGTCATGCGGCTAGCTGCTAGGTGTTGGTAAGCGCAATAACCTGTGTCCTTTGCATGGACATCCGGGCCATTACCAGGTAGCGATAGCTCTATTTCTTCGAAAGGGGGAATTGCTCTACCTGTAACTACTATAGCCAAGCTGATGAGTCAAGTCAAGTAAAACAATAGGGGATAGGAGAACCATGAAGCATCTTCTCCCGCTGTGTGTTCTCTTCCCCCTGCACCGAAGAATATCTTATAGCCGTTCTTTAAATTAATAAAAAAGCAAGGCTATTCTTTCTTCTCTGGCTGCTTATTGATCTCTAGCCAGCCACTGACCAGCTTTGAGGCTTCTTCCTTCTCGATCCGGGCGCGCCCTTTTTTATCGGAGAGTGACCAATCGATTAAGCGATACGAACCTCCCAGCACTAAGACTAATCCTATAAACAATGCCAGCACAAACAGGATGCGCCAGAGGGCGGCGTTATAAGCAATGGCCAGCAAGCCAAAGAGGAGGGCCAGCCCAAAACTGGCTACTGTGATTCCCAGTACGATGTAGTTCTGCTTACCGGGTACTATTCCCATCGTAAAAAGGATGCGTTGCAACTTGTTCATGGGCGAATCCTTTCGCGTTGTAGCTCATTTTTATAACAATATGCTAATTATATAATGACATATTGTTATCTGCTTTTCAATGCAATGCTCCTGTTTCTCATTTTCCATCGTTAAATTCTCTGTGAGGAGGTTTGAGCATCTCTGAGACGCTAAACTTGTTTGCCAAATAATTGTCTGTTTTGGATCAAGTTTGGATCAACTTTTCACTTTTCGGTGACCGCTCTTTTCTCCTATACTTACGGCATACAGATCTGTAGCCAGTTGGGTGGGATCGGGCTACAGCCGCTATGCACGAAGCGCACAGGGATGGGCGCAAGTGTGGGGGTGTTTGTGCGCTGCGCTGCATACGGTGGTTCTCCTGGGGAAGAGAGATCTATGGTTCTCAAAAAGGTGGAGAACAGAGGCAAATGGTGGCAAGGAGTTAACATATGTCTGTTGCTTCAGTAAATTTGATAAATCAACATGGCATGGCTGATATTCAGAAGGTCTCCTGGGTTGTGCGGGCCGCAACCAACTCTGTAGAAGATCAACAATATCTGACCTGTATGTGTTATGTGTCGGCTTTTCCGATGCGGCCTTACCCTGTTTATCGTCGCGGCGAACGGGTAATAGAGCGTTTACCTCAGGTGTATCCCTGGCGCTGTGAGTGGGGGCGCCCGGGCGATAGCGCGTTCCTTGCCGTTGATAGCGTCACACAGAAGCGGCTCGGGGCGGTCTGGTGTCGTCTTTTTTCTTCTAGCTATGATTTTGTTCCAGGTTTCTATGATAGCAATGTTCCAATTATGGCGATTGCTGTAGACGCGGCTTATCGGGAGCATGGGATTGGTGGCTTATTGCTGCGTGTGCTGAAACAGACCGTCTATCAACAGGGATATACGGCCCTCAGCCTTGCGGTTACTGAAAAAAACCTCGCGAAATTGCTCTATGAGCGGCATGGATTTAAGGTTCTTAGCGAGCAGTCCAGTCCTGGCTTGATTACTATGTCTGTCGATCTAACTATTCCGCCGCACAGCCAACCGCCACTCTACTTTTTTTAGCTCTGCATCTATCCGACCTTTTTATGGTATAAAAGGAGAAGCGAACTGCATACTTAAAAAAGAGCATTCCCAAAGCGGATGCGACTTCAATATATCTATGAGTACTTTTTGTCTTAAAAGAAACTAATGCATATGCTATAATCAGGATGCGGTAAGTGTTATTGGATGATAACAAGCATCCTGTTATCATGTTTTTAAATAGCATTATGTAAAGAATAAAATGACGTCTAAGACAAATAAAGACTCTGTACATTCTCTGGCTTCACTGAAGCTTTTTCATGATCTGGTCACGACCGCTCGCCGCAGGACTGGCCGCTTGCAAAAGGAACTGGCGGATGCCCTGAGCATTGATGCGCAGGTGCTGAGCCGCAAGCTGCATGGGGCCAGGAAGTCTTTTCCAACCCATGCCGAGGTGAAGCAAATTGTGAAGGTATTGGCGGATTGGGAGGCCATTACTACACGGGCTGAGGCTGTCCAGCTCCTTAGTGTGATGGGCTTAAAGGCGGAGAGTTTCTCTGAACAGGATTGGGTGTCTGCGCCACTAAATAAGCTTGAGCTTGCCCCGGCCCAGATGAGTCCATCCAGTACCGTGCCTGCCTTGCCATTGGTTGCGCAGGCCGTTCCTCTTTTGCCAGGCCCTACCACCGCCTTGATCGGACGTGAATATCAGGTAGAGCTGTTGCTGAATCAGCTGCAGCAGGACTCCGTGCGCCTCCTGACGCTCTTTGGGATGGGTGGAGTTGGGAAGACCCGGTTGGCATTGGAGGTGGCGCACGCGGTCCAGCCCGCTTTTGCCGATGGCGTCTTCTTTATCTCCCTGCTCTCCCTACGCGAGGCTGCCCTTATTCCTTCAACGCTGGTGCAGACGTTGCAGCTCAATGATCCGGTCGCAGAGAGGAGCACGGATAAGCAGGGTCCTTTTTCGCATGAAGAGGTGCTCAAAAATTTTCTGCGCCACAAACAATTGCTCCTGGTATTTGATAATGTGGAACAAATTCCAGATATCGCCCCTTTTATTAGCAACCTGCTACAAAGTGCTCAGACGATTAAGATCATGGTCACCAGCCGGGTCTTGCTGCACCTGTATGGGGAATATGAGTTTGACGTTCCACCGCTGACCATCTGTACCTCTGATCAAGTAACCAACCCAGCTGCGTTTGAGCAGTTTGCCGCTATCCGCCTCTTTATTGAGCGGGCCCAGGCGGTCAACCCTGCCTTTCGCATGACACAACATAATGCCGAGACCATCTCGCGTATTTGTACGCGCCTGGATGGGCTTCCCCTGGCCATCGAGCTGGCGGCTGCGCGCTCTAAAGTGTTGCCGCTGTCCAAAATCTTACAATGGCTGACGGATGGGACAGGTCAGACCTTTCTGCGCTCTACCGCGCATAATATGTTGCAGCGCCACCAGACCCTGCAGGCAACGCTGGATTGGAGCTATGAGCTGCTGCCTCCCTCGTATCAGGCTCTCTTCCGCCACTATGGCGTCTTCGTCGGTGGTTGGACCCTGGAGGCGGCGCAGGCGATCGTGTTGCCTGACAACCAGCCAGTGGACCTCGCTGACGTACTTGAGCAGATGGAGTTCCTGATCGACCAGAGCCTGGTGAAACGGATGCGGCTGGATGAGATGTCCTCTGAGGAGAATACGGAGCCACGTTTTCATCTCTTAGAGACGATTCGTGAATATGCGCTGGGACAACTGGATGCGGCTGGCGAGCGGGCGCATGTGCAGCGGCGGCATGCCAGCTATTACCTGGACCTTGTCGAGCGCAACGAGTCCCGTTTATCTGGCCCTGAGCAGCTTGCGGCGATGGCGTTATTCTTTCACGAACAGGGGAATCTACGGGCCGCACTGGCCTGGGCTACCGAGCACGACGAGAACGAGATCGCTTTGCGCATAAGTAGTGCCCTGGGACGGTTCTGGGAGGCACGTATGCAGTTTCATGAAGCTATGCGCTGGATTGATGTTGTGTTCAATATGCACGCGGATTCAGCGTTAACCGCTCGGGCCAAGCTGCATATGGGAGCTGCTCGCCTGGCCCTGTGGGAGATTGGCTATGGGCGTGCCCGCGAACTGGCCCAGGAAGCCCTGACGCTCTATGATAAGGCTGGCAATCGGGCTGGCAGAACGTGGGCCCTGTTCCAGATTGGTGATAGCTGGCTGATGCAAGGTGACTATAGATCGGCGAGCCCCTATCTGGAGGAATGTTTACGGCTCCTTCATGAGCAGGAGGATTGGCGCAACTATGCCTTTACCTTGAGCCGGTTGGGGGCCCTGGCGACCCTGCAGGGCAATATTCGGCAGGCGCGCCTCTGGCTGAGTGAAGCCATGCAACTGCTACGTGAATATAATGAGCCCGGCGTACTTATTATTACGCTGGTTACCTGGGGATACTCGCTTTTGTCCAGGGGAAATGGGGTCGAGCTGCTCTTATCTGCGTGAGGGCATGGTGCTGGCGCGCCAGACCGGCAATCACTACATGCTGGCCGCCGACCTGTTGGCCTTTGGCTGCGTCCTGGGCCGCATGCACGGGCCATCCTACACCGCCCACATCTGCAGCGCCGCTGAAGCGCTCTATGAGAGCCTGAACTCTACCGTCCCGGCCGCCTACCGCTCAATTTATGACGCCAATCGTAGCCGAATGCAGTCCCAGGTCGAAAAGGCAACCTGGGAAATATGGTGGGCCGAAGGTAAAGCCCTCACCCTGGACGAAACCTGCACGCTTGCCACTTCCGCCAGCGAAATGATGTACCGTCAATAACGAAAAGCCAGGATTGGCCGAGAGCAAGAAGCAAGGGCTCTTTGCCAATCCCGCTGTATCAAGGGTTAGGACTGCTTCTGGTTATAGTGGTCCAGGGCCTGTTGCAGGAAGGCCCATTCCTCGGAACTATAACTATAGGCACCCATTGGTCGCTCGCCCTGGGGAAGCTGGTCGTGGTTCTTCCACCATTGCTTGAGGCCGGTGCTTACATCGGCGTCGCCACGCGTGAACTGGCCGATCAACTCGCTATGCTGACGAGCCAGGGCCTGTGCATCAGGACCCGTGGGGTCGGCGCCCTCGGCCACCAGGCGGCGTAGCTCTGTGTATACAGCGCTCCACTGCTGGTTGGCGCGTTGCTGATCCTGCTCGGTCCAGTTCTGGCCCCACGCAGCGATTTTCTGGGCCGCCTCTGGACTGTAGGATTTCTGCGAGATTTCTGCCATCTTTTGCTGCTGCTCAGGGGTCAGGTAATTGTTGACCCAATCTTTATTTTGTTCCATTTGCATCACCTGGATCACATTGACGAGGGCTTCCCAGTTGCCCTGTTCGTCATGTAGCAGCGTCTCCGCTTTCTCGATTGCCTGGATGACCGCTTCCAGTTGTTTACGCTTCTCGCGCATCATTGCCTTCTGCGTCGCCAGCGTCTCCTGCAACCGCTCCGGATCCGTTTGCAGGCACACCTTAATCTCATCCAATGAGAACCCCAGAAACTTCAAGGCCAGAATCTGCTGCAGGCTCCCCAGATCCTCATCCGAATAGAGCCGATGACCCGCCTGCGTATAGCCTGAAGGCGAGAGCAGGCCCACCTTATCATAAAACCGCAACGTCCGCGCAGTCACCGCGGCCTTCTGCGCAAACTGACTGGTCGTATACTGTCCTGGCTGGTGCTGCTGTTGATCCAAGTGCTTCCTCCTTTCAATTGGCAGTATAAAGTATGACGTTACGTCATACGCAAGCCCTTATCCCACCAATTTTTGGCCTGCCTGAATTCTTATAATGATCAGGGTCTTCAATTGAAGGAACGCAGCAATAACTTATTGCTGCCTATCAATATTCAAGCAATGAGCGTATATTTAAATATAATAACAATTTAAATGCGTTGGGTATTAACATAATGAAGGAAGGTCAGGGATGGAACCAGGATCAAAACCGCCAGTTACTGTTTATCTAGTTTACGCCCAGAAGGATGAGGCGCTTAAACAAGAATTCGAAGACTATCTTGCTATTATGCAACAGAATCAGCTTATCGTGGGCTGGATAGAGCGCCAGATCCAGAATGCTTTATGAGGATGAATACAGCAATAAACAAGATCTGTACGTGCGGGGCTTGCCCCGCTTTATCCGTTCATGATCGAAAAAGTAGCAATAATAATGTTATGCGTCGAATTAATTATCCGCATAGCGTTGTTTGTTAATTTTTCATGCAGGAACGGATTAAGCGGGGGCAAGCCCCGCACGTACAGATCTTGTTTATGCGCGCTCGCTGATGGGCTGGGCCGTTGACGTTTCAGGCTGCCGCTTCGCAAGCCGTAGGCCAATCGCTGCGCTGATTATGTACCAGGCCAGGGGTGCGATCAACAGCATGACCCGGTTGATGATGCCGTCATGCGGTGCGTTCTGGTTTCCTATTATGCCCGCGACCGCAGCGGGGTCTAGCAGATTGATCACGGCGATGCTGGTAAAGGCGCACAGGGGAATACCGATGATGAGGCTATAGATGCCGTAGCCGCGCCACCCTCGCGTGAAGAGGCACTTTATACCCAGTATGAGCCATCCGATGGTGAGCGGCAGAAAGACCATGTCGAAGGCGATCTGGTGCATTATGGCCGGCCAGGTAAATTGTGGACCCAGGAAGGTATTCGGGATGAACAGACCAGACATGATCCACCCTATATCGGAGAGTATCAGGAAGACGCTAGCGGCATAGAGCCAGCCCTGACCGAGAATTGGGCGCATGACCCGCATATAGCCCACTAAGAAGACTACGAGCAGCAGGCCAAAGATAATAAAGTTGGCTTGCTGAACCCAGCCGTAGGCCCCGACTTCTAAATAGCTGATCGCTTCATTGTCGACCGAGTAGCCCGGTTTCAAAAATCCATCGATCATAAAGGTGGCTGCGAAGAGGATGGGGGCGATAATTCCGGCCCATAAGAGCCCTCTGGTTCTTCCTCGGCTAATAGATACTGAAGGGGTTCCAAAAGCTAGCATGTTTGCTGTCTCCTTTCAAGATGACAACTACTGCTTAAAATGCTTCGCGTGAGAACCGATAGCTTTGCTTTATTTAGCGCGATCTATTCAACAGAGGAATTATAACATATTCAATAGGAGAATTGCTATCTAATTTAGCGATATTTTTTGCCCGCAATGAAGCCAGAGGAGAAGAACTGCGTGCACAGTTCATGATTTTTGTGGCGTGAGGGCCGATCTCCAATTGGAGGTCGGCCTTCGGATGGGAATCAGGCCAGGGTGCCTGTGTTTCTTGGGTGGGTGGCGGCGAAGCTGGTGATGGCGTCCGCTGCCTGGCGGTAGCCGCCGCTGTTGCGTACGGTCTGTTGCATGGCCTGGACGTTGGCATGGATGGTTGGATCGCTATGCACGCGCTCAACGGCCTGCTGGAGGGCGGTGACGCTGATCTGGTCGGATTTGAGCATGGTGCCCAGACCCAGTTCGCTGACGCGTTGGGCGGTGATACCCTGTTCGGGCTGCTGCGGCACTACGATCAGCGGCACGCCGTAGTACAGGCCCTCCATGGTGCTGTTCATGCCGCCATGGGTGATAAACGCGCTGCTCTGCTGCAACACTTCCAACTGGGGCAGATAGGGGGCGACTTGAAAGTTAGCCGGTACAGGACCCAGCGCCGCGATATCGATGCGCGTGCCGTGGGCCATGACTACGTGCCAGGGCTGGTTAGCGAAGGCCTCAAAGCAGGTGCGGAAGAAATCCGGCTGATTGTTCATCACGGTCCCCAGCGAGATAAAAAGGGTTGGCTCTTCCTCGGAGGAACGTTTAAGCTCAAATGCTGGCGCATCCTGGCGTAGCAGGATCGAAGGACCTACGAAGACGAAGCGCTCGTCGAAGGTGTCCCCACCTGGCTGGAAGGCACGAGGGATGAAGCAGATATTCAGCTCCTCATTATGGGTCCAGATATCAATTGGTCGGATACCGGGGATGCCATAGCTGGCACACAGCGTATCCAATTGTTCCTGCAAGGCCGCCACGTCGCCGCCCATAGGTGATTGTCCCTGCGCAGGTTGCCCCTGGGCAAAAGCTCCCATAGGCGATTGTCCCTGCCCAAATGGTCCTCTACCCATCATGGCGGCATTCGGGACATAGCTGGGGCGGAGCAGGATGGCCGGAACATGGAGGATCTGGGCGGCCAGGTAGCCAGCCGGACACATGAAATCATAGATAATACAATCGGGCTGCTCCTCGCGCAGGCTGTCCACTACCTGGGGTAGGATGACGGTACTCATGCGCAGCAGCATACCCATGAGATGGGATATATTGACCCCCTGTGGGCGGATCGCACCCTGTGGTGGCTGCAACTTAGGGGTCTCGAAGCGCCGAAAGCTAGCTCCGGTTCTCTCGATGGAGGCTTGAAACTCGTCGGTCAGGTAATAAATGACCTGGTCGCCACGCGCCACTAATTCCTGTGCCACCGCCAGCGTGGGATTGACGTGTCCATAGGCAGGGGCATTCAAAAAAGCATACTTTGTCATGGTGAATATTATCCTTTGTGGGTGGGCATATCGCAGGGAGGGGTTGCTTCAGGATAAGATGGCGGGTTGAGCGCGGCCACAAAATCTTCTAACAGACCGATAAGCTGCTGGCTCTTCTCTTCCCCCAGCGCGGCCAGGCCGCTGTAGAATGGCCCCCGCTCGTCGCGCCGGGCGACATGCACCAGCAGTTCTTTGCCAGCCTCTGTCGAAGAGAGCGGTGTACGCCGTCGATCCTGTGGATCACGCTCGCGCTGGACCAGTCCCTTGCGCACCAGAATCTCGACCGTGGGAGCCAGCGTCGAGGGATCGAGTCCCATTTCGCGACTCACCTCGCCTAGCGTCAAGGTGCGCTCATTAATGCGCAGCAGGACCAAAAATTGGTGCGGCGAAAGGTCCGAGCCAGCCTCGCTCAGGTGTTGCATCAACTCTTGCCGCGCGGTCTTCATCACTGTACCGCATAGCCTGCGCAGGGCATCCGCCGTTGCCGCAGCTGAATCAACATTTCTCTCCATCATGCCCATCCTTTGTAAGTGTTCTTGAGCTTGTTTGGTATGGCAAATGATTTGCCATCCAAATTATATCTCGCCCGGACCCCCCATGGCAACTTACTTGCCAGATCTAGCTATCAGGCATGTGGTTCCGTCTCAGCCTGCCGCGCTGTTTCGGAGGAGGAAGCAGGTATGAAGGGGATGCTAAAGGTAAATGTGGAGCCCTCGCCCTGGTGACTCTCTACCCAGATGCGGCCGCCTTGCCGTTTGACGATCTCCGCCGAAATATAGAGGCCAAGCCCTAGACCGGGGAAGGTTTCGTGCTCGGCATCTGTGACCCGAAAGAAGCGGTCGAAGATATGCGCCTGCTTCTCTTGCGCGATGCCAATCCCGAAATCCTGTACGCTGATGGTGGCGGAATCTGCATTTGCCCGCAGTTTCACCAGGACCGTGTTCGCCTGGGGTGAATATTTGATGGCGTTCGAGAGCAGGTTGGTTAGCACCTGGCCGATGTGTTCTCGATCGCTGTAGATGAGATGAGAGATTGTGCCCTCGATACGGATTTGGTGCCGCTCTGTTGTGCGCCCGACCTCCTCGACGATTTCTTGCACCAGGGTATCCATGTCAAATTGTGTGTCCCGCCACGGCAGCTGGCCTGACTCGATTTTCGTGCTGTCCAATAGCTCGCTGATCAGGTTGATCAACTTGTTGACCTGCATCTCCATCGTGGTCATCAGGGCCGCGGTGCGCTCATCGCCTGCTTTGGTGAAGCGGACGCGCAAGACCTGAACATAGCCTTTGAGGCTGGTGACGGGGGTCTTGAGCTCGTGGCTGGCAATGGCCAGAAACTCTTCACGCTGCTCCAGGAGTTGTTGTTTCTGCTTTTCCGCCTCTGCCTGTTTGCGTGCGGTGATGTCCTCCATTGCCAGCAAGATCAGTGGGCTACTGTCGATGCGGTGCGCATTGAGCAGCATGGTCTTGCTACCAAGGCCGGGAAACGTGTGTTCCATCTCATAGTCCGTGATCTCATGATTGGCGGGCAGGATCTCTTCGAGTAAGGTGCGTAGAACAGCATTGTTCCAACTACCCTTTGCCAGTTCATAGAGCAGGTGTTGTTCTGTTTGGGCCGGCGTGGTCTGGAAAAACTGGTAGAACGCCTTATTGGCGCTCCGCACATACAGATTGCCATCCAGCACGATGAGCGGCTCTCGTATGGTTTCGACAATAGCTTCCGCGTAATTACGTGCCTCCTGGAGTTGCTTATTGCGCACCTGCAGTTCCTGGTTGATGACGAGCAGTTCTTCATTGCTGGCCTGGATCTCTTCTTTAGAGGTCTCCAGCTCTTCATTGAGGCTCTGCAACTCCTCGTTGCTGGACAGAATCTCCTCGTTGGCCGACTGCAATTCCTCATTGGCGGCCTCTAGCTCCTCAACGATGGTGCTCATCTCCTCATTTCTGTTGGCAAGTTCGCGCTCTAATTGCTGGATGCGCCGCTCCTTCTCCCCACGCCTCGCTCGTGTTGCTGCTCTCCCTCGGCTGCTAAGGGTGCGCTATCCTGTGTAGATAGGGGAGTCATCTCTGTAAAGAGGATCAAGAAATAGTGGTCCCTGGCTGAAGTCCGCATAGGAATTACTTCGATCGTGACCTCGCGCAGATTACCATACTCGCCCATCTGGATGCCTTCTTTTTTCACCGGCTGTCCGCTTTTTTTGGCTTTGGCAATGATGGTGCGCAGATCGAGCCGCAGGCTCTCGCGAGCCATCTTAAAGAGATTAAGGCTGGCCCGACCGGTTGTTGGTTCCAGGAACGGGGTTGTGTGGCCGTGAAATTGTATGATTTCCATCTGGGCATCGATTACTACGCTGGCCGGGGCATAGCTGGCTAGCAGGCGATCCGTCTCTTTCTGCAGATCAAACTCTCGACCCCCATCATTGTAAGGCATAAGATTACCCTCCTCGCGTGGAGTGGGTTGTTTTCTACTTGCCGCCGTATGCACATTGCCTGGAAATGGTGATCGTATGCTACTCGTTTTTTGCATATACAGCGGTCCGTTGTGCTCCCCCACAGGTCCGAAGAGATCGGAGGCATTTCCAATGGTTTCGGAGGGGCCGAGCAAGAGAAAACCGTGCGGATTGAGCGCATAGTGGAAGGTCTGCATGACCTTTCGCTGGGCGGTTGCTCCTAGATAGATCAGCAGATTCTGGCACGAGAGCAGATCGAGGCGCGAGAACGGTGGATCGCTGAGCACATTATGGCGGGCGAACACACACAGATCGCGCACGCTCTTGGTGATCTGATATTGGCCATTGGTGCGCTGAAAGAACTGCTCAAGACGAACAGGCGAGAGATTGCCGACCGCGCTCGGGGAGTAAGTACCCGCTCGGGCGATCTCTATCGCCTGGGCATTAAGGTCGGTGCCAAATAACTGGATAGGAATGGTGAGCGAACGTTCCACCAGAAACTCCAGCAGGCAGATCGCCAGGGAGTAGGCCTCCTCGCCGGTTGAACAGCCTGGTACCCATACTCTGATGGGTGTCTGTGCGGATTTCGTCTTCACGAGTTCTGGAAAGACCTCACCTATGAGCCTGGCAAAGCTGGCAGGCTCGCGAAAGAAACTGGTCACGCCGATTAGTTCATCCTGGTATAATGCATCAACTTCAGCGGGGTGGTCGGCAAGATAACTCAGATAGCCGCTAAAGCTGTCTATCTGTTGCAACACCATGCGGCGCAGGATGCGCCGCTTGAGCATCGTGGGCTTGTACATGCTGAAATCTACCTGCGTCCGGCGGCGCAATACACGCAGAATCTGCTGAAACCCGCGCTCATCTTCTGAGCGGGCCTGCCCCGAACCTGCGGGATCGCCTTATCCTCGTCTGCATCCACCACCTGCACCTGGCGCAGATAGGGATGATGACTCATCCTGGTGAGCTCTTCGGCGATCTGTTGGGGTGAGCCGATAAAGTCGACGCAGCCAGCGTTAATCGCGCTCTGGGGCATACTGGAAAAGGTGGCTGTGGTAGACAATTGGGCCAGGGTGATGCCTCCCTGCTCCTTAATAGCCTGGAGCCCGTGCGTGCCATCGGTACCCGCTCCTGAAAGAATGACCCCGATCGCTTGCGATGTTTGACTTTGGGCCAGCGAACGCAAGAACGTGTCAATGGAGAGGTGCTGCCCCCCGTGTGGGTTTGCGGCACAATTGTAAGCATGCCATGGGCGATCGACATATCGGTGTTGGGCGGAATAACGTATACATGGTTAACTTCGATGATCATGTGGTCACAGGCCTCGTTGACTTCCATCGGGGTAGTGCGCGCCAGCAATTCCGGTAGGAGGCTTTTCTGTGTGGGGGATAGGTGTTGCACCAGGACATAGGCCATACCTGTAGAGGCTGGTAGCTCTTTCAATAATTGCGTGAACGCTTCCAGCCCACCAGCAGATGCCCCGATCCCCACGATAGGAAAAGATGGGGACTCAGGCGTTTTCATCGCATTCACCTGCTGTATATTTTTGTCCAATGTTCGTACCCTCTTCCTGAGCGGAGTAACGTAGTTTATATTTTTATGTCACACAATCATTTGAACGACATACCCCCGAATGGCTGAATATTAGCAGAAACGCATGCTCACTGCAATACATCTGTACCTCATCTATTGACATGGAAAACGTTGAACTTTGCACGCAACACCACATATGGCACGTATGCCGCCAATGAAACGTTCCAGATACGCAATATCGCAAACAAAGGTAACAACAATCTCAGGCTGACGCATTAAGCTTTATCAAAAGCAACAATAAAAAAGAATTGTACGTGCGGGGCTTGCCCCCGCTTCCTCCGTACCTGCCTGAAAAAGTAACAATAATAACATTATGCATTAATGAAATAGCTGTTATTGTTACTTTTTCGAAAAGAAAGGTCAAAAGCGGGGACAAGCCCCGCACGTACAGATCTTTGTTATTGTTGGTTAGTAGGCGACGCCGAAGCGTTGGCGCTTAAAGCGGGGATTTTCGACCTCGTCGAGGATGGCGATGGCGAAATCTTCGGCTGAGATGCGGCTCTCGCCTTTCTCGTCGGTGATGAGCTGGTCGGTGCCTGTGCGGTAGCTACCGGTACGTTGGCCGGGGGAGATGAAGGCGGCCGGACTGACGTTGGTCCAGTCCAGGTTATTGGCCGTTTTGTAGATTTCCAGGGCGTCCCGATGGGCGCCGGCGATCTCTTTCCAGCCCGCGGGAAACTCGGGGGTATCCATCAATTGTAGGCCAGGCGCCACCTCCAGGCTGCCCGCTCCACCAACGGCGATCAGGCGCCTCACGCCGGAGCGGTCCACGCCGTCGATCAAGCTGCGCGTGAGTTTGAGCAGGTTCTCCGGCGACCCACTCGGCGAGGGGCCTAGCGCGCTGACAACCACATCAGTACCGGCTACCGTCTTTGCCACGCTATCGGCATCGGTAGCATCGCCAGGAACCACCTTCAAGTTTTGGTGGGCAATGGTAAAGCGGGCCGGATCGCGTACAATCACGGTCACATTGTGACCACGCTGCAATGCCTCGGCCAATATACGCTGACCAACCATGCCAGTGGCGCCAAATAAGGCAATATTCATCTTAACTGCTACTCCTTTTTTACGTTATTCTATGTAGGAATTAGTTGGCTAAAAGATCTGTAACCTCTTACAGACAACTCTCGACCATTCACCATCTTACAAGAGGATTATTGGTCGAAAGTCGGGTAGCAGTATGGAAGGGAACGAGTCGCCTCTTATTTATAGCGCCGATCCGCTGGCCGCTTCTTGCCAGAGATAGAAGCGGCTAGCGGATCGTTTTTTATGCCAGCTGGACATTGAGGCGGCGGGCGCGGGCACGGGTGCGCAGGATCAGCCAGCCCAGGCCGAGCGTGATGACGAGCAGGACCGGCAGCCCG
The DNA here is from genome assembly GCF_003967555.1 of Dictyobacter kobayashii. Taxonomy (GTDB): domain Bacteria; phylum Chloroflexota; class Ktedonobacteria; order Ktedonobacterales; family Ktedonobacteraceae; genus Dictyobacter; species Dictyobacter kobayashii. The sequence goes on from NZ_BIFS01000001.1 coordinate 5,447,843, forward strand.
GCTTCGGGTCCATAGACGCCGCCCGTGAGCCAGTCGGGGCCATTGGGCTTGAGCTTGATTAATGTTCCTCCATGGATGCTGATGCCGCTGACCTGCATGCCAAAGATATTGCCCTCGGCCCAGTTCCAGGCTGCATGCCAGGCGCAGACGCCCCAGATGCTGTTTTCGAGCAGGGCATAGAACGCCAGGAAGAGTGAGCCGGCAACCAGTACCAGGGCTGAGAGCAGGTTATAGCTGCCTGCGTGCGCCGGGATGTGTAGCAGGGTAAATAGTATGGTTGAGAGCGCGATACCGACCCAGGGGCGGTAGCGTGCTCCCTGGGTGGGGAGTACCCAGCCGCGTAGCACCATTTCTTCGCCGGGCCCCTGGATCAAGAAGGCGGGCAGGATGATCAGGATGCCGCCAATGGCTGACCAGCCTACCTGTCCCGGAGGGTCCATGGTAGGCGTGGCGGCCCTAACAGCCAGAGGAGCCCCATCGCCAGGGCAAACATCAGCAGGCCACATAGAAAGCCCCGGCCAAATTTCAGCCACGCTCCCTGTCTTTGAAAACCAATGGTCCAGAATGGCCGGCGCTCATAGAGCTTGACCCAGAGTGCCAGCGCGCCAATCACTGCGGCATATTCGAGGCCAACCTGGATCAGGGTACTCAGCGCCTGCAGGCGCACATCTGAGCTAATGGTCCAACTATGCAGGAAAGGTTCGATCTGTAATAGAAGGAGAATCAAGTAGACCAGTACGATACTAGCTAGAAAGACAACACACATAACCAAAGCAACATACCAGGGAGGGAGACGCTTGCCGAGACGGGCCAGGGAGAACAGGGTCTGGCCTGCCCGCTCTGTTGAATCTGAAGTGGATTCCGAAAGCATGGCACTCCTTTTAGGAATTGTGATCTAGGAAATTGCTATCAAAACTTTTATATTCGGATACTTAAGTGTATAATACAATAGTGGCGTCGCACACTCAAGGTGTTTAGAAGAGCATATTCGTACAATATACTCTTCTCACTGTGCATCTGCTTTTTTTCTGCCCTGATGATTCTGGCGCAGGTAGGCGAGATATAAAGATCTACCGATCAATATTGTAAAGAAGAAGATGGCTTACTTACCACCTTTAAAAAGAATTTACAATTATTGTGATATTTTTTTGATCTTTTCGCCTTACATATTGGTGTATACTGATATTTTAATTGAACTACGAAAGACGTAAATGCATGAATAAGACACAAGCTCCGAGCGCCAAACAGGGTCGCCGCGAGAAACAGCAACGCCGTGAGGCGGAGCGCCTGCTTGAACTGAAGCGTAAACGCAGAACAACCACTGGTCTCGTTATCGGCTCCGCAGTGCTGGTGGTTGCGATCATTGGCTTCTTTATCTGGGTGCATATTTTAAAGGCAATGGTGCATCGGCTGCTGATAGTAGTTCAAGCGCGAGCTCCTCTAGCTCGTCTCCCTATGCTCCTTTGAATGGCATCTCCTGTGATGCTTCGGAGCAGCTGGCATATCACATCCATGCCCATCTATCGATGTATATCAATGGTCAACCGGTCCAGGTGCCACAGAACGTTGGCATTGCCAGTGACCAGTCCTGTATCTACTGGCTGCACACCCACGACACCAGCGGCATTATCCACATCGAGTCGCCGACCCAGAAGACCTATACCCTGGGCAATTTCACCCAGCTATGGGGCAGCGTTTCCCGAACCTGCAGTATCCTCTAGAGTTGGACCAAAAAACCAACTGGCAGGCCTATGTCAACGGCAAACCCTACAGCGGTGATTTCCATAACATTCCCCTGGAGGCCCATACCCTGGTTACCCTGGCCTACAACTCGCCCGGCATCACCCCCGACACCACCTACGCCTGGCAGGGACTCTAGCCTTTAGAACGCCCAAAGAATGAATCGCACGCGCGCCCCGTGAGGGGCGCTTTTTTTAGGCCGCGCCGAGTTGTTTGTCCATGCCTTTGAGGGCGGGATTGATCAAGAGCGATACGGTGCAGGCCAGGTAGATGCTGCCAAAGGCGATGATGCCCGGGATGACGCCAGCCCATTGGACCAGGTAGCCAGCGACCAGGCCTCCCAGGGGCATGCCGAAGGTGACGCCGGCGGCCAGCGCACCAAAGACGCGGGCACGCATCTCGACCGGTACGATTTCTTGTTCGACGCTGGAGAAGATGGGATTTATGGGTCCGATCAACGGGCCCGCTACAGCGTAGGCCACGATCATAATTGGTAGCGGCCACATCAATACCAGCGGCACAAAGCGCAGGATGGAGGAGATGGTGAAGCAGAGCCCTAGTGTGAGTCTGCGCGGCAGGCGGTGACCGATCCAGGCAAAGAGCAGCGTCCCGACAAAGGCGGCTCCTCCAAAGGCCGCGATCAGTGAGCCCAGGGCCAGGGCGCTACCGAAGATCTCTTTGGCGTAGGTTGGTTGGATGACGCCAACCATACCCTGGTCAAGCATGTTGGTGATCATGACCGTAATTACGACGGCCAGCATGATTGGCGTGCGGCGAATAAAGACCAGTCCCTCTTTTAGTTCCGCAAGGTATGAGCCCTTTTTCTCGCTCGCCTTGCGCACCGGTGGCGTGTGGGGGACGGCCCAGGCCAGCAGGATGGCGGAGAAGAGGAAGGTGGCGCCATCGATCCAGAGCAGGTTGGCGGTGCCGATAAAGATGATCAGGATACCGGCCAGCGGTGCTCCAATGAAGCCGGCGACCCGGCGTACACCATCATAGAGCGAATTGGCGCGCTCCGCCGGCATCCTCGATTGCTTGATCAGGTCGGGTAAGAGCGCATAGCGCGCCTCGCTCCCGGGGGTCTGGAGCAGGCCGGCCAGAAAGACCAGTAGCTGGAGCTGCCAGAACGAGAGGCCAATCGTGGCATAGCACAGAGGGATCAAGGCGACCGCGATGCCGCTGGCGATGTCGCCGCTGACACTGGTGCGCTTATAGCCCAGCCGATCAATCAGCAGGCTGCCGACGAAGGACGAGATGACCACGGCCAGCATAAAAGAAAAGGCCGTGATACCGGCTTTGGCCGCGCTGCCCGTGGTCTGCAGGACCAGCCAGGGGATGGCCAGATTCATCAGGACGTCCCCAACGAACGAGCAGACGTTGGCGATGAAGAGCGCCACAATTGGAAGCAGCCTTTTTTCCTCTAACGGGGGAAGCTGCTCGACGAGCTCTGCCTGTGGATTGCTGGTGCTCATGCCTGCCCTCCCGCGATCTGTAATATCTGGAAGTTTTCCAGCGAGGTCACGATATCGATGCGGGCGGCGCTGGTGACGCTCTCATAGCTAGAAACCAGGGCGCGCCCACCTGCTGCCTCGATATAGTGTGCGGGCAGTGCGCGGATGCGTGGGTACCTACTATGGAACTGCTTGAGCTCAGGCAACAACAGCGCCAGGTGTTCCAGTGAGCTATAGCAACATGATTGGCAATGCTCGCAGTACAGATAGACGATCGGCGTGTCGCGCTGGCGCATCCAGGTCGCGGCCATGTCCGGCATCCGAAAGCGCAGTGGCACCGGCCGCTTACACTCGCAGCAGGGGACCGAGCCAGTATTCAGGGCCGTTCGATAGTATTGGTGGGCCCAGCTATTCATGCGTTTCATGGCCGGCTTATAACTTTTAAGTCCGCGCAACGGCTCAAATCCACTATTAGTGGAGAGGAAGTCGTTCTCTTCAGGACAACAGCCTGGACACTTCAAATGGAACTCAAGCTGCTCTGGCTTGAATTTTCCCAGCAAGCGATGTTCCCCACACAGGTAGCACCATATCGAGGTCTGCCCCAGTTATCGTATTCGACCGGCGTGTAGGCTGAGGACTCCAGGCTCAACTCGTTGGCCAGCACCTTGCGCAGGGCTAGCTTTCCACGCTGCAGGCGCATCGAGACCGCATTGACGTTCATCCCCAGCAGGGCCGCGATATCGGCCAGCGAAGACTCGCGCACATAGCGCTCTAGCAGCGAGGTGCGCGTTTCAGCCGGTAGCAACTCCATTGCCTGATCCAGCAGGGCCGCCAGCTCCTGGCGCTCCAGCTCGATCTCCACATCGAAGTCCGCCGTCAATGTCTCGGCCAGCGTTGAAAAGCCCGCCTCATCCAGGGCCGACACCGATAGTAAATTGGCCGTATCATGTTCCTGTTTGCGTATCCAGCGCAGGCACACATTGCGCGCGATCCCACTCAACCACTGCGGAAACTTCTGTGGGTCCTGCAAATTATCAAGGTGGCGCCAGGCCTCCAGCAGTGTCTCCTGCACCATATCTTCAGCGACCACCGGGCTACCTGTAATCCTTGTACACAGTCGCAACAGGCGCGGTCGCTCCGTAGTCAATATCTTCTCTACATCCTGTAGCATGTCCTCAAATTTCTCCATTAACTACCTTCTCCTGAACAGTCTAACATTCTATTACTTCTATGTCGCGGACTTCAGGTAAAGTTACACGTAAAATTCCGGCCAATTTTCCAGTTTGCCAGCATTAATTTGGAATTTTGCCCGCAACAGTATTTTTTGTATATTGGATTGAATATATTGCATCTATTTTTGAGTTAATCGCGTGAAAAAATAGAGAGGCACTAAGTAAAGTGCCGCCTGAAAATTGTGTAAGGCCATAAAAAATATGAAATAGGGAATTTCATCGAAGGAGCGAGTACCATGTCAGTTGCACCATCACCTACAGTAGTAGGGGTCTTCAGGGATCGATCCGCGGTTGAACAGGCAATAGAGGCATTATATCGAGCTGGATTTGCACAGGATCAAATCCGCTACTCAGTTCCTGGTAGTTCCGGAAGTTTTTTTGATGATCTCAAGAGCCTATTTACCGGCACCAGCGCTGAAGCAGGCAACCTTATCAATGATCTTACTTCTATGGGGTTGTCGAATGAAGAGGCCGCTATTATTCCAATGAATATGATAATGGAAATATTGTTCTGGCAGTAAATTCTTTAAATCGTGAACAGGACGCTTTAAACGTTTTCCACCAATACGGCGCTTATGGCGTCTATAATACCCAGCAAGCGGCTCAACCCGCGAACACTGCTGCTACTTATGCCGAGCAGCCAGCCGCCTATGCCGAGCAGCCAGCCGCTTATGCGCAGCAGCCAGCATCTTCAACCTGGGATGAGGATACCGAGCCCCGCCGTCCAGTGAATGAAGAGCAGCAGAGTGAGCAGCCTGTGGCCGCTGACTATGCTAACAATACCTACACTTCACAGGACAACGCCGCCACTCCTGAGGATGTGGTTGACCAGCAGAATGCCCCTGTTGACAACGTCACTTCTGAGGATGCAGTTGACCAGCAGAATGTACCTGTTGACAATGCTACTCCTGCTGAGCAGGCTGCAACCGATGAGTATCAGACCGCTCCAGAGCACGTGCAGACAGCGGACAACTATCAGGCCGCTCAGACCGATACCGCTGCACCTGAGTATGCCGCTGAGCATGGAAATGCCATCGAAGATGAGACCACTCGCCCGTTTGCTTATGACTCCCAGGCCAATACATATGGTACACATGATGATGTGACCGCTTCGGAAGAGCAGGCCGCCCAGGAAGAGCAGGCTGCCGAGGATAATACAAGTGCCGACGCTAATGATGCTAACGCCTACCCAACCTCGACCATCCATGACGGAACAGTTGTAGACAATGCGACCAACGAATACACGACTGCGCCGGATAATACGGTTGATCACGAGCAGGCTCAAGCTAATTATCAGCAGGCTCAAGAGGATTACCAGCAGGCTCAAGAGGATTACCAGCAGGCTCAGGCTGATAACTCGACAGCTGGATATGCACCTGCCGAGCAAACAACCTCTGCTGACACAACTACACCTGAAGCAGTGGCAGCGGACCAGCAGGCTCCAGTTGATACCACTACTCCCGAGTCGGTAGCCGCTGACCAGCAGGCTCCAGTTGATACAGCGACCCCCGAAGCGGTAACGCCTGTACAGGATGCCTCGCTGAATACAACTGAGCAGGCTACACCTGTGGATACAGCTGAGCAGGCTACACCTGTTCAGGACCAGACAGCCACACCCGCGACGGCTGCCTCCCTGCAAACAGAGAAACTGCGCCTGCTGCAGCAGCGCCTGGAGACCGCCCAGCAGCGTCTGCAGGAGTCCAAAGCTCAGTTGCAGGCCGCCAAAGAGCATGAGACCCAGTTGCAGGCCGTCAAACAGCAGCTAGATGCCATTGAGGCTGAACTGCAAAAGAATGAGGCCGAGCTTCAGGAGACCCATTCCCGCATCGAACAATACTATTAATTGAAGTCCGTCTCTAATAATAATCCCGTCAATCCTTCCCGCTACCGGCCAGGGCTTCGCAAAAGTCAGAGTAACCAAGCAAGGGCCTCCTCTGGGTGAGATGCAAATCGCCGGATTTGACGAGCCACATTGGAAACCTGATGCATATCCATCAAGGAGAGCACGAGCGAGTTGAGTACGGCAAGCATTTGAGCGACAGGAGGAACGCGAACGCCACATCGGTCTTCTCCCAACGTCACATCACGGCGCCCATGGAGACGATTTTCCACCGCCCAGTGGTCGCGGATGAGGCGGAAAAGCCGCTGGATCGAACACTGTTCTCGGCTCAAGGTCGTCAATCCGTACACGACCTCTACGCTCCTTTTCTCTGCCGTCTTGCGTTCCCGTTGTAATCGAAAGACCTGCCCAACTTCTCCCCATTCTCGATCCAGAAACTCGTTGAGGTCCGGTGAGGTGAGCAGGTGGCGCCGCTCCAGTCGGCCATGACCTTTTTCGACCTGTTCATAGGAGTGCCAGGTGCTTCGATCAGCGTGTGGATCTTCGAAAAAGAGTTCCAGATCCTCTCGAGTCACGGGCGTATTGTCTTTGATGATCAGAATCACCTCTCCTCCTGCCCGTTTTACCATGCGTCCAAACGCATGATAACTTTGAGCAGCATCGACGGTGAAAATGCGCCCTTTGCAGAGCACTTCGGTCAACAGCGGCTTGAGGGCACTGACTTCATTCTGCTTGTCGGCAATTGGACACTGATGCAAGACAATTCCTGTTTGCACTTCATACACATGCAACACATGCCTCTGCGGCTTTTCTCCTCCATAGCTCTGCTGACCGGTTCCCCGCAACACTTTGCCATCAATGGCCACATGAACAGCGCGCTGCTCTGCCAGCATCGCGAGACGACTGGGTTCGTCACCACATCGGCTTTCTGCCTCCTGCCGTAGCAACCAATCTCGAAATCGTTCATTGATCTGCTGGCTCTCCAACCGAGCGAGCGCATATTTGTACGTATTGGCACACGGCATACGCTTCCACTTCACGTTCAACTGCTCGCGCAGCCTCTCTCCTTGGTCTCGCGCCCAATCGCTGGCTCCCAACAGGCTTTTCATCCCAGCCAGTTTGGCCAGGATCAGCACGATGAGCACGTCCGCTAACGCATATTGCTTCCCTCGGCTGCCCGCTGATCAGGGATCTGCGCACAGATGTCGTACAACGAACGCAGATGCGATGGGCTTACTTCTTGAATGGTCTTGCTTTCCGTTTTCAGTGTGCTATATTCCATGCAGAGTCTTTCCTCGAATGACCTTGATTTTTTTTTCATTCTACTGGATTGACTCTTCTTTTTCACCTCCCCCGGACTTTTGCGAAGCCCTGCTACCGGCGGGAGGGAATTGACGGGATTCTTGCTTTTATGCTATGCTGCGAATAGTATTTTAGTGATCATCGATAAGGACAGGCACTTTGTCTAAATATACATTATTGATGCAAACAACAATAGTTGTTGGCGTGATTGCCCATCCTCCCGGAGCAGCCGCTACTCTGGCGCGCTAGCGAAGGCCGGGATCAACCTGTTTACCTTCACGTATAACCTTTGAGCATCACTTGCTATTGGTGCTCGCTAGATTATGCTTTGTTTCTGCTTCCCATTAGCCTCTCGCTTGCCTTCCTGATATATACGATATATATCCGATACGGTGCAGCGATGTGTGATTGCTCCCCTTCGTTTGGCGCGCCCCATTTCCTGAATACATCCTCTTTGAATCTGTTTTAGCGCGCATACGAAGGGATAACTATGCTTTATCGCTACCAAAAGCTGCGGGCGCTGTATGGCCGCCGTTTGCAGCTGATCAATCGCAATTACACGTTTCTGTGGCTGGGACAGAGCGTCTCCATCATCGGCGATACCATCTTTGATACGGTGCTGGTCTTGTGGGTCGGGACCCTACTGCGCAACGAGAGCTATGCTCCCCTGGCTGTGAGTGGGGTGGGACTGGCCGCAGCCCTGCCCGCGCTGCTCCTGAGTCCTTTTGCGGGTGTGCTGGTGGATCGCTGGCCGAAGCAGCGGACGATGCTGGTCATGGATGCTCTGCGTGCCCTGCTCGTTTGTTGTTTGCTACTGGTCACTGGAGCGCTCCCCGTGCCATTGCTGGCTGTGCCGGGGTTGCCGCTGCCCCTCAAGTTGGCGCTCATGTATATAGTCGTCGCGGCCGCCAGTAGTTGTAGCCAGTTCTTTAACCCATCTAACATGGCCCTGCTCGGCAAAATTGTGCCGGAGCAGCAGCGGACGCGGGCCTCCGCGCTGAGCATGGGGACCGGCATGCTCGGTTGGACGGTAGGGCCGGCCATCGCCAGCGTGCTCTATGCCAGCTTCGGTATTGGCTGGGCCATCGTCTTTAATGCCATCTCGTTCGGCTGGTCCTGGTGCATGATTCGGCAGATCCGCGCTAGTGGGCCGCGACTGAGTGACGAGGTGAAGCGAGTCCAGAGTCACTTCTTCAAAGAGCTTTGGGAAGGCCTCAGCTTCATCCGTGGCAATGCGCTACTATTCAGCCTGCTACTGGCAGATTGTGGCTGGCTCTTTGGCCTGGGCATCGTCAACACGCTCTGCCTCTTCTTAGTCACCGGGAATCTGCATGTTCCGGCCAGCCTCTATGGTCCATTCTGTGCCATACCAGCGGCCGGTGGTATCCTGGGAACCTGGCTGGTTGGTCGCTATGCCTCCAAAGTCGGTGAAACCAGGATCTACAGCTATGCGGTCCTGGTGTCAGGAGCTAGCGTACTCTTTATTGGCTGGCAGAGCAGCCCATGGCTGGCCTTGCTCGGCTTCTTCATCGCCAACGTCTCGAACATGCACGGAGCCGTCGTAGCAGGGCCACTGATCTTAAAGGCGACGCCCGAGAAGCTGGTCGGACGCATCTTCGCTGCCCGTGGGACCGCCATCATGGTCAGCTCCATGCTCGCCACCTTCCTGAGTGGCTACCTGAGTAGCACGTTCATGCGACCGCTCCACATCAGCCTGTATGCTGCATCTTTTAACGCCATCAACGTCCTCTATATATGTGCAGGCTTCATCATCTTGCTTAGCGGCTGCTATGCCTGGTGGCGGCTGGCGCGGAAAGGATAGCTATAGTTAAAGGAAAGGCGTGCCCTGACATCCTCATAGTGCTGGAGAGCGTGTATCATACAGACAGAGCCGCTATGGGGATGTCCCCTTTGACTATAGATTGATGGATCGCTAGTGAATTGAGATAACGATTATGTTAGAGAAACAAGATCAACCAACCGGGGAACAGGACAAGCAGTCGCGCTGGACCAGTGCGCAGGTTACCAATCACCTCGCCAATGAGCGCACCTTCCTGGCCTGGATTCGCACCGGTCTGGCTACCATTACGATTGGCTTTGTGGTGGCGCGTTTCGGTCTTTTCCTGCGCGAACTCGGCTTCAAAAGCCAGCCTGTGCCACTGGTATCCTTGCACTACTCCATGCTCTTTGGTGTGGCCCTGACCGTGCTGGGCGTTGGCACTATCATCGCCGCCCTGCGCAACTTCCTGCGGGTGCGGCGCGACATCGACCAGAACGCCTTCCATCCCATGGCCGGTTCAGCCGTTGTCCTCACCATCTTTGCCAGCGTCATCGGCCTCCTGCTTGCCATCTACCTCTTCCTTACCTCCTGAGCCGACTTCCTTGAGAAACTTTTGAGCTTTCGCAAAAAACTTCGTACCATTTTTTGATCTATTCCGAACTATACTCTTGGCAGAGGCGTTGAAATAGACAAATTATTGAAATTATGTGACGTATAGTGTTTGCAAGCTCTGCGTCATAGAAGGAATGGCGTTGAAATGGTTGCACTTTTTGTGCCCAATGATATGAGTACCCTGGAGAAAAATGAGTCTCTTTCACTGATGAGTATGGTAAGTGAGCCGCAGCAGTTGGCGGCGACGATGAAGAATAAGTTGTTTGTGGTCAAGTTGGGGGGAGCACGCTGGAGTCGGAGCGGGTGGTGTTGCAGGATATTGTCTGGTTGCATGCCTGTGGCATTAAGGTGGTGCTGGTTCATGGCGGTGGTCCCTCGATCAACGAGTGGTTGACGAAGTTCAATATCCCGGTGCATTTTGAACAGGGATTGCGCGTGACCGATGCGCAGACGTTGAATGTGGTGCGCATGGTTCTGTGTGGACAGATCAATCAGGAGCTTGTTGCGATGACGGAACAACTTGGCGGACGCGCGGTTGGTCTGTCTGGCATGGATGACCATATGATACACGCCCATATTGCGGACGAGCGCCTGGGTTTTGTGGGGGCTGTCGATACGGTGGATGCCAGCCTGCTCGAACGTATCTGTGACGATGGTTATATACCTATTATTGCGCCTCTCGGACTGGACGAAAATGGCCAGTGCCTCAATATAAATGCCGATGTTGCTGCTTCCCATATCGCGGGCGCCTTGAGAGCGGACCGTTTGATCTTCTTGAGCAATGTGCGCGGCATCTGCCAGCCTGATGGCTCGCTGATTCCTGAGCTCAACGAACAGTTGGCCCACGAACTGATCGAGCATGGGGTGATCTCTGGCGGCATGCTCCCCAAGGTCAATGCCTGCCTGGAGGCTTTGCAGGATGTGCCGTGTGTGCATATCGTCGATGGGCGTATGGCCCATGTGTTGCTGTATGAAATGCTGGAAAGCCAGACCGTTGGAACTCAATTTATCCGCTAGTGCGAGCATACTGCCCGAGAAGGAAAGAGCATGCGCATCTTAAGTATGCAGCCCAAAGGTTTTCGCTGCTGCGCCAAAAATGTTGGTATTAAAGATACTACCCTGGATTTTACTGTGATTGCTTCGGACGTGCCCGCTGCTGCGGCCGCGATGTTTACCCAGAACCGTTTCTGTGGCCCCGCCATCACGGTTGGGCGTGAGCATGTCAGCAACGGACGCCTGCAGGCATTTGTCATCAATAGCAAGAATGCCAACGTCGCCACCGGCGAAGAGGGTCTGGCCAATGTTCGTGAGCTTGTCGGGCTGGTGGCCGAAGAGCTCAATATCGAGTCTGAGGACGTACTGCCCTCCTCGACCGGCGTCATTGGTCGCCAGTTGCCGATGGAGAAGTTGCGCCAGGGGATCGCTGGCAGCGGGCAACAACTACAGTATGGACACCTGGAGCAGGCCGCCCGGGCCATCATGACCACCGATACCTATCCCAAAATGCACTGCTGCCGCATCGGTAACGCGACGCTGGTTGGCATCGCCAAGGGCGTAGGCATGATTGAGCCCAACATGGCCACCATGCTGGCATACTTCCTGACCGATGCCAGTGTCGATCCCGAGCAGCTGCGTGTCTGCCTCAAGGAAGCCGTTGAGCCCAGCTTTAACATGGTGAGCGTCGATAGCGACACCAGTACCAGCGACACCGTAGCCATCATGGCCAACGGCCTGGCTGGCGAGGTCAACCTGGCCGACTTCCGCCAGGCATTACAGGACATGTGCCTACGCCTCGCCCGTGAACTGGCCCGCGACGGAGAAGGGGCCTCCAAACTAATCGAGGTCACCGTCGAACACGCCCTCAACGCCCAGCAAGCCAAACGGGTCGCCAAATCCATCGTCAACTCTCCACTCGTCAAAACTGCCATCTTCGGCTCAGACCCCAACTGGGGCCGTATCGCCATGGCCATCGGGAAATGCTATGAACAAGACACAATTGTACCAGAAAAGATTGATATTGCCTTTGGTTGTATTCCTGTCTATCATCGAGGTCTTGCTGTGGATGAAGGGCATCTATCTGCACTAAAAAACTATCTCGACCACGACGAAATCGCCATCCACGTCTCCCTCGGACTCGGAGAAGAACAGGCCCGCGTCTGGGGCTGCGACCTCACCTACGACTACGTCAAAATCAACGGCACCTACACCTCTTAAATAATAAAAAAAACACGAAAACCGTAGGCGCGACCATCAGTGTTCGCGCCTACGGTTTTCGTGTTTTTTGCGGCTTTTGCTTGTGGAGGGGGCTGCTCGTGATGCTGAAAACCCTGATAAATGATTGCTCTTGCTTCCATCGCGGCACTCATGGTATCTTGTTGTTATTGATTTAATAGAGAAAAAACTATTTTAAGCGCTGAATATATTTCAGGGTGGCGCGGACGTTTATTTGTGTGCTTGAGAGGTAGGAGACCTTGCTGCACTGCGAGTGGGAAGAGATGCGTGCCTATAATCAGGGAGGAAGAACCAGTTTGAAGAAGGATTTTCGTCTGGTTGATGATGTAACTGCAGAATCGGAGACAGGCGCTTCCGGTGGCGCTACGGCTCAACAACGTTTGCGCTGGCAGCTAGCAGGAGGGCCTGGATGGAACAAGGATGTTCTATTGCCGGGGACCCTGGTCTTGATCATTACTACACTGACCGTTTGTATCTATTATCTCTACCATCCCTACGCTGAGTTGACGGCCGATACTCCAGGATATATGGAATTTGTGCGCCAGTTGCGCACGACGGGCAACCCCATCAACGTCTTCCGCCTGCCTACCTATCCACTATTTATCTTATTGATCACCCTGCTGGCCGGTCCCAACAATCTGCTGGCCGTTAGCATCGTACAAGGCATCCTCTATATCCTGGCTACCCTCGAATGTTATCTGCTGGCCTACCTGATTTTTGGGCGCGCCTGGTTGGCCTTCGTGCTTAGCCTGTTGCTAGCAACCAACGTCATTCTGATTTCTTATAGTAAATTACTGATGACCGAAGGGCTCTCCCTCTGGTTGTTGATGACCAGCCTGCTGCTGGCGCTGAGGTTGCTGCAGAGCGGGGATGGACGCCTCTTCAAGTGGTTAGCCCTGTGCCTGGGGCTGCTGTTTTTTACGCGGCCAGAGTGGGCCGCTTTCCCCGTGCTGCTCTATGCTTATCTCCTATGGATGCACTACCGGCGTGGTCAACTGCGCCCCATACTGATGCGAGCCATGCTCTCGCTGGCGCTGCTCTATACGCTGCTGGGGCCTATGTGGCTGGCAACTACATTATAAATCACTATCTCGGTTTAACATATGTAGAGAATATGAACCTGGTAGGGAAGGTGATGCAGTATCAGATGCAGAATGAGGTCCCGCCGCAGTATGAGCAGGTGCGCCGTGTGATCGACGACAATGTGAGGTCTGCCCACCTGACACCCTATCAATTGGTGACTCGGCATCCAGAGCTTGGCCGCGACAACGCCCGCGTCCTTGGAGATTTCTCACGCGCCATCATCCTGCGCCATCCCCTCGAATTTGGCCTCAAAACCGTCCCCATGCTCTTTGCATCGCTGACCAGCTACTATCCGGTCAGCACCTTGCCGCCCCCGCCTGGTGGGCCCCAACACGGTTGGACCGAACAGAGCGTGAATGTGCTCCTCTCCTTCGACCGGCTGCTGTACAGCAGCAACGCCCTCTTCCCCTATTGCGCGCTCCTCTGGCTCGGTCTGCTATGCTGGCCACGCACCCGCCCTCAATGGAGCGTACAGCTCATGGCCCTGCTCGTACTGACCGTCAGCTTTGCCCTGCTCCTCACCACCCTGGGAGGCTACTTCCTGAGCGACCTGATGCGCGTCCACGTCGTCTTTGATCCCCTGCTCCTCCTCATCGTCTGGGGCACCATCCTCGGCATCCCAGCGCCCCTGCTCGCTCGCTCCAAGCCTCGCCGCATGAAAAAGCAACAGGAACCATGATCGTGGTTCCTGTTGCTTTCAAAGGCCTGTATTCTATATGTTTAGATTATTCGTGGAGGGTGGGAGGTATCTCCTTGCCCTCAGGTATAAAGCGAATCGACAAAGAGTTGACGCAGTGGCGTGTATTCTTGTTGGTCAGGCGCTCGCCAAGGAAGACATGGCCCAGATGGCCCCCGCAGTTGGCGCAGAGAATCTCGGTCCTGCGGCCATCGGCATCGGTCTCGCGCCGTACCGCATTGGGATAATTCTCATCAAACGCTGGCCAACCACAGCCACTATTAAACTTGCTCTCCGAAGAAAAGAGGGGAGCATTACAACGGCGGCAGATGAATGTTCCGTCCGCAAAAAACTCATCATACTCATTTCTGAATGGGGCCTCGGTCCCCTTGTGCAGAATTACGCGCTCTTCCTGAGGTGTTAATTTGTTCATCTCTATCCCCTTAATGGTATATATTGTAGCTCTAAAAGACATCTCTAAGCCATGGTAATCTATATAACAATTCACCGTCAAGATTGGTTCCCTGAATTCATGTTTCTCTTTGGCGCCTGCGGCGCCGGGTTGGGCGTGTGGAGTGTGTGTGGTGGCGGCTGCGGCCGCCCAATGTCGTTGAGATACAAAGAATTTGAGCTCAAACATGGGATGGGAGCCTGCTCCTCCTTTTCCCTTCCTGTACGAAAAAGCGACAAGAAGGACGATGTCATAGGTTCGGGCCTCAGCGCCCGATTGCCCCACCGGTAGTGGGGCCCGGTCTCCTCGCCGCTCGGTCTCTTGTCACCGATCCCTCGACCCACGCGGTGCCCAAACGCATGATTCGTGTTTGGGCACCGCGTCTCTTGTCACCGATCCTTCGACCCACGCGGTGCCCAAACGCATGATTCGTGTTTGGGCACCGCGTAAAGGAAGGGCAAATACCACGAGGTGCTTGAGTGCTAGGAGACCGGGCCGCCCTACCGGGGCGGCAATCGGGCGCTGAGGCCCGAACCTATGACATCGTCTTTCTTGTTGCCTGGATGCTCAATGAAAGGGAGGGAGCTTGTCGTCCGATGGCAATCACCATGTTTGAGCTTTTCTTCTCTCAACGGTATTGTGCGGCCGCCCACCACACTCCACACAGGAAAGAATGTCGATCTTAACGATCTCTGGACGAACATAAAAAAAGCCCTGCCTGAAATTGAAGGATCTTTTCCGTAGTAGGATAGGCAGAAGTGCTTGCAGGTGGAGGACATAAAGAGTCCCGCTACCCATCGACGTCGGCGGGCAGCGGGACTCAGCGAGGTTACGGAGCGACCGGGGTCGGTTCCGCAACGGATTGGGGTTTGCTGCTTGTGGCAAGGCGACGAGCCATCGTGCGATTGGCCGATTGGAGGGCCCGCACAAAGAGCCAGCCGGCGATCACGGCAACTCCCGCCAGTGAGATCCACATAATAACCAGGGCGACAACTGGATTGCTGCTGCTGGTAAAGATCTGTCCAAAGCCTGCCAGGTACGTCTGGCTGTTTGCCTCGATAGCGAAGACCTGGACGCCATAGTAGAGGGTAGCTCCCAGGACCAGGAAGGCGGTCGCCCAGCGATAGGCGGTTACGTCGTCGTCAACGCGGCGCGAGAGCTTGACGGCCAGGGCCAGCAACAGACAGAGCGCGGCCAGTGGTCCGGTGATGGGTAGCGTGTTATTGACGACCAGGTTAGGGGCAAAGAAGACCCAGCTCAGCGCGAAGGTTATTAACAGGACCGCATCGCGCATCAGCAGATAGGACATCCACCAGACATCGGCGCCCAGCCGCAATCCACAGCGGCGCAGCGTGCGTAGCACATAGGGGCGTCCCAGGTGCAACATCAGGGTCATTGTCCACAGCACGGGCAGGAAGGCGACGATGGTGGCCACGAGCCACAGGGATCCGCCCTGCACCAGAGCATTCGTAATCGCATTTGTGACATCTTCAGGTTTCATTGGAACACTCCCTTTACTTCTTTGCTAGCGAGTCCTGCGTCTCTGAAACAATTTCCGCTCGTCCGCCTGTCCTTAATGTATAGATGGCCGCTATCGCACCCATGATGGCCAGCAAGACAATGGTTACGTAGCCCAGACCAACTGCCCAGTTGGGATTGCTGCTGGTAACCAGGAATTGGCTGATGTTGAGCAAGGGGCCAGTGCTAACGGCGTTGGCCTGTACACCGATCACATAAGGGACAAAGTAGAAGATCGCACCCAGGCCGAGCAGGTAGGTGGTCAGCCGGAAATCGCGAATGTAGTGGTCCGGATCTCCCATGAGTTTGATCAGTAGGGCCGCGAAGAGACAGGCCGCCGCCAGTCCGCCCGTGAGGGGTAGCTGATCGGTTGTGACAACATCCGGGAAGAGAAACATAAAGCTCATAATGACGCCGGAGATAATCAATATGTCACGTAAGGCAATATAGATGAGCCAGAGCAGATCTGCTCCCAGGCGCAGGGTGAAGCGGTCAATCATATCCAGGATATAGGGCCGCCCCAGGTGTAGACCGAGGATGGCGAGCCAGATAATTGGCAAGGTAGCGGCCAGAGTTCCTTCAAGGAACTGCTCACCACCCGCGTTAACGCCGTTGACAATGGCGGTAGTTAATTGATCGGGAGTCATCGAAACTTTTCCTCCTTGAAAAAAGGCATCGACACAAGATATCCCTTTTCAGCTAGCTGTTTGAGCAAGCGCCCAAACAGCTCGAATAATTATTTTTCGGCCAGCGTGCTGACCACTTTCTCCCCAACGGGAGGATTAATGACATGAATGGTTGGACATAGATAGGCGACGTCGCAGCGCAGGCAGCGTCCGGCCTCATGGCGGGCCTGGCCCTCCGTAAAGCCTTTGGCGAACTCAAGCGTACGATCGTGGGCCGCCTGTTTATTGCGTAGCGGCATAATCACCCGTGGGCTTGGACGCAGGTCCAAAGTAATCTGGCCATCTAGTGGCAGGGTCGATGGTGTCTGGAACTCGTCCGCAGGCAGTTCAGCGATTGCCGTGGGAGAGAGTTTGCGCAGATAGGCATGGATCGAGCGGGCAGCTTTACGTCCATGGGCGGCGGCATGAATAATATCGGTTGGACCTGAGGTGACATCGCCAGCCGCGAAGACGCCGAGTGCCCCCGTCGCTAACGTAACCGGATTAATCATCAGTCCACCCCAGGTGGTCACGCCCACGCTGGTCCCATCGGGTAAGAATGAAGGATCGGGTGCCTCGCCAATGGCTACCAGCACGGTATCCACCGCTATATCGAACTCGGTTCCCAGTACAGGCTCAGGTCGGCGGCGTCCCTGGGCATCGGGCTCAGTGAGCCGCATGCGCTGGCAACGTACGCCTGTTAATTTGCCGGCTTCGCCCAGCAACTGGACCGGAGCGACCAGCTCCTGCAGCTCGATACCTTCCTCATGGGCGGCCCGCACCTCTTCGATCTGGGCAGGCATCTCAAGTTGGGTCCGACGATAGAGGATGGTTACGCGTTCTGCACCGGCACGCAAGGCTGAGCGGGCCGCATCCAGCGCCGTACTACCACCTCCGATGACCGCCACCGTTCCACTGAGCTTTGTGCTGTCATCCAGGTTGTAATCTTTAAGGAATGTCGTAGCCGGGATCACGCCCGTTAGAGCCTGTTCACCGGGAATATTCAGGCGCTGGCTGCGCTGTGCCCCGACGGCCAGCAAGACGGAGTCAAATTCTTGTTGTAGCTGTAAGAGGGAGATGTCGCGTCCGATGGCCATATTGAAGTGCATCTCCACTCCCAGCGCACGGATGGCGTCGATATCCCGATTCAGTTCGGCGCGCGGCAGACGATATTCAGGGATACCAATGGCCATCATGCCACCGGCCACCGGCATGGCATCAAAGATCGTTACAGCGTAACCACGGCGAGCCAGGTAGTAGGCGGCACTCAGTCCGGTTGGACCCGCGCCGACGATGGCCACGCGCTCCGCATAGTGTTGAGCGGGCGGAGGAATGACTCGTTTATGGTTGGCTGCTGTGTGATCGCTGGCGAAGCGCTTCAGATCACGAATAGCGATCGGCAGATCGAATTCACCGCGTCGGCAGGCATCTTCGCAGGGAGCCGTGCACACGCGACCGCAGATAGCCGGGAAGGGATTAGGCTCTGAGGCCACGCGTAGCGCCTCCTCATAGCGTCCTTCGGCGATCAAGCTGACGTACAGGCCAGCGTTAGTGCCGACCGGACATGCCGCCTGACAGGGGGCGCGCAGATCCTCTTTGCGCTCACCTAACCAGCTGCGCCAGCTCTGCCAGGTAGACTGCCGCTCGGCTACATGCCAGGCGCGCCCCTCGCCCCAGGGAGTATCGCCAGGCTCCTCTGGCGTAGCGTGTGTATAGGCGTCCAGTGGCTGCCAGCCCTGCTCTGGTGGCAAATATGTGAGTGGACCCCGCTGGGCGTATGCGACCTCCTTAATACTGCTCTCAATCTTAATGGCATTGGTTGGACACTCCTGGACACATACCTGGCATCCTACACAGGCAGATACCTGCACCGGTGCCAACATCATCCAGGCCCGCGTGGCCGACTCCCCAGGAATTGGACTCAGCAACTCATCCACTTTTCCCGGCTCACCAGTGCCCGATGGTCGTGTCATATCCAGACAGCGTACCGGACATAGGTCCATGCAAATGCCGCAATTAATACACGTTTGATTATTAACATGAAAACGATAGGCCATGCTCACCTCCTCTTTGCATCATCGCGTCTCATCCTCAACGGACTGCTGGCGGTGGCAAGAAGTGTATATCAATGTATGATCACATGGATGAAGCTTAAACCTCTCGTATCTCAAACGCATCACAAAAAAAGCATGTAATAGTTACAGATTCGTCACAATGGATCTTCCCCAGTCTGGTTATGAATTATTATGATTTGCGGAAATGCTGCTCCGCGGCATTTCCGCAAATCATAATAATTCATACATGTTTTAACCTTTGAGGGAGCCGGCGAGGATGCCACGTACGAAGTAGCGTTGCAGCGAGAAGAAGATCAGGAGGGGCAGGGCCATTGAGATGAAGGCGGCGGCGGTCAGGACCTGGTAGTCGGTGCCATAGGAGCCGACGAGGTTGGCGATGGTCAGGGTCATGGGCGCGTGCTGGGGATTGCCTCCCAGGAAGATCAGGGCGACCAGCAGGTCGTTCCAGACCCACATGAATTGGAAGATGGCTAGCGAGGCCAGGGCGGGTAGCGCCAGCGGGAGGATAATGTTCCAGAAGATGCGCAGGTGGGAGGCGCCATCGATGTGGGCCGATTCCAGCAGGTCTGAGGGTAGCGAGGCGAAAAAGTTGCGCAGCAGGAAGATGGAAAAGGGGAGGCCGAAGGCGGTATGGGCCAGCCAGATGGCGGTATACTGGCCGGTGAGGCCGATGGCGGTAAACAGCGAAAGGATAGGGACCAGGGCGATCTGCAGCGGGACCACCAGCAGGGCAACGATGCTGAAGAAGAGCAGGTCGCGACCCGGGAAGCGCATCCAGGCGAAGGCATAGGCGGCCCAGGAGCCGATAAGCAGGGGAAAGATGGTGCCCGGGATGGCGATGATCAGGCTGTTGAGGAAGGCTTGCCCAAATCCCTGGGCCTGCAGGACCTGCTGATAGTTTTGCAGCGTAAAGTTCCAGGGCAGCGTCAGGCCAGTCCACCAACCGGTCGTTGAGATCAGTTCCGGCGGTCGCAGCGAGCTGACAAAGAGTCCAAAGGTCGGCACCGACCAGAAGAGTCCGATGCAGATCGCGATGGCGCTAATCACGCTCTGGCTGAATATCTGTTGCAATGAGCGCCTCTGCACGCTACGTCTCCTTTGACGTCCCGCACGCTTTGCTGGCTGGTCGTTCAATGTCTCGCTGGCTGGTAATTGTCCAGAAATATTACTCATCGTAAACTCTCCTCAGCACGTAGACGGCGGATATTGATATACATAATGGGCGCGATGGTGAAAAAAAGCAATATTGCCAGTGCACTGGCCAGACCATAATTATTAAATGTGAAGAGCTGGTTGTAGAATTCCAGCGCTACCACATCGGTCCGATAGTTGCCGCCGGTCATGACGTAGACGATATCAAAGATTTTGAGGATATTGATGATCATGGTCGTGCTCACGACCGCCAACGTCGGCCGTAGCAGCGGAACGGTGATATGCCAGAACATCCTCAGTCGATTCGCCCCATCAATCCTGGCCGCGTCAACAATGTCATCAGGAATATTCTTCAAGCCCGCCGAGAGGATGACCATACAGAAACCGGTCCACATCCAGACATAGACCAGTAGCATGGCATAGTTGTTGAAGTTTGGGTTGATCAACCAGGCCTGCGGCGGCAACTTCAAGAGCGCCAGCAGCGCATTGAGTAAGCCGATCTGGGTATCGCCGGCTGGTTGATAGATGTAGACCAGTCGCCAGATGATGCCCGCGCCAACAAAAGAGATCGCCATCGGCACAAAGAGGGCCGACTTCACCAGGCTCTCGACCTTGAGCTGATCCACCAGCACCGCTACCAGCAGCCCCAGCCCCACCGTCAGAACAGTGCCAAACAGTAGCCAGAACAGATTATTTTTTAGCACCTCTAGCATTGCTGCATTGGTAAAAATCATCTGATAATTTTTCAGACCCACAAAATTGGTTTCATCGGCGTTTTGAAAACTCATAACCAATGTATTGAGCAATGGATAAATAAAAAAGATTACTTCCAGTAATACGGCAGGCCCGATCCATAGCCAGCCGCGCCAGAGGCCACGGTACCTTCTTGCTGCAACATGTTTCTTTGCGTGCATGATCATCATCTCTATCTTTTTAGGCCCTCGCGCACAGGCTCTGCTGCATTCGGGATTTTTGATGCTCTGGTGCAAAGTTTGCTCTATGTACACTTTTGCACCAGAGCATCAAAAAGGTGTGGGCGCGCATTTGCCTGTCCGCCGCTTCCCAGGGCGATGGGAGTCTGACGCACTCTGTAAGGCTCTTCCAGAGGACTTACGCCTGGTATGCCAGCTGAGCCTGACTCTCGATGGTGTTGAGCACACTATCCAGCTGGCCTGGATCGCTGATATAGGTCAGCGTCCCCTTCCAGAAGGCGTATTGTACGGTCTGCGGGATCAGGTCATCGGCACTGACGCGGAACGCCGTGGCTTTCGTCATTTGCTGGGCAGTCGCCCAGGCGACCGCATCGGGATAGACGCTCTTCTCAACGGCTGAATTGACCGAGGTAGCCCCGCCGCGTTTCACCCAGATGCTCTGAGCCTCCGCCGTCGTCATAAACTCCATAAACTGGCGTGAGCCATCATTATCCTTAAAGGCGGTCAACAGGTCAGCCCCACCAATCACCGATCCCTTATATTGTGGGTTGATCGAAGGAAAGGGGAAGAAGCTAAAATCCTGTCCACTTTTAATAGTTTTAAATTGATTTTTGATAAAGCCCGCCGCAAAGTCACCCAGATAATACATGTAAGCCTTCGCCGGCTTCTCGAACGGCAGGTAGGAGGCATCCTGGAAATTGGTCGCCAGGATGGCCTGGGCTCCTCCATTGACATAATGTTTGCCCAGTGCGATCTGCCCGAAGGTCCGAAAGGCATCCTTAATACTGGCATCGGTCCAGGGAATCTTATGCGCCACCCACTGATCATAGAGATCCGGGCCGTATTTATTAAGATAGATCTCAGCGATCCAGTCGGCGGCTGGCCAGCCGCTGGTGGCCCCGCTTTCTACGCCTAGCGACCAGGGATATTTGCCCTGGCGGGCCAGTTTATCGGAGAGCGCCAGCAATTCATCCCAGGTCTGGGGGACGCTGACCCCCACCTCATGGAAAGCCTGAGGATTATACCAGATGGTGCCCTTGGTATTGGCCTTGGGCAAGACTGCATAGACCTTGCCATTGTCAGAGGAATAATCGATCCACGCTTGCGCATAATTCTTCTGATACTGTTGCATATTGAAGAATGTATCCAACCGGACCAGCTTATTCTGGGCTGCCAGCTCGTGGAAGTGGGACACGCTGGGCATGCCGCTCACATCCGGTGGATTATTGCCGCGCAGGCGCGTGGTCAGCACCGCCAGCAGGTCACGCGTCGTCTCCACATTGACCTTGATGCCGGTCTTTTTGGTAAAGACCGCATTGATCATATTAAATGAATCCAGTTCTTCACCGCTCCACTCGGTCAGGACATCGATCGATTGGACCTTCGTCGAGCCGTTTCTCTGTGGACCAGGATTGTCCTCGCAGGCTGCCAGCAGGGTCGTGGCGGCACTGATGCTCAGGCCAGCCGCCATGGCCCTGCACAGGAATTCGCGGCGTGGAATACGTGTAATCACAAAATCCTCAACGAGTTGATCCAGATGGTGCCGCTGGCGACGATCGAAAATGGGCATAACTAACCCTCCTTGCATATTTGGTGCAGCACAAAACGTCTGTGGGAAGAATAAGAATCATTGTTTTGTATAGATAAATGATTATTGCTACAGAAACGCCTGGCCAACGGGCCGCACTTCCAGAGGAACTCCAACGCTGTGGATTGGACGAACGGCCCTATCTTACTCCTGTGTCTATGGCCCTATCGCCCAGATCTGCGCGGTCCGATCCCAGCTGGCAGAAGCGACTTTCTTGCCATCGGGTGACCAGGTCAGGGCATCGACAAGATCGGTATGTCCCCATACGTAAATGAATTTGTGCCAGTTTTTGCATCCCAGATTTGTACTGTATTATCCCAGCTGCCCGAGGCGATGTATTTGCCATTGGGCGACCAGGCCAGCGCATCCACATCCTGACTATGTCCATGATAGACCAGCAGCAGCTTGCTGCTGTGTGTGTTCCAGACCTGAACATCGGTTGCGCGCCCGCTGATGGCGATCTCCTTACCATCAGGCGACCAGGCCAGCGCATCCACTGGATCACTAACCGAATAGGTATAGATGAGCCGGGTCATGCCAGTCGTGGCGCTCCAGATCATCACCTTGCTATCCCGCCCCCGGAAGCGATCTCCTGGCCATCAGGCGACCAGGCCACCGTATCGACAAATTCCTGGTGTCCCGTATAGACCAGTAGCGGGCGGCCCGTGAAGGCCTGCCAGATCTGGACGGTATGGTCCCAACTGCCGGAGGCGATGCGCTGCCCATCGGGCGACCAGGCCACACTGCTAATCTCTGAGGAGTGGCCCGTGTATGTATGGATGAGCCGGCCCGTGAAGGCCTGCCAGACCTGGACGGTGTGGTCCCAGCTGCCGGAGGCGATGAACTGGCCATTGGGCGACCAGGCCACGCTATCAACCGGTTCACTATGGCCGTTATAGGTCGTGATTACCTCACCGGTGCGCGCATCCCAGACCATTACGCTATGGTTCCAGCTTCCCGTTGCCACGTAACGGCCATCAGGCGACCAGGCTATGGCGCTCACATAATCATTTTGCTTATGAAAGGTGAGCAGGGCTGTCCCCGAGGTATGATTACTGGTAATCATATGTAACAGCCCAAACAGGCCTACCATGATAACCACACAGGCGGTCAGCATCGTACCTAGCAAGACCCTGTTGGTCTGCCGCTGCCAGGAGCGCTTGCGGGCGTGCCGCTGTCGCTGTGCCAGCTCTGCTTGCGAGCGTCGCCGTTGCGGTGGAGCGGCAGGCAACTCTATACTTCTATCCTCAGCCTCCAACTGTACCGAAAAACGCGGAAAGGTCTTCATCGTCGCCTGGGGCAGTGCGCGCAGTGCGTCATCCATCAGGCGATAATTCTCCTGGCGCATCCGACAGGCTTCACACTCCGCCACATGAGCATCCAATGCAACCTGATCTTGCGCAGAGAGATCGCTACGCCGCAGTGCCAGTTTTTCCTCCCAGGCGGAGCACGGTGGCTTATACATCGTTTCTTCTCCCCCTGGCCTGTAACTGTATATATATTTCGAGTAGTGCTTTTCTGCCTCGGCTCACGTATTTACTCACACAGCTTTCTTTAATATTCAGCTGTTCAGCGATTTCCAGTGGAGAACAGCCCTCGACACAATATAAAATCAAGCAAATGCGATATTTATGCGGGACCAGGGCCAACGCTTCTCGGAGCAACTCTGCGTTCTCATACCTGCCCTCTGGCCCCTCGACCTGCATCGCCGCATAGTCGTCCGAGCAGCGATCAAAAGCGACCGTCGCCATATGCCGGTGGTGCTTCTGATAGTCATAGGCCAGATGCGTCGCGATTCGATAGAGCCAGCTCTTAAAGGCCACAGGACTGCGTAGCTGTTGTAAAGAAAACCAGGCCTTAGAAAAAGTCTCCTGGGTTAACTCGCTCCCAGTGCCGTCACTGCCCACCATATTATTTAAATAAAGATTGATAGGATTGCTATAGTATCTATACAGGACATTAAAGGCTTCCTCATCCCCTGCTGGGCACGTATGACCCACCTCTCTAGATCTGGTGCCTTGTTACCTCTTTCATCATCGTCCTCAGAGGAACTCCATCCAGTCACTTGTACCATGGCTTTACTCCTTGTTTGAGACGGCATTGTCTGGTATCCATACCGCTAAGTCACAGCCAACCCCATTTGTGGCAACCACCCAGGGATATTGTCCTGTGTATATCTCCCATGTATCTTTATATTCGCATTCAATTACAAAGACATCACAATGCTCTAATTTAAGACAATATCTCGACATTTTTGTGCCATAGGAGATGAAATTTGATAGAGATATGTATAAAAGATGGCTGGGATGATAAAATATATATGAGACCCGCGCCTGGAAAGGATGCGCAATCTCGAAGATAACAAGAAACATGATCTGTACGTGCGGGGCTTGCCCCCGCTTTTAACTTATCTGCCTGAAAAATCAACAATAAAAGCGATTTGCAGCTATTATATTTGGCGCAAATTATTATTATTGTATTTTTGCGAGCAGGGACGGATAAAGCGGGGCAAGCCCCGCACGTACAGATCATGTTTCTTGTATTTTTGCGAGCAGGGACGGATAAAGCGGGGGCAAGCCCCGCACGTACATTTTGTTATGGCATGATGTATGTCGAGACGTTGCTGAATGCGCGGAAGCCCAGACGGTGGTAGATGCTGAAGCCCATGGGGGAGGCGGTAAGGATGGCGATGCGGTAGCCGAGGCGGCGCGCTTCCTGGATGGCGAAGGCGGTCATGGTGGTCCCGATGCCCTGGCGGCGTGCCTCGTGGATGGTAATCACATAGCGGATCGAAGCCACACCTCCCGCGAGGAAGAGGCCAAAGGTTGCCACCGGTTGGTTGTCGAGCAGGCCGAGGTAGAGCTGGTAAGGACTGGTTGGCCCAAGGGGAAGTCCACTGTAGACCTGGAAGAATTGGTCGGTGACTTCACGAGGCGCGCCACAGCCCCATACTTCGGCCCATTGGCGTACCATCTCGCGGTTAGTGACTAGCTGGATGTTCAGGCGCGTGGATGAAGGGACCTCTTCGGTCGCTTGTTGGAGGTCGAGGGCCATGGCTGGCTCCGTTTCATCAAATGAGAGGCCGTGCGCCTTCAATAGTTGACCCAGGTTGTGTGGGTGTGAGGTCGGCCCAATGTGCCAGCAAAAGCTCAGCTGGCGCTGGGCAAAGTGTGCCTTGATACGTTGAATCGTGGTCGCCAGGGTCTCGGGATCTTGTTGCGCCTGCACAACACCGTTGAGGAAGTCAAGGGTGCACCCGTCTCGAACCAGCATAAATCATCTTCTTCATGAAAGTGGGAGGGGGCTGAGTACACAATAGACGCGCGTAAGACTTATAATTCGCATCCATCGCAATGGATAGCTGGGCCGGATCTAGCTGTTGTAAGATATCATCCATGCAGATCTATCAACTTTCTTTTTATCTCTAACTTCCATGTAATATGCTTATCTTCTTGATTTTATCACGTTTTATGGCAAGAGGAAGATTGCGCCAGCTTTCTCGTAAGCTTTTCAATTAGACGGGCGAAAATGCCTCATTCTATAGGTTCAAACTTCTCATTGCAATAATGCTGACCTTTTATTCTTTTTTATTCTTGTTGTATGCTGTTTATGATGATACGCATACAATATGAAAAGTTGCATATGCGCTAAGAAAGGAAATTTTTATGGCTCGTGTTGAGTTTGGTTGGATGCCCCCGCTGGGCAGTAGCACCCAGTCACGTCAGGAGTTCATGGCATCTCTACGTCAGGGATTGAGCATGATCGGTGGGCATTTTGATTCGGTCTGGTTCCCAGACCATTTGCAGTTTGGGGATCGCCCTTTTCTGGAGGGTTGGACGTCCCTGACCTATCTGGCGGCCCTGGAGCCGCGACTAAAGATCGGCCATATCGTGCTCTGTCAGCTCTTTCGCAATCCGGCCTTGCTGGCAAAGATGGCCGCGACCCTGCAATATGTGACCGAGGGTAACTTTATCGCCGGTATCGGTGCTGGCTGGCAGGAGGAGGAATGTAAGGCCTATAATATTCCCTTCCCGGGCCCTGGTCAGCGTGTTGAAGAACTGGATGAGGCGCTGCAGATCATGAAGGCGCTCTGGCGCGAGGATAACGTGACCTTTGAGGGTAAGTATCACCGGGTCACCAATGCCTTCTGCCAGCCCAAACCTGATCCGGTGCCACCCATCATGGTAGCTGGCTTCCAGCCCCGCATGATGCGCCTGGTCGCTCGGCATGCTGACTGGTGGAACACTGGCTACAGCGATCTCGAAAAGACCAAAGAACAGGTTGCTAAGCTCGATGAAGCCTGCCGCTCCGTTGGCCGAGACCCCAGGACGCTGCGCCGCACCGCTATGATCGGTTGTTATTGCGCGTCCAATGAGCAGAAACTCAAAGAACTCACCGACAAACACAGCGGACCCTTTGGACTGGGCCTCGTTGGCACGCCCGCGCAGCTGGTGGAGCAATTCAAACCCATTATTGACCTGGGCTTTGACTACTTCATGATCACAGCTGGCGGCTTCCCAGATCTCACCACCCTGGAACTGCTCACCCATGAAGTTCTACCCGCCCTCAACGCTCGATAGAGCAAGTATTCGTGTCCCATTGTATAAATAACTCTGGGACACGTCTATTATAAAAGACCCCCACGTACATAAATACAACAGAAAAGGATAAACTGGCATGGATGCAGACGAGTTGAATACTGAGATCGATCCTCCCATGGAGCCGCCACCACAGCCGCGTATGACCCTGGTTGTTCCAGGTCCATGCGGATATTTAATCTTGCCTTTAATATTGCGCTGGCTTGTATGCTAGGCATGTTAATTGTGGTGATCCTCAACTTCTTCAACCGCAGCGGGCCCTTTGCGCTACTCAGTGGACTCTTCGGGACGCTGCTGTACTGTGCTGTCTCCTTGCCACGGCTTTTATTTGGTCCGCGTTCACTTTTCCAAAGGGATCGACGCTATGCAGGACCGCCTCCGACCACGGATGATGCCCAAACTGTCCCGAGGGAAATGAGGCAGTGGCGCAACGGCGCAAGGCACGTCGGATAGCCATTGGTGGCCTGTTGACCTCTCTTCTCTGCACTATAGTTGTTGGCGTCATCCTCTTCTTGCTCCCCGCCAACCAATCCATTTTCGCTTTTATCGATGCGCTACTCGTCATGGTCCTGATTGCCTCGCTTCTGAGCATGGGCATCTGTATCCTGGTCATCTATCTCGCCTCCAAAAAGCAACCCATCGTGCGCCAGGATGGGAATCGGACCTACATACAATTTTGATATAACAAGCGATTGTTGCATTGGTTTTTTGGTGTTAATTATATTGACATCAATATAATTGTTGTTGTATGCTTTTAATATGACTAACACCAATGAGAATGATGGTGGGCGCCCGCGCAAAAAGCGGGCTTATCGGGGACGGTACAGGCGGAGATCGCGGCGCTCACAGAACAACGTATTATTGACGCCAGTATAGAGCTGTTCGATGAACAGTGGAATGATCAGATTACGCTTGATCAGATCGCTCAGCGGGCCGGGGTTACGGTTCAGACTATTCTGCGCCGCTTCGGTTCAAAGGAGCAGATGGCGCAGCGTGTCAGTCAGGAGGCGTTTCGACGTGCCATGCAGCAGCGTATCGAGCCGCCGGTGGGTGACCTGGCGACGATTGCGCATGGCCTGGTTGTTTACTATGAGGTGGGTGGTGAGCGTATGCTACGTGGAATCGCGCAAGAGGCGCGCCAGCCTCACCTGCACGCGATTATCGATATCGCCCGCGCTTCACATCGGGAATGGTTGGAGCGCGCCTTTGCGCTCCAGCTTAAGCAAAGATCTGAGGATGAGCGTAAACTCCTGCTGGCCCAGCTGTACACCCTCACCGGCGTCCAGGTCTGGTATCAGTTGCGCCATGAGTGTAGCCTGAGCGCGGAAGAGACCGAGCAGGCCCTGTATGGGATGCTGAGCGCGCTCTTGTAGCGTGCTCTTTACGCAAGGAGAGATCAAGGATGGTTACATCAACTGCACCTTCGAACCTGAAGGCCGTTCCTTTTGCACATGAGCATTTTTTGCTTGGCAGTTATCGTGATTTTTTACAGGATCGTACTGACTTTCTGTTGCGCCTGACGCAGCAGGGAGATGTCATAGGTTTTCGTATCGGCCCGGTTCCGATGCTTTTATTCAATAAGCCTGAGCATGCGCAGCATATTCTGGTCGAGCACGCCGAGGATTTTTCAAAGGGTAGATTGATGCGCAGGGCTGTCGGGAACAACGGCCTGTTTGTGAGCGAGGGGGAGTTCTACCGCAGGCAGCGCAAGTTGATGTCGCCTTGCTTTCAGCCGCGCCACATCGCCAGCTACGCCGATACCATCACCAGCTATGCCGAGCATATCATGGGCGAATGGGAAGATGGGGCGGTCATCGATATCAACCATTATATGATCCGCTTCACTATGAGCATTATTGGCAAGGTGCTCTTCGATACTGATTTTCTTAGCGAAACCGACGAGCTGGGGCCGCGATCAACGTTGGCCTGGCTTACGCGGTACGCACGCTTACTTCACCGTTTACGCCGCCATTGAGCGTCCCAACGCCGTACAATCGGCGTGTGCGCCAGGCAACAAAGCTGGTTGAAGCACGCCTGCGCCAGATGATTGCCGAGCGTCGGCGCGATCCAGGTGAGCTCAACGACCTGCTCTCGCATCTCTTACGAGCTCGGGACGACGAGGGGCAGCCGATGAGCGAGCAACAGTTGATCGATGAATGCCTGACCCTCTTTACCGCCGGGCATGAGACGACCGCCGCCGCGCTGGCCTGGACCTGGTATCTGCTCTGCACGCATCCAGAAAGCTATCAGCGGCTCCAACAGGAGCTTGACCAGACGTTGCAGGGACGCCGACCCACTTATGCCGATCTGCCGGGGCTCGCCTATTGTTTGCAGGTCTTCAAAGAGACCATGCGTATCTATCCGCCTGCGCCCGGCATTTTGCGTGAAGCCCTGCACGACACCGTCATCGATGGCTATAAAGTACCCAGGGGATCAACCATTATGATCTCGCCCTACACCTTGCATCGGCGACCAGATACCTTCCCTGAGCCCGAGCAGTTTCAACCCGAGCGCTTCATCCCAGAGCAAGAGAAGCTGCTGCCCCGCTCGGCTTACATCCTTTTAGTGCTGGTCCACGCATCTGCATAGGCAATCACTTCGCCCTGATGGAGGGTCAGCTACTCATCGCGGCCATCGCCCAGCGTTACACCTTCGAACTGGTTCCTGGACAGCGCGTCGAGCCTGACATCGCCCATAATCTCGCCCTGCGCCCGGGTGGCAAAGTAGAGGTCATAGTTCACAAGCGCGCATCCCTATGAATGCCCCTGATATGAAAAAAAGGTAGCGACTCCGCTGACTGTTGGCTCGCCTTCTTATAAAACAGCCCGCGCCGCAGGCGCGACTATACCTTTTTGGATTTTATTTCTTCTATATATGTACGTTATACTTTGCATGAGCTTGTCGGAGCTGCCGACATTTGGCTATGAGGAGCATGTCTAATGCAAGAATCAATAAAATCTCCTTTATCGATTACTATCAATGAAAAGCAAGAGGGACCAATCCATCTTCCGGACGATGGCCGGGAGGTTGCCGTGGCGGTTCAGCGCCTGGTGAAAACGTTTGGCAAGCATGAGGCGGTAAGAGACGTTTCATTCACCATCGGCAAGGGCGAGATCTTTGGCCTGCTGGGCCCCAACGGGGCGGGCAAAAGCACGACGATTAATATGATGTGTGGATACCTCAAACCCACGGCCGGCGATGTGAGCGTCAACGGGCTCTCGCTATCCGGCCATCTGCGCGCGGTGAAGCGCGTCATTGGCGTGGTGCCACAGGA
The DNA here is from genome assembly GCF_003967555.1 of Dictyobacter kobayashii. Classification (GTDB taxonomy): domain Bacteria; phylum Chloroflexota; class Ktedonobacteria; order Ktedonobacterales; family Ktedonobacteraceae; genus Dictyobacter; species Dictyobacter kobayashii. The sequence goes on from NZ_BIFS01000001.1 coordinate 5,478,044, forward strand.
GATCGCCCTCTATAAAGATCTAAATTCTCTGGAAAACCTTGAATTCTTTGGCAAAATCTATGGTCTATCGAAAAAAGAATGTCGGCAGCGCGCCGAACAATTATTACATTTTGTGGGACTTTATGACCGGCGTAAGGATGCTATTGAGACGTTTTCTGGCGGCATGCAGCGCCGCATCAATATCGCGATTGGCCTGATCAATAATCCCGACTTTCTGATGATGGACGAGCCGACCGTCGGCGTCGATCCACAGTCGCGCGAGCACATCTTCGCCACCATCGAGCACATTCGCGAGCAGGGACCACGCTCCTCTCTTAGGTGTAGGTTTTTCAACAGGAGTTGAAAAAGCCCTCTGCGAGCGGCAAGTCAGGCCCCTGAGGCCAGGGCTCAGCGGGCAAGAAGAAGCGTAACGGTTCCTGTAAGCGCCAAATGATACGCGCTGCCAAGCGACACCCCGATTGAAGCAACTCAACTTGCGCCTTTGATGCTGCTTTCGGTCGGGCTTGGCCGTGCGCCGAGCAATATGCGTGGGAGGCAGGCGTTCCAGGCAAGGCGCCTGCTCCTGCACCTCACGCTGGGCTCCCATCCCTACGGTGAGCAGAGTCGCTACCGCCATGGCCAACCAGAGCCGTTCCACCCGTGAAGGGATCTCACACCGACAGCGTTGCCAGTTCCACCCCCTCGTTTCCCATCTTTGAACCCACATTCGATCCAAGGGCGCAGCCCGTACCAGCAAGCTTGGGCCTCTTCGACGGGCAGATCCGTCACCACGAACCAGGGCTCCTCATAGCCTTCATCCAGCGCGCCAGCAAGCGACAGCGCAGCCGAGCATGCCGATCCGAAAAGCACATCACGTCCCACTCCATTGGGTTCCCGCGCTGGGAACGAGCGTTTTGATCTCTCGGAAGTCCCCCACCCGATGACTGCTGGCTGGACGGGCCTTGCTGCCGCTGCGAATACGCAAAAAGGGATGCCACCCACACGCCACGATTTTTTGATACAGCCAGCGAGCGTAGAGCCCTCGATCTGCCATCACCAGGACTTCCCATTGCGCAGGAACGGACCCGCGCAAGCTCTCCAGTAGGTGCAGCCAGTGCGATTTGTGTTCTCCTTTCACTCCAGCTGGCACGATGTGCCAGGCGACCGGGATGGCACAACTACGCAGCACCACGGAGATGGAAAGGATCACGAAACGGTCACTCACGTTGGTAGCGTCGACAACGAGCACCAGACGGTGGCTGCTGGGATCCCAGCAGGATAGGATCCAGGTCAAGAGGGGCGCGAAGCAGGCCGAAACGTCCACCTGCTGCCGATGAGAACCCGTTTGGCACCCGCTTCATTGCGCCATTCCCGCAGGCGTTGAAAGACGGTTGGTTGCGTTTGCCCCAACACTTCTGCCAGGCTGTCGGACACCTGGGTCAAGCCGCAGGTTCCTGCTATGACAATCCCCAGGCTGTAGCAGGCCAGCACCTTGGCTTGGGGCCAACTCAGATGAGGAAAGCGTCTTGCTACTTCTTTGATCCAATGCCATACTGTTTCTGGATACGACATGGTTTTCTCCCTTTCGATCGCCTTTGTTTTTGACGGTGGTCTTATCGTAACAGAAAACCGTGTCCTTTTTCTTGTTCCCTTTCAAAAAACCTACACCTAAGAGACCACGCTCCTCTACACCACACATTATATGGAAGAGGCCGAACGCCTCTGCGATCGCATCGCTATTATGGACGAGGGCCAGATTATCGCCCTGGGTACACTGGAACAACTGCTGGCGCTACGCGATCAGCAGCAGCAGGTGCAGCGCCCCCACGGCTTGCAGGAGCTGTTTATCCAGTTAACCGGCAAAACATTGCGCGATTAGAAGGTGAGAAACATATGAAGACGCTCTGGTATATTGCCCAAAAAGACCTGTTGCAGGTCGTCAAAGATAGAAACGCGCTGATCTTGATGCTCGTGGTTCCACTGGTCTTGATCACGGTGGTTGGTTTTGCCCTGGGCAATCTTTTTGGGGATGGCTCCTCTCAGGTCAAAATTAAAGTAGCTTTAAGCAATCATGATGCCGGGATCGGGCGGACCATCAGCCGCGCGCTCAATGTAAATACAAAGGATCTGCTGATTACGGTCAGTGAGTATCCTGATACTGCGCAGGTTACCGCGCGGGTAAATGCCTCCAATGACGCGGCGGACGTCGGCATCGTCATTCCCACAGGTGCCAGCCAGGCCGTGCTGAACGCCAGTCAGCCCGCCAGCGCAACAAAGGACCTGATCCAGTTCTACACCCTGCCGAATGCTACCAGCGTCTCCGTTACCATTGTGCGCAATATCGTCAATAATGTTGTGCAGGAGCAGCGCATCGCCAATGTCTCCGCGCTCCAGGTTCACCAGGTGTGTAGCCAGCCGGGCAACGTGTGCGCGCCAAAGTCTATCAATGACGCCGCCATCAGCGACGCGGTCGTCAAAGCCAGTCAGACCAGCGACCAGGCTATCGTTTCCCAGACGGTGGGACAGGCCACGAAGGTGAGCCCATTTGATCAGGTGGTGCCTGGATACGCCATCTTCTTCTCGCTCTTTGGCCTGAATGCGGTGGCCGCCACGATCTTGCAGGAGCGGGAAGGTGGCACCTTCCGCCGCTTGCTGATCGCGCCGATCCAGAAATATGCCCTATTGGGCGGCAAGCTGCTGGCCCAATTTTTGCTCACCCTGGCCCAGCTCACCATCCTGTTCGTGGTCGGCTACTTCGTCTTTAAGATGCACATTCCTTCCTGGCCAGCCGTTATCCTGCTCTTGATCGCTACTAGCTTTGCCGCCACTGGATTGGGAATTCTGCTGGTGTCGGTGGTCAAATCGCGCCGCCAGATCAATCCCATTGTTAGTCTGGTGACGCTGATCACCTCGGCCATCGGTGGTTCCTGGTGGCCTCTCTTTACCGAGCCAACCTGGATGCAGCAGCTGGCTAAGGTTGGCATTACCGCCTGGGCCATGGAGGGCCTGAACGGTACCATGCTCTTCGGCAAGAGCTTTTCAGCGGTGCTCCCCGATATCCTGGGACTGCTGGTCTATGGAGCCATCTGCTTCATTATCGCCCTGCGTCTGTTTAGCTTTCAGCCCAAAACCGCCGTCGCCTGATTGATGTTGTAGATTATGCCTCTGTCTGCTCGATGTCGTTCCATTGGTTTGACAGAGGCATCTTTCTCACCAATAACATCGTCCTCATCTCCCTCGAACGAACGCTATCAACTAGATATCTTTATGTCTGGTGATGGGAGGTGTTGGACGTGGACGAAAGTGTTCTCTTGTGCATTCCGCGTGTCCTCAAAAGCGATGGATGTTAGCAGCGTGTTCGGACGTCATGTCGCTGTGATTCCATTCATCTGATAAATTGATCAATTTGTATATTTTTTGGTAAGGTGAGGGGTGTTATAAAGTAGAGTCCCGCGCAGGATCTCGCGGAGAACTCAACCCTGATTGTGTCTATTTCCTGCTGCGCTGTGGAGAAGCAGGCTGAGGAGAGCATACATGATGGTTGAATACGAACAGAGAAAGGTTGCTCCCCTTAATGAAGAAGGCTGTGAAACCTTGTGCCGCCTGGGCTGAAAAGTTGGCTGCCAGCCATCGCCATACTCTTTCTGCACGCGAACAAGCTGAACTGGATGCCCATGTGGCTGGCTGTCCCGCCTGTGCGGCCGTCCAGGCGCAAAACGACGTCCTCGCGCAACGTGTACTTGACTCCATTATGAGTGGCATTCGCCCGGTCCCAAGGGCTGCTTTTGTGGCCGCTGACATGGATGAACCAGGCAGCGAAGCGTTTCCCGTCCCTGTTGGCATAATCCTGAGTCGAAAAGCCATGCAGGCCAGGCGGCAGGCGCGGCGTGCCCGAGCCACTATTTTTAAAGCGCTCGCCTGTGCCACTATCTTGCTCTGTGTGCTTGTGGCTTCGCTGGTCATCTCTCATCCCGTTAGCCCGCCCGCCATTGTAGTCACCCGGCCTACGCCGCTACCCGCGGCACCCGGCTCCATTCCTGCTGCTGGTTTTAACGTGGTAGGCAAACCCACCATCAGCGCCCAACAGATCAATGCCATCCTGACCTACTACCACTCGCCCGCCGCCGGCAAGGGACAGGCCCTCTACGATCTCGGGGTCCAGTATCAAATTGATCCCGTGGTGGCCCTGGCCTTCTTCCATCATGAAAGCACTTTTGGTCGGTTTGGCGAGGCCAACTATACGCACTCGCTGGGCAACCTGCGCTGCATACCAGATTATCCCTGTGTAGATAAAAAGAGGGGTGGCTACGCCCATTTTGCGAACTGGGAAGAGGGTTTTGCGGCCTGGTATAAGCTGATCCATGATTATTATGTGGTTCGCAATAAACTAACCACGGTCAACCAGATCATTGCGGTGTATGCGCCCGTCAAGAATCAGCAGGACCAGGCACACAGGAACTATGTCACATTCATTAACCGCGACATCGCGCTCTGGCGCAGCGGGAAGATCCATTCCTAGCCGCCGATACATAATGGTTCCGGAACCAGAATGTGAGTGTCCCTACCTGGGCTGTGGTGTCAGGGCGCGTAGTTTGTCGGGATTGAGGATGGTGTAGACGCGCTGGATGCGTGTGCCAAGCACTTCAAGGAGGATCACGCCGTATGGGCGGTTGTCGTGGTAGCCAACGATGGCCGGTTGACCGTTGATCTCCTCGATACGAGCTTGCACGCCAGCGGGCATAAAGCGCAGGCCACCCAGCATGCCGCGCGCCACTTTGTCGGCGCCGCTAACCGGCTTGAGTCCAGCGCGCACCTTGCCCCCTCCATCCCCGGTAAAGACGACGTCTTCCGCGAGCAGGTTCAGCAGTCCCTGCATGTCGCCATTGAGGCTGGCGCTCAGGAACTGGCTGGTCAGGCGTTCCTGTTGTTCTTGCGAGACCGCGAAGCGGGCGCGGTCCTGCTCTAGATGCTGGTGGGCCCGGCGCAACACCTGGCGGCAGTTGGCCTCGCTTTTATCTACCATCGCTGCGATCTCCGCATACTCATAATCGAAGACGTCGCGCAGCAAGAGGACCGCTCGTTCCAGTGGACCCAGTTTCTGCAGCATGATCAGGAAGGCATAGGAGAGCGATTCGTCCAGCAGCGCGCCCTGGCCCAGGTCGGGATATTGTTCCAGGTGCAAGGGTTCGGGTAGCCAGGGCCCGACGTAGACTTCACGTTGGACCCTGGCCGAGCGCTCCTGGTCGATGCAGAGCCGCACCACCACCGTTGAGAGATAGGCCTTAGGCGATTGTACCGTTTCCTGGCTCGTCTGCATCCAGCGTACAAAGGCCTCCTGCACCATATCTTCGGCATCGGTGGCGCTACCCAGCATGCGATAGGCGATTGAGAACAGCAATAAACGATATTGATTAAATGTCTGCTCGATATTGTCGTGAACGTTCAATTGCGCATCCCTATAGACTTATGTGCCACCTTATTGTAACACACTTATTGCTTCGATCCTTGTGTTCAGGCGACCCTCCTGTAGTAGCAGCCGGGCCGCCTGGCGTGCGCTGCCCAGGCTGGCATCCGCCAGAAAACCTGCCCCGATCCAATCACCGGCCAGCAACAGATTGTGGATACCGGGTACCTGTGGTCCGGGGCGTCCCGCGTAGCCGCCGCTGGCCACGGTCGGCAGCATACCAACCGCCTGTATATGGGGCAGGAAGACGCGTTTGAGCACCAGCTCGCGCCAGCCCGGCTGAGCGCTATCCAGTAACCTTTCTAGCGCGCGCTCATCCTCCTGTGGCTCACTGGGACGAGTCGGGTCCAGCAGCTTGAAGGTATGGATGACGGCCCCGCCCTCCGGTGCGATCCTGGCATAGAGCGACTGCGACGTCATGAAGTGCGGTCCCGCTGTATCCTGAACAATTGGATGGGTTGGGTCGGGCAGGCGGCTCAGGGCCAGATCCAGGCAGGCCACAGGGGCTGGCAGCAGGTCCTGTACAATCTGTTGCAGGGGCGCGTAGGACCCGTCTTCGACCAGCTTGAGTGCCTCCTGGGGCGTGGTCGCGATAATCACCGCTTTTGCCTGTACGCGCTGGCCGTTGGCAAGCTGAATACCCTGCACCTGGCCCGCAGTGTATTCCACGGCCTCAACCCGACAATTGTTGATAAGCTGTGCCCCCGCTCGCACGGCTGCCTGGCGCAACCCCTCCACCAGCGTCTGCCAGCCCCCATCAATATACAGGATTGGATGTTTGAGTGAGAGCTGTAGCTTATAGGCCAGCACCTCCGCGCTTACCAGGTCCAGCGCCGAACTATACACATTGGTACAGGCAAACATCGTCAAGAATTCCCGTACCCGTGGGCGTTTGATCGTTTCGTGTAGCCACGAATTAACACTCACGCGGGCCAGCTCCTCAGTTTTCAAGGTAGGCAGCTTGCTAAAAAAGCGCCCCAGTTCCAGCTTATCCCTGAAGCTCAGCAGGCTTGTCTGCAACAGCGATCCCACGCTGGCTGGGAACACATGCAGCTTCCCCTGGCGCAACACATACAGACTCCCGGGTTTATGGCCATTATAAGGGATCGCCAGTTCTTGCAACACCTCTTCCGCAGCTCCACCTGTATAGAGCGCATGGGCCCCGCGATTCAACAGGAAACCATCGTAGTTTGTGGTGGAGGCGCGCCCACCCAGTCCCGTTGATTTCTCGTATAGCCTGACAGAAGCACCAGACCGGGCCAGATAGCAGGCCGCGCTCAGACCCGCCAGGCCGCCGCCAACAATCAAAACATCTGCTTGCTGCAATTTAGCTGTATCCATCGTGCAAATCCTTCTTTCATTTGCTAAGCAAGAAATTTATCGCAAACTAGACGGAAAGGCAGCGCTGTTTGTGACAGCATGTCGTTGATTGGCGGCTAACTTTCATACAAATTGGATCAGGACCTGCCATCCATCGAAGGCAACGATAACAACGATCTGTGCGTGTGGTTCTTTTTCACCGCTTAATCTTTCCATGCTCGAAAAATTAACAATAACAACGAATTGTATAGGTTCGGGGCTTGCCCCGATTTGCCGCCCCGGTAGGGTGGCCCGGTATCCCAGCAATGAGGTGCCTCCGTGGCATAACCCTTTCCTTTACGCGGTGCCCAAACACGGACGCTGCTTTTGGGCACCGCGTAGGCCGAGGTCTCAGTGACGAGGGGCCGAGCGGCGATGATACCGGGCCACCCTACCGGGGCGGCAAATCGGGGGCAAGCCCCGAACCTATACAATTCGTTGTTATTGTTGCATAGGATATTGTTTTGATTTAAAATAGAATTTATCGGGTAATAACATCGACCCGGCTCCTTGAAAGGAGCCGGGTCTTTATTCACCGCTGGTGGTTAGAGGTGTATCGAGGCTACATTGACGCTCTGGGCTGCATCCGTACCGGTCCAGCACAGGTAGGCGCCGTTGAACAGGGTTGGCGTATAGGGGGTAGTTTGGGTGGTGTATACAGGGTTGTGAATAAAGGAACTGCTTTCGTAGAGGCCCAGGCGGATATGGGCGTCACTGCCGGTGCGCCAGGCAATCCTGGCGTATGGCTCTGGCACACCTGCTTGCGCCACGCCAACTGGAAGCTGGCTTGTCGAGGCGAGGGTGACCAGAGGGTTCAGGTTCATTGGATTCTGCGGATCATAGCGCCCAACTACAATATTAGAGTTGACGTTCATCTCTTCCCAGAATACCAGCATGTACATATTTGCACTGACCAACGACGGGCTGGTCTTGAGCGCAGCAATGTAGGTAATCTTTGAGCCGAAGGTGCTACCATCGACCGAAGACATGAGGTTCAGGCGTCCGTCGGTGCCTCTCCAACTCAGGTACAGGCGACCATTAAAGCCGGTCAGCGCGGGCGCATTGGTTGAGTGCTCATCCAGCGTCACTTTGTTGGCTAGAACAGAGGGGTTGGCCATGTTATAGCGACCAACATTGAGTCGATGGTCTGTTCCCAGCCAGGCAACGTACAGATTGTTATAAAAATTACTCAAGCTGGGTCCCGCACCCACGATGGTGGTATCGGTCAGTACCTGGGCCGCACTAAAGCTGCTTGTGGATGGATTGTAGGCCATCAGGTTCAAGTTATGAGCCCCATTCCTGCCCGTCCAGCCGATATATAACACGCCATTAAATTCTTCCATCACGGGGGCAGAGTCAGCACGTTGGCTGGAAACCGCCGCCGGTAGAAGTGGAGCAGAAGGGCTAGCATGCCCTGTGCTCGTTGTAACGAAGCCAAGAGACAAGAGTGCAAGTAGAAGCGGCAATGCAACTCTGCACCCTAACCAGGTAGCGCGTTTTGCTATGCTTTTCGCATCAACAATGTTGCTCCACATAGCAAACCTCCTTTTTTAACTATGGGCGATAAAACATTTTCCCTACTATAAAGATAAACTCCAGAGGTCACAGATATATCTCATCCATTTTCTGCTATATCTCACCCGTATCACATGTCACCCGCGTTGTCAGACCGGGAAGGTGAACTGGGCTTTCTCGGCCACCAGCACTGAGCTATCGCGCTGGTAGGTGTGCAGGCGTTGGATGTATTCGTCGCTCCAGCCTTTGGCCTGTCTGGCCTGGGCAAGCAGGGCAGCCAGCGCAAGGCGGCGCAGGCGTTCATCGGCCTGATTAGCCAGGGCCGCCTCCAGCTCGGCGAGGTTGGCATCAGGGCGGCGGCTTAGCTGGTTAACCAGGCTTTCGGCGCTGACCAGGGCGTCGGCATGCAGCTCGGGAGCCAGCGCGATCAAGCTCTGAATTACCTCGGGCCAGGGAAAGCTCCAGCACAGGATTTTGAGGCGCAGGGAAATGGTCAGCGGGTCCCGGGCCAGCACGGCCTGGATGGCTTGTGCTGTTGGTAGCTGGTGTTTGCGATTGTAGTAGAGCCTGGATACAAAGGACTCGATGATGTTGTGTAAGGCATGGCGGTTATTGAGCAGCCGGCGTACGGCGTTGCCTACCAGGGCAATGTCGTTGCCGGTATAGATGGCAAAGATCGCGTTGGCCGCCGTCGTGCTCTCATCGGGTAGCTCTGACTGCATCATCTGGAGCAGGCGAGCATGCAGGGTGTGTTCAGGGTCGCGGAAAGGATAGGAGGCGCAGCGTCTCAAGGTAGCGATGCGCACCTCTGGATCAGGATGGGCTAGCAAGATGGTGAAGAGATTGGTGAGCCGCCGCTGGGTAGTGAGCGACATGCCATTGACCGGAATATTGATCACGCCAAGGGCCTGGGCGCTTTCAGGTGCTTGTGCCGCCTGTGTCAGTATTTCCCAGGTCTCGGCCCGTTCCAGGTACGGCCATAGCGCACGCAGCAAGGCCACCCTGACATCCCGGTGTAGCTCGCGCTGTGCCAGCAACAGTAGTTCCTGGTAAGCCTCCTCTGACGCGAGATCCCCGATCAGGCGCACGATCTCCTTGCCTACCGTTACCTGATTGAGCGGCATGGCGCGCAAGCGGGCCAGCGCCTCTTGCGGGGGCATGGCGAGCAGGATGCGGCGCAAGACGTAGATGGCTACGCGGGCACGCTCGTCGTTCAGGGCCTCAAACAGGACCGGCACACCCTGGCCGGCATCGAGCTTGCCGAGGGCGCGCAGGGCTGTATCGCGAACCTGGGGGCGTGGATCGCTGGCAAATTGGATCACGAATGTTGGATCAATGGCCGGCATCGCAGCCAGGCACCTGATGGTATTTTGCTGCACCGGTGTTGATTGGGCATCATCGCTGGCCAGCTTTAATAGCGTATGGGCAAAGATATCTTGCTGCTCTGGTGTCCAGCGATAGAAGCCATCATGCAGGTTAAGCACGATATGGACCTGTCCCGTGGTGAATTTGCCCTTGTAGGTTCTCTGACCCAGGTAGGATGTCAGCAGGTCCTGGCGGTGACGGTGTAGGCAGTTATAGACCGCCGGGATAATCACATAGCTCTCATCGCGCGCCAGCAATGTAGGAACTAATTCTAGCAGCCGCTCATGCCGGTGCAGCTCAAATAGATGTGTGATCGTGCTTGCTACGTTCAGGCTCTGCGTTTGCTCAAGCAGGGTCGTCAGGATAGCTACCAGCTCGTCAAAGACGCGCAGGCGGCGCCCAAAGATCAGGCCCAGAGTCAGCAGGTGTTGCTCCTTTTCACGTTCCTGCCAGGCCTGTAGCAGTGGCAGGAGCGCGGGCGCGATATGATGCATATCCTCATCAGAAATGATATGGTCAAGCTGATAACCAGTGACCAGACCGCGTTCACGGTAGACGATGGCCAGTTGCGCGGCACACCATGCGGGATAGTATGGAAGCAGGTATATAACCATTTTCCCAATGGCACGGGCTGTCGCTGTTGAAAGGTCCGCGGCATCCAGGGCATCGCGGATAATCTGGGCCAGCTCGGGTAGATGCTCCTCGCGCCAGCGCCCATAAGGTAGTTCGGCCAGCGCTGTCAACATCGCCAGGCGCACCGGATCTTGCTCATAGCGGCGCTTGCGTATCAGCTGCAGCGCATCTGGCAGATAGGCTGCCTGATAGCGTGTGGCCGCGAGCAGCGTTTGCAGTGCCAGGGCACGCAGCTCGGCCTCGTTGGAGCGTAGCGCGCTATCCAGTAGCGCCCGTGCCTCATCCCAGGGCAGAAAGGCCGTGTAGCGCAGGCGTACCTGCGGACGCGTCGCCAGGGCTGGCAACTCCAGATGGCGGCGCGCCTCCTGCATACGCTGCTCGGCAGGCAGTAGCTCCACAATTTCATAGCGCAGGATACCTTCATTGTTGCGCCAGCCACGCTCACTGACCCTATAAATGGCCAGTCGCTGTGACGGAGCAAGCCGTTTGAGGCTGCGATTGTTGAGCAGTAGCGAGCGGTGCGTAACCAGCGCCACCAGCCTCTCGGTATCCAACTTGTGGGCCACCGCATTAAAATTGGCTGGGACCATCTCATCGGCGGCCAGGACCAGGTCAGCCATCTCGCGTGGACGCTTCTGTAGCAGGGTCGCTATATTGAGTTGTCCCAGGGGCGTGTGTTTGATAGTCGTACGCACCAGTTCCAGGGCCAGATCGGGTGCAACTGCGCTCAGCGTGGGCAGCACCATATTGACCTGGTGTACGAATGGCATGTCCCGCGCTGTAAGCCGGGCGCTTTGTCGCCGTAAGTATGTAACGGCCAGCCGACCAACCTCAACCATCCGATACATCCGGCCCGCATGCGTCATCGTCGCGCATTCCTGAAGTAATAGCTCAGGTGTCATAAGTGATCTTCTCCGTCACATAATTGCTCACATATTTATATGTATGAGTTTATCTATTTTAACTATAATAGTTGGGAATGCATGACCTGTCAATGAACATTATTTCATGGGAGGAGTGTGTTTGCCGGGCGGCCGCGGCCGCCCGGCAAACACACTCCTCCCTCCCAACCCGGCGCCGCAGGCGCCAAAGAGGAGAATAAAAAAGCCCTGTGTCATTGAGGGCGCGCTTGAATCTTCTTGAATTTCTCTGCTATACTCTTGGAGAGTACCTCTACATTTAAAAAAGGAACTGAGAATATGGCCTATACTCTGGACTTTGAAAAACCGCTGGCGGATCTGGATCGGCAGATTCAAGCATTGCAGAAAAAGGGCGAACGCCTGAAGCCTGAGGAGTCTAAGAACCTGGACTCGCTGAAGCAGCGGCTGCAGCAGACGACGAAAGAGATTTATGAGCACCTGACACCCTGGCAGACGGTCCAGGTGGCGCGCCATCCTGGTCGTCCACATTCTATCGATTATGTAAAATTGATCTGTGACGATTTTTTTGAGTTGCGTGGTGACCGAGCTTATGGTGAAAACGCCTCGATCTTCGGTGGTCCAGCACAGCTGGGCGATAAGACCGTGATGTTCCTCTGTCAGGAGAAGGGGCGCGAGATGAAGGAGCGGCGCGACCGGAACGCCGGCCAGCCCCATCCCGAAGGCTTTCGTAAGGCGCACCGCTTGATGGAGCAGGCCGAGAAATTTAAGCTGCCACTGGTCTGCCTGGTCGATACTCCGGGAGCCTCGATTGCCCTGGACGACGAGGAGCGCGGCCAGTCCCAGGCGATCGCCGCTAACCTGTATTTAATGGCCCAGTTACGTGTACCGATCATTGCCGTCGTCATCGGAGAAGGTGGTAGTGGTGGCGCCCTCGCCCTCAGTATCGGCGATCGTATCTTGATGCTTGAGAATAGCTACTACTCCGTTGCCTCGCCCGAGTCCGCGGCCACCATCTTGCTGCGCGACGCCAAGCACGCCGCCACCATGGCCGAAGCCATGCAGGTCAGTGCCCGCCAGCTCAAAAAGCTTGGCATCATCGACGAACTGATTCGCGAGCCCCTGGGGGGTGCCCACCAGAACTATGAAGAGGCGGCCAAAATCCTCAAAGAAGCGCTGCTCAGCAACCTCACCGAGCTCCAAAAGCACACGACCGACGAGCTACTCACCCAACGCTACCAGAAATATCGTAGCATCGGCCCCGTCGGCACCTACACCGAATAATAACCGGTATAAGCGGCCCTCGCGACCGCTTATACCCTTCTCGCCCGCAGCCAGTAAGCTAAGGTCGTTCGCTGTGGGCCGCCCCGGACGGCATGTTGTGGCGCAGGTGCTGGGGTAGATTGAGCACCGCGATGCCCGGTCGGAAGAGAAGGGACGACTTCAGGCGCAGCGCGGTCTGGTTGTGCAGCAGAGATTCCCACCAGTGTGATACGACGAACTCGGGCAGGATGACGGTCAGGATATCCTCGGGATGGCGCTGGTGCATGACGTCGATATAGGCGAGCAGCGGTCGCACCAGCGAGCGGAAGGGCGAGGCAATAATCAGCAGGTGTATCCCCTCTTCTTCGGGGATATGCTTCTGCCAGCGCTCCCAGTCGGCCCGCAACTGGTTCGTGTGCTCTTCGTCGGTATCCACATGCACGGCGGTGACGTGGTTGGCGATCGAGCGCGCGTAGGCCAGACTCTGGATAGTCGCGCGATCCAGGCGATCAATCGGCACAATGACGCGGTGATGAATATCCTGAGGTCGCAACGGCAGATCAAAGGTGCGCTCCTGTTCCACCAGGTGGTAGTGGTGTGAAATGCTCTGGAAGAGCCAGACCATCACAGGAATCAGGATCACCACGATCCAGGCCCCCTCCAGGAACTTCATGGTGGCCACCACCAGGGCGACTATGGCCGTGGTCAGGGCGCCGGTCCCGTTGATGATCATGCTGCGCAGCCAGCCTTTTTGAGAGGCGCGTAGCCGCCACCAGTGGATGACCATGCCCGATTGTGAGAGCGTAAAGGCGATAAAGACACCCACGGCGAACAGGTTGATCAAGGAGTTGGTGTCGCCTTTGAAGACGACCAGCAGCAGTGCCGAAAGCGCGGCCAGCGCGATGATGCCAGAGCTAAAGGCCAGGCGATCGCCACGGAATGAGAACATAGAGGGCAAGAACTTATCGCGTGCCAGCAGCGAGGCCAGCCGGGGAAAATCGGCATAACTGGTCTCCGCCGAGAGCGTCAGGATACCCAGGACAGACAACTGAAAGATCGGGAACAGGAAGACCAGAGGACCCGTGAAGACGTCGCTGGCGATCTTGGCGATGACCGTCGGGTTGCCCGAGGGTTCGGCCTGTACCGCATAGGTCATGGTCAGCAGCGTAATACCCAGGAACAGCGTGCCCAGAATACAGGCCATCCAGGTCAGCGTAATTGAAGCATTGCGCGTCTCCGGCTTGCGGAAGATCGGGATACCATTGGAGATGGCCTCAACGCCGGTCATGGCTGAACAGCCAGTGGCAAATGAGCGCAGCAATACAAAGATCGTCAGCGGCTCAATCGCCTGGACGGTCGGCACAAAGTGTCCGATCAAAGGCTGATGGTTAAAGACATAGGCCTTCGTCAGGCCCACGCCGATCAGCAGTAATGCACTGACAATAAAGAAGTAGGTTGGCAGGGCAAAGATGGTACCGGATTCGCGCACGCCGCGTAAGTTGAGCACCGTCATCACCACGACCAGTGCCAGGTCCATCAAAATGACATAAGGTTGCAGGGAGGGGAAGAGCGAGACGACATTATGCACGCCAGCGGCGACACAGACCGCGACATTCAACACATAATCGATCATCAGCGCGGCGGCTGCGACCAGGCCTGGAATCGTGCCCAGGTTTTCGCGTGCCACAATATAGGAGCCACCGCCATTGGGATAAGCAGGAATGGTCTGGCGATAGGATAGCGTAACTATGACCAGCAACGCCAGGATAACCAGGCTGATCGGCAGCGTCCAGACCAGCGCGGCCGAGCCAGCGGCCACCAGATTGATCAAGATCGCCTCGGTGGCGAATGCAACCGACGAAATAGCGTCCGAGGAGAGCACCGCCAGGGCCTTAAATTTGGTCAGGCGCTCCTGATCGGCGCGCGCCGTAGCGATCGGCACACCGATCAACGCCCGCTTCAGCCAGTACGTCGCCTGCTGTATACGCCCCTGCGGAATCTCGGCCGACTCAGTCGCTTCCAGCGTACCTTCCCGCAAACGATGAAATGGCTGTCTGGCAGGTAGCACCATGCGCACCCGGTTATCGCCCAACCGACTACCCGGACGCTCCTCCATTGGACCGAGCAAAATAACATCGAAATCATCTGCCGTCGCTGGCCCGGTCTGCTGGCCTGGTTCTCGCTCAGGCTTATCTTCAGATGCGTGGAGCGGATTCATCCGTTCACTCCCTCCTGAAACCAATCTGTTATTTATCTCTATTATCAAAAACGCTCACAACCACCCTATTATATATATCATTGTATAAGCCAGCCCGCTCAGGGCGCACTAAAAATATAAGCGATAATGCTCAAGGCACACTAAAAATTCACTCTTCTTCCCCGCGATAAGATGTCCATTCTTTCATGGTGTGGAGAGTGTGTGGTCGGCGGCCGCAGGCGCCGACCACACACTCTCCACACTCCCAACCCGGCGCCGCAGGCGCCACAGAAGAACATGAAAAAGTCTTGCGATAAGAACTAATGTTCTTTACTTTTTGTATTTGCTCTGTTAAAATGTGGTCAGGACCTTATATGAAGTAGAAGTACTACTGCTTTTTGACGATTGAAGATACGCCATGTGGCGCAAGGAGGCAAAGTGAATAATATGGAGAGTGCGCGCTCCAATTCTGGGAGCTATGTCTTGAGCCTGCGGGCTGTGGCAGCGAGCGACCTGCCCGTCTTCTTTGAGCAGCAACTGGACGCCGAGGCGAACCACATGGCTGCCTTTACGGCTAAAGATCCAACCAACAAAGATGCGTTCATGGAGCACTGGAGCAGGATCTTACAGAATAAGAGCGGTACCATACGCACGATCCTCATCGATGGCCAGGTGGCTGGCCACGTTTTTAGCTATCGAGATGAGGAATTGGAAGGCCCAGAGGTCAGCTATTGGATTGGTATGTCCTATTGGGGCAGAGGCGTTGCCACCAGGGCCCTGGCCGCCTTCCTTTTAGACGTGGTTAAGCAGCGCCCTCTGTATGGTCGCGCTGCTAAAGACAACATTGGTTCGCTGCGTGTCCTGGAAAAAAACGGTTTTACGCGTATTGGCGAGGGCAAAGGCTTTGCCAATGCGCGCAATGCGGAGACGGAAGAGTTTCTGCTCCGGCTAGAATAGGTACATAAACCCGCCTGGCAAGCGTTACCTGCGGTTAAAAGTTACCAGGACAGTGCTCATTATTACGTAGACGCGCCTTGGACTGGCTTTTAGGGCTGTACCACCGCGTCTACCAGGCCATCGATACCGGCGAGATTGCTGGCCAGCTCCTGGGAACGGCATAGCGCTTAGCCAGGTCGGTGACGCTTGGATAGCTAACCCAGACATGGTCGTCGTCGCTCTGCCAGACCAGCACTTTAAGCGGAAGCTCAAGCGCGATCAGTGGTGAGGCAACCATGATAGGCGTACCTGCTTTAGGATTGCCGAAGATTAACACATGGGCCTCTTGCATCTTCAAGCCAACCTGCTGTGCCTCCCAGCTATGATTGATATGGGTAAACAGGCGCATTCCATGATTTCGTATGATATCCTCCAGGCGCTCCAGCGTCTCTTCAACCGAGTGAGGGCTCGCTTTAGTGATAACACCCTCAACTGATGTTGGCGGGACCGCCTTATTTGGAGTACTCATTATGTGTTTTTCCTCTTTCATCTTCCACAAGAAGCAGAGTTCCTGCGGCAAAATCTACAAATATTTCATTGTCTATCATCATTGTACCATCCTCTACCTCGTTATATGCTGCAGGATCAGCTGTGTTTTCTTATTTTCAGGGACATGGTTCACAAAGTGCCCATGGAAAAGGTCTATCTCTATACCAATGGGCTGATAACGCCGACCAACGGGGGGCTGTTGGCGGTGCGCTGGGATGAAATCTCTCATTTATTGTCGCCCAGCGTCATGGTCAGCCACAGCGGGACCCAGATTGCATTGCCCGAGGTCACCGAAGACTTCCAGCAACTACACACCGCCATCCAACAACAGGTAGCCCTGACCCAGGCGTAGCACTGATGAGCGCTCGTCAAGGCCAGAAAAGGATCATGCCGGGGCTCCAGAAAGCCAGC
Organism: Dictyobacter kobayashii; assembly: GCF_003967555.1. Lineage (GTDB taxonomy): Bacteria > Chloroflexota > Ktedonobacteria > Ktedonobacterales > Ktedonobacteraceae > Dictyobacter > Dictyobacter kobayashii. The sequence continues at coordinate 5,494,593 of NZ_BIFS01000001.1, forward strand.
TAAGAAACGCGTATGTCTCTTATGGTCGCCAGCGTGTTGTACGCAACAAGAAACACGATCTGTACGTGCGGGGCTTGCCCCCGCTTTTAATCTTTATGTTCGAAAAATCAACAAGAAAAGTATTTTGCAGCTATCTTTTTGAGCTCACAGCATTATTATTGTTGCTTTTTCAGGCAGGAACGGATGAAGCGGGGGCAAGCCCCGCACGTACTGATCTTTATTATTGTTGCTTTTGATGCATTGATTGATTCTTAGATGAAAAGTATTGTGCTCAATGCCGTAATCCTATGCCGCCTACAAGAGGATCGTTTGGCGGATGGTGTCGCTGCTGGTTCCCAGGGCTTGTAGTAGTTGCGCGATGACGCCGGTTGGTTCGTCTAGCAGGCCGAGTAATAGGTGCTCGCTCTTGATCTGGGCGCCCGGACCGTCTTGTTTCTCGGCCTCGGCCGCCGCTAGCAGTAAGCAGGCTCGACCCATGGCGCTCAGCAGGAGAACCACCGGGTGGCCTTTTTCTCCCTGCTCGGGTCTCTGTTGCAAGACCGTTTGAACGCTGGCAAAGTCTATGCCAGCTTCTTTTAGTCTTTTGCCCACCGGCCCGCGCTGCTGGAAGGTCAGGTAGGATAGCCCTAGCAACAGATGCTCTGGCCCGACCTGTTGCCCCTGCTGGAGGGCGGCGATGCGCGCCTGCTCCAGCACGATGCGCGCCTCAGCCACGAATGGGTAGATGGCCAGGATGGTCTTGTCCAGCTCGCGGCTCTGTAGTCCTTGCTCTATGATCTGTATCGGGATATCGGCAGCATCAGTATCCTCATCATTGTCTGATGTGGATAAGGTATCAGCCGTATCGTCAGCTAGCTCCAGCAGCCTGGTTTGCAGGCTATACAGGTCTACCCCCAGGCTTTTAAGCAGGCCTGCCTCAACCCCCTGCCCATCGTGGTCGCGTAGTAGAATCAGCAATAAGTGCGCGGTGCTGATCGCGCGCTGATTGAGCTGCCGGGCCTGGTTGGAGGCCAGCTCGATAGTATTTTTCAGCTGTGGGGTGAGTACTATCTCTACTGCATCACCCTTTGGGACACGCCCCAGGCTGCTCTCGATAGTTCCGCGTAGTTTATCCAGGCTGACCCCCTGCTCAGTCAACGCTCTGGCGGCCGCGCCATCGCCCGCTCCAAGCAAGCCAGCTAATAGATGATGAGACCCGATATAGTGATCTTGCCGTTGTCGAGCCTCTTTCCAGGCCAGTTGCCATGCCCGGCGGGCCGAGCGCGTGAACTGTTGCGCATAATTTTGATTGGTTGTCTGTAGCGTAGATACATGTTGCAGGAATAGCAGATAGCGGAAATCCTTGAGCCCTGGTTTGCCATCAGCTTGTAGGATCTGTACGGCCGTGCAGTCTGCCACATTCAGCATGCCCAGCAACAGATCCTCGGTTTTAATAATGATGAGTGGATGATGCCATTCACCGCTGGCTGGCTGGTTGGCATATGGTGCCATCCCCGTCTCGATTTCAAGGCCCACCACCTGTTGACCCTGTTGTTGCGCCTCTGCGCTAGCCTGGCGCACCTGTTCGATAGTCATACCCAGTGCTGCCCACTGATCTGGTAAAATCCCATCTTGCACGACACGTTGCGCCTCACTCAAGGGGACGTACTTCGTTCCAGGCATGGGTTCTGTCGTGCGTGGATGGCGCCGATCAGCTTCGGCGATAGCCAGTTTGAGGGCGCTTTGCGCGTGTGGCGTCAGCCCCAGCTCGCCCTGTACCGCATGTGGTCCGCGCCCCTTAAGCTTTTCGACCGCCTGGCGCACCTGTAACAGGGTCACCCCCTGCTCTTCCAATATCCGAGCCACCACACCCTCACGCACGCGCAACAACCCCAGCAACAAATGCTCGGTCCCGACCGCGCTATGTTGAAATTGCCGCGCCTCATCCTCTGCCAGCGCCAACGCCCTTTGAGCCTGCTCAGTATACCTATCGAGAAGATCCACATGATTCATCGAAATGTTTCTCCTTCTTACATATTATTACGGCTCACTATTCCTGGATCAGACCATGTTATGTTATAGACGTTTAAATGTATCATTATTTATAAATGAATGTAATCATAAAGAAAAATTACTTAGCAATCGGGCGCAAAAAGAAACACGATCAGTACGTGCGGGGCTTTCCTCAATGCCGTTGAGATAAGAAAAGCTCAAACATGGGGGTTATCGGATATCGGCCTGGCTTTCCGGGCCAGAGGTGGCCTCTCGACAGCATGCGGCAGATGGACATCATCGTTTCTGCGCTCAAATGATTCTGAACGACATGGATGAGGACAAGCCCCTCTACCGTTCATTGAGCAACCAGGCAGCAATAATAGCGATGCGCATAGGTTCGGCCCTCAGCGGCCGATTGCCACCCCGGTAGGGTGGCCCGGTATCCTCACCACGCCGTTGCTTGTCTCTGACACCTCGGCCCACGCGGTGCTCAAACACGGACCATCCTTTTGGGCACCACGTGGAGGAAAGGGTCATGCCACGGGGCGCCTGAGCGCAGGGATACGGGGCCGCCGGCTCTGCGGAGGGCGGCAATCGGGACAAGCCCCGAACCTATACAATTCGTTATTCTTGTTGCGTTCAATTGTTTGTCTGGTTGCTAAGCGAAACTTGACCACACCATAGCATGGATGACATTACATTCCACAGTTAAAGCTGGCTAATAAGAGAACAGCACAGGTTGATAATCATTACCATTACTATCGCAGTACATTGATAATGAAACTGTATATGGTGTGCCCTGTTTGGGTAGTGCTGAGAATGTTGCACTCCGGGGTAGCTGTTGGCCGCTATTGAAATTAATGTCTTCCGTAAATGTACCGCCATTGGCCTGGTTTTTGTCTCCCTGTAGCGACTCAAGAGATAATCCACCACGAATATTGCTGCATGTGCCATTATTCAAGATGTTAAAGTTCCAGACCATCGTCTGTGCATTTTTATCGATGTTGATGGATGTAAGCGTCACGCCAATTTTGTTGCTGCAATCCGCCAGGCAGATAAATTGATAGTTGGTTGATTGAGCATTCAGATTGGTGGTAGGTTGGGGTGTCGTGGCGGTCGTCGTGGCGCTCAACGCTGTATCTGTGGGAGTGTCTGTCGGGCCTGTGTGGGCTGGGCTGCTACCGTGGTGGGGGCAACCGTCGCGGCAGCCGTGGGCGTTGCCGCTGTCGCGACCGCAGGGGTAGGGCTCGGACGATTCAGCAGCAGGTAAACGGTGCTTGAAGCGAATATGATCAGCAGCAGAAGCCCGACCGCCATCACGATCTGCAAGCGGTAGCGCTGCCAGATGCTTTTGTTTTCGATCTTCTCAAAATTCGGCTTTTGCCACCCGTTATCGTTGTCGTACATTCAAGATCACTCCTTGGCAATCACTTTGAAAGGATGTAACTGTCATTTTTAATGACTTTGTTTCTACAGCATCAATACGCCTACAGAGGGCAAAGAACGAGCCATATTGCTGTACACTATAATAGACGTATCAGCACTCATAATTCTACCCTATTTTATAGCGAAAAGCATGCATTTAGTACAATTAGTAAAGAAATCCATTATTGTGATTGGGTGTGATCTATCTGGCCTGCCAGATCTGGACGGTGTGGTCGCTGCCCGCGGAGGCGATGCGGGAGCCGTCGGGCGACCAGGCCAGGGTCGTGACGTTATCTGAGTGTCCACGGTAGACACGGATGAGCTTGCCGCTGCCAGTTTTCCAGATGTGTACGGTGTGGTCGTTGCCGGACGAGGCGATATATTTATCATCGGGCGACCAGGCGACCGCGCGCACCTCTTTGGTATGGCCCTTGTAGCTAAAAACCAGGTCACCCGTGGCCGCTTCCCAGATCGAGACAGTCTTATCGCTTTGGGCCGCCGCCAGATATTTTGAGTTGGGCGACCAGGCTACACTATAGATGTAATGAGCATAGCCATGGCAGGTCACTTTATGCTTGCCGGTTTTGGGGTCCCAGATCTGGACGGTATTGAAACCCGTAATTGGATTTATCTTCCATTTTTTGACGTTTTTATCCGTTCCGCATGAGGCAACCGAGTGCCCATCGGGCGACCAGGCGATATCGGAGATGCTAAATGTCGAGACCAGGCCGTGGGCGTGGCCTGCATACTTCGCCTGCGTGCTGCCGGTTTCAGCATTCCAGACATGGATGGTCTGATCAATATCGTGCACACCCCAGGTCGCGGACGCGACACAGGCCCCATCGGGCGACCAGGCGACGGCATAGGTATCATTGAGCAGGTTGACTTTTTTTTGATGGTTGTAGACCACAATATCCTTACCCGTTTTAGCATCCCAGACGCGTGCAGTTTCACCCTGGCCACAGGAAGCAATCGAACGGCCATCGGGCGACCACTCCACATCCCACACATTCCAGAATTGAGGCAGGTAGGCAGTGGCGTGGCCCCGATACGTCAACACATTATGGCCGGTCGCGCTTTCCCAGATATGCACAATGCCATCTCCACCACCCGAAGCAATGTGTTTGCCATCGGGCGACCAGACGGCGGCGCTCACCCAGCGAGCATGGACATCATAGGTAAAAATCATGTCGCCAGGGCTGTATTGTTTATCTATCACCTTATCCGCTTGCTCGGATTGTGTCGTGCCAGGAAGCTTCTCTGGCTGATCTTGTAACGAGTGGATGATCTTGCGCACCCCCGAGTTGATATTCTGAAAAGCCTCATCTCGATCAGGCCAGCTAGTAACAGGTCTGGCGTTCTCTGGTAGTAAGGAAGGAGGTGTGAATGGAGTCCCCTGCAGATCAACTGGTTTCAGCAAGATTGGGGCGATCCGGGCTGTGCCTGCCGCCTGGCGCTTCAGAGCCTTTTGTAAATCAACATTGTAGCAATCATCGGAGGCTATGAAATTGGGGCTCAGCAATAAAACAAGGATGGTAGCAGCCTCAAACTGCTTACTGCGCATCTGTTTCCAGTCTATACCCGGAATCACATCTTCCGGCCACTCAATGAGTCCCTGTCTTCTCAACGGCGCCAGGTGGCGCTTTAATTCGACCAACAGCTCTCTATCTTCCGGCGCATACGAGAAAAATACAGGAATAGTTTTTGCTTGCGACAAATCGTTCTGCATATCCAGAGCTACACCTCTAAATACCTGCTAAGATTACATTCATGTAATAAGATGTAGAAATAGTAATACCAGTATAGTTCTCTCAAGCTTTAATATCAAGCGCCAAATGAGATTAGATTACACATATTTTATCCATTATCACACGAAAAATTAATAAAAACACGAATTGCATAGGTTCGGGGCTTGTCCCCGATTGCCGCCCCGGTAGGGCGGCCCGGTATCCTCACCACGCCGTTGCTTGTCTCTGACACCTCGGCCCACGCGGTGCCCAAACACGGACCCTGCTTTTGGGCACCGCGTGGAGGAAAGGGTCATGCCACGAGGCACCCCATCGCTGGGATACGGGGCCGCCGGCTCTGCGGAGGGCGGCAATCGGCCGCTGAGGGCCGAACCTATACAATTCGTGTTTTTGCTGCCTGGTTGCTCTATGGACGGTATGGGGCTTGTCCTCATCCAGGTCGTTTAGAAGCAATTATTCATCTACAGATCATCAAGAGAGTTCGTGTTGTCTTTGGCAAGCGAGTATTCGGCGGGCGCGAAGAAGACGAGGACCGAGAGGTCTTCGGTAATGCTGTGGAAGCGGTGATCGACTCCCGCTGCCACAAAGATGATCGAGCCAGCGGAGACGGGCTGGTCTTCTCCTGCGACCTGGATGGTTGCCTGTCCGCTCTGGACGATATAGACCTCATCTTCGCTATGGGGCAGCTGGGGATCAAGCGCGCCTGCGGGCAGAACGTAGAGGCCGACACTAAGCGTCGGGACGCGTAAGAACTCATTGTAGAGCTTTTGTGTGGAAGCATGCTTGGCCTGGAGTTGGGCGAGCTGAAAGATATCCATACGATCAGGTTCCTTCTCTAGCGTATTAGTGTTAATTATTGTCCTGTTAAGCGTACTGTCCAGGTTAGCCAATGTCAAGGGGCCGCTGGTGGGCGGCTTGACGTGCTCGTACCCATCTGGTAGAGTAGGTTGCATAGCAAACGGCAATCATTGCCCATTATGAAAACTTATTGTCAAGGAAGTGTATTTTCGCATGAAAACCAGCTGGGGCCTCATCCTCGCGGATATCATGCCCGCATAAGCGATCACGCCGGGCTTATGCGGGATAGCACACAGGCTGTCAAACAAGGGCTCTATTCCTGAGAGCCAGCTTGCCCTATCTCCATTTTATGGATATCCGTTGATACCTCTTTTAAACTCCAACTGAACGGCGTGTATCGCCAGGCATCTCGCGTGTATGAGATGATCCGGCGATCTGGTTTGTTGTGCGCCTTCGATCCTGTTTTTGTCCGCCTCATCTATGCGCGCGTGCGCTTACTTTATCTACCTCTGTGTTAGAGATAGTGTAGCAGGATATTCCAGTATAGCTGTCGAAGTGCACTGCCTGCTATAACGAATATTGTTTTGATCTTACTAAAGGCGCATAGAAATGCTAGATGTATATGCATTCACTTGCTCAATTCAGGAATCCTTCGCGCCTACGGATGGCGCGCAGCGCGGTCATGCTGTACTTTTTTGCGAACGGGGTCATGACCGCAACCTTTCCCGCCCGCATTCCTGAGATACAGGCCAGGCTGGCTTTATCGCCTGCTCAACTGGGATTTGCCTTGTTGGGTGCGCCGGTGGGCGCATTAATGGCGATGAATATGGTAGGCCCCGCCAGCAGGCGTTTTGGCAGTCGAGCCATTACCATCAGTGCCGCACTTTGTATGTGCCTGGCGTTGCCCCTGCTCGCCATCGTGCCCGGGCTACCCTGGTTGACGCTGGCCATGCTCTTATTGGGTGCGGGCAACGGTGGCATGGAAGTAACCATGAACCTGCAGGGAGTCACCGTCGAGCACGAATATGGCAAGCCCATACTGAGCTATTTCCATGCTTGCTTTAGCCTGGGAAGCCTGGCCGGGGCCTTCTTTGGAGGTATCATGGCTGCCGTAAAGATCAGTCCGCTCTCGCACTTTCTGATCGTCTGTTTGCTTGCCAGTGTAGCCGTTATATATAGCGCACGCTTTCTCTTATCCCCTGTCCAGGCCGGGTCCAGCAGAGAGAAGCGTCGTGCCTGGCCTCCTCAATTCTCTCTTCTACTGAGTGTATTAGGGCTGATGGCCTTCTGTGTCTTGCTTAGCGAAGGAGCAATGTTTGATTGGAGCGCGCTCTATCTATCAGGAGTTGCGCATAGTGGGGCCGCTGTGGGGGCCACGGGCTTTGCTCTATTTACATTATTCATGGCATTGGGACGTGGATTTGGCGACTATATAACGACACGCCTGGATGCGGCTCTGGTTGTGCGCCTGGCCAGTTTGCTGGCGGCCAGCGGCCTGGCTCTGGCCCTGACAATAACCCGGGTGCCAGCGGTGCTGGTAGGACTGAGCCTGGTTGGGATAGGGTTATCGATCCTGTTTCCATTGCTCGTAAGTGCCGCCGGGCGTAGTTCCCAACAGGATAAGGGTTCCAGTATCGCGCTGCTCTCAACGTGTGGCTATCTGGGGGTCTTCGTGGGTCCTCCGTGATTGGTTTCCTGGCCGATCGCTATGGACTTCGTATCGCTCTTATACTGATTGTATGTTTATGCCTCGCTGTTACATTGTGTGCTCCCTTCGTAGGCAATACCGGCACCCGTACAACTGATGGTGACTCCGAAAATCTGGAAGGAGCCTTGAAAAAACGAGGCTGAGAATATTCTTGGATCATGAAAGGAAGACGCACATGGATATCAAAGGATCGATCGCACTCGTGACCGGCGGAAATCGTGGGCTTGGAAAGACATTAGTCCAGGCGTTGCTTGACGGTGGAGCAAAGAAAGTTTATGTAGGTGCTCGTCACCTCATAGAGACCGCCGATCCCCGGCTCAAACCACTAAAGCTCGACATTACCGATCCCCAGGACATCAGCGCAGCCGCTAAAGCGTGTCAGGATGTTTCCATTCTTATCAACAATGCGGGTATATGGCGTAATAGTCCATTGATTGGAGCCTCATCAATGGATGATGCGCGTGATGAGATAGAGACGAACTATTTGGGAACACTGGCGATGTCCCGTGCATTTGCTCCTATTCTAAAGAAAAATGGCGGAGGAGCGCTGGTCAACGTGCTCTCTGTCGTCAGTTGGTTCACCAATCCGACCGCTGGCTCCTACAGTGTCTCCAAGGCCGCCGAGTGGTCAATGACAAATGGTATTCGCATGGAACTGCGAGCACAGGGAACGCTCGTCATTGGCGTGCACGCCAGTTATATCGATACCGAAATGGCGTCCAGTGTCAACGCTCCCAAGGTTCGTCCTGAAGATGTTGCCGCAGCGACCATGAAAGGCATTATCGCAGGAGATGAAGAGGTGCTTGCAGACCAGCGTAGCCGGGATATCAAGGCCGCACTTGCCACTGACCCACAGTCCCTCAATCGAGAAATGCAACGGGCCTGGGATAAGCAGCAGCGATAAATAGAGTCGCCTCATGTGCATAAAGAGAGGAGGGGATACAGCACAACAGCTGTATCCCCTCCTCTTTTTATGCACATGAGATGGAAGGTTTAGACAAATTTGAATGAGTCCAGCACGGGCTGGATATATTGTTTGGCATCGCTGTCAGCGTTGGCCTGGCTGAGTATGTAGTCCATCAAGAAGATAGCTTTACCATGCTGGACAGCCAGTACATAGATCTTGACTGGCTCCTTGGTGCCGCCACTTGTCAGATCCATGGTCGCAACCTTTTGCTGCCAGGTGTCGCCACCAACCTTAACTGTCTTGGGAGCAGAAGGATCTTCTTTATAATTGGTGCCCCCAGCTTTCACAACGGCTAATGTGGTGTCGATTTCTTTATCAATATTTGCCTGGCCATTGGCCGTTGGTGCTGTAGCAACGCTCAAAGCCTCGCCAGCATCTTTCTGAGAGCTCAATACAACTATGGTAGGTGTCTTTTTGATTTCCCAGTTGGGTTATAATTGAAAGTGAAAGACTCACCTTTATAAGCGGTGGTAGGAATAGGTGTTGGCGTTGGCGTTGGCATTTGTGTTGGTGTTGGTTTCGGGGTCGGAGCGGAACTGGCCGAAGAGCTTGGGCTGCTTGACCCACAGGCACTCATGATACCAGCAAAAAGGACAAAACAGAAGCACAGTGCGATCCAACTTGATAAACGGATTTTCTTATTTTGCATCAGGAAATTGACCTCTGCATTCATTGAGATTCTTGTCATGCTTAGATAAGCTAACAATAATATAAAGATATTGGCGCAATTATATATGCACAGGTATGAAACGTTTTAAAATGGATAAAAGTATACAAAAATTGGCATAAATTAGAGATGTTAGTTTTTGTGGTTATAAAATTAATTTGGGAACAATAGGATGAAGCAGGCATAGGGAATAAAAAAGATATACAAAGATTATCGTTGAAGTATTCTTGAATACTGAATACAAGTAGAATTGTCAATTTGAGATGTATGCAAGGAGGAAAATGATGTCAGGATGATCGGTTCTTTTTTGACAAAAACCTTGCCAGGGCACAGAAAAATTGGCTACATTAGCAAGAGAAAATAAACGGGGGATGTCCATGATTACTGTAAAGGTAGAAGGTGTCAGAAGAAATTTCATTCCTGTCAGCGCCTTCCTGTACAATGTTTTCTTGCTTGATGAAGCAGAGCGGCGCCTTCTCATATTTCCTGTTGAGCGCCATGAAGCCCTGCCTATTGTCGCGGCCCTGAACAATCTGACCATGCCACGCCCCGGCGCCATCCATTTGATGGCCGAGACACTTACCTTGCTCAACTACAAGTTGAAAGAGATACGCATAGCAAGTTATTCGAGGCTTCCCCCGCTGTATCATCTATGTGAGTGCCAACTCAGTTGGAGTTCGGGCGAGACAGTGCGCGAGCAAACGAAAAATCTGTGTGCCGGTGATGCAATCGGACTGGCCCTGCTCATGGAAGCGCCGCTTCTGGTCTCAGACGAATTGTTTAAACAGATGGGGGTACCGCTGACGGACGGGCAGACGCCTGAACTGGTCTTTGCCAGGTATTTGCTCCACCGCGAAGGGATTACCTTACCAGAAGGTAAAGAGCTCCGTCTGGGGTATAGTAAGACGCCACTCCGCGATGCACTCGTCAAAGAGGTCAAAGCCTCCCTTTCAGGCAAAGCGCCGATCTTCCCCGAGGAAGATATGGAGCAGCGCAAAAAAGAGTATCTGGCCTTCTTGCTTGGAGAGAGTGCCCATGTGTGAAACGCTGCCGAGACCCGCGATGTCGTGGCAGCGCTTTGTTACGATGGGAGCATCGAGCTGGATTACAACCGTCAAACACATTAAGATAAATATTTGAAGTAGAGTAACCAGGTCTCAAAGGTTTGAAAACCCACGGACTCATATAGGCGCACCGCGCCAGTTGGATTGATCCCATCGACACTGATGTGTGATTTGCTGACCCCTAGTGTATGGAGCGTGCGCAAATTGTGGAGGAGGAGCGCACGACCGAGGCCGAGCTTACGGTGCGCAGGGTGTGTTCCAAGAGCGGCGATAAAGCCGATAATCTCCTCGGCTCCTTCACGTTTCGATGGTTCTATTGTAGCGGTGCAATAGCTGGCCAGGGTGCCATCCGGGGCCACCGCCACGATATCCAGCTCAGAGCGATATCGTGGCTGCAGCATCTCGGTGCGTAATTCCTTCACGGTGGTTGGAGCTGCGTTCCAGTGTTCACGAAACGCCAGATTTTGCAATTCCGTATAGCTCTCAAGTTCCTCTAATGTCGCGGGGCGCAGCGTGTAGCCAGCGGGCACTTCTGGCGCTGATGGCGCCTCGTGCAGATCTTGCTTCATGGTAAAGAAATAGCGTTCACGCGTAAAGTGGTTGGCTTCAAGGAACCCAAAACGGGCTGCATGATCCGCATGTGATGCAGTATAGAGACGGCAGGTACTGCCTGCACTGTGCCGCAATGTCTGCTGTTCGGCCCATTGCAACGCACGCGCTTCGATCCCTTGCTCCCTGGCTGTCGGCCGGACATAATACCAGTAGCGGCCCTCGGTAATATTATCAACCTCACCAAAACGGAGCCGCGCAAACCCTTGGATGTGGCCACTATCCGCCAGCCATAGCTGGAAATGTTCAGTGGTTTGTGTTTCCTGGAGTGCGTGACGATGGATATCGAGATCCATGGTATCCTCAACCTCACAGGCACTCAGCAATTCATTTATCGATGTAAAATCGTCTGGTAAGGTAGCTGCACGCGAGATCATCAACAATACTTCCTTCTCTCTATACTTTTAGTTTCTGACTTGTTTGCAACGGATCTTCGACTATTTCCTGTGCGGTATTCCTTTTGCGCTGCATATAGTATCAATATACTTACAATTTGTCCGCTTTTGGCCTTGCCAATGGTTATTATGGATGAGAAATCTTCTCTGCGCATGGCGCTTTGCCTTTTCGCAGAAGATAGCACTAGAAATGGATCCAAACAGCCATCTCAGCTACCTTCATCATCAAGTAAAGCAGGCAACAATAACAATGATCCATTTTATTATCGCCTTCAGGTGCTAGAATGTTTTGCGGGCCACCTGTTGTATCTCCTGCATGCTGTGTTGCTCAAGGGCCTGGATGGCTCTGATGGTGCCCTGTTCCTGGCGCATCTGGTGGCCGATGGCGCTGGCCTGTTGTTGCATCGCGGTGTTGGCCAGGACCCTTTGGATGGTGCGTGCCAGTTTGCCGGCGGTAAGCCAGCGTCTGCGGATCGGTCTGGGGCCGGCCCCGACGTTGGCGACCAGCTTGCCCCAGAATTGCTGATCTGAGATATGGTAGACGGTGATCGAGGGGACGCCGGCGCGCAGGCTGGCGGCGCTCGTACCCGCCCCGCCGTGATGGACGATCGCGCTCATCTGTGGGAAGAGCCAGTCGTGAGGCACCCCATTGGTGATATAGATCTGTTCCGATAGTCGTTGCTCGATCAGGGTCGCTTTATCGGTCAGGATAATGCCGCGCTGGCCAGCGCGCGCGAGCGCCTTGACGGCCAGTTCCAGCGTCCTGGTGGGTCGCTGGCTGCCCATGCTGCCAAAGCCAATGTAGACAGGCGGTGGACCATCCTGTAGAAACTCAACGAGCTGCGGCTGCGGGTGCCAGTCGGGGCAGCCTCCAGATTCCAGAAGCCCGTGACCTGGATCTTTGATCCCCAGTCATGTGGTTTGGGCAGCAACAGCGGGCTATAGGCCATCATGATCAGGTCAACATGGTCAGGGAGGGTCGCGTAGAGCGATTCCTCTGGCAGTGGTGGTAGCTGGTAGAGGCGCTGGCGAGCGCTGTTGACGGCCGGGCTGAAGAGATACCAGAAGAATTTGCCGGCCCCAGGTGCGATTGCTCATTGATCACCTTCCCCACCTTCTCGGGGTGCTGCGGTAGCCAGGGCGCGGTCGGCTCTGGAAAGGCATCCGTTGGCACGAGCGAAGGCTGCAGAAAGGTCGCGACCAGGCGTCGCTGCAGCTTCTCGGCCACCGAATAAGCGATCAAAAAGCTCATATAGCTGGAAAAGATCATATCGGCATCCTGGCAGGCCTCCAGGCTGCGCTGCATATAAAGATCCATGCGTGGCGTGAGATACTGGCGCAAGCGATAGGCAAAGAGGAACGCATTAGCATTGGCATCCAGCAACTTCAGCCCCTCTGGACCCTGAAACATCGCCTGTGGATCATCATCGATCGCGTAGAAGTCGAGATCATAGTCACTGATCAGCTTCTCAAAGGCTGCGTGGGTTGCCAGGCGCACACGATGGCCAGCTTTGAGCAATTCCCGACTGAGGGCAATATAGGGCTGAACATCTCCTCGTGAACCAATCGTAATAATCGTTATATGCATATATATAAACTCCAGCACCAAAAAAATAGAGCGACATACTATTTTTCTCTCCTGTTATAGGCGAAAAATAGAAAAAGGCCATCAATAAAGAATATGTAGCTGTTCAGTATTTAGTTTCACATTCCTGTATGCCTTGAGGAGGACTACCAGGCACTACCGTTTTTGGGATCGCTGACGATGGCGCGCGAGGATGCGCTGGTGAGTGCTATGTTGCGCGGCTGAGCAGAAAAAGATGTGGGGCGCGTTGAATAGTGATACATGCTGCTTTCAATAGTTGATGAGAACGCGCATCGTCTTTGAGTCTGTGCGCTGTAGCGGATTATCCGCCACAAAGACAATGTCGTTACGATGACAATAATACAGGGTATTCCAGATGGCCATGGCCCGTTCGCGCCTGGGTTTATCCACTGACTTCTGGCGTGAGCGTAGCAGAGAACAGACCAGCGCAATCCCAATGCAGAGCAGTGCCAGGATGACATTCATAAACATGGCCATCTGATTGGATGGAGATGGATTGCTGGCTGCTGCATTATATGTAAACCAGGCCACAATACTGGTGCCGGGAGCCAGGATCGCCCCGAAGGTGATCAGGAGTAGTGTGCTGCAGCCATAGCGATGCTCTGGAAACGCCAGGCGTTCGCTTAAGGTGGTCTGATAGGGACTGGCAGGCATAGCATGAGTCAGACTTTCATTGGAAAGCGACTTTATTCCATCTTTTGTATAGAGCTGGTATAACTGGTTGCCTGCTATAATGGCGCTGACCTTCTGTACGGCATCGACCTGTCCACAGAGAGGACAACGCACGAGTGTCGACTGCATAGAATTCTATTCCTCATAGAAATGATATTGACATATATCTGAAGATACATAGGAAATACATAACGTTTCTTGTATTAAATGATAGCATATGTCCCCTACATTAAACAACGATGAGAGCGCGCGCTTTTGGTCTTCTATTATTTTTCATGAAGAGTTTTTCATTAACTTTTGAGGCCTCTGACGTATTTCCTGAGCGGATCTAGACATATTTGGTGCTATGCTGTAATGTGGTGAGTAGAAGACGCTCTATCCAGTGAGATTATATGAGCTGCCTGAACTGGATAGTCGTCGATCGAGTATGTCAGGTACTCTTCTTGCAATAGCGCAACAGAGTCCATACTCCTCACCCATTTTTTGGCTATTTTTGATCAACAGGAAAGGATAGATCGCGTTTCTTTCTTGCGCTGGAGGAGGAGAGGATTGCGTGCTACTTTGGCGACCCATGAGTGATCTTTCAGAAAAAGAAGCGTTGTATCCCGTTGCTCGTTCGTTGCGGCGTACGCTGGCGCTGGCCCGTCCGCTGTGGCTGTATATCTGCGTCTGGCTTGTGGCCATCTTAGCCTTGTTGAGTGGTGGCTTATTGCTGCTGGATGATGGTCTGGCCGCTATCTTTCCGCACGCTCCTATTTCGGCGGCCCCATTGATTTTGATTGGCGCCGCCTACCTGGCTTTTCAAGCCTGGTCGCGACCGAAGCCTTTGGATCTTTTTAAAGCCTTGATTGTGTGCGCCGCCTTTATCTTATGGGGTGTGGACCAGCTGCTGCCAGCTGGCACGCCCGCGACCGTTCTGGGCGATATCGTGATCACCCTCTATGTTATCGACCTGGGCTGGATGATCATTGAACGCCTGCGCCAGCCCCAGAGTCGACACGGTGAGTGGCCGTTGCCCGAGAGCGAGTGAGCGGCCCTTGTCGTATTTGTTGTGTGCAGAGAAATAAATCTACTCAGAGAGTATAAGCAAGGAAAGGATTTCGCCATGGCACGACCATTTTCTATCCAACGGCGCCTGGAACCTTCGTCTGGACGCGCTGGCCAGCTGCGGCAGGGGATTATCATCGAAGCTGTAGCGCTGCTCTGGATGGTGATTGAAGCGGGCGTTGCCCTCAGTAGCGGCATTAGCAGCCGCAGTGTCTCTCTGGAAGGTTTTGGTATTGATAGTATCATCGAGCTGATTGCCGGTGGTATCCTGCTCTGGCGCCTGTGGGTAGAGGTGGGTGGTGGCTCCGGCGAAGTTGTTGCGCAGGCCGAGCGGCGTGCCTCCTGGGTCACCGCCATCAGCTTATTTGCCCTGGCCGCCTATATCCTGATCGATAGCGCCATCAGCTTATTTACCCACAGCCGCCCAACCGTTTCCTGGTGGGGACTCGGCATCGCCAGCGCGGCCGCGCTCATCATGCCGCTACTCTGGCAAAGCAAGCTGCGCATCGCCCGCCGCATCGGTAGCGCGGCCCTCAAGGCCGATGCCGCCTGCAGCGTAACCTGCGCCTATATGTCGCTCACCCTGCTGCTTGGCCTCTTGCTAAACGCCATCTTCGGCTGGTGGTGGGCCGATCCCCTGGCCGCCCTCCTGCTCATCTACTTCATCGTGCGCGAAGGACGCGAAGCCTGGCACGCCGCCCGCACCGGCGAGGCCTGCGGTTGTGGCTGCGACGACGATTGAAGAATAAGTTGATATTGTAGAGCAGGTGTGCACCTGCTCTACAATATCAACTTATTATTTGTTTTTAGATGTGGATGTCGCAGTTGACCAGGCTGGTCTGGATTGGGGGCGGGACTTCGGCGAGCGGGTTGCCATAAAGTTGCAGATGCTCGAGTATGTTGAGCCGGGCGATGTCGTCAGGGAGTGTAACAAGGGCGTTCTGCATTACATTCAGGGTGTGCAAATGCCGCAGGTTCCCGAGTTGGGCGGCAGCATTTGCAGGCGATTATTGGCCAGTTGCAGATCGCGTAATTGTGTAAGCTGGCCTAGCTCGGTTGGTAGCTCGCGCAGTTGATTGGTGGTCAGGTTTAATTCTTCCAGTTGCTGCCAGCCTGCTACGGTGGCTGGTAGCTCTGTCAGGCGATTGTTGTTCAGGCGCAACATGCGTAGCTTGCTCCATTGTCCAACCTCAGGGGGTAGGGACGAGAGCCGATTCTTATGGCCATAGAGCTGCTGTAGCTCGGTCCATTGACCTGCTTCCGCGGGGAGCGTTTCTAGCTGGCTGTCGCTGATCACTAGCTCGCGCAACTGCTGCCAGCCTCCGATAGTGACGGGCAGGATGCGCAGCCGTGTACGCATCAGCTGTATCTTGTGGAGCTTCGACCAGCCTCCAACCTCGTCGGGCAGCGATTGCAGGGGATTGAAGGCCAGGTAGAGCACCTGAAGTTGTGACCAGTTGCCGACCTCGGGTGGGAGCGTCTGTAGCTGGTTGCGGCGTAGATCCAGCTCCTCTATACTGGTCCACCTGCCCACCTCCGCAGGTAGCAGCGGCAGGTTACAATTCTCCAGGGACAGGTGGCGCAGGCGTGGTAATTGGCCTATGGCGTGGGCCCAGGCCGTATCTCTGGCCTCCGTCTCGTCCATCCTCAGATCGTTTAAATAGAGCGTGCGCAGGCGTTTTAAGCGCGCCACCGCATAAGGAAATGCCCGTGTGGATGTCAGCAGAACCTGTAATTGTTTAAGCTCTCCCAGCCCCGTAGGCAGTTGCTGCAATGGATTGCCGGTCAGCGTGAGTTCTTTAAGGGTCGTCAGGGCACTGAGTTCCTCTGGCAGCATGGTCAGGCGGTTATTCTCTAGCCGCAACAGTCGCAGGCGTGTCAGCTGTCCGATGGTCGCGGGCATGGTTTGCAGCTGGTTCTGGTTCAGATAGAGTTCCTCCAGGCCCGTCAAATTCCCGATCTCGTCTGGCAGCGCCTGCAAACTGCACTCACGCAATGAGAGCTGGCGTAAAGCCTGCAGATTGCCTAGTCCGGCTGGAAGTTGTTGCAGCAGGTACAGTCCCACCGTCAACTCCTGAAGCTGCCTCAACTGCCAGAGTGTCTCTGGTAGGTGGGTACAGAGCCCATAACCGGAGAGCGAGAGCGAGCGCAACCGTGGCAAGCCAGCCAGCGACTGCGGCAGATTTGGAGGGACGCAACAAGCTAGCTGCAGACGGCGCAAGCGCTTGAGCCGCCCCATATCGTCGGGTAGCGTAATCGTCTCGCGTCCCCACAGGCGCAAATCTTCTATATGTCGTAGCTGATTCAGTTCAGCTGGAATAGTGAGTGTATCGGCCGTCAAATAAAGTGTAGTAAGATATGCAGCAGTCTCATCAAAATGAGCTATTACCTGTACGCCATCTTGTAGAAACGTCCACTCCCGCTCCACCACCTGTATTTCACTATCGATTGATATACCCATCTGCCGTAGCATCACCAACAGAATGTCTTGATCGCTTTGGGATTGAGCCATACGTGTCCTCTTTCACAACAATTTTGAGGGAATCATAAATGGATGCCAGCTTTATAGATTGAAATTTATTATAAAAACGCATTGTATCATGTTATTCTTGCATATGAGATTGGATAGG
This sequence comes from Dictyobacter kobayashii, assembly GCF_003967555.1. GTDB lineage: Bacteria > Chloroflexota > Ktedonobacteria > Ktedonobacterales > Ktedonobacteraceae > Dictyobacter > Dictyobacter kobayashii. The sequence goes on from NZ_BIFS01000001.1 coordinate 5,511,903, forward strand.
TAATTTGGAGTATATATTCCCTTAGTATTGTTTTTGCCCTGACGCTCTGGACACTGCCAGGTTCTCCCCCACTCATAGGCCTGGATTTTAGTGTACATAATAAAGAAGGTGCTCTAAAAATTGAAGCTTAGAGGTAGTAGTGATGAATAAGACGGATCGTTTGTTAGCGATTGTGCTGGAGTTGCAGCGCCGAGGGCGGCAGCGCGCCGAGGACCTGGCGGAGACGTTTGAGACCAGCAAGCGTACGATCTATCGTGATATTCTGGCTTTGTGTGAGGCCGGGGTTCCGATTATTTCTGTGCCTGGTCAGGGCTATTCGCTGATGAAGGGTTATTTTTTGCCGCCGCTCAGTTTTACGGCCGAGGAGGCGACGATGTTGCTCCTGGGCAGCCATTTTATGGCTAAGAACTTTGATGCCCAGTATCGCGCCGCAGCCGAGTCGGCGGCGCGCAAAATTGAGGGCGTGTTGCCCGAGACTTTGCGCGCCGATGTGCAATACTTGCAGAGCAATATCCGTTTCATTGGGCCGATCAATGCCCCCGATACCAGAGAGCATGAGACCCTGCAGCAATTGCGGCGCGCGCTACTTGATCGCAATACGATACGCTTTCGCTATCACACGCGCCACCGCAGTGACGAGCAGGATGCTTTCCGGACGCGCGAGGCCGATCCCTATGGGCTGGCGTATATTCTCAGTGCCTGGTACCTGGTTGCTTACTGTCACACGCGCCAGGATATTCGCAACTTTCGCCTCGATCGCATCGAGGAACTAGAATTGTTGCCGCGCACCTTCACGCGTCCCGCCAACGTACAGTTTAACCAGAGCGAGCGCGATCAGGAGCGAAATATTACTGTGCGCGTGCTGTTCGACAAGGAGATCGCCCGCTGGGTACGCGAGGGACGTTCCTTCTATGTCACCTCCGAAGAAGAGACCGCGGATGGTTTGCTGGTGACGCTGAGGATTCGCCATGAGCGCGAGATTCTCCAATGGCTGCTGAGCTGGGGGAGTCGCGTGAGGATTGTGGAACCCGCGTCACTGAGAGAGCGCATGGCCGCGGAGACGCGGGCCATGCTGCGTAATTATCAACCTGCCGACAGTCCGATCACGCACTGATGCTATGGGAGCTCAAGAATCCCTGGTGTGTCATGGTTTATTTTCCCCTTGCCTGCATCTATCTGTCAGGATTGTTGCGCGGGCGAGCGCAAGGCGCTGCCGAGGCTGACGGCACAGGCGATCATGGTGAGGAAGGCGAGTCCCATGGCGATAAGCGAGAAATTCCAGGGCGTCGTACCTATCTGGCCTTGCATGTAGAGTGCATGGTTCACCGGGTTGAGGATAAGCGTGTGGAGAACCAGCAGCACGACATTGATGAGCAGCACGCTACCCACGCTCACACAGGCTCCCAGGACCTGCGCGGGCCGTTGACCCATGATGCGGCCAGCACGTGTTGCCATTGCCCGTCCAAGTAGAATGTTGAGCAGCGTCAATGCAAGGAAGACGATGAAGAAGAGCAGGAAGGTGACGGGATGACGCACGAGCAGGCCGCCGAAGCCGCCAAGCGCGACCAGGAGCGCGACCACGATGAGTCCGGAGATTACCAGCATAGCGCGCTGTACCAGAGCAAATCCCAGGATGGCGCAGACGGCGACACCAGCGGCAAGCGCTGAGAGGTAGATGCCGTCGTAACTGAAGCGCAGCAGGGGCGATGCCGCGTAAGCGACCTGGGTGAGAGGGCTTGCGTCCTCGATCAAATACAGGTTGAGGCTGGCCACCAGTGAAACGACAAAGGCCAGCAGCGTTGCGGCAAGCGCCACCCACAGGCGCAGCGGGAAGTTTTGTGATGGGGTGTATGTAGCCATAGCTCGGGTTTTCTCCTTCAGAGCAGACCAGCGCTCCAAACAGGCAGTGATCAATAGGTCAGAGATCGTCTGCGACCAGAGCGGGACGAGGAAGGCCATCCCACGCCGTTGCAGCGCATCATTACAGCTATCGCGAAAGACTGCGGCCATGCGTGAACCATACTCACGTCGAAATGTTGCCGGATAGGCGTAGAGGAAGAGGGCATAGAGCCGCATTGAGAGTGCAAGCGCCTGGCGTACGCCTCGCTTGCTGGATGGAGGAGTTGCCATTACAGACCTCCTTCGAGGGTGGCTATTCCAGGACCGGCCAGTAGTTGTTGCGCCTCGGCTATGCGCACAAGGGCAGCCAGACGCTGTGCCTCAGCCCTGGCGACCCGCAAGCCAAAGGGGGTCAGCCGGTAGTAATGGCGTCGCTCATCATCAAGTTCAGGTACTGGCCGCTCATCAGATTCCTCGATCAGCCCATCCGTCAGCAGGCGCTTGAGCGAGCGGTAGAGCGTTCCTGGTCCCAGGTTAATCTTCCCATCGCTTCTGAGGGTCGTCTCCTGCATAATGCCATAGCCATGTCGCTCCCCCCCGCTGAGCGCCAGCAGTATATGAAAGATGGCAGGTGAGAGCGGCAGCAACGCTTCAGGATCGCTTACTGGTTGCTTCACAAGGAACTCCTTCCATGTTCTCCAGATAAATATCCAAACTGGATATATCCAAAATAATTATATCCAATATGGCTATAATAAAATAGAAAGCGAAGCTTGTCAAGAGAAAAACTTTTTCGCACTGCTTGTCTTTGACACCTTGCCCCAATACCGTTGAGGTAAGAAAAGCTCAAACATGCTGGTTGCTATCGAAACGACCTGGAGGAGGACAAGCTCCTCTACCGTTCATTGAGCAACCAGGCAACAAGAACGGCGATGCGCATAGGTTCGGCCCTGTAGGTGCGAGGCTTGCCCTCGCTTGCCGCCCCGGTAGGGCGGCCCGGTATCCTCACCATACAGTTGCGTGTCTGTGACACCTTGGTCCATGCAGTGCCCAAACACGGACGATGCTTTTGGGCACCGCGTGAGGAAAGGGTCATGCCACGGGGTACCTGAGCGCTGGGATACTGGGCCGCCCTACCGGGGCGGCAAGCGAGGGCAAGCCTCGCACCTACAGGGCCGAACCTATACAATGCGTTATTATTGTTGCTTTTGTTTTATTTTATGCGTGTGCAGGGGAGGGTGTCTCTTGTTCGGGTCGTCTCAACATCGTGAGGGCGGCCGGGATGCTGCAATGATAATCAGATCTATGTTTTCAAGCTGGCATAGTTTTTGATTATCATTGGAGGAGGGGGAGCTTACCTCTTCACGAGGTAAGCTCCGGGTGGGTTAGAAGGATGGGTAGGCGTTCTGGACAAGGATCTCGAATTCGGCTTCGAACCAGTGACCGGCGTCTGGTGCGTTGGGAAGGGCACCGGTCTTAACGGCCGAGTTGTAGCGGCTATTGCCAGTAGGATCGCACATGGCGTCGAACTGCTTGCCCTCGGGATCCGGCGTGGTCTGGGTCTTGTCGCTGGTGCCATCAGATTCACCAGGAGGCTTGATCCAGACGTAGGCGTCGAACCCGGGAGCGGGATTGGCGGTCGGGCGAGCCCCGATACCGGCGGCCTGGTTACACCAGTTGCCACGATCCAGTCGCTGGTCGATTTTGGTGGCGTTGACAAAGGTGTTCAGGTCGGTCGATGAGCTGGCCCCGCTCGGTCGGTTGGGACCACCCCAGCCGTTGCGTGAGGTGTCGATGAGCATGCCGATGCCGCTCGGGAAGCCCGCGGCGATAAAGGCGTTACGCATGTCGGTGTCGTAGGTGGCTTCGTCAATGTACTGGTTCCACTGGTAGAAGTTGGCGGAGCGCACCGGATTGCCACCGACCTGCTGGTTGGCGGTCATAAAGGGCTCTGTGGTTGGCGTGTAGTTTGCTGTATCACTGATAAAGCCATCCACACTGTTCACTCCGGCGCTTGTCCCCTTGATCACGTTGGTGATCAGGGTTACGGCAGGCTGGAAGTTGCTGGACCAGCCCAGCCAGCCAGAGTGGGAGATATCGATATAATTGTAGACGTTCGAGATGGCGTGTAGCTTGTTGAGGGCGTACTGGATGCCCTGAACGTAGGCGCCGCTGGAATTGGCCTCAGCACATTTCGGCACACTCAGGTTCGTGACCAGATTGGGCAGCGAGTCTGGCTCGATGATGGCGGAGATGCGCAGGTTGCTATACTTGGACTGGCTCAAAATGGAGGCAATCGGGTCGATATACTGTGATTTATAGAGGGCCAGGCCGTTGTTGGCCACAGACAGCTCGCCATTGGAGGCATAGGCCGAGCAGTCGCGGTCGGGCAGATCATAAATTACAATAGTAATGACCACTGGTTGACTGCTGCTACTGGCCTGCGCGACCGCTGCATCCAGGTGACCCGACAGCGTACGCGTGACGCCAGTGCCACCAGTGACCGCTGCGATACGGTCCAGCCAGACGGCCGTAGAGTTGTTGGCGACCTTCGCCATCTGAGCCCCGAGCGTGCCACCCTTCGCGGTGGCGGCCGTCGTTACCTCAGACGCCCAATCGGGATTGATATACCCCTGAGCTCCGGCATATGGATTATCCACATGTGTTCCCGGAGGGGTAGGAGTCGTCGTCGGCGTGGGGGTAGGAGTTGTGCCCGGTGTTGGCGTGGGTGTAGGCGGAATGGGAGTTGGGGTCGTGCCTGGAGTTGGCGTTGGTGGCACCGTGGTTGGCGTCGGCGTTGGAGACGTCGAGCCATTACAGGCATTGCCATTCACCGCGAAGTTGGTGGGAAGCGGATTGCTGCCCGACCAGCTGGCGTTGAAGCCAGGATTGGCCGTGCCATTGACCGCTACACTGCCATTGTAGTCCATGTTGGCCACCGCTACATTCTGACCGGACTGTGAAAAGGTGCCGTTCCAGCCCTGAGTCACCGACTGGCTGCTAGACGGAAAGCTAAAGGTAAGATTCCAGCTTGACCAGGCCGAAGGACTGGTATTCTGGACAACGATATTTCCGGTAAAGCCGCCGGGCCACTGATTAGATACTGTATAGGTCACCTGGCAGTACGAAGCTGCGTGCGTGACCCCGACCGGCCGGAAAATCCCAATAAAGAGACTACCAAGAATTAAGAGCGACAAAGCGCTACTGCGTAGGATCAGACTCCGAGGTCTGTTCGCCAGGAGGACACTTCGCAGTGTGTCCTTCGCGATATAATGCATACTTACCCTCCTTCGGGAGCACTAAAGAGGATAACCAGGATGATTATTCCTCTCTTCTATCTTTAAACAAGTGTAGAATGCACCAGGAGAGTAAACAAGCAAAATATACTTCAATAAGTGTTCAATAATATGTCACCAAAACATCAGGAGGCACAACTGCACCTCCCGATGTTTTGGTGACATGCCTGTCCTGTTCTTCGTGCGACATATTTCCCTCTTTGTTGCATAAGTAACAAGAGACAAGAATTGATGCTTGCCCTGTGTTCAAGTCCAGGCTACACTGTCTATTGTAACAAGTTGATGCCTTTGCAACAAAGTGTCGCTAAGATAGACAGAAAAGGGGAATTTCCTATGAGAGTTTTCGTTACTGGCGCGACCGGATTTATCGGCTCTGCCATCGTCCGTGAGTTGATCGAGGCCGGGCACCAGGTTCTCGGCCTGGCGCGTTCAGATGCGGCGGCTGCATCACTCGCCTCTGTCGGCGCGGAGGTGCACCGTGGCTCGCTTGATGATCTCGACAGCCTGCGCAGCGGCGCGGCCGCGTCTGACGGCGTGATTCATACCGCCTTCATACACGATTGGTCCGATTTTATGCGGGCCGCTGAAACGGATTTGCATGCCATCGAGACGATCGGGGCGGTCCTCGCAGGCTCCGACAGGCCATTCGTGGTTACCTCAGGGATACTCATGCTCGCGATGCTGGGGCGCCTTGTGACGGAAGAGGATGTGTCTGACCCCGCAGTGCCCCGGATCGCGTCTGAGAACGCGGCGATCGCGCTGGCTGAGCGTGGGGTGCGCTCATCGATTGTGCGACTCCCACCGTCTGTTCATGGCGAGGGCGATCACGGTTTTGTCCCGACCCTCATCAATATTGCTCGCGCGAAGGGCGTGTCGGCGTATCCGGGCGAGGGATCGAATCGCTGGCCTGCCGTGCATCGACTCGATGCGGCCCGTCTGTTCCGCCTGGCGCTGGAAAGCGCGCCGGCTGGCTCACGACTGCACGCGGTTGCCGAGGAAGGGATGCCGGTGCGCGAGATCGCAGGCGTCATTGGTCGTCGCCTCGACGTTCCAGTTGTTTCTGTGCCTGTCGAGGAAGCGGGCGAACACTTCGGCTTCCTTGGAAACTTTTTCTCCATGGACAGTACGGCATCGAGCGCGCTGACCCAACAGCGGTTGGGGTGGCGCCCCGTACAATCCGGCCTTCTGGCGGATCTCGACCAGGAGTACTACTTCAAGCACGAGCGATAATGTCCAGGTAGATGCCACGAAGCAGGAGCGACGACACGAGCCTGTTGTCGTGGTTGGGTGAGGGCCTCCCGATTTCATCAGGGAGGCCCAGGAGACGGATAAACTTCTAGCACAAGGAGGAAGCACATGACTGAGATAAATGACTTTAAGGAGTGGGATCGCCAGCTCATCGAAGCGTTTCGTGCCAATGGGGGCAACGTTGGCGGTCAATTCGCTGGCGTTCCCTTGCTTCTGCTGACGACGACGGGAGCAAAAAGTGGTCAACAGCGTATCAGCCCGCTGGTGTATTTGCCCGAAGGCGATCACATCTACGTTTTCGCCGGCAATAGGGGCGCGCCAACCAATCCCCATTGGTATCACAACCTGGTTGCGCATCCTGATGTGACGGTTGAGGTCGGCACCGAAAAGTTCGAGGCCAGAGCCACCGTTGTCGAAAGCACTGAGTGGGACCGCCTCGGTCGCATCCAGTTACAAAGGTTGCCTGGTCTCGCTGAGCTTCAGGCGAAGATCACGCGCAAGGTCCCTGTTGTTTTGCTGGAACGCAAGAAGTAAAGAGCGCGTCTACCTGAGAAAAGAAGGGACCTGTAGATTCTAACGGCATCATGGCAGGAATTGTAGAAGTCCTGCCATGGTGATATTTTACGTAGCTCTGTCCCTATAGAGAGGCGAGGGCGCGGTCGATGCGAGGTAGGGTGCGCTCAGGGCCTAGTATCTCGATCATCTGGAAGAGGGGCGGTGTGGCTTTGCGGCCGCTAACCGCGACACGAGCCGCGCCAAAGAGCTGGCCTGGTTTGAGCCCCATCTCCGCCATCAGGGCGCGTAACCGCTCCTCGATGACGCTGGCCTCCCAGGTGTCCAGGCCGGCGAGCAGGTCGCGCGTGCGTTGCAGGGCCTGTCTGGTACTCTCGGCGTCCATGCCTTTCTGGATCAAAGGCGTCTCGTACTCCCAATCCTCGGTGTAGAAGTAGGAGATGGCGTGTGTGGCCTCGCCCAGCGTGCGCAGGCGCTCCTGTTCCAGGCTCAGCACGCGCTGGGTATAGGCGTGATCGAGAGGACGCCGAATAGTGTCTGGCAGACCGCCCTCGGACTCGGGCCGCTCCAGGAAGGGCAGCGTGCGCCGGGTCAGCTCTTCAAGCGAGAGCTTGCGAATATAGACGCCATTCATCCAGGCCAGCTTCTCCGCGTCATAGATGGCTCCCGACACGCTGATGCGCTCCAGGGTGAAGAGTTGCACTAGCTCCTCACGCGTAAAGAACTCGGTTTTATCATCATAGGACCAGCCGATCAGGGCCAGGAAATTGACGACCGCCTCGGGCAGGAAGCCTTGCTGCTGTAGCTCCTTCCAGGAAGGTGCACCATGCCGCTTGCTGAGCTTGCGCCGGTCTTTGCCCAGCACATCGGGCGCATGATAGAGCAGGGGCATCTCCCAGCCCAGTGCCTTCCAGATCTGGACGTGGAGCGGCGCGCTGGAGATCCACTCCTCGGCCCGGATCATGTGGGTGATCTCCATCAGGTGATCGTCCACGGCATGGGCCAGGTGATAGGTGGGGAGTCCGTTCGATTTGAGCAGGATCGCATCATCGATATCGGCGTTCTTGAAGGTCATGTCGCCGCGCAGCTCATCGTGGACGACCGTCTCACCCTCCGTGGCATGGCGAAGCGCACGGTCCAGCGCGGGTTCGCGGCCTCGCAGGCTGCGCGCTCTTGTGCCGTAAGGTAGCGGCAACGATGATCATAGCGTGGCGGCAGCTTCTGGGCCTGCTGCTCCTTACGCATGGCATCCAGGCGCTCAGGCGTACAATAGCAACGATAGGCCTGCCCCGACGCGATCAACTGGTCGGCATACTGTTGATAGAGGGCTCTGCGCTCGGTCTGATAATATGGACCATAATCACCACCCACGCCAGGACCTTCATCGAAGTCGATCCCCAGCCACTGCATCCCCTCTGTCAGGAACTCGACCGCACCCTCGACTGTGCGCAAGGTATCGGTATCTTCGATCCTCAGGATAAATGTCCCGCCTGTCTTGCGGGCATAAAGCCAGTTGAAAAGCGCCGTGCGATAGCCGCCGATATGCATGAATCCGGTCGGGCTGGGAGCGAAACGCACGCGTGGCTTCTTCTTGACCTCTACATTCTGCTCCTCTATTTGATGATCTGCCTGTAGCATAACACACCTTTTTTCTACAAATTTGCGCATATGGAGCTATTTTAACATAGTGGGTAAACCTGCAGAAGTAGTGAAGAGCTTTTTATAAGTATGGTAAATTATGTAATAAAATACCGGTTGGATGATATTTTATTTTTAATGGAGCAGGCTGAGAATGAGAAAGTTTGAACCGTCTGTGAAGGGTGCTGAATCGACGTTGTTTCCAGGGCTGCGGCGGCCATATATTTTTGCGCATCAGGGTGGGGAGCTGCTGGCGCCAACGAATACGATGGCGGCCTTCGCGGTCGCGGATGCCATTGGGGGCGTGGATTTTCTGGATGTGGATGTCCATATGACGCGGGATGGGCATATCGTGGGCATCCATGATGCGACGGTGGATCGCACGACCAATGGGCAGGGGCGCGTGGATAGCTTTACGCTGGCGGAACTGCAGCAGTTGGATGCCGGCTATCACTTTCAGGACCTGCAGGGCCAGTATAGCTATCGCGGCAAAGGCGTCTATATCCCGGCGCTGGAAGAGGTTTTCCAGGCCTATGGCTCTAAATATTATCTGCACTTCGAGGTCAAGGATGCCTATCCAAAGCAGGGACCGTCGCAGATCGAGGAGAAACTGTGGGCCTTGATCCAGAAGTATCAGATGGAGCGGCGCGTGATCGTGTCGTCCTTTCTGCAGTCGGTGGTGTCGCGTTTTCAGACCTTGAGCGGTGGCCGTGTAGTGACCGGCGGCGGACGCACAGAGGTGACAAACTTTGTCCTGGCCCATAAAGCGCGCCTGCCCTGGCTCTATCGTCGCCGCTCGATGGTGCTCTCGCTTCCCGATGCCCATAGTGGCGTCAATCTCAAGGACCCCGTCTTGTTCCAGGGAGCGCGGCGCAAAGGGATAGAGCTCTACTATTGGACCATCGATGAGCCGGGCCTGATGCGCCAGTTGATCGAGATGGGGGTCGATGGGCTCTTCACCAATCGCCCCGACCTGTTGAAGGCGTTGCTGATCGAGATGGGACTGCGCTAGGCGACGCCGCGAATAAAGCGTACGGTGATTGTGCCGATGGCGCAATAGACGATCGACATGCCAAAGAGTACCTGGTAGCCCAGCACTGGCTGGCCGGCACGCGCAAAGGTGTCCAGCAGCGGGCCACCGAGGACTGGCGCGATCACCTGCGAGAGCGAGAGCGCGACGTTCCAGACGCCCATGTCGCGGGCATAGTTGCGTTTCGAGGGCAGGGTATCGGCGACCAGCGCCCAGTCGACACTCTGGTAGGCGCCATAGCCCAGCCCGAAGACGGCCCCGGCCGCGAGCACCAGCGGGAGCGAGTGGGTCAGCACAAAGACGACACCCACCACCGCCATCAACGCGCCCGAGATATAGACCAGGCGTTTGCGTCCGAAGTGGTCCGAGACCCAACCGGCCCCGAAGGCGCTGCCCAGGCTGGTTAGTGATACAACGATCAAGAAATTGGTGGTGGCCTGCTCAGGATGTGGTACGCGCACGACATCGCGCATGTAGTATTGCAGGAACGCCTGAATGGTGAAGATGCCGAGCATCATAATCAGGCGCGTCGCCAGCACCCAGGCGAAATCGGGATCGCGGCGCGGCCGAAAATCGAAGAGGCGCAGGATGCCGATGGTTAAGATGATCTCGATGAGCACCTGCTCAATGTCGCCACTGATGACCAGCCCGCCTGGATGCCAGCTATTCCAGAGTGTCATTAGTCCCCAGACCAGCACGGCAATGGCCACTACGCCGCTAATTGTGCGCGTCGCCGGCAAGGCCAGCCAGCCCAATCTTCGTGGCCGCTGATCGGCCAGCGGTCCGGATTTGATGATTGGAGTCACAGGCTTTTCACGGACAAAGATCATGGTAATCAAGAGGAAGATTAGCAAGATAGCGATGATAATGCCGTAGGTCAACCAGAGTCCCTGGCTATAGCGAGCCATAGGTTGGGACGAATCGATGAAGTGGCCGGCGATCAGGACGCCGCCGACGTTGCCCGCGATCACCAGCAAGCCGATCACGCCCGAGGTCAGGCCGCGCTGCCCGGGCGGCACGATATCCGGTAGTAGCGCATGATAAGGGGCCTGGGCCGCATTATTGACGAACTGTGTCAGCGCATAAGCGATGGCTAGCGAGAGCACATCGCGTGCCGTTGCCATCCAGCACAGAGCCGCCACCGTTCCCAGCGTCCCCAGCAAAATATACGGGCGGCGCCGCCCCAGCACCGCCAGCCGCCCCTGCATACGATCGCTCAGCCAACCAAATAAGGGATTCGCAAACAGCGAGACAAACGCGCCCGGAATCAACACAAAGGCCAGAGCCGTCCCCTTATCCAGGTCCCCCACCATCTTAAAGATCTGGCTAGGCAGAACAATCGTACTGATGGCCGCCCATTGAAAATTCAGCGCCAGGGCAAAAATACTGATCGCTAGAATACGTGTCCAATGGAGCCGTGGGAGTTCCGCCTCCGAGCCAGGCTGCGCATCCTGTTCAGGGACCTCCTGCTTAATAGTCGCCATGGGGCTCCTGCCTTTCTTACAATCTTATAGTGCAGGCTGCACTTTCTTAATTCTGGCATAGATCTGATCCGCCTTCAACAGAGATGGACCATTCTCTTCATATACTTGCTTTACGCTCATCTAGATGCATACCTGCCCCATTCTCCTGCTTCCCCGTGCCCATATCTCGCCAGTGGTACTAATCCTTCCTGAATTGCCTGGTATTGGCGGACTATGCTGTATTATAATATTGAAGGCGATTTATTCTTTGTTGAATGTTTAATATGCCAGGTAGCCTGGTCGCCCAACGGAAAATATCCGTCAGAAGAAGCAATAATAAAAAATGTTATGTGGCTATGTGTTTCAATGAATAATAATATTATTGTTTATTTTTCGAGCATGGGAGTTAAAAGCGGGGAAGAGCCCCGCACGTACATGGGGGCTGGTTGCGAAACGTCATAATCGATTGATATTTAAACATATTGGAAGGTTTTTATGGCTGCAATCGAGTGTGTTGAGTTGACGAAAATGTATGAGCAGCGGACGGCGTTGCGGGACCTGTCGTTGACGATTGAGCGTGGGCAGTCCTTTGGGTTGTTGGGTGAGAATGGGGCGGGTAAATCGACGTTTGTGCGTCTGCTGATGGGCTTTATTTTTCCTACGTCGGGTCAGTTGCAGGTATTGGGTAAGACAAAGGTGGCCCAGGCCCACACGGCTATCGGCTATGTGCATGAGCGGACGCTCTTTGAGCCGCGCATCTCTGGTCGGCGCTATCTGGTCCATCTGGGGAGGCTGGCGGGCGTACAGGGGAGCGTCGGTTTGAAACATATCGATGCGCTGTTGGAGCGCGTGCACCTGCAGGATGTCGCTCAGCGGCCGGTTGGTAGCTATTCCAAGGGCATGCAGCAGCGGCTGGCGATTGCCCAGGCGTTGCTGACCGATCCCGAGCTATTGATCCTGGATGAGCCAACCAGCGGCCTGGACCCGCGTAGCCAGTGGGAGATTCGCCAGCTAATCCAGGGCCTGCGCCAGGAGGGCAAGACGATCCTGCTCTGCTCGCACTACCTGACCGAGGTTGAGGCCCTGTGCGATACCATTGGCATCCTGCGGCGTGGCCACATGATCCTCTCAGGGGCCGTGTCCGACCTGGTTAGCTCGAAGAATGTGGTCGAGATTACCATTGCTGAACAGTTGGACGCCCGCGAGACGCTGGTCCGGCTAGAGGTACCCATGCAGGCAATCCTGGACACGCACGGCAATACCTGCAAAGTGCGAGGCGAGTCTCAGGCTGAGATCCTGGAGAAACTCGTCCTGGCCCATGTGCCACTGCTCTCCTTGCAGCCTCTGAATCAATCATTGGAAGAAGTCTATGTCCAGGCTACAGAGCAGGCCGATGCCGCGGCTATCGCCCAGCCCGCGCCTGTGGCGTCAGGAGGAAAGTAAGCCATGCAAACTTCACTACCACAGCCTGAGCAGCGCAAGCAAGCTTCCAGCCCGAGCTGGCTTAATAGCCAGAGCCTGCAGGTCGCCCGTTTTACCCTCTACAGTTATAGTCGCAGCGGCTGGATCTTGTTGGACATCGTCCTGGTCTGGTTGATCCACCAGCTCTTCTTTTCCTCCCCCCAACTGACGTCGGCCCAATTTTTCGGCGTAGCGATTCCCGCTTTAAGTGCCGAGGCTATATTCAGCACACTGATCCTGACCCGGCGCGCCATGAAGGCCAACCTCTACCTGCCCCTGGCGCGCCTCACAACGCGCTCAACCTATCTCAATGGTATCATCCTTGCTACCTGCGCACTTCGTATCGCATGCTATCTCTTATTACTGCTCTTCACGACCGCGCTACCCGCCAACTGGTCATACCTGCTCAGTAGCAGCCCGAGCGTGCTCCTGATCTCTATTCTCTGTGCCTTGCTCACGATTGCCTTCTCAAATCCCCTCGCCACCACGACCGCGCGCATCATTTTTCTACTCTGGATCGTCCTGGTGCTCTGGAGCAACTTCACGCAAACGAGCGGTTTCGTCCAATACCTTAAAATTTTCCAGCTCCCCCTGCAACCCGTCGCCGCAAGCTACCAGATCGTCCTCAGCGGCACCATCGGTGCCTGGGGCTGGGTCGGCTTAGGGATTATAATACTCTACATAGCCATTACTATTGCCGTCGCCACCTACTGGTTCTCCAAAAGAGACCTGCACCTGACCTAGCGCGCCTACCTTTTATGGCCATGCTTTCCGGTTAAGTAGCAGCAACAAGAATCATATATATGATGGATGAATATCTTCTTGAGGAAGGAAAAATTGTGACTGATCAGCCAACAAATATACGCTTTATTAATCCACCGGCCATCGCGCCTGCGCCGGGCTATACCCATGTCGTCGAGGTAACGCGCGGGCGCACCATCTATATCGCGGGTCAGATCGCGCTTGACCAGGCAGGCAATGTCGTCGGTCCCCATGATTTTCGGGCACAAACCCGGCAGGTCTTTGAAAATCTCAAGGCCGCGCTTGCCGCGGTTGGAGCGGATTTCACGCACGTAGTCAAGCTGAACATGTACGTTGTGGATATCTCTCAACTCCTGGCGCTACGCGAGGTTCGCGACAGCTATGTGAACACCGTTAATCCACCCGCAAGCACCCTCGTTGAAGTACGAAAACTGGCCCGCGAGGAGCTCTTGATCGAGATCGAAGCGGTCGCCCATCTGCCTGAACAATAGAAAATCTCTACTCCTGCTAGAAAAAGGATCAACAGATGTTGACCTATCACAGCACCGAGCAACCATGGACGATGATATTCGGGCATCGCGTATCGTACAAAAAAACATCCCATGAAACGCGAAAACATCCCGTATATAAAACGGTCCATGAAACACGAAAACGCCCTGTAGGCGGCACAGGATTACGGCCTTATCGAAACGAAAAGCGATCAACCCAGCAGCAGTGCGGCCTTGGGCGTGCCGCTCCGTTGGCGTACGACCCGCTACGCCATGGAGCCCAATAGTGACGGCTTTCGACTCCCTCGTAGCGGTTACCGATTTGTGGTGAAGTGGAACGACGATATCAGGTACCTTGAACGTGTTTTAGGAGCCGATCGTACGCCAACAGTGCGGCACGCCCAAGGCCGCACTGCTGCTTTTCTACGCTTGAAGGTGGTTAAAAGGCCGCAGTGCTGTGCCGCCTACGGGGCGTTATCGTGTTGGGGGAAGGTGTAATGGGATATTAACTGTACTATAATTATAGAGGAATTGTATTTTTTTTAAATATTGTTGGCAAGCAGTGAATTGTATATGCAGGAGCGAGCATGGATGTTGTAGGTCTCTTTAATCTGGCTGGGAATATTTGTCTGGGTGTGGTTCTGGTTGGATTTGTGGTTGAGGGTATCGGGTATGCATTGATCCGCTATTGGAAGAAGTATCGTTGGGCGGCCAACTATTATTCGGTCTTGCTGGCGGTGCTGCCATTTAGCTCGACCATGTACATTAATCGTTCATGGACCTGGCTGTGTTTAGGCGAGTTTGAGCGCACGCTGGCTGATTGTGCGCGGGCCATCCAGCTAAATGGTAAGGCAGCTATGGCCTATAACAATCGTGCGGCTGCCTATGTGGGTTTAAAGAGATATCAGGATGCGGTTTGGGCGGCCCGGCAGGCTATCCAACTCGATAATACATTGTGGTCAGCATATTATAACCGTGGTTGCGCATTACACAGCTTAAATGCCTGCGAACTGGCTTTCAAAGACTTTGATCTGTGTATTGAACAGCGGCCAAATCTTCCCGATCAGTATTTTGCGCGCGCTAATAGTTCTCTTCAACTCCAACAATATGATCGTGCTATCCAGGACTATACAAGGTGTATTGAACTGAGATCTTGGGCCTGGAATGCTTACCACAATCGATCATATGCTTATATGGCTATATATGATGTAGAGCGAGGATGTGCTGATATTGCCAGAAGTTGCGAACTCCATCCACAGGCGTTAATCCATCGTTTGTGTAAGGCATGGTATGAACTTTGCCTTGAGCCCAGGATAACTTCAGCCAGACTAGAAGAATTCGCTTCTTTAGCCGCTCTCGAAGTTGGCAATGAATATTATCGCTATTTATATCAAGGTATGTTGTACTGGCTAAGGGAAGAGTATGAAAAGGCGCTGCAACAGTTTGAATTGGGTATAGAAAATGAACATTACCATAACGAGAACTGTTATTTATGGTCTGGAATGTCGCTGGCCGCGCTGGGACGCTATGAAGAGGCGACCAGGGCCATCGATTATGCGTTGGAACAAGGCGTGCCGCGCTTCTTCCTCAAAGCCCTGGCTCTATTAAAGGCGGAGCACGCCGAATTTGTGGCGCAGTATCAGCCTATGTAGATACAAGCACTCATGGTGCTATAGGTGGCAGCGGCTGGCCTAATGGTAGAAACCCTTATATTTTGTTGCTTTATTAGTGGATGGCCGTTGGTGCATAAATATTTTTGTTTTACTTAATAAGTATACAATGACGATTACCGACCATATCACATTCCCTGAAAAGGGTGTGGTGCCATTGTGCTGCATCAGCAACAAAACGTTGATGGTACCGAAATGTAGCAGGTATACGATGCTTAGAAAAAATCCCCAGCGCGCCAGTGAATATAATCCATAGGCAATAAATAAACCTAGCAAGAGAGTGAAAATCAGGGGTAATAACTAATTTCTTATTTTATGGGTAGATAGAGACACTTCATGGTAAAATACAGCCATGAAATTGAGCCAGAGGAAGTACGTGCTGGCGAACGAAGGCCTGCAAGGTTAAACACCGGGCGGCACAGATGAAAGCCTGTAGTGAGAAGCAGATGGAGGAAGATGACGTATGGCGCTCGTCGTCCGTGGCTATAAAACTGAACTCAAGCTCAACAATGCGCAACGGACTGCCTGCCTCAAGCATGCGGGTGCTGCCCGCTATGCGTACAATTGGGGCCTGCACCGCTATCAAGAAGAGCGGGAGGCCGGGCGGAAAGCGCCCAACGCGATGAGCCTACATAAAGAACTCAATGCCCTCAAGCAAACAGAACTGCCCTGGATGTATGAAGTCAGCAAGGCTGCGCCTCAAGAAAGTTTGCGTGATCTGGAGAAAGCGTTTCGCAACTTCTGGAAGCGCTGCCAAAAGAAGAAGCAGGGGACGTTTCGTGGCAAACTCGGCTTTCCGCGCTACAAGTCGAAAAAGCACGGCATTGGCAGTTTCCGCTTGACTGGCGGTTTTGAGAATCCTTGCACTGTAGAGATTTGATCGTTTACATTTTGCCAATTGGACAGCAAGGATAACAATAGGAGCACCAGTGAGCCAAAAAGATAGAATGCGGCGATTAAGACGATCCCCAGTGGAACGTGCTCTTTGGATGACAATGATTGATTTGTCGATGTTTGCATAATAGCTTACCCCTTAATTTCGATCTTTTAAGAAATTCAACACTGTACGATTGAAGGCAACTTCATAAAAAATGCTTGTACCACTGACCTCCGCATGGCCAGAATCGAAATGCTGCATTATATGTGTCATCCTTATCCTCTATAAAATGTTGCTGCTTATCGTAGTAAAAGCAAATGAGAATTTAAATAGCTATCTAATTAATTATATTACAATAGATAGTTATTTATAGCAATTTTGCTTATGTGAAGACTTTACCACTTAATGCGGCAAAAAAATAAGCTGGCAAAGAATATGGTAAGCAAAATCATCCAGGATCGATCTTTGCGGTTTGTTGCTTGGGGTTTGTTGCTTTTGGGGTTCCATTAGGAGAGGGTTGTGTTGTTTGAAATTGCGAGTTATACTAGTAACCACTATAGTGGTTACTAGTTATGGAGCGCTTTATGACGACAGTTGATCTTTTGCAACAGCTTGGGTTGAATAAATACGAGGCGGAGGCTTACTATACGTTGCTGACGCGAGGGGCGTTGACGGGATATGAGGTGGGGAAGTATTCGCAGGTGCCGGGTTCACGTAGCTATGAGGTGCTGGAGCGCCTGCTGGAGAAGGGCCTGGCCCTGGTTCAGCCGGGCGAGCCGCCGCGCTATATGGCCCAGGACCCGCAGGTGGTCTTTGCGCGCTTCCGCGCTTCGATGGAGTCGACCCTGACAACGTTGACGACGGCGCTGGCCGCCCTGGCCCGCGCTGATAGTCGGGGCGAGTTCTGGGTGGTGCGCGGTCAGCAGCATATCCTGGCGCAGGCAGAGACCTTGATCTCACAGGCGCAGACCAGCCTCGATCTGATCATCCCTATGCATCATGAACTGGCGGCAACCCTGGACCAGGCACGGGCACGTGGCTGCCGCATCTTCCATGCTCCGATCGATATACAGGACGACAATGTTGTCCTGTTGATAAGAGACGAGCGGGAAGCACTGGTCGGGACCCTGATCCCACATGAATCCTGTCAGGCTGTATTGAGCTCTAATCAGGCTCTACTGGAAACTCTGCGTGGCTATTTTCTCTACCGGCAGTCGCCCGGCTGGCAGCCTGCGGAAGTGGCCGCGGCATCTACCCGGCAGCAGGATGTGGCGTGGATGGATTGGGAGGCCCGCAAGCAGCGGCAGTTGCGCGGCATCAGTGGTGGAAATCGGGTTGCGTAGTCTTTTGTTACGTCATTAAGAGGAAAGGATATCCCATTATGTCATATGATATTCGAGACCTGGCCCTGGCCGAGCGTGGCCAGCAGCGGATCGATTGGGCGGCGCGCCATATGCCGGTGCTGCGCCAGGTTCGCGATGAATTCGCGGCCGCAAAACCATTTCAGGGGCGGCGCATCGCTGCCTCCTTGCACATCACGACCGAGACCGCAGTGCTGCTCTACGCCCTGCAGGCCGGTGGCGCCGAGCTCGCGTTATGCGCCTCGAATCCGCTCTCGACGCGTGATGATGTCTGCGCGGCCCTGGTCGCGCGTGGCATTGCGGTCTATGCTCAGTACGGCGAGGACCTGCCCACTTATCAGCGCCACCTGGAGCAGACGCTGGCCATTCAGCCCCACCTGGTGATGGATGATGGGGCTGATCTCATTGCCGCCCTGCATAATCGTCCTGGGGATAACACGGTGCTGGCCGGGATCGAGGAGACCACGACCGGCGTGGTGCGGGTCAGGGCTATGGCCGACCAGAAGGTGCTGCGCTTTCCTGTAGTCGCGGTCAATGATACCCCAACCAAGCGCTACTTCGACAATCGCTATGGCACGGGCCAGAACACCATCGACGGTATCCTGCGCGCCACCAATGTGCTGCTGGCGGGTGCGACCTTTGTGGTGGCTGGCTATGGATGGTGTGGTCGCGGCATCGCCATGCGCGCCCGTGGCATGGGGGCGCGCGTCATTGTCAGCGAGATCAATGCCACGCGTGCCCTGGAGGCGATCATGGATGGATTCCAGGTGCTGCCGATGCATGAAGCGGCTCCCCTGGGGGACATCTTTGTTACCGCGACCGGCATGGCGGGCGTGATTCGCCGCGAGCACTTCCTGACCATGAAGGACGGAGCTATCCTGGCCAATTCAGGGCATTTCGATATCGAAGTCGATACAGCCGGCCTGCGTGATCTGGCAGTCGGCGAGGCGCAGCTGCGTGAGCACATGACGGAATTCGAGCTCCCCCACCAGCGCAAAGTCTACCTGCTGGGCCAGGGACGCCTGATCGGTCAGGCGGCCGCCGAGGCCAGCCCGGCCGCCATCATGGACCTCAGCTTTGCCGACCAGGCGCTCTCCACACGCTATCTGCTGGAAGCCTATCAGCAGCTTGATCCGAAGGTCTATGACGTGCCATCCGAGATCGACGAGCGCGTAGCTGCCCTCAAACTGCGTGCCCTGGGCGTACAACTGGACACGCTCAATCAGGATCAGCTGGCCTATCAACACTCCTGGCAAATGGGGACGGTCTAAGCATCCAGGGTGTTCATTGACACCTTTGTAGCATCCTGGTAAATGAACACCTTGCATCTTGTTCACTCCTGCGATACGCTGAAGCCATGTACTGTTTGCTTGCTTGGCAGCACGGGAGGAAGAGGAGATCTCCTTAGTATACAGCAAATGGGGCACTGAAAGATTTCTTTATTATGTAAATAGTAGAGACCTTTCAGTGTCAAGGGAATGACACCGGTTAATCGTTAGGAGCAGTATAAGAAAGGATGTTTTCCATGGTAAGTATCTCAAGTGATCTCCGTGCGTCGTTACTGGATAGGACGACCCTGGCATTCCTCAGAAAATTGGATGCACAGAATGGTCCTCCGCTCAATACATTAACGCCGGACGCTGCACGCAAGGTGCTCGTCACAATACAAGAGAGTGTCAACGTCAAAAAGCTCCCTGCTGATATTGAGGATCGTAAGATTCCTGGTGGCCCAACGGGCGAGATTTCATTGCGCATTGTGCGCCCGGCTGGAGTGGCCGGAGCATTGCCGGGGATTGTGTACTGTCATGGGGGTGGTTGGGTGCTTGGTGATAAAGAGACGCATGATCGCCTGGTGCGCGAAATTGCTAACGGCGTACAGGCAACGGTAGTCTTTGTGGATTATGATCGTTCCCCGGAAGTGCATTATCCTGTGGCGCTCGAACAGGAGTATGCCGCCTTGCTGTGGACCGCTGAACAAGGGACTACCGTTGGCGTCAACCCATCACGGCTGGCTGTCTTCGGTGATAGCGTCGGCGGAAATATGGCTACAGTACTGACCTTACTGGCTAAAGAGCGCGGAGGACCCAAGCTGGCGGCCCAGGTGCTCTTTTATCCAGTCACCGATGCCGGCATGAATACCAATTCTTATCAGCAGTATGGCGATGGCTCTTTCTGGCTCTCCGCGGCTGCCATGAAGTGGTTCTGGGACTGCTATGCCCCGGATGTAGAGCTGCGCAAAGATTATCACCTCTCACCCTTAAGGGCCTCGCTTGAGAAATTGCATGGCCTTCCTCCGGCCATGATTATCGTGGATGAGAACGATGTATTACGTGATGAAGGGGAGGCCTATGCCCACAAATTGCAGGATGCCGGTGTTTCCGTAGCGGCCATGCGCGTTCTCGGCACCATTCATGATTTCGCCTTGCTTAACCCGATCGCTGAGACGCCGCCCGTGCGTTCCGGCATCGCCCAGGCCATCTGGGGCTACGCAAAGTTTTCGGCTAATCACCTCCTGCGCAGTGTGCGAAGGCACATGGATAATCCACCGATTATCCATGTGCCTTATCTTTCATCTGAGATAACCGTCTGCAACTTGCCATTGAGAAAGCGCAGGACGCCATCCACATCTCCTTCTGCCAGGCCATGGATGATCAAGGGACCGGCGAAGGCGCTGGCGTGTAGTAGATGTAGATAATGGTCATAGTCCAGCAGGCCCTGTCCCGCGACCTGGAAGGTATCGTCTGCCCCTCGGTCTTTCGCGTGGGCGATGATGATATGTTCTCCCAGCAGCTCAAATGCATCATCTAGCATCTGGTGTACCTGCTGGTCAGCAGCGGGTACAAGCAGGTTCGCTGGATCGAGTACCACTTTCAGATGTGGGGATCGCATAGTGGTAAGCAAGGCGTGGCCGCGCGCGGCGGTGTTCACAACGTTGGCTCGCTCTGGTTCAAAGGCCAGCGTGACCCGCTCCTCTTCGGCGATGCGCAGGGCAGCCTCCATCGCATGCAGGAGATCCGACCACGCCTTGGTAGAAGCGTTCTCAGGATGCCAATGCCACATATCCGTGGGATCGCGTGTGCCGGTGCAGAGCGTAATGACGCTGGTGCCCAGACCCTGACAGGCGGCGGCCAGGGTTCGTAATCGACGCAGACCGACCTGTCGCAGCTGTGGATCGGGATGGATCATGTTGTAGGTACCGGAGACTGCGACGATCTCGATGCCTTTACTGAGCGCGGCCTCGTGGATATGCGTGATGAGGGAAGATGCGATCTCAGCGGGCAGCGATGGCACACCGGCGCAGGACAGATTGAACTGGACCTGCTGCAATCCATGCGCCCTCACGGCATCGAAGACTTCTTCTACTGTAGGGCGAGCAAACGTTTTGGCGAAAATTCCGATCTGCATTACACGCCTCCTGTCACATCGGCCACGGTGATCCATGCGCCCGTCTCGACCGAACGCGAGATCGCCACCAGGGTCCGGATAGCCGCAACGCCATCCTCGATCCCGGCTCCCTGTTGAGGCGTCCCGTGCAGGATCGTATCGGCAAAGCCCTCAAGCTGCCGCTTATAGACATGGGCATCTGCTCCCAGCACGCGATGATACTGTCCATCGCGCGTACTGAAGCACTCCACCTCGCTGGAGCGCAAATACCAGGGATTAAAGGTCTTGCCAACCACACTGCCGTGTTCACCGTAGACTTGAAAGCCCTCATGCCAGTCCATGCGCACCGCCATGGTCAGGTCAAGGTGACCAACGCTGCCATCAGCGAACTCAGTGTCCACAAACCAGCAGTAGGCCCCGAACTTTTCGACCAGCCGGGCCTGGACGCGCACGATCTCGCCACCCAGGAAGCGGGCCGTATCGACAAGATGGCTGCCATGTCCCAGTAAATAGTAACGTTGTTTGTTAGCCTTGGATTGCCTTCCGGCCGCCTGGCATGGGCGCTCGTGACAATAATGGGTTGAAGATTGTCGGTCTCGATATAGCGATATGTCGAATCGCAGTACCAGGCCTTGAGCGCGAGGAGCTGTCCCATCTCTTCCTGGATGAACTGGTGGGCGAAGGCGATGCCTGGATCAAAGCGCTTCATCGTCCCCACCTGGAGTAGCAATCCAGATTCCTGGACCTGTCTGCGCAGTGCTTCACCCTCCTCAACGCTCACCCGAGTGGCTTCTCCACCAGGACATGCTTGCCCGCGGCCAGAGCCCTGGCGGTCATCGCTACGTGGAACTGATCGGCGGTCGCCACAATGACTGCCTCGACCTGTGGGTCCGCGAGCATCTCATCGTAATCCAGATAGGTAACCCTGGGATGGTGGATCGCGGCCATCAGCGCGACCAGATCGTCTGCCAGAATCGCAGATGGCGTACAACTCGGTGTTACGTGCCTTCCGGCAAGCCTCAAAATGGGCGGCCTGCGAGATCGGGCCTGCTCCCACCACCCCAACCCTGAGCAACCGCGCTTCTTTCTCCATATTTCCTCTTTTCCTGAATAAACACGACATGTACGTGCGGGGCTTGTCCCCGCTTCTAATCTTCCCGCTCGTAAAAGCAACAATAAGATGATTTCGCAGCTATTTTGTTGAGCGCATAGCGTTATTATTGTCAATTTTTCGGGCAGGAAAGGAGAAAGCGGGGACAAGCCCCGCACGTACTGTTCTTTATTCTTGTTGCGTTCGATGCATTGGTTTATTCTTAAATGAAAAGTATCAGGCACAATGCCGGCTCCAGCTTTGAACCAGCTCTCTCTACCTATGTATAACATATTGACAACGTCCCCCCAACACGCTAGCCACCATATCACTAACAAGGAATGCTGTTTATTTAGATATATTAGTTTTTCTGCATGGGAAGATGGGTGTGTGAAAAGAGCGTCTGCCAATCACTGGCATGCAACAGGTGGCGAAGCCGTTTTCACCACTGCCAGGCTAGATGTGTGGCTGGTAGGGATACCAGCCGCCTAAGAGGCGCAGCCGACAAGCCTGCAAAATCAGGTTCCTGCCCATAGCCTGCGAAAAGCGGCTCCCACCAGCGTGAGGTGACGGGCAAAACTTGTGCCAGGCTGATACATAAGCTCACCAGGTCAGCGATGCAGTCGCCAGCCGAGGCGACCTCCATGTCCAGGAAGGCCGAAACATGCCATGTCCCATCCTGTTGTAGCATTATGATCTGATCGATCCCACAATCTCCCTGCGCAAAACGGGGGCGATGTATAGGCCGGAGCAAGGATCTCGGGTAGTCGCTGTATCAGCTCTTCGAGTTGGGTGAGTAAGGATGGGGTCAGTTCGGCCTGGTGCTCTCGAATCCACTGCTGTACAACCATGCGGCGAGCACGGAGCGTCCAGGTGAAATGTTGCAGGCATCCTCTGCAGGAGCCGCTGTGGGACCGTCCCCGAACAAATAACCTGGATAGGCGAACTTAATAGCATGCATGCGGTGCAGGTAGGTACCAACTGTATGCAGCATCTGCACCACTTCTTCGGGTGAGACCTTGTCCAGTGCCTCGGCCATAAGCGTGCCGGGAACCTCGCGGGTCAAGAAGTAGGCATGTCAAGCGGGTTCTCATGGTTGAGTCCCGTTAGTACCACCTTGGGCGTGGCCAGATTGTGTTGGGCATGGAATCTTCCAGGCGCTTATTTCATGCTGCACCGAATAGCCAGTCTCTCCCTCATCGGGCGGATACCAATCTTTGGTATGAACCTTGAGGTAGAAGGTTTGCTGCTGACAGATAATGCGATATGTATGGTTTTGTTCTCGCACCTGCGTTACCTGGAGCGAGCCATGAAGATCGAGCAGGCTCATCAGGGCCTCGGCCTGCTGCTCTGAAAGTGTAAAATCTCCTGGCATGGCAATCTCCTTTATCTATTGATATTTGCTGTTGAGGGCATGTAAGAAAAATACACTTTCACTGGCATAATGATCTTCCTCTTACACTGCCTGATAGTCTGCGATTTTCATCTTTTGTGTGTTGGTCCTCACACTATTACATGATTTAGGAAGCATGAGGTGGGTCAGTCTTCTATTGATCCATAAGTGGTATTTCTCTCGAATTTTCGAAACACCATTGCTACTCCGCTCATCAAAAAATAGTTTTATCAGGAACATATATGCTTCCGGCTTACTCGATTTTTTGTAGCGCTCGGCCAGGTAGCAAGCAGGGCGAGAATAAGCAGGCAAGCAAGGAAGACCAGGATGGTCGGGCGTGTGATCAGATAATACTACGCGAGGAGGCTGGCTGCCTCGGCCAGGTCGAAGAAGACATACAATGTGCCCTCGAGCAAGGCATTGATCTCTAGCTGGAGGAGGGTGAGATGCCCAAGCGCGAGCGCCAACGAATGCTGGCCAGGCTGATAGCGCGCCCAAGATCACACAGTAGCATCACCCGCTTGCGGTCCCAGCGATCCACCAGTGCTCCCGCTGGCAGGCCAAAAAGGAAGTATGGTAGCAGGCGTAATGCGCCCACCAGACCCGCCTGGAAGGGAGATCTGGTGAGGGCCAGTACCAACCAAGGAAATGCACCTGTGAAATCTCTGTACCGAGCGCTGAGATGGTCTGGCCGCTCCAGAGGAGCAAGTAATCGCGATTGTGCCATAGCGATGTTGGTTGTTTAGACGGTTGTTGGTTGCTTTGCATTGGTAGAAAAACCTCTCTTTGTCTCGTTCGGCAACGATAACCGACGTATATTAGGAGGCGCTTGGCAGCATGTATTACTTAGTGAAGGAAAGTAGATAGAGTAACACGTAACCATCACACGCTTGAATATTCATCGTCCAGTGAACGGATATGAACATGAATGACGTATGATTTGGCCTTTGTTCTCTGCCGTTAAACGCGCTACCCAGGCTTTTACGCACGAGAAATACTGGAGTAAGATTGTTGCATTCACTATTCCATCTGTAGCCACGAATGGCCCGTACGGCGATCATTTCGCGGTTTCCCATAATTTTTAACCAAGAAGGATTCTTTTATAACAGTGGGGTTTGCCTTTATTTTTCCACACTTGACTTTGTTGTAAATTTGATGTATACTAATTTAGATGTAAACAACTATGTAAAGGTAATAATCGATAAATTCCATAGATTGGTTGGAAGTATATGGCACCCTCAGATTTTCAAGATTGCTTCTGCAATTTTTTAAAGTTACTGGCTGATCGAAACCGCCTCAAACTACTGGGCTTGCTTGCTAATCGTGAGCAGAGCGTTGAGGAACTGGCGGCCCAACTGCAGTTGAAGGCGCCCACCGTCTCGCATCATCTGGCCCGACTGAAGAAGCCGGCCTGGTGGAGATGCGGCCTGAAGGCAATACCCACCTGTACCGGCTTGATTCTGAGCCAATCCAGACCATGAGCAAGGGTCTGCTCTCGTCAGAGAAAATGCCTCGCTGGTTGATGATGTCGCGGGTGATGCCTGGAGCGCAAGTGCTGAAGGATTTCTTTGAAGGCTCACAGCTCCGGGAGATTACCAGCCAGTCGTAAGAAGCATAGTGGTACTGAAATGGTTCGCGACCCAATTTGAGTATGGTGCGCACTATAACCGAAAAGCAGGTCAATGAGTCATCCAGCGCCACCATGAAGATGCCTCTCGATACGCCGTGATATGATCGGGAGAAGCTGATGCAGCGCGAGCATGGAAATTACTGGCGCGTATAGCCGGTTTAGCTGGACAATGGTGGGCGCTTGCGTTAAGCTATTACTATATAATTTGGAAGGAGCCACTAGATATATTATGGTTGATTGGAGAGCAGATCGTGTAGGTGCAGCGGAACGCGGTGAAAATCCAATGGTGCTTACACGCATGCGGAGCGGCTTTGCCGTCATTGGCGATACCCAATTTTTGCCTGGATATTGTCTCTTACTTGCCTCACCAGAGAAGAATCATCTCACAGATCTGACCTATGAGGAGCGCAGCCTCTTTTTGCTCGATATGAGCCTGATTGGTGAGGCCGTCCTGGCCGTGTGTCAGCCGCAGCGTATCAACTACGAGATTCTTGGCAACAGCCTGCCGATGCTGCATGCCCATGTGTGGCCGCGCTACCAGTGGGAGCCAGAGGAGCAGCGCCCGAGAACGGCCTGGTCCTATCCGCAAGAACATCGCAACGCCGAAGAGCAGGAGTACAGCGAAGAAAAGCACGGCCTGCTGAAGCGGCGCCTGACGGAAGCGCTGCTTGATATTCTCTCGCAGCACGGCTACACGCCTCCGCATAGCAAGTAAGTAGGCAACGTTTCTATTCATTAAAATAGTTCACTAAAATGGATGTATCTACAATAGCTCTTGTTCAGCTATAACTAAGCAAGAGCTATTGTAGTATTTGTCAAGGAATGTTTCCTTCACTAGATCAATACTTACTGTACGCGAATGCCAACGCGCGCCAGGAGTTGCTGGCTCAGGTGGGCTGGATATTTGATGGGGGCCTGGTCCGTGCTAACTTTCAGCCCATGTGAATCTGAGCCTGAGCTGACCACCAGGCCATGCTGTTGGGCGTAGGCCAGATAGCTTTCGCGCTGCTCAGGGCTATGCGTTGGGTAGTAGGCCTCAATGCCATCGATTGGAATCTCGGCCAGCAGCTGATCCAGCAATGAGGGATCGTAGACAGGATACATGCCCCCGCGCCCGGGATGCGCCAGGACGCAGGTCGCTCCACACTGGTGGGCCGCCTCAACAACCGTCGCCAGCTCGTTTGTCATCACACGAGGATCATAGGCCTGGATCAACTCATTCGCGACCAGCCCATCATAGATGGAGATGAACCCCTCTTCGTCCTTCACATAGTCATGTTGCCGCAGCAATTCGAGGATATCGCCAGCATTTTTTTGGCTGGCCGCCGTGATTTTCCAATACTTCCTGCTGCTTTGTAAAGCGATAGCCTTGCTGTTGCAGCACCGCCAGGAAATTTTGCGCATCCTGAATCTCTCTGTTGCGCACTCGTTGCGCCAGTTCCCCCAGCGTATTATGAGCTGGATCAAACCCATAGCAGAGCAGATCCGCCAGCTGCCCGTGCCAGTGGGTACTCATTTCGGCGGCGATCAATATATGCACGCCG
The DNA here is from genome assembly GCF_003967555.1 of Dictyobacter kobayashii. Classification (GTDB taxonomy): domain Bacteria; phylum Chloroflexota; class Ktedonobacteria; order Ktedonobacterales; family Ktedonobacteraceae; genus Dictyobacter; species Dictyobacter kobayashii. Next base: position 5,538,590 of record NZ_BIFS01000001.1, read on the forward strand.
CGTGTGGCCGCGTAGCGCTGCACCTGCGCCGCCGTATCTACACGCTCGTGGTCGGTAATCGCCGCCAGCGCAAACTGCTCCTTCGCCAGATAATCCACCAGCTCCTCTGGGGTCCAGGAGCCATCGCTATTTGTGGTGTGCATCTGTAGATCGATCGGAGCGTCAGGCGAGAGGGTGAGCCATGGTTTGGGCTGATACATACTATGTCCCTTCTTTGAGTTTACATCCACTGTGGATACATCCATCACAGATATATTAAGGCATATAAAAGCCTGTGTCAAGGGTATTTGGTGAGATCAATGGTTCTTGCTCATGAACACAAGGGCTTGAAACATAATGCAACGCCGTTACAGCTTCTTGCTTGACAATATTCATCCTCCTGATTGTAGCGCGAGTGAGTATGTTCACATTGTGGTGGAGATGTGGATCATAGCAGATGTGGTTATCTGATGATAGGCTTATTTTATATTCAATGTATATTACTTATGGATTTGAGTGTATAAAAAGGAAATTTATTATGAATGCTGATCCATATGCTAACTATAATGCTTTCTCGCAGCCGCCAGTGAGCCGCAGCGAATCTTTGTTTTATGTTTCCTTTTATTGTGCTTACGACCTGTTTATGGCCCACACCAGCCAATTTCGCTCGGCATAAGGATCAGGCAACGTGGGGAACGGTGTGCGGGTTGCTGGGCCTTTTTAGCGTTTATGACTGCTTGGTGCGCCTACCTGTGGGACGAGTGGCCACCTTAAATTCTGGTATCCAGAATTTAAATGTGCCGACGCTAACTCCTCATCCCCTTGAGAGGGGACTTGTGATTACGCTGACATTGGGAGTGCCCTTACTGATTATTGCTCTGGCTGGAGCCGCGCACATTCTTGCGCATATGCAGAAAGGCCAGGGAAGATATTGCGTACAACTGTACAGCGTGCTGGTCATTGAAACTCCGCTGTTAATCATGTTGTTTGGTAGTATGCTGTTTCTGTCCCTGGCTCCAACGTTGGGGGGCGTGGCGCGCATACCGCTGGCTATCGTCGCTATTCTCCTATTCCTGTACAGCGTGCTACTTCTGGTGCCTTCATTGATGGGCGTGCAGCAGCTGAGTGTTAAAGACGCCATCATCTGTGTGTTCCTGATCCTGATTGTTGTCCTGTTCATTTTTATGTTATCTGACAATTTTGACAGCAACAATGCTCATGGAGGTGGAAGTAGTAGTAGCAATTACAAAAGGTCGAAGAGCCGGAAGGCACGCTTCTGTACCCAGTGTGGCTTCTCACTAGAAGTGTACGACCGACTCCACAACGCGCTCACGCAATCCTGTCCCAGATGTGGCAAGCCCCTTATCTGATAGAAACAGGTTTGAGCGGCATGTTATCGCGTCAGGGAATTGATTGTGTCGATGTGTTCCTGGCAATGTTCAATGGCGCCGGCGGTTCGTTCGTAGATGTATTCGCCTCGTTGGAAGAACTTGTCGTCGAGGGTCCTGAGCAGTTCGACGTTGTGCGGTACGCCTGGCCAAAATGCCACATATCGTAGCCAGCGATTGATCGCCAATCATCGTGACAATCATGGTGTTGATCGCATCATTCATGACGGCCCGGCGCTCTTCATCTGGCTCTTCGAGTGGGGCCATGCCTGCCACGATGCGAGGAATACGCACGGTGGCCATAACTTCCCAGCCGGCCATGTGGGCAATGACCTCACGTGGACCCCAGGCGCTCTGTTTGGAGGTAATGCCGCGTTGTGCGGCCTCCGTGGCTATTTCGATGGTTCGCTCGTTGGCCGCTGCGAATTCCTGGATGAGTTGTTCTTTTGAGAGCGTTGTTGACATAGTGTCCTCCTCTGCTGTATGCATCTCCAGTCACAAGCCTTTCCTCCCGTGGAAGAATAGCATTTTTCCAGTATACAGCCTCTTGCGGTCAGAATAGGTCCTGATTGTGGCAGATCTGGCCTGGCAGGATAAAAAAGTCTGTTCAAGGTAAATCTATTTCTTGTGCCGGCTCTTGTAAACTGGTAAAAACGAGTGCATGAAGCAGCAGAGGAGAAACATGTCACCTGTGCGCTCAACTCTCATGCGCGGTCACTAGCTCCACCGGCTCTTCAACTTTAGCGGACGTCTCGATCCGTACTTTCATGAACTTCTTGAGGCCGAAGGCGCGCAAAGATCCCTGCAGCAGGGCAGGCAGTTCGGGTAGCACATCTGCCGCGTCAAGGATGGTCGGCTCAGTGACATTGTAGACAACCTGATCCTTTGTGATTGTACAGCGGCCCGCTGCCATCACATTGAGGCACCAATCGTATTTACTCCATAGGGAGTGAATGACAATCCACGAACTTTTGCGCAAATCAGCCCACCGCGTCTGACACCTCCCTGCGCCCTCATGTCACATCGCATGGACTATACGGCGTCCAGCAAGCTTAAGGCGCGAGATGGTGTAGGTTTGTTGAAGGCCGCATTTGTCTATCACCCATTCCGTTGCTCCTGATGATAGAAATTACTGCTAGCATAAGCACAAAGCGTATCCGGCCAGCCAATTTCTCTTCCTGGCAACGCGCTGGTGGGTCATATTAGATTTACTCATAGCTGTATCTTCCTTTCCCATACAGGCTCAATGTATGCACCATTTTCCTCTTCAAGTATGCACCATAGACCACACAGAGCTATCACAATTGCGGGCATCTTTTCACAGATCTTACTTGAAACACAAAAGGTAGGTGTGGGCAAGCCTGCCCGCACGTACTCAGGATCGGTTGGTGCGGCGGGCCAGAGCTTCGCCAGCCGGTCGGTTGGTGATGAAGTTCCACAGGAGGGAGTTGAGGGCGGTGAGGGAGGTGTCAGGTGGGACACTCTGCAGGATAGTCTGGTACATGGCTTCTTCGACGGCCCGGATCTGGTCGGCTTTCTGCTGGCCGCTCTCGCTGAGTGTGAGCGTGATCATGCGGCGATTGGTGGGAGATGTGACGCGCTCGATCAGGCCCGCTTCGACCATGCCGTTGACCAGGCGGCTGGGGCTACCCACTTCACAAACAAGTAGCTCACCCAGCGCGATCAATGACAGCGGCTGATAGTCTTGCAGCACGCGCAGGACTTCGGCCTGAAGGGAGTAAACATCCAGGGGCGCAAATCTTCGGCCAGCATGCGATTCCCTTCGCGCTGTGCCGCCAGGATAAGGTAACGGAGCTCTTCAACAGGTTTCATTGGTTTCTCTCTTCTTCTTCATCATGATGTGGGGTGGTGGACGCAACTACCTCGCGCTGTGCCAGGCGTCTCGCGGACTCTGGATCATGGCCTGGCAGGTAAACAGTGGGTGTGCTCAGCAATTGCTGCTGGATGCGCCGTATCGTTTGCCGCGACACTGCTTCGTTGCTGCTTACCCCATCCACTATACCATCCAGAAGCAACTGTTGAGTATAAGAGGCAGCAACGGCTCGGTTCAGAGGTGGTTGATTGAGGAAAAGCCAATGGGTTGCGCGCTTAATAGCGAGCAGAGATAGTAATGAGATGCGACCTGCCCATCAAATGGCAGGCCGCATCTCATTCTTTACGGTGATGGTTTCTTTAGTTTTGGGATTTGCCGCCCAGGGGAAAGCGCTCCCAGGGATTCTCGTTGGCCGTAATCTGGTATCCATCGGGGTCCGCAAAGATAAAGGTACGCCCGAATGGACCATCAAATGGGGGCGTGATGATAGTGATGCCGGCTGTTGCCAACTTTTCGTGCAACGCATTGACATGATCGCAGTCGATCCAGAGCGTCATCCCCCAGCCCGGCCGCGGTGCTTCATCCAGGTTCGCCGTCGCTTCTCTGAGCGCAAAAGGGATCGTACTAGAATCGAAGAGCACAAAATTGGGCGCATTGAAGCTTTGATCGATAGTGAAGCCCAACATCTCTGTATAGAATGCACGGGAGGCGGAAAGGTTGCGCACCTGTAGACTGATAAAGTCGGGTCCAAGAAGTTTTGCCATCGGTGATTCCATCCTTTCAAATCAAAAACGAGAAACTGCCGCATCAGGAGTACTTGATTTCTTTCATACCAGTAGTCTAACCGACGTGAGTGACACCATTATGTCAGCAGCGCCCCGGCTTTTTATAGAGAATGCGATATAGCTTTCGATAATGAAATAAATGAAGATGGCGGTTCCCAAAGCACGATCTGGACATATGAAATGCGCCAATAAACACGATATGTACGTGCGGGGCCTGTCCCAATACCGTTAAGATAAGAAAAGCTCAAACATGGTGATTGCTATCGGACGACAAGCCCCTTCCCTTTCCCATACGACCAGGCAACAAGAAAAGCGATGTCATAGGTTCGGGCCTCAGCGCCCGATTGCCGCCCGGTAGGGCGGCCCGGTCTCCTCGCCGCTCGGTCTCTCGTCACCGATATCTCGACCCACGCGGTGCCCAAACCCATGGTCCGTGTTTGGGCACCGCGTGAAGGAAGGCAAATACCGCTGGGTGCTTGAGTGCTGAGATACCGGCCGCCCTACCGGGGCGGCAATCGGGCGCTGAGGCCCGAACCTATGAGTATCGTCTTTCTTGTCGCTTTTTCGTCCAGGAAGGGAAAAGGGGGAGCAAGCTCCAATCTCATGTTTGAGCTCAAATTCTTCGTATCTCAACGGTATTGGGGATTTACACCGCACGTACTTTTCTTGTCTATTGCTGCTTTTTGTGCCCCAGGTAAATGCCTGGGGACTAGGCTTGCAGGTAGCCGCCGTCCACTACGATTACGCTGCCGGTCATGTAGTTTGACATGTCACTGGCGAGGAAGAGGGCGACCTTGGCGATGTCGTCGGGGACACCCATGCGGCGCAGGGGAATCCTGGCGGTGAATGCCTTCAGGATCTCTTCGGAGGTCGTGGGGCTGCTGGCGCCGGGCGTTTGGATGCCGCCAGGGGCGATGGCGTTGATCAGGATGTTCTGCGGGCCAAATTCCAGGGCCAGCGATTTTGTCATCATCACCACTCCGCCTTTTGAGGAGTCGTAATGGACCAGCATCCCGCTGGGGTGCAAGGCATCGATGGATGCGATGTTAATGATCTTGCCGCCGTGGCCTTCGTTGACCATTTCTCGGGCCGCCGCCTGGGTGGTGAAGAACAGGCCTTTGAGGTTAATATCCATAACCCGGTCCCATAGTTTCTCGGTTACTTCCAGTGCGGGCGAGAATGGGAATATGCCGGCGTTGTTGACAAGGATGTCCAGGCGTCCAAATGCACTGACAGCTGCTTCAACTGCTCGTTTCGCGTCCTCTACCTTGGCGGCATCCGCTGCGATGGCCGTGGCCGTGCCACCGGCATGTTGAATTTGTGCGACCGTTGCCTGTGCCATTTCCAGGTTGATGTCTGTGATCACCACTGCCGCACCCGCCTCTGCCAGGCGGAACGCGATGCCCTGGCCAATCCCCATCGCTCCTCCGGTTACCATGGCGACTTTTCCGCTGAGATCGAACAGGTCTGCAATAAGACCCTGATGTTGCTGATATGTCATGTCGTTATACCTTCTTTCCTTAGAAGAATAGAAGAACGAGCACGCACTTCGTGTTGTATTCTCCACTCCATATTATTGCAGAGCGCCAGCACAACCGGCTCACAAAAAGCATTATTCCAATCACAGAACACCAGCGTGTTTAAGACATCTATTTCGCCTGTCGGGAGGCCGATCCGGGTGGCCGCGCCGCGTGCAGAGGTTTATGCGCGAGCGTCAGGCTGCTTGCTTGCTCTATTCAGCGCCAAGCACCTCGTGCAACTGCCGGGCGAAGATTCCTGGGTGCGTGGCGTAGCCTGCATGGCGACCGGGAAACTCCACCAGGGCCGTCCCGAGCAGATCCGCCACGGTCGCGGCACTCCGATATGTGTTATCCTCGCGGCCAGAGCCGCCGCGAGCACGATGCGAGCCAGGGTCGAGGCCTCCGCCAGCGCGGTGAAATCAAACTGGTAGCGGTCAAACATAGGGAATTCCTGCTCAAACAGAAACTCGATATTCTTTATATTCTGTTCCCTGTTCTCAATGGTCCGTCGTGGTAGCTCGACACCTGCCTCCCGATTGTCGAGGCGGAAATCATGCCGGGCCGCCAGCTTTTGGAAGGTCACGGTTGGCCCTGCGCGGTGATAGGACTCGCGCAGAGAAGCAAGCTCCTGGATAGGATCGGCTTCAGGTAGCAGGTGGGTGGGCGGCTCATGGGCGATCAGCGTATAGATCTGTTCGGGATGGCGCGCGACCAGATCGAGTCCGATGACGGCACCGCCACCGCTGCCAAACACGTACGCTGGCTCATAGTCGGTCCCCAACTCTTTAAGCAGACGATGGGCATCATCGCTGTGTGTCTCGACCCATTGCTCGTGTTGCGGCTCATCGAGCGTGCTGCGCGAGAGTCCCCGGCGATCATAGGTGACGACGGTGTACTGGTTGGCGAGCAGGTTGACGATGCCGTCGAAAGCATCGCTTGAACCACCTGCGCCGTGGATCAAAAGCAGGAGAGGCCCGACCCGCATACCTCATAGTAGAGGCACGCTCCAGGCACATGTAACATGTTGCTTTGCTTGTTATCCATCAAAAAAGATCCTTCTTCATTGCACTTGAGCCGTAGTGTTTGGGAAAATATGCTAGCAAGGTTGCGTGATGAGTGCATAGGTGGAACAGGATGCGCCAAAATGATGAGCATCAGGAGCCCGTGACCCCTCAGTTTTAGGGACTAGCAGCATACGCAGGAGGATATCAGCGTCCGGGCAAGACCGGGTGAACTGTTCCTGGTTGCGTAACGATAACCTGCTCAATCCCACCACGCAGGCAACCATGGCGATTACCAGTTGATCTGGATCGCCAGTGGCAACCTCACCTGTGGCCTGGCCCTCTACGATCAACTGCCTCAGCACATCGTAAAAAGCCTGGCCCTGCCGCTGTATATGTTCATGCAGGTTGGCAGGGGTCGTCTCGTCACTTTGTATCTGGTCCATAAGTTGATAGATGTCGGGGTGTTCGCGCCTGGATTCTACTACCCTGCTCACCAGCAAGGTAATGCGCTCCCCGGGCGTCCCTGGCATGGCAAGAACGTGCTGCAAGCCAGCTGTACTGGCCTGTAGTACCTGCTGGCTCAGTGCCTGAAAGAGCGCGTCTTTGCTGGCAAAGTAGTGATAGGCCAGCCCCTGGCTGATCGAGGCTTCGGCGGCTACTTCACCCATGGTTGCGTCCATGCCTTTGCGCGCAAAGACCTTTCTGGCCGCATCCAGGATCTTCTCACGTTGCGCTTCGCGCAGACGCTGGTTGGCCGCTTCTGTTCGTGGCATGTCTTTACCTTCTTTTTTTATTTTGATTGAACTGTTCAATCAAAATTATACCTGCCTGAACCATTGGAGTCAAGTATGTAGCGGCGAGTTTGAGCTGGCACCCAATGTTCTCCACGAAGAAGAAATGCTATTGAGCCTGGTTACAATCTTAATTTAAGGTGATAGAATCTAAAGTATAGATTTACTGGAAACACCCATATGAAATGAGTGCACACAGGCCTCATCCTTCGAGGAAGCAGGAGGCTTTGATGGGCCTTCATTATCCCCAAAAAAATGAAGGTGCCTCGTGATGCATGCCTGATGAAAGTATTATTTTCCCGGATGGGATATAGCGGGGAAGGAATGACATGAACATTGCTGTTTTTGCAGATTTGCATGGGCGGTTGCTGCTCGCCTTTCAGCTCTGCGCGCGCTGGCAGAGAGAGACCGGAGAACACATCGACCTGATCTTACAGGCGGGCGACCTGGGGCGTTCCCTGACGAGAGGAGGCTGGACAAAGCTACGCGCAAGTATGCTGATCGGGATGCGACGGAGCTTGGCTTCCTGACGCATTTCAGCCTTTATGATCCTGCTGTGGCCGCGCGGCTGGCCGAAACGAGTTGTCCGATGATCTCTGTGCGCGGCAACCACGAGGACCATGCCTGGCTCGATGAATTGGAGCGGCAGAGCCAGCAGGCTATCTTTCCGATCGACGCTTATAAACGTGTCTATAATTTGAAAACAGGCCAGCCCTGGACTTTCCAGCAAGGGGCGAGCAGATTACGATACTGGGCATTGGGCGCATCGCAGCACATGAGGGCGAGACGGAGCGGCAGCAGGGTAAGTATATTCAGGACTACGAAGCAAGGCGCCTTTCTCAACTTGAGCAAGCGCCCTTAGATATCTTGCTTACCCACGACGCACGGCCAGACTTTGTGTTGTTGGAGCGCGGGGTGAAGAGCAAGAGCAGTACCGGGATGGAGCAGATCGAAGATGCCCTGGAAAAGCTGCGGCCCGCCTACCATTTCTTCGGTCACTATGGAGGTCCGCCGCAGGTGCGTACCGATCCCAATGGTGTAACGCTTTCGGTCAAGCTGGCGGACCTGCACTGGGAACGTGGTACATTTGTGCTTGAAAAGGGATCGATGGGCCTCTTGCGCTGGCAGAATCAGGAGCAGCATTCCTTCACGGTGCTTGATGATCCCTGGCTGAAGGAATACAACATCCATACATGGCCCCACCTCTAAATACCGGTGCCCCTGCAATTGAGTAGTGGCTGGAATATGTCACTCTGCTTAATGTCAGAGAGCTAACGGTTGCAGCAATTGATCGATCAAGAGGGTGGTGAGCCAGGTTTGGTAGCGTGTGGTGGGCCAGCGCTGTTCCACTACCAGCATACGGTACATATCATAGCTGGTCAGGGACCACAGGATATCGATGGCTTCTTCCGGCGTTAAGTTCTCACGCAGCACACTGAGCTTGTGCAGATCCATAATCAGATAGGTCTGGCGTCCCCGGCGCCGGATCTCGATCTGCCGCGCCAGCTCCGCCAGTTCGGTCGCCACCACGCCAGCGGTACGCAAGAGCTCAAACTCCATGGTCAGGGACTCGTAGACCTGACTGGAAATCTGCACCACCAGCTCGATGCGCTGTACCGGTTCCTCACTGGCGCGCAGCTGGCTGAGTAACTGCTGCACAGGGGCATCAAAGGCATCCGGGTGGATCAACTCTGCGATAATCTCCCGCTTCGAGCCAATCACCGCCGAAATCGTCTTTGGCGAGACCGCTGCCGCCTCCGCGATAGCTTCGATAGTCATCTTCGCATAGCCATGGCTGGCGAGCAGTTGCCGGGCCGCCACCAGTATACGCTTATGAGTCTCCTCAGCCTGGCGCTGGCGCATCGGTGAGTGGTAAGGGCGCTTTTCTTCTTTTGGGCGCGTTGTTTCCTTCATAAATGAAGTATAAACTCTGCTATATTTGTGTGTCAATTGAATAGTAATATGCCCGACGAAATGGTTAAGAATAGGCTGCTAGAAATAGGAGATCATAGACTACGCCCTATTTCCACTAAGAGGAATGGGACGTAGCCTGTGGTGCTTACTGCATTATGATTATCTGGCTGGTACCCATACCTGGGCGGTAGCCGGGCCCGATTCGCCTCCACTTGAAGATGCGATCATTTTTCCATCGGGCGACCAGGCCAGCGAGGTGACTCCATTGCCGCCATTCGTCACATGTCCCTTGTATTCAAACACCTTCTTTCCGGTGCTCACATCCCATTCTGTGAGTGGACCCGCTGCTATGGCGAACATTTTTCCATCAGGCGACCAGGCCAGCGCCGTAGCTGCTGTCGCTCCAAATCTGGTGTCTTGATACTGGATACGCGAGAGGATAGTGCCGGTCACGCTATCCCACACCTGCAGGGTGCCATATTTATCATCTGTAGAGGCGATTTTTGTGCCGTCAGGCGACCAGGTGAAGGCTCCGCCGCTATTCTGGCTTACGAGCGCCTTGCTGGCGATATTGTATACCTGGATCTTATTATTGGTGGTAATGGCGATCTCTTTGCCATCAGGCGACCATTGTACATTATAAATGTAGCCTGCATATGTATAGCCAGCAGGATTGCTCGGGATCGTGAAGACTACCTGTCTGGTCTGCCGATTCCAGACCTGTATGCTGAACCCGTAGGCCGGCCCATTCACGGCGGAGGCAACGAGAGTGCTATCAGGCGACCAGGCCGAAGCATAGATGCGATCATTGTCAGATGGCGTTTGTCCGGCTTGTGTCTGTGGGGTAAAGGTTCCGAGCGTTTTTCCGCTGGCCGCATCCCATAGTTGTGCTTTTGAGCCTGAGCCCACGATAAAGAGGCCATCAGGTGACCAGGCTATAGCGGTCATATCATCATTTATCTGTTTGGGATAGGTGATAATGTTTTTGCCGGTGGTGGCATCCCAGGACCTGACGGTGTTGTCCGTTGCTACCAATCTCTTGCCATCGGGCGACCAGGAGACGGCATAGACATCGCGGTAGGAGCTATGGTACGTGTACAATGTTGTCCCCACTGGCGCGCTGGCGGGTGTGGCTGTGGGAGAAGGGACCGCTTTCGGTGTTGGGTTCGCTACCGGATGGTGGCTGGCCGTTGTTCCTGGCAGTAGCCGCAGTTGCAGTACGACGATCCATGCCACTATGAGCGCTATTACTGTCGCCAGCGTAAGCCCGGTGGCAAGCCAGCGTTGTCGGGGTCGTTGCACTCTCTCTGGGAACCCATATCCCGGCCCCGGTGAAGTTTCATTTTTCATAGATCTTTTTTGCATAGTAGATGCTCCTGCTGATTTTTGTGGTCCATTTCTGGCAGGCCAGAGATGGGTTAAGATAGTTTTTAGAGCATAAAATCGCTGATAAGATTTAAGAGAAGAAACTTGTTGCGCGGAAGTACCTTCCTGGGGTACCGCTTGCGCAACTGGCGTCAGTGTGCCCTCAGCCCGGGCTTGCTGTAGCACTGCCTGGGCCGCATCACGTACCATAGTATCCGGATCATAAAGAGCTGTTTTCACCAATGCCAGGGACGCCGGTGAGGCCTGGATTGCCAGGGCCATGATAGCTTTTTCGCGGACCTGCCACTCGGGTCTTGTAGTGCTTGTGCGAAGAGCTGTAGTGGAACCCGGGTTCTTAGCTGGCCCAGCGCACATAAATGGCGGCGGCCCGCACAGAGACATGTTCATCACGCAACGCCAGTGCGAGTGGCTCTAACAAGGCGGGCTCACCTAGCTTCCCCAGCGCCTGTACCGTAGCTGTCCGCACATCCCATTGAGGATGGTGTAGGTCTTGATGGGTTGGTCTGCGTTGTTCTTCCTGTTCCAATTCCAGACGAGCAAGTATATTAGGTAGCAGGGAAGGTGGCACCGTGGCATCCTCAGACCAGATGTGGCGACGCCGACTATCTGCCTCTGCGCCACGCCTATCAGGATGATGATTATTCATTGAATCCATGCCCTATCTTCCCTTCTGTTTGCTAACGAGCGCCTTGCGTAGCAGCTGTACGCCCCGGTGTAAGTTCGATTTGACCGTTCCCATGGGTTGCTGAAGCAGCTCAGCTATTTCACAATAGCTGAGTTCCGCGAAATAATAGAGGTTGACTGCCTCGCGGTACTGAAGTGGCAAGGTCATGAGCAGCGCTGCCAGCTCGCGTAACGCTTCTTTATCCTCCAGGATGAAATCGGGTTGGTAGGATGCGCCAACTTCAATCTGTATATGCTCCTTATCTTCACCTGTATCGAGGGCAATAAGCTGGAGCTTATTATTGCGCAGGCGCTTATAGAAAATGTTCAGCGCGATTTTGTAGAGCCAGGGTTCGAGCGCCAACGCCTGGATACGCTGTTCAGGGTAATCTGCCATGGCATAGTACGCCTGAATAAATGCCTCCTGGGCAATATCCTCGGCATCGTGCGGATTCCCGGTCTGGCGTAATGCGAAGGCGTAGATCTGTGGCTGATAGCGAATGATGAGCAGCCTGAAATTGCTCTTTAAATCAGTGGCTAGCAGCCGTGCCAAAGCAGTATCCTGTTGATACATAACAGTCCTTTTACGCTTTCACTTGTGATCTGGTTCCTGTTCTTTGTAATCCAGAATACCCTTGAAATGTTGCAAATTCATACTATAATTTTCATGATACTGCAATCGCGTTGCTTGTAGGTGGGAATGCGGGAGCGAGGGGGAACACCGGATTTGAGTCAGAGCCGGATAAAGTTTGCATTTAAGCGTAATATAACATTTTAAGTATCATCATCAAGAAGGGAAAAGTCTATGCGCCTTGCTCTCATTTCTGATATCCATGGGAACAATGTGGCTCTAGAGGCTGTTTTGACAGCCATCTCAACCCAGAATATCACCCGGGTGATTTGTCTTGGTGATGTTGCCTCGACAGGACCTCAACCCTGTGAGGTGATCAAACGACTGCGAGAGATTGGTTGTCCTATCGTGATGGGGAACATGGATGCCTGGCTCTTACAGCCTGAGCCGAAGGAGCAGCCCGATCTGCGCCGCCAACGATGGCAGGAGATGGATCTGTGGTGTGCAGCTCAACTCTCATCCACTGATCGCGCGTATTTGCGCTCGTTTCAGCAAAGCCTCACGTATCCTCTGGCCGACGAAAAAGTGCTCTTTTGCTATCATGGATCTCCTCGTTCGTACAAAGAGCGTATCCTGCCCACGACACCAGAGGAAGAACTGGAGCAGGCATTTGCAGGAACCCGGGGAGATCTCATGGTTGGCGGCCATACGCACGTCCAGATGTTTCGCCGTTTCAGAGATATTCTGGTCCTCAATCCGGGGAGTGTCGGGTTAGCAATGGATCGCGTTTCACCTATAAGTGACATTCGTCAGCCAGCCTTCGCGGAATATGCCATTATCGAGTGCAACAGGACATCCTTGCAAGTGGAGTTGCATCGTGTCGCCTTTGACCTCCAGGAGTTCCTTCGCGTGATGAATAGCTCTGGGATGCCTCATGCCGCCTGGTGGGCAGGCTACTGGGGCGAAGCATAATAGCTTTGGTTTACGGCTGCCTACATAGCGCTGATGGCTACATCTTGATCCATCAACTGCTGTAGCTTTTCCATCGTATCCGTTCCGGGTAGTGGTGTATAGATCATGATCTTGAGTTCGGGCATAGCGGGCACCTGTAAGGTTGTATGCTCAAACATCAGGCATCCCACCAGAGGATGCTGTATGTCTTTTCTTCCATCGGCTCTGCCGCGTACATCATGGCGGGCCACCATGCGCGAAACTCAGGGCTTACATGCTGCAAATCAGCTATCAAGCGTTTAAACCATTCTTCATCGGCATAACGCGCACTATCAGCACGGAATTCCGCGAGCACTTTCTGCGCGACCTGCTCCCACGGTGGGCTGTATAGATGATGACTCATCGGATCAGCAAACATACGCCAGACCGCATTATAGTCATATGGGGGCACCGGCCTTGACAGCAAAAAGACATGCTTGGCAGTGGTGTTCCAGGCGAGAAAATTCCAATGACGACCAACGACGAAGGCCGGGACAGGATCGAGCGCGTCAAGCACACGGCGTAACGCCGGGCTTACCTGTTCAGTCGATGTGGGTGTATCGATGGGGGGTGCTGTTCAGCAAGCAAGAAAAGATGTTGCCGTTCGTCGGGCGTGAGTTGTAGCGCATCAGCAATGTTCTGTAGCACCTCGCTTGAAGGGTGAATATCGCGTCCCTGCTCCAACAGGGTATACCAGGAGACGCCCACATTCGCTAGCTGCGCCACCTCTTCGCGCCGCAATCCTGGGGTGCGCCGCCTCCCACCACCTATCAACCCAACCTGTTCAAGCGAGAGGCGCATACGTCGAGTGCGTAGAAAATCTCCAAGCTCGTGTCTGCGTTGTTCGTCGCTCATAGTCCTCTTTGCTCCTTATCCTGCCAGTCTCAATCATACGATAAAGAGACTCTGGTTATATGATTGCTGCGATGTCATACTCCTAAGTGTATCACAGATCGTGATTGTTGTAGTCTCAATGAAAGAAAGAGAAAGTTATCTATGATATCGCATTCAGCGAACGAACAGAGTAATCTGCCAGCCACACTTGCAGGAACATTCACCATGGCCGAGGATCTGACGGTCACGCGCATGGGGTATGGCGCGATGCAGCTGGCTGGCCCCCATGTATTTGGTCCACCGGCCGACCGCGCTGCCGCCGTGGCCGTACTGCGCGAGGCGATAGCGTTGGGTATCACGCACATCGACACCAGCGACTTCTACGGCCCACACGTCACCAACCAGATTATCAAGGAAGCCCTGCACCCCTACCCGGACGATCTGCACATCGTCACCAAGATTGGATCGTTGCGAGACGCCGAGGGTAATTGGCCCCCGCGCTCGCTCCCGAGCAGCTGCGCCAGGCTGTGTACGACAATCTTGAGCACCTCGGCCTCGACGCGCTCGATGTCGTGAATCTGCGTGTCGGTGGGTTTGATAGCCCCACTCCTGGCTCGATCGCCGAACCGTTCACGGTGCTCGCGCAGCTGCAGCAGGAGGGATTGATCAAGCATCTCGGGATCAGCACCGTGACCGCCGAGCAGGTCGCCGAGGCACAGTCTATCGCGCCGATCGTGTGTGTGCAGAACTTCTACAACCTCGCCCACCGCGTCGACGACGACCTGATCGACTCGCTTGCGGCACAGAACATAGCCTACGTGCCCTACTTCCCGCTCGGTGGTTTCTCCCCACTGCAGTCCGATAAGCTGGAAGTAGTCGCCACGCGTCTCGGCGCCACACCGATGGCCGTCGCGCTGGCATGGCTGTTACAGCGCTCCCCGAACATCCTGCTTATCCCAGGCACCTCATCCGTTGCGCACCTGCGCGAGAACATCGCCGGTGCCGCGCTGACCCTTTCCGAGGAAGATCTGTCTGAGCTGAACAGTATTGCCGCGTAAGCATCCTGCGCTAACCGTGATCTGCGCTGCAGCCGCTAAACCCGTGATCAGGTTTAGCGCCTGGCGAGCGTTCCTCTTAGCGCTGGGGGCTGGCATAGAACTCCCAGGCAATGCCATCGGGATCGTAGAAGCTGATATAGCGAGCATGCGTCATCTCATCTTCTTCGATCCCATGGTTGGGCACGCCGGCCTGCGTCAGGTATTCAAGTAACGTCGCTAGCTCCTGCTGATCTGGAACCGCCAGCGCAAGATGATCCAAGCCAACACGGTAGGGAGAAAAACGGTCCCCTTGCTCTGTGTTGGGGTCATCTCCTACCAGTGCGATGACCAGGCCATGTACATTGAGAAGGACACGGCCTGGGACTTCCAGCAGGGGCGTAAAATGTAGGGTATCCACATAAAAAGCCCGGGCGCGAGCCAGATTGCTTACACGAAGAGCTAAATGCCCTAGAGCATAGGATGCAGTATTCATATGGTTGCCTTTCTCTGCTAATGCAGTATCTTGCCTGGACCAGAGCCTATATATAGGCTTGCTCTAACAAATTCAAAGCATGTCATATTGGCTTTAACTGTTAGTAAGTGATCACAAACAAAGGTGGATAAAAAAGAAAAATCGCTCAGACGACATATAGTGCTATCCCCTGAATTGCAGGATAGCATGTAAGTACTTACAAACTTTCAAGGCTAAAAAAGTAGCTTATCCTCCTTCTTGTAGCGATGTAGCCGGCCCCTGAGCCAGACTGGCTAGATCGGTGATACCCATGGCCAGGGTAATCATTGAGAGCATATTGTAGGCAAAGAAGGTCTGTACATCTGCCCGGTCTTCAACCTTGTGTGCTACATAGCTGTACATGTCAGTAAAACGTTCGCGTACGACGCGCTGGATGTCTTCATCGTGGCAGGCCGCGTAAGCCTGTAGTAACAGCAACAGTTTATCCTGTGACACAGGAGCATGTCTTATGGCCACCTGAATAGCCTCTAATGGTTGATCAGGGTGGTTCTCCAACACGGAGCGATAGACAGACATCACCTGGCCGTGGACCCTCTCAACTACCGCCAGGAACAGCTCTTTCTTTGTTCCAAACAGGCGAAAGATATAGGTCTCGGAAATGCCAGCATGTTCTGCAATTGTCAGTGTGGAGGCACCATGCAGGCCATAAGCTGCGAACACAGGTAGCGCGGCCTCCAGTATGTGCTCACGGCGTTGTTCAGCAGAAAGTCGTGGGCCGGGAAGCGAACGTTTTCTCGTCATTCTATTAGTATGTACTTACAAATACGAATTGTCAATCCGTGCTGCCTGCGTTTTCAGGGTTGGGGAGCCTGAATGGCGATGAATCATCTTCCACTGTTGTCCTTCGTAGCGGTAGATGTTGGTTGCCATGGCCTTCATTCGATGAAGCTGATCCTTGTCCCTGATCTGGATATGTTCCGCCATAAAGGCGCAGGCCATGTCCTGGCTTCTCTGTAGCATGATCAATTCAGCCTGCACCGAAATGCTCCCTGGTTCAGTACTATTGAGCTGTGCTGCGCGCTGCCAGTAAACGACAAGGCTGGTGTGCCCTTTGTGCGCGTTGCCCTGTGGATCGCAATAGGTCACATCATCCTGCTCGGACCAGAGCGCAAGCATCGGGACAGCATTGCCGTGCATTACCTGCTGCACCGCCTGATAGAACGATTGCGAAATAGCCTCAGCGTCCTCATATGTGCCGGTCATTGAATACTCCTATCTGCCAGCTTAATGATATCTATCGTGTTATATGATTATAAAAAAACAAAAAGTGATAGACAGGTAATAATTATACCACCTTATTTGACTCCTCAAATTTGGGCAGGTGGAATAGATAAATCTGGTGTGACCATCCATCAAGAAACCCCTGGGGCTTGCTCCCCAATACGTTTATTCAGCATCAAAAAACAAGATCTGTACGTGTGGGGCTTGCCCCAATGCCGTTGAGATACGAAGAATTTGAGCTCAGAAACATGGGATTGGAGCCTGCCCCCTTTTACCCTCCCGTACGAAAAAGCGACAAGAAAGGAGATGTGTATAGGTTCGGGCCTGTAGGTGCGAGGCTTGCCCTCGCTTGCCGCCCCGGTAGGGCGGCCCGGTCTCCTCGCCGCTCGGTCCCTCGTCATCGGCACCTCGACCCACGCGGTGCCCAAACACGAACCATGCGTTTGGGCACCGCGTGAAGGAAGGGCAAATACCACGGGGTGCTTGAGTGCTGGGAGACCGGGCCGCCCTACCGGGCGGCAAGCGAGGGCAAGCCTCGCACCTACAGGCCCGAACCTATACACATCGCTTTTCTTGTTGCCTGGTTGCTCAAAGAAAGGGAGGGAGCTTGTTGTCCGATAGCAATCCCCATGTTTGAGCTTTTCTTATCTCAATGGTATTGGGGCTTGCCACCGCTTTTGATTCATATGTTCTAAAAATTAGAATAAACACGAATTGTATAGATTCGGGACTTATCCCGAATCTATACAATTCGTGTTTTGTTGTTTTTTTCGTGTTTTATTGTTAAAAAGAGGATAAAATACAAAAAACGTATATATAGTATTTATTAATGTGATAGATCCATTGTTCTCGTTCGCCCAATTTTTCCTGCTTTCCTGACCACGATATGTTGCATGGTGTCTATATATATGCTTTACAGGGTTATATTTGACTTCAAAATACGGTATGCTTTTCTTATACTCATGGTAGAGTCGTACCTCATAGATCGACATCTGCACTGGACTCGCCATCGTTGTAGGATCGAACAATGTAGGAGCATAAAAATAGATCTCTACGAGGTGTACCGATCATGTTGTCAAAAACCTTACCGATGGTCTCTGCAGCCTTTCAGCAGTTGAGTCGCGCGCGCGTTGGCCTCATCAAACTTTATCGCCGTGCCGACCTCGCTCCTGTTGTGTTGCTTATCGCCGGCATCTCATTCCTGGCCCATGTCCTGGTCGGCGACAATTACGGGTATTTCCGTGATGAACTCTATGTTCTGGCCATGAGCCAGCGTCCTGCCTTTGGCTATGTGGATGTTCCACCGCTGCTTCCCTGGATCACGCTGCTTCCCCGCTTGCTCACCGGCAATGCCTTATGGGCTATCCATGTGATCTCCGCGCTGTTCTGTGCGGGGACGATCATTCTGACAGGACTGATGGCCCGGCTCTTCGGCGGCGCGAGATGGGTCCAGGGGCTGGCTGCCCTGGGATCGGCGACGGCCATCGTCCTGCTGGCCGATGGTTCACTCTACACCTATGATGTCCTGGATGGCTTCTGGTGGACGCTGGCCGCCACCATCCTCATCGTCCTGCTGCGCGCTGAACAACCCCGACGCTGGCTCATGTTTGGCCTGGTGGCCGGGCTGGGATTATTGACGAAGGAGACCATCCTCTTCTGGGGTTCGCGTTGATTGTCGGCTTGCTGCTAACCCCACAACGTCGCCTGCTGTTCACCCGTTGGACGGTGTTTGGGGGCCTGATCGCCTGCGCTCTCCTCTTGCCATTCTTAACCTGGAATGCCTTCAATGGCTGGGCGTCAATGCAGTTTTGGACGAACTATCCTCAAAATCATAGTAGCGGTGCGTCGCCCCTCGATTTCCTGACCACCCAGATCCTCGGCATGAATCCTCTCTCGGTGTTCTTGTGGGGGCAGGGCTGTGGTACTTCTTCTCCGCACGCGGTGCACGCTATCGGGTCTTCGGGTGGGCGTTTCTCATCCTCTTCGTGCTCTTCATTGTGATTCAGGCGAAATCCTATTTTCTGGCGCCAGCCTACCCGCCGTTGTATGCTGGTGGGGCGGTGCTGTTCGGTCAATGGCGGCTGCGCTGGCGCCGATGGATCGCGGCCTATCCCGTCGTGCTGGTCGTGAGTGCTCTACTGCTAGCCCCTGTGGCGATGCCGATATTACCACTTGCCATATATGGACCGATTTATGGTAAAAATAGCCAGGAAGCAGGCAATATTTACGGCTTGTCGCAGCCCCTGGTGGATCGCTTTGGCTGGGAGGAACAGGTCGCGTTGATTGCTCGGGTATATCACAGCCTGCCTATGAATGAGCAGCGGGTTGCCTGCATCTTTACTGAAAATTATGGCGAGGCTAGTGCGCTCTTGAAATTCGGTGGGCGTTATCATCTGCCCCACCGATCAGCGGACACAACTCCTTCTATATCTGGGGGCCGGCGGGATGTACTGGCCAGGTTGTCATCACGATTAATATTCCTCCCCAGGACGTGGCACGGGGGTTCCGCTCGGTGACGCTGGCCGCCAGGACTTCCTGCGACGAGTGTATAAGCTACGAGTATCATGCTCCTATCCTGATCTTGCGGCAGCCGAAGGTACCTTTCATCTGGTCGCTTACTAAGTATTTTGATTAGTGAGAAGTATCAGGCCTTGTTGTAGGGCGACGGCGACGGCGGCGGTGCGCGAGTCTACCTGGAGTTTAGCGAAAATGGTGGTCAGGTGGGCCAGCACGGTGCGTTCGCTGATGCCGAGCTGGTGCGCGATCTCTTTGTTGCGCTCCCCACGCGCCACGGCGCTCAGGATGGTCAGTTCACGTTCGGTCAGGTCGTTGGCATATTTCTTACGGCTGGCTTGTGGCATGGGAGGTTGCCGGGGCATTGAAGTTTCTGGTTGCGCTGCCATCAGGGCGCGTTGGAGCAGTTCTGGTGACAGCAATACCTGTCCCTGGGCCGCGCTACGAATGGCCGCTAGCAGGACCTCCAGCTCACAATCTTTGAGCAGGTAGCCATGGGCTCCGGCGGATAGTCCACGCAGTACCAGTTCATCATCGTTGTAGGTGGTCAGCAGGATGACGGCCACTCCGGGATGCTGGGTACGGATATGTTCTAGCGCCTCCAGCCCATCCATACCCGGCATGCGGATGTCCATCAAGACCACATCTGGTCGTAGCTCCGCCACCTGGCGCAAGGCCGAAGCCCCGTCGTCCGCCTCTCCCACCAGCCCAAAATCCTCGCTCACCTCCTCCAGAGTCATGCGTATCCCCTTGCGCATCAAGGGATGATCATCCACGATCAAGACTTGAATTGGCTGTTTCATGCTTCTACCTCTTCAGCATTGGTCGGAAAGGTCATCGCGAGCAACGTCCCCTGTCCCGGCACGCTCTGTATCTCAAATTGACCCATGACCTGGCGTGCCCGTTCGCGCAAGCCGACCAGCCCATAATGTCCGCTACCGATGGCGGCCAGATCGGGCAGGCCGATCCCATCATCGCGGATCTCCAATTCTAGCTCCTGCGCGTGGCGAACGAGCGTGATCCAGACGTGGTTGGCCTGGGCGTGGCGCGCGATATTGTTGAGTCCCTCCGTGATTGTTCTGAGCACATGTTCACAGCAGGCAGGTGGTGTTTCCGGCAGCGCATCCAATTCCGCGACGCAGATAATACCAGTCGCGTCCGTAAAACGTTCAATTTCTTGCTGGACCATTTCGCGGAGCGTCTCGGGCGTTGGGACATTGGTGCGCAGATCGCTAATGGCTGCGCGGGCCTGGGCCAGTGCCAGGCGTGCGCTGGCGGCTGTCTCACTGACAATTTCGCTGGCTCGCTCGCTACGTTGATGGGCCAGGTGCGACTTCGCCACATCGAGCTGGCGAATCAGACTGAGCAGGTTCTGCGCCAGCGTATCATGCCACTCGCGGGCCAGGCGCTGCCGCTCATTCTGGCGCGTCAGAATGGTGATCTGTCGCGTTGAAACCTCCAGGCGTGTATTGGCCTCTTCCAGGGCTGCGTGGCTCTTCTGCAGCTTTTCATAGAGTTGTCCCTGCTGGATGTAGAGTACCAGGTAGCCAACGACAAACATAAATAGCGGGGCCGTGCTGTCCACGCGCATATTATCCAGAAAGGCGTCCCAGCTTCCCTGGGCGAACGTGCTTACCAGGGCTTTGGCGATGAAGAGCAGACTGGCGACGATCAAGGTGGCCCGCGCCTGAGGCAGCATGCCTGTTGCTCCCAGGATCAAGGCCAGGTAGATCAGTAAGATAAAGTTTTCGTTGCCGATGACCGCCCCCAGTAGCAGGATCAAGACGGCCTGGACGACCAGGTAGGGCCAGGCTAAGCGTGGCGCGATCTTCTCCTTCCGGGCTAACCAGAAACAACCACCGTGTAGCGCAACCAGGCCGGTCAGGGCCACGATCGACAGGGAGTGGGTAGAGAGCAGTTCAACAAAGTCCAGCGAGGTACAAAGACTCTTTGTGGCCTGGGTACTATTGATGCACTGCTGGGAGCTGCCGCTCCACAAAGAAAAGATGGCCCATATATAGAGTGGAATAAGCCAGAGCAGCAACGGCATAGCAGGTTGTGCATCCTTGATACGTTTCATCTTCTATCGGTCCTCTTTGTAGTCGCTGTTTATAGATATGAGCAATGCTAGCTATCAATATTTCTGACTCAAGTATAGCTGCTGCTGGTTGTCTAAAGGAAGAGAGGAAACTACATGTAGGATGCTACATGATTTTTCTGCTGCATGCTACGATGCGCGCCCATCATGGTTCCGCTTATATTTTGAACATGCAAGGGCAAACCATCAATGTAAAGTAAGTACACACTTGAAAGGAAGCAGCACATGGCAAACAAATTTATGTCGCAGCAAGGAAGCAATCCCTGGGCCTTTAATCGCCTGGCCCTGGTCCTAACCATCGTCCTGATCGTCGTCATCGCCTTATTCTGCATCTGGTACTTTGGCAAGCATCCAGGCAGTAGTCAGCCCGGCCCTGGCGAGATCAATCCCGGTCCGAAGCATACCCGGCTTGTTGTCCCTCAGCAATCAGCCTTAGCGACCCCGGATCGCAGCGGCGATTTCATCATTAGTCTGAACTAGTCCGGGCGGCATGGCCGCGATAGAAGCGGCCATGCCGCCACGCACTTTAGGACGGGGTGCTCGACATGAATTCCAGGCATTGCCAATCCATTACCGCGTTGAAAAGGCATTGCAATTTGGGCCACCAGTAGGTCCTGGATGAGCCGTTGCTGGCGTCCCAGATAGGTACTTCGAGCCAGTCGATCAGGCCGATGCGGTAGTCGTCGAGCAGTTCTTCCCAGCTGTAGTTGTTGACGCCGCTGGCTGTGAGCGTGTCGTGGTAGCGGCGCAATGCGCGCAGCTCACGCTGGCCTTCGTGGCGCTGCGCGGGAGTCCAAAAGGTTGCCAGCATATTGGCGAGGTCCAGTGCCCCGATGTGCACCTGTGGGCTCTGCCAGTCGAGCAGGTAGCTTGTGCCAGGCAGCTGGCGTGGGCACAGGAAGTTGGAGAAGTAAGCGTCGCCATGGGTTAGCGTTTGTTTGCTGCCCGTTGCGAAGCGCGGAGCCAGCCGCTGTTCCCAGTAGTGTGGCATACGCTCTAGCCACTGCTCAATGCCAGTACGCAGCTCGGCAGGCAGGGTTGAGCCGGGCTCACTTGCCATTAGCTGCTCCCACTCCTGAATGCGTCGTTGGGTGTAGCGTTGAGCGGGCGCCTCCTCGGCCTGCCACATACCGGCCTGTGCCACCTCTGTTTTGAGCAAGGGATGCTCCCACCAGAAAGCATGCAGGCGTGCAAGCGTATCGATGGTCGCCTCGATATACTCGGGTCGCGGCACACTCCCGCTGGTATCTATCGTCTCGGCGCGCGTCACCGGTTGACGATGCGTCTCAGAGAGATCCTGCAGGAGCAGGTACGAGTTGCCGCTTTGCGCATCATAGCTAGCCGCGTAGCAGGGTGGGATTATCTTTGGATGCTCGGGAAGTGTAGCGACCGTCTGGTAGAAGCGCACCTCTTTCGCCTGGGCTCGGATGCACCACGCTTCCCGCGTGTTGCGCTTCAAGACCAGTCGCGTTGGCGCCTGCTCCGGTGCGTCAGCGGAATAGTGTAGCGTGAGATGGCTGGTCTGCGAATTAAAGGCATCTGTCGTTTGTAGTTCGACGGCCACCACCTCGCCGTGGGGCAAGGTACCAGATTGGCGTAGCGCCTGCGTCAACCAGGCAGGCGTAATATTACCGCTTTCTGCGGCGGCAAACAGCTCGGCCATGGGTTCCTCCTTTAAATAGTCCCGGTGTGTGGAATAGTAATGGTAGATGCGGGCACATGAGAGGCAGGTACGGAGCTGTCGTGGGACAGGTGGAAGACATGGCGTGAACAGATCGTGAAAAACAAGGAGCAGGGGAGCGCCATGCGTAGCGTACTCTGCATGTTCATGTACCCGGCCACACCAACAAACTACTGCACCCTGCATCGGGTGCAAAGCTTCTTTTTATGGATAATAGAGCGTGAATCAATGGTACATGATTAGCAGAGAATCATTTGCGATATACTCCCTATAAGTTTAATCATCCTCATTATAGTGCTTTATATGATTGTTTGTCAAATTAGTTGGCAATTTACGCAATTGTTAAATATTACCTGCTTTCTACAGGGCTTTTTCATGTTCGTCCAGCGATCGCAGGGAGATCACAAGCAAGCGATCAAGTGTGGAGTGTGTTTGGTGGGCGGCCGCAGCCGCCCACCAAACACACTCCACACTCCACACTCCTAACCCGGCGCCGCAGGCGCCAAAGAGGACCATTTAAAAGCCCTGCGCTTTCTAGTATTGCTCTTGTACAATAGAGGAAAATATGCGTTCTAATAAATATAAATGAGTTTTTCTTTTTTTATGTTGAAAGAACAATAGTTATGGTACGTCGTTGCTTTGCATTATTATTGTTACTCCTATTATGTATCGTTTGTGTCTGGCCCGCGCCCGTCATGGCGGCCGGAGGACAGCAGAAAGAGTATCGGGCCAGCGCGTTTGATGAAGATATTCAGATTCAGCCGGACGGCGCGCTGCTGGTGACAGAGACGGTGACTTTTCGCTTTAGCGGCGGCCCTTTCACCAGTGTTTTCCGCGCTTTGACCCCCAATAAAGGGGACAACATCACCTTTGAAGACGCTGCGATGAAGAGTGATAATGGGCAGTACGACGACCTCTTTCTGCTGGCCCTCCTGAGTTTCATTCTGACTGGCATCCTCATGGGTAGCATTACGCAATATTACTGGTGTCTGCTCTTTCCCGACTTCGGCCTGCTGGTCCTGGCCGCTGTTGTGGTGGGCTATCGGGGGGCTTTAGCGCGGTGAAAGATGAGTGGTGGCCAAAGGCCTGGAGCTGGCGCCAGTTTTCGCGCTATCTACAGCAGGCTTGCATGACCCCGTTTTTCTTGAAGCGCGAAGGTCCTGAGATGGTTGCATCCTACTTGCCCTATGCCGCTGGTTTTGGCCTGGCAGATGGCTGGATACGCCAGTTTTATCTTCCCACCGAGTTTAACCTGCCAATCTGGTTTCCAATCAGCAGCAGTGAACCGAGCAAGCAGCATTTCGCCTTTGAACAGGCTATGTACGCAGCCAACATCTTGATCCCCAGAAACCAGGGCGCACGTGGCACTGTTTATATGGGCGCGGGCGGTGGCTTTTCAGGTGGTGGTGGTTTCTCAGGTGGCGGTGGCGGAGGAGCCAGCGGCGCCTCCTGATACTCGTCAAATACTGCGTGTGTTGTGCAGGCGGACCTTATTGTCCCAAGCGTACTCAGATTTTTGACTTTTTGCAAGGTTTTCCAGCACGAAGGCTGATCAGCCTTTTGTAACTCGCGTACGGCTCCAGCTTGCAAATCCCTATGTAATATATTATAATATATTGCATAGGGATTTGTAGACGTATGCAGAGAAATATGACCCGAAATAATTACCAGTAAGGAGGCATTTATGCTCATGCCAAACAAAACATTTTACATCGCGGATACGGACCTTCCACTACTCGACCAGGCTCAGCAGGTCACGGGCGCAAACATTTCCGTCACCATTGTAAAGGCGCTCCAGAAACTGGTGCAGGAGCAGCACACAAAGGAAGGCGGCTTCGAAGACATTGTGGTCAGGGTGGGCAGCCATGCACCTTTCCAGAAGAAGCAATTCAAAGGAAAGCTGCTCGCGGCCCACAAAGTACGTCGTGATCCAGCTGGCACCGCAGTCCACTCCGTGGTTGTCTATCAGACCCCAAAGGGGTACTTCGCCGTACGCACAAAAGACACGATTGATTGGACGCGCCTATCCAACCGTTCAGAGCAAGATTGGGAAAACTGGGGCTGGTCCCAATATGAGCAAGAACGCGAATTAGCGCTCGACATCTATCCCACGCTCGAAGAGCTCCAGCCCAACATCCCGGTCGAACTCTATGATGCCGTCCTGAATGTGCTCAACGGCGACGACATCGAAATTTTAGACGTATAGCATTAACCTTTTTTGTTTAACACAGGGTAACCCTGCTCGCGTCGCTTATAAGTCAAAACAAACCTGGACGTGAGGACGGATTACCCTGAGCATTCCCCATACCCTTTGCTCCTTTGGCAAAGAGTAGCAAGATAACAAAAAAGCTAAAATGAGCAACAATCAAAGGAAATAAACTCTGATAGGTTAGCGCGAGATAGCCCTGGATCAATCCCATCACAAATGCTGAAGACATCGGCAGGAGCGCGGGCTCCCAGGATGGCATCGTGATGGCCTGGATGCCAGTAAATGCAAGCACCGTAATCCAGAGTGCGATCGTGACCCAAAGCCATGAGCCAAAAAGGGGAGTGCCAGGCCACGAAATGCCAGTTCTTCCCCTGTTGTAGTCAGAGCGGCTAGCAGAAAGCCACCTCTAGGCCAGAGTTGATGTGCCGTATTGTAGCCTCTAATCCAACCAGTACTTCCAAGGGTCTCTAGTTCGGAATAGGCTCGTGCTGGTTGTCCCTCAGCTGTAAGATCATGCCCTTAAACAGGATAATCCCTTGCGCAAGAGTACTCCCTAGTGCGGCGTAGCCCATACCGATCAAGATTCCTTGTGGGACGCCAGCCAGGCTGACGTGTATAGGAATGACCAGTTGTGGTAGAAACAGGGCAACTACTGTATAGAGCAATAGCCCTGGCATCCCATAGAAACCTGCGCGCAGCATCATAATAGCCGAGCCTCGAGGCACATATCTGGTCAAACCTGTCAAAGGCAATACACGTCTGGCGATGATTTCAGTACACCAATAACTCCAGATATACAATGTCGCGAGCAGCAATAATCCACATACCACAAACCAAAGATTTTCAAGTAAGCTTGTAATCTCCATAGGAGCGTCTCCACACATGTTCTTGAAACGCAGCTTTACGGATAAGGGTGAGGCTCAACCTTATGGAACCCTCCATATGCTTGAAAGCGCGGGTGGCTAGCCTGAGGATAGCGAGGCGCACATAGAGCAAGTAGGTCTGGGCTGAATAAGCGCACAACGCGATATCCCAGTGCTTTACTATCATTCGTGGTGATATCTAAAGCATAGATGCGATATTTTTGTAATACCTTTGCAAACAAAATGCTATTGGCTTCATCAAATGGTGTGTCGCGTGGAATCTCTGCCACTTGTTGTCGTATAGCCGAACCACTGATCTGCCGACGTGGATCAAACCTGGCTGGAAACAGACGTGTAGCTTGCTCTGGTAAAGCATAAAACCCTACATTAGAATCAAAGTCCGTATCTGTGCTACTTTCAAAAGAGCGATAGGCGGACTGTAAATCTTTGGTCTGCCGCTGTGGGGTCTCATTTGTATCGCGTGTTCCATAGAGACGATCAAGGCCATTTACCATCGCAATAAAGTTCACCGGGATCGCTTCGATAAAAGCCCCATACAGTGCTGTATCCAGGTCCAGAGAGACTCCCAGTCCAAAGGCAACCGCAGGATAGCCTGTGGGACGACGGATTGCGCAGATAACAATATAGACAGGAATTCCATCGGGCTGTGGTAACCAATAGAATTCAATATCGCTATCCTCTCTTTTCCACCATGAAGAGTATTGTGTTAAAAAGTGCGCAAAGCGCGGTGTGCTTTGTGGCGAAACATCAATCTTTTGTGCTGTAGTCGTGCTATACCAATGTCCCATGGCAGCATCTATTTGTAACAGTTCAAGTAGCGCTCCACGCAAAGCTCTGCCATAGTTTACGTGGGTAGCGGTTCCCGTTGAAACAACCAGCGTTGCACGTGCCTCATCTTGACAAGGAAAACCATTGAGTACAGCCTGGGCTGGTAATAAAGTGGTTGAATCTTTTTGAAGATCGAGCATGGGGACCCATGTAATTGGCGTTTGCTCTGCTACCACACTGAAAGGAAAATGGGCCTGTGCCCGCTGTTGTGGTGAGAATAACGCGAGTTGAGCGAGTGGTATATGCGCCACATCCTGCCGCTCTAATTCTTGTTGGCTGGTTCTACGCAGCAACGGTGCGCAATACGCATGAAATGTCATAAGTGCCGCGCGTTCAGCCGATTCACCGAGAGCCTTACGCATCGATTCTTCAAGAGAGAATCCGTATCCACCCAGGTGGTATTCGGGAGCTGATAGTAGGCCTGCCCGGCGATGCACATCTGCTAATTCAGGTAAGATAGTGCATGCAGCAGGGCTGGAAGCATCATAACTCAACGCCATCAAGCGCCTGATAGGGCCCAGCATTGGGCTTACCATACGGTCGACCTGCAACTTCACGCGCGGATCAACCCCCTGGCTAGAACGCCTGGCAATTTCTTGTAGTGGCATAGCACTTCCTCCCTGCTACATTTTTATTTGAGTGTTTAAGTAGCTGCGTAAATCGCTGTAGAGAGTTGGTCCAAGCGTAATTGGTTCACTACATACCGGGCAACCGGGCATACGTAAAAGCTCATGGAAGCGAACCTCAAGGGTAGGACCATAAATCCCTAAAATTTTATTAAGTGTAAAGGCATTGCCCAGGGTAACCAGATTGATGGCATCCCAGGCAGCAAAAGAGACCATATTTGCCTGGAATGGATCAATTGCCTCGTCCTTATCCTCACCACCATAGACACGCTGCTCAGCCAGAGCCCGTCGATATTCAGTATAGAGGGTGTGGTCACGTAATGCCTCTATGACGCGCATCTCTGCACACTGGAAGCAGGCGGTTACCTGTGGAATAATAGTGGGGCCGATAATAGAAAAAGGACCATCTATCGCGCCTGGTAAAAAGGTAAAGCCGATATGATGCGCCAGACGATTAATGTTGCCAAGCAAAATTGGGTCCAGTTCATTCCATAGCGCAACTATCAAAGCTCCTCGCCAGTGTTGGAATGTTTCAAGATGATCACTTAACTCCAGGCCATTGCTCTCCAGGTTTAAGTCTTTTACGCGCAAACGCTTAATAGTGTCTTCAGACGCTTCCTGGAGCTTATCGCCCAGTAATCCATGTGTTATATGGCGAAACTGTTTCACAAGGGTTGCAGATCCGAGCACTATGACCTGGGCTGGCAGATCATCTCCAGGCTCTGGCCGGTAACCAAGAGTAGGAGTTGCCAGGTATGCCAGCTGGTTCCATACGTTGCGTTTTTCAACTGGAACAAGAATATTGTTTTCGACCAGTGTTTCTACAACGCTGCCAATCTGGTCACTACGTACGCCAAGTTTTTGCGTTAATGTCGCGATTGAGTGATTATCCAGCAGGCCCAAAATCACTTCACCAAGAATACCTTTTTCTTCATCATCTGATAATGTCACTGAACTACAATTCCAGACGCCGGTTCGTAGCTCAACTGTATTGGGATCATGGATAATTACGCGTGCACCGGGGATAAATGCCAGTCGGGTATCTTCTAAATTTGGCATAATATAGCTCCTAGCATACTATTGAAAAGCAATCGTAAACGCCGCTTGGACGCGGCTAGCTGCGCTGCCACTGGCTCAGCCATTCAACGTGAGCAGTGGCGAGCAAGCGGGTGCGCCTGTCAGGCAGCTGCGCTCATACGATTGAATGGCATACTATGAGATGAATGTGAAATGCAGCCTCAATTTTTAAGCAGGCCAGCCCAATAGCTGCATGTGTAAGATATATTGCGGCTTATCAGCGATCTGCACCATTGTGCGCAAGCGATCCTCCAGAAAAGACTGATAATCGAGGATACCATAGCCCAGCGCGGTCGCCGCCAGATTAGCAGAAAATGCCATCATGCCACTTTCCAACAAGAGATACCGTACTCCACGAGCACCATACTTGCGCACCACCTTTTGGGGATGGCCCACATAGGCAATCACCAGCGCGAGCTTATCAACGTTAAGTCCGGTTGCCTCACTGCCCGAGAAGCATTGAAATAGCGTATCTACTGATTGATCAATAGCCAGTTCATCTAGCGCATGGTAGTGTGGTGTATAACGGTAGAGGGCCGATTTCACATGGCGCACATTTAAGGCAAAGATATAGCAATCGACACCATATAAGCCGCCAGCTGAGGGTACATTGCGGCAGCGTACTTCATATTCATCGCCACCATCAATAGGATGAGATGTAGTGGAATGTGTAATACCTGCTACGGCATGGCAGATGGTCGCTAAATCATCAAATTGCATGGGATCACCAGAAAACCGACGGACACTTTTCCGATTGGCAAGCACTGCACTCAAGCTCATATCGAGCTGATGTGGCTCTGGTAGCACTACTCGAGCGCGTGTGTTCTGACTTTCAGAACCACTAAGAGCGGTAACGGGACCCAGATAGGACGAGAAGTACTCTGCTGCCGACGAGACCCATTCCGCTCGCCAGGGATGAAATACTGTATTGGCCAGAAATTGTTCACCGATGTCACGTGCTGGGTCAAAATCGCGTTGTGAACGGCGTAATTGATTGGTCATAAAACCAACCTGCGTAGCCTGGTTACTTATTTCCTCCATTGTATGGGAAGCAATAAGCCAGGGATTAAAGGTAGGAGCATCAGGGAAAGGACTTGATCGTCTGACTTTACTGTGTCTTAATCTCATACTTCCGCCTCCAACAAAAGTAGTACGCAAGTGCCATAAGTAAGTAGGAGTGCCTTCAATATTTATTTATGCAGTGTACCGGATAGTTGAGTAACTGACAGGCCAGGCATAGACCAGCGCGTTATAGGTAACATGGGCAACGATAATAATCAGCAGATTGCCCGTGGCGAGCATAAAAATGCCTAGCACCAGGCCAAAAATCATTCTGCTTACCATAGTGCTAGAGCCAAATTGCTGATGGATAAGCCCGAAGGCCAGACTGGAATACAACAAGGTTGCAATAGCAAGAACGGGGGTATGTTGTAAGGGTGTCATCAGTAAATACCAGCGAAAGAGTATCTCCTCTATGAGCGCGATCCATACCAACTGCATCCCGACAATGACGCGTTGGATAGCCTGTTGCTCTACCTGACGCATAATGCGGATAACACCCTGTTCAGGTCTCGCCAGGCGTATTCGTTCAACAATGTAGTAACCAAGGCCACTACCAATGGCAGCCAGTATCCATATAAAAGACAATGAGCCAAAGTTAGGAAGACCAAAAATGAGACTATCACAAAGCACTAGTCCGGTAATCACAAGGGCATACATCCAATAGCTGAATGCTGCATTCCTTCTGTTTGGCCACAACGTATTAAGAATTTGCAAGAAGAATGAAGGAGCTGCTGATAGGAGCCATAAAGCGCATTGTATATAAACCACATTGTCTCTTTCTAAGCGGGCAATTCGCAGATGATGGGTTAATGGCAGATCTCTGACCGCTTGTGTGAGTACAAGCATTGTTCATCGATCTGCCTGATCGATCAAAGGCACTCAGGCACATGTGCAGGAGCAAGAAGAACCTGCCGACGTACAGGTACTGCCGCCTGGTACTACCAGTGTCGTACTTAAAGATAAACCCTGTAGAGCAGAACCAAGAATAGTACCACGTTTCTTTACCCTGAGTTTCATCGCTGATCCCCCTTCTGATCCGTATCAATGTTTGTTTGTTTGTATCTAGTACAGCAAAGAAGTATAGCAATAATGAGTAAGCCAGGCTGCTTCGAAGAAGTACCAGCGGCATCTGAAAGAAGCGCTGGTACTTCCATTAGTTCATCATGAGAGATAAACCACTTAGGCACATGTGCAGGAGCAAGAGCTGCCAGCAGAACTGCATGTGCTGCCACCGGGGACCAGAAGAGCGGTTTGTACCATCAATCCAGGAGTTGCTGTAAGGGTGGTACCACGTTTCTTCACGCTTAATTTCATGCGATGTCTCCTTCTGAATCACAACTGAGGAATTTCCTCATTATTTTTAACTATAATTGGTCGTGGGTAACTTGTCCCCCGCATAATGCCGTATTTTATGTATTGCAATATACTAATATTTAGGTATATGAATAAAAATTATTCGTGGTAAATACGGCCTGAAGATAGTATATATGCTGATTCTTTCTTATACGATATAGATATTTATGGAGTAAAATATTACTACTGTGCTGATCAGACTTACTTATGTATAGTTTATTACTATATAATTATTTACTTACTTAATAGCATGTAAATAATTTACTGTTTATATGTATTAATTAGATATATTTGATTTTTTTATGTTTTAAAGTTATACTACTCATTGTCATGAGCCGGGAATTCGACAAGGATGTGGATGTAATCTACATGTATAGGCAGCAGCATATTGTTTTTATGTCGCTAAGCAACAAAGGAAGAGTGTAATGGCGGTATACATTGATCCGGTACTAGAAGTACAAAATATCGCTAAGCAATATCCAGGAGTGCCATTTAACGCTGTCGATAATGTCTCTTTTAGTATCGGGCGTGGTGAAATATTGGGGTTATTGGGGCCAAACGGAGCCGGGAAAACGACCACGGTAAGCATGCTTACAACACGGATGCGGCCAAGTAGTGGCACTATACATATTATGGGTATCGATATACAGGCACAACCAGCGAAAGTCATGCAACATATCGCAGTCGTGCCGCAACAGAGTAACCTGGATCAGAGTTTACGTGTCCGAGAAATATTGACCTTTCATGCTGCATATCACGGCATCGCGAAGCGTGAACGAGAGCAACGAGCCGCTCAACTCCTCAAAGAGTTAGGTCTGGCGGAGCGTGCCAACGAGAAGGTTGGCTACTACTCGGGTGGTATGGGGCAACGTGTAATGATCGCGCGTGCTTTGATGCATAATCCATCTATACTTTTTTTAGATGAGCCTACGAACCGCCTGGATCCTCAATCTCGACTTTTTTTGTGGGAACGCATACAACTGCTCAAAAAACAAGGAATGGCAATTTTATTAACGACCCATGATCTGGAAGAAGCTGATCAGTTATGTGATCGTATTGCTATTATGGATCGCGGGCGGATTCTTAATCTGAATACGCCTGAGGAGCTCAAGAAAGATATCCCAGGTATTACACGCCTGGAGCTTCGTGTACACCTCCCTCAAAGCGTAGCCACAGAAACGATCCAACAAAAATTGGCAGCCCTCACAGATGTTACTAAAGTAGAAGAACTGGCAGACGACAAAAATGTGCCAGATATTCGGATATATCGTCTCTACGCACAGAATACTGGTGAAACATTTGCCATGGCGAATGCAGTGTTTACAGCTGAAGGATGTGAATTGCTAGATGTGAATATTCATCGCACCAGTCTGGAAGATGTTTTTATCCACCTGACAGGAAGGAGCCTACGCGCATGAAAACAAATATATCTTCTCCTGAACTTTCACAAACCCAATCACCATCGCCGAGCAGCGTACATACGGACAACGATTTTCGCCTGGCAATCGCCGCTTTTCTGGCTATCCTACATCGTGATATGGTTGTGACTGGACATGAATTTGGCAAATTCCTGATACAGTTTCTCTTGCAGCCGTTATTTTATCTCTTCGTCTTTGGGACATTGCTAACGGGACTTGGTTTTGCCAACCCAACTTTCTCTGCATTGCTCCTGCCTGGTATTGTTGCGCTAACGATCATTACCACAGCCTTTCAGGGCGTTACTATTCCCTTGATCCTTGACCTTGGATTCGCGCATGAGATCGATGACCGGCTGCTCGCTCCTCTTCCTGTATTGTTAGTGGGCATCGAGAAAATTATATTTGCCTCCATTCAAGGTCTGGTTGCGGGTATCATTGTATTTCCCTGTGCCTTTCTTATGTTAGGAAACAATTTCCATGTGCGAGGTGACGCAATAGGTTTAATTGCCCTGATCATGGTACTGGCTGCAATTGCCGGGGCTAGCATTGGGCTTTTTGTTGGCACGCTATTCAAGCCAGAGCAACTAGGTCTTATGTTTTCCATTATCGTCACGCCACTGATTTTCACTGGCTGTACTTTTTATCCCTGGAGCACTCTGGAACGTTTCCGCTGGTTTCAAATCATCACACTAATTAATCCTCTAACCTACGCAGCTGAGGGATTACGTAATGCTATGGTGCCGGTGATTAATCATTATCAGGTACCAACGTTAGCTCTCCCCTGGACCTTTCTGGGTTTATGTATCACATGTGTCCTCTTTTTGATCCTTGGTCTTCGTATGTTTCGTAAGCGTGTTGTCAGTTAAAACACGATGCTGTAAAAAAGCATTTGGAAACGCCGCCTGAACGCGGCTCGCTCCGCTGTCACTGGCTCAGCCATTCGAATTGATCAGTATCAAGCAAACAGTTTCGCCTGTCAGGCAGCTTCGCTCATCCAAATAAATGGCATGTATGCTGTTGAAAAGCAATCGTAAACGCCGCTCGATCGCGAGCCGTGAGTGAGTGGCGTTGACTTTGGCTATTATCGTTCAGATTATGCAATAAGGTTACCTGATCTTAAATAAGTTGGAAATTGCTATGGAGTGTATTGTGATCATCCCAATCACAATCTGTTTAAGAGGCTAAAGACGTTGGAAACATCAGAAAAAGAGCAGGCGGCTATACAGAAACAAATTTATCAACTGAATGAACGCATTCAAACCCTCGAGGCGCAAGTTAAAGACAATCAGCTACAAAAAGGACACAAAACTTTAAATGGCGCAAAGATAGCAATTACTGATGATAATGGCAAGATAGAGAGCAATTTAAATTCTTATATGCATATGTTTGTGCATGTTATGCACATAAGCCAGAAGCTTTATGGGCAAAAAAAAGACGTTGCTGAACAATTTTGTCAGGCAGTCAAGCATGCTACACGGCATCAAGCTATCTTGCAGTTGGTAAATGAAGAAAAGATAAAAGATGAAGTATCTTTGGGGAATGACAATATTATCAACTATATTTCTTTTCCCGTTCGTGGTCCTACGCTTTTATATGGATACTTGAGAGTCAAGCTAGCGCAAGAACAAGCATCTACCCCATCCATTCCCCTTGATATATCTCATTTGTTTGCTCAGTTTTGTGGATGGCTGCTGTATGCGTTAGACCTTTCGCTATGTTTGTATGCATCTCTTAGCAATCTTGACTCAACTACACCTGCGCTGGTTAAAACCCTAACAAAAAGAGAACTGGAAGTTCTCTATCTCATGAATAAGGGCTATAACCATAAACAAATTGCCACTCATTTGCAGATAGCACCTAAAACTGTCGTTAAGCATAAACAGCACATTTATAATCAGCTCGAAGTACACAATGAAAGAGAAGCACTGGGAAAGGCTCAGCAGCTAGGTTTGCTTTCCTTCATTTTTCCTGTCCGAGGTACAAGTAATATATCTACATCGATATGAATCGATTTTAAGGGACAGTCTCCTGGGCCGCTGACAAGTTATTATGTTACTTTTGATGCATTTGAGGGGAATGGGTCCCGGCTCGGCGTTGAGTCGGGACCCTGCGGGAGAGAGGCGTCCGTGGGGGCGCCCTTACGGTTGCGTGCCAGACAGATGGTCGGTTAGAGGTCGAGTTTCCAGGCGCTGCGGCCATGGGTCGCGGCGTAGAGGACTCGGCCGGAGTTTGAGATGGTCAGGCTGTAGACGGCTACGATGGGTAGGCCAGCAGCAGCCGGGCGCCAGTGGTTGTGACCGGCTTTCAGGCGGCCAACACCAAAGTCGGTGGCGACATAGAGGTCGCCGGTGACACTATCGTAAGCTACGCCGGTGATCGGCTGATCGCCCAGATCATAGCTGATATCCTTCCACGTCGCGGTCTTGGTGGTTGGATTGTAGTGTACATCGAAGACGTGACCAGTCGTCGTAGGCGTATAGGCATTGTAACCAGAGTAGGTTACATAGGCATGATATTTGTCCTTGGGATCAACGGCGATACCACTGATAAAGCGAGTGGGCTGGGCCGCTGTATCCAGGCGAGTAAAGGAAACCGCGCTAGCGGCATCATTCGCGTTCAAGGAAATGAAGAGACGGCCACGGCGCGTCGCGGTCCACATGGTCTGGTTATCGCTGGGGGCGCGTGTAATGGCGACCACATAGCTACCAGACTTATCTGTACCGTAGGTTGAATCCACCAGGTTGCTACCCAGTGGCACCCAGTCGCCGCAGGTGGCAGCGAAATCGCCGGTATACTCGTTACAGTGCTGATCCAGGTAAGCCTGTGAACCACCACTGTCCTGAGTGCGCCAGACGTGTTCCAGACCAACAAACATGGTCTGACTGATCTTAGGATCACCGATCAGCGGCACATAGAAGGAGGCAGCCTCCCCACTGGCAGCCAGC
Source organism: Dictyobacter kobayashii (assembly GCF_003967555.1). Classification (GTDB taxonomy): domain Bacteria; phylum Chloroflexota; class Ktedonobacteria; order Ktedonobacterales; family Ktedonobacteraceae; genus Dictyobacter; species Dictyobacter kobayashii. Next base: position 5,573,734 of record NZ_BIFS01000001.1, read on the forward strand.
GGATCACCCCAGTAATCCCAGCCCGAGGGATCGTTCTTCTTAAAGTTGACGTCACCCTGTGGGCCATAGTAGGTGTGCATACGAATGTTTGGATTGCCCGCATCGATCACAGACTGACCACCATCACCACCAACGTTCTGCGTCCAGGTCAGAGGATCAGACGTCGTGTTGAAGGTACCATTGTCCTGGGTGCCACCAATCACATCGTGTTTGGGGTCCTGTGGATTGACGGTCAGGCTCTGGAACTGGATTGTACCAAGGCCATTGTTCAGGCTGAAGATGTGGGTTGGGATCGCTTTGAGCCAGATCTGACAATCGGTCAGGTTGGCACCGCTCAAACCCCGAGTAGCACAATCGCTGCTGGTGTCGGCAAAGCTACCGCTGGTGCGGACCAGGCCGCCATCAGAGCCCAGGAAGGCGATGTCGGGATTGTTCGGATCAAAGGCGATCGCGTGCTGGTCCGGGTGCATGCCCTGTGGTGGTGACTGGGTGTCGTTGGTCATATCGGTGAAGCTGACGCCGGCGTTGGTAGAACGCTGGACCGCGCGACCATTGGAAGGCGCGCCGGTCGGAGTTACTTCGCCATACTGGAACTGACCACCAATCCAGACATCATTTGGACGTCCCGGAGGTGAGGCGACTGGCATATCATAGGCCGCTACAATAGTCGTAGGAAGAGAAGCCAGGTGTACCAGGTGTCGGATTGGACAACTTGATCCAGCCAGGATTGTTCGTGCCGTCCGTCAGGGTCGCGGCTGCGACATTGGCATCGTCGACACGATAGAAATCAGCTGGAGAAGCGCCGGTATCGCCGACATAGATACGCAGTTTCTGGCCCATCGGAGCCAGCGAGAACTCGGTGCGTGAGGTTGCGCTATTCGCTACGGAGCCGCCGCCCGCGGAAGCAAAGATCTGCTCAAACGAGCCATTGGCCGAGCGAAAAACGCCATAATCAAACATCGAGAAGTAGACCTGTGGGCCGACGCCAGCCGGCAGACCGGTGCTGCTGAACTGGATCTTGCTCACGCCGCCGCGGAAGAAGTCGCTACCATTCGGGCTGCCTGGATTGACAACATCCGATTCTTTGCTGAAGACCAGCGAGAAGGTGCGACCGCCATCCTTTGATTCGTAGAGACCAATCACAGGAGCGCCGGGAGGTGAGAAGCGGCCACCGTTGGAAGCTGATGAGCCGTGACGGGCCACATCGGTGCCGATATAGATGTGTTTGGCATTGGTGGGATCAATCGCCACCGAGCCAATTGAACGATCTTTGGCGGCCGGGAAGCTACCTTCAACAAGGTGCCAGTGGTCACCAAAGTCAGTGGATTTGTACAGACCGACGCCGGCCTCTGAGTCGCTGGAACCATTCTCTTCACCCGTGCCCACATAGATCGTGCGACCGCTGTGGTCATTGGGATCAAGAGCCAGCGAACCGATAGCGTTGGAGCGAATGCCATTATTGACAGACTTCCAGGTTGGCCTGGCGGCCAAACCGTTGTCGGTACGCCATACGCCGCCGCCCGCTGCGCCTAACCAGACGCGACAGACCGTGGCATTACAGTCATTAGCGACCACGATGGCCGTCACACGACCAGAGACCGCCGTTGGCCGACCAGTATAGGTGGCCTGGCTTACCGCCTCCGGGTCCAGTGGGCCAGCCAACTGCCATGAGCGGCCGTTACGGCTTGCCGAATCACCAACCGGGATGGGATGGGATGCGAGCGCCTGGTTCGCATTATAGGCATTGTTGGCCTGCGTGGCATCAATAAACTGGTGTGGATAGGCACGATCATCGTACGCCTGCTGAGCCAGTGCCGCCCCTTCGGTCCCCGGCTGCGCATTATCGTCGTACAGAAAATCGTCGTGATTCGTATACAGAAAATGGTTAAAGCTTGGCTGAATGGGGTAGGCAGCCGCCGATGGTACCAGGAATGCCGAGATCCCTAGCAGTGTCACAGCACAGATGCTAAAGAGGCTGTATCGGCGTAATAGAGAGGAACGAGCCATGCGAGTCATAACCTCCGTGTTTTCGCTTCCGAAACTGCGGTTTGAAAATGGAGGGGATAGTTAATGCTTGCTGCGCGCTCACGTATTTCTAGAGAACCTCTAACACCTGATATTTCTCCCCGGGTTGTATCCCGGGCAGACAGGTCAAGTATATATTGATTATTGTTCATCAGACCGCCAGCAACTAACATGATTACAAGCTCATGTACGCATGTCAGTTTAGAATTTGAAAGGACGTAACGTATTGATGATCATTAAATGACTGATGCTATCCCCCGACGCATCAATCGGTAAGAGAAGCGCGACAGCAATAGATGTAAAGATGCTTCTGGCACAAAGCACCGTAAATACTCACGCGTCTCTAAGCATACATTGCTAATTCATAAAAGTCAATATAAATCGCTTTTTGTCAATAGAATTTTCCTACGCTAAAAGAAACAGTATTATGTAACTTTGTATGATTTTCTGCTTTCTCTGTTCTTAAAAGGAAAGGCTTGCTGGCCTGGGGGCGCTGACGCCCCCAATCTTTTTTTCTATATTGGTGCAGAAATTGCGTACATACGCAATTTCTGCACCAATATAGAGAGTTTTGTATAAGGATTATCCTTTTGGTCGATTTTGCGTGAGCGAAGCTTGTGCTTGTGCCAGGAAGGCGGGCAGGTCGCGCATGCGTGTGGGGCGATAGCCCGGGCCATTGCAGCCGCAGGAGCTGAAGTTAATGTCGTGTTGGTAGAGGATCTCTAGTACCTGCCATTGTTCTTTCGCTCGTTGTTTGGGGGCGCGAAAGTTCAGGCCCATCGCGGCCAGGGGTCGGCGACATTGTGGGCAGGTGGTCGCCTGATGGTAGCGAAAAGTTTTGCGGCAGCGAAAACACGCATAGTGGTCTTTATACTGTGTAAAACCAAAGCGGCACATCCGAAATCCCTTTCTTCCCCTTATTATCATGCAGCAACAATAAATTATATTTCTAGATATAATCATTGTCAACTGCTCATATTATTTTGTTTTTACGAGCCTGGAGGGAGGAAGCGGGGACAAGCCCCGCACGTATAATTCATTATTATTGTTGCATTCATGTGATTATAGGTTATAAGCGTTATAAGTTACCGTAAGCACGAAGGTTGCTTTAGTTGATGGTGAAGGTGTTTGATGTTGCATGTTGGCTTCCTCCGATGGTGTCGGGATCAAGGATGGTGTTGTAGCCGAGGCTGACGCGATAGGTGCCTGGTTGCCAGTGGGCGGCGCTGTGGAGCAGGCCAAAGGCAATTTGGGGCTGGAGGTGCTGGAGTGTGCTGTTGCCGGGTGCCACCTGCAGGGTGGGCATGGCGGCCACATTGACACAGCGTCCAATCGGGTTCCAGACTCCATTGACCAGCATCTCTAACTGGACCATGGTGCAGCTTGTTTTGGGCGCGTTCATATAAATGGTGTGGGACAGGCCATTGGTGATGGTCACGGTGATCACATCTGATCTTCCATAGCTCGCCTTATCCATTGAAAGTTGAATCGCGTTGGTGCCAGTGCTAGTGTTGCCGGGCGTCGGCGTTGCCGGGGGCGCCGGCGTTTGTCCGGGCTGTGGTGTAGGGGTCGGCTCAGCCGGAACCTTGCGGTAGGGCGGCCTCTTATGAGGAACTGGAGTGGGGGTGGGATTTGTTGGACCCTGCGGTGGTTGCTGCGTGGTCTTTTGCCCGTCCGAGTTGCTACAAGCAGCCAGGATGGTTAGACAAAGTAAGATTAGTGCAGAGATTATTACAGTTCGCTTGTTTCTTAACATTACGCCCTCCTTCTATATAATAGAAGACGAAATAGCATGGCAAAGAGTTCCCGGCGTTGACGAAATTGCTAAATTGTAACCTTAGCGGTGGCTGTAACGTGAGAATGGTATGGCAGAAAGAAAGCCCATGTCCAGGACGACCATGGCTGCAAGTCCAGATGTTTTTTGAAATTACCGATAAGAACGAAGGGTCGTGAAAAAGTGGTATGATGTGTGAGGTCATTATTGATGAAGCGAAAACAGAGTTGTTAACGTATTTCCTGAGGAACAGATGAAAGCGAAGCAGCGCAGATAAAGCGAGAAGGATGGAACCCATGTTTCAGCGTTGGCCTTACCAGAACATATTAATTGCCATCGGCATATGCGCACTGGCAATGTATATTATCAACTACACAATTCCAGGTGTAGCGGCATTGTATACTTTTAGCAGCGAATGCCTGTTTGGCCTGGTTGGCACATGCGCCATTATCCTTGGCTGCGCTGGCCTCTACACCACCTGGCGGCGCGGCTACTAGCCGTCCGTTAGCGTCCGACGTTCAGACTGCAGTAGTGATCATGCGTCCCACCACCCATCAAACTCAAAGAACAAAGCAATGCATCGAAAGCAACAATAAAAACGATCTGTACGTGCGGGCTTGCCCCACTTCCTCCGTTTACGCTCGAAAAATCAACAAGAACAGCGATTCACAATGTTTTATTTGATGTATAGCATTTTTTTTGTTTATTTTACGAGCATGGGGGTTAAAAGGGGGCAAGCCCCGCACGTACAGATCGTTTTTATTGTTGCGCTCAATTGCTTGTATGGTTTGCTAAGTGAGTATTGAGCCTTGTGCATGCCGCCCTCTTGGCGTACGACCCGCCCCCTCAACACGTCCAACGCACCCAATATTTTAATGAGCAAGACTTGCATGATATTATTCAGGTAACAAGCGATTACAAAAGTTCCAGGAGAATAGCTGTATATGGTGCATATTATGGATCTTACCCCTGAGGATACAGCCCGGATTCAGCAGGTGACAAAATTGTTGGTCGAGGGCTTTAGCGTAAACCATGCCGATGCCTGGCCTGATATGAACGAGGCGGCACAGGAAGTTGAGGAATTATTCGCGGCCGGGCGCATCAGCCGGATCGCCCTGGCCGAGGATGGGATGGTCCTGGGATGGATTGGCGGGATCAGCCAGTATGATGGTCGTGTCTGGGAAATTCATCCTCTGGTTGTGGATGTCAATTACCAGGGACAGGGTATCGGGCGTGCCCTGGTCCGTGATCTGGAAGAACTGGTGCGGCAGCGCGGTGGCATGACCATTACCCTGGGTACCGACGACGAATATGATCAGACTACTCTTTCGGGTGTCAACCTCTTTCCCGATCCCTACATCCATATCGCCCGCATCCAGAATTTGAAACGGCACCCTTACGAGTTTTATCAGAAGCTTGGCTATTCCATTGTTGGTGTGGTGCCTGATGCCAATGGAATTGGCAAACCCGATATTTTGATGGCGAGATCTTTGGTGCGCTAAGAACGTGTTGAGGGGCAGGTCATACGCCAAGAGGGCGGCATGCACAAGGCCCAACATACCTCATTTAAGGCGAAGACGAGAGGAAAAAGCCCAAGAAACACGATCTGTACGTGCGGGGCTTGTCCCCGCTTCCTCCGTTCCCGCTCGAAAAATCAACAAGTGGGGCTTGTACCCGCTTTATCCGTTCCCGCTCGAAAAAGCAACAAGAACAGCGATTTGCAATGCTTTATTTGATGCATAGCATTTTTATTGACCATTCTATAAGTCTGGAGCATAAGAAAAGGATTAAATAATCGAAAACACAGATCGCATTTATTGCTACTTTCGATGTATGGAAGCGTTTTTTTATGGGATTGTCTGTTTATTTGTAGAATAATGTTGGTGTGTCTTGCTGTATTGAAGTGCAAGCGTTACAATGTGGTGGTGGTGGTGGAGTGTAGGGTTTATAGGCATAGCTATTATTTTTTTTGATGTATAAAAAACGGCGCGCCTTGACGATGAGGAGTGACTGCAGTTATTATCGAATGGCATAATAACGAGGAGCGACGCTATGGACGAGATAACGGTTGAAATGGGCCGCCGGCATGATGATGCTGATAATACGCTGGTGGGTGGTGGCAAGATGGGCCAGCTCATGCGCGAGTATAATTGGGCTTCATCACCACTCGGGGCGGTTGTGACCTGGCCACAGAGTTTGCGGACAGCGGTGAACATCTGCCTGGCTTCGCAGTTCCCGATGTTGATCTGGTGGGGTCCCGATCTCGTCATGCTCTACAATGATGCCTACCGCGTCATACTGGGTGAGAAGCACCCGCAATCGTTGGGGCAGCGCGGCTCGGAATGCTGGCCTGAAATCTGGGATATTATCGGGCCGATGCTAGATGGGGTGATGACGCACGGCGAAGCCACCTGGTCGGAAAATCAACTCTTGCTCCTCAAGCGCAGCAGTATCATTGAAGAATGCTATTTCACGTTTTCGTATAGCCCCATTCACGATGAATCAGGTGCGATTGCTGGTATATTTACGGCGGTCACCGAGACGACGGGCCAGGTGTTGGGCGATCGGCGCATGCGCAGCTTACGTGCCCTGGCTGCCAGTACCGCGGAAGCGCGTACCTTGAAAGCTGTTTGTTTGGTGACGGCGCAGACCCTGGTTGAGAATCCAGATGACGTTCCATTCTCTTTGCTGTACCTGCTTTCGTCGGATGGAAAAAAGGCCGAGATAGCGGCCGCTACGCGTTGGCCAGATGCTATGATGGCACCTATGGAGAGCTGTGAGCTTGCCGATGAGGTGGACGCGCTCTGGCCATTCGCGCGCATTATACAGACTGGCCAACCGATCCTGCTGGACAAATTGCCTGAGCGTCTGGGACGTTACGGCATTGGATTGCCAGAAGATATTTCGCTACCACAGCAGGCGTTGCTAATGCCTTTCTGGCAGCCCGGGCAGGCTGCGCCCTATGGTTTTTTGATTGTCGGCATCAATCCACTGCGTTCCCTGGATGAAGACTATCGCGGTTTCCTTTCGCTGCTAGCCGGACAGGTGGCTACCGCGTGTGCCGCGGCCCGCGCATATCAGGATGCGCGCGAGCAGGCGGAGGCGCTGGCAGAGCTTGACCGCGCCAAGACCGCTTTCTTCAGCAATGTCAGCCACGAGTTTCGCACACCGCTCACCCTCTCGCTGGGTCCGCTGGAGGCCGTGTTATCCGATACTGCCCATCCGTTGACTGAGGAGCAGCGAGCGCAACTGGAGATGGTGCGTCGCAACGGTCTACGCCAGCTCAAGCTGGTCAACACACTGCTAGACTTCTCCCGTATTGAGGCCGGCCGCGTCGAAGCCCTCTATGTCCCGACCGACCTGGCCCGTCTGACCCGCGACCTGGTCAGCTCGTTCCACTCGGCTATTGAGAGGGCCAACCTGACATTGGTTGTAGAGTGTGCACCGTTGCCCGAGCCGATCTATGTGGATCAAGAGATGTGGGAGAAGATTGTTCTCAACCTGGTCTCTAATGCCCTTAAGTATACGCTAGCAGGAAGCATTCGGATTGCCCTGCAGATGGAGAACGACGTAGTGACCCTGACCGTCCAGGATACTGGCGTGGGCATTCCGGCTGAGGATGTGCCGCACCTGTTTGAGCGCTTTTACCGTGTGCGTCAGAGCCAGGGCCGCACGCAGGAGGGATCGGGCATTGGCCTCTCGCTGGTGCAGGAACTGGTGCGTTTACATGGTGGGACCATCTCTGTCGAGAGTCAATTGGGGGTTGGCAGCACGTTCACGATACAACTACTACGTGGCCATGCCCACCTGCCTGCTGAGCGCCTTGGTATGGAGAGCACGCTGGCCTCAATTACCATGGGAGCTGATCCTTACGTTGAGGAGGCCTTGCGCTGGCTATCTGGAGATTTGACGGCGTCCAGGCCGGTCGTGTCTTCATTCTTAAGCGACTCTATAGGAGGAGCAGAGGCTACTGCCTTTGGTGGCGATACCACACAGCAGAAGGCTACCTTGCTGGTAGTGGATGATAATGCCGATATGCGCGACTACCTCAACCGTCTCCTTGCACCAACGTATCGGGTGTGGTTAGCTGTGGATGGTATTGAAGCCTTGCGCCTGACCAGGAGCGAGCAGCCAGATATGATTATCAGCGACGTAATGATGCCCGGCCTGGATGGCTTTGCGTTACTGAACGCGCTACGCAGCGAGCCCGCCACCAAAAATATTCCCTTCCTCTTGCTCTCAGCCCGTGCCGGTGAAGAGGCTACCCTCGAGGGATTACAGGCCGGGGCCGATGATTATCTAATCAAGCCTTTCTCGGCCCGTGAGTTGTTAGGACGCATCCAGTCGCGCCTGGAGATCGCGCGCTTGAGCCGAGAAGCAGAAAACGCCCGGCAACGCCTGCAAAGACTGCTCATGCAAGCACCCGCCGTCATCGCGGTCCTGAACGGCCCCACGCACATTTTTACGCTGGTCAATGCTCTTTATTCCCAGGTCCTCGGGCGTTCAGCGGAAGCTCTACTGGGCAAACCTGTACGAGAGGCTTTACCCGAGGTAGAGGGGCAGGGCTTCTTCGAACTCTTAGACCAGGTCTATCAGACGGGTGAGCCGTTCTATGGTAATGAGATGTGCATGATGGTAGATCGGGGTGGAAATGGAAACCTGGAAGAGATCTATTTTAACTTTATCTATCAAGCCACATACGACACCAATGAAAAGATCGACGGCGTCCTGGTTCATGCGGTTGATGTCACCGAATTTGTGCATGCGCGCCAGCGCGTGGAAGCCTTACTGGTAGCATTAGAGGAGGCCGATCAACGCAAAGACGAGTTTTTGCATATGGTCAGTCATGAACTGCGCACACCGATTACCGCCATCAAAGGCAATATCCAGTTGACCCAGCGGCGTTTGAAGCGCTTTGAGACGGAGTTGCAAGAACCGGCTCCCCCCACAGTCGATGAATTGCGGCAGATGCATGGTTTTCTGACCCAGTTGATGGAGCGAGCCGCACGCCAGATTGAGGCCCAGAAACGCCTGATCAACGATCTGTTAGATGTCTCACGTATCCAATCTGGCAAGCTTGACCTTACACTGGAATTATGCGACCTGGTCAGCATGGTTGAGGATTCGGTGCTCGACCAACATTCCGGTTCCTCCGGCCACCAGATTATCCTACAAATCGAGCCTGATCAGTCGCCCCTGATAGTCATGGCTGATGAGGGACGTATCGGGCAGGTCATCAACAACTACCTGACCAATGCCCGGAAATATTCGCCAACCAGCGCCGCGATCACCGTAGGCATTAGCGCCACAGCCAGCGAGGCGCGGGTCTGGGTGCGCGATGGAGGGCCAGGTTTGAACGCCCAGCAGCAAAAACAGATCTGGGAACGTTTCTACCAGGACCCGGACATCCCCTTGCAGACTGGTAGCGGTCAGGGAATGGGCCTGGGCTTGCACATCTGCCAGACCATTGTGCAACTGCACAATGGCGAGGTCGGAGTCGAGAGTGAGCCCGGTCATGGTTCAACCTTCTGGTTTACCCTCCCGCTGGTCGACGCCTGATCTCAGAAGGCATCCGCCCACCAGGTGGGCGGATGTCAATGCCGAACTGGGACATCGTGATATTGGCAATCAAGCAAGCAAGCGCAGGCGCCATTGCCCGTCCTCACCTGATCGCCTGGCAAGCCCCGCGAAGGACCACGGGATCGGAGAAATGCCGCCAGCCAGCCTCTTCTAACCCATTCTTCCCCCGATTTCCAAATCCGGCAATGATAAGCCTGAGATTGCTTGCTTGCCTGTTTCTTCTCTGAAAATGAGCGTTTTCATGCCCGGTCCGGTGATGTCGACAGACATGAGGGTCTTGTTTTTTAAGAGTGTTCTGCTCCAATGTCTCATTAAACTGCTGATCCTGAGCATTATTTTTGCCACCTTTCTTGCCTCACAAAAGAACAGAAACAGAGACGTCTTTCTGCGAAAATGCAGGAAACTGTTCGTGCTTCCAGCATGTGAGGCTTCAATGTGCCCGGCGCGCGACCGGGCGTTGCCGCATTCCGTACGCTCATTCCTGGCACGTTCATACATGCACCCAGGCTGGAATAGTGTTTACATCTGATGCATCGGAGGGAGAAATATGCATCTGCTCTTTGAGGCAAGGGAGTCTGACTCCCCATATATCGAAGCGGTCTGGCGTGGTCTGGCCGGCAACGATTATGCTCCTGTTTGCCCGGCCTCTGGCCGCTGGCATCTGCTCTTTCTCAAACAGAATGGAAAGGTCAACGTCTCTGTAGAGGGACCATTGACCAAAGCGACTCCTGTCACTCAGGCTGAGGGGACCTCCTGGTTTGGCGTCACGTTTCGGCTTGGCACCTTTCTGTCTGTCGTGCCCGTAAGAAATCTCCTGGATGAACGGGCCACGTTGTCGCTCGCCGCAACCACATCCTTCGAGCTTGCTGGCTCCAGCTTTCAATTTCCCAACTATGACAATGTTGAAACGTTTGTCGAGAGGCTGGTGCGCGAGGACTTGCTGGTCTCTGACGAAATCGTGAAGGCGGTCTTAGCCGGCTACCTGCCGGAGATGTCATTGCGCACAGTGAGGCGTCGTTTCTTGTTTGCAACCGGGTTAACGTATAAAGCAATTTCGCAGATCGAACGCGCGAAGCAGGCGGTAGATCTCCTGGAGCGAGGCATCTCGCTCCTGGATGCGGCGTATCAGGCAGGGTATGCTGATCAGTCTCATATGACCAGATCTCTCAAGCACTTTATTGGTTACACACCTGCTCATATTGCTCGTATAGGGAACGGGGGAAACCCGGAGTAGCTGTCCATTTTGTTCAAGACAAGAGCCACCTGTTCGAGGTAGACTTTCACTGGTGACGACTCCTCAGGACAAATGGGGAAACGTTCACATGTGAAGAAGGAGACGAGATGTGGCTCCCACAACTCACTCTTGAGTCAGAATACTGCACAGGTTTCAGGATTATTTGAGGGATGACTTGTGCACAAATGAATATCAAAACAAGGGAGATAGCCAGACCATGCAAACAAGCAAAGTGTTTTTCGACGTTGTCATGTCTCTGGACGGCTTCATCGCTCCAGAAGGGATGGACATGGCCCACGCAGACGACCCGGAATACAAGCAGTGGATGAACAAATGGATGCAACTTCAGCATTGGATGTTTCAACAGAAATTCTTCCGCGAAAATCTCAACCTCGGCGAAGGCGGCGAAACAGGTCAAGACAACCGCCTGTTAGAAGCCACCTTTCAACGAACCGGCGTCAGCATCATGGCAAAGAATATGTTCACTGGTGGCGAGCGCTTCTGGCCTGAGGAGGCTCCTTTCCATACCCCCGTTTTTGTCTTGACCGACCAGATACGCCAACCTTGGGTGCGTCCTGGCGGCACAACGTTCTACTTTGTCAATGATGGCATCGAGAGCGCGCTTCATCAAGCACGAGAGGTTGCCGGAAACAGAGATATCAGAATAGCGGGAGGAGCCAATGCGATCCAGCAGTATCTCAATGCGGGGCTGATTGATGAATTCACGATCCACTACGTGCCAGTGTTTTTTGGCCACGGCACACCGCTTTTTACGAAGATGAACCCCGATATCAAGGTAAAAGTGAGGGAAGCCATCCCATCTCAAGAAGTTGCTCATATCACCTACGAAGTTGAGAAGGAATAGTGCTCCTTATGTTATCTCTCATTAGATTGCGCGCCTTTAGCACATAATAAATAAAGCGCGGGCGCGCCAGCCCATGTCTGCACAAGAGTGACACGCTCCCATGATGAGAGTAAGACCCATTATGAAACATTCTAAGATATGAGCCGATAGATGATGTTCGGCGATTGGAAGCTGAAGTGTTCGACCTCTATTTCGACCTGCTGGCCAATCTCTAATGGTTTGGCGGTTGGATTCTGGATGGACGAAGCCCCATTTGAGAAGGTGACGCCGTCGAGCGTAACACTTACGAGCTGGTACTCAGGGGTCAATTGCTCAATGCTATGAATTGTCCCGGTGCGTGGACCCTCGCGATAGATGGCATTGAGCAGGCGAAAGCGTTGGAACAGCATGTTTTGGACCTCGACGGTGCTCTTGCGCAGTTGTTCGATGGCGGCCCGCCACTCTGGTTGCTGGGCGACGGAAAGCTCGTTGAGCAGGTTCTGCCAGGGCGGCTCCTGCTGCTGTTTCTCCTGCCAATAGAGCTCCTTCCAATTCTCGGCGGCCCCGGTTGTGGCGACCATGGTATCCAGCTCCTGGCAGATCAGGGCCTTGATTTCTGCATCGCTCAGGCTATTATAGGCCGTGGAGAGCAGGAGCGTCGTAGGTGTACATAGCCAGCTAATGGGGACAGGATAATCGATCAGCTCGATGCGCAACTGATTAGGAATGTAGCCGCGATACGGCTCTAGCTCCTCGTACAATCCCTGGATGCCATGCCTTTTGGTTGAGCGTTGCTCGCGGGCCGACTGGACGGATGGATAGCTCTTCTGCCAGAGTTGGGCCAGTCGCTCGCCCTCAGCGGCATTGCCCTGCCAGATCTGAGGCGGCCAGCGCCGGGCTGGCCCGGCTTCAAATATCGTATCCAGTGCATTGACCACAGCTACCAACCAGTTCTTCCATTCGTCTGCGGTCAGTTGCCCCTCCGGAACCGAACTTGTTGTGATTGGATGCGCCGTGAAGGGGGGAACCTGCAAACCATCATGCTCCAACAGCCAGAGGCAAAAATCGACTGTGGGATCAAAACTCCAGTTCAGGGTCCAGCGTGTGGTGCTAACAAAGTGCATTATTCTGCCATCCTTTCTTATTGTGCGAGCAAAGCATGATACTTTATGCATAAGGCTATAAATACGGATGTATATACGTACAAGAACGGACTGAGTTGCTTCTTTGATATATGGATGAACTTCCTCGCACCGAAAAAAGCAACGGAAAAGCGAGACGTGGCTATTTGATTTGGTGCATAGCGTTTTTTGTTTTTTCGGGTGATAAGGGTGTAGAGCGGATTTAATTTTCAATACCGTTAAGATACGAAGCATTTGAGCTCAAACAGGGGATGGGAGCTTGCTCCCCCTTTTCCCTTCCTGTACGAAAAAGCGACAAGAAAGACGATGCTCATAGGTTCGGGCCTCAGCGCCCGCCCCGGTAGGGCGGCCCGGTATCTCAGCACTCAAGCACCCGGTGGTATTGGCCCTTCCTTCACGCGGTGCCCACACACGGACCATGCGTTTGGGCACCGCGTGGGTCGAGGGAGCGGTGACGAGAGACCGAGCGGCGAGGAGACCGGGCCGCCCTACCGGGGCGGGCGCTGAGGCCCGAACCTATGACATCTCTTTTCTTGTTGCCTGGTCGTATGGGAAAGGGAGGGAGGGCTTGTCGTCCGATAGCAATCACCATGTTTGAGCTCAAATGCTTCGTATCTGAACGGTATTGAGGCTTGCCCCGCACGTACAGATCGTTGTTATTGGTGCGTCCAATTAATTCCAGGCAGATGGACACCGGCAATGGGAGGTTGTCGGTATCTATCTGCCTGGCTACATTTTCTCTTCATGTTATAGCAAAGCGATACATGTTGCTATATATCCATATTGTGGTGCACAGCTTAGAAATAGTTTTCTTTGATGCTATAGAAATGGTGCAGTTCGTGGCCGGCGATCTGGTAGAGCGCTGAACGTACGCTTAGATTATGTCCATTCGACAGACCAGAGCGCGTCAGCACGACATCATCGAAGCTTTTGAAGAGGGCGATGCTTGCCATGCGGACAGCGGTCAGTTCTTCCAGAATGTCCTCGATGCTGCGCTCATTGGCATTGGAATTGGCCACATAATCATCCTGCTCATAGCCAGCCAGGGTGGTCGTGTCATTGCGGGCGAAGCGCAGGGCGCGATAGGCGAAAACACGTTCAGTATCAGTGACATGGCTCAGGATCTGCTTGATGGTCCATTCGCCTTCCGCGCAGGGAGTAACCAATTTCTCCTCAGGCTGCCCGGCAACCAGATCCTTGACCATCTGTAAATTCTCTGACAGGTGTTGTAGAACCAGCCCATCGTCTGGTACGAGGTCAATATACATAATCGCATAAGGAGCATATTCGCCAACTTCAGGTCGCTGGAATTTTCGCATTATAATTAGCTCTTTCATATTTACTCGAATGTTTTGAGCGTGAGTCGTATGACCCTTTGTCGCTCTAGCTCATCCATAATTATCATACAACGCCAGGCTGCCTGTTGCCAGCCTGTTTGCTAATTGAAAGTAGCTAAAAACACGATCAGTACGTGCGGGGCTTGCCCCCGCTTTTAAACTCTCTGCTCGAAAAGCCATATAAAGATGATTTTGCAGCTATTTAGATAAGAGCATTGCGTTATTATTGTTGATTTTTCGAGCGGGAACGGAGGAAGCGGGGGCAAGCCCCGCACGTACTGATCGTGTTTCTTGGGCTTTTGCTCTCGTCTTCTCCTTAAGTGAGGTGTATTGTGCCCAAGGCTGCCATGATGGGGACGTTGCGTGTTTATAGGTCAGGTCCGTAGAGAGCTTGCTGTCTCCTATCCTATTGCGTATTGCGTAAGAGAGTAGGAGACATTATATTCTACAATCCCAGCTATAGTGATTTTTGTTATGCTTATTGGGATTTATTGTTATGCATTCAAGCCTGTTCATCTCGGCAATTTTATGTAAGCGGTCCATTGGCTGGTTCAATACTAGGTAGAGGCTGTATTTCTGCCTCAGAGTACGGAGTGACGTCGATGCAGCAACCACAACATAAGAACTTGCTGGTCGTTGATGATAATCCTGAAGATCGCATTATGATACATCGCTATCTTTCATTATGTGACCAGAGCATCAACTATACTATTCATGAAGCAAGCAATGGAAAGCAGGGACTGCTCGCGTGTCAGAATTTTCCGTTTGACTGTGTGTTATTAGACTATAATCTACCTGATATGACCGGCATAGCTTTTCTTGATAAGCTGCGCATAGAAATCAAGCGACCTTTTTTACCTGTGGTTGTTTTTACGGGCTGTGGTAGCGAAATGATTGCTGTCCAGTCGATGAAGCGCGGTGCCCAGGATTATGTAATCAAAGAACAACTCTCCGCTGAAAAACTATGCTACACAATTCTTAATGCTATTGAAAAATTGGCGATGCAAAAGAGGTTAGAAGAGCAATGGCTGGAGCTGGATCAGCAGCGTCACGCCTTTCAGATGCTGGCGGAGAACGCCCCTGATATTATTGTGCGTTTCGACCCTGAGTTTCGCTATCTGTATGCCAACCCTGCCATGATGCAGACAACAGGCCTGGCGGTAGAGTCCCTCCTGGGCAAAACCAATCGTGAGATAGGGATGCCAGAAGATTTCTGTGTCAGCTGGGAAGAGCGGCTGGCGGAGGTACTGGCAACAGGAAAGGTCGCGCAACTCGAATATGAGCTTGCCTCATCTGCGGGGCGGCGCTTCTTTCAGGCTCGGCTGGCCCCTGAATTTAACACGGCCGGCCAGGTGATCTCCATCCTGGGTATCAGTCGTGATGTCACCGACATCAAAACTACGGAATCCGCCTTGCGCGAGAGGGAAGAGCAGCTAAGGCTTGTTTTCTCAACCGCCAGTATTGGTTCCTGGGACTGGAATCTCAGAACGGGCGAGATTATCTGGTCGGAAGAGCTAAAGGCCTTGCTTGGACTTGCGCCCGGGAGCTTCCATGGCACCTTTGATGTTTTTATTGCGCTGGTGCATCCTGCTGACCGCGTCATGGTTGAGCAGCTATTGCAACAGGCATTGGTACAAAAAAAAGAGTACCAGGCGGAGTTTCGTATGCTACGCATGGATGGGAGTCTGCGCTGGACGATAGCCCGTGGCCGTATCTTCTACGATGAGGATGGTCGTCCCATGCGTATGATGGGCATTGACCTGGATATCACGGAGCGCAAGCAGGCGGAACAGCAAGCCACTGAGCAGGCGAACGAACTAGAAGCCTTCCTGGAAGCGATCAGCGATGGTCTGTTTATTCTGGATGCGCTTGGTAACCCGGTGCGCTTGAATCGAGCGGCCCGGCAGCTACTGGGCATTCCGACCGGTAAGCTGAGTGAGCGGCTCTCTGTTCCGCCGGTTGCTTTCTTCAATGAGCAAGGGTCTCCACTGCCAGCGGAGCAGCGGCCAGAAGCGCGTCTGCTGCATGGAGAGCACCTGGTAGGGTCAAGCGCGGCCGAGATCCGCTTGCAGCACGAATCCGGGCGTGAGATAGAGTTGAATGTGACGGGAGCGCCGCTCACGACAGAGGATGGTGAGGTCAGTGGGGCAATCATGGTCACCCGTGACGTGACGGCGCGCCGCCAGCTGGAGCGCCGTACCCAGACGGCGCTCGACGCTCTTCTTCTGATGGCGGAAAGCCTGATTTCTTGTGAGCGAACCTCTACCCAGACAGAGGAGACCATCCGCGTGGTGCTGCAACACCTGATTGAGCTCGTCTGCCGCGTCCTGGGTTGTGAAGGAGCTATCCTGGTTATGCTGGATGCCGCGACTGGCAAGATCGAATATGGGGTGGGTACCGGCTTCGATAGTTCAGTGGTCTCTACTTTACACCCTCATGTGCAGGGGGCAGCCCTCTCAGATTATGTGCAGGAGCCAGAGCTGATCAGGCAACTTCAAGCCGGAAACGCTGTTCTGCTGGATGTAAGCCAGCCTCCTTATCTCAAGCTCCAATTGCGTTCCCACCTGCATCAGGCAATGCTTGTGCCACTCTGTTTACACGATAAGCTGGTTGGGATAATGACGCTTTATCCGCCTGACCCACATCACCTCTATCTGGCCGAAGAAATCACTTTAGCAGTAGCGATAGGTAAATTAGTCACGCTGGTCATTGAACGAGAGAGGCTCTTACGTGAGCGCGAAGTGGCGCTTGCCAGCGAACTGGCGGCGTTGGAAGCTACCCAGCGCATGAATAAGTTTATCGGGGTGGCCAGTCATGAATTGAGGACCCCTTGACCTCGATCCGTGGCAATGTGCAGCTCGCTAAGCGCCAATTGGGGCGTATCCCGCCCGAGGAAGTCAAGCCTGAAAGCCAGACAGCGCAGACGATTATAGAGGTTCAAAGCTTCCTGGATCGTGCGGAACGGCAGATCATCGCACAGGGACATCTGGTGAAGGACCTGTTAGATGCCTCGCGCATTAGTATGGAGCAGCTCGATTTGAAAATCACTCTGTGTGATCTACAAAAAATTGTATTGGAGGTCATCGAAGATCAACACCGCCTCACGCTGACCCGTACCATTCATTTTGATTGCCCTGTGCTAGAGATTCTGGTGGAGGCTGATGCCAGGCGCGTCGGGCAGGTCGTCAACAACTATCTCTCCAATGCGCTCAAATACTCAGATGTTGGTACACCTATCGGGGTACGCATCGATTTGCTCGGGCCAGCCGTGCAAGTCTCGGTGAGCGATCAGGGGCCCGGCCTCTCGAATGAGATGCAGCAACATGTCTGGGAGCGCTTCTATCGCGCCCCAGGAATCGAGGTAAAAAGTGGCGCAGGCATAGGATTGGGGCTGGGGCTGCATATCTGCCGCACAATTATTGAGCGACAAGGGGGGACTGTCGGCGTTCGTAGCGCCCCGGGCCAGGGTTCGACCTTCTGGTTTACCCTGCCCTTAGCGGACCAGCGGATGAATATATAATTATAATAATGTATAATCGTGATAAGGAATGCAAAAGATTTTATTGAGTTACGAGGAGAGAATGATGCAAAAGGAATTGCAGGGTGCGCGCCGTATTGCGATCGTGACGGGAGCGAGTCGGCGGCGCGGCATCGGAGCGGCTGCCTGTCGCTCCCTGGCGCGTGCCAGGATGGATATCTTCTTCACCTCCTGGCACGCTTATGACAGCACAATGCCTTGGGGGGCCGAAGAAGATGAGATGTCATAGGTTCGGGGTCAAGCCCCGAACCTATGCGCATCGTCTTTCTTGTTGATTTTTCGTGCGGGAAGGGAAAAGAGGGAGCAAGCTCCCATCCCCTGTTTGAGCTCAAATTCTTTGTATCTCAACGGCATTGGGACAAGCCCCGCACACACAGATCTTATTATTTGGGTGTATCGGGTTCTTCGAGGGGTTTGCCTTTGAGGAAGCGGGCGACATCTTCGCGTTTCCACATCGAGAACTCCAGGTTGTTCTGGGGTGGGAAATAGTGGCCGACCGTAAAGAGCATGTTGCCGCTTTCCCAGATGTGTTTGTTCTTGACGAGCGCGGTCAGCACATCTTTCTGGGTGTCAGAGAGGTTATCGATAGTGGTCTCTTTTGAGAATGGGCGGCCCTCCAGGGCCAGGTAGAGTAGATTATCAACCAGCACCACGCTGCTCAAGGCGTCGCAGTGGGCCAGGGCCTTGATCAAGGTCGGGATGACCAGGGGCGCAATCTCGAAGCCGATGGCGCAGAACGCCTGGCTGATACTGGCATCCATATTCACCTCAGCAAAGGGTAGCGAGCGAAACTTCTCCTTGACCTCGGCTGGTTGCTCATAGCCCTCAAGTAAGGTACGCACCACCTCGCGAGGCGTATCTTCCTCGGCCAGCAAGGCATAGGCCAGGGCCGTTGTAATCACCAGGACCGGCTTCTTCTGCTTTTTGAGCAGGTGCATAAAGTAATCGTCGGTCTCCTTAATGCGCGGCATCAACTGGCCCAGCGTCATAATGATGCAAGCGCGCACCGACTGCTTATCCTCCCGCTTCAGGTGTTCTTTAAGGGCCGGAATCACCTCAGCGGAATGTGAGCGGCAGCACGACAGGGTCCAGGCCGCCACCGCCCGCAGTTTGGGCTGATCCGCCTGCAGCAAGTGTATGTAGGTCGGGTAGCCCGCGCTCACCGCCTCGCGGGCCGCCGTCACCCATTTTAGCTCTTCCGCCAGCTTGCTCTGGAACTCCAGGGTAGAGCGCTCCTCAGGGCGGCGATAATGTACATCCAGGTAAGAAGAGCCATGGGCAATCGAGACCAATAAACTCAGCAGCCAGATCTTGTGCGCCACCTGCTCATTTTCGAGTAACTCGCAAAAGAACGGCACAATGGCAGCCGTCGAGCTATACACAGTACCCTGGTGATAGACGCTGCTCCCGAGATGGATGTACGCCTGCTGGCGAATTTCCTTATTCTCAGAGGCAAGATCCTTAATCCAACCAGGCACCTCGCTGGCGTCTCCATAGGCATGTTGGAGTTGCTGCCAGGGGATGGTATCCAGCGTTTCTAACATCGCTACCTGCTCTTCTCTCGTGAAAATCGAGAATTATTTATATGTTCCTATTTTAGGAACATAATCAGTATACGAATGAGCGCGCCTATACATATATGCGCATAGTACGTAGAGCGATAGAATCGGAGATATGTTCTTTATTGTACTCTATCAATGCAATAGCTCCTATCCTGAGAGGAGGGTGCAGTTGAAACGGTATCAGAAAAAACCTCAGGATGTGGCGGCTCCTTGTTACACAATATGATTAACACAGATCAATTCAGTGCCTCTATATACTAAACCTGAAATGCCATACTGTACGTCATTCTATGTTCGGTTATTTCTGCGCTCTGCCTGTCGTACAAGCGGTCATTTTCTTGCCGGGTTGACAAGATTTATAATGAGGAGGAGATGATCAGTGCATGATAGAAGCACCTACTAAATCAGTATGTCCGGGACCAGATGTGGTGGCTGAACATACCATACCCACCAATGAGGTACCTGAGCGACGGCGCGGGTGGCGAGAGCACAAAAAGGCCATCGGGATTCCCTCTTTCTGCTCGGAATTATCCTTTTAGCCGTTATATTCGGGCCACTGCGCTGGGCATCAGGGTTCCAGGGACGACAGGCAACAAGAGGACTATTTGCTGTGCCTGTCAATGCCACAGGTTTTCTACAAGCTCCCGTGTATAATCTGGTCTTTAGTTCGTCTGTCACCGGATTGATCAGCGACATTTATGTCCATTTAGGCCAGACTGTGGTGGCAAATCAACCGCTGGCTCACCTTGGATACAATACCTATGATGCTCAACTTCGTGCTGCTCAGGTTGCGGTAGATGCCGCGCGCAACGAGCTAAATGCCGCCCAGGCGCACGTATTGAATCAGCTTGATTATATCCATGCCCAGGTTGTGCTGGCCCAAACCACGCTTAACGCGGAGTTAAACAATCGGCAGGCCCTGATCCGGCAAGCCAATGCCAATGTCCATTTTGCCCAGGTCACACTGGATAGAGATCAGGCCACACTGGACGCTGTGATCAGGGCCTCGAATGCCGCCATCAAAGTTGCCCGCGATACAGAGCAAAGTGCTATTGCGGCCTGTCAGGCGACGCCAGCAACAAGCGGTACGCCAGCGTCCACAGGCAACAGTGACAATAATAATAGCAACAACAACGACAACAATTCAGATTCATCTGATAACTCGAACTCCTCCTGCATCAAAGCCGCCCAGGATGCATTTCGGGCGGCAGTAGCGACTGCCGATCAGGCTGTCGTAACCGCGCAGGGGACGGTTGCCAAGGATCGGGCGGCGTTACAGCAGGCGCAAGCCAATGCCGATGTAGACCTGACCGCGGTGGCCGGACGCATCAATGAAGCCCGGGCTAGCATTGACGTGGCAAGGCTTAATCCAGATCGCACAAATGCGCTTATTGCCCTGACGTCTGCCGAGTATCTCTATCGAACCTCGCTGGCAGCGCTGTTGGTCATAGAAGAGACGATACAGCTTTTGACATTGCGGGCTCCCCATGCTGGAACCGTGACTGCGATCATTGGAACCATCGGTGGCCAACCGGGTGCGGTGGACAACCTTGTTCCCGCTGGCGGCCTCGAAATTCAAAGTGATCATGGTGGACTTACTTTCATCCAGCTCACGGATACAACGCGTGTAAATCGGATTCAGACCTACGTAGACGAGACCGACATTCAAAAAGTGCGCCTTGACCAGGGGGTCAGCTTCACCCTTAAGGCCTATGGTACTCACAAGTTCTCGGGTCACGTCATTCAGATTGCACCCAATGGTCTCGGCTATCCAGGCACTACGACGAGCGTTAAATACCTCGTCATCGTGCAAGTGGATGATAGTGGTGGTGGTTCCTATGCTTTCTATCACCATATGACAGCCAATGTCACCATCTCAACCTGATATGTATGACATCCTGTATTGCTGTTGTATGCTCTAACGAGCCTGGTTATAAGTCAGGCCAGCCTGACACATAGAGAGTTTTAGAGGAGGTAGTCTGCTTACTCAAGCGGTCTACCTCCTCTGTCTTTTTGTGATATTTGGATTGCCTGTGTTTTTTATGAGGTGGGCAGGATTTTATAGAAGTAGATGGTGCCGTCGAGGGTGCCAGCCGCGCTGAGGGCGTAGCCGGGGATGCGGCCGGCCTCGATATAGCCGATCTTGCGATAGAGCTGCTCGGCTGTGTCGCCCTCACGTGTATCGAGCACGATCAGGGTGCGGCCCCTGGCACGCGCAATCTCTTCAATCGCCTGCATTAAGGTCCGAGCAATCCCGCGCCGGCGCTGGGATTGAAGTACAAAGAGCTTTTGGATTTCCGCCCGGTGCAGTCCATTGGCCCGCGTCGCCAGTGCCAGCTGGACCGAACCGACTATCTGCTCATCATCGCGCGCCACCAGTAGTACCTGCGTGCCCGCAGCCACATCCTGTAGCACCTCACGCCAGTACTGCTGGCCTCCTCCTGTGCCAGTGGTGGCAAGAAGCCGACTGATGCACCACTATCCACCGTATCCTGTAACAAAATGATCAGGCCCGTCAGGATGTTAGATCCATCTTCAGGTTGAATAACGTCAATAGTTAGCGTTCCCATCGGTAGTGCACATTCCTTTTCGAGAATATAGAAAAAATAGCGCAGAATTTGGACATATCGTAACAAAAGTCAGCCTGGTTAGCAAGATAAACTCCACTTTTTCGAGGGAGATTGTATGTGTCTTACTCCCATCATCATAGGGAGCGTGCCGCCCTTGCGCGGGCGGGCGCTCAATACCATTGAGATACGAAGGATTTGAGCTCAGAAACATGGGATTGGAGCCTGCTCTCCCTTTTACCCTTCCAGCACGAAAAATCAACAATAATAACGAATTGCATAGGTTCGGGGCTTGACCCCGATTGCCGCCCCGGTAGGGCGGCCCGGTCTCCTCACCACGAGGTTGCTTGTCTCTGACACCTCGGCCCACGCGGTGTCCAAACACGGACGATGCTTTTGGGCACCGCGTGAAGGAAAGGGTCATACCACGAGGTGCCCCAGCGCTGGGATACGGGGCCGCCCTACCGGGGCGGCAATCGGGGTCAAGCCCCGAACCTATGCGCATCGCCTTTCTTGCTGCCTGGTTGCTCAATGAAAGGTATGGGGGCTTGCCCTCATCCAGGTCGTGCAGAAGCAGTGGAGCTCAGAAACGATGACGTCCATCTTCGCGGAGATCATGAGGATAAGATGCACTCTAAGAAAAAAGGTTACATGTACTGGACGCTAAAGGTTATTTGATGTAGAGTATTATATATTGTTAATAGGTCATGCCTGTTTTTGAATTGAAAATATGCTTATACGTAAATAGAAATCGAGCGTTGCAAACACCTATTCTTAGGAGAGACTGCGGTATTGGCGCGTCTGGATGAAGGAGCATCTTTATGATAGTAAAAGAAGCTGAAGGTGGGCGCAGGCTTGCGCCGTGGCTGGGGGCAGCATTGGGTTCGGCGCTTGGTCTGGGACTGGTGGCGGCGGGTACAGGTGCCCTCTATCAAGCGCTGGCCGAGGCACAGGAGCAGCGGCGTTATCCAGCGCCAGGGAAATTAGTCGCTGTCGGCGGGCACCGTTTGCACTACCTGGACATGGGTCAGGGCGGCCCAACCGTCGTGCTGGACTCTGGTCTGGGCTGCTCGATGCTGGACTGGTGCTATGTGCAGCCGGAGGTTGCTCGCTTCACGCGTGTCTGCGCCTATGATCGTGCGGGCTATGGTTGGAGCGAGCCAGGTCCCTGGCCACGCGACGGTCAGCGCATCGTTGATGAGCTTCTGACCCTGCTCACCCGCGCCAACATCCCGGCTCCCTATGTACTGGTTGGGCACTCCCTGGGTGGCCTGCACATGCAGCTCTTCGCGCGCCAGCATCCCGAGCTGGTTGCTGGAGTCGTCCTGGTGGATGCTTCGCCGTTCAACCAGCGCCAGTCTGTTTCCCGGCCAGCCTGGAGAAAACGGCTACTGCAACAACTGCGCTGGCAGCTCTTTTGCTGGAGCAGTCCACTGCTCGCTCGTTTAGGGGTGGTGCGCATACAGAAACGCCTGCAGCGTCCCAAGGTGGGTCCGACACGCTACACACCTACGGTGCAGCCGATCGCTGAAGCCCAGCGCCTGCGCTCCACTGCCTTTGACTGGACGCTAGGTGAGGCCAGAGCAATCGAGCAGAGCGAGGCCGAAGTGCGTTCCGCTCCTCCCTTTCCGCCGGTGCCCCTGACTGTACTGGCAGCCGCCAATAGCTCGACTGGCGCCCTGCAACAACTCTGGCTCCAACTCCAGACCGAGCAGGCGCTGCTCTCACCCGAGAGCAGCCTGCGCATCATTGAGAAGAGCGGTCACTTTATCCAGATCGACCAGCCAGACAGCGTCATCCAGGCCATCCGTGATATTGTCATGCATGTACGCGCCAATTCTCCTCAACTGGCGGCCTCGGATTAAGTGGTTTGACCGTTGCTTTTGCGCCATTCAAAAGGGGTTTTGTTAGTCGGCGGAGAGCATGATGATGTTTCCGTCGGGGTCTTTGAGCATGGCGAAGTAGACGTTGATGGCGGAGGAGAAGATGGGGGGTTGGTGGCTCGGGTGACCAAGGCCGGTGAGCTCGGCATATCTGGCGTCTACTTCTGTACGGTCCTGCAAGTAGAACTCGAGGATGACGGCCGAGTGGCCCGCTGCTTCGGCTGGAAAGCCGGCGTTGAGAAAGAAGGTCAGGTCGCCTTTCATTTTTACAGCGACGTGCCGCTGTCCCTCGCTTCCAGCGGGAATGTCGAGGCCGAGCCGCCGATAGAATTCCAGGGACTTCTCCATATTTTGAGGTACCAGGCCAAGCATGTAGAGGTTGAGTGCCATGATGGTGTTCCTTTCCGTTCCCTTTTTGCGCTATATAGAGTTCAATACAGCGCGATTATCAATTTCGTGCTTTTATCATACAGGGAGGAAACGGTCATTATCTTGCGGATTCATGCGATTTTGTTATAAATCTGCGCGAATTCCATGTTGCTGGCGAAAGACACGTGGAGTCTGGCCGAGGTAGCGTTTGAAGGCCTGCGTCAGGTGGCTCTGATTGGCAAAACCAGAGGCGAGCGCGACTTGAGCGAGCGGCATATCGGCCTCCTGGAGTAAGTCGCGAGCCCGCTCGATCTGCTGCTGCATCACAAATTGATGTGGGCTTGTCCCGGTGGCCTGGCGGAACAGGCGCGCAAAGTGATAAGGACTAAAACCGGTCTGTTGAGCCAGTACCGCGAGCGAGAGATCCTGGGCCAGGTGCGCCTGAATGTAGTCGCGTACGCGTTTGATTTGCTGCTCGGTTAGCCTGTGCGCCGGTTCCTTAATCGCTTTGGGCGTCGTAGTATAGTGGCGCAAGAAGTGGACGGCGAGCATCTGGGCCGCCGTTTGCGCATAGATCTTGCCGGTCGGAGCGCCCTGCTCCAGTTCATGCCAGAGCGTCAAACCGATCTGCGTCAGGAGCGGGTCCTGAAAGCCAGAACGTGTGACAAGAGAGAGGTGGTCCGGATCATAGCCCGCTACCTCCTCGGCCGTGCGAGCTAGTAACTGCATGCTCAAATGTATGTGGAGGGTCTGCGTAGGCGTGGCGGAAAGCCCTGCCAGCGCACTTCATGGGGGATGTTCACGCCCGGGCGCAGGATTAGATCCTCCTGACGAATATATTGTGTCCGCCAGGAACCGTTGATGGGGCGCTGCTCCATACGCATGGAGCCACCATTGAACAGGATCAATGAAACATCAGACATGGCCGGAGCCATCCAGCCCTCTAATTCCATTGGCTCGTGGAAAGCCTGA
This sequence comes from Dictyobacter kobayashii, assembly GCF_003967555.1. Taxonomy (GTDB): domain Bacteria; phylum Chloroflexota; class Ktedonobacteria; order Ktedonobacterales; family Ktedonobacteraceae; genus Dictyobacter; species Dictyobacter kobayashii. The sequence continues at coordinate 5,598,561 of NZ_BIFS01000001.1, forward strand.
GCGACCAACCCATCCCAGCCCGCCTCCTCGCTGGATAGGTAGAGCTGTGGATACGTAAGCATATTATTTAAGGCTTTTCCCAAATCCTGTTGTGGCATGGTACTAACTCGTTCTTGTCGTTGATTTTTCGGGCAGGAAAGGAAGAAGCGGGGACAAGCCCCGCACGTACAGATCGTTATTATTGTTGCATTCGATTGCTGCTTTGGTTCTTGTTAAGAGTATACCATATGGTCAGGGTTCGATGGCGGGTCGGATGGCATGGGGGGGTGTCGCCTCGCGTCCCATCTCGCGTGGATGTTTGCCAGCTTGCCAGTGTTCCCCTCTAAATAGACCAGTTATCCTTGCCCTATTTGACCCAGATCGGCATTTCTTCGTGACCTATGCCAAAATGATGGGCCACCTCATGGAGGACCGTCTTTCTGACCTGCGCGCGGATACGCTCAGGGTCACCATGGCAATAAATCTCAATCGAGCGTTGATAGATGGTGATCCGTTCAGGCAAGAGCGCGTAGTGGCTCCCATAGCTGGCAAGCGGCACACCCTGGTACACTCCCAACAGTATACGCCCCTCGCCCGTGCCTACCCTTTCAAGGGTCTCGGCGTCCGGTTCATCTTCGATCAAGATAGCCAGATTGTCCATATGTTTTTGAAACTCAGCGGGTATGGAGGCGACCGCCTCCTGCACAAGCAGGTCGAAATCGTCAGGGCTCAGACTGGATTTATGGCTGCTCGACTTTTTAGCTGGTGGTCTTTCCCTCCGGTCGCTCGCTTTTCGGTTCTCTACCATAGGTGGAACTTTATTCCGTGCCTTTTGCTTTAGCAAGTACCACAAGCCGACGCAGAAGACGAGTACCAGGCCAGCCGTGACCAGTAGTGCATCGAGGCTATTAATGGCATTGGACAGATAAATATATATAATGAGGAAGATGCAGAAGCACAGGAAGAGGGAATATAGCATCCTCCACAAGGTTTTGAGCCACTTCCTGCTGCTGGTATGCGCTTGCTGGCTTGTCTCATCTTGTTCCGTGGTATTCTTCTCAGATGCAGCCTCATCAGGTTGGTGAGCAGACCCGGTTGTAGTCATAATGTGACTCCTCTCATTTTTTAGAGACCAGTTTCCCCTTCTTATAGAGAGAGACGTAGCTGAACGCATGCTATACAACAACTGTCTTGATTATATCTGTTCAAGAAAGAAGCCATAACAAAAAGAAGCAATAATAAGGAATTGTTGTGTATTCGGGTGGGGCGGAAGAAGCGGAGGCAAGCCCCGCACGTACAAATCCTTATTATTGTTTCTTATTCGGGCGGGGCGGAAGAAGCGGAGGCAAGCCCCGCACGTACAAATCCTTATTATTGTTTCTATTTTAGTTCAAGGATGTGGTGGGCGGCGGGTGTGAAGTAGGGGCGGATGAGCAAGCGCACCTGGGCGATGCCTGCCTGGATGTCCTGTTCGGTGATCTGGTGCTGGGGCTGCGCGTCTGGCAGTAGTCGATCCAGTAGCGGTTGATGATCCAGATGTTGGTGGCCAGCAGCGGGATTTGGGCTGCTTCAATCGTGAGCAGTTCGAGCTGGGCCATGCGTTCGAGCACTCGTTCGATGAAGTCGTGTCCTGGTTGGTCAACTCGACCAGTTGCTGATAGACTTCGCGCTGGGCCGTCGCCCAGTTGATGTGATCGCGGAAGAGGAAGCGATACTCCCACATCAATTGAAAGCCGCGCACCAGCATGCCGCGCAAATTATTGGCCTGACCGAGCTCGTTGAGGTCCTGTTGCTGGTTGGCGCGCACGTTGGCTTGCAATTCAGCAAAGAGGGCCACAATTAAATCATGTTTGGTACGGAAATGATACCAGACGTTGCCTTCACTGATGCCGAGATGCTCTCCTATATGGGCCAGCGTAACATTGGCCTCACCCTGCTCATTGAATAACGTGCGCGCAGCCTCAAGGATGAGATCGCGCGTCTTCTTGCGCCGCTCTCCGCCCTGGCGCCGGGAACGAGAACCAGCTGATGCCTGCATTGCTCCATCTACCTTCTAGCTTAGCTTGACAAATTAGGGGAATCAACCTATAATCTGATTGTGATTAGGGTAAAGAACCTAAAAATATTGCGCTTATGGCTAGTATAGCATATCTCATGCGCCGATGATGACTGAAGTGCGCCTGATCCAATAGAGGAGTCGTGTTTATGGCACAGCATATCGCAGAAAACACTGGTGAGAAGATACCCGGCCTACAATTTCCCGAGAATGGCCGCTTCATGCTTAGCATGAGGCGTGATCCGCTTAGCGCGCTCCAGCGGCTGTTCCAGACTTATGGGGATGTCGCCCATGTGAAGCTGGGCAAACAGGATGCTTACCTGTTGAGTAATCCGGAGGATATTCGGGATGTACTGGTGGTGCGGCAGCAGCAGATGCGTAAGCCGGATGCCCTGCGCCAGCCGGTGGGGGGGAATGGTCTGTTGCGTAGCGAGGGGGAGTTCCATAAACATCAACGGCGCCTGATACAGCCGGCCTTCCATCGCCAGCGGATCGCGAGCTATGCCCAGACCATGGTCGAGTATACCCGGCGCCTCAGTGGTCGCTGGCAGGATGGTATGCAGGTAGATATGGCGCAGGAGATGATGGGCCTGACCCTGGCGATTATTGCGCAGACGATGTTCGGGGCTCAGGTTGAGGATGATACTGAGGCGGTGCGCGAGGCCCTGACCCCGTTGCTGCAAATGGGTGGGGCCAGCCGTTTTAATCCACTGGATATGTTGCTTGAGTATTTGCCGCTGCCGAGCAAGAAGAGGCGCCTTGAGGCCCGAGCCCAGATGGACGCCATTGTGTATCGCATTATCGACGAGCGGCGTGCGTCTGGTGAGGATCGGGAGACCTGCTCTCGATGCTCTTGCTGGCACGCGACGAGGAGGGCGACGGCACCGGCATGGACGATACCCAGTTGCGTGACGAGGTAATGACCCTGTTTGTGGCCGGGCACGAGACAACCGCCAATGCCCTGACCTGGACCTGGTACCTGCTTTCCCAGCATCCCGAGGTCGCGGAAAAGCTGCAGCACGAAGTAGATAGCGTGCTGTCTGGTCGCCTGCCCACCCTTGAAGATGTGTCCCGACTGACCTACACCGAAATGGTCTTGACTGAAGCCATGCGCCTCTATCCACCGGCCTGGACCATTGGTCGTCGCACCGTGGAAGAGTACCGGGTGCGCCAGTACAGCATACCCGCCAACTCGCTACTGATCATGAGCCAGTACGTCGTGCACCACGATCCACGCTGGTATCCCGATCCGTTGCGCTTTGATCCTGAGCGCTGGACACCCGAGGCGCGCGCTGGCCGGCCCAGATACGCCTACTTCCCCTTTGGGGGTGGTCCCCGGCTCTGCATCGGCGAAGCCTTCGCCTGGATGGAAGCCGAGCTGGCCCTGGCCATCCTATCCAACAGTGGCGCGCCCAACTGGTCTCCGGCCACCACGTCCAGACCGAGCCACTGATCACCCTGCGCCCAAAAGGCGGCATGCCCATGGTGCTCCAGCGCCGACGTTAAAAAATAAATTCGTTTTTTCTCATTTTTCGAGCTGAAGCGTCAAAAGCAGGGCCTTTCATTGAGCAACCAGGCAGAAAGAAAAGAGAATCGCATAGGTTCGGCCCTCAGCGGCCGATTGCCACCCCGATAGGGTGGCCCGGTCTCCTCACCACGCGGTTGCTTGTCTCTGAGACCTCGCTCCACGCGGTGCCCAAAAGGATGGTCCGTGTTGGGGCACCGCGTGAAGGAAAGGATCATGCCACGAAGCACCCTATCGCTGGGATACGGGGCCGCCGGGGCGGCAAGCTAGGGCAAGCCTCGCACCTACAGGGCCTAACCTATACCATTCGTTCTTCGTGTTGTTTTTTCGTATGGGAAGGGGAAAAAGAGGGCAGGCTCCCATCCCATGCTTCTGAGCTCAAATTCTTCATATCTCAATGGTATTGGGACAAGCCTCGCACGTACAATTCGTGGTTATGGTTGCCTTTAAAAAAGGCGGGCCATGGCTCGATAGGTGTGCGCTGGTTGCCTCCCTCGGCAATCATGGTAGGGGAGCGAATGCGAAGGGTGTGCTGGCGGTGAGTGTTGTGATGGGCTGGCCTTGCAGGAATTCGATCATGCTCCGGGTGACGCCGGGGACGTGGATCAGCTGGGGCGTGGAGTGGGTGCCACCGTTGACGATGAGGTGCTGGCCATTGGCGAAGCCAGCGCAGACCTCTTCGGCGTTGCTAATTGGAGTGCGACCATCCAGGGTGCCGCTGATGAAGAGTGCCGGGACCTCCGATTGGAAAGGGGCACGGAAAGCGGGTCCTAGATCGGGATTGCCCCAGGCGTCGGCGATGTCGGGCCACGGTAGATCGATGCAGTCCTCAAGCAAGGTGTTGGGGGCCTCCTGGCGGATACGGGCGGCTCGCTCCTCCGATAGGCCAGAGGCACAGTCCATCACAAAGGACATGGCGCTATCCAGCCAGGCCTGGCGGCTCAGGAGTACCTCGCCAGCCAGCCAGGAGAAGTCTCCCTGGGACATGGTGTAGTAGCGAGCCGGCAGCTGGCTGATAAAATCTCGCGTACCAATCCCCTGGGCGGTGATGAGCTGGAGATCGAACTTACCCACGCAGACCTTCACCGGCTCATCCGTTTGCTGATTAAGGACCTCAACCGTCACTGGCTGCGCCTCAAGTCGATCGAGGACCGATTGCATCAGGGTCAGCAGATCAGGAATCCTGGTGTTTAGGCGAGGATCTTGCTGTACGAGCTGGTTAAGCAGCTCCAGGTGGCGTTGGACATTGCCGGGCAACTTGATGGTGTGGTCCAGACCCTCGACCAGCGCGATGATGGCCCGCGAGATATGGGCGCCATGGCGCTTGATCGTGGCCAGGGCCAGGTGCGAACCATAGCTAGCACCATACAGATTGATGCGCTCAACCCCCAACGCCCGGCGCAGATCCTCCACATCGTCCGCGCTCTCCACAGTTGTATAGCCAGAGAGGTCTACTCCCTGTTCCTGCCAGAAGGCGGCCGCGGCCCGGCAGCGTTCCCGCCCGATACGTAACAGCTCGGCCCGCGAGCCCGGCTGGTCGAGGGGGAGGTCCCAGCGCTCCAAACAATCCAGCCGCGGCAGTGACAGACCGGTGCCACGCTGATCCAGCATAATGACATCCCCAACCTCGCGTAGAGCTGCCAGCCACGGCACAAAACCCTCGTAGCGTGTCCCATCGGTCCCGGGGATACCAGGGCCACCGGCCAGAAACACCAGCGGCGGCCCTGGCTGTTTAGCGGTACTTTTAAGACGGATAAACGCCAGCTCAATCGTATTGCTGGCAGGATCGCTACGCTTCTCCGGCACAACCAGGCGCCCCAACTCGGCCGCATAGCGCAGCTTCTCATTCTCGGGACCACTCACAAAGTCTGGCTTGATCACATAAGGAATAAAGCTCAGGCTGCCAGCTGGCAGAACGGATTTGTTCATTGCGTATCCTTACTCAATTATCCTGGACTGGACATGGCGATTATACATATAGGCGTAACAGCTATGGAGAAGTAATGAGGTGCGTTCATGATGATAGGCAAGCAAAGCATGCTCCACAATTATAACATATCGAAAGCGATAATTGTATATGTAATATTGAATGAAGTAAATGTTTTATTCAACATGTTACGTCTCCCATCATCCGGAGACGTCGCATATGTGGAGGATCATGTGTATTGCTTATCCCTTTTCGGATAAGCAATACACATGTGTCGTGAATAGTTTGTTAGCCTTTGAGGCCGGTGGTGCTGATGCCTTCGGTTAGGAGGCGTTGGAATAGCAGGAAGAAGATCAGGATCGGGACGAGCGCCAGCAGCGACATGGCGAAGAGCGACCCGTATTGTGATACTCCGGTGCTATCCAGGAAGGAATTCAGGGCAACCGGGAACGTGAAACTGCTCTGGTTGTTCAGGAAAATCAGCTGGGTGAAGAAGTCTCCCCAGGTCCAGATGAAGGTGAAGATCGCGGTCGTGGCCAGCGCGGGCTTGGCCAGCGGCAAGATGACGCGCCAGAAGAGTTGGATGGGTCCGCAGCCGTCGATCTGGGCCGACTCATCCAGTTCAGGTGGCAGGGCACGGATAAACTGCACGAGCAGGAAGATAAAAAAGGCGTCCGTGGCCAGGAACTTGGGCACGATCAAGGGCAGGAATGTGTTGATCCAGCCGATACTCTTGAAAAGGATGTATTGCGGCACCACGATGGCGTGGTAGGGCAACATAATCGTGCTGAGCATGATGGCGAACCAGAGCGGTTTGAACTTGAAGTTTAGCCGCGCGAACGCATAGGCGACCATCGAGCAGGAAATGACATTACCGATGACGGCGCCGATACATACCAGCAGCGAGTTCCAGAAGAAGGTACTGAACGGTGTGCCCAGAGCCATCCAACCGGTGGTGTAGTTCTTGAGCGTAAATTGTTGCGGCAACAGGCTGGCGTTGCTAAAGATGAGGTTGTTCGGCTTAAATGAAGCGCTCAACATCCACACCAGGGATATAACATCAGTACGGCCCAATAATGAGGATAATGTGCAGCAGCAGCTTAGACCAATTGGCTGGTCGGCGCTCAACTGAATAGCTTTTCATCACTTACCTACCTCTCATCCTGATAGAACACCCAGAGTTTGGATGAACGGAACGCTACAGCCGTAAAGATCGCAATGATGAGCAGGAGTACCCACGCCATCGCCGAGGCATAACCCATGTGGAAGTAGCCAAAGCCCTGCAAATAAATGTAGAGCGTGTAGAACAAGGTGGAATCGTAGGGTCCACCACCGCCATTACTGACGATAAAGGCAGGCGTAAAGGCCTGGAAGGCGCTGATCATCTGCAACACCAGATTGAAGAAGATGATCGGGCTCAGCATCGGTATCGTGATGCTGAAGAAGCGCTTGATGGCACTCGCGCCATCGATATTGGCGGCTTCGTACATCTCCTGCGGAATCTGCTTGAGGCCGGCCAGAAAGATAAGCATAGGCGAGCCAAACTGCCAGATAGCCAGGATAATCAGCGTAAAGAGGGCCGTATTCGGATTGGCCACCCAGCTCCCCAGATTGTGGAAACCGAGCAGTCCCAGGCCCGCATTGATAATCCCGTCCTTGCCAAATATCTGCTGCCACAGAATCGCAATCGTCACACTACCGCCCAGCAGCGACGGAACGTAGTAGATGGAGCGATACAGGGCCAGTCCGCGCAATCCCTTATTCAGGATCATTGCAACGAACAGGGCGAAAATAAGCTTGAGAGGAACCGAGAGCAGCACGTAGATGGCGGTAACCCTGATGGCATCCAAAAAGCGGATGTCGGAGAGCATGGCGCCATAATTCTGCAGACCGATCCAACGTGGAGCCGACAGCAAGTCGTAGCTGGTGAAGGAAAGGTAGAGAGAACCGAGCATCGGCCCGATCGTCAGGGCGATTAAGCCCACAAACCAGGGCAGCATAAAGAGGTAGCCCACCAGGTTCTCTTTGCGCGCCCGGCTGGACGTGATCTTTCTTTTAGGCTGTTTGGATTGCGTCATCGCTGGTGTCTGTTGTGGCTGTATAACACTGCTCATACTTACACACCATCCCTTTCTAGCGCCTTATCTGTCTGTACCACAAACGTGTTGGCCGCATCGGCAACACTCATCTTGCCAAACCCCAGGCCCTGAGCAATCAGAACCAGCAGATCGCTGACCTCGCCCGCACCTGGAGGATCAAGCACCATCTTTGGACGCGTGATCGCGGCCAGCTGATTGGTCATCGTGAGTTGTTGAAGGTCCGCAGGTTTCAGGCCTGGTTTGAGTAGCGCCTGCGCCCTGGCTGAGCCTGGAATGCCACGCTCGATCTTTAACGCCTTGACGATCGTCGGATCATTAAAGATCGCATTAATGAATTTCGTCACTAGAGCGGGATTTTTGGTCGAAGCCGAGGCACTGAGCAGCATTGAAGCTTTGAGATAGTTCCCGGTATCCTTCACACCCGCTGCGGCCGGCGTTGAATACAATCCCAGTTTCGTGGGGTCGCAGCCTGGAAGGCCTGGATCTGATTGGATGTACTGATATTAATGGCAGCTTTTCCCGCCACAATCGTGGTCAGGGCAGGAGTCGCTCCACTATACTGTACCGACAAATCGGGTGGAATGCAGAGGCCAGCACGACGCATATCACTCCAATAGCTAAACCATTCCAGGACATCCTGCTTATTAAAAGCACGCTGCCCATCTGGAGTATATAATTCCTTTCCACGTTGGCGGATAAAGACCTCAAAGGCACCGATATTGCTACTAGCATCATCTGTACCGTAGACGCCCGGACCCGCCGCCTTCACGATCTGCTGCGACACCTGCTTCATCTCATCCCAGGTCCAGTCATTGAACCCGGTTGGTAGCTGGTAGCCAACCTTCTCGAAAAGGGTCGTATTATAGAACATACTGGTGAAGTTTCCCCCAAAGGGGACACCATAAACACGACCGTCTGCCTCACTCCCTTTGAGCAAGGGCTGATTGAAATCGTGTAGATCAATTGTTTGGGGAATGTATTTCGATAGATCGAGCAGCAGCCCCTTACGCACGTATTGATCGATATAGCGCATGTCCATCTGGATGAGATCGGGAGCGCTACCACCGGAGATTTGCGTGGCCAGTTTAGGCCAGTACGAACCGAAGCTCGAAAACCACGTAGAGATCGTGGTATGAGGATTGCTCTGTTCAAATAGCTGAACGGCTTTTGTGGTCAGACCGGCGCGGACAGAAGAACCCCAGAAGGAGAATTGAAGCGAAGAGGCGCTTGCCTGTGCGTCTGATCCACTTCCACAACCTGAGAGACTCAAGGCAGCGATACCAGTCAGGGTACCGGCCCTAGCTTCAAGAAGTCACGTCGACCTAGCATTGTACCTATCATGTCCTGTAACTCCTTCGTTACGTATTCAAATTTACGGAAATAAAAAACTATTCCCCGGGTGTATGGAACACCGAGGGTGAATTTTTGTATTTCTCGAATATACGCGCATTCAAAGCATCATATCTTTGAACGTATATCAGTGCATGGCAGGGTATTTTTGGTATAGGTGATTGAGTGAGATGGGTATTTATTGTTGTTGATCGAGCACAAATACCCCTGGTTTATGGCACAAGTCGAGTGCCAGTGTGAGATTTTGTGGAAAACTCATCTATATTACTACTGAAATACGCTATGAACTCCTTTACAAGAATTGAGTAGTAAAATATAACTACTATAGCCATAGTGTAATGCCTCATCTTTTTTCTGTCAAGGAACATTTGTAACATGCGGAGCCTCTTGCCAGGATATTCAATGAAAGCCAGGAAAAGAGACGTGTACAGGTTCGGCCATAAGTGTCAGGCTGCCCTGGCACCTATGGCCGAACCTGTACGCATCGTGTTTTATTGTTGCTTTAGTTGGTGTTGTATGAAGGTCAGTTTGTCGGGTTGAGGATGCTGCGCAGGCCTGTGATGTGGCCGTTCGAGATATCAAGCGCCAATATCCAGTTGAGTTGTGGGCCACTCTGGGAGATGAGGGCAGGCGCACCGTTCACCTCTTCGATAGCGAGCTGGTGGTTCGCTGGCACCTTGCTCATAAGTGTGATGAACAGCTTTGCAACAAGCTCGCGACCAGAAACTGGATAGGGAGCCGCGTGTACCTTACCACCACCATCGGCCCAGGCGGTTACGTCGCTGGCCAGCAATTCAGTGAGCGTGGTGAGATCGCCGGACTGGCATGCGGCGACAAAAGAGGCCGTGAGTTGACGGTGGATTTCTGGCGCGACCGTCACGCGCTGGTGTTTCTCGCTCACATGCTTTTTTGCGCGATGAAAGAGCTGGCGGCAATTCTGCGGACTCTTCTCAATGATGTCAGCGATCTCGGTAAAGGAGTAGTCAAATATCTCGTGAAGCAGAAAGACAGCGCGCTCCGGGGCGTCAAGGACTCCAGTAGAACGAGAAAGGCCAGGGAGATCGACTCCTGTTGCTCAAGCCTGATGTCTGGCGACTCCTCTGCTAGCGTGGAGGTGAGCAGCGGCTCGGGGAGCCATATCCCGCTGTACTCTTCCCGTTGGACATGGGCCGATTTCAAATAGTTGAGGCAGAGGTTAACGACAATGGTGGTGAGAAACGATTTCAGTGAATGGATGGTGGTGGTATCAGCCTGTTGATAGCGCAGATATGTATCCTGGACCATATCTTCAGCCTGGCTCGCACTCCCGGTCATGCGATACGCGATCGAGAACAGGAGTGGGCGATACTCCTGAAAAGAATCTACTGCGGTATTCACGAAGCTTCTCCTCATTAGGTGTTATGTATCTTTGATAAAGCTATCATAGTTCACCTCAAACTAATCCACAAGTTTTTTTATTGAAACACAGGGTTTTCAAAGTTCCTTTTTGGCGCCTGCGGAGCCGGGTTGGGAGTGTGGAGTGCGTTTGGTGGGCGGCTGCGGCCGCCCACCAAACGCACTCCACACATATAAATAGCCCTGATTGAAGGAGGGAGGATGTCACATTCTCACGGGTCAGTTGTCTCCTTTTTAGAGGTGTTCAGAGAGGTATCTGGGCAGGAATGATATAGAAACAAAAAGGAGAAGATAAATGAACATTTTTGTTACTGGCGCTACACGTGTATTGGGGAAGCAGTTGTGCGACTGCTGATCGAGGCCGGTCATAAAGTCTATGCCCTGAGTCGTTCGGAGGAAAACGCGCTAGTCGTGCGAAGACTGGGCGCGGAACCTGTTACAGTGAATCTTTTTGACGCGGAAGCGCTCACCCGGGTACTGCGTGACATGAAGATCGATGCTATCGTGCACCTGGCAACCAAAATTCCCGCGACCTCGCAGATGGGGAAGGCGGCCGCGTGGCAGGAAAATGATCGCATTCGCCGCGATGGTATGCGCAACCTGGTTGACGCAGCCCTGGCGGTTGGGGTACAGACCGTGATCTATCCCAGCTTCTATTATGTCTATCCTGATAGTGGTGGTCGCTGGATCGATGCATCCTCAACCCCGGTGCAATCCCATGTGACCCAGCAGGCAACCATTGATGCGGAGGCTGAAGTGGCCCGTTTCACGCAAGGACAGCGGCGTGGGATCGTGCTGCGCATGGGCAACCTGTATGGGCCAGAGATACCTTCGGCACTGGAACAATTTCACATGGCGCAAAAAGGTCTGGCGATGTTGCCGGGTCCGCGAGATGCGTACCTGTCCTATATCTGGTTGGAGGACGCCGCTCGCGCCATCGTTATTGCTCTAACCGAGGTCCCGGCCGGCATATACGATATTGTTGATGATGAACCGGCTACCCGTGATGAATTTGCGGCCGCATTAGCGCAAAGCGTCGGGAAAAAACGTCTGTTCCGCATCCCCAACGGCGTCATAAAAATGATGTCGGGGATTGCCTCGGACCTGATAACGCGGAGCCAGCGCGTCTCCAATCGCCGCTTCCGCGAACTGACTACCTGGAAACCTGGCGTACCCAATATACAAAAAGGCTGGCCCCTCATTGCTCAGGCCAGCCGCAGCCCAGAAACGAAAAAGCGAGTGCCAGCCCCAATGTCCCTCATTTAAAACAACCTGAGATTCTATGCAGCGACCTGGACGTGCGGGGCTTGTCGCCGCTTTTAATTTACCAGCTCGAAAAAGCAACAAGAATAACGATCTGTATAGGTTCGGGCTTGTCCCCGATTGCCGCCCTCCGCAGAGCTGGCGGCCCCGTATCCCAGCGCTGGGGTGCCTCATAGCATGACCCTTTCCTTCACGCGGTGCCCAAAAGCAGCGTCCGTATTTGGGCACCGCGTGGTCCGAGGTGTCAGAGACAAGCAACCGCGTGGTGAGGATACCGGGCCGCCCTACCGGGCGGCAATCGGGGACAAGCCCCGAACCTATACAGATCGTTTTTATTGTTGCGCCCGATGTATTGTCTGTTTCAATGAACGTATTGTGAATTCATTGGAAAAACGAGGGGATTTCGCTCGTTTTTTGCATTGATATAGCAGAATCAGGTGATGCTAATGGTAATATGCTTGAAAATTAACAGGAGATAAGTGAAGATCATGTGGTAATTTTTGGCACTTGACTTATTATGCTACTTTAGCTTACTATTGATTGTACATTGAAATACTTGATTTTTGTCACGGTGTATCAATGAATTGGCAAGTTATTTCATTGAATATGTTGAATGTATGTATGTCTGTACGGATATCCACGTTGGTGAATGTCCAATTCTCTTTTCTATTATGGTTACGCTCTACATGATTTCTCGGTAGAAATCAACTTTAGCAATGCAATGTTTGCATGATCCTATGGAGTCTGGTTATTTGGACTCAGCGAAAGGAGTATGGAGAGCATGAAGCGACATCGTCGTATTGGTGGTATGCTCTGTGCGCTGGCCTGTGGGCTGGCGTTGCTAGGTACAGGTTTATTTGGGCAGGCGGGATCAGCACATGCTGATACCTCGCTGTTCTATGGTTTCGAGGATGGTAGTGATGGGTTTACCGCGCCGAGCTGGCTAGGCGCCAATGCGGGGCAGCCCACACAAAGTTCCGCCCAGCATTCTGAAGGGGCGAATAGCCTGGCTTTACCCGTGAGTTTTACCGGTGGCAGCTGGGACCAGGCGGGCGTAGATAAGGTCATTGATAATTATAATCCGGTTGACCTTAGCGCCTATTCAGCGATCACTTATGATGTCTATTCCCCGGTTGCCAATGTATCGACCGACCTGGTCTTCAATGATCCCTGGTTGCCAGCGGCCAATCCCAAACCGCTCCAGGTAGGCTGGAACACAGTCACCTTCGACATCAGCCCGACCAGTCAGGACTTCCCGAACGCAGGCAATTATTTCACGACCGCCAAAGAATTCCTCTTGCGCGCCATTGGTCGGGGAGCCACCTATAGTGGACCCGTCTATTTTGATAACGTGCGCTTTGTGCCGACGACACAGCCTGTGATCCGTACAGCCGCACCCCAGGCGGACGATGTTCTCTCTGTCCCACAGGGGCAGACCTACACGATCCAGGCCCACGTCACCCCCTCCATCGGACGGCAGATCAGCAGCGTGACCTTTAAAACGGCTACGCAGTCTGGTACCCTGACCTTCGATAGCGCCAACAATATCTACACTGGCGCATGGGATCTGTGGAAAGAGGGGGATGGACTGAAGACGCTGACGATCAGCGCTACTGACTCAACTGGAGCGACCACGACCAGCCAGACCAGTGTGCTGGTGCAGGATAGCCAGCTTCAGGTACATATCACTACCCCCACCTTTGACCAGCAATTGAAGGGGAAGGTAACCGTCAGCGCACAGGTGAAGGCCGACCCACGCTTTGCCTTGAAGTCCGTGAAGTTACAGGCGGCCGGGCAGACCGTCCCTATGACGACGACTGCAGCAGGCGTCTATGCTGCCGAGCTCAATACACATGAGCTGCAAGATGGGGTACAGACGTTCAAAGTAGTCGTGCGCGATGCCCGGTTCACGGTCAGCGACCTGGTGGATGTGTTGGTGGCGAACCACGACCGCCCGGCGAACATCGTGCATGCCAATAAGACCCGGTTCGTAGATGGCCACACCCAATTCCGCTACGTCGGCTGGAACGAATACGACCTTTTCACTCGCACCGACCAGACGGTAGCCCACAACGAGCAGACCAGTGAGGGCAACATCCTGCTCAAAGGCACCGTTATCCCCTGGCAGCAGCAGATTGACCGCCAGATGTTGGAGGCCGAGCGTAACGGCCTATCGGTCCTGCGCACCTGGGCCTTTGATAGCAGCGCGGACTCCAGCGCCTTCGAGACCGGCCCCGGTCAGTATAACGAAGCCACTTTCCAGAAGCTCGACTACATCATGGCCAGCGCGCAACGCCATCATATGCGCGTCATCCTGACCATGGATAACTACTGGGGAGATTACGGCGGCATTCAGCAGGAGACCAAATGGCTGGGCCTGACGAACAAGCTGCAATTCTTCACTGATCCGCAGGCGAAAGCCCTCTACCAGCAGTACGTCGCGCACCTGGTCAACCGGGTCAACACCGTTACCGGCGTCGCCTACAAAAATGATCCTACCGTATTCGCCTGGGAGTTGATGAACGAGCCACGCGTCGACTGCAGCGATGATCCGACCCCCATGCATCAATACTGTGATCCCAGCGGCAACACTTTGCGCAACTGGGTCGATATGATGAGTAAATATGTCAAGGGTCTGGACCCCCAGCACATGGTAACCGACGGATTTGAGGGACACAGCTTTGTCCCGACCGGACCCAATGGCAAAGGCATTCAGTGGGGTGGTACCCAGGAGGGGAACGGAAACTCGCCGGTCATGGCGCAAGACGTGCCCGGTATCGATTTCTTCACCTTCCATCCATATCCCAACGCCTCGTGGGCTAATCTGACGCTTGAGCAGACGCGGCAGCTGATCACTGGCATCACCAAAGCAGGCTTACAGCGTGGCAAGCCAGTCGTCATGGAGGAATATGGCATCGACCGCGCCCAGCCCGTCTATGATCCATCCGGCAAGCAGCTACAGCCGAGCGATCCTGCCTATGCAGCGACCCGCGTCACATGGTATAAGGATATGCTGGATACCTTCTACCGGGCCGGGGGAGCCGGTAGCAATATCTGGCAACTTGCCGACTGGTCCGACAACAACTACAACGTCAATCCATACCTGCCCCAGGCCGACGCACAGCGGGACGCGCCCCTGATGGCTGTGCTGGCCCGTGAAGCCAGGCAGCTAGCAGACGATTAAATCTGTTCCTGGTATCACGCTTCTTATTATTTAAGCAGCGTGATACCGAGGATCTGCACTACCAAGGTTTCATAGCGCAAAGCGACAAGAAGCACGCCTGGTATCGATACCAGGCGCGCTTCTTGTCGTGGAGTTTGCCAGCTTAGGAGAACGGCTGGTCCCAGCGCTCGCGATGGGCGATCTCGCTGAGCGGCTTCCTTTTCTTGACGCCCTTGCTGCTCGCCGAGGCCGGATAGCCGAAAGGGATAACGGCCAGGACGCTGATGTCTTCGGGAATACCAAGCAAGGGACGGACCTGGTCCAGGTTGTTGAAGCCGACCCAGTTGGAGCCGATACCATGCGACCAGGCGGTCAGTATCATGGATTGAATGGCCCGGCTACCGTCCGAGACGGCAAATGGACTGGCTTCCATGGCAACCACAATCGCCAGCGGTGCCTGCTCAATGTAGGGGCCAGTGCGGGCCAGGGGTGCCAGCTGGCGTAGCGTCTCTTTATCCTGCACGACAATGAAGTGCCAGGGCTGACCGTTCATGCTACTGGCACTCAGGTGACCGGTTTCAACAATTTCATGAATAATCTCTTCTGGAATCGGCTTATCCTGAAATTGGCGCACGGCCAGTACGGTGCGAATCGCTTCAAATACCTCCATGATCGTTTACCTTCTTTCTTATTTAGAAACATTGTGCGGACATTAATTAACAGATTGTATATCTATTAGCTTTAGCATAGCACATCTCTCAATTATGTGTGAGGCCGTCTGTCCGGTGGCAGGGCCATTTAATGTTCGTCCAGAGAATGGACATCTTTCAGGTGTGGAGTGGGTGTAAAGATGGGGCGGGCGGCAACCTGGATATGTTGGATCTCTTTCAGGGCAGGCTGGTTGTTGGGGCTATGCAGGCAGTATTCCAGGGCTGGCCCATTGTCATCTGGCGTTGCCATAAGGCCCTTGCTGCTCGATGTTCTGCTGTCGCAGTATTTCGTATAGTCTTTCGTAGCTCATGCCGGTTGGTTTGTTGAACCAGGTCGTGGAGCGGATTTGGGAGAGCTGGGAGTGGTCGAAGCTGCCTTGTTTGAAGCGATAGAGGCCACCGGTGCCGTTGCCGGCCAGGCGCGCAACCTGATTGTGGGGGTCGCGGCAGATGCCGCTTACCGCTGCCTCGTCCAGTGGATCGAGTGCCGCCGAGTTTTCGACCACATACCAGTCTTCGTAGGCCTCCAGGCCCACCCCCATCCATGGCAGTTGTTCGAATTCCAGTACCATCGAAAATAAGAAGCCCTGTGGATGCCGCTGCTGCAATATCTGGTGGAAGGCTACTAATTTTTGCTGATACTCTGTCTGGTCGGTCTGTTTGGCACGCTGGTGCCAGAAAACATAGGCTAACATCTTTTTCCCTTTCCTTCTGGTAGAGGTTTGTTTCTGGGCATATACTACCAGGAACGTGGAGCTGAGGAAAGGGCCACCTGGCGCAAAAAAATAGGAGCCATCTAAGGGATTGATATGACATGAGCTGGCGCGCAGTGCTTGAACAACGCGCTGCCAGTGGCAGGCGTGGTCAGCAGTGGGGCATGATAATTGAGGAAGAGCTTCTGGCGCTAAACATATATTCTATGTTAGAATCACATAAATATACATAAATAAGCTGCTATATATGCTGACCAGTTAAACCAGAGCAAACTAGCTTTGTGCTTTTCATATTGCTTGCTATTGAAAAGCATGCTATTCATTTCCTTCTCTAGCGTAAGTTGAAAGTCTTGCCCATGAAGGTCACCTTTGGTTGAGAAAGGATACTGCTGGTGATGCCTGCTTTGTATATTTCTTTGTTGGGGGATTTTCTGGTGATGGAGGGTGAGAGGCCGCTGACGACGGTGCTGGTGCCACGGGTGCAGGCTTTGCTGGCCTATCTGTTGCTGCATCGGCGCGCGCCGCAGGATCGAGCGCACCTGGCTTTTTTGTTGTGGCCGGACTCATTGGAAGCGCAGGCCCATACGAATCTGCGCCAGTTGCTGTATCATTTGCGGCAGGCTTTGCCGCATGCCGAGCAGTTTCTGGCGATCGAGCGGCGCAGTGTGCAGTGGGTACCGGCGTTGGGCGAGGATAGTTTTAAGCTGGATGTGCAAGAGCTGGAACAGGCCCTGGTCGAGGCGCAGCAGGCGGAGCAGGTCGGAGATACGCAGGCACGCCGTTCGGCCCTGGAGCGGGTGATGCAGCTCTATCGCGGCGATTTGCTGCCGGGCTGCTATGATGAGTGGATCTTGCCTGAGCGCGATCGCTGGCACCAGGCGTTTCTGCGGGCGGCGGAGCAGCTGGGAAGCCTGCTGGAACAGGAATGTGATTATACGGCGGCCATCGCGGTCTCTCAACAGCTTTTGCGCCTGGAGCCTTTGCATGAGGCGAGCTATGGACGGCTGATGCGCCTGTATACTTTGAGTGGGGAGCGTGCCACGGCATTGCGCACTTATCATACCTGTGTCAGATTGTTAGAGCGAGAACTGGGGGCCGAGCCGAGCGCGGCTACGCAGGCCATCTATGAGACGCTGATGCAGCCCGAGCAGCTGGAAGCCGCAATGAAGCGCCCCCCCAACGAGTCAGCGCTCAAACGTGGAACGGCCATCCCGCTGCTGGGGCGTAAGGAAGAGTGGCGCCAATTACAGAAGGTATGGCGCAAGGCCACGGGTGGCATTGACGGACTGCAAGCGGGCAGTGCTCAACTGGTGATGCTGAGTGGTGAAACCGGTATCGGCAAAACCCGGCTGGCGAACGAATTGGATCTGTGGGTCACCCGTATGGGCATAGCGACGGCCCGGGCGCGCTGTTATGCCGCGCTCGGACAACTGGCGTATGCCCCAATTCCCTCCTGGCTGCGCTGTGAAGCGCTCCAGCCCAATCTCGCAAAGCTCGATCCGCTTGTACGTACAGAGGTTGCGCGCCTGCTTCCCGAGGTACTGACCGCGCATCCCCAACTCTCGCCTCCGGTGGCTATGACCGAGGGATGGCAGCGCCAGCACTTCTTCGCGGCCCTGGCCCGCGTCCTGCTCGCTGGTCCGCAGCCGCTCCTGCTCTTGCTGGATGATATGCAATGGTGTGATGAGGAGACCCTGCAGTGGATCCAATATCTTTTTCAGTTTGCGCCCACTGCCCGGCTCCTGGTGGTAGCAACTGTACGTGCAGAGGAGACTGCGCCCACGCCAGCGCTGGCGACCTTGCTGTCAGCGCTCCAGCGTGACGGACTGCTGACCGAGCTCCCACTGGAGCCACTTGCCCCGACCGATACAATCTCCCTGGCAGAAGCGATCCTGGGTCGACCGCTCGATGCCGCCAAGCGTGCTACCCTGTATCGAGAGAGCGAAGGCAATCCCTACTTCGTAGTTGAGCTCGCCCAGGCCGGCTTGCTGGAGCGGCCACTGGATGTATCTTCAAAGGAGGGCGGAGCGCGACCCTGGTTTCCGCGACCGCCTCAACGTTGCCATCATCGGTCCAGGGGGTCCTGGCCGCGCGCCTGGCGCAACTCTCCACCCGGGCCCGCGAGATCGCCAACGTGGCCGCCGTCATCGGACGCGAGTTTACCTTCCCGGTTCTGGCCCGGGCCAGTGGCAAGGAGGAAGAGAGCGTCGTCCTGGGATTGGATGAACTGTGGCAACGCCGAATGGTGCGCGAGCAGGCGGCGGGTACGCCCAACGCCTATGATTTCAGCCATGGCAAGCTGCGTGAGCAGATCTATGTCTCGCTCAGCCCCATCCAGCGCCGCCTGCTGCACCAGCGCGTCGCCGAAGCCCTCAAAGCTCTCTATAGCGAGGAACTGGATAGTATTAGCGGACAGATCGCCGCCCACTATGAGCAGGCAGGCAGCGTCGGCCAGGCCATCACTTTTTATCAACGGGCCGCCACGGCTGCCAGCCGCCTCTATGCACACAGCGAAGCCCGCTATGCTTTGGAACGGGCGGTCTCGCTGTTCTCAACGCCGCAGCCGGGGCCAGGAACGCCAAAGGTCGCCTGGGAGACTATGGCCAGCGTCTATGTGGCGCTGGGAGATGTACTGGCTGAAATAAATGCCTTTGAAGAGGCCCGGAAAGCATATCAGCAGGCGCTGACCGCCATTCCGCTGGCGGCTGAATTCTGGCGAGCCCGCTTGCACTGGAAACTGGCCACTACCTGGGTGTTTGCGGTCGACCAGGATCTGGACAGCTGGCGAGTCCATGCCCAGCCGGAATTTATGGAGGCCGAACGCATTTTACATGCCATGGCAGACCACGATACTCCAGAGTGGCGCGAGGAATGGATCGCACTTCAGTTTGCCCACATCTGGCCCCGGAGAAACTCGGCTGAAGATATGCTGGCCGCCATTGAGAAAGCCCGGCCGCTGGTCGAGCAGCATGGTAGCCCCAGGCAACGTAGACTGCTGGCTGAATCGATCGGCATCTATAACGCGGTGCACGAGCGCTACGTGATCCCGGCGCAGCGTATAATTGCCTGGCGTGAGAGGCTGGCGGCCCTGGAGCCGAGCGCCGACGAGGCGCAGCGCGGCATTGACCTGACGGTACTGGGTATCGGCCTCTGGTGCGCCTCCCAGTTCGATGAAGCGGAAGAACAGCTGAACGCGGCACTACAGATAGGTGAACGCACCGGCAATGCCTGGCTGCAGAACAACTGCCTGACCTTTTTGTCGCTGGTCTACAGGCGGCGTGGCCAGGTGGAGGCTATGCGTCAGCTACTCGTGCAGGCCCAGGCTGCGGGCGTGGCCCAGCAGAATAGTATCTTCAGCGGCCACCAGGCCTGGCTGGCCTGGCGCGCCGGCGACCTGGAGCAGGCTGAGAGCTATGGTCGCGCCGCTTTATTGCAAGATCGCTATCAACTGTTCAGGACCAACGCTTTTATGTGGACCGGCAGATGGCCATTGATTGGTATCGCCCTCATCCAGGAGCGCTACGCCGCCGCCAGCGCTGAGATCCGCTTATTGTTTGACACGATCCAGCAGCCACCGCCCGCGCCATTGGAAGACTTGCTACAGGCCGCGCTTCGAGCCTGGGACGACGGAAAGCAGAACGAGGCCAGCTCGCTTATGCAAAGTGCTGTTCCGCTGGCCGAACAACTGGGCTACCTCTAGCACATTGAAAGGGAGCCAGGCCGCAACTGACGCGGCCTGGCTCCCTTTCAATGTGCTGTCTCAATCTGTTATTTGGCGGCAAGGGTACGGGCAAAGAAATCACTGATCATATGTATCAGGGTATCAGGGCTCGGTTGTTCGGTCTGGCCACCTGTAGGGACCGCCAGGCCATGGCTATCGTGCTTGACCATAACCAGCGTTACCGGTACATGGGCTGTTTGCAGCGCCTTTGCCATATCCTGCGAGTGATGGGGAGCAATCATCCAGTCGTCGGTGCCATGAATAATCAAGAAAGGTGGGTCGCCAGCCGCGACATATGTGATTGGACTGGCGGCCTTCAGCAGGGTAGGTGTGCCACCCGTCAACAAGCTGACAAAGAAGGGTGAGCCACTAAGGTTGTCGAGCTCAGTCAGACCCCACATATCGACCACCGCCTGCACCCGGCTGGATTGATTCATATACTGACCACTATCGTAGCCCACCTGGGGTCCGACCGTGCCCAGCATGGCGCTGATATAGCCGCCCTGACTGGGACCATAGACACCGATGCGTTGTGGGTCGATCCCGAGCTGGCTGGCGTAGGTACGCAGGAAGCGCACGGCGCACTTAGCGTCCCTTATCTGCTCTGATATATGGCTGAGCGGGACCAGGCTGTAGTCAATTGAGCCAACCACGAAGCCATGGGCGAGTAGCTCATTGCGCAACTGCGTGTAGTAGACACCATCCTGTGATCCATCTAATAGAAGGCGCGAACCAACCAGTGTCTCACCCCCATGGATCATGAAGACGACGGGCGCGGGCCGGGCCGCCGTGGCCGCTGGCTCGGAGATATCCATCGCCATCGGGCTCCCATTGGAGCTATTGCAGTACGCCATGGTCGCTGTTTGTCCGGCAGGGATGCTGGCTGGAACTGAAGTGGTGAGCCAGGCTGTATCGATGGCGCTAACGCCTCCGCCCCAGGTCACGAAACCGAGCACCAGGAGTGCAGGGAGCAAGATGAAGGTAGTGCGCCACGCTCGCGGTGTTCTCATGCGCAGCGGCCGAATAGCCTGGCGCAGGATCAGGAATAGCGCGAAGATGCCGACGGCTGGCAGGAAGCAGTATTGCAAGCTTGAGAAGACGCCAGGCACCAGGAAAAAGACAGCGATCGATACAGATTTCAGCACGCCTACGATCAAAAGGCCAGGCAGGAACAAGCGTGGTAGCACAGCGCAGGTGATACGCCAGGCTTTAGGGGCCGCACTCCATGTACGCCCACTGAGGCAGAGGAAAAAGCAGGCCGAGATCCCCTCCACAAACGGCAGGTAGAGATCTGGTAGCGCTAGCGTCTCAGGTCGCCAGATGGCGAAACCATCAGGAAGGCCCAGGGTATGGGCAATAATCCAGACCAGCAATCCCACCAATTCGACAATCCCTGTGATAAGCAAAACATGGCGCGTAGGAGTTGTCAGCACGCCAACGGCCAGCACGGCCTGGACAAGGGTGAAACCAATGAGTAGTGTCGCCAACAACAACGATGGGGCTGTTCCAATAGCGCGATACTATGCATAATGGCGGCGCTCATGGTGAGGAGGGCGGCCCAATACAGCAGTGCCCCACGTTGCAACGGATATGAATTGATGAATTTCAATGTATTTAGTGAGTGTTTCGATAATGCTGATCTATTCATTGTATCCCGTTCCTTTTGTAGAGATGAACCTTGTATAGGATAAACCGAACTATTTATTGATCGTAAAGCCAGCAACTACAGCTGAGATTCAGCCTCAGAGTTTAATTCAGATAGCATCGTGAGGAGTAGTGGAAGCAATGCTGGCCACTCGCGGAAGTAGCGCGTCTCACCGGTCGTCACCAGTTGCACTTTGCCGCGCCACTCGCTCTCTCCGTTGCCGGTTGCTTCCTCCCAGACGCGGACCGTGAACAGGTAAGAATGGGGCGACTCATCGAATATGTGATCGGTCATTAATTGCTCCTTACGCATGTATTCTAGTCGCTTTAAAAGCGGATCAATGTGGGATCGCGACGTTGTCGTGTATCTTGATGAGAGTATAGAAGTTCAGGCGTTCTGAAAACGTTATGCCCCAGCGTTCTTATTGTTGCTTTCATTAAATACAAATAATAATCGCCCTCAAGGGATTTCTTATGATCCCTTGAGGGCGAGCTTTTGTTGTTTAGTAGCAGTGATTAATGATCAAGAAATGATTGTTGGTAGAAGAATATTAGCAGTTGCCACCGTGACCATAGCCGTAGCCGTAGCCACCCTGGCCATAACCGTAGCCATAGCCGCCCTGACCGTAGCCGTAGCCATAGCCATAGCCACCATGATCGTGGCCGCCCTGACCGTAGCCGTAGCCATAGCCATAGCCATTTCCACCCCACTTGCCGGCAGCACCAATGACTTGCTTCAAATCAGAATCAGTCAGTTCCTGCGCTTCGGGCGAGCTCTCAGAAAGCCGGGTAACTTCCTCTGTGGATAGAGTGTCTTCTGCAATTTTAATTTCATTATGCATGTGACTATCCTTTCGCTTTGCATGATGCAAAGGCTACATTTACAGGTACCATTCATTCTTTTTGAGATACTAGCGGCGATTGATGAACTTGCTATTTGTATAAATGGCTTTGTGGTTTGTCAATCGCTTTTAGTTATCTTTTCGCTATTGCTCTTTTTCGTCGTTGGTACCTATTTACATTATAAAAATACATCAAACAACCGACCTGTAAGTCATGCAAGAAAACTAGAATGTATATTCTTAGTTTAAAAATATCATCTCTATTCGGTATTCCTGGCGATGGAATGATGTCCCGGCCTGAATTGGAGTTAATATGTGCTGTTCTATTGGAGGTGTAGCAGACTTGTACAGCCACCCGAGGAGTGATTATATGGATGAGCGTGCCATGCGCAGTGACCGCTGAGGACAACCACGAATGGTACAGGTGCGAGAGAATGAGCACCTGAGGACGTGCAGGGGAGGAGTACACTGGTTTTAACTGTCAGGGACTTAGAAGCGTAGATTTTGCTAAAAGGAAATTTTTCAGACATGGGAGTTCGTGGCGGTAAATCAGATGAAATGGGGTAGCTACATGCTTTTCTATCTGGGTGCAGGGTTGGGGATAGCCTGGTGTGTAGAACTGGCTGGCTATGTATGCCTGACGCCGGCTTTGCCAGTGAAACCTGTACGCGCATGGGTAGGATGGAACTGGTTGGGCCTGGGTGCGTTTTATATAGCCTATGGGCTGTCACTGCTGCGGGCGCCGCTGGGCCTGGTACCCTACCTGGTCAAGCTTGGAATGCATTTTGGGCTGCGCTGGCGCTATGAGGCGCGGCGCACCACCTATGTAAGGGAGGTTGTCAACTTGCTGGCTGAGCTAGCTAACGTACTGTTGACCTGGGGTCTGGTCTGGTGGCTGGTGGGACCGCTACGCCTGCAGTGGTGGGTGCTGGTCTGCTATCTCCCATTATGGGCGGAGGCGCTACGCCTGCTGGCCGAGCGCGTGCCCATTATATTTAGCGCCGCCTGGCAGCTCTTGCCACATCGAGCCATTGCCTATTATCTACAAAGGCGGCGTAGCTATCGTCCGGGCAGCATTGGTGGGCGCTATTGCTGCTATTATAGTTTGAGCGACGAAGAACGGGCCGCTCTGGTCCTGGAGGTGCTGAAGCAGCGGGTCGCAGCCGATGGAGAGGTTGCGCAACGGCTGGCGTATATGCAAGCGTTTCGCATCATCCCACAGCAACAGGCCTTGCGTGGTGGCCTGGTGCGCGATGTTGCCAGAGGCGAAGTCTTTGTGCACGGCATCTGGACCAATGATCCCTGGTTGTTGAGCGGGATGGCCCTGAGGCGCGCGCCGTGGTCGTTTGATCCCCGCTATGTGGCGCGCCCATTCTACTATATGAGTGGCTCAAACCGCGCCATGTCCCGCTTCGTACTGCGCAACGCCCGCTATAGTCTCCCCTATGCCCTCTTCCAATTCGGTCACGAGATCCGGGTGGCCCGCCTGCATTTCTTTTATACCCTGTTGCGCTGGCTGGGAGCCGATATCGAGCGCACAGTCTGGGATGATGGCACCTTCCAGAATGATCAATGCATCTACTGGCTCAAGCAAAGGCTGGGCTGGGACCCCGGCCTGGCCGAGCGGCGTCCATTGTACGCTGATGCCGAGGTGCTGGCCGAACTGGCAACTGGCGGTGAGGCTGAAGGAAGCGAGCCGATTGCCCAGCAGGTGGCTGAGCGCTACATTTATCCATTGTCATATGTCGAAGAAGTGCTGCTACCACAATATCGTAAACAAAAGGAGGCTGTACATGCCCAGTTCCCATCGCCTGCTTGAGCAGGCCCAACAAATATTGCCTGGAGGTGTCAGCGGGGCGATCCGCGCGGTTGAGCCGACTATCGCCTTTACCCGGGCGCAGGGCGCCTACTTATTTGATGTCGAGGGGCGGCGCTACATTGATTACCTGGGCGGTTTCGGCCCTATCCTGCTGGGCCACTGCCATCCCGAAGTCAACCAGCGCGTCATGGAGACCATGGCTCGGATAGACTTGATCGGCGTGGGGGCGAGCGAGCAGGAGATCGCGCTGGCTGAAAAGCTGGGGCAGCACATCCCCTCGGCTGAAAAGGTGGTGTTCTGCAACTCTGGCTCGGAGGCGACCTTTCTGGCCTTACGCCTGGCCCGGGCCGCCACCGGACGCCAGAAGATCCTCAAATTTCAGGGCTGCTATCATGGCTGGCACGATGCCGTGCTCATGAACGTCATCAGCGAAGCCGAGAAACTGGGCCAGAAAGATCCACTATCGGCTGGCATGTTGCCGCAGGCCATCGACGACACACTGGTGCTGCCCTTCAATGATCTGGCGTCGGTCGCCGAAGTGTTGCGCGACCAGGGCCAGCAGATCGCGGCCATCATCCTGGAGCCCCTGCCCCACAACATGGGCTGTGTCCTGCCCGCCGAAGGCTTCTTGCAGGGATTGCGCCAGCTGACCCTGCGCTATGGCATCGTCTTGATCTTCGACGAGATCATCACCGGCTTTCGCCACGGCCTGGGCGGCTATCAACGTATCGCTGGCGTGGTCCCTGACCTGACCACGATGTCCAAAGCTATCGCCAACGGCTATCCCCTGGCCGTAGTTGCTGGCCGGGCCGACATCATGGACCAATGTCAGCCCGGTGGAGATGTCTATTTTGCCGGCACCTTTAACGCCCATGCCGCAGGTGTGGCGGCTGCCCTGACCACCATCGAGATCCTTGAGCGGCCCGAGAGCTATCCGCACCTCTTTCGCCTGGGTGAGCGCATGCGCCGGGGCCTGGAGCAGATCGTGCGGCAAGCCGGCATCGAAGCCACCGTGGTCGGCTACGGCTCCGTCTATCTCCTCTATTTTCTGCGACCACCCATCAGAAGCTACCACGACCTCTTGCGCAACGATGGCGCACGCTTCCTGAGCTATCGCCGCCAACTGATTGAGCAAGGCAGCTATGAGCTGCCCGTCAACCTCAAGCGCAGCTATATCAGCCTCGCCCACACCAACGCCGACGTCGACCAGACCCTGGAGAGCGCGCACCGCATCCTCCACCGCCGCTAGCAAGTCGTCAAAAGCAACAAATAGAGATTTAACTTGATGTATGGCATTATTATTGTTTATTTTTCGAGCTTGAAGGTTAAAAGCGGGGACAAGCCCCGCACGTACAGGTCATTTTTATTGCTGCTTTTTGTTTATTTGGCAGATTTTTAGAGAAATATTATGTGCTACCCTTCTATATCAAACAGGTGCGCATCCATTCGTGCATATCCAATGTTCCATCAAATATGAGAGGATGCTCATCGGTGTCGGGTCGCTCAAAATATTCCATGAAGGGGTAAAAAACCTCATCGGGCACATAATTCCTTTGTTTTGAGTGCCGGACCTGCTCTCTTCTTTTTTCTAGCTCTGCCAACGGGATATCCAAAAAAATGATGGAGGTGTTGTATTGATGTTGTTGGGCAAGCTGGCGAAAGCGGTCCCTGAGCCATCGGAGATTATTTGTATCATCCAATACAATGGAAACGTGCTCCTGCATGAGCTCATCCATGAGTTGCAGGCAAATCTCGTGGGCTTTGCCCCACTCTTCAACTGGCTGTAGTTGCGAGAGATCTCGTCCACGCTGCCTCATGATGTCGTCCAGGCTTAAATACTTGCTATTGGTGTGTACTGCCAGCGAACGAGCGAGTGTGGTTTTACCGGAGAAAGGAGCTCCACACATTAAATACAGTGCCTTTTTCATAGTCACGATTATAACATAAAATTAACCGCTTTAGCTTGTATTTGATGGGAATGTGATGGGTAAAGGGAAGGGTGCTTACCGACCTGGAGGATGCGAGACATGTCAAATGCATGCCATGCATCCCCGGTTCTATGCCGTAAAACTTTTGTTGCTTGTTCTTTTCTTCTATACTAACGCACATATCAGTGGGAGATCTGGGCTGGATTGTCCAGGGCGTAGAAGTCTGTTGGCAAGTTGTGTTCGTCGACACCGGAGCGTAAAAAGGTCATGCCGAGCTTTTTGACGACCGCGCTAGAGGCATGATTGGCCGGATCAATGGTAGCCTCGATGCGTGGAAGCTGCCAGCGTTCAAAGCCAAGCTGGATCATGGCGCGCGCAAACTCGGTAGCCAGGCCCTGTCCCCAGCGGGGCTGCTCGAAGGCATAGATGATCTCCACCTGGCCTTCGCCCGGGCGGACGAGGCCGCCAAAGCCAATCATCTGGTTGGTGTGGCGATCAAGCAAGGCGAAGCAGCCGAAGCCCTGCTTTTGATAGTTGTTTTGTGAGATCTTGATCCAATCCCTGGTCTGTTCTTCACTAAGCGGCTGGCCATCTCCCATATATTGAATAATTGCCGGGTTACTACAGAGAGTTTGCAGTGCCGCAAAATCACTATCTTCCAGATGACGAACAAGCAGACGCTCTGTCTCTAAAACGATCATAATAAGAAAAATCCTTCCTTTTCCATCTTATTGCGCTCTCAAGTATAACATATGTATATTAAGATAGCATAAAATAAGATACATGTTGGAAGAGTTTGTATGGTGATTACTGCTTTAGTTTTGATCTAATCTTTGTAGTAATGCTGGCAGGAAATGGTCGTGGTCGGCAATCAGAGGCGACACATACAGATCGTTGTTATTGATGCTTGTTTGGGGAAAATAAGTTGTTATTGGAGGTTATGATGTCGATTTTAGGCCTTGCTTATTTGTCGTTATTTGTAGAAGGTGGTCAATAGTGTATGGCATGGCCGCCGGTTCGTTTGTAGTAATAACAACAAGGAAGGTCTCGATTATGAAATATGTGCTTCTTTTCTATACGACGCGTGAGCAGCAGCAGGCCTGGGAGGCGCTGCCAGAGCAGACGCGCAATGAGCAATATGCTAAGACTGGTCGCTGGGTGGCCGAGCATGCAGCCCAGATTACTACGGCCAATAAATTTCAGCCGCCGCATACCGCGACCACTGTAAGATTTGAGGGTGACGCGCTGATTCATGATGGTCCTTTTATTGAGGCCAACGAGATCATTGGCGGCTACGCTGAGATCGATGTGGCCGACCTGGATGAAGCCTTGCGCCTGGTGAAGTCGTGGCCGGCCCGGGGCGATATCGTTGAAATTCGGCCGGTAGAGATCCGACCGGGGCGAGCAGGAGAACGCTAAATCGTGACTGAGACGCATGACACCCTGGCTGCTGTGTTCCGTGAGGAGACGGGTCACCTTACAGCGGCCCTGGTGCGCATCCTGGGCGACTTTGATATCGCCGAAGAGATTGTCCAGGATGCCTTGCTGGCTGCGTTAGAACACTGGCCGTTGGAGGGTATTCCCGAACGGCCAGGGGCCTGGTTGATGACCGTTGCCCGGCGGCGCGCGCTCAACCAGTTGAGCCGCGACGCCCGCTATCGCGCTAAACTGGAGCAGTTGGAGCAACCCTCTAACCATGAGCAGGACGACCGGCTACGGCTGATGTTTACCTGCTGTCATCCCACGCTGGCTCGTGCGGCCCAGATTGGCCTCACGCTTCGGGCCGTCTGTGGCTTTACCACTGGCGAGATCGCGCATGCCTTTCTGGTCCCTGAGGCAACGGTGGCCCAACGGCTGGTCCGGGCACGGCGCAAAATCGTCGCCGCCCACATCCCCTATCGCATCCCGACCGATGAAGAGCTGGATGAGCGCCTGGGGGAAGTACTGGCTGTGCTCTACCTGATGTTTACCGAGGGCTATATGGCAAGTTCAGGGGCGGCTCCAGCGCGCCGCGATCTGGCCGAAGATGCTGCCTGGCTGGCGGCTTTGCTGGTACAGTTGTTGCCGGGCGAGCCGGAGCCGCTGGGCTTGCTCGCCCTGATGCGTCTACAACTGGCTCGCAGCGCGGCCCGCTTCTCCAGCAGCGGCGAAATGATCCTGCTGGCCGAGCAAGATCGCACACGCTGGGATCGCGTCCGCATCGCGCAGGCCGTTCAATTAATTGAGCAGGCAGCGACATATGGGCGACCCGGTCCCTATCAACTGGAGGCGGCGATCGCCGCCTGCCATGCCGAAGCGGAATCCTGGGCAGCAACCGACTGGCCGCAGATCGTGATCCTCTATGATATGCTCCTACGTCTGCGCCCCACGGCGGTAGTGAGGTTAAATCGGGCCGTAGCCTTGAAGCAAATCGCCGGACCAGAAGCCGCGCTGGCCGAGGTCAATGCCCTGGCACAGGAACTGGATAATTATCATCTCTTTCATGCTATTCGGGGAGAGTTGTTGCTAGAATTGAGCCAGCGCGAACAGGCGCGGGCCGCAGCACTACGGGCCCTCGGGCTGACGCAGAATCGCGCCGAGCAATCCCTGCTCACGCGTCGCTTGCTGGAATGGTAGAAAATAAGAAAGCAGATCAGTCCAGGCATCGAGCATCCGATGCCTGGATTGATCTGCTTTTAGCGGCTGATATGGCTCTGCCAGGCCTCTAACAGACTCGGATCGATATAGACCAGCGAATACATCTCTTCTTCATCCTGCTCATTATCGACCTGCTGGAAACCCAGTGCTGGCTTCTGCTGATCGCTGTTAAAGCGGTAGAGTAGATCGATGGGACCCGAAGGCTGATTCGAAGCGTCTGTGAAGAGCTCTTCCGGCTTGATCTGCTGTTCTATGAGAGGCGCCGACTCCGCAATATTCTGCTGATTCGACGCGAATGTGCTAATGGTTGACCGCGTATAGCGATCCTGGGGAATTGAATTCGACATATAAAAACTCCTTGTAAATTGCTGATAGCCCTGTTTGTACTACGCATCAACACCAACCGAGGGATACCAGCAATGATTGTTTGATCTTTTCCAGAACTCCTGTCAGGCGGCCTGACATGTGCAGGCCGCTATTTTTTATGTGGTGGGGATATTGTGATTGTGGGAGTGCTGGCCTGCGATCCAGAAAGCAGCAGGTGATACAATAGGGATGCATATTGATAAATTTATATAAAAGGTATCTAAGTAAGAACATACTTCGAATACGCAAGAAAATAGTTAAAGAAAGAGTAAGATTGAATGGAATTATTTCTGGTACGCCATGGAGAAATGGGCCGTACTTCGGGCAATGATTTTTTGACAGTTCGTGGTGAGGCGCAGGCACAGGCAACCGGGCGCTATTTTTCGCGGCTACCGATTACCGGCCTGGTCAGTAGCCCACTGGTACGAGCACTGGGGACCGCCCATTTTATCGCCCAGGCCTGTGATAGTATGCCGGTAGAGGTCTGGCCAGAGCTACGTGAAGGCCTCTTTGAAGAGATGGTGGGCTATGGGGCCGGTGAGCTACGGCCTCGTTATCCACTGGC
This sequence comes from Dictyobacter kobayashii, assembly GCF_003967555.1. Lineage (GTDB taxonomy): Bacteria > Chloroflexota > Ktedonobacteria > Ktedonobacterales > Ktedonobacteraceae > Dictyobacter > Dictyobacter kobayashii. The sequence continues at coordinate 5,628,263 of NZ_BIFS01000001.1, forward strand.
CTGGTTGCCTGAAGAGATGGATGCAGAAAGCATCATCTATCCCGCCGACACGCAAGAGAGTCTTTTCCTGCGCAGCCAGCAAGTGATTGAGCGCCTGGAGCGCAACTTTGGGCCTAACGACAATGTGGTTGTGGTCGCGCACGGTGGCATGATCTCATATATTTTTCATGCTCTTTTGCGCATGCCCCCCGATAGCTTTAGCTTCTTCAAAATCAACTTTGCCTCCATCAGCCAGGTCAGCCTGATCCCACCGTCCATGCGCCAGGAGCATCCGCCGATCTATCCCCCGCGCAGCGTCGATGTCGTCACGGTTGGCGAGACCGCGCACCTGATTGGCATCGAGTGAGGGCATGGTATACTGTGGAAGAGGAACGTACACCTCTTCCCCCGAATACGTTGGAACTGATGGCCGGAGGCGCGTGGTTACACGGTGGGGCCTGAATTGACGGTGATGCTCTCGCTGCGGGCTGGCATGCTGTAGGCTGCGACGTCCTCGAGCCTTGTTGCTTGCTTGAGTATGGCTAGCTGTGTATATCCATATTTTCTCTCCTACTGACTTTGAATTTCCGACGAACCATAAAGCCTTGCCACACCTCTGGATCATCATCGATAGTGATCCAAAAGTCGTCACACGGATAATTTGCTTGTGTTTTATCAATATAACAGAGTATGATATATCGAACAACACAAAGTATTCGAAGTAAACATTCATTTTTACTGATAGTTGGAGGATTATGGATCTACGACATTTGCAGACGTTCAAGGTGATTGCGGAGGCAGGGAGTTTTGTCCAGGCTGCCGAGCGACTGCAATACGCGCAATCAACACTCACATTGCACATTCAGCAACTTGAAGCGGAGCTCGGAGTCGAACTCTTTGATCGCCAACGGAGAAAAATCCAGCTGACCGCCGCAGGGCACACACTCCTCATCCACACTCAGCATGTCCTCAATCAAGTCGAGCAAATGCAGCAGGATCTCTCAGATCTCGCCGCAGGAGAGAGCGGCACGTTACGTGTGGGCATGATTGAGCCAATAGCACGCCTCTATCTGATGCAGGTCATGTGCATCTTTCGTGAGCGTTATCCCCGTATCCGTCTCACCATCGAGATTCTGAGCACAAACCGCACGCACGAACAACTCATAGCCAACCAGATTGATCTCGGCATCTCAACACCACCACCCGCCAACGCAGGACTCATCTTCGAGCCAATCCTGACCGAAACGCCTGTCCTACTCCTCCCCAAAAACCATTCTCTATTGCAACAAGACGAGATCGTGCTGAGCGATCTATGCACTGAATGCTTGCTCCTCACGGATCCGCCCTGTGCCTATCGCACGGCTATCGAGCAAGCTTTTATGGCACGCGGACTTCCACTGGCAATTGGCATTGAGATCGGGAGTCTCGAAATCATCAAGCAAGCCGTCCAGCAAGGAATGGGAGTCGCAATCATGCCTAAATTCGCCACATACCATATTCCAGACGACACGGTTATCCGACATATCAAAGACTGGAAACTGCAAATGCCTCTTGGTCTCATCACCAGAGAAGTTCCGCTCCCACAAAACAAGGCGATACAAGCGTTCAGCTCCCTGTTAAAACAGGCCGCCGCAGACGCTGGAGCAGCGGCTTGATATCTACCAACGGGACACTACCGCACAACAGAAACAAGGAAAGTAATTTGCTGACAACCATCCATTCCCACGCTGGCTCAGCTGGCAACAGCCCTCTCACTTAAGGCGAAGGCGAAATGAAATGGATTGGAGCTTGCGGCTCAGGTAGGCTGGAGCTTGACAGGGGTATTTTTTTGGGTTAATATAACCATAGTGGGTATAGTCAAGGTGAAAAATATAGTGTTTGAGGGGGTATGCGATGAGTTCAGGTGGAGAAGAGCCGGAGGCCAGGCTGCCTCTGACTCCGGCGGTGTTTCATATCTTGCTGGCGCTGGCCGATGGTGAGCGCCATGGCTATAGCATTATGCAGGAGATTGCCGCGCAGACCGATGGCAAGCTGCGCATTGGTCCGACGACGCTCTATCGCTCGATTAAGCGTATGCTGGAAGATGGCATGATTGAGGAGACGGAGGAGCGGCCTGATCCGGCGCTGGATGATGAGCGGCGGCGCTATTATCGCTTGACGACCTTTGGGGTGCGGGTCACGCAGGCCGAGGTACAGCGCCTGGCGCAGGCGGTGGCGGTCGCGCGCAAGAAGCCGCTGCTGGGCGATGCCGCGGTAAAGCCAATCTATGGGGGAGCATAAATATATGTCGCACGTATCGAGGTCGTCAGCGACGAGAGCGGACCTGCCCTGGATTATCCGGCTCTCGCTACAGATTTATCGCTGGCTGTTGTGCCTGGGGCCAACAGCGTTTCGGCGCGAATATGAAGGGGAGATGCTACGCACATTGCGCCAGTGTTGTCAGGATGAGTATAGACAACATGGCACGTCCGGCGTGCTACGACTCTGGCCCGCATTGTTTATCCGAGCCATCATGGATATGGTGGCCGAACAATTTTCCATGGAAGGAGGCAGGCAGATGCAACCAATCATGCGCCGCTCAACGATCCTGACCTATAGCGCCTTTGTGCTTTTTGTCCTGGGCTACCTCACGCTCATGCGTACCAGTGATCCGGTGGCCCCTTTTAATGCGGTGGCGCTGGTCCATCCAGCGGTTGGGATCGCATATAGGGCGATCTCGATCAGTATGGACATTGCCACGCTGGCGATGCTACTGTGTGGTGGCCTGGTGCTCTTTAGCATTATCAAATATGTTCGTGCCAGCGGGGACAAGCTGATCAAGTTGTTTCTGCCCACCAGGCGGCACCTGGGCATACTGGGCATTGGAACCCTGGTGGTCGCGCTATGCTTGACGCTCTATATCGTGTCCTTCGGAGTGATCATGGGTAATCCACCACAGATTGCCGGACAGCCAGAGTGGCTGGCGTTATTGATCGCCATCGCAGGTGTCTTTATTGGTTCTGCCCTATTCACGTTCGTAATCTTGCTGGTCAGCAGCATGATCGCCCTGGCCGTCTCACGCAGCGACCTGGGTCCACGCGTATTCAGTTTGGTACGCATCTGCATGGCTGTGACACTGCTGGCCCTGGCTATCTCCTTTGGAGCCGCGCTGTATTGGATGGTTGCGCTGTGGCGTGACGCTCCCCAATTCGCTATGAGCGACGCCGGACTTGGTCAGAGTAACCTCACCTGGGTCATTCTGGCTGTTGGCGCCATGGTACTGGCATTATGCCTGCTCATCAATGCCTTCAGACAGGGAACGACCGTGCGGCTCCATGCCTTGTTGCACGATCCAGCGCTCCATAAGTTGCCATGAATCAGCAAGCCAGCAAGTAAAATGCATAGTAAGCGATGTTAGCGGATTATGCGTGCCTTCATCAAGCTGAGCATTGTTTTTATTGCCGCTGCAAAGATCATTCTCTGTGGCGGCTTTTTTGTTGGATTTTAACCTTTTCCACTCGAAAAAGCAGCCACGCAGCGATTTGTAGCTATTTTATCCGATGCATAACATTATTATTGTTACTTATTCGAGCGGGAACGGGGGAAGCGGGGACAAGCCCCGAACGTACAGATCGTGTTTATTGTTGCTTTTTTGAGCGAGAAGGGGAAGGGAGCGGCCGCGGGGCCGCATATATGTTTATTTTGCTGGATGGCGTCCTCTTCGCTCAGGGGTTCGGTGGTGGTGATGGGGGTGGTGGGCTTGAACACAAAGTGTTTTGAGATAAAGAAGTTGTAGATGAAGACGACGATGATGCCAATCGGGTTGGCAATGAATTCGTTGACATGGAGTCCGTAGACAAGTACCAGGCCAATGGCGAATGTGAGGAGCAATGCTGAAAGGCTGGTCACCTGTGCTCGTGCCGCGCGCCGAACCCAGTGCCATCCATGGAGTTGTTGCTCGCTATAAGTGAAAATTTGATTGAGCAGGAAATTGATGGTTGTGCTTACCTCAAATGAGCAGGCGGAGGCCAGTGCGTAGTTTAGATCAACTGTCCAGTGGTAGCCGATGAAGGAAGGATGGACGGTGAGCTGGAAATTATTCAGGAGAAGTTTAAAAATGTAGAGCGCCAGGACGTTGATGGGGATACCAATGCCGCCCACCAATCCGTAGCGGATGATACGCAATTTGAATAGTCTTTTTATAAGCGTAGTCATATACCAATATATTCCTTAACTACAATTTAGACGAGATATGCGTCCATCCTATCATGTCAGTATGTTTCTCGCAAGGAATATCACCATTTTGTCTATGTTATATAACCGATGGAGCTATTTGGGGCAGTGGATGCATTTTCAAGTATTATTTATCCAGGGGGATCGGAGCTGTTACGCGGGCTATAAAAGTGGGAGAGGAATGGCTACGATTATTGTAGAAGTAGATGCTGCAATTTATGGATGCATTTGATAACTTCAGCTCTATTCTTCGCGCTTTTCATCCATTTGGGGAGCCGGGTCGCCAGCGTTCGTTCATAAGTACTTGTATAGGTATAGCGTTGATTTTTGATCGTGGAGCGTTCTCTTAATTCGGCCTGGACATATTGTTCAAGGTACTGCAGATGTTCGAGATTGTGGGCCCATAGTATATGTCCACAACACGGCATTTGTAAGTAGAGAGGGAGGCGAAAATACCAATCGCATGGACCTCCCACCCACATTCGAAGACACTTACCTTTTTCTTTAACCGCACCGCAGCGTGGGCAGAGAAACTTTACACGTTCAGGAAAGTATGGATTGACAAATTCTCTTGTGGTATCTAGCTCTGGTATGACGCGTGCGCAGCCCTGGCAACGCGGACATTGCACGAGAAACAAGGAAGCAAAATCAGTGAGGTGGATGTTGGGGTCGATCAAGAAACGCTGCTTTTTTATACTCATCTCTCTCGCTTCCTGCTTTATGGGTCCAGCTAGTTTTAACCTACTTATTTTACCTCATGCTGGTAAAGCGTGACAAGAGAAAAATGTATGCTGGTCCTAATTGCCGGATTGTACGGTTGAGATGGAGCCGTCGAGCGTGTTTTCGAGCAGTTTGAAGTCGTCCACGTTTTTGCATCATGGGCGGAGAGGCCGCGTGGTGGAGCGGGATTGGCATAGTGCACATAGTGGAGCGTGCCCAGTTTTTGTGTGATCATATTGGTGTCCGGCCGATCGCAGGCTGAGTTTACTGGCTGGAAGCAGCGATATGAACCATTAAGGGGGAGCGTGGTGTCTGTTTTAAAGCCAATGGCAGGGCCGATCGTCAATTTATTATAGGTTGCTGGATAGGGTAAGACTTTGACCAGCATCCATTGCCTGCGTGTCCCAGGCTCTCTATGGCAGCCTGAGCTATAGTTGATGCCTGGCAGACATAAATTATTTCACGCTGGGGCGAAGTGTCTGGCCAGGTTGTAATCAGGCCAAAGGTGACCCACCTGGATGTGATATATACATCCTGGATAGCGGTACCATTTTGAACATGGTAGTAGGGGTCCAGGCCGTTTTTGTAGATAAGCGCTACCGGTTGCCCCGCCCGAACCAGCGGGGTGGCCGGGGCAACATTCGCGTGCAGCATATGACTAAAGCCTGCATATGCTACCGTTATTAAAACCACTACCAAAAGGCAGCATATTTTTAGCCATAGTGGGCGTACCTTCACCTTCATACTGTCAATGCCTCCATAGGTATAAGCTGTCTTTGCGGGCGTGCGCTGGCGCGCCCGAGCTTTTTTTCTATGTGGTGCAAAAATTGCGCACGGCGCAATTTTTGCACCACATAGAAAATACTTGTTGGATGCCTTTAGCGCGCAAAAATGGTTCTGTATCACATAGAAAATACTTGTTGGATGCCTTTAGCGCGCAAAAATGGTTCTGTATCACATAGAAAATACTTGTTGATAGAATTTTGCATGCAAAATCAGGTGTGAAGATCACAGATATCATAAAAATCAGGTACACTCTGATATATTTTGAAACTATAGTATGCAAGAAGTATATGGCTTCTTATGATAGTATAAAAAGATACATAACATACAGAATTAAATATTGTTATCTGATTACAAATGTTTCAATTATTATTTTGCAAAGCGAGCTCAAAGCAGAATGGATTGTTTTTTTGATCAGTAGCGAGAAAAGCGTATTGTATAGGTTCGGGCTTGTCCCCGATTTGCCGCCCCGGTAGGGCGGCCCGGTCTCTTCACCACGCGTTTGCTTGTCTCTGACACCTCGGCCCACGCGGTGCTCAAACACGGACGATGCTTTTGGGCACCGCGTGGAGGAAGAGGCGATGCCACGGGATGCCTGTGAGCTGGATACGGGGCCGCCGGGGCGGCAAGCGAGGCAAGCCTCGCACCTACACAATACGCTTTTCTTGCTGCATTTTCGAGGGGGGAGGGAGCGATCAATAGATAAGGGATTAAATGAATGCTTGATTTATGTTGCTCAATTTAATGGATGCTGGTATGCTTGTGGTATTAAGGGAAGGAGACTGAAAGTATGGATCTGACAGACAAAGTGGCCCTGGTGACCGGGGGCGGCACCGGGATCGGGCGGGCGACCTCTATTGAGTTGGCGCGGCGCGGCGCGAGCGTAATCGTAAACTATTCGCGCTCACAGGTCGAGGCGGACGAAACGGTGCAGGCGATCAAAGACGCCGGTGGACGCGCCATCGCCATCCAGGCCGATGTGGTCCAGGACAGCGAGGTACGAAGTATGGTTGAACAGGTCGTGCAGCACTTTGGGACCATCGACCTGCTTGTCAATAATGCCAGCATCACCCGGCACATTCCCATGGACGATCTGGAGTCCGCCACTGATGAGGTGTGGGACGAGCTGTATGGTGTTAACGTCAAAGGCATGTTTTACTGCGCGCGGGCGGTGGCGCCACTGATGAAGCAGAATAAGCAGGGGGCCATCGTCAACGTTGGCAGTATCGCGGGACTGGCCGGGGCCGGCTCCTCGCTCCCATATGCCGTCTCCAAAGCAGCCGTGCATGGCCTGACCAAGTCGCTGGCCCGCGCGCTGGCACCCGAGATCAGGGTCAATAGCGTGGCACCGGGAGCCGTCGCCACCCGCTGGTGGGCCGGTCGCGAAGAGCAAATGAATCGCCTGAGCAGCAACCTGCTGTTGCAACGCATCTCGACCCCCGAAGATATCGCGCGCATGATCTGTGCCGCCCTCGAACAGGAATCGATGACCGGGCAGATCATCACCGTCGACAGCGGCCAGACCCTATAGAGAAGTAGCACAAAGCGCTAGATTTCCAGGATGATTCGTCCTTTGAGCTGGCCCTGTTCGAGCAGGCTGTGGGCCTGTTGAGCCTGGCTGAGTGGGAGGACGCGACCAATTTCTGGAAGCTGGAGTTCTCCCTGTTCGAGCAGGTCGGTGACCTGGCGCAGGAACTGGCTTTCATCGTTGGCGTTCTGGTTCATGACGGCACGGACCCCGTAGCGGGCGGCGCTGGCGGGATCGGGCAAGGGTGGAACAAGGGTGACCAGCACGCCACCACGCCGCAGCAGCGGCCAGGAACGCTCCCGGGTCTCGCCACCGATCGTGTCGAGCACGACATCCAGGTTAGCAAGCTGCTCATCAAAGCGTTGGGCCTGGTAGTCGATAACTTCGTCAGCTCCCAGACTGCGCACATAGTCGAGCCGGGCTGTAGAGGCGGTCGCGACCACATGGGCGCCCGCGCGCCTGGCCAGCTGGATCGCAAAGCCACCGACGGTACCCGAGCCACCATGGATAAGGATGCTCTGGCCTGCCTGCAGGTTAGCCATCTTGAAGAGCGCGTTGTGCGCCGTACCGACCCCGACCGGGATCGCGGCCGCCTGTACAAAGGTGAGATTGGCGGGTTTAGGTTGGAAGAAACTGGCCGGCGCAACCACATACTCAGCGTAGCCACGGCGCACAAATGGCGAGTCCGTGCCATAAACAGCTTCCCCGATGCGCCGCGCATCCACGCCACGTCCCACCGCCTCGATCACACCGGAGAGGCCAAAGCCCAGAATATCTTCAGGCCACGCCGGGTGGATAGTTTTTACCGCTCCCGAGCGCATCTTCAGGTCCAGCGGATTGATCTCAGCCGCATGGACGCGCAGCAAGACCTGGCCGGGTCCTGGGACTGGTCTGGGAGTCTCCTGGTAGGTAAGCACCTCGGGACCGCCATAGCCGTGCATGACGACCGCTTTCATCATCGTTGGTGGCGGAGTGGGTGGTCCCTGGAATGACTCCACGATGCGATAGAGGCCGAGGTAGCTATGCACCGGCGGACGGCCAGAGCCTGTCGGGGGCGGACCACCAGCCGCGGCACGGGCCTGGCGTGGAAAGTTCTGCTCGAAGCCAGCCAACGTATTTGCATACTGTGTAACATTTTGCCACTCAGCGCGATTAAAGGCCGCGATACGCACATCCCGTTGGAGGCGGCGATGCAGGAAAGCGGAATAGAAGCCAGCTTGCTGCGCTTGATACGCGCCGCGTCCCGGCCAGCCGAGCACAAAGCCCTGCTCAACCGCCGGCGGACCATCGATCTCAAAGCAATTATAGAGCAACGTTTGCGGCTCGCCGCTCAGCTCAGGTTTAACGAACGGATGCACAATATTGAACAGGCCCTCGACCAGTTCATAGTGGTCAGTGATAGCTGTGGGCAGAGCTGGCAACGCCGCCGGGTCCTGGTCTGGTCGCAGAATGGCATAGTCGATGAAAGCGAAAGGGTTAGGGTTCTGCGCCTCATCGCTCACCTGAGCATTCCACGCCGGAACCTGCTGACACAGCTCGCGATAGATAAGTCCCGCAGGCTGCTGGACCTGTGCCACCGTAGATTGCCACGCTGAAATGAACTGTTCAGCCGCCACACCTGGTCTGGGCTGATAACCAACAAAACGAATCAGGGTATTGGCCTGAGCCAACTGACTTGCGCGCATCATGATATTCCTTTGTTTAGAGCTAGTTCCAGATACCGACAATTTGTCGACTGTAGCGTTGTTCCCGGGCCTCTCTGGTCAGAAAATCGGCCACATCTTCCGGCGAGATCAGCTTGAAGCCGCCGGGGAAGCAGCCTGGCACCACCTTATAGCTGGCAGTATGACGACCATCACGGATATAAGGACAACCGGCCAGCACCCAATCCATGTCCGCTGTTTCCTTGACCAGCGCGAAGGCGTTGTCATGATCATGGACCGCGTGGCGGATCGGTGAGCGGCGCAACAGCGCGGCCGTGATAGAGCCGCCCAGGCCGCAGGCCGGCATCTCCGCCACGCCAGTAATACCCAGGTAGCGCGGGATCTGAAGCTGTCGTACAGCCGCCAGCGCGGCCTTCACACTATCAGTGACTACCGTAGACGGCTTAAAGACATCGCCACCAACCACATTGATCAAAACATCGAACGACTGCTGTTGGAGCTGATCAATAAAAGCCTGAGGGTGCTGGATATCGCCCTCGACCACCGTCAGATTTGGAGACGACGTTTGGATTTTGGATCGCTGGCGCGCCAGGGCCGTCACATGTAGATCGGCTGCCAGCGCATACTCGATCACATGTGAACCAACGCGACCAGTCGCGCCCAGAAGAAGGATATGCATCCGCTTTGCTCCCGACTTCCATTAAGTATGTGTCTTACCGCCATCATGGGAAGCACGCCGCTCTTGAGCGGACGTGCGCTGGCGCGCCCGAGCTTTTTTTCTTGTGTGGTGCAAACAGTGCGCCCGGCGCACTGTTTGCACCACACAAGAAGCCTTTTTGAGCGCCAAAGGCGCTCAAACTCAGGCGTGAAGATAGTGGCGATCATAAGGATAAGACACATTCTAAGGGAAAAGAATACTTGAAACTATATTTCTGGCAGAAGAGATTGTCTGATTGCCGCTCCCCTGTTATAATAAATACTAACAGTCTAATGGTTAGACGTCAAGTATAAATTTAGACGGAGAGTATAGATTTGGCAAAATCGTTTCGTGAGCGGCAGCGCGAGCTACGTGAGGACGTGATACTGGACACGGCCTACCAATTGTTGTTGGAGCAGGGATACCAGAAAATGAATATGGACGAGCTGGCGGCGCAGGTGGGGGTAGCAAAAATGACTATTTACCAGCACTTCCCATCGAAGGAAGCGCTGGCCATCGGGGTAATTGTGCGTGGCATGAAAATCATTGAAGAAGAGCTCACGCCTGATTTTGTCTCGCCGGCGCCTGCGCTAGAGCGGCTCACAGCCATCCTGACCAAAAGCCTGGAGCGCCGCTCAGCGATGCGGCGCATCAACGTCGAACTGCCCTCAATTGCCGTCACCCAGCATCCAGGCTACCTGGCCCAACGGGATCGCCTGGCGGCCCAGTGGTCGCAATTAATCGAGCAAGCCAAAGCCGAGGGCAGCGTCGACCGATCGCTCTCCACGGCGGTCCTGGTGCGCCTGCTCTTCAACGCCTTCCAGACCGACTTCGACGATCTGCTCAAAGCCGGTAGTATCAGCGCCGAAGAGCTGGCCCACACCCTGATCACCGTCGCCATCAAAGGCATGCACGCCTGAGATCCTCGGCCGCAAGGCCGCACGTACGTTGTTCTATTGTTGTTTAAGCCAGTCGCTGATGTCGTTGACGACCTCTTCAGTGACGTGTCCCGCGACAGAGTAGGCGGCGGGAGTAGCTTTGTGGCCGGGCTCGGATGGCATGAAGAGGTGGTAGAGGTCGGGATATTGCTTGAAGGTGACATTGGCGCGCTGGTTGAGTGCCTGTTGCCAGCCCTGGAAATCCTCCATTGTTGCCTGATAGTCGTTTTCAGCCTGCATAATCAAGAGTGGCTGTGGTAGCTGGCGGGCTACTTCCTCGGGATGGTAGCCGCGCAGATCGAGCCAGTAGGCGGCAGGGACGTTCAGAGGCAGCTCGCTGGCCGGCGTAGCTGGTGTTAGCTGCGGATCTTTGACCAGGGCGACCATCTTTTTTAGCGTGTCCAGTTGTGGCTGCTGCGTATCTGTATTGAGCGAGGTGATATAGCTCACCTGGTCCAGCAATACGTCTTCGAGGGGACGGGTTGTGCCGGCCATAATGATGGCTCCGTGGACGACGGAGGCGGTTGGCGCACTCAGGATGCGCGGCATCAGATAGCCGCCCAGGCTATGGCCGAGCACAAAGAGACGCTGCTCATCGATCTCAGGACGTTGGCGTAGCAGCTCAAGCGCCAGCAGGGCATCCTCAATAGTCTCCTGCTGCACCGTAAAGGTGGTGGCCAGAGAGGCTATTTTAGCGCCGTACACCTTAGTGCGCTTATCATAGCGCAGGACTGCGATGCCGCGCGAGGCGAGTCCCCAGGCCAGGTCGCGAAAAGGTTTGTTGGGTGGAATCGTCTCATCGCGATCACCGGGGCCCGAGCCATGGACCAGCACGACCGCCGGGAAAGGTCCGGTGCCGGTGGGTAAGGTCAGCGTACCGGGTAAGGCCCACTCACCGCTACCGATCTGTATGTCCTGTTCGCTGAACTGCTCGGGCGTGGCATAAGGCGGGGGCGCATATTGCATATTGGTCTGCTGCTCGATCGTGCCGACGGGCGTCAGTGTCAGGCTCACAATCTCAAGCTGAGTATTGAAGATCAGGTTAATATCGAACGGGGTCATGGCGAACGCGCAGGTCACCACCTCCACGGCGGCCTGGGGTGTCTGCACCATTTGCACGGACAGCTGTTGCTGGAATGTACCCAGCTGCTGCTCAAGCATCTGCCAGGTCGCTGCCATCTGGCCCGCAGGCATTAATGGTTTAATTGACGCGGCCAGCATATCCTCAACCTCGGAGAATTTTCCCTGGGCTAGCAACGCGACAACGTGTTGTGCCTGCTCATTAGGTGTCATTGCCATTGAAATATCACCTTTCTATATAGATAAACTTCATTGAATTTATGCTGCTTATCTTGTACTATAACACTTTATGGGGGAGATGTTAATAATTATTGTCTTTGCGGACGTGCGCTGGCGCGCCCGAGCAGTTATTTTATGCTGTGATGCGACGGACGCGCACAGCGCGTCCGTCGCATCACAGCATAAAATAATGTTGAGCATTGTAGGTGTGAAAGAGAATGCGCTGCACTACAGCATAAAATAATGTTGAGAACCGTAGATGTGAAAGAAAATGTGCTGCACTACAGCATAAAATAATGTTGAGCATTGTGGGTGTGAACGTACATGGACAGAGTACGAGAAATATATGGGAAGCAAGTGCGTTGCATCACAGCATAAAATAATGTTAATTATTGTTTGGATGCACATGCTGGTAGTCTGAGAAGGTGAAATGCATGAATATATTTACGCAACATCCTTATCGTTGCCGATTGGATTGGGGGCGACCAGGGACACAGCAGGCCGCCGAGAGAGGCGATATCCTTATTATTGTTGACACCCTTTCTTTTTCTACTGCTGTTGCGACTGCCGTGCATCATGGTGGCATCATCCATCCCTGTGCTATGAGTGATGATCCAGTCAGGCTTGCACAAAGCATAGGTGGAGAAGTGGCTGTGAATCGCCGAGAGGTGCCTGAAAAGGGTCGCTTTTCCTCTCGCCTGCGACCTTCGAGCAGCTTGTACCAGGCACGCGAATAGTGCTTGCTTCGCCCAATGGGGCGACATGTAGCCAGTATGGCCGGCAGGTCCCTTTTTTGTTTGTTGGCACCCTTATCAACGCTGAAGCGGTGGCGGCAGTTGTAGCCGCTTTGTTGGCGACTCGTAGCGATCTAGCGGTCACGATAATCGCCTGTGGCGAACGATGGAATGTCCCCTCCATATCTCCTAAAGGCGAGGAGATGCGGGTAGCCATCGAAGATTATTTAGGCGCCGGGGCGCTCCTCTCTTATTTGCCCTATGCAAAGTCGCCCGAGGCCGTGGTTTGTGAAGGCGCGTTCAGGCAGGCAAAGGATCAGCTTGCGGCGTTGCTCTGGGAATGTGGTAGTGGCCGTGAACTACGGGCCAGGGGGTTTGAGCAGGATGTTGTGCACGCATCCCAATTGAATCGTTATCAGACCGTGCCTGCTATGCGAGATGGTGCGATATGCGCGTGGAGCCGGGCTGATGGTTGAGATGGGCTTTTTCGGGCGGCGAGGTAGGAAGCGGAGGCAAGCCCCGCACGTACAGATCGTTATTATTGTTTCGTTCGCTTTATTGTTTTATTCCTATAAATAAGATATATTGGTCATGGCATATGCCAAGTAGTTATAGTATATTTACACATTCGAAATGCGCTACGCTTTTCAGGTTTATTCTGCATTATTTATCATGGCTTAAAGGTAAGACGATGCAGGAAGAAAGGATGCTTTGGCGATGGTTTTTTCTGGTGCTCTCTTTGAATCCCCTTATTTCCAGATTGAGCGCGTGGCTGATGGTGTGTATGCGGCGATTGTGCGGGGAGGGAAAGGGGCGTGGGGCAATGCGGGCATCGTTGATCTGGGTGGTGTGACGTTGCTCTTTGATACTTTTTTCACGCCGCGTGCAGCACAAAGCTTGCGCGAGGCGGCCGAGGCGCTGACGGGCAGGCCTCCCACCTATGTGATCAATAGCCACTTCCACGCTGATCATGTCTTTGGCAATCAGGTCTTCGATGACGCGACCATTGTGGCCACTAACAGGACATATGAGCTCATGAGCGTAGAACTTCCCGCTACGCTTGAAGAGGCGCGTGCCGACCCTGCATCGTTAAACGTTGCGCTCGAAGGTATTCACGATCCTCGTGTGCGTAGAGATCGTGAGACGCTGGCTGGAGATTACCAGGCGCTGGAAGCCGAGCTCGCGGCCATTCAGGTGCGGCTGCCAGATATTACCTTTGAGCAGAGCATGGTCTTCCATGGCACAAAATGTGCGGCGCAGCTCATCACATTTGGAGGAGGCCATACTCCAAGCGATGTCATTCTCTATCTGCCCGCTCTCGCCACTGCCTTTACCGCCGACATCGTCCAGGTTGATTTTCATCCTTCTATGAACACCGGGAACCTGGAGGAGTGGCTGAGGATGCTTGATCAGGTGGAGGCGCTCCAGCTGGAACATGTGATTCCTGGCCATGGCAACGTCGGGACCGGGGAGCACGTCAAGATCATGCGTCAATATCTGCTCGATCTGCGCCAACTGGTTGAGCAAGCCAGGCAGGATAGCACAACTTCCGATTATCTCAGTACCATCAAAGAGCCAGAGAAGTACACAACATGGTCTGCCTCAGGAGTTTTTGCGCAGAATCTGCGCAATGTGGATCGATGGTACCACCAATAACAACGATCTGTGCCTGCGAGGTAAGCCTCGCAGCCATAGATCGTTGTTATTGGTGCATTTGATGGCTGGCTTTGTTATTTGTTTTAATCAAATTTGGGAAGCGTCAAGCAAGCAGCGGATGTGCTGCGCATGGTCCTGGTAGTGTTCGTAAGAATTGTCCGCGATCACGGCGATGAGCGAGGCACCGGGCCAGAATTTTGTCCAGTCAAAGCGCTGTGAGGCGTTTAAATCTTCCTCTGAGAGCGTTTGGGTGAGCAGGTTTACCTGCTGGAGAAGTTGCTGGTGAGTATGGTGAAAGAGCTCCTGCACCTCCGCCAGGGAGCGATCGCGGTTCTCACGATAAATGCGCTCATTCGAATTATCGTCGGTCCGTTCGGCTGGCTGAGGTGTGATACCGTGCGAGAATTCATCGAGCCAGCGAGCACAAAGCTGTTCCCAAACGGCGATATGGGCCATGATGTCTTTGATGGACCATTCTCCGGCGCCTGTTGTCGTACACAATTGCGCCTCACTTAAGGGAGCCACGAGCGACTCAAAACGTGCATGCTCGGTCTGGATGGTGTTCAGCAAGGTTGCTTTATCCATGTTTTCCTCCACTATTTTTGCATAACGTGTAGTACCTATAAGACGCTCCTACAGAGGGCCAGGCCACGCTTTCAGGCCATTGGCTTGAAAAAACATATGCGCCGCTTCGACGCTTCAAGGAGCCATGGCATCAATGTGTCAGCTTGCATTGCTATATTACGGCTATCCAGGCCGCGTATGGGCTTGTGGAATCTGAGCGTGTCGATGGCTGGCGAGGTTGGCTGTGCTCCTTATAAATAAAATAAATAAAATAAACAAAGCTAACTGCCTGTTATATGGTATCTTTAAAAGTGTATATAAATAGAAATGAGATAAAAAATTGATGTAATGAAGATTATTAATAGGATGGAGATAAGAGAGAGCATGGCACAACTTCTGACATGGAAGCAGGATTCAGTCGCCAATTGGAGCGGGACAGAGCGGTCCCCTTGCTATGTTTGCAAGGCGCGCGATAGCGCAGAAATTGTGCAAGCGCTCGCGATTGCACGTGAGCGGGGTCTCTCTGTGATCGCGCATGGCGGGGCATAGCTATACAGATGCAGCCTTAAATACCAGTGGGTTGCTCCTCGACACAACAGGCATGCGGCGCATCATTGCCTGGGACCCCGAGCAGGGGATCATGCAGGTTGAGCCAGGGGTGACGTTGCGCGACGTGGTCCGTATCTCGCTGCCGGATCGATGGTGGCCAGCGGTGACCCCATCCACCGCTGACGCGACTATTGGCGGCTGTGTGGCTATGAATGTGAATGGGAAAAACGCCTGGAAAACGGGCTCCTTTGGTGAACACCTGCTGTCCCTTACGGTCCTACTGGCCGGCGGTCAGCTGCTCACCCTTTCACCCGAGCAAGAGCCTGAGCTGTTCCGGGCTTTTGTGGGCAGCGCTGGCCTACTAGGGATTATCATCTCTATTACGTTTCAGCTCCAACGTATCCCTTCGGGGTATGTCGATGTACATGTCCAGCCAGCCTCTTCATTGGGCGAGCTCTTGAGGATATTGGAGGAAGAGCAGTCAGCTGATTACCTGGAAGCCTGGGTGGATGGCTTTGCTGGCGGGCGCTGGCTGGGCCGAGGGATCGTCACCGCTACAACATATAGTCATGTATACGAGGATGCTGGCCTGTGGCCTGCGACGGCAGGTATGGCAGGACAACTTAAAGCGAGCTGTGCCCGCCAGGCTGGCATCCTATGTCGACCGGTGGTGAAGAGCGGCGTGCGGCTCGCAAACGATGTGATGTATTGGGAAGTAGATGGTGGGAACGCAAGTTTATTCGACAAAGATCGCTGGTGCGCTCAACCTATTATTCAGAGGCCGTATTTACCAGTTATCGAGCTCTGCTGCCCGTGGGAGCGAAACATTTCAGGTCTTCGTTTCCTATCAGCGAGCGCAGCCGCTGTTCAAAGAAATCATACGCCGCTCGCAGGAGCAGCATTTCATCCCACTCTGGTGCATCATCAAGCGACATCGCCAGGACCCCTTCCTGCTTAGCTACCAGGTGGATGGCTTCTCATTGGAGCTCAATTATCAGATTATCCCCCGTACCGTGCATAAGTTACGCGAGCTGCTACTTGAGCTGATGGAACTGGTGATCGCGGCCGGGGGAAGATTCTATCTCGCAAAAGACTCTCTGCTCACCAATAGCCTCTATCGGCGCAGCATTGGAGATGCAGCCGTGGAAGCATTTCTGCAGCTCAAGCAGATCTATGATCCCGATATGTTGTTCCAATCGAATCTATTTCGGCGCGTATTACAGGTATCTGGCAGCGAGATAGGTCGTGGCTTAGCGCAGATCGAGCTATGATGCTTGTGCCGTACTTTGCTGCAATGAGTTCGTTTAAAGGGAAAGATGTATTATATATATGGAGAGAACAGAACAAACGGCGCGGAAAACCTGGCGCGCTATCGCTCCTGGCCTCGGGACCGCAAGCTTGCTGGCGCTCCCGTTCGCATTGGAGATGCGGCTGAAGCGGCCAACGCAACCTCTGACAGATGTATGGCAGCGGTTGCCGATTGAGGCCCGCCGTACCACGCTACTGGGGATAAGCTTTCGCCCACCCCAGGTTGCCGCGCTTGGATTAGACATGCGCGACAGCCTGCGCACACTGCTCGACTACCCCTTTCAACTCATTCGCTTAGGGGCCTACTGGAAGCACATAGAACCTGAGCCAGGCGTATTCTCTCCCGATGAGTTGGATTGGCAGATCGCTGCCGCCGAACAGGCAGGCAAGCAGATCATCCTGTGTGTTGGCCCGCTCAAAACCTTTAGCTATCCAGAGTTCTTTGTGCCAGCGCATCACCTGAAGCAGCCCTTGCCGGAGCATACCCTGATCCAGCCCTCCGCCTATCCCGCGCTGTTGGAGGCCGCGACTACATTCATCACCCGTCTGGTGGAGCGATATAAGCAGCGCAAAAGCATCGTCGCCTGGCAAATCGAGCACGAAGCCGTTGATCCACTCGGAGTAGAACACAGCTGGCGTTTGGCGCAGGCCTTTGTCGAAAAAGAGATCGAAGTCGTCAGAAAGGCCGATCCCGACAGGCCAGTGCTGCTGAACGGCTTCCTGCCAACCTCTTTGCCGGTGCGGCTCTCGCAATGGTGGCGCACGCGTGATCAGGGCGACTCCCTCGCAGTAGCGCAGCGGCTGGCGGATATCGTCGGGATCGACTACTACCCGCGCCACGCCTTGCTGAAGATGGGGAACAGAACATTGTATCTGGATGGAAGCCAGAGCCTCTGGCTGCAAGGTAAGCGCAAGCAAGTATTCACGGCCACCCACACGCGGCGGCAAAAACTGATGGTTACTGAAGGGCAGGCCGAGCCCTGGGAGAGCGTAACGACGCCGCCCAATCCATCCAGCCAGGGCATGTACAGCTGTTTACCGGAACAGGTCATCATCAACTACAACACCTGCATGCGCTGGTCCCAGCCAGAAAATCCGCTATATGCATATCTCTTCTGGGGAGCGGAATACTGGCTGCTGCGCAAGCAAAGCGCTGATGCGAGCTACCTGCAGGCGTTTGCGCGCATCCTTGAACGGGCCTGAGCCGGTCAGGTCACGGGGCCATGCGGATCAGGGCCGCGCGCAGGGTGTGGAGCAGGCCCGAGTAATCGCAGGCAGCGAAGTTGCTGGTATCGAGCTCGATAAGCTGACCCCCCAGGTCCAGTGGCTCACAACGTCCAGTTGTGAAGAGATCGTAGTTCTGGGCGGCGAACTCCAGATCGCGATGGCAGTCATGGCGCTCGCTGGTTCCGGCCCGCTGCAAGAAGCGCTGGCGGATAACTTCCCCGTCCGCATAGCAGGAGATCTGGAGTGGCTCGAAGTCGTGCGCCTGCCGCAGCTGTCGGAATTCGGCGCTAGCAAGAGCGGGGCGCGTCATACTGGCCTCCACAATTAGATCCTGTCCCGTGGCCAGGATCTGGCCCGCGCAGTAGTGCAGCAGCCGAAAACCGGCGTGTCCGAGCGTGGTCGGACGACCAGTGGTCGGGCAATCCAGGGCATCAAAGAGCGTCTCAATGATTTCATCGCGGCACAGGACCGGTAAAGTAAGATCGTGGCCCAGGCGTTTCGCCAGCGTCGTTTTGCCCACACCCGGCAGGCCATTGATAATAATCAGCAATGGTTTCCGCATCCTCTTGTTCCCTTACTATTTTATTTTTGGCGATATGTTGTGCACAATTAATTGTGGGTTTAGATAATTGCCCGCAACAGGCAGGTGTTTTCAGAAGGATATTAGAGATCCCGTACGTGCCATTCGGAGGCGATGGTGTAACCCAGCTCGATGAGCATGGAGCGTTTGGGTTGATCCAGGTGGCCGCAGACCACAACGCTCTGGGCCGCTCCATGTTCTTTGGCCAGCCTGAGTACTTCATTAAGTAGTTCCCGGCCCACGTTTTCCCAAAGATTTTCCTCAGCGACGCAGAAGTCATCGACCCGGCAGGTCGGGCCGCCGGGATTGTAGACAGGTGGGGCGGCGACGAAATCGGCGACGATAAAGCCATCGACCTGGTTGGCATCCTCGTGCACCAGCATGAGCACATCCTTACGCTGGAGCAGGCTGGTCAGAAACGGGATCTGCTTTGCGCGCGCATCGTCTGCCTTACGCCAGAAGGTGGGTTGGTAGCGCTGATACTGCAAGCGTCGCTGCTCGGCTAGCTCGACAATAGTGGCGATATCCCTGTCCTTGGCGCTTCTTATAGACATGGACCTATTTCACCTTTCGTCTTTTTTTATAGTCATATGTAGTTTTAAGTCAAAAGCAGCGGCGCGGTAGTTGATGATAATGGGAGGCCAAGGAAATGGCTATAGCGGTTGGCGGCCGTGACGGCTTCTTCATGGAGGTTGTCGGCTGGTATGAAGGGTTGGAGTTGCAGGCTGATGATGTTTTTCTTGAGCGTGCGCCTCCAGGAGCCGGTGATCTGGCCCGCGGTGACTATTGTGGGCAGGAAGATGCCGTTGTTGCCGGGGACGATTTTCATGGCATGTTCGACGGCGAGAACGGCGCTACGATCTTTGTAGCCAAGCAAGTATTCATCAAAGCCTGGCAGGAGGTGCAGGCTGGATGTAGTGTACTCCTGTGGGGCCGGGGCATCTGCGGTAATCCAGTACACCTGGCCATTGATCTTTTCCATCTGGAGCTTTGATTTGATCGCATCAAAGCCAGCTCGGGCTTCAGTGAGCGTTAGCCCGGTCCACCAGGCGAAGTCTTGAATGGTCGCCGGTCCATGGCTTGAGATATAGCGCAAGGCGAACTCACTCAGGGCCTCCGCGCGGGATAGCTCGCGGGGGTGGAGCACCCATTCATCCAGGAGCACGAATGTTTGCTGCTTGTTCTCCATCGGGCCAGGGCAGATCAGGCCTGACTGGATAGGTACCATAGCAGGTGATAGCCGCGCTGTCCTTTCGTGCTGATGCCTGAGTCTTCCAGCAGTTGCATCATGGCCGGACGTGTTAAGCGCTTGCCGCCTTGCAGGGCGTCGTAAAAAAGCTGCCTGGTGCGTTCGATGATACTGGCATCGAGTTCGAGCTGCTCCTGTCTGCGTTTGTCCCTGGTGAGCAAGCGCGTAGCTGAAAGCGCGAGCATCCATTTAGCATCTTCCGCCGGAACAAAGTGCAGTGTACCTCGCATCGGCCAGGTGCGCAGGATCTTTCTGTCAGCGATAGCCTGCTCGACGTCGGTGAGCGTTGCCGCTTGTGTGCGCAGGCCGATAGCCCACAATGCAGCCTGATAATCCTGGGCCTGTAGCGCGCCCATCCACCTCACCACCTCCGCCGGCTGCTTAAATCTCTCGCCATTAATACGCTGGTTGACCAACCGCTGCTGGGCAATATCCATGTTTTACTGTAATCCCCCAATCTCTGCATTTAGATCTTCAGTATATAACAAATAGATTTATTTTTCTTGTTGTTTGGGATTATTTGTATTAGAATAGTTG
Source organism: Dictyobacter kobayashii (assembly GCF_003967555.1). Classification (GTDB taxonomy): domain Bacteria; phylum Chloroflexota; class Ktedonobacteria; order Ktedonobacterales; family Ktedonobacteraceae; genus Dictyobacter; species Dictyobacter kobayashii. The sequence continues at coordinate 5,648,487 of NZ_BIFS01000001.1, forward strand.
GTAATATGCGTGATCTGTGTTGGGTGTATTCTGGCGTATTTTTTGAGATTGGGGATTAGGAATAGGCATATGCTGACTTTATTTTATTCTCCGCATGCGAGAAGTGTAGATAATGAGATCGGGCGCGGGTCTGGTTTTGCTGATGTGGCGTTGTCGGTGGCGGGACGCAAGCTGGCCGTTGAGCTAGGCCAGCATTATGCAGGCCAGCAGTTGGATGCGGTGTTTAGCTCGGATCTGCAGCGGGCGGCGGTGACGGCGGCCATTGCGTTTGGGAAGCGTGGGTTGCCGATTGTGCTGGATGCGCGGTTACGCGAGTTTGACTATGGGACGATGACGCAGTTTCCAATTGCGCAGATTGATGAGGAGATTCCCCGGCGTATTACCGAGCCTTTTCCCGAGGGAGAGAGTGTCTTGATGGCGGTGGAGCGTGTGGGCGCCTTCTTGCGCGAGATTATACGCGAGTATGAGGGCAAGACGGTGGTGATCATCGGACATCGCGCAACCAAATATGGGCTGGCCTACTGGTGTAGCGACATTGCTTTAGAGACTATGGTAACGTCGCCCTGGGAGTGGCGCGACGTTCCAATCTGGCGCTACGAATTGCGGGCAGCGCAGCTGAACAGGCGCGTCATCGTCCACGCGCTCTGACGAAAATGCTTTCCTCATCGTTTAGCAGACAGAGGAAAGCTTGCTTTCGTGCAGACTATTCTGAGTAGAGGCAGCCGCTGAACCCGGCTGCCAAACACTTTTTGTTTTAAAGACGGAGTAGCGCTGCAGAGTCGGAACCGCTCTGAGCAAGAAATAGTTTAGAATAGGTTCAAAAGTCCATTGAGGAGCTATAAAATGACAAAAGTGAGTGGATTTGTTGAATGGTTGCCGGAACAACGTATCGTTGAACTGCAATGGCTGGATGAGATACGGCGCACCTTTGAGAGCTATGGATTTTGCTCGATTGAAACTCCCGCTGTGGAGGAGATCGAGGTCTTGCTGGCCAAAGGTGAAACGGACAAAGAGATCTATATTATCAAGCGGTTGCAAGGTGAGGGAGACAAGAGCGATGCGCGATTGGGGCTGCACTACGACCTCACCGTTCCCCTGGCACGCTATGTGGCGGAGCACTATAACGACCTGGTCTTCCCCTTCAAGCGCTACCAGATCCAACGTGTATGGCGCGGCGAACGGCCACAGGAGGGACGCTATCGCGAGTTTTACCAGTGCGATATCGACGTGATCAACAATAACACGATCCCGCTCCACTTCGACGCCGAAATGCCCGCCATCGTATATGAGATCTTCAAGCGGCTCGGCATCGAGAGCTTTCAGATGCACATCAATAATCGCAAAGTACTCGAAGGATACTTCAAGGGGCTGGGGATCGAGGACACTATTCCCGTTATCCGCATCGTCGACAAACTGGATAAAATCGGGCATGGCGGTGTTTTGACGCAATTGCAAGAGCAGGTTGGGATGGAGAGTGAGCTGGCGGAGCGCTGCCTGGCGATCGGCAGCATCTGCACGCCCGATCTCTCTTTTGTCGAACGTGTCCGAGCGCTGGGAGTGCAGTCTGAGCTGCTTGAGCAGGGATTGGATGAACTACAATTTGTGATGAATGAGCTACGCAACCTGCCGAGCGGCGTGATACTGGCGGACCTGGCGATTGCCCGTGGCTTCGATTATTATACCGGCACAGTTTACGAAGGCAAGCTAGCGGAGTTCCCGGCCTTAGGCACCATCTGCTCGGGTGGGCGCTACGAAGACCTGACCGGCTCATTTATCAGCCGCAAGCTGCCCGGCGTAGGCATCTCGATTGGCCTGACGCGCCTCTTTGCCAAACTGGTCGCCGAGAAGAAGATCCAGCCCGGACCAAAGAGCCCAACGCAGGTCCTGGTGATCTTCCCGGACGATGAGCGGCGCGCCGAAGCGGTCCAGACCGCCAGCATATTGCGTGAGCGTGGCCTCAACGTCGAACTGTATCCGACGCCGATCAAGCAGGCGCAGCAGCTGCGCTACGCCTCGCGTAAGGGCATACCCTATGCCTGGTTCTTACCCTATGCTGAAAAGGGACACGAAGTCAAAAATCTGCTGAGCGGCGAGCAGCAAGCGGCCGATCCCACCACCTGGCGGCCCTCCCCGGCGAGATAGATGGATAGGGAAGGAAGAAGCGCCCGCAAGGGCGCACGTACAATGAGGGCGTATTTTCTCCGCTTTTAGTGGTAGAGTAGGAACGGTAAGAAGCTCCCATGGCAGGGAGGCATGTGCCTTTGAGCAAGGAAGGATATGAAGAGCATGGATAAGGCTACGTTTGTGGAGACCCTGGTGGAGAAACGGCGGGTGTGGGAGGAGTTGCTGGCGCGCTTTGATGTCGAGGAGATGTTACTGGCGGGGCGGCCGGGACGTGGTCGGCGAAGGACGTGGTGGCGCATGTGGCGTGGAGCGAGCATGAGATGGTGCCGGTTTTGCAATCGCACATAATGGCGGGCTCGGAGCTATGGCAGGTATCGGAAGATGAGCGCAATGAGGTCGTGTACCTGCAAAATCGCGCTTGCGCGCTGCAGGAAGTAGTGGAGGACGAGCACGAGATCTATACGCAGTTCCTCCAGGCGGTCCGGGTCTGGATGAGGAAGATTTTACTGATCCCCGGCGCTTCAAATATATGCCCGCAGAGTGGGTGCCCTGGCAGGTCTTCGCGGCTGTTCATTCAAACACTACGAGGATCATACGCCCTCGCTACAGGAATGGCTGGTGCGTCGTGGAGATATTACTTCTCGTTAGGGTGCATCTCCTGCTCATTGAGGGAAGCCCCATACCACGGAACTGTTGATGGATAGCGTGAGCTGGTCATGGTGCAGGAAGGGGGCGAGCATTTGGCGTACCTCCTCATCGAAGGTCTCGGCCGCTTCCTTATCCATGCGATCCCGTGAGAAGCCGTTGCGCGAGTGGATGGAGTGGATGTATGCTTCTCCGGATTGAACGAATGGGATTGGCTGTGTGTTAAAGCTGCCCTGTGGCTGGAAGAGGTGGCGCTGCTCCAATTCCGCGATCAGGTCGTATGGGCGATATTCCCGATTGGTAGAGAAGCGATTGATGAGCGCCTGGAGGTCTTGATCCCAGGGATTGGGTTCAGTGCCGCGCCCCACAAGCGCCAGGAAGCCGTGCGGGGTCAATAGCTGGTGAAATAAGGGCAGGACGAGCTGCCATTCCATCCAGTGCAGGCTCTCGCCAGCAGTGATGAGGGCATAGGGAGGTTGTAATGGGGCCTGCTCCACGCGCCCGTAGATCCAATGCAGGTGAGGATGATTGCCACCGGGAAGCGCTTTTCCCTGGTTGAGCATAGCCTGAGAAAAATCGACGGCATCGACACGTTCCACCTGATCTGCCAGCCGACGAGCAAGGTCACCTGTGCCGCAGCCCGCATCGAGGATCGTGCGGGGCTCGTCTGTGATGAGCTCAATGAGCTTGTGAATGGCCTCATCGGCGTATGGAGGGCGATGGTGATAGACCTCGGCAACACTGCTATCCTTGAATTGTTCCGCGTATTGCAGGCCAAGATGAGCGGGTTTAGGCTTCATGTAACTATCCTCCCCTTTTCTTTCCAAATACGTGAGCGGGTGCCATGGGTTCTATTCAACTACGGATGGAAGCAACGAAAGTTGCTTCTGCCGGGCTTCTGCACACGTGCAACTCTGTGCCATTAAGCAGCGTGCCTTGTGCACAATACACCTCATTTAAGGCGAAGACGAGAGAAGAAAGCCCCAAAAACACGATCAGTACGTGCGGGGCTTGCCCCCGCTTTTAATCTTCTCGCTCGAAGAATTAGAAAAAAGATGATTTTGCAGCTATTTATTTGGATACATGACATTATTATTGTTGCTTTTCGGGTAGGAACGGATTAAGCGGGGGCAAGCCCCGCACGTACTGATCGTTATTCTTGTTGCATTCAATTGCTTGTCTGGTTGGTAAGTGATGTGCCTTGCGCATGCCAATCTGTTGGCGTACTATACATGCTTTTTTGTGTTCCGCAGCGAAACGTAGCGGACATAAGGCTCGAATCTATGGGAATCGGATCGCTCTTGCCGTTTCCCTCAGAATTATCCATTGACAGGGATTAATTCTGCAGTTACTATTGTAGTAGTAAAGATAAACCTTCGGTCGGTTTTTGAATGAAGGAGTGATGATGGTACGTACAGTCAATGAGCAGGAATATGCGTTCAGGCGTAATGCTATCCTCGATGCGGTCCAGCAGCTTATTTATAGCAAGGGCTATGAGCAGATGACGATCCAGGATATCGTGGAAGCGCTCAAGATTTCTAAGGGGGCCTTCTATCACTACTTTGATTCAAAGCAGGATGTGCTCGAAGCCTTGCTTGAGCGCATGCTGCAAGAGGCGGAGCAACTGTTCATCCCGATTGTGCAGGACCCTTCTTTGACCGCCATCGTCAAGCTGCAGCATTTTTTTGACGCCCTCAACAAGTATAAAACCGCGCAGAAGACGCTGCTGATTGAGCTATTACGGGTCTGGTACGCGGATGACAACATTATTGTCCGGCGAAAATCACACGCCGTGGGTGTCAAACGACTCACGCCTCTGTTTGCAGCGGTTATTCGGCAGGGGGTGCAGGAAGGTGTATTGACGACCCCTTATCCCGAGCAGATAAGTGAAGTCGTTCTATCCATTGCAGCGGAACTGGGGGAAACCCTGGGTCAAATGCTGCTGGCATTCGAGTCGGAGGGCGGCGATATGGTGCGCGTTGAACACACCATTGCCGCCTATACCGATGCACTGGAGCGAATACTGGGAGCATCAGCGGGTTCTTTGTCTCTGACCAATGCTGACACCCTCAGGGAATGGTTTGTCTCTCCGCAAGTCCAGGCCGAGAAACATTTCATAAAATAAAGAGACGTATTGGTCCTGTTTGAAATGGGAAAAGGTGATCTATCATGGTCAATCTCAAAGTGCTGTTTGCTGAATTCGTCTATCTTCTTTTGTTCTTCAGCCTGCCCCTATTCCTGGCGGCTGGTACCCTTGCCTGGCCCGCTGGCTGGACCTTTCTTATTCTCTTCTTTGGCTTCACCTTTGCCATCACGTACTGGTTGTTCAAGCACAACCCTGCCCTGCTGACAGAGCGCATGGCCATCAGTAAGTCCGACCAGAAGGTCTGGGACAAGATTGGAATGGCTGTCACGTATGTTGTCTTCCTGGCCTGGTTGGTTCTGATGCCACTGGATGCGGTACGTTTTCGCTGGTCGCAGGTGCCAACCTGGCTTCAGATAGTGGGTGCGGTTGTCCTGATTGGCTCTTTCTGGCTCTTCTACGCCACGTTTCGTGAGAACTCATTCTTATCGCCGATGGTGCGCATCCAGGAAGAGCGCGGGCAAACAGTAGTATCAACCGGGCCTTATCATTATGTACGCCATCCCATGTATGCCGCCGCCCTTCTCTATATGCTCAGTACAGCGCTCCTATTGGGATCATTGTTCGGTCTGTTGGGAGGATTGCTCTTGATCATCATGATAGCGATCCGGGCAGTGTTGGAGGAACGCACGCTACAGCAGGAACTGCAGGGCTATAGCGCCTACAAGACACAGGTGAAATATCGCCTCATCCCGTATGTCTGGTAATCCTGCTGAAAGATGACAGGGAGGGCGTAGAACATTATATTTACGCCCTCATCTATATATTTTGTGCACTAGAGAATGGCCAGGTGTATTTTAACTGATGAATATAGTGTCGGGCCAGCTAGAAATTGTGAATTGCCTGGAATTTTTGGTGATATATTTCACTTTTCTCATCTTCTAAATGGTTGTAGTAAGTCGATGATAATGAGCACAACGAGGATGATCATGGGGAAGATCAAAGAGTTCAGCGCGAAGCGCAGTTCGAGGGCACTGCCGCAGATGGCTCCTATCACATAGGAGGCCCACACCCCACTCAGCAAGAGGAGATGGCGAAATGCTGTTCGTTGCCATGAAGCACGCATGGCCTGCAAAAAAGAATGTTCGATGAGCTGTTCATGCAGCCAGGGCAGATATTGTAACAGAGCATTGGCCCAATTGCTCAGCACCCCCGTCACAAAAGTCGTACTGATGCCCTGACCACTGGCCTGCCGTACCGTTGTCGTCTGGAGCCCCATTGTCAGCGTAAGCAAGATCGTGCATAGATAAAAGTTCCACGATTGAACCGGGAGAATACTCCCATTCTGTAAAGAGCGGCTCCCAAGGATGAGGAATGCCAGCAGAGATGCCAGTTCCAGCGTAAAGATGATAGAAAAGGGAGAGCGAATATGCGCTAGCCTGGCCAGCACCAGCACCAGGAAGCCCAGCATATTTCCCAGGAAGAACACGATGATAGGCAGGCCACTGCGGAAAGCTGCGTGCCAGTCCAGGTGGCCCAGGGCCGCGCCAGTAGCCATACTATTGCCACTCATAAACGAGGCTCCAAGCTGCTGCAGGACCAGAAAGCCAATTGCGTCACCGAACGCGGCCACCCAGGCGAGCAGGAAGACCGCCCAGGTGTGCTCGAATGTTTGTGTGGTGTTCACATTTGAAGAAGGCCTTGTATATTGTCGCATAAATCTCTCTATCGACAGAAAATGATTGATCGTCTGGTTTATGTCTCGGGGTTATGTATTTGTTGATTCTTCATGCAGGAGCGTCTGAAGCGGGGACAAGCCCGCACGTACAATTCGTATTCCTTTGGGCTTTCTCCTTGATCAGATTAAAGAGGCTTGCGGATGCGGGTCAGAAACCAGGTCACGGCATGAAAAAAGCGCTCGCTGCGCACGGCCTCATTGAAGGCAGTGATCCACAGCTCGGCTTCTTCCGGGGTGACCACGGCGTGCTGGCAGGCCAGTTCCATACCCTCGACAAAATGGGCGCGGGCCTCGATATTCTTATAGTCCGTAGTAACGCAGGTGAGTGGCTCGATATGGATATCTGTGACGCCGAGATCTTTGCAGAGGGCATAGAGGCGGTGCGCGATGTCTGGTTGTTTCATGCCAGCGTTGCGGAAGCGCAAGAAGCGGCGCGTCACATCGGGATAGGGAGAGTCAAGAACCTGGGTTTCGTGGTCGGCCTCGGCAATGACCAGCAGGCCGCCGGGCTTCATGACTCGGATCAACTCGGCCAGCGCCCGTCTAGGATTGGATAGATGCTGGAAGGTTTTTTCAGCGTAGCAGCGATCGAAAGTATTGTCCGCGAAAGAAAGCTCGTGGAGGTCACCCTGCATAAAGCGTAGTGGCAGGCTGAAATCAGGTGTACGCCGACGGGCCACCTCAACCATCCGCTGGCTAAAATCCAGCCCGGTCACATGTCCGCCTGGACCGACCAGGCGGGCAAAGGCGCACATCTTCGCCCGTGCCAGAGCCAGCATCCAACACCAGCAATCCTGGTTGGAGTTCGAGTAAGCTCTGGGCGTGCTGCTTGTATTGGAGGGTAAAAGGATTATCCAGTTGGGCATCCAACAATTGAATATATATGTTGGGGTTAAGCGCCTGATCCACATCCGAAAACTCTGTGCGCGGCTGTTGAAAATCTCTCATCGCCTGCTCCTTTGCCTGCAATTTTTGCCAATTCATATACAGTATAATCTATGTAGAATGTGTGTGCACAGCCCTTCAGGGATAAAATTGTAGCGCGTTGGAAAATGGGTTAATTGCACCATGTTTTGTGGCATTGGATCGCAGTATACTCTCTGATATAGCAGGAAGTGGATAGGTTGATAATATAGATATATTATAGTGTTTCTTATCAGGGAAGATATTTTTATGCAGAGCCAGCATACGGGCGAAAAAGAGATATATAAGCAGGATACAGTGCAGAGTATACCCGAGCAACGTTATAGCGTAAGTGGGCCGAGTAAAGGTGAGCGTAGATTCCGGGCTTTTTCGGTGTCTATGCTGGTGGTGGCGCTGGGATTGTGTCTGTGCGCGGTGACTGTAGTGGGGACGCCGATCTGGTTGTTATATCAATTGCAGCGGGGGCTGACATATGGATATATCTCAATTGATGATCCACGCATGACGCATCCGCAGCATGTGGGTGATACAGTAGCTGATAGCGGTATACAATTGACGCTGGTATCGATTCACCATGCCCAGGACGACAAAGGGAAGACGTTCCTGGTTGTACATGCCCGGTTTCAGTTAGATCCCAATAATTCGCAGGCAGACAGATATGATCCTGGCACATTTGTCGTATACAGTTCACCAGTTCTGCAGGGCCATCAATACAGAGGCCAGGCTATCCAGCCGGTTGATGATAATGGTCCGGTGCCTGCATATTATGCGGACACACGTTTAAAATTGGCGCAACTCACCATACAGGAAGGTGAGAGTAAAGAAGGTGATATTCTTTTTAGCGTGCCAGCCGACCATGGACCATTGGAACTGGTATGGATGCCTCCTGCCACCGGCTCAGAGGAACAATTCGCCTGGGACATTCATGCCAACACCTGTCTGCTGGTAAAGCTAGACCTGTGCTAAACGCCTTTTAGAGTACCTGGCCGCCCTATCGATAATATAGAGTTAATGCTATCGATAGGGCGGCTCTTTATAGCAGGATTATTGCGGCGTAATAGCCAATAAGGCTATCGGGCGCGAAAATCTCAACCATTCCCGTTTTTTGTACTGAAAAAGCTTTGTATTCAGATAGCTTTTTCATGCTGTAGAAGCATGCTAATAATTAAATGGGGACGGAAAGGATTTCTGAACATTATGCGCCGTTTGAAGACTCTACATGTAGGCCCTGTTCTCTTTCGCGTACTTTTCCTCCTGGTGGTCCTGATCTGTATTTTTTCGGTATTGTGGGCACCAACCAGTTCATCCGCGCCAGCGTTTGCGCAAACGCCCCTGGTTCAGACGAGCACCCCGACTGGCCAGAAGCCACATGCCAGCACCGTGGGTCCACGACATGTGCAATTCAAGGAGAAAGCCTTCCCGCTGGCACCGCGTGCCAGCTATACTGGTACCAGCGTTGTTTTTGTGCATGGCTTGAATGGTGGGGATGGATTGTTTGGCACGGCCTCCAATGGGAGCGAGACGATGCCTGATTGTGAGGGCTACTGGCAGGACGCCGCTGGTTTTCTCGCCTCACGTTGGATGGGGGACCTGAGGCAGATCAGCTATTATAACCGAGAGGTCAAAGCCGATGGCTCGGATTGTGCCAGCAATGGCAATGAGCAAAACTCCATCAGCCACTACTCGGCTGACCTGCATGATGCTCTCTACCGCGCTCACTGTGCCAGTCTGGGCAACACCTATGATGGCACAAATAATGAGAGTATCGACCATCTTAGCTGCCTGTTTGCCTGGTATTTATTTTATAATTTCGGGCAGCGCAACTGGTCGGAGATCCTGATTGGACACAGTATGGGTGGGCTGATCATTCGGCATACCATGGAGCTGGTAGAGGAGCATGCGCCCTGGATGCCCACAACCATCGGGACCGTTACCGACGCCATCACCTTTAATACCCCCCACAACGGGGTCTTTGGAGCCGCGCTGGCCTGTGCCAACTGTACGCAAGGAAGGGAGATGAACTGGGGCAGCAGCTTTATGCGCGACCTGAGCGCCCACGCCCAGCATCCCAATAGCGGCAACACCGACTGGACCGTTGTCGGGAGCCATTGCGATGGGCTGGTCGGCAATAGCTCACTCATGATGGATGCCAACCATAAAGTCTGGTACGACAACTCATCCAATCCAGCCTGTTATAATCACGGCGGAGCCATTCACGATCCCTCGACCGTCCTTAACGCCCAGGCCAGCTATTGTGATACTACCAAACCCTATAGCAATGACTGCGTCTATGATGATGGTCAAGGACAGGGGCCAGGCTGGTATTATGAGGATACCAGCTATCCACATGGGCTGCAGGAAATGTACTATGCCCTGGAAAGCTACGCCTGGTAATGCTGAGTTTGAAGGCTATGTAGCCCTGGTTATCTTCATTGGGTAGGGTTCAAGCACGAGCGGACCCTGCCCACATGTAGCTCAAAAAAGAGCGGAGTTGCCATGATGAGCAAAGCACCGACCTATGAAGCAGGTATTGTGGGACTGGCCACCCTGAGTTTATTGCTGGACGTAGTGGCCGGAACCATCTTCTTTACCTCAACCATCCCCGCGACGGCGGCCTATATCAACACCCTCGCATTTGGCCACATACGGCTATGGAACATCCTCTATCCCATCTTCTTTGTAGCGCCCCTGGGTGCCATCCTCCTGAGCACACTGGCCCTATTCTGGAATCGTCATATACATTCAGCCGCTGGTAAGGCGATCGCCATTACCGCCCTGGCCTTTGGCCTGCTCTTCTGCTGTCTGGGCATCTGTATGGCTGTGATCATGCAGGCCTGGGGAGCCTCGCATTGAAGACCATATCCTTCTCACGGAATGCTGACCAGGATATGTTTTTCAAATGAGGTGGTGATATGCCACATTGCCAGCATAAGGCCGATTGGGAGCAGGATGCTTGCCAGCATAACTGGCAGGCAGTAAAGTTTTGTTTTCATGATTGCGTATACTCCTATGAAAATAGAAATCGGCTGCGGATTTGTTTTATATATAGGTAATATATATGCCTGCTATAATAAAAGCTTTTATGGATAGGAATATGCTGCTGTGTTAATCTGGGTGAAAAAATAATAGAATGTGAAAGAGTCGGAACATGAGGGAAGTATAGCTGCTTGTAAAGTCGCTGACCTTCTGTTATACTCAATTCGTTGCACGTCGTTTTTTGTTAGCTGAAAGGAGGAAAGAAATATATGGACAGTACATTTATCTTCATGGGGACTGTGCACTTCTTCAGCCGGGTGTGTGGTGCTTAGCCGCACGATTTCTTATAGTGATGGACTTGCTCGCTTGCTTGCACCTCTCTGCTGATGGATAGATCCGTATCTATTCATGCCACTGCACTGCTCCTCTTGTTTTCACCTCGATAAGATATGTTCCGGGATAGTTTGTGTCCTGGGGCGACCATGTTTTTTGCAAGTAAGAAATGAGAAAGAAATAGATGAAAGAACAGACGACACGTTCACTGGCTGCTTTTTACCAGGGGTGGGATGCGTATCAGAAACACTTGATGAACGCGCTGGCCCCGCTTACACTGGAGCAGTTAAACATACAGGCTTCACAGAATTTGCGTTCGGTCGGGACGATTGCCAGGCATATTATTGGTGCGCGTGCACGCTGGCTTTATTATGTTCTCAAGGAAGAGCATGCGGAGCTACTGGCGTTGGGTATATGGGATGATGCTGATCAGCCAGCTCGGTCGGGTCAAGAGCTGGTTCAGGGATTGGAGACAACCTGGCGAATACTTCAGGATTGTCTGCAGCGCTGGACGATTGCCGATATGGAGGATCTATTGCATGATGTTGATGATGATGGGCAGGAAGAGACCTTCACCCGGCAATGGGTGATCTGGCACCTGATCGAGCATGACTTGCATCATGGTGGCGAAATCTCGTTTGTACTGGGGATGCATGGGCTGACGGCCATCGACCTGTAATTTGTAGTTTTGTCATTATTTTCGATTGGGAAGGGCAAAGTGGAGGCAAGCTCTACACGTACAGAGCGTGTTGGGGCTTGCATTCATTCAATGTTAGTGTTTTAGCTCTTGTCGCGTCCCTTCTTTTACTTTAAAACATGGTACCATGTAGAGAAGAAGCTATTGCGCATGGATAGCTTACGAATGATATCGGTGTGTCAGGAGAAGGAGGAGTATGTGAGCGAAGAGCCCGGCCCATACGAAGATTTGGTACGACGACGACAGGAGAATATTGGCAGGTATTTTTGGCGTGCCCACCGCGCCTTTGTTGCGCTATCGGTGCGTAAACTGGCGGCCCGGGGCCATACCGGGTTGTCGCCAGCCCACACAACCCTTATTTCTCATCTCGATACAGAAGGCACACGCATCACGACATTGGCTAAACGCATGAATATTACCAAACAGGCGGCGGGACATCTGGTGGCCGACCTGGCCAAAAAAGGTTACGTTGTCAGCGCCCCTGACTCGACGGATCGACGCGCGGTGCAGGTCACCTTCACTGAGCTGGGCTGGCGATTTCTTCACGATGCCTATGAGCTTAAAGGTGAGATGGAACAGGAATTCAGCGCTATCCTGGGCGAGGAGCGCTTTAAGCAGTTGCGCGAGACACTCGATGATCTGCTGGCGCATATTGAAGACGAAAAGGATGTTGTCGAATAAAGACGGAGTAAGATGGGAAAAAGCGCGCCCACGAGGGGCGCGTACGTTTTATATTTTTTTGCCCGTTGCGCTTAAGGCATCCTCGACCTCTGCGAGGGGAAGATGATCGCCGATCAGGTCGGAGTAGAAGGCTAGCTGGATACACTGGTCAGGCCCGATCAGGAAATCGGCCGGGAGGCGCTCGAAATTTGCGCCTTTTTCGTGGAGGAGTTGATAGCCGATAGCAGCAGCATCCTGGATCATGCGCTGAAACTCTGGGGTCTCAACGCGGGCCATACTGGCCTGTGTCTTCTCTTGCGATACTTCAACGCCATACAGATCGTAGAGCCGCGCGGTCGGATCGGCGATAATGGGGAAAGGCACCTCTTGTCTGGAGGTCACATATTGGAGGATGCTGCTAACTGGCGACTCGAAAACGGCCAGGAACTCCAGGCCGCGTGCGTGGAGTTCGGGATAGCGTTGTATCAATTGGTGGACGCGTAGATTGCAGATAGCACAGGCCCCGTTGCGCAGGAAGGTGAGCAGGACGGGTTTCCCTTCGTATGCACGCAGGTCGATGCGTGCGCCGAAAATATCCTCTGCCTCAAACTGGGGCGCGACTTCTCTTCTATGGAGTTTCATTATAGGTTCCTCGCTGTTTTCTTGTATGATAAAAATAGACAACATGGTTTACTAAATATATGGTAAACCATGTTGTCTATTTTGTCAAGCATAGAAATGTATTAGAATGGAAGCGGCGGAAAGACCCTCTCGCACTGTTGGTCTGGTTTTTAATGGGACAGGCTTCTGCGCATTGCCAGGATGCCCAGGGTGATGGTGATGGCCGCGGATACGATCAGGATGGATATGTCCAGGCTGAATTGGTCGGCGGAATGGTAGAAGATGGCCTGTTCAAGAGCGTGCCGTCCATAGGTTAGCGGGACGAAGGCGGCGATGTTTTGTAGCCAGTCTGGCTCGAAGGCCAGGACGCCAATGCCTCCAGCGAGGAAGAACAGGTAGACTGCTACGTTAATGGAGACGGCAAGCACAGGCTGTATACGTTGGAGGGCTGCTCCGATAGCGACACCGAGGCCGGCACTGAAGAGCGCGATGAGAGCCAGTGTCAGCAGGGTGGTAAGCCAGTAGATGCCCTCGGGTTGTGTCCAGCCTAAGATATATCCGAGGAGCAGGACTAGCGTGCCCAGAATGAATGAGATGGAGAAGCCGGCCAGGACTTTACCCAGGATGATCGCTCCGCGTGCCACTGGTGCGAGCAGCAATTCTTTGACGGTGTAGCTCTCCCATTCGCGCGCCGCCGCCAGGCCGCCATTGAGGATGCCGCTGATGCAGAGCAGGAGCAAGATCGTTGGCAAGACGCCATATTGGAAGAGTTCGATATCGCGCTGGCGTAGATTGGTCTCGTGCATCGTCACAGCGATCGGGCTCGCGCTACCCTGGGCCTGGTAAAACTGGGTAATGGCATCGGGGACCGAGCGCCGAATGTCGTTCGTGAAGTCCAGGTTCAGGTTATTAACCGTCACCTCGATGGGCGCGCTCTGGTGAGCGGAGACGCGCTGTGTGAAGTCGGCCGGGATGGTAATCACGGCGGCTACCTTGACGGTATTGAGCAGCGTCTTTGCCTGGGCGGGCGTGGTGTCGGTGATGCGAAAGACATCGGCTTGATGGAATATCTGCGCCATCTGCTGCCCCTTCGCGCCTGAATCGAGCGTAACGAGCGCGACCGGATTGCGCCCAACGGCTACCGCGCCGAGCGCGCCAATGAGTAGAAAGGCCACCGGGGGAAGGATGGTCGCGGCCATATTGGCGGGTTGACGCAGGAAGATCGCAATATCCTTCCTGAGAATAACCCAGACGACCCGAAAAAATGTACTAAGCATAGTTGGATGAGCCTCCTCTATCAATGCGCCACTGAGCTACGACGGAGCACAATGGCCGTTAGGATGATGATGACAAGCGCGTAAGCCGCCAGGATAAGGGCGTTGGTGCCCAGACCATAGGTGTTCAGTATGAAGTTGTGAAAGGCATGCTGCTGCAGGACGATCGCATAGTACATAGGAAAAATTTGCGCGATGACTTGAATGGCGGGCGTGGTAAAAGAGAGCGGACCAAACGCGCCACTGATAAAGAAGAGCGGGATGGCGGTGCCAAAAGAGAGGACCAGAACCGGCTGGCGCTGCTTTATCAGGGTCCCGAGCAAGGTGCCAAGGGCCACGAAGAGCAGGAGCGTCAACAGGGTTATGCCGATCATTTCGCCCCAATGCGCGGGCCAGATGCCAATCACCAGGATGAGTACGAGCAGCACCACCACGGCCGAAGCGAGGCTGACGATAAACGCGCCCAGCATCTTGCCTACCGTAATGGCCCAGCGGCTGGCGGGAGAGAGCAGCAATTCTTTGATGGTCATATTCTCATACTCACGCGAGGCGGCCGTACCGGCTTGCAGGATGCCTCCCAGGGTCAGACCAACCACGAGGATAGAGACGGCCAGATAGGGGACGTAATCGGTATCCTGGGGCTGCAGGTCGCTTTCGTGTGGTGTAACGACAACGAGAGTGGGAAAGGCTTTGGAGTAGAACGTTGTGATGGAGAGTGGGATCGCGCGCCGAATATCATTGGTGAAATCGGTATTCAGGTTATTGATCTGCACTCCTACCTGGACCGGTTGATTCTGGTGGATACGGGCATCGAAATCGGCAGGAATAGTAACAACGGCAACGATTTTTCCGGTCTCGATCAACTGCTGTGCCTCGGTCGCACTGGCGGTACGCAGGCGAAACGAGTGCGCGTGGCTCATCGCGCTATAAAACTGTTGCGCGTAGGGACCGGTATCATGCATAACCACTGCCGTGGGGGCCTGGCTGCCTGCCAGCACGAAGAGGCTGAGCAAGATAAGTACATTTAGCGGCACAAATATACTGATAATAGTAAAGGTGCGCTCAGTGAGTGTACTCTTGATATCTTTAAGCATGCAGGCCCAGATGACGCGCAGCGTATAGTTTAGCGACATGGCTTTAGACGCTCCCTTCCCTATTAATCGCGCAACGCGCTTCCGGTCAGCAGCAAGAAGATCTCGTCCAGGTTCGGCTCACGAATAGCGATATCCCGGATACCATTCTCCTGCATCAGAATCGTGATCAACTGCGCCACGATATTGCTGGTCCCCTGGGTGGTGATCTTGAGATGTGTTCCATCCTGGGTGGCGCCGGTCACACCATCTAAGGCGCGCAGCTTCGCTATGTCCGTGGTAGGATGCTCAGTCTCTATCTCGATCACGCTCCCGCCGTACGTTTTCTTGAGGTGCTCGGGGGTATCAACGGCGATCAGCTTGCCGTGATCGATGATGGCCAGACGCTCACAGAGAGCCTGCGCCTCTTCCAGATAATTTGTCGTAATGAGCACGGTCTTGCCCTGATCGCGCAGCGACAGAACATAGTCCCAGATGGCGCGGCGGGCCTGCACATCGACGCCGAGCGTAGGCTCATCCAGATAGAGCAACTGTGGCTCGTGCAGCATGGCGCGTGCCAGGGCCAGGCGGCGCTTCATGCCACCCGAGAAGGTACCGACGCGCGAATCCTTGCGATCCAGCAACTGGACAAGTTCGAGCAGGCGTGTGATACGCTCCTTCTTCTCCCGGCGTGGAATGCCGAAAAGATCAGCATGAAAGTCCATATTGGCCCAGGCGGTAAGCTCTTCGTAGAGCGCCGTCTCCTGGGGCACGGAGCCGAGCAATTGCCGCACATGGCGCGACTGGCGATGGACGTTATAGCCCAGGACATAGACCTCGCCGCTGGTAGGAGCGCTCAGGCCGCTAATCATATTGATGGTGGTAGTCTTCCCCGAACCGTTTGGTCCGAGCAGACCAAAGATCTCACCCTGTTTTACGTTGAGCGAGAGATGATCCACGGCATGGAATGAGCCAAAGGATTTGCTGATATCGCGCATATCAATCGCCGGGATATCGCTGCGGCCGCCCTGTTGAGCGGCCGTATTTACTTGTGTCGCATCTTTACTCATGTGGTGGCTTCCTTTCCTGATGTTTCAGCCCAATAAAGCGCAGAACGATGATATTTTAAGCCGTAGGGGAATTTTCATTCCCGCTTGAGATGGCCTTCATATACAGGTCGACGATCTCCTCGATCTTCTCATTGGTAGGCGGCTGGGATTGGCCCTCGGGCCTGAACAGACCATCCATCAAGGCATAGGTAAGAAGTGGACCGATGAACGAACGCGTCATGACCTCCCGATCACCCCGCACAACTATCCCATTCTCCTGTGCCCGTTGGAGCATAGCGTTAACTTCCTTAAAGCCCCGCTCTGGAATCGTGGCGCGAAAAATATCAGTCAGTTGAGGGATGCGGTGGGAATCGGCAATGATCATGCGTAGTAGTGCCAGGTATTCCGGCCTCAACATGACTGAAACGATCCTTTTTGCCAGTTCGGCGAGCGCCCTATGTAGTTCTTCGGCACTATGAGGCTCTATCCGCTGTACAAAATCAAGCATCCGCAACTGTGGATGCTCGATAGTGAGCTCACGCAAGACATCGGCGAACAGCTCTTCCTTGCTGGGATAATAAGCATAGAGCGTGCGTTTTGAGACCCTCGCCTCACGAGCGAGCTCGTCCGTACTGGTGGCCGCAAAGCCCTCGCGCAGGAATACATGCCGCGCGCCCGTAAGTATCTGTTCCCGTTTGGCCTTTGCCCGAGCCCCATCTTCCACCTTTGATCCCATGCATCTTCTCCTTTGGTGTGAATGTATCGGTACGGTACAGTACCGTACCAGTACAAAAATGATAACATGGTTGTAATGGCTCTGTCAAGGAGCGTGTTGGAAGGGAAGAAGATGGGCAAGCCTCAATACCTTTTATTGAGCAACCAGGCAGCAAGAAAAGAGATTCGTATAGGTTCGGCCCTCAGCGGCCGATTGCCGCCCCGGTAGGGCGGCCCGGTCTCCTCACCACACGGTTGCTTGTCTCTGACACCTTGGCCCACGCGGTGCCCAAAAGGAGGGTCCGTGTTTGGGCACCGCGTGGAGGAAAAGGTGATGCCACGGGGCACCTGAGCGCTAGGATACTGGGCCGCCGGGGCGGCAATCGGGACAAGCCCCGAATCTATGCAATTCGTTGTTATTGTTGATTTTTCGTATATGAACGGATTAAGCGGGGCAAGCCCCGCACGTACAGATTGTTGTTATTGTTGATTTTTCGAGTAGGGAGATTAAAAGCGAGTGGTCGCA
The DNA here is from genome assembly GCF_003967555.1 of Dictyobacter kobayashii. Classification (GTDB taxonomy): domain Bacteria; phylum Chloroflexota; class Ktedonobacteria; order Ktedonobacterales; family Ktedonobacteraceae; genus Dictyobacter; species Dictyobacter kobayashii. The sequence continues at coordinate 5,665,921 of NZ_BIFS01000001.1, forward strand.
TCAGGCATAGTAGTCTGGTGCTGTCTTGAGCGTTTGCCATTGGTGGCCATCGTGACCAAAGATCACCAGCGCGATCTGTTCTTGTTCGACCAGGGCCAGCAGTTTACGTGTGCTGGCGCGTACCTGTTCCTCGTTCTCATCCATCGGCCAGGCCGGTCGATCGGGGGTGAAGGCAAATTGCATCAGGACCGCATCGATGGTCAACAGGACCGGGCCCGTCTGTGGCAAGTGGAGTAGCACCGATTGATGGCCGGTAGTGTGGCCGCTGGTTTCCAGCAGGGTCAGTCCTGGAAAGAGCTCGGTATCGCCGTCGATCAGCCGATAATGGAGGTCCGGGTGGTCCCAGTGGGGCGCACAGCCGCAAAGCGCGGGTGGCCGCTGCGGGCCAGCTCGTAGTGGGAGCGCTGGACAACCAGTTCCGCTTGCGTAAAGGCATCATGATAACCGGCGTGATCGATATCGAAATGGGTACAGATCAGGACATCGATGTCGGTCGGCGAGAGGCCTAGATCGGCCAGGTGTGCCAGCACATTTTTCTCCTGGCGTGGCTCCGGCGCTCCTGTGGGCCGAGGAACCTCGGCTGGAAAGCCACTATCGATCAGAATGTGCTTGCCATCGCTCATCTCGATCAGATAGCTGACCAGCACCATTTCCAGTGTGCGGCCAGGGGCCGGGACGGTCGAGTAGGATAGCGGTAAGAGATACAATTTCTGTGGGGTGGCGGCATGTGTTGTCATGCGTCGAACCTTTCTGTGTTTATGCATCTGTTTCAAATTGTTAACTCCAATAGGTCCCACAGAAGAGTATAGGAGAATGTCAGAGCATAAACTGTAAATACCATTACAGACAAAAAGTGCAATTTGTGCTATGGTTGTGGTAGCAACAAAGTTTGGGACTTGCTTCCGCTTGTCGCCCCACCGGTGGGGCGACAAGCGGAAGCAAGTCCCAAACTTATAATATTATTTTTTCGTACATACATGTAGTTGTTATTGTTGCTTTCGGTTTATTGATGAGCTTTAAGCTCTCTTATCTTGATATTGGCTGCTTGTTTAATTCTACACATTTTAGGGATGAAAATAGAGCTAATATACACTTTACACGCGCTTTTATCTTGTTATAATGTGGTCTACATAAACAATAGGCAATATTGTTCTTCATTTATTGTATAAGGGGCAGATTTAGTTGACAATGGCAATTAAATAGTTGATACTGGCAAGTATATAGTTGCTTTTGTCAAATAATGAGGTGAAGTATGCTACCAGAGGCTATTGACGAGAGGGTTAAAGTAGTTCGGCATTTTAATCGCTCATTTACACGGCAGATCGGCGTCTTGCGTGAAGGCCTGCTGCACAGTCCCTATACGTTGACTGAGGCGCGTATCATGTTTGAGATTGCGCACCGTGAGCAGACGACGGCTTCGCATCTGGGTCGCGAGTTGGGGTTGGACCCTGGTTATCTCAGCCGTCTCCTGACGAGGTTAGAGCAGCAGGCGTTGATCGAAAAGAGGCGCTCGGATAATGATGGGCGGCAATTTTTGCTGGAACTGACAGACGAAGGCAAGCAGGCCGCGCAGCTACTCGATCAACGTTCGCGTGACGAGGTGGCGGAAATGCTCAATACCTTGAGTGAGCAAGAGCAGCAGCGACTCTTAAAGGCCATGCAGGAGATCGAAGGTATCCTCACCAGGAGCTTCAAGTTTTCTGAGCCCTTTTTCCTGCGCTCGCATCAGCCTGGTGATATAGGCTGGGTCGCGCACCGGCATGGCGTACTTTACGCCAGGGAGTTCGGGTGGGATGAACGCTTTGAGGCCCTGGTTGCCCAGATCGTGGCAGACTTCGTCAACAACTATGATCCGTTGCGCGACCACTGCTGGATCGCCGAAATGAAGGGCGAGATCGTCGGCTCCGTCTTTGTAGTACGGGCCAGTGAGAGCGTAGCCAGGCTGCGGTTATTGCTGGTCGAACCCAAAGCCCGTGGACTGGGACTGGGTACCTATCTGGTTGAGGAGTGCATCCGCTTCGCGCGCCAGCACGGCTACCAAAAGTTACAGCTCTGGACCAATAGTGTACTGGTGGAAGCGCGCCATATCTACCAGAAGACCGGTTTCAAAATGATCGAGCAAGAGAGCCATCACAGCTTTGGCCACGACCTGATCGGAGAAACCTGGGAGCTGATCCTATAGTCTTGGGTTGTGAGCCTGGTATGGTACACTGGTAGAGTTAAATGCAATGCGTGTAAGCAGAGGAGGGAGTCCATGGAGGCGACACAGGTCTGTCCTGAATGCAAGGCGACGGTAACTGATGAGCAGACATGCCAGGAACACTTTCACCAGATGCTGTTCTGGGAATTTGAGCATCCCAGCTATGGTGCCGAGGTACATCACTTGATGGTGTTGTGCTACCACCTGCAACATCCGAAGCTCTATTCCCCGGCCGGATTACAGTATGCCATCCAGTTGCTCCAGAAATTTGTGGAGCAGGATGTAACGCCGCAGGGTGTACGGCAAGAAAATCGCGAGGTCGTTAACTCAAACAAGCGCACATGGAAAATTACCGCAACGCCCACCTCATATGGTGTTTATGCGCATCCTGTTCAATGGAGGATGACGGCAGCCGATGTCGTAGCAGGCGGTGAGGACAACTATTGCGAGAGTGTGCGCACCTGGGCGCGCTTGATGAACGAGGACCTCAAGGCATCCGGCAACCAGCCATAGGAGCCGGTAGAGGGCACGCTCAGTGAACTGGCCGCCAGCCTTGCCCTCGATTGAGCCTATCGCGTCAGTTCATTTTTATTTTTTAGGGGTAGTAGCGGGATCGGCATCAGGCTGGAAGATGGTTTCGATGGGTTCCTGAAACAATTTAGAGATCTTAAAGGCCAGGGTCAGGCTGGGATCGTACTTGCCGGTTTCGATCGCGTTGATGGTCTGGCGCGATACGTCCAGGCGCTCAGCAAGCTCGGCCTGCGACAGATTATGAATGGCCCTGAGCACTTTGAGCTTGTTGATCATGAATATCTCCTGGAGGTGAAACCTGAACTGATGCCCCAGAGCATAATCATAAAAGGGAAGACAAAGATCCAGTTGATATGCGGTAAGCCGACCAGTTCCAGGAAACCATAGCTAAAGGTCAGGATGCCTGCGCTGGCAAAGGCGATGGCCAGCGCCTCGAACTGGATGCGGCGCTGTAGCTCATCCATGCGGCGAATAAAACGGATATAGGCGATCATCCCGAATATGGCCGGGATAACCGGGGTCAGTGCTAGCGGATAGCGCCACCAGGCTGAGGCCGGGCTGGCGTTGATTACAGTGATAGCGACTAGCAAGACGATAACATAAGCGATCATAGCTGCTGAAAATTCTTTCAGATAAGTTTTGTGTGCTGCTGTCTTCATAACTTTTCCCTCATCCTTGTTGAACAGAACCGGAATACAATGTAGTGTTCGCGATGCCAAGACTGGTTGACTTTTTGTAAAGTTTACTTGACATTATTGTAGCTTGATAGAGCTGGTTTTGTCAAGGGTGCTTGACATTTTTGTGGTTGTGGTTGTGCCAGGGAGGATGGAAGGGGAGAAGCGCAGATGAATGAATATAGTTAATTTGATATATAAGTTGTTATTGTTGATTTTTCGAGCGGGGAAAGAAGAAGCGGGGGCAAGCCCCGCACGTACAGATCGTTGTTATTGTTGATTTTTCGAGCGGGGAAAGAAGAAGCGGGGCAAGCCCCGCACGTACAGGTTGTTGTTATTGCTGATTTTTCGAGCAGAGGCAGTAAATCCGTTATGGTGCGGGCTCTAAGATGACCTGGAGGCCATTTTTGATGCGCAGTGTAATTACGGCATCGGTTTGCATTTTGAAGCCCGGGACAATGCGGAATTTGAAGCGCTGCAGGATGGTGGCCAGGAGCATGCGCATCTCTAGCTGTGCAAAGGGCATACCGATGCATATGCGTGGGCCAGCTCCGAAAGGAATGTATGACCAGGGAACGATATTCTTCGCGTTTTCTGGTCGCCAACGCTCAGGCTGAAACTCATCGGCGGCTTCCCAGAGGTCAGGGCGGCGATGGAGCACCCACTTACTGATCAACACATTGGTTTTGGCTGGAAAGGTATAGTTATCGAGCGTGAACTCTGCGCGTGCCCGACGGCCGATCAGGTAAGCGGGTGGATAAAGACGCAGGGTTTCATTGATTGCCCATTCAGTATAGGGGATCTTAGCTAAATCGGCCAGTGTCGGAGGCTGCCCATGCAGCTGCGATTGTAATTCAAGGTACAGCTTTTCATATTCGCTATCGTTCTGGGCCAGCAAATAAATTGCCCAGGATAGTGTATTCGTTGCGGTCTCATGGCCGGCAGCCACAAAGGTCATAATATGATCGCGTATTTGTGTATCCGACAAAGCTTGATCATCTTCAGTGGTGGCCAGCAGCATCGAGAGGAAGTCACCCTCATCTTTGCCTTCTATACGGCGTTGCGCAATCAGTCGATAGATCACTTCATCTATAATGCGTTTACCGCGCTGGCGTTTGCCATAATCGGTGAAAGGCAGATTTATGCGCAGTTTCAAGATCATTTCAAGCAGTTTCGGCTGATTCTCTCGGATGTCTGCAAAGGCCTGGCCAAGGTTACTGTTGCGCAAGCCAAGATCGATATTGAACAGACATTTGGCTACAGTTCTCATCGTCAGCTGTTGCAGTTCTTGATCGAGGGCAATCTGCTCACCAGCTTTCCAGGTATCAAGCAGCTCCAGCGTATACTGCCGCATCGTATCGGCATAGCTTTCGACGCGCTTGCGATGAAAGGCTGGTTGCACCAGGCGGCGTTGCTGGCGATGCGTATCCCCATCCAGGTTGAAGAGACCATGGCCGGTAAATTCCTGCAAATTCTGGGCGAATTCGGCGCTGGTAAAATTGCGGGGATTTTCTGTCAGCACATAATGAATATGTTCAGGCTCAAACAGGACCACTGAAGGCGTATCGGACATATAAATAGTAGCCAGTGGCCCATAGGTTTGATGGAGCGTTTGCAGGAAGTCCAGTGGATCTCTGACAAAGCTGTGGTTGTTTCCTAATACGGGCAATGGTTTGGGTCCAGGAGGTAGGGTGACCTTTTGTTGGATCGCATCCATATGCAGTTCCTTTTTTTACAATAGATAATATACATCAAAAAAGGAACTGCGGTGGAGTTCCCTCAAATAGCTCTCTATAGAGAATAGCTGATTTATTTGTTATTTTCAATATCATGCATGAGTTTAAAAAGATTTTCTTATATTGTGTTTGTCCCACTACTTGTTGAGCCAGAGCATAGATGATGCTTCGATTGGTTGTTTTGATATTATTATGGTGTATCAAAGAGGTGTTTTTCGTGATAGAATGCGGAAAAACGTATGAATTCAAGAAGAGGTGCATGGGATTATGTATCAGCCCAAGGTAGGTGATGTACTCGATACCCTGGATACGCCGGCGATGATTGTGGATCTGGCGTTAATGGATGAGAATATTGCGAGTTTGATGAAGCGCTTCCAGGCCCGGAACATCCAGGTCAGGCCGCATCTCAAGACAGTTAAGAGCTCTGAGTTGGCTTTGCGTTTGCTGGCGGCCGGAGCGATTGGTGGCTGTGTCGCCAAGGTCAGCGAGGCGGAAGTGATGGTCGAGGGGGGCGTCGAGGATCTGTTGATCACGACCGAGATTGTGGGTAAGCCCAAACTGGCGCGGCTGGTGGCGCTGCTGCAGAATCATCCTTTGATCAAGGTGGTCGTGGATAGCGTGGCCGGGGCACAGGCGCTCAACCAGGCTATGGGAGAGGCTGCTTTGCAGGCCAATGTGTTGCTGGACCTGAATGTGGGCAGAATCGCTGTGGTGTGACTCCGGGAGATGAGGCGCTTGAACTGGCCCGGCAGATCGGCGACATGGAGCAGCTACAACTGATCGGCGTGCAGGGCTACGAAGGGCATTTGCAGCACATTCATGATCTCGAAGAGCGCAAGCAACGCTGCCAGCAAGCAATGCAGATCCTCACCCAGACCGCCGAGCAACTGCGGGTAGCCGGCTTCCCGATCCAGATCGTCACCACCGGCGGCACCGGGACGGCCGAATTCTGCGCCGACTATGAGGGCATCACCGAGGTACAGCCCGGCTCATTCGTTTTTATGGACACCGATTACCGCAATGCCCTGGGGCCGGTCTATTCCAATGCCCTGACCATTCTCTCAACCGTCATCAGCCGTCCAACGCCCGACCGGGTCATTATCGACGCCGGCCTCAAATCGCTCTCCATCGATAGCGGGATGGCCGAACCCAAAGGGCAGCCCGAGCTTGCCTATCAGCCAAAGGGAGATGAACACGGAGCCTTGAGTTGGAAGCAAGAGGGCGTGTCCGCCGAGCTACCGCTACAGATCGGGGAGCGCATCGAGTTGATTCCAAGCCATATCGATACCACCATCAACCTGCACGATACCTACTATGCTTATCGCGACGGCGTGATTGAAGCCATCTGGCCCGTCGAGGCCAGAGGCAAAGTACAATAGACCAGGTGAAGCCTGTGGGCGCACCGATCAATATGCCTTTGTCGCATCCAGATTGGCGCGCCACAGCTCCTCAAGCGTGCGCAGATCATCCATAAAAGCGGCCGAGCTCTGATCCGGTTTTTGTTCGACCTCTTCAAGAATCTTGAACGTAAAAGCCTGAGCGCCCAGTTCATTCCAATCCTTTTGTAGCCGTGGATGGACCGTTGAGCCGGTCGCCACCGCGAACTGGAAGTGGTTCTGCGCGCTACGCAGATTAGCGGTATGGGCGATCAAGTATTGGCCGGTCTGTTTGTTTGTAATAGTATAGACGCCGCCGACGATCTTACGCTCTTTATAGGCCTGCTGAATCTCTTTTCTACGTTTCATAAGTTTGCTAGCTCCTCTATTCTATAGCGGGCAAGCGACGCTGCTCGCCCAACCGCTCGACCTGTGAGCGTAACACACGCTTATTCTGCTGGGGATTCGCCACCGAAGGATCGGGAAACGAGCTCAATATCCCATTGTCAATCGCGCGCACGATACGCATCCGATTGGCCTGCGTATTGGCGCCAAAGGCCAGCGCCGCAGCATTGCTAATCGTAATCAGGTCATCGACCGAGATCCACCAGCGCACACGCGAGAACAGGATACCCATGTCCGACCTCCAAAAGTCTTCCGGGAACGGCGCCCTGCTTTGTAGCGCATTGCCCAGCAGTAATTCCTGCAGGCACGTCAAAGCCAGCTCGGCCTGCTGCACACGCTCAGGGGTGCGCTGGAACTCGCCATTGGCGATGCCAATCAACAGCCGCAGATCGCGCTGCAAAGGGCTCAGCCCGTTCCCTTGCTGCAAAGGGATTGAGGTATCCGCAACTCCCAGCGCGGCCCCTAAGCTTTGGTAGCGCCGCTGCAGCAGCCTGACGACCTCCTGCGCTAAATTATCATCAAAGAGAGCCATGCCTGGTTCTCCTTCCTCCTCTATCATCATTCGCCAGGCTAATAATATTGAATAGCACTGGCGCGCAACTATATTATAACTCAACTAACGTTAGTTAGCAATGAGGGATTATGGTTGTTTATCGAGTAGAGAAAGAAGCATGCCAGGGGTTGATTCTGGCTGTGGGATGGTTTATAATCGTACCGTACAGTACGATGCGATCGGAGATTACGATGGATAGTAAGGCGAGTAAGCGGTCGTTGCGGACGCGGGAGCAGTTGAGGGGGGCGGCTCATCGGCTTTTTTTGCAGTATGGCTTTATGGGACGAGCACGGATGCGATTATGGCTGAGGCGGGAGTGGCTTCCAAGGAGACGTTGTATCGCCATTATGCGAGCAAGGAGGCGCTGTTCGTGGATGTATTGGAGCATTTGACGCTGGAACAGGCACATCCGGCCGCGGTGCTGGCGGAGCTCCCGGGGCCGCGGGATTTGCAGACGTTGCGGGTGGCTTTGACGATGGTGGCGCGAGAGATTTTGTCGGTAATGATGCAGCCTGAATACCTGGCATTGCTGCGCATTATTATGGCCGAAACGCCACGCTTTCCGCAGATTGGCCAATTGTTTAAAGCGGCTGTGCCGGAGCGTGGGCTGACGATTCTGGCCACCCTATTGCAGCAGGCCAGGGAACATAAGATAGTGGCTGAGATTGATCTGGATGCCGTTAGCCATGCCTTGCTGGGTGGCTTGTTGACATATGCCCTACTCGATGTCTTTTTTGCTGGCGAGGATGCATCGCCTGTAGCACTTGAGCGTGCCGATGCCATTGTAGAGGTTATGATGCGAGCTCTGGCACCGGCGGCGATCTAGTCTGGCTACTTTATGCATTCAGGAGGGAAAACACGATGTCCTCTCAGACTTTCTCAAGTAGTGATGTTTTGATTGTTGGCGCTGGACCCAGTGGACTTACATTGGCGCATGAGTTGTTGCGCCGGGGGATACGGCCACGGATTATCGATAAGATTGCCGAGCCCTCGCAGAATACGAAAGCGCTGGGGGTGATGGCGCGTACATTGGAGCTCTTGACCCCGTCTGGCATAGCCGGGGAACTGGTTGAGCGCGGCGTGCGGGTACCAGCCTTTAGCATCTATAGCGAAGGTCGCCAGCTGGCATCCTTTGATTTTTCTCGGCGGATCGATAGCGCCTATCCTTATGTGCTGATGGCCCCTCAGGTTATGACCGAGGCTATCCTGACCGAGCATGTGTTTGGATTGGGTGGAGAGATTGAGCGTGGCATTGAACTGGTCGGATTGGAGCAGCGGGCTGATGGGGTTGAGGCTGTGTTGCGGCACGCCGATGGAGGAGAGGAACACGTTCGCACGCGCTGGCTGGCGGGCTGTGATGGTGCCCATAGTGTGGTGCGCCACCTGGTGGGGGCCACATTTGTGGGCAAGACATTTGAACAGAGTTTTGCCACCGGCAATGTGCGTATGCACTGGGACATTCCGTCCGACCAGGCCTTTGCGCGCTTAAACCATGGCAGCTTTATCGCCTACTTCCCCATGCCCGATGGGCAGCACCGCTTCATTATCGCCTACAAGCCGGGCGAGGAGCCGCAGGGCGAGATCACCATGGATGAGATCCAGAGGGCCATCGATGCCTGTGGTCCTGAAGGCGCGCGCGCGTCGGACCCGACCTGGCTGGCCCGCTACCAGATCAACCAGCGCAAAGTGGATCGCTATGTGTGGCAGCATGTGGTGCTGGTCGGTGATGCCGCGCATATTCACTCCCCGATTGGTGGGCAGGGCATGAATACCGGGATACAAGATGCGTTTAACCTGGCCTGGAAGCTGGCCTTGATCGTGCAGGGACATGCCCCTGCACGCTTGCTAGAGAGCTATGCCAGCGAAAGATCAGAGGTCGGCCGCCAACTCTTGCAGGGAACCGGGCGTCTGACCCGGCTGGCCTTGATGCATAATCCCCTGGCTACGGCGACACGCGATACGATCATGCCCCGTGTCACGAGGCTGAGGATGACGCAAGAAGTGTTTACCAGCACCGCCTCGGAGCTGGCTGTTTCGTATAGACATGGGCCACTGGCCAGTGAATATCGTGACGAGAAGATCAAGCCGAGCTATAGTCAGCTTAAAGTAGGGGATCGCGCCCCCGATGGTCTGCTGCGCGTGGGTAGCGAGGGCGCGCCCGCACGGCTCTATGAGTTGTTGACGGGTACGAAGCATGCGCTGCTGATCTTCGCGCGGCGAGATAGCGAGGCTCAGCGCGACTTGCAGAGTACGCTGAGCGGCTGGCAGGAGGTGCTGGATGTCTATCCGATCCTGCGCAGCCAGCCAGATGGCGATGGTGGGCAGGCCTATTACGATCCAGATGGTAGCCTTGCCCGGCGCTATGGGATTGCCGAAGAAGGGTTGGTATTGGTGCGTCCGGATGGCTATCTCAGCCTGCGCAGCCAGCCGATCGCGGTCGAGCCATTGCAGCGCTATCTGTGCGCACATTTCTTGCCAACGGCGTATGTTGTGCGATAGATGCTATGCGACAAGAAAAGCGAAAACCCTCCGTAGGTGCGACCCTCCGTAGGTGCGACCCTCCGTAGGTGCGACCCTCCGTAGGCGCGACCCTCCGTAGGTGCGACCCTCTGCGGTCGCTTGCCCCACCGTTAGTGGGGCCCGGTATCTTCACCATGTGGTTGCTTTTCTTTGATACCTCGGTTTACGCGGTGCCCAAAGGCGGACGATGCTTTTGGGCACCGCGTGGAGGAATGGAGAATGCCATGAGGTACCGTTGCGTTGGGATACGGGGCCGCCGCTCTGCGGAGGGTGGCAAGCGACCGCAGAGGGTCGCACCTACGCGTGGGCCGGGATTTATTTGATGCGTTGGAGGGCGACGAATGGGATCTGGCGGCTGGTTTGTTGTTGGTGCTCCTGGACGAAGGGCCACTTTTTTAAGAGCTCTTCGCGTTCCGAGTCGTCGGTGTCGCTGGCGATTGCGGCAAAGGTTTCGCCACCGACCTCGACTGTGACTTCGGGGTTGGCCTTTAAGTTGAGATACCAGGCGGGATGTTTGGGTGAGCCCATGAAGGAAGCAACTACTATCAGGCGGTCTCCATCGGCCTGGTAGGCCAGCGGAGTGATGCGCGGCTCGCCGCTCTTCTTGCCTGTGGTTGTGAGGAGGAGCAAGGATGCGTGCTCGTATTGTCCTCCAACTTTACCGTCATTGGCGCGAAACTCGGCTACGATCTGCTTATTCCAATCTTTGACTTTGTCGCTTGTCCACTCGCTCATGGTAAGGTTTGTCCTTTCTACTATGGGCACGTGTGCCCGGTCTATGGTTGTGAGAATGCAATATAGCTTCTTTTGTTCTATCACAGTATAGAGTATATGCGCAAAGGCGGACAAATCTCACCCTTATTTTGATAAATTCCAGGTTTTTGGCGAAGAAGTTAATCAGGGTGGTTAATGCCCGCTTCAGGGTTTACAATGGTGGATAAACAGGTAAGAAAGGGATTTTCTCATGAGCGATCAAAATTTGTCGTTGAGTAGCTATTATCGCGGCTGGGATGTGTATCAGCAACATCTGGTGAAGATGATAGGGTCGCTGTCGATGGAGCAGTTGGGATTGCGGGCCGCGCCACATATGTGGTCGGTGGGTATGGTGGCTACGCATATCGTGGCGACGCGTGTTGGCTGGTTTCACTATTGGATGGGTGAGGGTGGTCCAGAGATTGCTGCTTTAGGTGCCTGGGATGATAGTATGGAGCCACTACGCCCGGCTTCTGAGCTGGTCGCGGGTCTGGAAAGTAGCTGGCAGGTGATTTGGTCGGCGCTGGAGCGTTGGAAGACGGAGGATCTGGCTCAGACCTTTGCTGATCCACATCGTCGGCCTGATCGGCCTGCCCTTTCGCGGCAGTGGATTATCTGGCATGTTTTGGAGCATGATATGCATCATGGTGGGGAGATTTCTCTCGCCCTTGGTATGCATGGCGTGCCTGCCATCGATCTTTAAAAGAGGGCGGATGACTCCCATAACTATGGGAGTCATGTTGTTTTTTGTGGGCGTGCGCTGGCGCGCCCGAAACTTTTATATTAATTGCAGAAAATGCGCTTTGCGCATTTTCTGCAATTAATATGGGTAGGAAAGTCAGAGATGGGTAGGAAAGTCAGAGATGGGTAGGAAAGTCAGAGATGGGTAGGAAAGGCAGAGATGGGTAGGAAAGGCAGAGATGGGTAGGAAAGGCAGAGATGGGTATGGAGGGGTGTGCAGCACGAAAAAGCCCTGCTTTTTACGCAGGGCTTTTTCGTGCGTTTGTTTTATTTTTTTGTGTGGTGGAGGGGTTGGGAGGAGGTTAGGGGGTGGAGGGATTGGGGGGTGGTGTGTAGGAATGTTTGGATGTGGGCGGTGGTTTGGGCTGGTAGTTCGAGTTCGAAGTTGGTGCGGGCGCGTTTGATGATGGTGAGGGGGATGTTGGGGTTGAGGGCTGCGAGGCGCTGGCCCGTCTGGCGGCCGGTGGTTCTTTCCTGACTGCCCCAGAGTATGATGGCGGGGACGGGGAGGTTGCGGATGTAGGGGGTGATGTCGTAGCGTAGGGCGTCGGAGAGGAAGGGTAGGACGGAGTAGGCGGCATTAGGTCGACGGGATGAATAGAGAAAGCCAGCGACGATCTGACGGCTGACGGCTTTGGAGTCGTAGAAGCCTTCGGATTCTAGCCAGGAGCGCAGGATGAAGCGGCGGTGGAAGAGGGTGCGATAGAAGAGCAGGTTGAGTGGTTCTGTGCGCGCGAGGAGGGAGAGGATGTGGCCTGGTACGAATTTGACATCGTCTTTGCCACCGGTGGGTGTCATGAGGATCAGGGAGGCGACGCGTTCGGGGGTGGCGTGGGCGCAGGCAGCGGCAAAGCCGGCGGCGAGCGATTGGGCGACGATATGGGTGGGCTGATCGATGTGTTGCAGCAGCGCGTTGAGTTGCGCGACATAATCGGGGAAGAGCAGGTAGCGGCGTGGATGCTCTGAGAGGCCCCAGCCGACCCAGTCGGGGACGATCACGCGGTACTGGCCAGTGAAGGCCGGCGCTACTTTGCTCCATGTCCAGGAGGAGGCCCCGGCACCAATGCCGTGCAGGAAGATAAGGGGTTGGCCTGTGCCTGCCTCGTAGTAATTTAGCTTGCCTACGGGCGTCTTGAGGGAGCGCCTGCTGAAGCCATGAATGGTGTAATCAACGGTTGGATCGTCTAGCTTCCCTTCTCGCAGAGCCGAGAAGAGGCCTGTGAGGGCGGCCAGGCCAGCTAGCATTATCCAGGTCCGTTTTTTATGAAAGTTAATAATTGTCATAGTTATTTATCCTCAAACAACAAGATTATAATGAACTTGTGGTTATAGCTTGATAACTACAAGACAAAAAAGAACTAGAGCGGATCGAGCCGTTCTTGCCGCTGCGCCATACCATATAAGGATAGCTGGACGATCAGGCGGGCCTGCTCAGTCTTACTGCGGCGAGGCTCCGCGGCCATATCCTGAAATGATTGGGCTGTAAACAGATCAATAATGTTCAGGAAGAGCAGGGCGGCCATCTGTGGACTGACGCTGTCCTGTCCTGGTAAACGCATCAGTCCCTGGCGCATTCCCTCCTCAAAGAGAGCGGCAATAGGCTGGACCAGGCCATCGACAAAGGCGTGTTCGAGTATATGTTGTCTATCTTGCGAGAGCTCGGTGCTCATATCGTGCGTCATCATACCTATATCGTGTCGTGTGTTATTGAGCAGGTAGAGGGCCGTAAGGCGCAAGCGCTCAGGGATGGGTGCTTCGCGCTGCACGATGCGCTCAAGGGCTGTTTTGACCTGCGCCACTTCGCCAAGCAGCATAGACACATAGAGGTCTTGCTTATCTCCGAAGTGTTTATAGAGCGCGGGCTGCGTGATGCCACAGGCCTCGGCAATTTGCCGCGTTGTCACCGCTCGATAGCCGTGGGCCGCGAACAAGTGCTGGGCCGCCTGCAGGATCTGTCGACGTGTCTCGCCGGCCTCCCGTGGCTCGCCTTTTTTGCGTGCATCCTGTGACATGGCCGCTCCTGTCTAATAAGGTTATCAGCTAATAACTCACTATAAAATAATCAGAGGGAAGATGTCAAGGAGTGAAAGATGATGATGGGGCCATAGGCGGTCTGCAATGCCCGCTTATGGCCCCTTATCAACTAGAAGGATACGGGAGGGTTTCCAGGCCGCGCAGGATGAAGCCGCCGCGCCAGCGAATTTGTGCGGGGTTGGTGTTCAGGCGCAGGTTGGGCATGCGTTGGACGAGGGTGTTGATAGCAATCTGCCCTTCAAGGCGGCTCAATGGAGCACCCAGGCAATAATGCGCACCCAGGCCGAATGCCAGGTGTCGGTTGTTCTCGCGCGTGATGTCCAGCACATCAGGATGCTCAAAGTAGTTTGGATCACGGTTAGCCGAGCCGATCACGGCCAGTACCAGTTCACCACGCGGGATGGTCGTGCCAGCAACCGTGATATCTTCACGTGCATAGCGCTCGGTGGCCATTTCAACCGGGCAGACAAAGCGCAGCAACTCTTCAATCGCAGGCTTGATGGTTTCCGGCTGATTACGCAGCTTTTCCAACTGGTCGGGATGTTCTAACAGCGTTAATGAGCCACTGCCAATCAGGTTGACGGTAGTTTCGTGGCCTGCGACCAGCAGCAGAAAGATCATCGCCAGCACCTCATCTTCGCTCAGCTGATCGCTACCATCTTTAGCCTGGACCAGGGCCGTGATCAGGTCATCCTGGGGATGTGCGCGCCTCTCACGGGTGAGTTTCTTCAAGTAGCCCATAAAGCGCATGATGGTGGGAATGAGGGCCAGTAAGTTCGTGTTGTTGCCAGTGGCAAGAAATGCCTTTGTCCAACGATGAAACTTAGGATTATCTTCAGCCGGGACCCCTAAGATGCGTCCAATCATAGTAAGCGGCAGCGGCAGCGCGAAATCAGCAATCAGGTCCATGCCACCCTGTGGCTCGGCCGCATCCAACAGCTGATTGGTTAAAGTCTGGACCTGGTCGCGCATCTGCTCGATCAGGCGTGGCGTAAAGGCCTTGTGGACGAGTGCCCGCAGGCGGGTGTGGTCAGGGCTGTCCAGGTCAAGCATATTTTGCTCAAGCGACTTGAACATCGGAGGAATCCAGGGCATCTTCTTTAGCTGCTCCGGCGTCATGGCATTGCGGCGATTTTTGGCGAAGCGCGGATCTTTCAAGGTATCGCGCACATCGTCATAGCGTGTAATCAGCCAGGCCCGGCGCTTGATGGGTTTGGGCATGGTCACCGGGAAAACAGGCGCCTCGGCCCGTAGTTGAGCATAAAATGGAAACGGATTGGCTTTGAATTGTGCGCTGGTCACATCAACCTGTGTAATCGTCATGATTTTGTACCCCCTGGTGTTTTCTCACCACACCTATTTGACCTTACAGATATAGTAGAAGCAAGGCACATGGCTACAAAGAGCATACTTTCATGATCCGCTCGGTGGATACTACAATAGCCCATCCATAATCAGGTCAGTTAGAAAAGCTGGCAGTTCATCCCATTGCGCCTCCAGGGGCTGGTCACCCATGAGGCGCTCCACAATCAGGCCAAGCACCATCCCAGAGATGGCCCGCATGGTCAGGCTGATATTGATCGGTTTGACGATATGTTGTGCCGCCCACTGCTGGAAGTATTCTTCGGCCACAGCAAAAGTCGGTGCAAGGATCTGCTGGTTGAAAAGCTCGCGCAGTTCTTTATTGACCATACACTCCGCAATAACGACCCTGAGCACCTCAAAGTTATCATTCTGCAGGAACGTCAAACGGTGGCGCAGGTAGGTGCGCATAAAAGCGCGAAAGTCCCCGGTCGTAAACTGCGAAAGATCTTCGGCCCGTCGGTCTGTCTCATTCAAGCGATCGAAAATGCCGAGCATCAAGGCTGTCTTGTTCTCGAAGTAGTTGTAGATAGTGCCGTCCGCGATGCCCGCCGTCCTGGCAATATCCTTGATCGTCGTTGGATGAAAGCCTTTGTCCGCGAACACCTTTGTCGCGGCATCCAGAATCTGGTTGCGGCGCGCAGCGATGAGTTGTGCCTGGATAGGATCGGGTGGTGTTGTCATTTTCTCTCCCTGATGAATGATTGCTCGTTCACTTGAATGAATCGTCATTCAGCATAAATGAATATGTATTCATTATGCTGAATTTAGCGCCCAATGTCAAGGCAACTGAAAAAGAGGACAGGCTTCAATATTCATTGAGGGAGAGTATAAGCGGCCCTGATGATGTAGAAAACAGGTTGTGATGTAAATGAGAGGCCAGCGCTGACAATGATAGTGTCAATGTGATGCGCATGCTATACGCTTTTAGCGGGTATGAAAAGTTGAGTCATCCTGCTTGCGAGCAGTCGGAAAGGTGAAAATGCTATGAATACATTAATAATTTACGATTCAATGTATGGCAATACTGAGAAGATTGCTTATGCCATGGCTGATGGCATTACAGGTGATGTGAAAGTACAGAGTGTAGTAGATGTGAACGCTGCTGAATTCAGCGTACCGGATCTCCTGATTGTAGGCTCGCCGGTCCATGGTGGTAGACCTACCGTTGCCATTGAGGAGTTTTTAAAGCAACTGCCTGCCGATGCACTCAAAGGTATAAGTGTTGCTGCGTTTGATACGCGCTTCTCAGCTGAAGATCACGGGATCGGAATACGCCTATTGATAAGTATTATCCACTATGCGGCCGGGCGGATCGCAAAAGTTTTAACGCGGAAAGGCGGCAGGCTGATCGCAGAACCCGAGGGCTTTATTGTTGAGGATAAAGAAGGACCCTTGCAGCATGGAGAGCTTGAGCGAGCGACCAGCTGGGCAAAAGAGTTGTGTGCGCAGAAAGAGTCTTTAATAGATAATCCATCGCTGGTATAAAAATCTGTTCTCGCGGGCTGGCATGGATATGTTTCCTTGGCGAAGTTTAAAAGGGAGCGGCTTATTGTCGATCCCTTATTATTTGTACAGTGCTATATCATCAAGCTCAAGTGAATAATCTTTGGTGGGCATGACTTTTCTCCATAGTATCTTAATGCATATGCTATTTTTGCTAAAGAAATTATAGCATGTTTTGCCTGAAGACAATATATACTTCTCTTAACACTATTTTAGGAGGATTACTTATGGTTCTTTCACTGGTTAATGCAGCTTTACTCATTATTGATGTGCAACAGGGATTTGATGATCCATACTGGGGCAGACGCAATAATCCGCAGGCAGAAGCTAATATTGTGCGCCTGCTACAAGCCTGGCGCGCTCAACAATGGCCGATCATCCATGTCCAACATCAGTCACGCCTTACTGCTTCACCCTTGCATCCTACAAATCCAGGCTATGCCTTGAAGGAGCAAGTACAGCCAGGGGAAACACTGATTACCAAACAAGTGAACAGTGCTTTTATCGGGACGCCGCTTGAAGAGTTGCTGCGAGAGCGACAGATCACGACACTTGTGATAGGAGGATTAACGACCAACCATTGTGTTGAAACTACCACTCGCATGGCGGGCAATCTGGGTGTGTGGAGATGGTTATCGCTGATTAGAAGAGCAAAAGCACCTGCAAGGTCAATACTTTTCATTGAGGAACCAGGCTGGCAATCAAATGCAACAATAGCAACGATCTGTACGTGCGGGGCTTGCCCCGCTTCCTCCCTCCCTGCTCGAAAAAGCGACAATAAACGCGATTTCCAGATGTATAGCATTATTATTGTTAATTTTTCATGCGAGAACGGATTAAGCGGGGGCAAGCCCCGCACGTACAGGTCGTTGTTATTTATGATTTTTCGAGCAGGTAGGGAGGAAGCGGGGGCAAGCCCCGCACGTACAGGTCGTTGCTTTAACGGCGGCGCTTTCTATTCTTTTTTGGAGCGCGATTTGCGGAAAGAATTTTAGGTTTATTTGGATAAATACTTATATTTGTTGATTTTTGTTGGTTTGAATGTATTTATGTTGACAATTGCGGGATTTAGATGTATAGTTCGTAGCGTAGTAGTTGGCCTGTACTACTGGTGGTGTTGGAGCTGTCCCCGGCCCCTTTCGCCGTGGTCCCCTTTGATCTCTTCGCAAGGTGACAGGCCACTTGCTTGTTTAACCTCGAAGATTGGTACGGTATACAACAGATTCTGCGTATCAATCTTCTTCCCCCGGTTTAGTAGAGGATGAGGAGTTTTTTTATATGGCTGACGTTGTACATAGTAATTCTCAACATGGAGGGCGCCACTGCGCGTATTGTGGGCAGAGCGTGGCCCCATTGTATCCCGTTGCTACCGCTGAAGTTGTGGCGGCCGGCGAGCCGAAGCGCCTGGTGTGCCATACCTGTCGCAGTCTTGGACGTGGGCGGGCGAACGCCGTGGCCAACAAGCCACCGGTGAGACAAGCAGAGTCGAAGACGCCGGTGGTGGCGAAGGCCAATGAGAAGCAACATAAGAATAAGAAGTAGTGGTTGGGCTGCTGGTGAGGAGGTGATGTTGTTATGAGTCGGCGTAGGAGCAGGCGGCAGCGCATAGCCGAGCAGGTGGATCTGGCCGGGCTGACGCAGGAAGATCTGACCTGGGGACGCAATGTATTGGGTGGAGAGGAGGATTATTATTGGCGGCGGCTGAGCGACGATTTCGCTTTGAAGGATATCGTGCCCGCGACGTATCTGGAACTGCATAATCAGTGCTATGAGGCCTGGAACGCCAACCCGCTGGCGTCCGCGATCATTGAGATGACCACCAGTTTTGTGCTGGGCAAAGGGATCAGCATCGAGGCCAACCACAAGAAGGTGCAGCGCCTGCTGCAACAATTCTGGCATGATCCGGCCAACCGCATGGATGAGCGCATCTATGATCTATGCCAGGAGCTGGCGCTGTATGGGGAGATCTTTGTGCGCTTCTTCGTCAATCCCTATGATGGCAGCGTCAGGCTACGGCTGATTGATCCTTCGCTGATCGACCTGATCGAGACCGATCCGGAGGATGTCGAGACACCCTTACGTTTTCATCGGCGCCCGCTGGGACAGAATGTGTCGCAGCTGGTGAGTCCTGAGCAGCTTAGAATGCGAGTGGAGGCCGTAGATAGCGAGGGCGAGTGGTTCCAGGCCGGGACCGAGATGGTGCAATTCGCGATCAATAAGGTCTCCAATGCCAAGCGTGGGCGCTCGGACCTGGCGACGCTGCTACCCTGGCTGCGGCGCTATAAGGACTGGTTGACGGATAGGGTGCGCATCAATAAATATAAAGGCGCCTTTCTGTGGGATGTGCAGCTGAGCGGCGCCGATAAGAAGACGATTGATCGCAAGCGCATGGAGTATAGCTATCCACCCGAGCCGGGCAGCGTGCTCTTGCACAATGAGTCCGAGAAATGGACGGCGGTACAGCCAGCCATCAATGCCAATGATGCCCGCGAGGATGGCCGGGCGCTCAAGTTGATGATCGCGGTCGGTGCTGGCCTGCCCGAGCATTATCTGAGCGATGCCTCGCAGGGCAATCGAGCCACCGCCGCCGAGATGGGACTGCCTGCCCTGCTCAGATTCCAACGGCGGCAGAAGATCCTCAAATATATCGTGCGCACGATCCTGGATCGCGTGTTGCTGGAGGCCCGGCGCGCAGGGAAGCTGGGCACGTCCATCGACACCAGCTATGATGTGCTTTTCCCCGAGATCGATTGCGCCGACCACCAGACGCTGGCCAGTGCATGCAGAGCCTGGTCAATGCCCTCACGATAGCCAAAGAGCAGGGCTGGGTGAGCGATGAGACCGCCATGCGGCTGCTGTTCCAACTGGTCGATGTCGAGGTGGATGTGCATGAGGAGCAGGCGAAGATCGGACAGGCACAGCAGGATGAGGGAGGGCCGCCGATGCCGCTCGATAATCGCAAAGTAGCGCACATCCAGAGTTTGCAGGCGCGCGCGCTGGCTGGGAGGCAGAAGACGGTCGTTTTCGTCTACCAGAGCGGTGGCAGCTATAGCTACCAGGCCATCAATGTCATCTTCCGTCCTCAGGCCAGCATCGAGCGCCAGATCCCCGCCAGGGATGGCCAGCCACCACGCCCCGTCTACGATACGCTTATGCTGGCCCCGCTCAGTACCTCATTTGTGGGCCTCGTCATGATCGCCGATACCGCGACCGCCACCGCCGCAGCCGTACAGGGTGCCAGAAAATACCAGCTCATCGAAGCGGTCCCGACTGGCATCGTTCCCGGTGGCACCCGCAGCTACGCCTACCTGCGCCGCCTCCTGTAGAGGTCAGGGCGCCCACAACCTCAACGCAGACCTGACGCCTTATAAACAAGAGAAAGAAAGGGAGCTTTATGCATTCGTACCCCATTGAAACGCGGTCCACAGCGGACCTGCAGCCATTTGATCTTGAACTACCCGGCCTCGCTATGCCGCCAGCTTTGCAGCCTGACGCATTATTGGCCGACCAGCTGG
Source organism: Dictyobacter kobayashii (assembly GCF_003967555.1). Lineage (GTDB taxonomy): Bacteria > Chloroflexota > Ktedonobacteria > Ktedonobacterales > Ktedonobacteraceae > Dictyobacter > Dictyobacter kobayashii. Next base: position 5,685,827 of record NZ_BIFS01000001.1, read on the forward strand.
CTGAGCCAGCAGCCGACGAGGCAACGATTGTCACGCCCGAACTGGATGGTAGCGCCGAACTGGCAGCTTTCGCGCCACTGGTTCCAATACAACTGGTCCCTGAGCGGCAGATGGCGGAGCGCCCGGGCGAGCTGGCTGCTGGAGCCTCGGACCTGTTGCAGGATTATCAACAGGACAACATACCAGATGATACCGATGCCACGGCGGCGTGGCAACACTACATGAGTCGGCGTGAGCGCCATTTGAGCCTGCTAGCGGCTGGCTGGAAGCAGGATGACCAATGTTAGAGCAGCCGCCAGTGCAAACTGTCCCATGTGAAGAGCAGATCCGTATCGATGGACAGATCGTTGAGCAGTTGTCCGCAGTAAGTTCTGAGGATGGTCATGCGGTGCGCGTCACCATCATTCAGGGTGGGCGCTCAAAAAATGGTTATGTCTACGATGAGGCCGCGCTGCGCCAGATCGCGCGGTTGATCGAGGGGGCCCAGGCCTACGCGGACCATGCGCGCTCCACTGAGGATCAGCTTAATCGCTCGGTGCGCGATGTGGTCGGCTTTTACCAGGATGCCGCCTATGTGGCTGATGGAGGGTGTGGTCGGGTGGACGCGACCCTGCATATCTTCGAGGCCGCCGACTGGCTCTGGTCCATCATCAAAGAGGCCTGTGACTGGGCCGACCCGAGCTAATCGGGCTCTCCATCGACATCTTCGGACAATGGCAGCTCAACGAGGCCAGCAAGGCCAAAGAGATCAGCAACGTACTTCAACTCAACTCGTGCGACATCGTCACGCGGCCCAGCGCGGGCGGCAGCTTCCGGCGCATTCTCCACGAAGATATCCCCAACACATCAAATAATCACAACAGACAAGGAGAACAACATCCCATGGTAGAGACAACCAGTACAGAGGTCTCGCAGCAGATAGAGGTCAGCGGGCGACTACAAGAGCAGCAACAGCAGATTGCAGAGCAGCGACAAGAGGTCGAGCGCCTGCTGGGCGAGGTCGGTATTCAGAAAGCCGGCCTGCTGCTGGAGCGGCGCTTACAGGAGAGCATCCTGCCCGAGGCCGCCCGGGCCCAGGTGCGCCAGCGCCTGCAAGGACGGCTGTTTGAGGAACAGGAATTGGAGAACGAGATCAACTCCGCCCAGGCCCTGCTGGCCCAATTGAGTCGCGACGGCCTGATCCGGGGCAATGGCTATGAAAAGGCAAGCATTGGCTCAATGGTCACCGAGGCCGAGAAGGTCCAGGCCGCCTTTGATGCCATGTTCGACCTGGATATCGACACCAGCAAGCTCGGCAACATTCGCGGCTTCGTCAGTATCCACGAAGCCTATAGCCGCGTCACTGGCGACTCCTCGCTGCGGGCAGGCATCAGCAATAGCAGCCACCTGGGCGCGATCCAGGTCGCCGAAAGCGCTCCCATCGGGCGCATCAATGAGGCCGACACCACCACCGCCAGCTTCTCCTACCTGCTTGGCACCAGCATGAACAAGCGCCTGCTCAAAGACTACCAGGCCTGGCCAGCTGAATGGCAGAAGTTCGTGACCATCGCCCCATTCGGGACTTCAAGCAGCAGACGCGGGTGCGCCTGGGAGCCTTTGGCAGCCTGCCGGTCGTGGCCGAAGATACGCCCTATAGCGCAGTGACCCTGACCGATTCGGCCGCCACCTACGTACCGCAGAAGCGTGGCAACCTGGTCACCATCTCACGCGAAACCATCCTCAATGATGACCTGCAGGCCATCCGGCAGATCCCACCAAGCTAGCGGTCGCCGCAGCCTATACCCTGGCCGAGTTCGTCTACTCATTCCTATCAGGTAATCCGGTCATCTATGATACCTCCAACCTGTTTACCGCTGGCGTGCCCCACAACAACCTGGGGGCGGCCGCGCTCTCGACGACGGCCATGCAGAGCGGCATCACCGCCATGCGCGAGCAGACCAACTATGCTGGTAAGCGCCTCGGCCTGCGTCCACGCTACCTGGTAGTACCCCCGGAGCTCGAATGGACCAGCATGGTCGTCACCAAATCCGCTGGCGTACCCGGCTCGCCCAACAACGATATCAACCCCATGCTCGGCTATGTTACCCGATAGTCTCGCCGCAGCTCAGCAGCACCACGCAATGGTTCCTGATCGGCGATCCGCGCGAGATCGATACCATCGAGATCGGCTTTGTCGGGGGCAGGTAAACCCTCGCTCTTCATCCAGGACCAGCCGATCCTGGGCCTCAACTTCACCCAGGACGCCATCACCTACAAGATTCGCCATGAATATGGTGGCGCCGTAGTCGATTATCGTGGCCTCTATCGCGGCATTTAAGCGCCGCGAGCAATCCTCTTTTAGGGAAGGAGAATCTGGTTGACGAGTTTTATGAATGCGGATGGGTCGGGGTTGGTGGGCGGTTTGAGTCCGTCTGGGAGCGGCCAGGCTTTGCAGGTGGATGGTAGTGGCAATTTGAAGACGACGCCCGCCAGTAGCGCGTCCCTGGATGGTGGGGTGGGACAGGCCTTTACGCCTGAGGTGGTGTACCTGTTCAATAATGGGGCGCCGGGCAGTAATAGCTTTGATCGTAAGCGTGAGCTGCAGGGAAAGGGTATCATCTTCAACAATATTACGGCCGGGGGCGGTGTTGGCTCGACCAGCCTGACGCTGTCTTCGGTGGCGGGCTTGATCGCGGGGGCGCCCATCCTGCTGGTTGGTGGGGGCTATACCGAAGTGGTGTATGTCGCCAGTAACTATGTGCCGGGCAGCAATCCGGTGAGCTTGCAGTCGGCGATTGTGTATGCCAGCCATACCGGAGCCTTCTGGGATGGCTATGCGCCGCAGGGGCCGCTGCTCAATGGCCTGCTGGCTACCGGCATTGATCCCGTTGCCAGCGTGATTATTGATCCCAATGCCGGCAACTACTACCTGGTGCGTGCGGCTTCGCAGGACAACTGTTCGGGCTCCAACATTCCATTGAGTAGTCCAGCGCTCTTTAATGGCAGTAGCCTGGACCGGGCGGTCGGCATCAATGGGGTCCCCAGCGTGCAGAACTGGGTGCGCCAGTTGACGTTGCAGGGTCATGCTTATAGCGTGCATAGCGGCCTGCAGAGCGCGGCGGCCGGCACCAATGATTATCCCCTCAGTCTGTTCAATCCGGCGGGCAGTGGCAAAAGCATCCTGGTCTACTCACTGCGCGTGGCCGCCAGTAACGCCGCCACCAACGCCATCAATGCACGCCTCAAGCTGACGACCAGCGATCCAGCTTATGGCAGCCAGGCCACGGTCAGCAACCAGAAGGCCGGTGGGGCGGCCAGCGCCATTGCCTCTAGTTGCACCTATACCACGACCTCCACGACCCCAACAGCTCCCTTTGCCATGGTGGATATCGGCAACGGACCACTGGAGCTCTTGCAGAACGAACAATGTGTTTACCTGCCGGCGGGTAGTGCCAATGGCCTGACCCTGACATTGGAGACCAGCGCCGCCGGCAGCTACATCATCAGCATGAAGTATGTTGAGTTTTAAGACATCTGGATTATCCGGATCATTAAGGAAGGAACAACTTGATATGTTAGATCAACTCGAATTTGCCTTTGGCCGCTATAACGGTGGCCAGACCGCCCCGATTGGTAGTTACCTCAATCCACGGACGCTGGCCATCCAGCAATTGAGCGCCGATGGTGCGCTGCCGCAGGATGGCACCTGGGTGCGCGTCGATCCCTCGGCCAGCCAGACCCTGGCCGTGATCGCCAGCAACGTCAATGCTGTGCTGGGGACCAGCTATAGCGCGGCCAGTTTCCACACGCAGGGAGCGGGCGACCTGATCGGCAATCCAGGCCAGGGCGGCAACGACGCCTGAGCAGCTTTGAAGTGAGGAGTGGAGGTACCCGATGGCCCAGGTTATCAAGCGCGCCCTGCTGACCGCGTTTAATCCGACCAGTTATACCGCCTCGGTCCTGTTGTTGGAGGCAACTTCGACTGAGCTGACCAATGTCCCGCTGGCCTTTCAAGCGGACGGTAGTAGCACGCCAATCAACGGCTCACTGTGCGCCGTCCTCTTCTTCGACGAGCATAACGCCACCGATGCCGTCGTGCTCGCGGTCTATAGCACCGGCTCGGCGGTCCCCACACCGCCGCCGGGGCGCATCACCTTTGTCAACGGCTATCGTCAGATCAATGGGGATGTGTTGAGCGCGGGCACCCTGGCGACCTATACCTTGAGCGGCGGTAGCTCGGGCATCCCCGGTCGTGCCCTGGGCGTGCTCTACAAAGCCTACTTTAGCAGTAGTAGCGTCAATAGCTACCTGCAGCTCGCCCCGCATGGGGCCAGTGACCTCAGCGCCTATGTCACCCTCGGCAATATCGCCAGCGCCGGCGCTACCATCAATGGTGGTGGCCTGCTGGCCCTGGATGCGCTGGGCCGCGTCGACATCAAAGCCTTTGTCGGCACCTGTACCCTGACCCTCTACACCTATGGATATGTACTATGAACCAGCAAAACAACTATCCCAGGCAGTTCCGAGCAACGCATCGAGCGCTGGGTATCCCGACTCGAAAGCCAGGCCCACGAGTTGTTGGCGGACCTGGATATCGAGGAACTGAGCCAGAAAGAGCGCCTCAACTTCGCGCTCAAGATCCTGGGCCAGATCCAGCACTTCCTGACCATCAAACAGAAACTGGCTAGCCCGCCTGCCGCCGCCAATAATGTGCAGATCTGGCTGCAGAACCTGATGCAGCAGATGCGTGGTGAAGGACCGGACGACAGCAATGTCGTAACAGATGAGTTAGAGACAGAAGGATTGTAGCCAGCATGGCCAGAGTTATTAGTTCCTCCCTGAGCGCCGCCATCCAGGCTCCCACGCGCGTTCCCGCCATCGGCGTCAGTATCGAGGATCATATCCTGCACTACCAGCTGTACCAGAGTCCCGGAGCAGCCGATGGCTGGCATGACGCCTGCCTTGCCAACGACGGCAGCATCGTACGTATCCGCCTGACGCGTGGCAGCAATGCCTATGCCCAATCCCTGCAATGGCAGCGCATTACTGATGCCAGCAACGCCAGCCAGTGGAATAGCTGGACCACGCTGGGCGGGGCTAACTCCACCTGTTTTGAGGATGGTGGATGCGCACTCTCCAACAACGGCGGTGTCCTGCGCGCCTTTGTGCAGCAGGGGAGCGGCGGGAGCGCCCTGTGGACCTGGAATAGCAACGACAACGGCCAGAGCTGGAGCAGCAGCCCGGCCACGGTCCTGACGCCACCCAGTAGCGCCACCATCCTGGGCATCGGCAGCGCCGGCAACAACGATGTCTTCTTCCTCTATCAGCTCGTCAGTGGCGTCCTGACCGGCTGCTCTTTCTATAGCGGCAGCAGTTGGGGTAGCCTGCATAGCACCACCCTCTCAGCCATCCCCTATGGAGCTGGATTGGGAGCCTACTGGGATGGACAACTCTACTGGCTTGTCTCCAGCGATGGCAATACGCTGTATGAAAGCAGCTATGCCCCGGCCACCAACAGCTGGCAAAGCTATCCAGCCATCGCACCCGCCACCGGGAGCGCCATCACGCGTCGCGCCCCACGGCTGCAATACGACTCAAGCACCGGACTCTACAACCTGACCTGTATCGAGGCCGACAACGGCCTGCTCACTGGCGCCGTCTACAGCTATCCACGCATCCGCCAGAGCGCTGACCTCCAGCACTGGTCGCAGGGCAGCATTATCCATAGCATGGCCGCCCAATATGGAGCCTGTCTGCTCAGCACCTTTAGCGCCAACCTGCTCATCAGTATGTCCAGCGTCCTGCGCGCCCCATTTACAGCCAGGATAGCCAGCACTACCTCAACTGCTCCAACAGCGTGATTTCTTATAGTATAAAAGAGCAGCTCGCTAAGCCCGCTATGCTGGAGTTGGTGTTGGATAATAATCAGGGGGTCCTGGGGGCGGCGCTCAGTCAGCCGGGGGCGACGCAGCCGATCGGTCCGAATTGCTCAGTGCTGTTGCGTGCGGGCTATCGTACCGGGACCCCACCGGGCTCACCTGAGCTGGTGCTGGTGGGGACGTATCGCATCGTGTCGATCCAGCTGCTGCGCTCGCCGGGGGTAGCGCAGTTGCGCCTGCTGTGTAGCGATCTCACCCGGCAACTGGATCAGGTCAATCGCTTCCAGATGACCTATACGGCGCAGCCGCTGGGCTGGCTGTTGCGCGAGATCTGCGTCCGGGCTGGACTGTGCGCGCTCTCGCTGCCCACCAGTAGCCAGCTGGGCCAGAGCGTGCCACTGTTTGTCCTGCCGGCCGGTGGCACATATCGCAAGGCCCTGAGCGAGCTGTGCCGCATCTATGATATGCAGTACTTCCTGGATCAGAATGAGGTGCTGCAATTCCGCGACCTGAGCGGCGCCGCCAGCGTTAGCTGGTCCTATCAGCCCGAGTTGGAACTGCTGAGCTGGGAGCAGCGGCAGCAGCGCGGCAACCATATTATTGTTAGCGGCAAGCCACCAACCGGCGGGGGGACAATGGCCCTTACCAGTGCCGAGGTCTATGATGACCAGCAGATGCAGTGGAGCGGACAAGAAGGCCTGATCCAGCATGTCGATCAAAAACTACTCACCGTGGCCCAATGTGCCAGCAAGGCGGCTTTCCTGCTCGCCCAGGAGCAACGGGCGCAGCTCCAGCACCGCATCCAGATCCCCTTTAATCCTGCCCATCAACTGCTGGATGTAATCACCATCAGCGATCCGAGCATCGCCGTGAGCACTAGCGCCCGCATCGTGCAGAGCAGTTCTGTCTATGAGGCCCAGCAGGCCATATATCAGACAACACTAGAACTTGAAGGAGTGTAAGCACTATGGAATTAAACAACTTTCCGATGAAATCGCAGCGCACCGAAGATCCAACCCAGGCGAATCGCGAATATGATTGCGTCGCCACCAGTATCGCAGCCTGCATCCAGTTTTTGACCGGGCAGCCCACCACCGGGAGCCAGCTGAAGAATAGCATCTATGGGGCCAGCTACATAGGCGCCACCATGGTCAGCGACTATGTATCCGAGGTGGCCAAACGTGGCGTGGTTTTGCGCACGCTGGATGGCGAGATGGCCAGCCTCTTGTCAAGTATCCGCGCCGAACTGGCCCAGGGACATCCCGTGGTGGCCGCTGAGCTTGATCCTTATGTCAGCGCCGCCCTGGACTGGACGCACATGATCGCCTTTTATGGCTGTAGCGCGACCACCCTGACCGCGATGGACCCCTATATCGCCCAGCCCATCACCAAAAGTGATGCCGACTGGCTCAAAGTCTTGAAATACAACGAGGTCTGGCCCCTCTCCAAGCAACCTGCCGCGCTGGTGGAGCATGTGCCGACCGGTTGGAAGGATGATGGTACGACCCTGACGGCCCCCAATGGTTTCCCGGTCATCAAAGGTTTTCGGACTTACATCCTGACGCACGGCTGGGATAGCGATGATCTGCCATTAGAGGCCGAGCAGAGCGTCCAGCAGCTTGAAGTGGGCAATCCCGGCCTGGGCGGCGGCAGTCGCCAGCGCTTCCGTCGCACCACTTTGGAATGGAATGCGACCCATGCCGTGTTTGAGGCCTGGACCGGCCAGGAACTGATGGCTCTGGAGCAGCTGGGGCGTCAGCTGACGAAAGAGCGCGATACCTTAAAAGCCCAGTTGCTGCAGGAGAATGTCACCTGCGATGTCCTCAAGGCCCAACTGCAGCAAGTTAACCAGCAATTGCAGCAGGCCCAACCACAGAAAGCCACGCTGGCGAGTGCTCCCGCCGCAGGCGCATAGTTCCCGCGCCAAAGGCGCTCAAGAAGTCATCTTCTATGGTGTAAAAAGTGCTCTTCGCGCACTTTTTACACCATAGAAGAAAACAGGTGCGGGCGCGCCAGCGCACGCTTGTAGTAAGAGAAAGAGAGAGTTTTATGCCTCACACAGATCTTCTGACCACCCTGCTATTGAATGCTTTCCCGTTTCTTTGCGTGGTTGCCGTCTGGTGCCTTAAGTTTTTTGAGCACCAGCTTCCCGGCAAGCAGCAAGAGATGCTAGAGAAATGTGTCCAGATGGCCGTCAGCATGGCGGAACAGGCCTACGATGATTATGGTCCACTGGAAAAGAAGCAGGTGGCTTTGCGAGCCTCAATCGAGCTTTTTAATGCTTTCCACCTGCCGGTGCCGCAGCCGGGCGCGCTCAATACCGCCCTGGAGGCCGCCGTCTTCGCGGTACGCCAGAACCAGCGCCCGCGCAGCCCCTACCAGGACGCCCCCACACGGGTTACGCCGGCGGTTGTGCCTGCGGCCCCGGTCCCGCCCCGGCCAACCGGGCTGCTTCAGGGTTAGCGTGGCCGGAGGAGCGAGCTATGCTGCTAACCGATCTTGAAAATATGTTGCGGCTGGACCTGTTTGATCCAGCCGGCAGCAACCAGCGCTGGAGCCAGGCCGATCTCGATCGCGCCCTCGACAAAGCCGTCGAGCGCTACTCTGAGTATTATCCCAATATCGCCTATGTCGATATGCCCACCCAGCCCGGACAGCGCACCTATCCCTATCCCACCAGCTGGAACGCCAGCTATCCTGTGCTGTGGATCGAGCGTATCCTCTATCCACTCCAGATCGCAGGCACCTCGCTGACCGCGCCTATGGCGGCCCCACCGCCAGCGCCGTCAGCGGGAGCGGCCTGGGCAGCGGCACCTACCAGTACGCGCTGACCTTTTTGACGGCCGGAGGCGAGACGCTGCCATCGCCGCTGGCCACGGTCACCACCAGTAGCGGCAACCAGAAGGTCAACCTGAGCAATATTATGCTGGGGAATAGCCAGCCGGGCCAGCCCGGGGTCAGCAATCCCGTGATTGGGCGTGCCCTCTACCGCTCGCTGGTGGGCAGCTCGACCCTCTACCTGTTGACCACGCTCAGCGATACGGTCAGCAGCAGCTTTAGCGATACCTTGCCCGATAGCGGGTTGCTGAATCAGCCACAGGCGCCGCAGGTCAATAGCTCCGGCATCATGCGCTGGCCGCCCGTCGAGCGCGCTTTTAGCGAGTTCTCCAACCTGTTTGATTCGGCGGTCGCCCTGGCGGTGGGCGGCAATCTGGGTAGCCAGGGCACGGCTGGCAGGGGGAGCAGTGTCGTTGGGAGCCAGCAGCCAACCTTTACTTTGCAGCTGCCCGCCGGCGAGCTGCCGCAGGATAATAGTCTCTTGATGCGCATCTTCTATGCCACCAAACACCAGCTGGACAGCAGCGGTTCGACCATTCCCGAGGTGCATCGCGACCTGATCGTGCTGGGGGCCAGCGCCTATGCCATGGAGGCCTACCAGGTCCCGACCAACGACAACTTTGATGTTCAGGATGGCGCCCTGCATGATCGCCTCGACGATACGCGTATCCCCACTGCCTGGGCCGCCACCGCAGGCCAACGCATGGCCCAATTTATGGCCCGCCTGCAAGAGATCAAGCAGCAGCGCGATTATGCCAGCGCCGCCCGCCTCCATTGGGGCGACATCCCACGCTACTGGGGCCGCTTATAAATAAAGCATTTGTATTCGTGATGTTTTTTGGAGAGGATGATTGCATTTTGGATGTGTTGAGTTTGTTGAATTTATTATTGACGATTGGCGCTATTCTGGGGGGCGTGCTGGCTTATCGCGGTGGCATGGCGCGCACGGCCAACCATATTCAGGAGCGGGTAATCAATGCGCTGGAGGCTGAGTTGACGGGGATGCGGGCCAGGCTGGAGGATATGAAGGCTGAGAATACACGTTTGAGCCTGATCATCGATACGATCTGTGTGGCGCTGCGCCGACGCGGGATCGCGGTCTCGATCGATGGTGATATGGTCTCGATCAGCGATCATAGCGGGGCCAGCACCATGGCGCGTATCCAGGAAGAGCAGGAACGGTAATGGCAACTATTGGTGTCGATTGTGAGGTAATTCTGGATGGCACAGGCTACTTTTTGCAGCCCGCGAGCTATCAATTGTTGCAGCCCCGCATTCGTAAGACGAGCGTGCGCGCCGATGGCTCGCTCTCTTATGTCGATCTGGGACCCGGCAAGCGCAGCTGGAAGCTGGTCGTGCTCTGCCTCAATGACCTGTTGCGCTATGATGGCCAGCCAACCGGAGTGAGCGGGCAGGCCTACCGCGACGCGCTGCGGGCCAGCTATAGCGGTAGCGTGGGCTCGACCCTGACTTTTATTGACCCCGTCAATGGCAGCATCAATGTACACTTCGATAGCTATAGCGAGCGCATCTTTGATCTGCATAGCCAGGTCGGCGCCCTGGCCACTGGTGGGAGCCTGGCCGCCTCTTACGAAGTAACGATTGAACTGTTGGAGGCCTGAAGATAGCATGGAAGCAGAGAAGTTTCAGCCCGGCATCGGCTGGTTCGCGCGCCACATCCTGGGCAAGCCGCTCTATCCCTATCAGGAGCAGGTCGGAGATGCCATTCTGGCCGCCATTCGCGCGGGTCGCGGAGACACCTTCACCGTCATGTTCGCTCGCCAGATGGGCAAGAACCAGCTCAGCGCCGTCCTTGAGGCCTATCTGCTCTTCGCGTATGACCAGGGCTCGATTGTCAAAGCCGCCCCGACCTACAAGCCACAGATCGTCAATTCGCGTATGCGCCTGCTCAGCATGCTCGAAGCCCCCATGCTACGCGAGCGCGTCTGGAAATCCTTCGGCTACATCATCGGCCTGGCTCCCGAGCCCGAGGCCGTGGCCGCCCAGAGCGGTCCGCGCATCCTCTTCTTCTCAGCTGGACCCGAGTCCTCGATCGTCGGGGCCACCGCCAGCCTGCTACTGGAGATCGACGAGGCCCAGGATGTGCAGCTAGAGAAGTACGATGTCGAGCTTAAACCGATGGCCGCCACCAATAATGCTGTTACCGTGATGTATGGCACGGCCTGGACGGACGACACGCTGCTGGCGCGCATGCGGGCGCATAATCTGGAGCGCCAGGAGCAGGACGGCATCCAGCGTCACTTTGAGTGTGACTGGCGCACCCTGGGTCGGATCAACGCGCGCTATCGGCGCTTCGTCGAAGGCGAGATGCGGCGCCTCGGCGAAGAGCACGTCTCGATCCGCACCCAGTATCGGCTACTCCCCATCAGTGGCGCGGGCTTCCTCTTCAACGAACTGCAGCGCCACCTGCTGCGTGGCAGCCACCGCTGGCTGGCCGATCCAGCGGAAGGCGAAGAGGATGGTTACTATGTGGCGGGCCTGGACGTGGGTGGCGAAGAACGCCCACGCCCGGGTCAGGAGCAGCAAGCGAACAACAAACGCGATAGCACCATCCTGACCATCGGCCGTGTCCGCTATAACGAGCTCGAACTGCCCACCATCGAGATCGTGCACCAGCAATGGTGGACCGGCCTGCGCCATGGCGACCAGTATGCCCGTGTCGGCGCGCTGCTGCAACAATGGAATATTCGACGCCTCCTCATCGACAGCAGCGGACTCGGTGAAGCCCTCGCCAGCCTGCTGTGCGACAAGTTTGGTCCTGAGCGCATCAGTGGCTACAAATTCAGTCGCAGCAGCAAGAGCCGCCTGACCTACCAGCTCCTCAGCCTGGTCAACTCCGCCCGCATCAAGCTCTACCAGCCAGAGGAGGCACCCATGGATGTCTATGAGGAATGCTGGAAACAGCTGCGGCTGGCCCGCTACCGCATCCCGGCCGAAAACTGCCTCGACATGTACGTCGACCCCGCCGAGGGACACGACGACTTCCTGATGAGCCTCGCCCTCTGCGCCGAAGCCATCCGCGACCTGCAGCCCCGCCCATAGAAGCGGCCATCGTCCGACCCCGCCAGCTCTACCTCGGCGACGGCCGCTTCTAGTGCATAGACGTTTATCATCAATACGGGTAAAGCTCAAAAGCCGCTTTTGAGCTTTACCCGTATTGATGATTTTTAGCACTTATGAGCGTGTCCGCATCCTGGGGGGCAGCTAGTCGCGGCTCATCATGGCCCGGACCTCTGCCTCGAAGTCGTGGTACTCCTCACCGCTCACATCAAAGACTACTCGCTTGATTGTGCCGCCGCTGAATGCCCACGGTGAACTGCCCGGATAGTCGTTGGTGACGGGTGAGCCGCCATCGTGTCCGATGTTCAAGCCTTCGCCGCAGAGGGCGAACTTTCCGAGCTGGGTGCACATATCCTTGAACGTGCCGACCTGCTTGTCGTTAATGTAGAGTTTGGCTGTACCAACGCACTGGTTTGGCACAGGTGAGTTGCGAATCGCCTGTAGCTTCTCCTTGGCGAAATCTATGTGCCCCTAATTATTGTTTACGCTACCGTCCTGCCGCGCGTATTCCCGAAATGATTGATAGCGCGACCTGCCATATTGGTTTTCGATGTGTCTACATCCCTGGTGAAAGCTCACACCTCTCTACATGAGCCAAAAGGAGATCCAGTTCAAGACCCCAGCCTTTTTTTTGTTTGGGTCGTTTCCGCCTCCCTGGTGGTAGAAATACAGCATATTGCTAGAGCTTTTCGGCCATTATTGTCCCACATGTTGATGAATTTGCCGCTCGCGCAGCGTCCTGTAATGTAAATACATATAGAAGCGGCACGGAAGGAAGTACTCTGATGGCGGAAAGAAAAGATATTGTCGAGCCATGCGCGCCACAATTTTATCCTCAGATTACATTGAAGCAAGTGGCATCCCAGGTTGTAGAGCATACCCTCTATTTTGCGAGTGGCGTTTATCTCTATGCCTTGAATGCAGGCACCGGGGCACTAAAGTGGGGCTTGTCGATCAAGAAGGCGCCGTTTAAGTCGACCACCCTTCCGGATGGCATGATATTTACAGGGCCACCACCTCTGGATAGCCTGGTAGGGCTGGCTGCGCAGCAGGATAGGGTTTTTGTGAGCTCGCTTAACTCTTTCGTCTATGCCCTGGTGGCCGTAGATGGGACGATCATCTGGCAGCATGAGATTGACCTTGCCAGTGGTATGCCCACGATTGCAGGCGAGACTATTTATGTTCCATCGAGTACTATTTATGCACTGAATACGAAAGATGGGGTTGAGCGCTGGAACCTTAGCACGAAGGGTGTGGTGACCTCAGTCCCTGTTATCGTCGATAACACACTTTACATTGGCTCTTATGACAATAACATCTACGCGCTCGATATCGAGAACGGCCAGGCGCGCTGGACGTATCAGACCGATGGGCGCGTCTATATTGATCCTATTGTCGATCAAGGAACGGTGTATGCCGGCGCGGGCAACGATGGGCCATGTCTCCTGGCGCTCGATGCTCAGAGTGGAGAATTGAAATGGCAGAATTCAGTGTTTGTGGATAGTATGTCGCAATTGCTGGTACATGAAGGTCTGCTTTATGTCTGTCAGCGGGATCACCTGGTTGGACTCGATCCAAAGAACGGAAGGCCTGTCTGGAAATATCCTGGCATCAATAATGCGAGCTTGCTGGCCAGCAGGCATACGCTGTATGTGGCTGCAAGCAGCGGGGATGTCTATGCTTTTGATTGTACCCGTCATCGTTTGCTGTGGCGGCAAAAGCTGCGCACCCTTACTATTGGCCAGCCAAGCCATATGAAGTTGATTGCTGATGAACTATATGTTGGTTTTAATGAACATGGACGTGGCCAGCATGGGACTGTGCATGCTATCAACGTGTTAACGGGTAGCGAAGACTGGTCTGCTAGCGCTGAGTGGGTCAATGCGCTGGATGTAAATGAACATGTACCATCCATGTAAGACGATACATTTTTTACATTATTTTTTGAATGAGCTATAATTTCCAAACAAGCCACTATCTTGCTGCACTAGAAAGACAAATGCGATGTTTTCAGCTCTTGCCCATCTGCGAAAAACCATTTTGACGCTTCCCCGGGCTTATTGGTTCTTATGGGGAGGAACATTAATCAATCGTGTAGGGATGCTGGTCCTGCCTTTCCTGGCTATCTATCTCACAATTGATCGCCATCTGCCATCTCAGGTTGTCGGCCTGATCGTGGCGTTGCCGGGGGTAGGAGGTATCCTGGCCTCGCTCCTGATGAGCGTCCTCGCCGACCGGCTTGCGCGCAAATATGTCTTTATCATCAGCCTATCCATCTCGGCCTGCTTCTTGCTGACCATTCCTTTTATCTCCTCTCTTCTCTGGCTGGCAGGCATGGTTCTGCTCTGGAGTATTGCCAGTGAGGCCCAGCGACCTCTGGCTGGCATGTTAGTGATGGATCTGGTTTCACGTGACCAGCGCAGGCAGGCCATCTCCCTGTTACGGATGGCCATGAATGTTGGCAGCATGGTGAGCGCATCGCTTGGAGGGCTGATCGCCTCGATTGCTTTTCTCCCGCTCTTTGGCGCAGATGCAGGGACGACGCTGCTCTTTGCCCTTTTCATGCTTCTCCTGTTTCCCCGGCCGTTGCCATCCCTGCCAGATGTCCAGGAGCCGCGTCCCCCGCAGGCCCTGCTGGCGCCTTTGAGGGACCGCACTTTTCGTCGCATCTGGCTGGTTGGCTTCTGTACCACCATGGTTCTGAGCCAGCAAACAACGACCCTGGCGGTGTACCTTACCAGGCTTGGTGGAAGCCCCGTGCTCTACGGTGGCTTGATGGCGGCCGGAAGCTTGCTGGTGATCCTGCTGGAAGTTCCTTTGACGGCCCTCTTCCAGCATATCCCAGCCGGCCGCATCATGGCACTGGGCAGCCTGATCCTGGCCGCTGCGGCAGCGATGTGTAGCCTGATTGTTGCACCTTACTGGTTGGCGCTACCACTGCTCGCCTTCGTCTTTGGCAACATGCTTTTCTCACCTCCTTATGATACGATTGGGGCTGATCTCGCACCAGTTGAGCAGCGGGGAGCCTATATGAGCTTCCTGTGGATCGCAACGGGCCTGGGATTTGCTGTAGGACCCGCTCTCGGTGGTGTGTTGCTCCACTACTCACCGCTGCTGTGCTGGTGTATTGTTGGCTGCATTGGCTTGCTGGCTGTTGCGCTGGCCTGGAATATTGTGCCTGGCGCACAGGATGTGTAAGGCTCCTGTCGCTTTTTATGAGTTCAGCCTGTCAGCCAGCCACGGACGTATAATTGGTAGGACGTTCGCCGCCTGCATGGCCTGAATATGATCGAGGCCAGCCAGCACGCGTACATCCCAGCCAAGTTCTTCCAGTCGTGACTGTTCGCGTATGATCGGGCCAGCTAAGCTCACAAGCACATTGCCCATTTCGGGCCGTAGTGTATCTCGTCCGCCGAACCCACGAAGCAGAGGCGAGGACAGGTGATCTGTGGCTGGGCGGCCCGATCGTCGAAGCTCTGGAGCGCCTCGTAAAGGGTGACGAACTGTCGCGTCTGGTCCTGCGACAGAGCGACCGATGACCATTCATCATCATCCTGTTGCGGCTCAGCCTGAGGAGCACACGCTATCTCATAGGTCGCAGTGGTTACACGGAGCATTTCTTTGTATGGGCCATCTAGCGGCGGAAAGCCACCCATGATAAGCGCCGATAGGCGATCGGTTCGTGTGGCGAGCTGCAGCCCGATCAACGCCAACCAGGAATACCCATAGTAGGCGAAGCGATCCGCTCCAACGCTATCAGCTACGGCGAGTAGATCGCTGACGATATTGGCTGGTGTCAGCGTCTCCGGTTTTGGCGCGCTCAGGACCTGACCCTCATAGTTGAAGGCCACTACACGGAAGGTGTCGCTCAAGCCCTTAATAAGGGATTGGCCCAGGGCCGGATCGACGCCATACTTGCGCATTTCATCGGCCTGCGGACCCTCGACTGGTCGCGGATTGACCGGCAGTAGCAGGGTTGGCCCTGTACCTGTGACCTCGATCTCGATAGTGCTTCCGTCATGCAATCTAACTTCAGGCATGTAAGTTCCCTCCATAATTCGTTTCATGGCTACCCTGAATGCGGGCAGCGCGCGTTGATTTTTCATGTCTTCTTCAAATGCATGCATGCGATCTGATCCTGGCTGGCCACGCCTTTTTCTGGATCATATCTCTACTTTACAACACGGATGCCCAACTGGAGGGTTAAGCCGGGCAGCGTTTTTGTCCATAGACACGATCACGCCCTATTCACGCTCAGTTTTTGACCTGAATGCGGTATGCAGAAATGCCTTGATGAAAGAAAGCCTCTTAAATCACCTGAGGGTTTCACATAAAGCTTCACAGCAACCGGGCAACTAGAAACACGCGCTGTACGTGCGGAGCTTTCCTCCGCTTAATCCGCTCTCGCATGAAAAACATGAAATAACAATGATGTGATCCTAATCCAATATCCACACCGCGCTTTTCTTGTTACTTCTTCAAGTCGGAACGGTAAAAAGTGGGGGCAAGCCCCACACGTACAGAGCGTGTTTCTGGTTGCTTTCATTCTAATGAGGTATTAAGTGAAAAGTATTATTATTTGGGTGTAAATTTGCATTGGTATACGAAACACTCCTTAGAATCGTATATACAATGGTTCCTGGGTATTATGGTTGTTCGTTGATGGCCAGGACGCGGAATGTCTGGCGTTCGATGAGGATGTCGATCTGTTCGTGGCCGGATTTGCTGTGGAAGGTGCTGACCCAGGCCGGGATGCCTGCGTGTTCGGTGGGCTGGCCTGGTTGCCAGTGGATACGTTTGTGGGTTTGCCAGAAACGTTGCACCTGTGGCAGATCAAAGGTCAGGTGCGATAGCGTATTGTAGTGGGTGCGCTGGCATTGGCCGCAAGTGATGGCGATGCCGGGCTGGTCCCCCAGGCCACGATGCCTGGCTGGCAGTTCGGGTGCCTCGTGGGTGGTCAGCGTGGCCGAGGCACCACAAAAGATGCAGGTCGGCTCCTGGTCGATGGTGTGCCAGTAATAATTGTGAAGCCAGTTTGCTAGCTGCACATATCTGGCCGCCGCACTACTGACCTTCGGCCAGTTGCTATCTGTTTTCTTTCCACCCACAGGTGCGTTGCAGGCCCGGCACTTGAAGAGGAGACTATCAGATGCGCCATTCTCATGCAGGACAATGTGGTCCGTTCCACACCAGGGACACCACATGCGCGTCACTAATGGTTCGATGGTTGTTTCTCCTGGTTGGTAGATGCCGTAGGCCGCCAGTTCATCGCTCAGCTGGGTGGTCAGGACGGTGCGCAGCGCTTGCTTCCCGCGATAGATACGCTGGACCAGCGTGGCCTCGTTCACCTGGAGTTGGCGCGTGATTTCATCGTGGTTGTCACCGTGAATGTAGCGCGCGACCAGGGCTATGCGCAATGGTTCCGACAGGTGGGCCAGAGCCTCATTTAGCAGGGAACTGAGCTCCGTGCGCTCAAATTCTAGCTCAACACTATAGTGGTCTGGGGCCGCCAGCAGTTCGAGGTTCCATTCGTCCTGTTCCTGTCCATCAGATGGCGCAGCGCCGTTGTCACCGGGTAGTGGTAGGATACGGTGGGCACGCTCATGATTATCTTCGCGCAGCCAGCGCAAGCAGACATTGTGGGCAATGGCGGCCAGCCACCTGCGGCGCTCCTCACGTTGCTCACTGCTCCGATCGTGCAATTTCTGCTGATGGCGCCATGCCTCCAGCAACGTCTCCTGTGCCAGATCCTCGGCGGCATCGGCGTTTCGGGTCAGCACGGCACACTTACGTACCAACCATGGGCGCTCGGCGGTTAAAAGAATATCAACTGCAGGCTCCGTCTGGGCATCAGGCTTCGCTGGTGGCAGCGCCACCGTCTCTTCAAATGGCTGCGGTAACATACGTTGCTTCTCTCCTTTAAGCATAATACATAGAGTAATGTAGCCTTGCATTAAACGCTACATTACTCTATCGCGAGCCGCTCCCCAAAACCTGACATGTCTGAACGTGTGGGCTCTATCCTCTATCCATTA
This sequence comes from Dictyobacter kobayashii, assembly GCF_003967555.1. GTDB lineage: Bacteria > Chloroflexota > Ktedonobacteria > Ktedonobacterales > Ktedonobacteraceae > Dictyobacter > Dictyobacter kobayashii. The sequence goes on from NZ_BIFS01000001.1 coordinate 5,703,639, forward strand.
TTTGTTTTTGACGAGTACAAAAAAGCGGTAATCAATAGCTCCTGAATTGAGTGCTTTGTACATGTGTGATCCCTGCATGGCCGCAAAATAGTGGAAGATTTTTTGTAGCATAGCAGGAACGCGCTGCTGGATCAATTTCTGTTTTCTTTCATTATCGAGATTCAGGGCCTTCAATACATTCATCGTGATGCATTCTTCTCGTATTTTGGTCAAGCCAGAGTCGCATAGCTGCTTTTGTAGTGTATCGATGGCATCCCGGGCGCGATAATCAGTGAAAAGAAAATAGCCGCCTGGACGAAGAACGCGCCGCACCTCGCTCAGGAAGGTATCCACGTGACCGTATCCATAGGAAGACTCGATGTTGACGACGACATCAAAGCTATTATCCGCAAACGGCAGCGCTTCAGCGTCTCCCTGGAGGAAATGGAGCTTCTCGACCTGGTGATAGGTATTGCAGAACGCCACCGCGTTTTCAGAGATGTCCAATCCTGTCATGGAGCGCGGCCGGAGGTAGCGGGTAATATATGATGCTCCGCCTCCACGCCCGCTACCTACCTCCAGCACATCACAATTGTTCAGCTCAACAGCACCCGCCACATGATGATACATCTGGATGCAATAGCGATTAATCTCATCACGGCCAGCCAGTGCTGGTGACTGTTCTTTGTCCGTATGGGTGGGAGCGTAGCCAAGGTTCATAAAGACCATTAAAGCCTCTTTATCCAGGACCGATAGGTATTGAAACCAGTGTTTGATCAGGAAGCGCCTGACATTGGGAGATAGATTACAGGCCATATCGAAGAGTTGAGCAATCATCTTTTAAAAATATCTCCTAACTATATTATTGCTATAGATTCGCGACGCTGAGTGCTCAATGTCACGCTCACTCATTTGTTAGGAGTATAGTGCGCTTATGTCACGTAATTATGGCGAAATTGTGTTATTATGCCCTGTTATTGTGTCGAATTTGTAACAAGGTTTCTGGCCTGAAAAGTTGTAAAAGCTGCTCGCTCAAACGGCACACGACGGTGGCACCTCGTCAGACTGGAGGCGCCACCTGATCTCGCCAATAGCGCGTAATGGTTCTGATGGGCAGGGGGATACTGCGGTGAAAAACGGCGGGTGTGTTTCACCAGGGCTGTGTCAGAACTGATTGTGAGGCTGGCGCTGGCCGCTAGACCCAGTGGGGACGATAGCGCAACAGGGCGCCCACGCCTCCCATTTCCTGGAGAATGGGATGGCCCATGACAACCTCGACCTGGGCACCTGTATTGGCCGCCCGGCGCACAAGTTCGCTGCGCAGCTTTTCGTCTAATGAGGCATCGTTGGCCAGAATCAGAGTATCGGCCTGCCCATGTTCAAGCGCGTCGAGTGTTTCTTGCATCCCGCTTACCGCGAGCCCGTTGGCGCGTATTCTCTCCACAAGGTTGTCAGCCTGGTCGTGCGATGATTCCCTTTCCATATATTCCATGACCGGCCTGATCTCATCATGAACCTCGCGCAGCGGTGTGCGGATATCAAGGTTCAGTATCTCTTCGTGCACCATTGGCTCTAGCGTGTTGGAAAGCTCCTGGTGCAAGAGGGGGATGGCCACCGCATCACCAGCCAGAATGACGCGCCGTGCGCCCTCTTGCTGTACGAGTTCCTCGATTGCCGCCGCCGCCTCGCGCGCGAACGCTTTACGTTTATTCTCGACGCGCCGATGATAGCGAGCCTGGTTTAAGCAGTGAGCACTACGCTTGCCATAGCCGGCTGGCGAGTCGTCGGGTCCAGCCACCTCTTCCAGGAAGCCCTGGCGCGTCACAAAGAGGCGCGTCGTATTGGTATCAACCACCGCGGTCACGACCGTCTCCTGCTCGTCCAGCAGGTGGGCCAGTTGGAAGAGATCAGGATAGGGCTCGAACGCGATCTGGTTCTGAAATGGTACGCCAGTTTCCAGGGTTTCAAAGAGTCCATGCGCATCGCAGGCGAAGATAGCCACTCCCTGCAGCCAGGGCTCAGCATGATTTTCAAGATAATGCTGTACTTTCTCTGCATCCTTGCGAAAGCCCTCCAGGGTAGGATGACGAGGCAGCAGTGTTTTTTCGATCTCGCGCAAGCGGCTGCGTAGTTCAGTATCAGCTGTGCGTTTCCATGGCTGCTTACCGGACATATGCGGACTCATATCCAGGTAGATACTCAGTACATAGGCTCCATCAGGCTCAAAAGACGCGAGTTTATGGAACAGTTCTTTAGCAGTTTGCATATCTATCTCCTTCTGAAGACAAGCTTACTCGTGCCACTTCCACCCCACCTTAATAAAACGTTGACTATGGATAGAATGTAGCTCTGCCAATCTTTGTAAGCCGATGATTTGCCAATGACATCAATTATGTGGTTTTCCCTAAAATTGGCCTGTTTCTCCCTTGACTTAGAGTTAACTCTAACATTTATACTTCTTTCTAGAACGAGATAAGGAGGCGCCACCTATGTATCTCACCATGCAAGAGGTTGCTGAGCTGACGGGCATATCGGCATATACGATTCGCTTCTACGAGAAGAGCGGTATCTTGCCCAGGATTGAACGCAGTGAGAGCGGCATCCGCCGCTTTAGTGAGGCCGATGTGGCCTGTCTGCGCTATATTGCTGATTTCAAGAAGACCGGCATGGCCCTGGAAGATATCGCCCCATTGATTGCAGAAATTTCACGCTACGGCTGTATTCTGAATAAATATGAGCAGGGCGAGGCAACCGAACAATCTGTCATCAAACGTTATCAACTCCTCCGCGAGCAGCAGCAGCGGCTGCTTGAGCAACGCGAAAATCTTGATCGTATGCTGGCCGAGGTTGGCCGCAAACTTGAGCGTTATGAGCGCCACTTCGCCGCCCAGTCGGCGCTGGCAGCCAGCGGGGCGAGTGCTAAGGAAAGTATAGAGAGATAGTATGCATCAGACACAAACCATGCGCGCAGTCGCGGTATCCCATTTTGGTGGGCCAGAGGTCCTTGAGGTCCATGAGTTTCCTGTTCCTCAGCCAGAGGCGGGAGAAGTATTGATAAAAGTTGCCTACGCAGGCGTCAACTATGCCGAATTGATGGCCCGGCGTGGAGATTATCATGCCCAGCCAACCCCATTTATTCCTGGCTATGAGGTCTCAGGTACGATTGCGGCGGTCGGGCGGATGTGGAAGGCTTCCACAGCGGACAGCCAGTTGCCGCGCTGACAATACGTGGCGGCTACGCGGAATATGCAACGGCCCAGGCCATCCTCACTTTCCCATTGGATAGCGCTGAGGGAGCTGTTGACATGGAGCAGGCCGCGGCCTTTCCCGCCGTCGCTCCAACGGCCTATGATCTGCTGGCCAACGCGGCCCGTATGCGTCCCGGGGATAGCGTGCTGGTGCATGCTGCCTCTGGTGGAGTAGGTATCGCGGCCGGACAGATTGCCCGTGCCCTGGGGGCCAGCCTTGTCCTGGGTACGGCCAGTAGCGAAAGCAAAGCCGCCTACGCGCGCCAATTTGGCTATGACCATGTCTTTTTGACGACAGACTTTGAGCAAGCCGTAATGGAGATCACGGCTGGTCGCGGGGTTGATATCGCCCTGGATGCGCGTGGAGAGCCAACGCGCAGCCAGAACCTGACCGTGTTGGCCCCCTTTGGACGACTGATTGTCTTTGGTGACGCCGGCAATAATCCAGAGCAGCCAATTTCTCCCAGCAATCTCTGGAAAGCCAATAAGGGCGTCATCGGCTACAGCATTACCTCGCTCAGCCAGACCGCGCCACAACTGGTTGCAGAGACAGTACAGCACGTCCTCCGCTTAATGGCACAAGGAGCGCTAAAGATTGATGTCTCCAGCGTCCTCCCATTGGAACAGGCCGCGGAAGCCCACCGGAGCATCGAAGCCCGTACCAACCTTGGCAAGCTTCTCCTAAAAGTCTAGTTCACTTAACGCAAAAAGATTAATAAAAACAATAAGAACGATGACCTGTCCGTGAGGGGCTTGCCCCCAATACATTTCATTTAAGAATTAAACAATACATCGGACGCAACAATGATAACGATCAGTACGTGCGGGGCTTGCCCCCACTTCCTTCGTTCCTGCCCGAAAAACAACAATAATAATGCGATGCGCTTAAATAATAGCCGCAAAATCTCTTCTTGTTGCTTTTTCGAGCGGGAAGATTAAAAGCGGGGGCAAGCCCCGCACGTACTGATCGTTATTATTGTTGCATTCATTTCTATGAAGCATTAATTGAAATATATTGGGGCAATTCCCACACGGACAGGTTATTGTTTTTGTTGCGTTTCTCGTTTGGAGAGGTGCTGTCAGGACATGATACGTTTGAAGAAGAGATAGCTGGTCCCTGCCCTGGACTCATCGACAGAAATGCTTATGGTACCTGTCATCTCCCAATGATTGGCACCTAGCTGGCCCAAAAATGTATTCAGGTCTAGCTTCTTCCAGTTTTGGAGTTCCTGCCCATTGACGGCTTTTGGATGAAGCTCTTTATAATCGAGGATCTCTGGTGCAACGAGAACCGTCAAATATTCCCACTGAGGACTTGATGACATACCACTCTCCTTTTCTTGCTTACAAGCCATCCTGGCTCCGCCTTAACGCAGTCAACCCTGCTTCCTTTATTCTCTCATATTTCTTTCTTAGAACGCAAATTAGTATTATATGTGTCTTTTCGTAGCATTAAATAAGTAGAGACAAATAATAAATAAAGATTATTATTTTGCCTCTATCAAGGTAACGCAATCTTAAAAAAACATTGAGGAGACTGCTGAGTTATGAGCGTGCTAAAGAAAGCGTGTCCTCATGCGTAGTAATCAGGAGCTTTTTTGAGGGCGGGCCAATGATCTTCGTCGTGGCCGAAGACGGTCAGGGAGACCTGTTCGCGCTGGACGAGATTGAAGAGCTTGCGAGCGCTGACGAGGGCCTGGGCCGGGTCCAGATCTACACCGTTTTCGTATAGGCGTGTCTCTGGATCGAGGTCGCTGGCCATAGCGGCGGCATCAATGGCGAGCAGGACCGGGCCGGTTTCTGGCAGACGAACCAGCACCGCCTGGTGGCCGGGAACATGGCCACTGGTCTCGATCAGATCTACACCAGGCACCAGCTCAACATCGCCCTCGACGAGTCGGTAGCGCAGGTCCGGGTGGTCCCAGTGGGAACGCGTTAGCTGGAAACGCGAAGCCGTACTGGCGTGCGCAAACTCATAGTGCGCGCGCTGCACAATCAGTTCTGACCAACGAAAGGCATCATGATTGCCCGCATGATCGGGGTCAAAATGGGTGCAGACCAGTATGTCGATATCCTGCGGCGTAAGGTTGATGGTGGCCAGTTGCTCGACAACAGAGAATATCTGTAAGTCTTGATGGCCATTGGGAGTAAAGGAGCCATCCAGGGGAACGCCCGTATCGACCAGGATATTTTTATGGTCGCTCGTCTGAATGAGATATCCTGGAACCGGCGATCCCACTGTATTTATCGCCAACTGTAAGAGATAGAGCCGTGTGGGATATGTTGTTGTCATGATTTTTTGCCTTCCTCTTTTTTGAGAGACCGCGGTATATGTTTTAGTGTGGGATGTTCGGATAGTGTTGGATTAACATTTCTAGTACCCAGATAATGGGTGTGACGGCGCTGTACAGGAATAGATAAAAGGCCAGCAGGAAAATAGTGAAGAGGGTGGAGAAGAGCAGCAGGTTGCGTGCCTTCTGCGGATCTTTAAGTTCCTTTATGACCTGTCTGACCAGCCCGAGCGGGTTGGTTAGTACATCCCAGCTATTGAAGCGCAGGAAGCGACCAATGTAGATACCCACATTGGAAAGGAAAAGATAGACCACAAAGATCACCCAGGCAAAAACTGGTGGCAGATAGAGATCCAGCATGCGGTGAATCAGGAGTAGCGAGAAGCTTCCCAGCAGCACGCCGCAGAGGGCCAGCGACAGGATGACGATCGTGTCAAACCAGAATGGAACGTTATTGACCTCTTCTTTGAGGTGGTGAAACTCGGTGACCAGGTAGGTTGAATTGGGAAAGAAGACAAACCAGATACATAAGAGCACGATTACCAGCCAGGGCTGCGAGGCCATGGTAACCAGAAAGAAAAATAGTGCAACGCTGACACAAACGATGGGTATCCAGGCCAGAAAGAGATTGAGCAGCATGGGTTTGTAGAGTGGGTAGGGATAGATCCTAGCACGCGCAAATAGCAGGCCGACGGTCAAAATGGAGAAGAGGATTACACTCCCCAGCATCGGCACAAGCAGTGCCGTCGTAACAATCAATTCAAAATGTTGATTCATTGTAAAAATTTCTCTATTTACGATACTAAAGACACAGCAATTCTAAGATATTATAACATGCATATGCTTAAATTAATATAGATAATGCGTAAGAATGCTGCCTGATATGATTCGCGTGGACCTGTGAGGAGCGAGGGTGTAAGTGGTTGCCTGTAAATAAAAGGAAAACGAAAAAAGCCTGCATCGAAAGCAACAATAAAAACGATCTGTACGTGCGGGGCTTGTCCCCGCTTTTAACCTTCCCGCTCGAAAAAGCAACAATAGGAGATCTTGCAGCTATTTGGTTGAGCGCATAGCGTTATTATTGTTGCTTTTTCATGCGGGAACAGGAAAAGCGGGGGCAAGCCCCGCACGTACAATTTATTATTATTATTGTTGATTTTTCATGCGGGAACAGGAAAAGCGGGGGCAAGCCCCGCACGTACAATTTATTATTATTATTGTTGATTTTTTATACAGGAACGGGAAAAGCGGGGGAAATCCTCATAGGCGCGTGGACCTGTGAGGAGCGAAGGTGTAAGTGGTTGCCTGTAAATAAAAGGAAAATGAAAAAAGCCTGCATCGAAAGCAACAATAAAAACGATCAGTACGTGCGGGGCTTGCCCCGCTTTTAACCTTCCCGCTCGAAAAAGCAACAATAGGAGATCTTGCAGCTATTTGGTTGAGCGCATAGCGTTATTATTGTTGATTTTTCATGCGGGAACGGGAAAAGCGGGGGCAAGCCCCGCACGTACAATTTATTATTATTATTGTTGATTTTTTATGCAGGAACGGGAAAAGCGGGGGCAAGCCCCAACGTACAATTTATTATTATTATTGTTGATTTTTTATGCAGGAACGGGAAAAGCGGGGCAAGCCCCAACGTACAATTTATTATTATTATTGTTGATTTTTTATGCAGGAACGGGAAAAGCGGGGGAAATCCTCATAGGCGCGTGGACCTGTGAGGAGCGAAGGTGTAAGTGGTTGCCTGTAAATAAAAGGAAAATGAAAAAAGCCTGCATCGAAAGCAACAATAAAAACGATCTGTACGTGCGGGGCTTGTCCCCGCTTTTAACCTCCCCGCTCGAAAAAGCTGCAATAGGAGATCTTGCAGCTATTTGGTTGAGCGCATAGCGTTATTATTGTTGATTTTTCATGCGGGAACAGGAAAAGCGGGGAAAAGCCCCGCACGTACTGATCGTTATTATTGTTGCTTTTTTCAGACAGGAACGGGAAAAGCGGGGGCAAGCCCCGCACGTACTGATCGTTTTTATTGTTGCTTTTTTCAGACAGGAACGGGAAAAGCGGGGCAAGCCCCGCACGTACTGATCTTTATTATTGTTGCATTTTTATGCTTTTGTTAGGGTGTGGGTCCGGAGACCGCTGGATCGCCTCCGTAGAGGAAGCAATTTGTCCAATGTCCGTTGCCGAGCTCGGTTCGCGGCGGGAAGGCCTGTTTGCAGATCGGCATGGCGTGGGGGCAGCGCGGATGGAAACGACAACCCGTTGGCGGCTTGATCAGGCTTGGAATCTCACCGCGGGCGGGTATTTTGCTGACCCCCTTTACGATCTTATTGGCCCGGCCAGGATTAGGTGCGGCCGAGATAAGGAGCTGGGTATAGGGATGCTTGGGCTGCTGGATTACTTCGTCGCTGGGACCTCCCTCAACGGTCTGACCGGCATACATGACCAGCGTACTTTCGGCGAAGTAGCGCGCGCTGGCGATGTCATGGGTGATAAAGAGCAGGGCTAGCTGCTCCTCGTCCTTGAGGCGCAAGAGCAGGTTGAGGATATCGAGGCGGATCGATACGTCGAGCATCGAGACCGGCTCATCGGCCAGCAGGACGCGTGGCTGGGCCGCCAGGGCACGGGCAATGGCGACACGCTGGCGCTGACCACCCGAGAGCTGGTGTGGATACTTCTCAATGAACTGTTCCGCTGGCGACAGGCTTACACGCTGCAGCAGGCTTATCACCCCGGCTTCAAGCTCATCCCGGTTAGTGGCATGGCGGTAAATCTGTAGCGGGCGCGCCAGGTGATAGCGAATATTGTGCACCGGGTTGAGCGACGCAAAGGGGTCCTGGAACACCAGCTGCACATTGCGGCGATACTCTTTCAAGCTAAACTGCCGATTCACTATCCGACCCTGATACGACATCGTGCCCGAAGTTGGCTGATAGACGCGCGCCAGCATACGTGCCACCGTCGTCTTACCGCTACCGCTCTCCCCCACCAGCGCCAGCGCCCGGCCGGGATAGAGGGCCAGATTGGTATCCTCAACCGCCTTCACCGTCATCGCCTTGCTCCAGAAGCTCGCCTGGCGCAGCGGAAATTCCTTACGCAAGTGTTCGACCTCGATAATCGGTTGAGGATTCGGTCCCGCAGCGTCCTGGAACTGATCAGAGGTGTTAATATGCGGTGTACTCATCGCACCGTGCTCCTTTTTTTAGCCAGCTCCTCGTAGCCGCGCGCAAAATTATCGTTAGTTGGTGTGCTCCTGGTGCCGGTCATAGCAGGATCGTAGAGGTGGCAGGCAACTGTCTGGGATGGATCATCAGGAACCGCGACCTTGAGCTCGGGCACTTTCATCTGGCAGGCGATAAACGCGGAAGGGCAGCGCTCGCGGAAGGGACAGCCCGAGGGGATATTGCGCAGATCGGGCGGCGAGCCAGGAATACCCGTCATCCAGCGGCGCGGACCATCGATGGTCGGAAACGAGTTCATCAGGCCATAGGTATAGGGATGGCGCGGATGGTTGTAGATATCCTCCGGCATCGCAAACTCGACCAGCTTACCCGCGTACATCACCGCGATCTTATCGCAGAGCTCAAGCAGTAGCGAGAGATCGTGGGTAATAAAGATCATCGAGGTCCCGATCTCTTTACATAGCGCACTCACCAGCTCAAGGATCTCACGCTGCACCACCACATCCAGGGCCGTCGTCGGCTCATCCATAATAATAAGTTCAGGATTCAAGGCCAGGGCGATCGCGATCACCACGCGCTGGCGCATGCCACCGGAGAGCTCATGAGGATAGCTATTCAGCCGATCGGGTGCGAACCACCTGTAAGAGCTCTTTGGCGCGCTTCTTGCGTGCCGCGGCATCCCATTCAGGCCGGTGGATATTGAAGACATCCATCAACTGGTTGCCGATCGTCATCACAGGATTAAGCGCATTCATCGCGCTCTGGAAGACCACCGAGAACTCATTCCAACGGAATAGCCGCAACTGCTCCTTATTCAGACTAAGCAGCTCGACGCATCCCTGCTGCTCATCCAGATAGCGTTGCAGGGCAGGGACGCGCAAACGGCCATCGTGTAGACCCGGATAATAAAAGATCTCGCCATCCGTCACCAGGGCCGGGGGGCGCAGGAGGCGAGCAATCGCAAAGGCCAGCGTCGACTTGCCGCTACCACTCTCGCCCGCCAGGCCAAGAATCTCGCCCCGCTTAAGGGTAAAGCTAACGTCGCGTACAGCATGAACATTGCCGTTGGACGCCAGGTAATCGACGTACACATTGCGCACATCGAGCAAGATATCATTTGTTTGCATAAGGCAATTACTGCGTCTTTCTATAGTGTGCCGCGCTTACTGGGCGCGTTCAGGCCGTTTCAAGGCGAAAAAGGACCTGAGGCCAGGCAGGTTCGTGATGGTGCGCTCACGGCGTAGTTTCGGATTCGCAAACTCATCGATACCAAAATTAATCATGGCCAGTCCCGCGCCTAGCAGGGCAATACAGGCTCCAGGAGCGACATACCACCACCAGGCACCGAGCAAGAGGGCATCATTATTCTGCGCCCAATAGAACATCGTGCCCCAATCGACCACGCTCACATCGCCCAGGCCAAGGAACTCCAGGCCAGCCGCCGTCAGGATCACATAGATGGCTGTCCCCACAAAGCCCGAAGCCACAATAGCAATCTCATTGGGCAAAATTTCGGAAAAGATGATGCGCCAGGCCGACTCCCCGCTTGACTTACTGGACTCCACAAAATCACGCTGCTTCATCGAGAGGGTCTGGGCGCGCAAGACACGTGCATTATAGGCCCAGCTGGTCAGCGCAATCACCATGGCCACGGTCAGCGGACCCTTCTGCGGCACATAGGCGGCCAGCACGATTGCCAGCGGAAAGCTCGGCAAGACCAGAAATATGTTGATCAACATCGTCAGTGCATCATCGACCAGGCCACCCAGATAGCCCGCCGACAGACCGATGACGATCGAGAGCACCGTCACCACCAGCCCGGTGAGAAAGCCCCACATAATCGAGACGCGCGTCCCCACCAGGATCTGGGACATAATATCCTGACCCGTTTGTGTCGTGCCCAGCAGGTGGGCGCTCGAAGGAGGCAGCAGGATATCATTCGTCAGGGCGTTGGGGTCGGAATGGGGAAAAAAGGGGCCAAAGATGGCCAGCAACACAAAGAAGATCACGATATACAGGCCAATCGTCGTCTTCTTATTGAGGGTAAAGATCCGCCGCAGCACAGCCAGGGGAGCAGCCAGCGCAGACTTCTTTTCCGCGCCAGCCGCCATCAGCACTGGCGCGATATTTACTTCCTGCTCACTTATCGGCTCATTGGGTAAATGCGGCTCACCCGCCGACGGACGAGACGTCAAATGATCACTCATTTCAAGCGTAATCCTTTACTAACGAACGCGGGGATCAAGCAGCGTGTATACCAGATCCGTCAGAAAATTCGCGCCCAGCACAGCGATGGCAATCAAAAGGAAGATCCCCTGCAGCAGCGGATAGTCGGATCCCTGAGCGGCCTTGAGCAGCGCGAACCCGATGCCTGGATAGGAGAAGACGACTTCAGTGAGCAGTGAGCCGCCCACCACGAAGCCCAGCGAGAGGGCAAAACCAGTGACACTGGGCAGGATCGCATTGCGCGCGGCATAGGCAAACATCACACGCCGCTCACTCAGCCCTTTGGCCTCGGCCAGCAAGACATAATCCTCGGTCAGGGTGGTAATCATCGAGTTACGCATGCCGAGCATCCAACCGGCGACCGAGCCGAGCACAATCGTACAGGCAGGCAGGATACCGTGCTGTACTGCGCTGACGATAAAGCTGGTATTCCAACCCACATCGGTCGAGGTATCATAGCCGCCATTGAGCGGAAACCATTGCAAGGTATAGGCAAATAGATAGAGTGCGATCAGAGCCAGCCAGAAATAAGGGATGGCCGAAAAGAATGTCAGCATGGGGGGAAAGATATTATCGATCAGCGAGCCACGCTTCCAGGCAATCAGCGTGCCGAGTAAGACACCGATGAAGAAACTAATGCAGACAGAGGTGCCGATCAAGGTCAACGTCCAGGGCAGTTCCTGGCCAATAACGGTCGAGACAGGTGTCGGGAAATAGGTAAAAGAGGTTCCGAGATCCCCATGAAAGAGATTGACCAGGTATTGGAAATACTGTACCCACAGAGGATCATGGGAGAGGCCGAACTGCAATTCTAAGGCATGGATCGTATTGGGATTGAGGCGACCCTGGAAATTCGCCATCAGCGCGCCGGCCGGATCGCCAGGAGCCAGGCGGGGGATAATAAAGTTAATCGTAATCGAGGCCCAGAGGGCTACCAGGTAGAAGCTGATACGACGGAGCAAATACTTCACCTGAATACTCCTTTTCTATAATCGAGGGAGATCAAGATATGATATATGCGGCCCGCTCCCCGCATATAGGATGAAGCAACCATCCCATATGCGGGGAGCAGGCAGCAGCAGTGCCGTGGACTGGTCGTGATGGTCCACATCACATCACGACCAGGCAAGGACTATCGACTGACGGGATGTTTAAGCGGGTTTGAGATTAAGAGCGACGATCTCAGCATCCGGGAAATCGAAGGGGCCGGAGAGGCATAGGCATTCGTACTGGTTGGCCAGCCCGAGAACTTCGCGCTACTGTATTCATACCAGGTTGCGCCATAGACCAGGGGATACTCGGCAACTGTTCAACCATCACTTTTTCCAGCCCATTGAGCGCATCCTGCTGGACGGTCTTATCGGTCGAGGTCGCGTATTGGACCAGCATCTTATCCGTTGACGGGTCCATCCAGCGCTCGAAATTGGATGAGGCCGTCTTACCTACAGCGGCGCTATTCGTGCTATTGAGCAACGAATTGTACAGGTAGAACGGAGTTGGGCCAGGATTGGTCCAGGAGATAGCCATATCGTAGCTACCCATCTGCAACGCGCTGAAGTAGCTATTGAAAGAGATCGAATTGACTTTGGCATCGATACCGATGGCCTTCAGGTTAGCCGCAATAATCTGGTCGGCCGTCACCCAGTCGGTCCAACCGGTAACGACGTTGATGTTGAAGGAGAGCTTCTTGCCGCTCTTATCACGGTAGATGCCATCGGAACCCTTGGTAAGGCCCGCGCTATTGAGCAGTTGCTCAGACTTATTGGTATCCATGCTAAAAGCTGACGAGCTATACGATGGATTCATATTGCTCTGATTGGCGGGCAGGATCAAGCCTGTCGGGTGAGCGACCGGCTCATAATTGCTCTCAGCCACTTTAAAGATCTTGTCACGATCGATGGCGCTACTGATAGCCTGGCGCACAGCCAGCTGATCAAATGGAGCCTTCGCCGTATTCAGGTAGAGCATGACGATATTGCGGTTCGGGAACCAGTAGTGGTTGGTGGTTGGATTCTTCGAGACAAAGGTCTGCTGGATATTGGGAGTGAAGAGTCCGGTCCAGTCCACATCACCGCGCGTCAGCAACAGTTCCGCGCTGGTATTGGAGTTGAAGGATGGATAGCGAATCTCGCTCACCGCGGGTTTGCCGGGCTGCCAGTAGTTAGAATTCTTCGTCAGGTCGATCAACTGTGGTGTGAACGACTTCAAGAGGAAGGGTCCGGTACCAACTGGCTTGGAGTCGATGTATTTTGTCGGATCGCCCACGCCTGTATAGTGCTGTTTAGAGACGATATAGGTCTGACCGGCAAGATACCATAAAATAGGCGTGTATGATTGCTTCAGATCTATTACAACGGTTGAGCTATCAGGAGACTGCACATCCTGAATATATTGCCATAGACCATTGCCATCGGCGGCGGGATACTGTTTGAGCATCTGCAAGGTAAACACGACATCATCGGCGCTAAACTTCTGACCGTCGCTCCATTTGACATCGTTGCGCAGGTGGAACGTGATGGTTTTGGCGTTGTTTGAGAACTGGTAGTCCTGTGCCAGCCATGGTTTGACCGAGCTATCCATGCGATTGAAGAACAGCAGGGTCTCATAGATCATGCCCTGTGATCCGTAGTTCGCGGACGCCGCGTAAGGACTAAAACCATCCGTAAAATCGCCTTTGGGGCTGGGAACAACATTCAGGATACTATTCTTCGTTTGAGATTGGCCGGGGGTCGAGGCGGCTTGTCCACAAGAGGCAAGCACGCAGAGCAATAGCATCAGGGTCGAGAAAATAGTTGCCTTTGACAAGCGAGGGTGCTTTTGTCCAGACATAAAAGAGCCGAGCAACATGGGAAACCTCCTTAAAAAAGGATAGATCGATCATTGATCTAAGAAAACAGGCTGTGTATACCAAGGGTTTCCAAGTTTTGTTAGTATCCATACCAACAGTTCGAGCGGCTAAACGGTTACTGTAAATTACCTGACATCTGGATGGGTATGCCCGTCGAGAAGATAGGATGCCAGGAACCGGACTGGATATTGACGGACCACAATGGGTGCTGCATCCAAATGCTTCTACATTAAGACGAAGTGAATAAAACCTCCATTTCCAGAGACAAAATTAAGATCACAACACCTCAGCGTGTAGTTTCTTCAGGACTTTTTTTAAGAGTTATTTTAATAACTCTGAAAAAAGAGTATACTGAGAACAGACAGGCTTGTCAATCCCTATCAGGCATATTTTTACAGTAGATCATAAACTGATTAAAAACAGAAGACTATTAGGTAATGGCTGGCATGTCGTGTATTTTTTTGAAGTTATGTTTTTTCCAGGTTTTTAAGAATGTGTCAGACTCCCATTCGCATGGGAAGCATCTCGCTCCTGTGCGGACGTGCGCTGGCGCGCCCGAGCTTCTTTTTCTTATGTGGTGTAAAAAAGTGCGCACAGCGCACTTTTTTACACCACATAAGAAAAAGAAGCTCGGGCGCGCACAATGGTTTCCATCTATTGTTGCACAGAATGCGCATTCGTGCATTCTGTGCAACAATAGATAAAACAGGGGCGGACGCCTGTGTGGGGGCACGTAAGCGCCCCTGGAAAAAGTGTGTCTGACACACTCTAAGCTTTTTTTGATCATCTACTTGACAGAGCGGGGGCTATCTACTTCTGAAGGATAGTGAAAACCATAGTTCTGGTCACTAGCCGGGATCAGGTTGAGAGGGAGAGATCCGTGCATGCCAGACATGATGAACGCCAGAAGACTACGAGATTGCTTGTATTTAGCTCAGAGAGGAACCTAAGTATTATGGGTCTCAACCCCACTGCCCGCGACTTGAGGCGTATCAACAAGCGCACCATTCTGCAAACGATGTTTCAGAGCGACTCTATTAGCCGGCTTGAGCTAAGCCAGCGTTCCGGTCTGAGTACAGGAACGGTTACTAATATCATCAACGAACTGTTGACCGAAGGGATCGTGCTCGAATCGGGCTTCGCGGAATCTGAAGGCGGGCGTCGCCGCTCCATTCTCACCTTAAATCAGACCTATCGCTATTTTCTGGGTGGTGAGCTAGGTGAGACGGATATCATGATCGAGCTTTTTGATCTACGACTGCAAAAATTGAACGCTTTTCGCATATCCCTGACCCCCGAACAAAATAATCCCTCCCAGGTGGTGCGCTTTCTGATCGATGGGATAACTATCCTGTTACAGGCGGCGGAGCTTACGCCAGATAAAATTCTCAGCATGGGACTGGGACTGCCTGGGATCGTCGAGTACACCGAGAGGGAGATGGTTTCGGCGCCGGCCTGGAACTGGGAACCTATTCCGCTCAAGGCCATGCTGCGTGAGCACTTCCCTTTTGCATTCCACCTCGACAACGGCGTAAAGGTCATGGCATTAGGGGAAGTCGAGTCCAATCCGCTGATGGCCACAAAGACGGTGGCTTCGGTTACGCTAGGGACCGGTGTTGGCGCGGGCATTATCCATGAGGGCAAGCTATATCGTGGCGCTACCAACAGCGCGGGCGAATGGGGGCATACTATTTTCAACCTGGATGGTCCGCTGTGCCGTTGTGGACGCCGGGGTTGCCTTGAAGCATATATCGGGTCGGCGGCTATCATTCACCGCCTGCGTGAGCGCGCTGACCAGCATCCCGCCCTGTCGTGCCCTGACGAGATCAGTATTATCCAGGCCCTGATACGGGCGGCCCGACAAGACGATGCCGTTGCCAACCAGGTTTTAGAGGAGACCCTGCACTATCTGGGAGCCGGCCTGGCGAATCTGATCAATCTCTTCAATCCACATTGCATCATCCTTGGTGGCTGGTTGTCAGGGGAACTGGGCACCTTTGCGCTCCCGGCCATCGAGGAGATTGTGGCGCGCTACGCGCTCACACAGCCCAATGAGGTCGTCGAAATCAGCCTGAGCCTGCTTGGGCGAGACGGTGTAAGTATGGGGGCTGCCCGGCTATGCCTGGAAGAATTTCTGGATAACGTTGGTGGCGGCAAAAACTCGGCCTCCCTGACATCCTTGCAAAGATAAGCATATTTTATACGTAATAAATGGAAAAGCGCCCGCGAGGGGCGCTCGTATTGTTCTGGTTGAGCTGGCTTAATTTGACGTCATGATGCCGGGTTCGGGTTGTTTGCGGCGGCGACCACGCTGCATGAGCAGGAAGATGGTCAGGCCGTAAAGAGGGATCAGGCCAATGGTCCAGCCGAGCCATTGTGGGAGGGGTGGTGGCGCGGTCGCCTCGATGGGCACGCTGGCCGTGCCGCGTCCCGCGGGACCATTGACGGTAATGTCCAGGTCCCAGAGACCCTGGACCGTGATCTCGGCGGTCCCCTGGACCCCGTTGTGGACATTGGCGTCGGGGGTCAGTCCGGCGCGCACAGGGGTCGCTGGCACATCGCCTGGCATAGGGGTCGACGAGACATCATAGGTGATGGTACCGTTGATGGTTTGTTGTGGCTCAATCGAGAAAGGCAGCGCGTAACTGGCATGGGCTGGATAGGTATACAAGTTGACCGTCAATGGGTAAGGGCCAGCATTGACCTTGACAACCTTGACCGGCGTATTGCCATGCGTCGTGGCGGCCACCGAGTAGGCCAGTTCCCCTAGCACCGCTAGCAGTGCCAGCACACCTATACCAAGCAGCACAAATTGTAAGGGTTTAGGCATAGTATCTACTTACCTTTCCTGCGTGGACACAGATTCACCGATATTGCGACCGAGCCGCATTCCAATATAGGTGGCCAGAAAGCCTGGCCCGAACGAGACAATGGTGCCCCCAACCCCTAAAGCGCTCAGCACTATAACGAAGATGTAGGGCTCGACCGTATACATTGGCAGCATGCTGATTGAGGCCGCCAGGGTCAGGAAGAGTGCCTGTTTGCGTGTGGACCACTGTTTGCGCCGGGCGCGCCGCATCACAATATCGATCAAGATGGCCACCAGCAGCGGAGCAATAAACCATTCCAGGGCCACAACGGCAATAATAGGAGGCTCGCGACGATAGCTCAGGCGCTCCACGCCGACCAGCCAGTTCGTGGCGGGCTGTACATAGATAGCCATTATCCCGGCCAGTAGTATGTAGACGCCCGCCACCGCCGTCGCCGACCAGCGCCAGGGCAGCGCATAGGCCGCCGCCACCAGTACAAAGGCGGTCAGCAGTCCCGCCAGCACCGGGAAGAAGTTCAGGAACCCAAAGCCTAGATCGATTGACCGCTCTTCAGAGAGCGAGTCAAACAGCAGCAGCGTGAAGATGGCGAGCACGCTGGCCAGCGCAATTATCACACCGATCAAAGCACTACGCCGGATACGGATGCTGCGTGCCAAATTGGCGGCCGAAGCCAGCATATACACCGAGCCAAGCGCGACAACGCCCATACCGGCTACAAACATCACATGGAAAGGTGCCCAGATTGCCACATCGATGCCATACAAAGCATGCCAGTAAGCATCCAGCGGAAAAGCCACGGCGGCATCCAGGGCCGCGAAGCCAACCACGTACGCTCCCAATGAGCCAGAGAAGACACTGGCAAAGGAGGTACTGCTCTGAGCCACCTGCGAATCGCGGCGAGCCCATAGACTCTCCAGCACGACCGCGACCAGGCCCGCGACGCCGCTGATAGCCACCCCGGTCAGCATTAGAATATGGGGTGGGATCAATGTTCGGTCGCGTCCCAGGAACGTATGCCACTGAATATCCCAACTGGTCCCTTCCAGAAAAAGAATCGCCCCCAGTAACGCGATAAATCCCAGGATCAGGCGCATCGTGCCAACCATTTGCAGGGAGCGCACCTGCGTTGAGGTACGGCTGAGGATGGCGCCGTTATCAAGTGTTCTGGCCATAAAGAATATTCCTTTTTTCTTTTTTCATGCCCTTCACGGAGCTATATTTTCAAGCCTACAAGAGATGCCACTCTATCGATTGTCCGCTGCTCCTACTTACAAAATAATCATAGTCATAAGATGTACGAAAAGTATGACGGAATTGTTACAGGATTATGTCTGGGAAAATATTGAGCACTACATTTACAGGGAGCGTGCAAAAACGAGAAGGTATTAATTTATGTGCCCGCTATATTGACTTATTTTAATGTTTAAGGGATATGAATTTATGTTAAGCCATGAAAGATCTTTTGTCTATGAAAAAATACAGAAAAGTACTAAATTCTATCCAATTTGGAGAAAGTGTATTTCTCAGTAAAATTGTATATGAAACGCGTAATTTGTGCGCTTGTTTTGTATGTAATGGTGTTTTTACTGTTATTGACTGATCGATGACCATGTGTAAGAGTTCCTGTGTGGACGTGCGCTGGCGCGCTCGAACCTTTTTATAGTGTGGTGTAGAAAATGCGCACAGTGCATTTTCTACACCACACTATAAAAACAATGTTGAGTCTCTGTTGACTGTGACAGAATAATGTAGAAAGGTTGATTGATGCAAAAACAGACTAATCGTTCAAGTCGCCCGACTTCGGTAAGTACGCAGCCCGTTGAAGAGAGGCTAGAGGGTTTCGCATGGTTTGCTTATATGAGGGCCAATCATCCTGTTGTCTATGATGATCAGATGCAAGTGTGGCATGCTTTTAAATATGATGATGTGTATCAAGTAATCAATGATCCTGAGACTTTCTCTTCTGAAAATGTCCCCACCTTCTCCCACAATGTTTTTCTGCGCGATACCATTGTGTCGCAGGACCCCCCAATCATCGCAGATTGCGTCATCTAATCAATCAGGCCTTTACCAGGAGTGCTATTACCTCTCTCGCGGATGATATTAGCCAGCTAACCCAAACTCTGCTGGATAAAGTGCGCCCTCAAGGTAAGATGGATTTTGTAACGGATTTTGCCTTGCCGCTGACGACCAATCTGGTGGCGCTACTACTCGGAGTACCAGTAGAAGATTGGCATCTCTTTGGTCGCTGGACCAAAGGAGAGGATGAAACTCTGGTACCCCATACGCGTGAAGAGACCATCGCGTTCCATAATCTGGTGGGACAGGAAATATACGATTACTTCTCTCTCATGCTGGCCGAGCGGCGCCGCGAGCCGCGGGCAGATCTGATTACGGCATTGAGTGCGGCCGAGCTCAATGGTGAGAGGTTGAGCGATGATGAGATCCTGAAGTTCTGTGTGCTGCTGCTGGTGGCTGGCCAGGAGACGGTGCAGAACCTGCTCACACACTCCATCTATTGTTTAACGCAGTTCACCGAGTCACGTGATCAACTGATCCAGCAGCCAGAGCTTATTCCCTCTGCCATTGAAGAGGTATTGCGCTACCTGCCGCCGTTCTGGATTTCGGTGCGTCGCACCACCTGCGCAACCGAACTGGGGGGCAGCGTATCCCTGCCAACACGATTGTGAATGCGTGGAACGCCTCCGCCAATCGCGATGGCGCGCACTTCCCCGATCCTGAACGTTTCGATATTCAACGCACCCCCAACCGCCATCTCACCTTTGGCTATGGCATTCACTTCTGCATTGGCGCCCCGCTGGCCCGGTTGGAAGGCCGCATCGTACTCTCGCTGCTGCTCAAGCAGCTCAAGAATTTGCGGCGCATACCGAATGTCTCCGTTGATGTTGGCCCTGGACCGCTACATCATATTAACAACCTACCTGTCATGTTCGAAGCATAAGTAGCGCAGACAGAAAAGAAACCACCAATGGCTACGCGTCTCTCCCTGGCGGTTTCTTTTCTGTCTGTGTTGGTGAAGCTATTTATTCCTGCGGCGGTAGCTGTTGAGGATATTGCGATTGTGGTTGGTTATATTGTTGTTGGGCTCCATATGGATCATCAGTTTCAACGGGAGGCCTCTCAATAGGAGGCTGCTCGGCCGGGCGCACTGGTGGGGTATAACCTTCGTTGTAGGGACGCTCCTGAGGCGTCTGCGGTGGTTGCTGGTAAGTGGGATTGGGTTGCTGATAGGGAGGGTTGGGTTGCTGATAGTTCTGATAAGGAGCTTGTGGCTGGTAGGATCTCGGTCCCAGGTTCCAGCTGTTGAGTTGATTGTTAATGGGATTGCGGAACGCTCCCAGTACAATTGATAAGCCTATACCTAACAATATCAATGTCCACATACCGGTCAGGAAGCAGAGTGCCAGGGTCATAAACCAGACAAAGCCGTTGATGCCGCCATAGCGGGCGCCGCGGTAAGACATGCCCCAGGCGCCAAACAGGGCCGCGAAAGCCAGTCCGGTAAAGAAAATGGGGAGAAAAAGGCCGTGCCCAATAATGATAGCTAGTGCCAATCCGATCAAGACGAAACCACCGGAAATATTTCTAGGGTGATACACTACCTGCTCCTTTATGAGAAGATCAATAATAAAGCTCTACTTGAAAAGACGCTATTGAAGGGGCACAATAAAATTGTCTTCCTTTTTTTATCGGGCTGTGTGATGTGTTTGCGTGCGGGAGCTCAATACCGTTGCGATACGAAGAATTTGAGTTCAGAAACATGGGATTGGAGCCCGCCCCTTTTTTACCCTCCCCACAACAAACCAGGCAACAAGAACAACGATGCGCATAGGTTCGGCCCTGTAGGTGCGAGGCTTGCCCTCGCTTGCCGCCCTCCGCAGAGCCGGCGGCCCCGTATCCTAGCGCTTAGGCACCCTGTGGCATCGCCTTTTCCTTTACGCGGTGCCCAAACACGGACCATCCTTTTGGGCACCGTGTGGGCCGAGGTGTCAGAGACAAGTAACCACGTGGTGAGGATACCGGGCCGCCCTACCGGGGCGGCAATCGGCCGCTGAGGGCCGAACCTATGCGCATCGCCGTTCTTGCTGCCTGGTTGTGTGGGGAGGGTATAAGGGCTTGTCCTCATCCAGGTCGTTCAGAAGCAATGGAGCATTGTGCGGAAGTACCAATGACGGGTTTGGGGGAAATGGTGTTGGTGGAATATGATTGTCTGGTTTAATGGATCTAGCTATCTCCTAAAATTGACGAGCGGTGGTACGATGTGTCTATATGTCTGTGTGTGTTATTTTGTATCAATTTGTGGCTGTTTACTCGAAAAAAGGCCTGACTGAAGTAAGGTGTTCTTCATTATATACGAAAGGCTGATAGTATGCGCTCTCTTATCCTGCCCGCTTCGTTGCATGGGACGCAAGAATTGTTTGCCTGGTTGGAATCTATGCGTGCGACTGGTCCAGTCACGTATGAGCCAACAACGAATAAGTGGCATATCTTTGGCTATCGGGATGCTGTGCAGGTGTTGGAGGATGCGGCCAGCTTTTCGTCAGACTTAGAACGTGGAGGACCGATTGGGGCGGTCCTGCTGGCTTCGACGATGATTGCGCAGGACCCTCCGGAGCATCAGCTATTGCGCTCGCTGGTAGCGCAGGTGTTTACTCAGCAGAGCGTGGAACTGCTGGCACCCCGGGTGCGTGCGATTACACAGGATCTGCTGGATAAAGTACGTCCGGCTGGCTATATGGACGCGATTCAAGATTTCGCCTATCCATTGGCGATGAAGGTTATCAGCGAGCTGCTGGGTATCCCAGTGGAGCAACGGCCAGCCTTTCGCCACTGGTCTGACAGCATGTTTTTTCGTCAGCATGAGCGTGACGAGAGTCAGAGCGAGCAAGATGAGCCCTACCAGCGGGCGGTAGCGGCCCGGCAGGCGATGCGTGAGAGCCTGCTGGTGTTGCTCCAGGAGCGCAGGCGGATGCCGCAGCATGATCTGATCAGCCAGTTATTGGTGGCCGAAGTTGCTGGAAAGCGTTTCAATGAAGAACAACTGGTGGGTTTCTGCTTCTTATTCTGGGCCGCCGGCTACGAGACGACCGTCAACCTGCTCGGTAACGCCATCCTCTGCCTGGATGAATATCCCAGGGATGCTGAGCGACTGCGGCGCGAGCCCGACCTGTGGTCCACGGCCATTGAAGAGATTCTTCGCTACAGTCCACCGCTGCTGGGCGTAACCCGGCGCACAACCGGAGAGGTCATGGTGGGTGGCAAGCAGATCCCGGCCGGCCAATCTATTCGCGTCTGGATCGCCTCGGCCAATCGGGATGCCGAGCTTTTCCCCTATCCCGACCACTTTAATATCCAGCGTACCCCTAATCCCCATCTTACCTTTGGACGAGGTATTCACAGCTGTCTGGGAGCACCATTGGCCCGCTTAGAGGCCAGTACCGCCCTTCCCATGTTGTGGCAACAGTTTCCTGCCCTGCACCGTGTGCGCAGAGAGCCGCTGCAATGGATAGAAGGCGGAGCCGTCTATGGTGTCAGGCACCTGCCGCTCGAATTTTGAAGCGAGCGGCCTATCATTCTGATCTAGCTATGCTTGGGGGTGGCCGACGCCGCGGGACGGGCTGCATCATAGATGCGGCTATAGCGCGAGGTTTTGCCGCGACCGATCAGTCCACCCAGGGCGCCAATCAGCAGGCCGAGCAAGAGTGAAAGGGTAAAGCTACCCAGGCCCGAGGCATTGACGGCTCCGAAGAGAAACTGTTCGGCGGTGGCAGGTACAGGCTGGTTGAGGCGTTTGGCGGCATCCTCTATCACAACCCGTTGTAGCTCTCGAAATGTATTGATATTGACCGTTGCCAGGGAATATGCTCCGATCAAGGAGACGAGAGCACTGATAATCGCGGTCCACAGGCCTGCAAAGGCCCCGGTGCCCACGCGACCAGTGCTCTGGCTTGCCCGCACACCGGCCAAAAAATAGAAAAAGAGTGCGAAAAGCACGCCGACCAGACTCAATGGTAAAGTCAAAGCTGGTTGATGAAGATTACTCACCAGCAGCCCCAGGACGATCTGGATAACGCCCAGCACAAGTCCAAATAAGAATCCGTGCCCCAGGGCCGGACTGCCTTTACTCTTGACAAGTGTACCTTCGACCATAATGGCTGCACCCCCTTCATGAGAATAATTGCTCAGTGACGTCTGGAGCTACCTGCATCAACCAACACGGTATAAGGGACATGCTGGTTTCACCATGCATGCATGCGATCTCTTTGTGGCCTCATGTCATAGGATAAGCTGAACGAGTATCTATGGGAAGAAATAGGGCAAATGACATGTATAAGAAAAGGGGCCATGGGCTATAGTTATACTTATTCCTCTGAAAATGATCTTACATTGTGCGCAATGTAAGATCATTTTCAGAGGAATAAGTCGGTAGATATATCTATCGCTGGTCTTCCCTGGAAGAAAGGGACTTCAACTCCCATGGCACAGATTAATGTAACAATGATTGTGCGCCAACGCGCGCGCCTGGTCCCGCTATTGGGAGCGCTTCTGATGCTGTTGATTGGATGCGGCTCTCCTGCCAATGTCGCTAGATCGCCTGGCAAAACAACAGTTGTACCGCCCCAGAAGACAGTAGTAGCTAACACCCAACTCGTTGTACAAGTATTCCAGCTGCCAACAACCATCAGATCGGTGGGGAAGATTATTGCTGGTCCAGATGGCAATCTCTGGTTTCCCGATACACCCCCAGCCATGGGCAAGACTATGCGCCTGGGCTATATTACTCCTGGTGGAATAATCACCGAACACCCCTTGCAGAGTAGTATCGTGATCCCGACAGGAATAGTGAGCGCTGCTGATGGCACGCTCTGGATTACTGGCAATGGGGCAAATGGCGATCATGGAGAACTGGTGCGGGTAACCCTGCCCGCAGCTTGATTTAGTACACGAGCGCCTGGATGGGTGCGCTTAGCTGATCTGGGCTAACTGACCATCCAGGCGTGTAGCGATCAGACGTTATTAGTGGAAGTGGGAAACCGATCGGTAGTACCTTTGAGTAGGGAGATGATTTCTGTGCTATGGGTTGTTATATTTTATGATCGGCTTGGGAAATGCAGGCCTCGCTTAAGGGATAGTGGGGGGGCACGGGATTTGCAAGTGAGGATTTCCGCATTGGCCGAGGCGAATATTGCACTTATTGTTTTACATTTGCATATTTGCTAAATTGACATGGAGAAGGAGCTCCCATTACAATCGATACCACGACAACCAACAATCGTAGGAGATGTGTTTGTGTAGAAGGGTAGTAGCCGCTTGAGGAGCACCGAGCAGATGGACGGAACAAGATTTAGACCACGGGGAATAAAAATTCATTGGCATACGTATACATTAGGGCATCAGCCAACATGGAAGCGTCCCATCATAGGTTATTTAGTAGGTTTTTTGCTGGCCATCTTAGGTCTGGTGACTGGATTGATGCACTGGCACCATGATATGCCTGCCTTCTTGCCAAGCACATTATTGAATCTCTACATTATATGTGTGGCCTTTACCTGGGGCTTTGGTCCGGCGATTTTTACCCTCTGTACGGGTCTGTTGGTGATCGATTTTCTCTATATTGAGCCATACGGTCTATTATTTCAGCATCAAAATATCTATAGTAGCATCTATCTACTCTTCTTCGCGCTGGCCGGTGTCATTATCGCGGCCATGGTGCATCAGCGTGAGGCAGCTCGGCTGCACGCTCAAACGATGGTCGAGGAGGCCACGGAGGCACAGCGGAAGCTGGAGGAGTTCATTGGCCTGGTAAGCCATGAACTGAAAACGCTCTGGCCGCGTCCCAGGGCAGCGTCCAGCTGGCGAAGCGCAAATTAAGGCGTTACGAACCCGATCCATCCAGATTTGAGCAGCAGGAGCGCAATAACCAGATTATCAGAGCGGTAGAGCAAGCGCTGACCAATGCACATAGCCAGACCGCCGTCCAGACCCGGCTGGTGAATGATCTGCTGGATGCCTCGCGTATCCATGGGCAGAAATTGCGCCTGCTACAGTCGCCGTGTGAGCTAAACCAGATTGTGCGCCAGGCGGTTGAGAACCAGCGCACCATCGCCACCAATCGCGTGATTGAGCTGGATGAGAATAAAGATGAGCGGCTGATCGTGTGTGCCGATGCGGATCGGATCGGGCAGGTCATTGCCAACTATCTCTCTAATGCATTAAAGTATTCACCCCTGACAGGCCTGTGTTTGTGCGCCTGGAGCAAGATGGCCAGAATGTCAAAGTCTCGGTGCGCGATGAAGGTCCGGGCCTGCCAGAAGCAGAGCAACAGAACATCTGGACACGCTTCTACCGCGTCTCTGGCATTCATAGCCAGCACAATTCGGGTGTCCCCCATGTCGGCCTCGGCGTTGGCCTGCATATCTGTAAGGGGATTATCCAGCAGCATCATGGCGAGGTCGGGGTTGACAGCAAGCCCGGTGAGGGCTCGACCTTCTGGTTTACCCTGCCACTACAAGAGTGCGTGCAGCCCATCTTCGAGACGGCCGTCCCACTTTAAAGACATCCCGGCATGCTGGCTGCGTATTCCTAATAGACTTTAAGACGAAGGGCGCGCCCCGGTTCCTTAACGTGAACCGGGGCGCGCCCTTCGTCTTAGCATCCCCATCGTTCTTAAGGGGCCAGGCGCGTACTTCTTTGGGGCGTAGTAGGGGCATCTTTTTCTTTTTGGATTTCGATGGCCCGATGTGCCAGGGCCATCAAAACAATATCCTGTTCTTCTAGCAGCCCCTTATGGTCGCGAATACTTTTTATCATTTCTGGCAGTATAAAGCGAATGGTGGGCGTGCGTGTAAATGGCAACCGTTTGGTCCACGAAAAATGGTCAAGTAACCTGACCAGATCAGGAATTTTGGCACCATTGCCAGGGTATAAATATCCAGTGGCAATGGTTCACCTTTGGCCAGCTCTTCGATTATTAACTCAACACTATCCATCCAGGTCTGGCATTCTGGTGCAAGTCTCCTCTGGATCTCTTCTCGGGCTTCTTTATTCAGAGCCCGGTGATATAATCCTTCAGCAATTGTCTGCCCTCTCTGAGGCTAATACCTTTGCTGGTAGCGATGCGCCGTCCAAACACCCGTTCTCCGAATGCGAAGATGCGCGATTCCTCGACCACTGCTGCGCGTACCAGGGTGATCTCGGTTGTGCTGCTCATGACGTTGATAAAAATACAGCCACTATTAGCCCTTGCATCGGGGTACAAGCAACGTGCCAGAGCATATAGCTCGGCCTCAATAGAGATCGGGGCAAGATCAAGTCCCTGGGCCACCGCTTCGATCGCGCCTAATTGTGCGAGAGGTGCAAACGTACTAAAGAGCGTCAATGAAAAGTGTCGACCGCGAAAACCAAGCGGGTTTGTCACCTGATTCCCATCAATACGTACCGAGGTAACGGTGGCATTGGTCACCCGGACATCGATATCACTACGACCTGTTTCAGTACTAATCTGCTCTTTGGCTGTTTTGAGTGAGCGCGCCTGCGCTGCCGTGATTAAGGATTCGACCTCTTCTTCGGTAATCTGTTTGGTGGGTTGCTGTCGTTGTTTACTGACGGTGATTGAGTTAAATTTGACCAATTCACTGTTGAGGCCCAGGATAGCTCTGGGAGCAATGATCTCGTCAGCTATTTCTTCTGCCTCAAGTAAAGCCTTATTGCAACTGCTGGTCGCTCCAGCTATGTCAATGATGATGTTATCGCTCAGTATATTCGAAGCCAGTTGTTGACGACCTATCCCTAAGATATTTGCCTGGTTTCCATTGATATCGATGATCATTGCTCGCACTGTATCATCTTCAATCTGCACTATTGAATAGAGCTCGGCTTTGCGTGGCAGATCAACTTCATCGACCTCATCGACTTCAACTTCTTTCTGATAGGTGGTGGTATCCGGTTCACGCTGGAGTAGCCTTGTAAAATCATTGTAGAGTTGTCCCAGCCTACCCATTGGTCGTTCAGGTACTTCTTCCTCCTCCACAGGGACTCTGCGTGGCGGGACACGATATGTGGTCGCCTGGTTCCGAGGGCCGGCCGGCCGGGGTTGAGGGAACGCCTGCTCCAGGGCATGGATAAAATCTGTGATGCTAGAAAATCTCGCCTTATAATTTTTATCTAAGGCCCGGAGCAGGACTTCTTCGACGGTGACGGGAACCTTTGGATTGCGTTGGCGTAGCGAGGGGACCGCCGCGTAACGATGGGCATCATAGAGCCTGGTAAAATCATCGCCCTCAAATGGGGCCGTCCACAGAGCCATTCGTAGATCATGATGGCCAGCGAATACTGGTCACTGGCTTTTTTGGGTTTTCCCATTAATTGTTCGGGGGCCGCGTAGATAGGTGTACCCGCGGGCTGTTGGGTGCTCTGGGTGAGTGTATGTTGCGCAATTCTGGCGATGCCAAAGTCACTGAGCAGCGGCGCGTTACGTTCATTCAGGAGGATGTTTTCTGGTTTCACATCGCGGTGGATGATATCCTGCTGGTGGGCATATTCCAGCGCCTGCCCGATATTGCGCGCATAGTTGAGGATGTCATTATTGGGAAGGACTGTGGTGCGAGGATATTTTTTGCGCAGATTGCCGTTGGGAGCATAGGTGAGGACCAGGAATGGCCGGGTGTCATCGAAATCTGCATCCAGGACACGCACAATGGAGGAATGTTGCAGGCGTCTGATGATATCTGCCTCATGTAAAAAGTTGTCTTTTACCTTTTGGTCGGTAATAAAGGCATGTAGAAGCTTGAGTGCCACCTGACGCCCACTCTGTATCTCTGTTGCCAGGTGAACCTCGGCTGAATTGCCATGCCCTAGCAGGCGGTGAATTTTGTAATTTTTGATCCGTTTCGCCATGCGTTGATCCTTCATCGTCTCAGGCTGCAATCATTGCTTTCTTTAAGGTACTGTCATATATGGGTTGGCTGCCAGGGCTTGACTCAGGATTCCTTGCACTTGAAGCACAAAATATCCTTCTTTATCAGGCTCTGTGCTATAGTTTCCCGCCCCGGCCAGGTAGAGATTATATTCTTTTTCGAGATCATAATACGCCTTGCCATGCTGAGCCCATTTTTCTTGATAATTAAAGGTTTTGAGTACCGTGGCCAGTGTGGCTACAGGGATCGCGCACACGATGGCCAGGACTTTGAGCCAGATCCAGGAAAAAAATGGTTGGAGTGCGACCAGGATAGCATTGGCGAGTGCCAGGATGAGCATAGCCCATTGCAGC
This sequence comes from Dictyobacter kobayashii, assembly GCF_003967555.1. Classification (GTDB taxonomy): domain Bacteria; phylum Chloroflexota; class Ktedonobacteria; order Ktedonobacterales; family Ktedonobacteraceae; genus Dictyobacter; species Dictyobacter kobayashii. Next base: position 5,731,537 of record NZ_BIFS01000001.1, read on the forward strand.
CGGAGATAGATATGATGATTTCTGCGCGCCCGGAGTCGATGAAATGACAATCTAGGATAATAGATATCTTTCAGGAAGGCAGTAAATTTTTCTTGATCCATATGCCATTAATACATCTCGTTAAAGAAACGCTAAAAACACCTGTATAGTATGCGAAAAAATGAAATATGTCAATGTAATTATCTCCTTGCCTGTTCGCTTTTATTTTATGTATGGCGTGGGGCATTTTTGCAGCATAGAGACGAAGAGAGGAAAAACAAGCTGCAATGATCCCTATTCTGTATTCAGGCTTACAGGCAAGAGAGTCAATTATGTTGTACATTTATGATTGGGAAGAACGAAGCGGGTATGAGCTTGCTGTTCTAAAAAGCAACAAAAACCGTCATTCGTAGATGTTTGGGCCTTGTGCCTGATTTGTTGTTGACGTACAAAATGCCTGCTTCTGTAGATTAGTTTGTTCCGTGGCTTGAATCCATGGTGTGATTCAGGTGCAGGAGGTAGATATCCTATGTGTGGAATTACAGGTTGGATTGATTGGGAGGTTGATGTTACGCAGCAGAGTGCTGTCATTGAAGCGATGGCCGCAACGTTGCGCTATCGGGGCCCGGATGCCAATGGAGTCTGGCTCTCGCCGCGCGCGGCTTTTGCCCATCGGCGCTTGATGGTGATCGATCCCGCTGGTGGGGCGCAGCCGATGGTGTATGAGTCGGGGGCCCATACCTATGCGATTACTTATAATGGCGAAATCTATAATTTCCGCGAGCTACGCCGTGAATTGGAGTCGCGTGGCCATACATTTCGCACCCAATCGGATACCGAGGTAATCTTACATGGCTATGTGGAGTGGGGTGAGGAGTGTACTCGCCACTTGAATGGTATCTTTGCCTTTGGGCTATGGGATGACCAGCGTCAGCGCCTCTTGCTGGCCCGCGATCACCTGGGCGTCAAGCCCCTGTTTTATGCTCAGCGTGGTAGCGCGATCATCTTTGGGTCCGAGTTGAAGGCCTTGCTGGCCCATCCCCTGGTGAAGCCAGAGGTGGATCGCGACGGCATGGCCGATATCCTTGGCGTCCCGGTGGTGCACACGCCTGGCTTTGGCTACTACCACGATGTCCATGAAGTGCGGCCCGGCTATCAAATCGCGTTTGAGCGTGAGCGCACACGCGTCACCCAATACTGGTCCCTGCGCAGCGCACCGCATAGCGATGATCTGGAAACAACCACACAACATATTCAAGCCTTGCTTAAAGATACCGTAAAACGCCAATTAATCGCCGACGTTCCCGTCGTCTCTATGCTCTCGGGTGGACTGGATTCCAGCGGCCTGACGGCGCTGGCGGCCAGCGAATTTAGACGGGAGGGGAAGCAGCTCGATACCTATTCTATTGATTTTGCTGAAAGCGATGCGTACTTTACTGGTAATGATATGCGTCCCAGCCTGGATGCGCCGTGGGTGCAGCGCGTATCCGAGCACGCCATGACGCGCCACCATACGGTCACCGTCGATACACCTGAATTGCTCGAAAATCTATTGAAGCCGCTCTATGCCCACGATGTGCCCGCGCTGGGGCAGATCGAGACCTCGCTCTACCTGATTTTCAAGGCCATGAAAGAGCATGCGACCGTTGCCCTCTCGGGCGAATCGGCCGACGAAGTGTTTGGCGGCTATCCCTGGTACTTCTATGACGAGGTGCTCTCGGCCAAAACCTTCCCCTGGTTGATGATGATGGGACGCAACAGGGGCATGCGCTCACTACCACCACTGCTCTCCGCTGATCTAATGCAGCAGGTCAAGCCATACGAGTATCTCGCACGCCGCTATAGCGATGCCTTAACGGAGGTACCACGGTTAGAGGGTGAAGACGCCGAAGCGGCCAAACGGCGTGAGATCATGTATATGGGATTGACGCGCTGGCTGCCCATCTTGCTTGACCGCAAGGATCGCATGAGTATGGCCACCGGCTTTGAGGTGCGCGTCCCCTTCTGTGATTACCGCCTGGTAGAATATGTCTGGAATATTCCCTGGCAGATGAAGACCGTCGACAACATCGAAAAAGGCATCCTGCGCCGGGCCTTCCGGGACAGCTTGCCTGACGATGCCAGGATGAGGCGCAAGAGCGCTTATCCATCATCCCAGCATCCCAGCTACGTCAAGGGCGTTTGCGACTGGGTCCTCCAGATTCTCAACGACCCCAATGCTGCCGTGCGGCCATACATCAATGTCGAAGCCTATCGAGGCATCGCTACCAGGCAAGATCCCGCGCTGGCAGAGGACTTCGCGATCGGACCCCTGGAGCGCATCATTCAGCTCGAAGCCTGGCTTAAAGACTACCAGGTAAGCTTCATCTGAGTCCGTGTAAAGCTACATATCCAGGGGCAGGGTAAACCAGAAGGTCGAGCCCTCCCCTGGAGTGCTATCAACCCCCACATCGCCGCCATGGCGCTTAATCAACGTCTTGCAGATGTGCAGGCCCAATCCCAGGCCCGCCCCTGAACCACTGCGTACCTGAACATCTTTGGCCTGATAGAAGCGATCCCAGACATGATTCCGGGCCTCCGCATTCAGGCCTGGCCCGTGATCCTGGACCCAGACCCGTACTTTCTGTGGCTCCAGATCCATCCCCACGGTGACCTCTTCGTTGGTATCGGAGTACTTGAGCGCGTTGGTTACATAGTTAGAGATCACTTGCCCAATGCGATCCGGATCGGCCAGGACCAGCACGGCATCTTGATCAGGCAGTTGTAGATGAATGGTGCGTATCAGCGCCGTGGCGTGCACATCTTCCACGCTCTCGCTGACCAGCCGTTTCAGATCGCACAACTGTGGTGCCAGTTCCAGCTTATTAGAGGCGATCCGTGAGACATCCAACAGATCATTGATCAGGCGATTCTGCACCTCGATTTGATGCAGGGCCCGCCCGATGCGCTCCTCCGAGATCTTAATCGTTTTGCCCACATTGTCTGGAATCGTGTGGTTCGCGCGCGTGAGGGCTCGCAACTGGCGCTTGACGAGCTGGATATTACCCTTAATTGCGGTCAGCGGTGTACGCAACTCATGGCTCACCACCCCGATAAAGGCATCCTTCTGTTGCTCCAGTTCCTTCTGGGCTGTCAGATCCACCACATAGGAGATATACTCATCCTTGCTATCGTCCAGCATCGTGCCAGCGGCCAGGATTGTCACCTGCCTGCCATCGCGCGACTGATATTGTTTCTCAAACGGATTATAACTGCCCGTGCTCTTCAATTCCTCAATAGCCTGCAGGCTCCGATTGATGCCCTCGGGAGGTGTAAACGTTTTCCAGTTCAGGGTACCCGTCGCGACATCGGCTTGCGTATAGCCAATCAAAGACAAAAAGGCCTCATTGGCTTCCACGATGGTACCATCCACACGTACACGCACAATACCGATCAGGTTACTTTCAATCAAGCGGCGGAAATTCGTCTCGGTGGCCTGTAGTGCCTTCTCGATCTGTTTCTGTTCGGTAATGTTAATGCTATAGATCGAGATTCCCCCCTCGTTATCTGGATAAGCCCGGCTTTCATACCAGCGCTGGCTGGGTGGATAAAAAGCCTTAAACACGACCGGTTGTTGGGTCGCCAGAGCTTTGCGATAGTATGGAATGAAATCATGATAACTGGCTTCGGGATAGAGTTAAAAGAAGGAATGGCCAAGTACCTGTTCGCGTGGCTTACCGATCACGCGTTCTGCTGCGCTATTGATGTAGGTATAGGCCCATTGTTTGTCCAGATGCACAAAGGTATCGGGCAGCGTTTCTAGCAACTGGCTCACCTGCCTCATCGTCGCGTTAGTGCTCTCCTGAACCCGCTTCAGGTCCGTAATATCATAGACCACTCCAACCAGGCGGATGGGTTTTCCTTCTATATCGTAGAGGGCCCGACCATGGCTGGCGAGCCAATGCACACTCTGATCATCCGGCCAGATAGTGCGAAACTCCGTATTATATTCCAGATGGTGTTCCAGTATATGTGCAACCTCATTGTTCACGCGATCGCGGTCAGCGGGGTGGAGCAACTGCATCAAAAAAGGATAGCTTACCTTCGTCGAAATAGGCACCCCAAAAATGCTCTTGCACTGCGCAGACCAGACCAGTTGGTTGCGCACCAGGTCCCAATCCCAGAAGCCAATGTCACCATACTCCATGGCCAGCTGAAAGTGTTCAGTACCAAAGACCTTATGCTGCTGCTGTTTGGACATATCGAAACCACAGGCCAGCCACGCCTCGATGGAGCCATCGTCTGTAAACTGAGGAACAAGCTGGACACGCATCAAGCCATGGGCCGTCTGGGCCTGTTGCAGGCGACATTCTATCTCATCCCTTACCCCGTGGCGTAGCACAGCCTGCAGCCAGAGCTCAAACGGCTCACGGTCATCAGGATGAAGGGCGGTCAGCCAGCCATAATTAGCTGCCTCTGTGGCGGTCTGGCCGGTAAAAGTCGACCAGCGCTCGACAACTTGCATCCGCCCATCAGGAGTCAAGAGCCAGAGCACATCCCAGACCTCTTGAGCCAGGGACGCCAGGCGCGCACCCTGATCGCTAGTGGCCCCCGACCGCTGATGCTCAGAAGAGTCTGCTGTGTCAGCAGAAGAGTGGGTGGATTCATTCATATACAACTTCCATTATAAGACAGCATAAGCACCCGCCAGTGAAGCAAACATGTGGTAGCGAAACCTCTATGCTCGTCAAGCAAGGAAGAGACCTGCGACATTCTAGCTCAGCAACGGGTCACGACAAAAAATCGAAATGGATGAAAAAATGATTGCATTTATGCTACTTATACGCCAAGCTCAACGGCTTCGTTTCAACCCGGCGAAGTCCAATTCCAAAAGTCAGTCCCTGATTTTATGTAACCTGATTTTATATATAGTGTAATTGGTAGGATAGTTACCTTAAAAAAACACTATTACTTGTCACTATAAGTGTAGCATAGTTGTCAAGAATGCACATCGTTCATCTGGACGATGTATTCCAGCCCATATAATATTATACTTTCTCTATTAATAACTCCGGGACTTACGCCCAATGCTTTTCGATGAACGCTTCATAGAAATGAGCGCAACAAGAAACACGATCTGTCCGTGTGCACGGACAGATCGTGTTTCTTGTTGCGCTCAGCCCCCGCACCAGACCGGAGTCCGGTGGAGGGCTGAGCGCGTCTATAGCTGCCGGTGGTTATTTGACGGTTTCTTTGAGATCGTTGCGATAGTCTTTGAGCAGCTTACGTACTTTGGGGTCGATAATCAAGCGGCAGTAACCCTGGTTAGGATTGCGGTCATAGTAGTCGTCGTGATAGTCCTCGGCCGGGTAGAAGTTGGTAAACGGCAGAATCTCGGTCACGACCGGGTTTTTGTAGGTGCCTGAGGCATCCAATGCCTGCTTGGATGCTTCAGCCTGGCGCTTCTGCTCCTCAGTTTGATAGTAGATGCCTGAGCGATACTGGGTGCCGATATCGTTGCCCTGGCGATTCAGGGTCGTTGGATCGTGCATATGCCAGAAGATGTCCAGGATCTTATCAAAGGAGATGATGGCCGGATCATACGTGATCTGTACGGCCTCTGCCGCACCGGTACGCCCGGTACAGACCGCCTCATAGGAAGGATTGGCAACCTTAGAGGCCGCATAGCCCGACTGCACCGACTCAATCCCTCGCAACCGTTTAAAAACCGCCTCTGTACACCAGAAGCATCCATTCGCCAATGTCGCCGTTTCAAGCTGTGCCATCTATGTGCTCCATTTCTTATAGTTATTAGCATTGCTTAATGCTGACGTGTGAGCTTAGCTTATCACACTTATTGAAACACTCGGCATAGCTTGAATGTTCCACAATTATGGTTACCTTACTCATAAAACGCCCCGGCCCCATCATGACGACCCAACCTCCCAAACCCGAAACGATTCCCTGTAGGCGGCATAGGCATGCGGCTTGTTGACCACCTTGCCATGTAAACCCAGCAGCATGCCGGCCTTGTGCACAATACAACTCACTTAGCAACTAGACAAGCGACTGAGCGCAACAATAACAACGATCAGTACGTGCGGGGCTTGCCCCAATACCATGTAGTTAAGAAGAATTTGAGCTCAGAAGCATGGGATTGGAGCCTGCCCCCTTTTTCCCCTTCCCATACGAAAGAACAACAAGAAGAACGAATTGCATAGGTTCGGCCCTCAGCGGCCGATTGCCGCCCTCCGCAGAGCTGGCGGCCCAGTATCCCGCGATAGGGTGCCTCGTGGCATGATCCTTTCCTTCATGCGGTGCCCAAAAGGAGGGTCCGTGTTTGGGCACCGCGTGGCGCGAGGTCTCAGAGACAAGCAACCGCGTGGTGAGGAGACCGGACCACCCTACCGGGGTGGCAATCGGCCGCTGAGGGCCGAACCTATACCATTCGTTCTTATTGCTGCCTGGTTGCTCAATGAACGGTAGAGGGGCTTGTCCTCATCCAGGTCGTTCAGAAGCAGTGGAGCCCAGAAACAATGAGGTCCATCTGCCGCATGCTGTCGAGAGGCCACCTCTGGCCTGGAAAGCCAGGCCGATATCCGATGCCCCCCATGTTTGAGTTTTTCTTATCTAAACGGTATTGGGGCTTGCCCCGCTTTTAAACCCTTTGCTCGAAAAGTCACCATAAAAAGGATTCGCAGCTATTTAGATGAGAGCATGGCGTTATTTTTGTTGCTTTTCGAGAAATAACGGATTAAGCGGGGGCAAGCCCCGCACGTACAGATCGTGTTTCTTTGGGCTTTTTCCTCTTTTGTCGCGGATGTTCTTTGGCGAGGGGTAATACATACCTTGGTGTTAATGCATGCAGAATCGTCACCAGATTTATGGTTGGGTTTATATTTTAATGACTATTGGTTCCGAAGGGAATACAAAGCGTGTGCTTGCTGTTTTCATAATTAGAGTTCAGGAGTAAACCCTGAGCGTGCATTGATACGTGGAGTACATTGTCCCAGGCTTCTTCCCAGGACGACTGGGGAGAAGATACATACTATGGTTATTTGTAGATAGTATGGCGGAGCCAAAGGCGGACCAGGAGTGTAGGACATAGGCGATGCAAAGAATATTTGGCGCGTGGCATCAATACCATAGCTTGTACATGGCTATGATTGAAATTTTATCTTTGTGGCCAGCGCCCACAACATAGCGCAACACCATATGCGTTTTTGAAAGGATCTGTTCTATGTCTAATACAATCGATACACCTTTTCTGCGTAAACCCGCTACCGCCGAGCATCCTATCCACGAGCTGATCAGTGAGCGCTGGAGCCCACGGGCCTTTGCCAATCGTCCGGTGGAGGCTGAGAAATTGCATAGCCTGTTCGAGGCCGCACGCTGGGCCGCTTCGACCGCCAATTTCCAGCCCTGGAATTTTGTCTTTGCCACCAGGGAGCATCCTGAGGAGCATGCACGCATCGTTGAGACCCTGCTAGAGAATAATGCCAAATGGGCGCAGGAGGCTCCGGTGCTGGTAGTGGCCGTGGCTAAACTCTATGATTTCGCTGGCCGAGAGCACAATAGCCTTTATGATCTGGGCATGGCCGTCGGCAACCTGGTCACCCAGGCCGTCCACCTTGGACTGGTCACCCACCAGATGGGTGGCTTTGTAGTGGACAAGGCGCGCGAACTGCTGAACATTCCCGAGGGGTACGTACCGGTCGCTGTGATTGCTATCGGCTATCCAGGCTCGCCCGACACCTTACATCCTGTGCTGCGTGAGCGCGAGCTGGCACCACGTGCGCGCAAACCCCTCAACGAATTCGTCTTCGAGGGTAGCTGGCAGCAGGCCGCCCCTGACGCTAACGCCTGAGCCTTTGACCTCTCGGCTCGGGAACGGCACTCAGACACAATTTTTGCTGTGGTGTAAACAGTGCGCCAGCGCCACGGCCCCCTGAGCGACAGAAATTTCATATATGGCGCCAAAGTGCGCCCTGCGCACCGTTGGTGCGGGGGCGACACCATCTAAGAATGTATCAGTGCGCCAGCGCCACGGCCCCTGAGCGACAGAATCTTCTTATGTGGCACAAAAGTGCGCCCAGAGTGCCGTTGGCATGGGGCGATACCATCTAAGAATGTATCGGTCTGCCAGCGCCACGGCCCCTGAGCGACAGAATCTTCTTATGTGGCACAAAAGTGCGCCCTGCGCACTTTTGTGCCACATAAGAAAAAAATCGGGCGCGCCAGCGCACGTCCGCATGGGCGGAACACAATCGGGGGGGCCGACACAATCTAAAGGATTGGCCTGTTTAGCTTTCCTTAGCAAATTAATGAAGTAAATCTAATGGTATAATAGGAATAATATATGCTTATTCACTGAAATATAACCGGTTATTAACCGGGTGTGCCCTGTCATATACTTCTTCTCCATCAGCCATTGAGGCGGCCAGAAAGACCCTGTTCATGTCTGCGCAGGTGAGAATATAATACTATATATTTCCTGTCAGGACAGAAAAATGGCGAAATGAGTTATTTTAGCATGGCTCCTTCGTCTCGATTATTGATGAGATAAAGAAAAGTTGCGCACCTGTATATACCCGCAGGAAGGTTCCTCATTGTCTATCTATTCATCAAGGGATAGCATACTCATCAATAGGAACCTGGAGGAAACAAGAGGGTCTCGTCATCTATACATGGCGACGCATGCCCTCTTCGATGTGTGGTGAGAAGCAATATCTTCTTTCCCTGGTTGCGATACGTATAAAGGCTGGACATACCCGAACATTGATTGTACTATTGTGACAAGCAATATATACATCATGGCTGACGTTGTCCGACGTATGCAGCACAAATGTAAAGGACGATGCCAATGGGAGAAAAACTTGTTAGGTTAGAAGATGTCAATGCTGAACTTCTAGAGCTTGTTCACAAATCTGTGGAGATGGGTTTGGCGTCGATCGAAGGTAATGAGGACCTGATTCCTGTCCTGAACATCAAATCGACTATGATCGTTTTGCAGACTGATAGCCTGGATGAGGCGCGTGACGCTGTACAAAATGTATTGGACTCAAGTGCCGTTGAGCACGGAGTCTTGTTGTACAATTGTTATGCGACCCTTGAGGGCGGCCTGCAGGCGCGCGCCTTGCTGGCCGAGGCATATGAGCGTAATAAAGATCTCTGCCTGCGTTTTGCCCAATATTATCGTCCGTCCAGAAGAGCCAGTTTTCTTAATCGATCTCAACCACTGGAGCGCATTGGTGAATTGACATTTGTGCCTTTATGCGATAACGCAGAGAACGATTTTTGCGCATAAGGCTTGAACGGGCAGGGGGTCTGGTTAATGGTGGTTGTGTTTCATCCATGGGGATGTCAGGCAGCTCAACTATTTAGCACACCACCGGTTGAAATGTTTCTCTAATTCAAGGATCTCAAGCCAGCTAAGCAGCAACCTGCCAAAAGGATACTTGTGGCAGGTATTTTTGCTGCTGTGCGCGGCAAACGGCTACAGCTCGAAACGTAGCACGAAGCGGAGGCGCGCATCTTCTTCATACCACATTGGGAAATTGGTGCCCCAGACATTATTGAAGAGGTTGAGGTGGAATCCCTGCCCCATCTGTGGTTTTTGGTCGGCAAAATCCAGCAAGGAGGGCCGACCAGGAGCCACCAGGGCGGAGTCCAGCAGCTCCAGGTCGAAGCGCCCCTGCAAATCGCTGTAGCGCACGCCCATTTCATCTACCGCGTGGAGGGTACGATTACCCCTCGATATCACTTCGAATGGTGAGATCCAGCTACCCAGCTTATGCAATTGCCAGATGCCCTCGGTATAGACCTGTGGATGGAAAGAGTACCAGAGCGCCTCGGGTAAGCGATTGGCCTGTTTTTCAAACCACTGGAGCGTCATCTGCAGCGCTGGCTCGGCATCCGGCAGTCGCAGCTCTACCGTGACATAATGTGGTGCCCCATACTTTTGCCAGCTCTCATCCGGCATACTCAGCTCCAATAATATATGGCTGGCATTCGCGCTGCGCTGCTGATAGAGCCCCAGCAGCGTTGGCTGCCAGTGCCGATAGTGGTCAACCGCCTGCTCAATCCCTGGTTTGGTGAAGTCCTTGAACGACCACTCAAAGGTCGCTTCTTTATTGACCACATACTGCTCCCAGAAGCGCTCATATTCATGGTGGGAGAACAGCTCATATCCAAATGCCGCCAGTTCGTGGTCGTGTGAGGTCCAGATCCGTTCGTTTGAGCGCTGCTGCAGGTGGGAGATGGCCCCATGCTGATTAAAGCCCAGCACAAAATGGGGTGTTTCAAGCAGGGCAGTTGGATCTTCGATGCGCTGGTAATTGGTGAGGTCAGGGCGTACTGCCTGTAAGTCAGCCAGGGCCAGGCGCGCCTCTTCCCCCTCAGCAGATGAGCCCAGCGCCTGCACCGCAGCCTGGATATATCCCCGCTGCTCCTGCCAGGATGACTCAAAGAACTGGCAGCGCTCCTCTTGCCGCATCGCCTGCAATTGGGCCGGCGTATAGCGGGTATAATCATCCAGGTAGGTCTTCTCATCCAGACCCCAGGTATGCTCGGGAACCAGGAGTAGCGCACCGCTCATGCCTTGATAGCGCTCATCCGTTGTGCTCAGGCGCCCTTCAGAGATCCATTGGCGGCGCAGGCGGCTCAGGGTGCGGAATTGAGCCACCTTCAATGGATCGCTTCCCACACCATGAATCCAGGTATCACCCAGCTCCCCGCTCACCACTGGCAGCTGATCCTTAAAGGGCAGCAGTTCCTGGGTGAATGCATCCAGCGTCGACGCAAAGATCTCGGCATCTGGATGTTGGGCGCGTAGTTGCTCAAAAGCGGCCAGTACCTGCTCACTGGTCTGGGGTCCTATGTTGTCCTGGGTATGGGCAAACGCCAGCGCGAGCGGTAGATCTGGCACCTCCATGAGATCACCATAAGAGCCAGGCTGGTACAGCACCATTAAATCCTGTCCGCTACTGGTGCGCCAGGTGAAGAGGCAGGGTACATCGGGATTTGTCGATGCGGCGTTGACGCCAATGTGCAGAAACTGGATCTTCGCCTGGGCCAGTAGCGGAACGATCCCGCGTGTATGGCCAGGCACATCGGTCATCTTTGCCGCCAGGGTCGTCTTCCCAAAGCGCTGATCCAGGGCCTGGAAAAGGCTCAAGCCATATTCAAAGAGAGAACCATCCAGCAACTCGCTGTGCAGCGTAAAAGGCAGACCATGCCAGACCAGGTCCCCCTGCGCAATGGCCTGCTCGATCTGTACACGCTCAGATGCTGATGCCTGGGCCAGATATTCGGAAAGAATCCAGGAGCCGGTTGTCCAGATAAACCTTTCAGGGCCGCCGCGCTCGCGCAGCTGGCGAGCGGTCTCCATCGCCTGAGGAAAGAACGACGTAAAATAGCGCCGCTTGACATCTTCAGCCAGCTCGGTAAAGCCAACATCCAGGTGGGTTTTGAAAATCAGGTGAATACGTAGAGGATGAGCGGATGGCATACGTTGTTTCTCTTTTCTAGAGAGTTGAATGGGTGCACCAGATATAAAAGTGGTGCTCAGGCAAAAAAGAGATCCTACTGGCTGAATCTACAGCTATGCATAAAACTCTCTTTGTCATGCATTATAGATGATCAATATGGTTGCTGCCAATGGTTGAATCAACTAAGCGCAAGATCCGAGAAGTTTTTTTGCCTTTTTCATGCTATGCTAAACAGAATACAAAAGAAACGTATGTATTGATTTTATCAAGGCCGTCAAAAAAGCTCTTGCTTGGTAACGATAGCAACCACATTTTATACGAAGATTGTACGAAGGAGAGTTTTACATGGAACATGCAAAGCAGAAGATCACCACCTTTTTGATGTTTACTGGCAAAGCTGAAGAGGCTATGAATTATTATGTATCAGTATTTGAGCAGGCAGAAATACTGAACGTTCAGCGCTATGGAGCCAACGAATCTGGTACTGAGGGAACCGTAGCGCACGCTACCTTTTCACTCTATGGGCAGGTCTTTATGTGTATGGACAGCAATGTGGAGCATGGCTTTACCTTTACGCCCTCCATCTCATTATTTGTTGGCTGTAATACTGAAGCGGAGATTGATCAGCTCTTTGAGAAGTTATCTCAAGACGGCCAGGTATTGATGCCGCTATCGCGCTACCCATTTAGCGAAAAGTTCGGCTGGGTAGCCGATAAATACGGCGTCTCATGGCAATTGAACCTGGAATGACCATCTGTACTTGCAGGGCTTGCCTCCAATACTTTTCATTTTCTCGCATGAAAAAGCAACAATAATAAAGATCTGTACGTGCGGGGCTTGTCCCCGCTTGATCCTTTCTCGCATGAAAAAGCAGCAATAATAAAGATCTGTACGTGCGGGGCTTGCCCCCCGCTTTTATTCTTATCCGCATGAAAAAGCAACAATATCAATGATATGCATCGCATCAGCTATCAGCATAGCGCTTTTATTGGCGCGTTTTTGCTTGGGAAGGTTAAAAAGCGGGGGCAAGCCCCGCACGTACATTTTGCTGATATAGTTGCTTTAAGAGCTGGAAGGGATAAAGCGGGGAGATGTCCCCGCACGAACATTTAAGGCATCATTTATGGGAGGCGGCCAGGCGGACCAGTTGTTGGATGGTGAAATGGATGTCGTCGGGGGCGGGCAGTTCCATGACTCCGGCTAGCTCGACCCATTGTCCCTCGAATTCCGCGCCATCCTGACGTTCACCTTCGATATGACAGAGGTAGATGAAGTCATGGTGGTAGTGGGTGTCGATGTCCTCTAGCAAGACCTGGTAGGGAACAGGCAGCAGCTCGGCCTCGCCTAGCTTTGTGCCTACGCCATCTGGCTGCTGGATAAAGCGTACGCGATAGCCGGTCTCCTCAAAGACCTCGCGCGCCACTGCCTCATGGGGGTACTCGCCCTCATCGATATGACCACCGGGCGGGAACCAGCGACCATCGGCCTTGAGTATCATCAGGACATTCTTATAGTCTTCGCTCAGCACATAGGCTGTGGCCGTATAATCAAAGCTATGGCGTAGGCGGCCCGTGCTCTGGGCATTGAGGACACGGCGGCGGCTCTGTTCGGCCAGGATAATGCCCTGCACTTGCACGAAGAGATTAGCGCTCTCCAGAACATAATCCACATAATTACCGATGGCTACCTCCTCCTCGCCGTCTACCAGCGCGAGCAGTCGCACATTATCAGGATAATTCTTGCGCCAGCGTGCCCCATCGCGTGGGCTACAGAGCGCCAGCATATCCTGTCCGGCCAGCATGGCTTGCTCGGTGGTGGTCGGATCAAGCGAGGCCGGAGCCAGGGTCGGTAGCGCCTTCAGCCAGCGTGGGAGCAGTTCCTGCATGGTTGGGGTCGCGGGAGCTAAGAGAAATAGGAGGCCACGCCTCTTTCCTTCAATCATAGAGAAAATCCTTTATCATACTGCCAGATCTATTCAGTTATAGAGTGCTTGTCTCGCTGGCTGTTATTGTGTTGGATTGCTGCCAGCGAATCGACTCAACCAGGACTATCATATCAAAGCTGGCAATTGATAACAGTAATTGTCGGCCCAATGGCAAATATTCAAACGCACTGATTTTCTCACAAAACTTTTCGTAATCTTATTTTGAGACGATCAGACAACAACCCAGGATGATCAGACATAGATTGCTTCTATACGCAAGGGTATACTCCCTATAGAAAATATGTTCACCTTATGAGTAACATTGCTCTGAGGAAATCAGGTAAAAAGGAAACAACGATGAATACCCTTGAACAGCAACATTACACCACTTCTTTTGTCGTAGACCAATCTCCCGCAGAAGTCTTTGCAGCTGTGAACAATGTTCGTGGCTGGTGGGCAGGAGAAATAAATGGAAGTACCGATACACTTGGCGCGGAGTTTACATACCGCTACAAAGATTTACACTACAGCACGCAGAAGATCATTGAATTGGTGCCAGAGAAAAAGGTTGTCTGGCGCGTCCTGGACAGCCAGCTTACCTTCGTGGAAGATAAAGACGAGTGGACAGACACGACTATCGTCTTTGAGATTACCCGGAAGGACGACAAAACCGAACTTCTCTTTACGCATGTTGGCCTGGTTCCTACCTTCGCGTGTTACAGTAATTGTTCAGGCGGCTGGGACTCTTTAATCCCCGAGAGCTTGCACGACCTCATTACCACAGGCAAAGGGTACCCCGCAGAGGGAAAAGGGTTAGATTAAGACTGATTGAGGGTCGTAGCCTGCTAAAAAGCTCAGCCTGTAACGTCTTTTCAAAGAGGGGAACTATAAAAGAAGCTCTTTGTGTTGGTTTACAGGCTGGGCACTGAAAGGATGCATTATGATGTATCGAAGGCGTTATCGTGGCAGGCAGAATCCGTTGCTGGCGGGCCTGATCCTCTTTTTTATTGGCTTTATTTTTGTTATTGTAGCGGCTGTTTTTTTGTTCATCAATCAAGCATTTTTAGCGGGCGCCGTTTCGACGACCGGACGTATTGTAGCATGTACCTATAGCGTGGATAGTGGACCTGCCGCTATCTCCTTGGCCAATAGCACTTGCCAACCTACCGTCACTTTCACCACCCAATCAGGTCAGGAAATTACTTTTACTTCCTCTTTCTCGTCCAGCTCATATAATAAAGGGGATAATGTCCAGGTCAGCTATCATCCCAATCATCCAGCCGATGCGCGTATCTCGGATTTTATTGCCTTATGGTTGTTTCCGCTGATCTTTGGTGGGGTGGGTGCGCTCCTCTGGCTTATTGGAGCCTGCCTGATTGGGATACCTTTGCTGTTCCGACTGACGCTGGTACAAGCGGCCAATGGTAGATAAGGATTTTTGCATGTCTGAATTGAATGCCGAGCAGATCGTCGATTTAACTACTCCTGGAGAGCTACAACTTTCTGCCGATGGGGCGCGCGTCGCCTATGTGTTGCAGGCTGGGAGCAAGAAGGATGAGCATGGGGCCAGCTCGTTGTGGGTTGTGCCCACCGATGGCTCTGCTCCTACCCGACAGTTTACGTCGGGCGAGGCCAAAGATAGCAGTCCAGGGTGGTCGCCGGATGGGCGGCAGCTGGCCTTCCTCTCGGATCGCGCTAAACGAGGCACGGCACAGCTCTACGCGTTGCCGGTTGATGGTGGTGAGGCTCGCCTGCTGGGCGACAAGGAGAGTAAGCAGGCTGTAAAACAGTTCGCCTGGTCGCCGGGTGGTGGCCTGATCGCTTTTAGCAGCGCGGATGAGCAAACTGAAGATGAGGAGCGGCGCGAGAAAGAGCGCGACGATGTCAATGTGTATGGCGAGCGGTTCAAATATGCGCGCCTGCGCCTGCTCTCGCTGGCCTCGAACGAGGTCACCACCCTGGTCAGCCAGGAACGACACGTAGCTGATTTCGCCTGGCATCCACAGGGTACTGAACTGGCCTATGTGACCTGGCAGACCCCGGAACTGGAGTCGCTGGCCCACGAGCAGGTCATTGAGCGTATCCCCCTGGCTGGTGGTGAGGCCCAGGTTGTCTGCCGCTGGCCTGGCTCAGTGGGCGACCTCACCTGGTCTGAGGATGGCAAGCTTCTCTTTTTTATGAGCTCCGCCAGCCATAAAGCGCAATCCTCGCAGGTCGTCTATTGCGTGGCGGCTGAGGGCGGCGAGCCCCGACGCCTGGCCGGTGGCGAGACCAACTGTGCCTTGCAATTGTTCCCGTTGCACTATCAGCAGCAGGTAGCGCTCTCTGTGGCCGAGGGACTCTCTCAGCAGTTGTATCGTCTGGATGGCCAGAGCGGCGAGCTGAGCAGGATCTTTCCTGCCACCGAACAGGAAGAAATTGCCTTTGGCTCGACCGATGTACGTCGGCTAGAGGATGGCCGCATCGTGCTGGCCATGGCACGCGCTACCAGCACCCAACCAGCCGAGGTCTGGGTCGCAACCGGGAATGCTGGTGAGCCGCTGAGTGATATGCGACAGCTTTCAGCGCACCATCAAGAGCTGGCCGGCATCCCTTTTGTTGAGCAAGAAGCCTTTTATTGGACAGCGCCCGATGGTTGGAAATTGGATGGACTCCTGTTGCGTCCCGCTACGGCTAGCGAAGGCCAGCGGCTCCCTACAGTGGTCCTGGTGCATGGTGGCCCCTATGGTCGCTGGCGCGCTGGCTTCAACCTCTCCTGGGGGAACTGGGCTCAATGGCTGGCCCTGGCCGGCTATGCGGTCCTCATGCCCAATCCTCGTGGCGGGTCCGGACACGGAGAAGAGTTTGCGGCCGCCGCCCTGGGTGATGTCGGTGGGGCCGACTATGGCGATGTCATGGCCGCCGTAGATGCCGCCATCGAGCGCGGCATTGCTGATCCTGAGCGTCTGGGTATCGGCGGTTGGAGTCAGGGAGGCTTTATGTCGGCCTGGGCCGTTACCCAGACCAGCCGCTTTAAGGCCGCTATCATGGGAGCCGGCGTCTCCGACTGGGGCTTGATGGTCCAGACCAGCGACCTGCCCGCCTTCGAGCAAGAACTAGGCGCTACCGCTCCCTGGGATGGCCTGGCCGCCCAGCGCCATCGCGAGTTGAGCCCGATCACCTTCGCCAGCCAGGTCAAGACCCCCGTTTTGATCCTGCACGGTGAGAACGATGCCCGTGTACCTGTCAGCCAGGCCATCGGCTTCCACCGCGCCCTGCGCCACTACCAGGTCCCGGCCGAAATGGCCCTCTACCCGCGCGAGCCGCACGGCATCAGCGAACGAGCCCACCAGCTCGACCTGCTCTACCGCGTTCGCCGCTGGTATGACCGCTGGCTCCGTGCCTGACCCCAATCCTCATAAGGGGCGCACATACTCGTATGTGTGCCCTTTTTAGCGCTTTTTCTTAGCATATATGTCGCTTCTATCGCCCGGGCAGCTATGACATTTGTCATGCTGAGGTGGTGATGAATTGCACTAGGGCAACTCCTCTGTTGCGGTTATGCTTTGGACATAGAAATTGATGGATGTTCAAGCGCGACCGCAGAAATTATCCGCTTGACGTAGTGCAATAGAGAAAGAAAGCAAAAAAGAGGAGTGATGAGATGTCTACACGATTGTTTCGCTTGCTGATAGCGCTGTGCGGCTTTGTTGGTGTGGTGGCATTGGTGGGGTCGTTTTCGATTAACCCGGCTCCCCGGCCGGCTCAACGCTGGCGCAGATAGTAGCGTTTGGTCAGCAACACAAGAATTTGATCCTGGCCAGCTCGTGGCTGCAGGCCATAGGCTCATTACTGAACGTCATCTTTATCCTGGCGCTTGTCTCTATGTCTGGAGCGATCAATCGTCTGGCGGGTTGGTTAACTGCCCTGGGTGGCGTCGTCGTTTTATGTATTAGCCTGGTCGAAGTCAGCCTCTATATCAGCTCGGTTCAGAGTGTCATCAGCGGCAATTTAACGGCTCTTTCTGTGAGCTTGATTTTGAACCAGGCGATCCAACACGCCTATGTGCTGGTACCGGCTCCATTGATCATGCTGGGCCTGGGCGCTATCATCCTGGACACACGCCTGCTGCCCCGCATCTTTGGCTACCTGGCCCTGGCCTTCGGGATTGCCATGGGAGTTCTGGGCATCTTCGGACTCTTCATGCCCCTCCAGGCCGTTATCGACATGGTCCTGACCGGCCAGGAAGTCTGGTTTGCCGCTGTCGCCATCGCCATTGCGCTTGGCGCCACCAAAGCCATCGAGCCCCCACCCGCAATCCAGGTATCGGCGCAGAACCCGGCGCAGAATACAATATAACCAGAGCAAAAACGAACGAACAGCACACGCGCCCGCGAGGGGCGCTTTTTTCTTGCCACGGGTCGCGCAACGAGCTTCGCAACAAGCACAGGGCTTTTTCATGTTTGTCCAGCGATCGCAGGGAGATCACGAGCAAGCGAGAAGATGTCCATTCTTTCCTGTGTTGGGTGTGTTTGGTGGGTGGCCGCAGCCACCTACCAAACACACCCAACCTCCCAACCCGGCGCCGCAGGCGCCAAAGAGGAACATGAAAAAGCCCTGCCACAAGCAAGAGAGAAGAAGTTTTGCTAATCATTCTGTGCTATACTGCTCATTTGTAGAGCTAAGAGCGGAGGCGCGAACAAAGGCGCTCTGACAGTGGAAGTCAGGGAAAGCCTGCTTAAAAAATCCGGAGGGAATACACATCAGCATGGTTCAAGAATATATCGAGATTCGTGGTGCCCGCGAGAACAACCTCAAGAATGTCTCGCTGAGGTTGCCCAAGCGCAAAATCACCATTTTTACCGGCGTATCTGGTTCGGGGAAGTCCTCAATTGTGTTTGATACCATTGCGAACGAAGCACAACGCTTGTTGTTCGAGAATTTTAGTATGTTCATTCGCAACTTCCTGCCACGCTATCCTCAATCAGACGCCGACGCGATTGAGAACCTGAGCATGGCGGTGCTTGTGGACCAGAAACGCCTGGGTGGTGGGTCGCAGTCGACGGTGGGCACCGTCACCGATATCGCCCCTGTCCTGCGCCTGCTCTTTTCCCGGCTGGGGAAACCGTACGTGGGCTATGCAAATGCGTTTTCCTTCAATGATCCCCAGGGCATGTGCCTGGAGTGTAATGGGCTTGGCCGCAAGATTGGCGTGGACCTTGAGGTGCTCCTCGACACAACGAAGTCTTTGAATGAGGGAGCTGTGATCGCCCCGGCATGGCTGGCTGGGAGCGCGATCTCTATATGCGTTCCGGCTTATTTGATAATGACAAGAAACTGGCCGCGTACACGCCAGAGGAATGGGAGCTGCTGCTCAATAGCGAGGCGCGCAAATACCAACGCGATATCGGCAGTCCGGGAAATGTGTACGAGGGCCTGGTTGCCAAATTTAACCGGAAGTTTATCAACCGGGATATCCAAACGCTGTCGGAGCGCACGCGGCAAAAGGTCGAGCCCTTTTTGAAGCTCGGTCCCTGTCCGCTTTGCAAAGGGGCCCGGCTCAACCAGGCGGCGCTGGCCTGCAAGATCAATGGATTCAACATTGCTGACCTTGCAGCGATGGAGGTCGATGAGCTGTTAGAGGTCGTCAAGGGGATCACAGACCCGGCGGCGGCACCAATCGTTCGCACGTTGAGCGAACGGCTGCAACACCTGGTGGATATCGGTCTGGAGTATCTGAGTCTGGATCGTGCCACCGACACGCTGTCCGGGGGTGAGTCACAGCGTGTGAAGATGGTCAAGCACCTCAACGGGAGCCTTGTGGATGTGATGTATATCTTCGACGAACCGAGTATCGGATTACACCCGCGCGATGTCCACCGCTTAAACGAGCTGCTCGAAAAATTGCGTGATAAAGGCAATACGGTGATTGTGGTGGAGCATGATCCCGATGTCATAAAAGTCGCGGACTACGTGGTGGATATGGGGCCGTATGCAGGGAGTGAAGGCGGCCGGGTCGTGTACGAGGGAAGCTTTGCCGGCTTGCTCAACGCTGACACCCTCACCGGCACCCATTTGCAGTCTACCAGGCCACTTAAGGATGAATTTCGGCAGGCGAGGGGTAGCTTACCGATTGTGCATGCGACGGTCAATAACCTGAAGGATGTCAGCGTGAATATTCCCGCCGGTGTCTTGACGGTAATCACGGGTGTGGCTGGCTCGGGCAAGAGCTCGTTGATCAATGAGGCTTTCCTGCGCCAGCACCAGGGCGCGGTGGTGATTGACCAGTCAGCTATGAGTACGTCTAGCCGTTCCAATCCCGCCACCTATACCGGCATCATGGATGACGTACGGAAAGCTTTTGCGGCGGTGAACCACGTCGATGCCGGTCTGTTTAGCTTTAACTCAAAGGGGGCCTGCTCCAACTGTCAGGGTCTGGGCGTGACCTACACTGACCTGGGCTTCCTTGAGGGCGTCAAGCTTCCTTGTGAAGTGTGTGGCGGCAAGCGCTTTAAGGAGGAGGTGCTGGCCTATAGCTTCAACGGCAAATCAATTGCCGAGGTCCTGAGTATGACCATCCACCAGGCACTCGCGTTTTTTACGCTCAAAGAAGTGCGGCCAAAGCTCCAGGCGCTGAGCGATGTGGGCCTGGATTACCTGACGCTGGGCCAGCCCTTGAGCACACTCTCTGGCGGCGAATGCCAGCGCATGAAGTTAGCCAGCGAACTCCACAAGCGGGGCAGTATCTATGTCATGGATGAGCCAACGACGGGCCTGCACCTGTCGGATATTGGTCGCTTGCTCACCATCATGAACCGGCTGGTCGATGGTGGGAACACAGTAATTGTGATTGAGCACCATCTCGACGTGATTCGCAATGCAGACTGGATCATTGATATGGGGCCAGAAGGCGGCAATAAGGGCGGCATGGTCATCTTCGAAGGGACACCACGAGAACTCCTCGGCGCCAGGCATTCGCTGACGAGCCAGTATTTGCGCTAGATGCTGGTCTCTGACACCTTTCCTTCACGCGGTGTCCAAACAACAATAAGGTTAAGACAGCTTGCGAGGGACGCGCGGCCTGGTGCTTCGGGGTCGCCGTTCCCTCTCCTCGCGCGCTATCTGCTCCTTGATACGCTTGCATGGATGGTCGGTGAGGGCATACATAGAAGGATGATATGTTGCCATGAGCCAGGCATCCTTTTTCTCTTCCTCGGATGTATGGGGAGCCGTAATCTGCTCGTAGAGTGCCTGTCTCAACTGCTCAATATGCGCCTGCTGCTCAGCCGTCAGGTCCTCTAAGGGCTGTTCGGATAGTTGGCCGCTGGCATCTCCCAGCGTATAGCACTGCCACTCTGGATGCCAGTGTAGAGCAAAGCGTTGCACCTGACCCGGCAGGACCAGCAGGCCGCTGATATCCTGCACTTCCCCTGGATAGAGGCTGCCTGGCAGATCATGGTTGCCACTCTCAACGGCATAGATACTAAAATGCTGGCATTCGCGCTCGGTCAGCCAGGCAGTGATAATCTCGCGCTCACGCGTTGTTGGTTGTCCGGGCTCGCGCACCTTTAGCGCCAGCGGCGGCTGTACACCCACCTCTGGATCTGCCCGCATCTGCTCCTGGAGACGTCCGATCCACTGCCAGACTTCATCTCCATCCTGCTGCCGTGTTGCCGGATAGCCCGGTGCATCTGGCTTCTCAGTAGAATAGAAATAATAGCCCTGCTCAGCAGACCAATTGAGCGAGATATGTAGGGCCTCTTCAGGTGTCACCAGGATACCAGAAGAGTATTTAACCTCATCCAGATAGATTCCAGGCAGGCTACTGTTTGCTGTGGTGACATCGATCAGCTTATAACGCGTGATGCCATACCGGAACAGTACATATTGGATTATCGCCTGGGCGCGGCCCCGTTGCTCATGGGGAGTACCCTGGCTGCGCAGGTATTCATCGTCCAGGAAGGAATCGACCATGCACCAATTGATGTATGGCTCATCACTATAATAGTATGGTTCATGGAGGGGATAGCAGGACAGCACCACGCGCAGCGCTTTGTAGGCTGCCATTACGCGTATTTATTGCTCGCCTTTTTGAGGGATTGTAACAGAAAGCGGCGTTAAATGGAATATATGTTATAAGATGGATAAATGTTTAGTTGGTTCTGTGCTGTCCAGGTGATATGATAGGGTTGTTTGATACTCAGGCTGCTGTTTTTCTGTGAGGCAAGAGTATAATGGCTGTTGGTTTTTCCTGTGTTAGAAATCGCAGTGGAGCAAGAGGGTATTGCTTGAGCCATTGGTAAAATATTTTATTTATGCAGGATCATATATATAATGTGAGAAAGGAATTATAGTATGCGTATTCATTTTCTGCGCCATGCAACATTGCTGCTGACCCTGAATGGGAAACATATTCTAGTTGATCCCATGCTGAGCAAAGCCGGAGCCATGGACCCTGTGCCCAATGCGGCGAGTCAGCAGCGTATCCCCATGGTTGAGCTACCCCTCTCCGAGAGTGAGTTGCACGAGTTGATCGGACAAGTGGATGGGGTGCTGGTGACGCATACGCACCGTGACCACTGGGACGCCCGGGCGATCGAGCTACTGCCGAAAACATTGCCCATCCTCTGCCAGCCCGAGGACGAGGCTGTCATGAAGCAGGCGGGCTTCACTGAAGTGCTGCCGATTGTCCAACGGCGTGAATGGAATGGGCTACACATTGCTCGCACTGCTGGCCAGCATGGAACGGGTGAGCTTGGCAAAAAGATGGGTCCCGTCTCCGGTTTCGTTGTGCAAGCAGAGGGAGAGCCGAGCGTGTATATTGCGGGCGACACCATCTGGTACGATGGCGTGCAGCAGGCGCTCCAGACCTTCTCGCCTGAGGTGGTGATCGTCAATGCCGGGGCCGCCACCTATCTGGTCGGCGATCCAATCACAATGGATGCTGATGATGTATGCGCAGTCGCGCGCGAGCTACCTGCCGCTCAAGTAGTTGCCGTTCATATGGAGGTCGTCAATCATTGTGTGTTGACGCGCCCCCTGTTACGCGAGCGACTGGAAAGCGAAGGCCTGCTCTCCCGCGTGCTCATTCCATCTGATGGGGATGTACTGACCTTCTAGCGAGACCGCGCCTGTTTATGCATCTCCTCGCTGTCATTTTTTTCTGTTATGGTTCTATTTTAAAAGTAGCAGGCTTTTTTCATCCACAGACACATTTCTGAGGTCCAGATGATGCGAGCCGAAGAGAGTCGGCATGCAGGAGGAGATATGAAAATGCTTGAAGAGTTGAAGACAGCGATCCAGAAGAATTTGCATCATTTAGAAGAAGTTGAGCAGAATCCCTGGCTGCAATTAGCCATGAGAGAAAAATACATGTTGACGGAAAAAGACATCGGGCGCTTGTGCTATGAAGCAGAGGAGACGCTGAGCGTTGCTGATCTCGAACAACTCAAAGGAGCACTTGCTATGGATGAACGCCGTTGGCGCTTCTACAAAGCGAAATTCCTTTACGCTCCTCCAGAGAAAGACTAGGGGAAATCTTGAGCCATAAATGAAAAGTATTGAGCCTTACGCCCTTTTCATTTATGAACAAATCAATGTACCGAAAGCAGTAATAACAGTGTTATGCATTGAATTAAATGTTCGCATAGCGCTGTTATTGTTGATTTTTCGTGCAGTAACGGCTGAAGCGGGGACAAGCCCCGCACGTACAGATCGTTATTATTGTTGCTTTCATGGCAATGAAGCCTTCAGAACCTCTGTGATCATTCTTTCGGATTGCAACATGCCTCATCCTCCATCATGACGACCCGGTCCCCGCAACACGTAACGTTTCCCGTCATGGTGATCCGGTTCCCACAACACGTAACGTTTTCCATCACGACGACCCGGCCTCCGCTGTGGAGGCCGGGTCGTCGTGATGGAAGATGGGGCTTTGTAGTGTGATAGGTTGATTGTAATGGGTTGTGCGCTTAGAATGGGGATATACAAGTATCTTAATGATTTATGTTGGGAAGGAGCCTTTTAGGATGATTATCAGGCATGATCGTTTGGATCGGGAGAGTCTGGTTGATGTAGGGCAGTGGCCGGGTATTACCAGTTTCTTTCGTGGCCATGGGGTGGCCTCTCTGATTGCTCCCAGGTGGCTGCTGACGGCGGCCCATGTGGCTAATATTATTCCGACGGACCGGGCTTTGAGCGTGGAGTTGGGCGGGAAGCGTTATCCGTTGGGCCGGGTCATTGTACATCCCGATTTTCGTCGTGAATGGGTTGCGGAGACTGAGACGGCGGCGGATGCGGTTGACCTGGCGCTGGTGGAATTGGCGACGCCGGTTGAGGATATCGAGCCATTCCAGCTTTATGGACGCACCGATGAACTGGGTCAAGAAGTGATCATGCTGGGCTCGGGCGAATCTGGCAATGGCAAGCGGGGGGCGCTGGGCTCGGATCGCCATTTGCGCCGAGTGACCAATCAGGTGGATGTTGTGGACGATTACTGGTTGAAGTTGGGTTTTGAGGCCCCGCCACTTGGGACGACGCTGGAAGGCGTGTGTGGTCGGGGTGATAGTGGTGGCCCGGCCTTTATTCAGCGGGATGGGCAGCTGTACCTGGCCGGTGTAAGTTCCTGGCAATTTCTGGGTGGCCGTCAGCTTGGCACCTATGGCTGCATCGAACATTATTCCCGTGTCTCGCTCTTCCTGGACTGGATACACACTATGCGTATATCAATCGATTAAACAGTGCCCAGAGCAGAAAGCGCATATCATTCTGCTCTGGAATTCTGAACAAATGAGTACAGAGACGATACTCAATATGATTGAACCACTTGTCGTTGGGTGAGAGAGAGAAGGGCATGCATTATGTGTGAAATGCGTATAGACAATGTGAAGCGATAGTTAATTATAGCGCGTACTAATAGATGGGTATAGTATGTATATTGTAAAAATAATGGTTTATATGGCATGGAGGTCACGCAATGACTTATTTTTGGGAAACGATAAAGCAGCTTCCTAAGCCTGTGCGGACAGTTATTACTATTGGCTATCTCTGTATCTTCCTGTTTTTTATTATGGACTTTTTCAATATCCCTCTCAAGTTACCTGATTATGCAGTTGAGGCAATTAGTGTTGTGGGTCTTTGTGTACTTGGTTTTGTCTTGTTGTATGGTGGTTTCGCTGAATTGCGGTTGGCCCGCAAGGAGGGGCGCAAACCGGTATTTTATAAGTACATGGCCCTCTATGGGGGGATCGCATTTATCGTTGCGGCTGTTTTGCTGCTGTACAGTACAATTTATCCACAGGCAATTTCGGATACTGTTGGTCTTATCGTGATATGTATCTGTCTCGCTATTATTGTTATCAGTATCGCACCGGCCATCTATCATGATATCCAGATTACGAACAGGGCCGGCAAAGATGCGGCTGAAACAATGAAGCGGGAGCAGGAGCAGAAAAAAGCGGAGCAGGAACGTTTGCTGGCTGAAGGGAAGCCCCTTCCGCAACCAGAGAAGAGTACGCCACGCAACTGGTTGCAGGTCGCCCTGGCCTCAATGGCTCTACTATTGTTCCTGGGGGGCATGATTATTATGATTGTGAATACCTTTACGAAATCTATGCCCTATGACGTTTTCGCGATCGATTTTAGCTGTTCCTGGCTATGCTGGAGCCTGTCGGCTATTATGATGAGCCAGGATAAAGCGCGCCTCGAACAGCGGTCCTGGCACTGGCCTCAGCATATATCGGTGGTTTATACCATAGCGGGTGTGTTCTTTGTCGCCTGTTATATCACCCACTATCTGCTTGTCACCCAACAAATCTTGTCCAAAGGGACGGCGGATATGTTCAATATCGTGCCACTTATCGTCCTTATCGCCGTCGTCATATGTAGTGGCATAATAACGAACCGGCGCGAAAAAGCGCAAGCAGCCAATTAGGATCGCTTTTATTAATTTTTCGGGTGGGGAGGTTAAAAGTGGGGGCAAGCCCCGCACGTACAGCGTGTCTTCATTTTTGATTTTTCGGGTGGGGAGGTTAAAAGTGGGGGCAAGCCCCGCACGTACAGCGTGTCTTCATTTTTGATTTTTCGGGTGGGGAGGTTAAAAGCGGGGACAAGCCCCGCACGTACATTTAGAGGCTGTTGCTGGGAGTTTGAACGGCAAGAATCGGATATTTGTTCAGCTCGTGGTGCGTTATGCTTGCTGTGTTGAGAAACGACGCGTCTGCCTTGATGAATTTGGAGATAAGTAGGCGTGGTCGTGAATGAGTTGCATGAATGGAGCAGGCTGATGCATAAAGTGATTGAACCACGTATCCTTTACTTTGGGACTCCGGTGGTGTTGATAAGTACGTGCAATGAAGATGGCTCGCATAATCTGGCCCCGATGTCTTCAGCCTGGTGGCTGAACCAGTCGTGTATGCTGGGTATGAGTGGCAAGTCAAAGACGGTTGAGAATCTGTTGCGGGAGCGCCAGGGGGTACTCAATCTGCCCTCCGCGGACATGGTGGCCGCTGTTGATCGGCTGGCGCTGACCACGGGTCGCGATCCAGTGCCAGAGAGCAAGCAGCGTATCGGTTATCGTTATGAGGCAGATAAATTTGGGGTGGCTGGACTCACGCCGCTGGCCGCCGAGCTGGTCAATGCTCCGCTGGTGGCCGAGTGTCCGTTGCAGTTGGAGGCGCGGGTCGAACAGGTACATGGCTTTGATGAGCAAAATGGCAGCATCAAAGCCATTGAGATGCGTATCGTGCGCGTACATATCGATGAGCGGCTACTTGTGCCCGGCACCGCTAACTACATCGATCCAGAGAAATGGAATCCCCTGATCATGAATTTCTGTGACTTCTTTGGCCTCAGCGGCAAGCTCCAGCCTTCCAGACTGGAGCCTGCCTTCTATGGTGTCAGTGCGGCGCTTGAGGCCGCGAGCGTCTTGAAAATTTAGTTGGGCTCGGGCGCCTGGCCGCTGGCTAAGACGGCGGCCAGGACAGCGTCGAAGGGGGCTTCCAGCGGCTTGTCGAGTGTGGGCAGTTCCTGGCCATCGTTGAGCACCAGGGCCCGCAAGGCGTCGAGGAAGTCGGCGATGGGCATGAGCGGCTCGTGTTGTTGCGCAGGTCGATGGTCATCAATCTATAGCGCAGGGCCAGGTTAGAGAGGCGCTGTCTGCGACCCTCATCGTGGTGGCGCAGGGCGCGCACCGCCTTCTGGGCCATCTGCTCGACCAGGAAATCGATCGGCGAGGCCTCCGGGTGGAACCAGATCGGGGTCTGGGCCATCTCGGCGGTCTGGCTGATCACGGATGCATAGGCAGGTGCCACCACGGCCTCCGCCTCTTCGACGCTGGCACCACGGGTCAGGGCGGCAAAACCACGCACAAGGGTGACGGGTTCAAACGCCTGCTCCGGCATCTCAGGATGCTCTTTCTTCACCGCCTGAAAATGTTGCTCCAGCTCATCCGCATTCTCATCCATCGAGCGCGCCCACTGCTCGCGCTCGGCTGGCTCGACCTGTTCAGTGAAGCGCAGGATCAACGCGGTCATGCTGGCATTATGGTTGAGCCATGAATAGAAATTATCCTGTGAGGCCCGGTTTTCCGGCTCAGGCTCAACCACAGGCTGCCCAGAGATCTCTGCCCGCAAGCAGCGAATGATCCACTGCCAGCGCTCCACGGGTGTCTCTTTTAGTAGCGGCAAGAGCCAGGAAGGCGGGCCACTCTCATTGGCGGCCAGGGCCGTTTCCACCGCACCATCGGGCAGATTCTTACGCAGGCGTTCCAGGATGCCCAGCGCATCCTGGCGCTCCTCCTGTGAAAGTTTCATCAGGCGCTCAAGCGCGGCACTCAGGATTAAATAGTCGATGCCGGCGCGCATCTGATTGTGGTTGCCATACCAGCGGCCAATGCGGAAAAGGGTCACGCAGGTATCGCTAAAGTGCTGGCGCTCAATATGGGCACGCAGCAGTTCCTCCATCGCCGCCAGCTCCTGGCGATCAATCTCCTCCGCCGTCAGCGCTTCCTGAGCCTGTTCCGCGCGGGTCGTGGGCTGTAGCGGCTCACGCTCGAAAGCAGCCAGGCGCTGATAGAGATCCTGGGATGTCTGGGGGAGTTGCCCCACGGCTCGGGCTGCGATCTCCAGCGTCTCATCTGGCAGGATCAGCTGAGCCGCGCGGGCCACCTCGGCCGCATGGAGCGCCGTATCGGCGGCATCGCGATAGCGGCCCAGATCCAGGTAGAAACGGGCCGCGCGCGTCAAGAAGTCCAGCGCCTCCTCTTTCTCCTCAGCCGCCGCCGCGATAAAGCGCCCCTCGATCTCAAGCAAACGAGCCACCAGATAGGTCCCGCCATAGGACTTCAGCAACTGGCGCGCCTCATTCAGTGCTTCCGAGGCCTTGGGATAATTCTTTTTCTCGATATAGACTAGCACCAGCCCTAGCGTGGCATCCAGGTAATAGTCACCCTGCTTATTGCTGCCAGCCAGGTTGCGTGCCTCCAGGTAATGCATCTCCGCCTCATCCAATTTGCCGATCAAGGCATATTTATCCGCGAAGCCCTCTACCAGGCTGGCGTGGCGTTTCTCGGAGAGCGAGGCTTTGGTCTGGTTGAGCCAGTATTCCGTTTCTTCAACGCGGCCCAGAGCCGCCGCGGCCCGGGCCAGGTTGGAGCGAGCACAGGTCGCGCAGGGATGGCGTTGCGGCAGCTGCGCCAGCACATCCTGCGAGTTATCCACAATCTCCTGATAGTAGCCTGCCGGGTCCATCGCGACATAGCACTCGACGATATCATGATAGGCACAGATGCGCTGCGGCACATCGCGCACTCGTGGATCGGTCGCCAGCGACAGCAGGTCCACCGCCTCAGGCAGGGCCCGCTTGACCTGGTTCTGGCTCAACCAGAGTTGCAGGCGCCAGTGGCGCAAGTGCAGCTCCCATTTCATCTCCTTCGTCTCGCGGGCCGCCTCCAATGCCTGGCTGATCGCCAGCTCGGCCGCGATATAATCATCATGATAATTGCGCCAGAACTCGTAGTAGCCCTCCAGGATAGCCTGCCAGCGCCCCCCTTTTTTCTCCAGGCGCTTCTCATCCTTCTCCGTCCAGGCCCATATATTGGTAGGATCAGTCTTATTCAGCATCGTTGGTGTTCTCCTCACTTGCCCGTATATTCCGCATGTGTCTGGCATCAGTCAACGATAGTAGTGTGCTAGCGGATCTGGCATCCGCTGCTGGTTCCTCGTCTGGCTGGCGTTTCAATTCTTCACAGACCGTGGCCAGTAAGAGGGGGGAGATATGTAGACGCTCGGCTACCTGTTGTGTATTGGCGGCCAGCAACGCCTCAACCGTCTCGTATTCAGCGCTCAGGCGACCGGCGGCCTCAGGATGTAAGCCGATCGTGGTCAGCATCGCAGCCGTCAGGGTATGGTGTCCGGCAGGTATTTGCTGCGTCAGGCCAGCGATACTGGAGAGCGAAGTATTGATCTGCTCAAAACAGGCAATCGCATCCTGGGCCGATAGATTCTGGCCCGCGAACATGCGCGCATTGGCTACCAGGATACTGAGCAGCGCCGTAAAATTGGGATGCTCAGGGCCCATATCGCGAATGCGCCGCAGCAAGGGGTTGCGCACATTCAGGTGCAGCACGCCCTTCATGACTGCCTCATCGGTTTGCTGACGCTCCAGAAAACCGCGCACCAGCGAGCGGATTGGCCCTACAAAGCGTCCTTCATCCATATTATGCTGGGCGCGCCGCACTTTCTGCGCGCCAGCGGGATAGAGCAGGATCATCGGCAGGTGTTCAGGCTCATAGGCCAGCAAGCGCACGGGGAAGCCCTCGGCGCGACAGGCCTCGATCAGGGCCTGCCAGCGCTGTTCCGGGTCCTCGACCGGAGAAAATAAATAGCTGGCCGAGGGCGTCAACTCTTCAACTGGAACCCCATAGACCTGGCCATAGGCCTTAAGGAAAGCCGTATCGGCAAACCAGCGCGCATCGATCACAGCCAGGCGGCGCGCCTCAAAGAGTGCCAGGGCCTGTGTCACCCCATCTTCATTATCATAATAGAAGATGCGGCCGGGATTCTCACGTAAATAAGCGGGCAAAGTCAACTCGCCCCGACTGGTCTTAAAGCTTACCAGGTCGGCCACGCGCGTAAATAGCTCAGGCGCCCGGACCGACCAGCCCTTGATCAGATCATTGTGCGCCTGTACGATAGCCTGCCAATCCAGGGGCGCATGGTCTGCCAGATCCTCGAAATGAGCCAGCAGCGCCTTCTCCAGGGCGGTCTGCACCGCCGCGAACAGCTCATCATGGCGCAGCGTCTCACGGCTCGCCGTTGGATTGAGCGCCGGACAATCTACAATGCCGCTCACAAAGCGCGCCCAGGCTGGCAGCAGATCGCGTTCCCGTTCAGTAATCAACATATGGCGCACATAGACCGTGATATCGCCATACTCCTGAATCGAGACAATCGAGCGCGGCGGCACAAAGAGCACCCCCCGCAATGGTATCACCGTCCCATCCTCTGCCTGCACATCTGAGAGTGGCAACACAGAGAGGGGCCGCAGCTCAGTGCGCTCCTCAATCCAGGACAGGTAACGCGCCGTTTGACCGAAGCGTGCTCCACTCGCTTCGCTATCCAGCAGCCATGGTGCCGGCGAATTATTGATCGGAATCGCATCCTCACCCACATAAATAGGGATCGGCAGGAAGGCCGCATAGGTCTTGAGCACCGAACGCAAAATACTGGCATCCAGCAAGAACTTCGCATCCTCGCGTAGATCCAGTCGCACCGTCGTACCGATCGACTCGCGGCTCGCCTTGCGCAACGCATAACTCTGTCCGCCATCCGAGATCCAGCGCCAGGCCTCGCCGGGAGACTGATAGCTGCTGGTGGTAATCTCAATGCGCGACGCAATCATAAAAGCTGACAGCAGGCCCAGGCCAAACATTCCAATCAGATCCAATGCCTCTTCCCGTTGCGCATTGCCCAGGCGCTCGCGCAACTCACGGGTATAACCGCGACCCACCGTCGCCAGAAAGACAGTAATTTCATCGTGGGTCAGACCAGATCCATTATCTTCGATAGAGAGCTGTTGATTCGCGCTATCAATGGACACAGTGATCTCCGGTGCATACTCCTCAGCCACGTCCGCATCTTCCTGGCGGCGGCGCACACAGGAATCATGCGCATTCTGGATGAGTTCACGGATCGCCACGCGTGGATCAGAATATAAGTGCTCGCCCAGCACCTTGAGCAAGCCGGGTAGATGAATATCAACAGGGAGGATTTCGAGTTCTTCAGGCATATTAATTGTACCCTAAAGCAGTATTTTTACATAGTCAAAACAAAACTATAGTAATGTACTAACTATAACATAGTTGAGTTAATACAGTAAAGCGAAAATTATTCAATTTTTTAGCAGTTATATTTGTATGCAAAGGAACCAGGGATATATACTAAAAATATGAGCACGTGTCTGATCCTCATGATCACCGCGATCTTCACGCCTGAGTTTGCGCGCCTTTAGCGCTCAAGAAAAAAAGCTCGGGCACGCCCGTGTCCGCATTTGTTTTATGATGTGGTATATAAAATACGCAACACATTTTATATACCACATCATAAAACAAGATGAGGAAAAAGAGTTATGCGCGAAAAACCTGCTATTCTGGATGAACAACTGCGGACCTGCTTGCAGGAATACTATGCTATTACGGTCGCTGAACTCAAATTTCTTCCACTGGGACTCGATATGCAGGCCGGGGTGTATCGTGTGGTGGACGAACAGGGAGCTTCATATCTCCTCAAACTAAAAGCTGGCTTATGCTATGAACCGGGCTGTACCGTTCCCCGTTATCTCGCCAAGCAAGGTATTACATCAGTAGTGGCTCCCCTGCCAACAACTGAGAATACGCTATGGACGCGGCTCGGGAAATGGACGGTGATGCTGTATCCTTTTATCGATGGGGTTGCCAGCTTCCAGGCTGCGATGAGTGAGCAGCAGTGGAGGGTGGTAGGTATGACCTTCAGGCAGATTCATCAGACCAGGCTGCCTGCTGAAGGTTTCCCCGCGCTGCGAACAGAGACATTTGACCCAACCGGATACTCTGCTTGCATTGCTGCCTTTGAAAAACAGCACACA
Source organism: Dictyobacter kobayashii (assembly GCF_003967555.1). Taxonomy (GTDB): domain Bacteria; phylum Chloroflexota; class Ktedonobacteria; order Ktedonobacterales; family Ktedonobacteraceae; genus Dictyobacter; species Dictyobacter kobayashii. Next base: position 5,763,007 of record NZ_BIFS01000001.1, read on the forward strand.
GGCTTACAAGGTGGCAGCAGCAGTGAGCGCGCCCTCCGCTCTGACTGGATGGACTACCAGCCTACAATCCACGCAGTAGCGACCTTGATGGAAGAACTGGCACCGGTGCTCCAAAGACAAGCAGGACCACATGTCATTTGTCACGCCGACCTGCATCCAGGCAATCTGATTCGCAATCAAGGTGAGCGCGTGTTTGTCATCGATTGGGATGAGGTGATGCTGGCCCCCAAAGAACGCGATTTCCTCTTTGTCGGGGAGGGAAATACAACTGGTTCAGTCGCCCAAAAGGTAGCCCCTTTTTTTCAGGGATATGGAGCGACCGAGATTGATTGGGTGGCACTTACCTATTACAAATGTGAACGAGTTGTGCAAGATTTAATTGTGTGCTTCCAGGATGTATTTTACCGGGATGATCTGGAAGAAGAGACAAGGGCCGCTTCTGCTCAGCTATTCCATGATGTTTTGGCGCCGGGCGGCGAGATTGAGGCAGCCTTTGCCGCCGCCACTCATCTGCCGGCCAACCTCCACCACAGCTAATATCTGGATGACGTCCCAGGGTCTCCTTACTTTCTTGCCCCTTCAGTGCTTAAATAAATTTCAGAGGTTGTTGCCGTAAATGTGCACATGCACATTTACGGCAACAACCTCTGAAATTTAGATCGGGCGCGTCAGCGCACGTACACAACATGCCGCCCTGCTTTCGCTTAAGACCAATCTCGCTGCAAGGTAGCAAATCTTTGCAGCTCGCTTTGCTTCAAGTCTGAAATGGCCCAGCAGTTCATCTTCTCTTCTTCCCAGTTCGCCAGGTGATAGCCCTGGGCGCTGCTTATGGTTATAGGCGCGCTGTTTTGTTGGCTGGGCCAGAGGAAGAAGTTCACAATATGCCCTTGATACTTATAGACGATCGCGGCCACCGCTCTATTATCCAGGTAGTCGAGGCGACCTCCAACCAGAGAGTAGCCAGCGGGGGCGAGATTATAGATATAAGGGGAGTAGTCGAGCTTGCCCTTGAACCATGGTTTGATGACATCAGGGTTAGAGGAGCGTATGTCTACCAGGTGATCGGCCATCAATGAGCGCATGTGATTGTTAAACACTTGTTGCTGTATGCCGGCGCCCGCGCCGCCTGGCGGGACCGTAGAGGTAGTACGCCACAAACCAGTCAGGAGTACAGCCAGAGCCACTGCAATCAGACAGGCCGCCGCAGCAACGCCAGGGCCACGCCAGGAGGTGGCGCGAGCCAGCAATGGTGTGCGGCTCCTCTCTCGTAGTGCTGCTTGCACGCTTTTCTGTAATTTCGCCGGCGCCGTAAAGTAGAGGGCGTCATCCCTCATCGCGTCGCGTAGCGCCTGATACTCCTGGTAATTTTCCAGGCATACTGCACATGTTTCTAGATGACGCTCGACCTCCAGTGTATGAGCGACATCTAATTCATTATCTATATATGCATGCAAAAGTCGCTGCGCCTCTGTACAATTCATCGTATTCCTTCTTCATTTGTTTGTTTCGCCAGATAGCGTTGCATCTGTTTGCGGGCCCGTGCCAGGCGCGACATCACAGTTCCTAAGGGAATATGCACGATCGTGCTGATATCCCGGTACGACAGCTCTTCTAATTCGCGTAAGACCATGACTTCGCGGAACTCGATGGGCAAGGCCACAAGCGCTTCTCGGAGTCTCTGCTGGTCGATGCGACGCAGATACAGCACTTCCGGATTAAAGGTTTCACTCTCTATATCGTGCAGTTCTTCATCAAACGGTGTTGTCTGCTCATCTAAGCGCCGCTGTTGGAGCCAGGTGTAACAGGTATTGCGTACAATTGTCAGCAACCAGACGCGACTATCGCCGCCACGAAAGCCTTGAAAAAACCTGAAGGCCCGTAAGCATGCTTCCTGCACCATATCCTGCGCATCCTGGTCATTATGGGTGAGCCAGCGCGCCAGATTGTATGCTGCATCCAGGTGCGGTAAGATAAGCTGCTCAAAACGTAAGCGTTGGTCATGCTGTTGCACTTACGCGCCTTTTTTCCTTTCTCTAAAAGAGACTGATTTCTCCCTGTTTTTATTCCTGTAGGAGAGACTAGCTTTGACTTTATTTTATTCCTACCAGCGCTGGCCTCTCCCATTTTAAATGAACCATAGTTAGATTACTCCGCTTCCAGAGTCCTTTTACCTACCATCATACAATATATTGATTTTGTTTTCTATTTATAATGCAGGGCTTTACCAGCACTTTCTCGATGTGAAATAGATTGCGGGAATAAATCTGGCAAAAGGCAGTCTGGAGATGTGTGGGAAAAAGAAAGCGGGAGCTGTGCTAGAGCCTGGCATACAGGTGAGACCATTTAGTTCCCATCGTGAAGCTTTCAGACAGCAAGTTGGATACTGTTAGTTTGCTTGAAGAAGGAGAGATCCAATGGATGAGACATTTGCGGTTGACGCGGCGGAGTATACCCCGATGGCTTCCTCAACGCGAAGGCTGATAAGGGGCTATAGTTTTGTCAGTGCGGCCATACATACCCTGATCGGGATTACGATGCTGGCACTACTCTTCTTAACGTCCAGTAATGTGCTGATCAAAGGAATTGAAGTCTTTTTGAGTGTGTCAATGCTTGCCGCCAGCTGGATGATGTGGAACGAGCTGATGAACAAAGAGCGCCAGTCACCGGGGATGGTCTTGCTGGCCGGTGAGATCGCCCTGGCGGCGGCTTTCCTCTACCTGGGTGTGGCTATCCCAGCATTTCACCAGGGCTATGCGACCCCGACAATTGCCCTGGCTCAGTTCATTACCGTGCTGGTGGCCCTGGTCTTTGGCTGTGGCGAGCTGGCCTTAGCCGGTTCCGTCAAGGCTGCGCGTCCGCGCGGGCTGGTCGCGTTTCCCGACGTGGTTCGTGATGGAGTGCAGTTGCTCACAGGTACCGTCGTGCTGGGAATCGGCCTGTCACAATTAGCGGGGGCCGAGCTCAAGGCTCCGCAATGGAGTTGGATCAGCTTTCTGGGCATTACCATCCCTGGCATGTTTATCCTGGTTGGTCGCGAAGGCCTGAAAAAACGCTTTGAGGGCATCCAGGGTCCAGGCAGGCTCCCGTACCAACTGCTGGTAGATGCCCTGCTGGTTATCGGGCTATTCATCATGTTGTACGGAAGCTATGCCAACCTGACATTAGGTGCGAACGGCTACCAGGTAGGAATAAAAGGAAATGCGACCGGTTTCACGCTGTGGATGATCACGGTACTCCTGTTGCTGGGTGTGCGGGGAGCCTTCAAGCTGGCTTTTGGGCATAGGAGTGGTGAGCTCTGGTATCGAGTGCTGAACAAACTGCTCTATGTCGTGATACTGGTCCCCTTCATCTATGCCGTGCGCTCCATCTTCACGGGCCAGGCACCGCTCATCCATATCGGCGCGGCCGCTCCGGCGGCGGCACTGATTCTGCTTGGCGGATTTCTGATCCTGGTCGTTGGACGAGCTGTCGGTCAAAAAGTAAGCGCGTGAGATAGGAATAAAGAGGCTCGCTAGTTGGAAGAAAGAAGGTACAACATGGTGCGGGGGAACGAATTTCATCAGGCACATTCACCAATCAATGCGTATGGTGTCATCGGCGATTGTCATTCAGTAGTGCTGATAGCGCCGGATGGGTCGGCAGACTGGGCCTGTCTGCCTGACTTCGATAGCCCGTCCATCTTTTGTCGCCTGTTGGATGCGGAACATGGGGGATACTTCCAGATCGCGCCAACGGATGGCTCGCTGCAGGGATCGCAGCGCTATCTACACAGGAGCAACGTGTTGCAAACACGTTTTGTGAGTGAGAAAGGGGCCATAGAACTGACCGATTTTCTGCCCGTGGAGACCTTGCAGGCCAGGTCCTATGAGGAGGTTGCCGCCAACCTGACAAACAGGCACAGCCCTCGTAGCTGCCTGGTACGGATGATCGAATGTACGCACGGCAGTATGGCAGTTACTATGCGTCTCAAGGTAACTCCGCACTATGCAAGTGTGCCAGCCGAGGTCGTGCTTTGCCCTGATAATATGGGGGCGTTCATCTCTGGTGGCCTGCAACATGTGGCGCTGCTCGCCGCCGATGTGCACCTGGTGCCGTCATTCACCATGGAGATCGTACAGGACCCAGATGCGTGGCATCCGACCATCCAGGCGCAATTTGTATTGCACAAAGGAGAAAGCCTGACCTTTTTGCTGGGTGTGGAGGATAGCATCTACACCGCCCATGAGCTGTTTGGGGATGAATTATTGCAACGTGATTTTAACGCGGAGTTGATCCATACGCTCCAGTGCTGGCGCGATTGGATCGCTGGTTGCGCCATCTGTACCCGGCATGGACCATATGCGCACTGGGTGGAGCGCAGCGCGCTGGTGTTGAAGTTACTGACATATGCTCCCACCGGCGCGCTAATGGCTGCTCCGACGACATCCTTACCCGAAGAACTGGGATGTGTGCGCCATTGGGATTACCGCTTCACCTGGCTGCGTGACGTGAGCTTTACGCTTTACGCCTTTAATACCCTGGGCGTTACCAGTGAGGCTGCGGCATTTATGGACTGGCTCGGCCATATCCCATATGTGGATAGTGAGGATCTGCAGGTTATGTATGGTATCCATGACGAACGTGTCCTGACCGAGCAGGAACAGATCCTCCTGAGCGGTTGTGCCGGTTCTAGCCCCCTGCGCATCGGTAATGGGGCGGGCAGGCAGCAACAACTGGATATCATTGGCGGCCTGCACCTGTACCAGTGCCAGCAGCAATCCAACATCATCCTGGATAGTTCGTTGTGGATACGCATAAGAGCGCTGGTGGACTATGTGTGTGACCACTGGCAGGAGCCTGATAGTGGCATCTGGGAGATGCGGACCGAGCCACGTCACTTTGTCTATTCCAAGGTTATGTGCTGGGTCGCCTTGGATCGTGGCATCCGAGCCGCGGTACAGACTGGCCTGGAGGCTGATCTTCCCAGGTGGACGCAGGTACGCGAGCAGCTGCGGGCTGAGATCCTGGAGCGCGGGTATGATCCATCCCTCGGAGCTTTTACCCAATCCTATGGTGATCAGGTGCTTGACGCGGCGAATCTACTGCTGCCGCTGGTTGGCTTTTTAGCGCCCGATGATCCGCGCATGCTCTCAACGGTTGAGCGCACCATGGAGCTGTTAACCAATGAGGATGGTTTTGTCTATCGCTATCGCCCGGTGGATGGTCTGCCGGGCGCCGAGGGAAGCTGCTCCATCTGCACGTGCTGGTTGATCGACAACCTGGCTCTGCAATGTCGCGTTGAAGAGGCGCACGCCATTTTTGAGCGCTTGCTCAGTTGTGCCGGTAACCTGGGCCTCTTCTCTGAGCAGGTTGATGCTCAGGGCAGCATGGTGCCAGGGAATTATCCCCAGGCATTGACGCACATGGCTTTGATCAATAGTGCCAGTAATCTCTGTAATGCAGGCAAGCAGTGTTCCAGGAATGTTGCTGCGCTGGATAGCGTCGAGAATTGTGCCTGATTGCGCATAAAGAAAGCGAACGATGATGGTAAGAGTACAGTATGATTTGACGATTATTGGTGGTGGATCGGCCGGGCTTACGGCCGCCCACCTGGCGCAGGCTCTGGGTAGTAAGGTGTTAGTGATCGATAAAAAACGGCTGGGCGGTGATTGCTTGCATTATGGCTGTGTGCCGAGCAAGAGCCTGATTCACGTGGCGCGCATGGCGTGGGCGAGGCAGGTTGATGCACGACTGGGACTGAGCTCGCGCTATGAGGGCGTCGATATGGCCGGGGTGAGCGCGTACATCCAGGATGTGATTGCGCGCGTGGCTGCTGAGGAGAAGGCGTATACAGAGGGCGTAACGGTACGCTATGGGGATGTCTCGTTCATCTCACCGATGAGGTTGCGCCTGAACGATGAGGAGATTGGTAGCGACAACGTGTTGATCGCTACCGGCTCACATCCGGCGATACCAGCGATTGAGGGATTGCGGGAAACGGGCTATGTGACCAATGAAGATGTCTTTGATCTGACGGCCCTCCCTGCTTCGCTGATTGTCGCCGGCGGTGGCCCCGTCGGTGTCGAACTGGCTCAGGCGTTTGGGCGCCTGGGCACAAATGTAGTGATTGTTCAGGGGCCAGACCGGCTGCTACCGCGCGAAGACCCTGAAGTGTCTGAAAGGATTACAGGCATCCTTAAATCTGAGGGCATTGAGATCGTCACGAATACGCGCGTAGTGAAAACGTATCGTAGCGCGAGTGGCAAGAAGATGGTTGTGGCCCGGCGTGGGGAGTTGATGTTACGCATTGAAGCGGATGAATTGCTGCTCGCCCTTGGCCGTGAGCCCAATATCGATGGCGCGCAGTCGGGGTCAGACCGTGCAGGGTTGAACCTGGAGGCGGCCGGAGTGCGCTATAGCAAGAAAGGCATTATAGTCAATGAATACCTGCAAACATCGGCGGCGCATATCTTCGCCCTGGGTGATGTGATTGGCGGCTACCAGTTCACGCATGTAGCCTCATATCAAGCCGGGGTAGCGGTGCGCAACGCGCTGGTACCAATCTTCAAGCAGAAAGTGGATTACCGCGTCGTGCCCCGGTGCACTTTTAGCGATCCTGAGGTTGCTAGCGTGGGACTCACAGTCAGCGAGGCGCTGCACCAATATAAGCATGTGCATGTCAGCAAGTTGCCGTGGGCTGCAATCGATCGCGCGCAAACGGCGGGCGAGACAAAGGGCTTTATCAAGCTTGTCCTGGCCGGAAAAAAAGAAGAGATTGTGGGTGCCCATATGGTTGGTTCAGGCGCGGGCGAACTACTGGGCGAGATCGCCCTGGCGATGCAGCACCACCTGACCATCAACGATATCATGAATACCATCCATCCCTATCCTACCCTGGGGACAGGACTGCAACAAGTGGCCTTTGAAGCCTATCTCCACGGCCCCCAGACGGTGCGCAATCGGAAGCTCATAAACCAGCTCGCGCGCATCCGCCTGCTGGGCAACAGCTGAGGCAATGGAGAGAGGAAAAAGCCCAAAGGAACACGATTTGTACGTGTGGGGCTTGCCCCCGCTTTTAATCTTCACGCTCGAAAAAGCAATGATAAGGATGTTTTGCAGCTATTTATTTGAGCGCATAAAGTTATTATTGTTTGTTTTCAGGCAGGAACGGATTAAGCGGGGGCAAGCCCCGCACGTACAGATCGTGTTTCTTGTTGCGCTCAGTTGATTATCTGGTTGCTGCGTGAGGTGTATTGTGCACGAGGCCGGCATGCTGCGGGTTGTACATGGCAAGTTGGTTGATAAGCCGCATGCCTATGCCGCCTACAGGGGAACCGTTTCGTGTTGCGGAGGCCTTCGTTTATGGGATGGGACGGGTTCGTGTTGTGGAAGCTTTTTTGGGTTTCGAACATGGTTTTCTTTCTTTGGGGGGTCACGCTCCATTTGCTGTGATGCGTCGCTGCATCACAGCTTGCCAACCTTCAGCCGTAAATGCATGTAGATGGACCGCAGGCTCATTTAACACAATAAGAGCTATCACCTCGACGCGATCAGGGGCGTGAAGCAGGAGAAAAGCCATCGAACGATCAGCACCTATCATCTCCACGTCGATGTCCTCTTTCTCCGCTTCAGTCAAATTGTGATGATTAGCCCAGGCGCACGCGTATGCCACAAGGTTTTGCTCTTCTGGCCCGGTCAGAGGCTCCTCAGGATATCTGGTTTGCCATTCTCTGACGAGGTGAGCACACGGTTGTTTGTTTATCATCGCCTTACTGATCGCATCCAGGAGCTGGTATTGCTTGTTGATTGGCGCCTTTTGTGCCTTCTGTTGGTTATCATGCATGCCTATCGTTCCTTTCATAATAGATCAAGAAGTGACGAATGTATTACGGATGCAGGAACAGATTTGTTCTACAATTAATTCTTGCGCAAGCCATGCTCTTGAGGTATACTGTCTACCTACAGCAAAAATAGAAAGGAGGTGTACAGCGATGCTTTTGAGATATGAACTGAGAATGAGGCGGAACTGTACACCTGAACGCCAGTGAATTAAGTTCTGCCTCCCTTCATCCCCATAGGTTTATATTGCTTACTTTTTGAGAATTGTCGCCGCTGCTAGCCCCTTTTTCGCGGCGTTTTTTGTGTTACAAACTCTGAAGGAGATTTTTCGTGGCAGATTTACATTCACAAACAGGTTTTTTGCAGGCACAGGGTGCCCCGCTGTACTATGAAGTTGCCGGTCAGGGCGAGCCAGTGCTGTTGATCCATGCCGGGGTCGCCGATAGCAGGATGTGGGACGAGCAGTTTGCGGCATTCGCCCAACACTACCGCACCATTCGCTATGATCAGCGTGGCTATGGCCGATCGCAGTATCCAGCCGGGCCTTTTGCCTATCACGAGGACCCGGTAGAGCTCCTCAAGTCTCTTGATATTGGGAAGGCGCACGTCGTTGGTATCTCGTTTGGCGGCAAAGTCGCGCTCGATTTTACGCTGGCGCATCCCGAGATGGTGGCTTCGCTGGTGCTGGTCGCGCCAAGCGTGGGTGGTACACAGCCCTCGGAACTGGTGCAGAAGTTCGCAGAGGAAGAAGAGGCTTATCTGGAGCGTGGCGACCTGGACGCTGCGACCGAGCTGAATCTGCGCATGTGGGTCGATGGCCCACAACGGACGCCCGAGCAGGTCGATCCATTGGTGCGCGAGCGCGTACGCACGATGCAGTATCATGCCTTCACCGTCCCGGTGCCCGAGGGAGCCGAGACGCTGGATTTGCAGCCGCCAGCCATCACGCGCCTGGCCGAAGTGCAGAGGCCGACCCTGGTTATAGTTGGTGACTACGACATCCCCAAGAAGTTAGAACTGAGCCAGCAGCTCGCAGAGCGGCTCGCCGATGCGCAACAGGTGATCATCCCCGGGGTGGCGCACATGGTTAGTATGGAGCAGCCCGAGCAGTTCAATCGTGTCGTCCTCTCATTCTTGAACAAAGTCGCCATTTAATCGTCTTTGCGTTATCCCTTTCTTTATCTCATCCAAAGAGCTTTGGGTGAGATAAAGAAGCTGAGAAAACTTATCTTTAAGTTGGACCTGATCGGAATGAGATTAATAAATGCTAAGAAAGAGAATAAAGTGCATCTACATGAGTAACATGATCGTGCCATAGGAGGATAACGGATCGGTGCTTGCAGATGTGCGAGCAGAAATGGTTCGTTTGAGACAAGCAATAATATTGTTTTTTTATCGCACATACATCAAAATGATGTGGAGGACTCCATGGCGAATTGGTCTATAAATCGTGTTGTGGCACTGGTGATTGGTATCATCTTTCTTATTCTTGGTATTGTCGGTTTTGTGACTCCAACCGAGAACAGCACTGGTGTGCAGGCCATCTTCGGTATCTTCGACTCTGATACCATCCATAATATTCTGTATGTTGTTACCGGCCTGCTGGGTATCGGATCAGCCTTCACCGGCTACGAGCGCCGCTTTAATCAGATCTTCGGCATCGTCTACATCTTACTCGCCCTGCTTGGTCTGATCCCACAGCTCTACTTCCCGGCTGGATCATATGGCAACGATAAAGGCCTGTTCCTGGGTCTGACCCACCTGAACGCTGGCGACCACATCCTGCACCTGATCACTGGATTGATCGCAGCCGCTATTGGCTTCTTCGTCAAAGGTACAGTTAGAAATCCAGGTCCCAATGCCCGTGCTCGCCACAGCTTGTAAGCTACCAGATTCACACTGCTAGCTCTTAATATGAACGACCGTGCTCCCCACTATTTCGGGGATCACGGTCATTTCTATAGGGGAAAAGTGCATGGTCAGAGCGTGCGAAGGACGTGGGAAGCGAACACGTTCGATGCAGCTTTCTGGTTTTTAGACAGGCCAATGTATGTGGTAAAATATTGAATGATCTATTTATAAGAGTATTTAATGTCAAATGGATAGAAATTGATTGCGCGGCGCTTTTATGGTTGAGCGCCTGGCCATAACTATGCCTGCTGGCGTGGCACCCTGGCGGACGGCCTGCAATTTCTCCTGAAATGATTTTTTGATTGGAAGACAAATAGGCATAGGAGGGTTAGTTTGATGGTTGTTTTAGAGCCGATGACAGAGGCGGAATTACAGAGTTACCTGGATTTCGCGGTAGCGGATTATGCCCAGGAGCACGTGAAGAGTGGGCGTTGGTCCGAGGGAGAGGCGCTGGCATTGGCCAAAAAGCAGTATGCTGAGTTGTTGCCCGCCGGAGTTGCTTCGCCGCAGCAATACCTTTTCACTCTTGTTGACCCGGAGCAGCAACGCAAGGTGGGCATCCTCTGGTTCGCGATTGAGGAGCGCAGGGGGCGGCGTGGCGCCTTTGTCTATGATATACGCATTGAGGAAGCTTATCGACACCAGGGTTATGGTTCGCAGGCTTTCCGCGAGATGGAGATGAAGGTGCGCGCTCTTGGGGCCAGCCAGATCGGCTTGCATGTCTTCGGGCATAATCAGGTCGCTCTAGAGATGTATCAAAAGCTGGGCTATGTGGCCACCAATATCTCGATGGTCAAAGAACTGGATCAGATGCAGCAATAAGCAATACCTGTCATTGAGTAACCAGACAGCAAGATAGGAGAAGCTCTCTATGAGCACAGCGGAACCAGAGCAGCCTACATCTGACAGGCTGCCTTATGGGGTCAAGCTGTTGCGTATCTTTAAGGAGCCTACCGTCGCCTTTATTGTGTCTATGGTGTGGTCGCCCGACGGGACGCGCGTAGCTACTGGCTCTTCGGATAAGACTATGCGTGTGTGGGAAGTAAGCAGCGGTGAGTTATTGCATACCTCGGAAGTGTATGCATCTACAGTTAGGGAGGTGGAGTGGTCGCCTGATGGCAGGCGCGGCTTTCGGGTTTAGCACTGAGGTATGGATATGGGATAGCAGCAGCGGTGAGCTACTGCCATGTTGGGAGGGGCATCACGCAGGGATCTGGTCGCTGGCGTGGTCGGCCGATAGTACCAGGTTGGCTGGCTGGTCCGTGGGTTGGGAAGTGCGTGTCTGGGATGGTAGCAATGGGAAGTTGTTATATGAGGTGGAGGGACATCGCGAAGGACTGAAATTGTCTGTGGCGTGGTCGCCCGATGGCAGACAGCTAGCCACTGGCCAGACGGATGGCATTGTACGAGTGTGGGATGGACATAGCGGGCAGCTCGTGCATAAGCTAGAAGGGGACCAGAGCCATGCCTGGTCGGTTGATTGGTCACCTGATGGGACCCGGCTGGCCGCCGGTACAACCAGTGGTACCGCGCGAATCTGGGATGGTAGCAGCGGTAAACTCTACCATGTGCTGGAAGGACGCACAAATTGGGTCAGATCAATAGCGTGGTCGCCCGATGGGACGCAGTTAGCTACCAGTTCCCTGGATAGGACTGTCCGGCTATGGGATAGGAATAGCGGGATGTTGCTTTATACGTTAGAAGGATATACCGAGGGACGGAACCATTTATTGGCGTGGTCAGCGGATGGTATGTGGCTGGCGGCCAGCGCCTATAAAGGTGATCGCGGAGAGGTCTACATCTGGCATACTCCCAACTGGGAGCTGCGGGCAACCTTTCCCATGTCCGGCCTGATCCATGGGAAGCCATTTGCCTGGCACCCTGATCAACCCCTCCTGATTGCCCCTGGTCCAGTGCGGTCTGAGTTTAGCCTCTGGCAACTGGATGTGGATAATGCGAGGCCGCCCGGCGAGCATGCCTGACGGCCTCACGGCTAGCTTTATTCAGGCGTGCAGGGTTCCCATAACACGGATGATGCTGGCGGCTGGTAGCTGGATGCGTGTATGCTTGCCACCGTCGCTGCTACGTCGTGGGGCCGATAACTGGACGCGCTCAGGTTCCGCAAAGGTATTGCAGGCATGGATGTCGTCTGCTGTCAGCGTGACAATCTCTAGTTCAGACCAGTTGGCCTGTCGTAGCTCGACATCGAGCTCCACCGGCTGGGTAGGGTGGGTATTGACGACCGTCATACACAGCACTCCATCCTTGATGGTGGCCGAACCATGCACGGCCTGCAGATCAAGGGTGCGCTGATCGGTATAGCAGGAGCGGCAATGTTCTTCCGAGGCCTCACCGTGGCTGATAGTTTCGGCCTGCGAGATCAAGCGAATAGCCTGGCCATGGCGATGCGGCTTGTAGAGATCAAAGACATGGTAGGTTGGTGTCTTGATACACTTATCATCCTCGACCAGTAGCAGCGACTGCAGTACATTGATCAGCTGCGCGATATTGGCCATATACAGGATATCCGCGTGGTTGTTGAAGACATCCAGCGTCAGCGCAGCCACACAGGCATCGCGCAACGTATTCTGCTGCATGTAGATGCCATGGAAGCCTTCGAGCGAGGTCCCGCCGGGTCCACTGGGATGCCAGGTACCCCATTCATCCACGATCAGTTTGACGCGCCGGTTTGGATCGAACTCATCCATGATCGAGCGATGCCCGCTCACGATACCATCAATGGCATAGCCGCGCGCCAACAGCTCCAGCCACTGCGAGTCAGTGTACTCGGTTGAGGAGCCAGTAGTTCCACAATAATAATGGGCGGCAAAGCCCTGCACCTGTTTGAGGCGGCAGGAGGTATGGTGGTTCTTCATAGTATCAAAGAAGCGGCGCGTCCAGGCGAAATCGCGGCTATTGGGTCCGCAGGCAATGGCCTGGACCTCGCTACCAGGATAGTTGAAGACATAGGTGCGATAGCGCGCGAAGGCCGCCGCATACTCCTCTGGACTCATATTGCCGCCACAGCTCCAGTTTTCGTTGCCGATGCCCCAGAATTGTACCTTGAAGGGCTCGGCCGCGCCATTGCTACGCCGCTCGGCAGCCAGGGCCGAATTGCCCGCGAAATTACAATATTCCACCCAATCGCGCAGCTCTGAGGGCGCGGCCGAGCCAACATTGCCCGCAAAATATGGTTCAGCCCCCAGCTGGCGACTAAAATCTAGAAACTCGTGGGTCCCAAAAGCATTTGACTCCTCGGCCATCCCCCAGTACGTATTTACGCGCGTCGGGCGTTGCTCACGCGGACCGATGCCATCGCGCCAATGGTAATTATCGGCAAAGCAGCCCCCCGGCCAGCGCAGGACCGGGATCTCCAGTGGGCGCAGGGCCTCCAGCACATCCTGGCGTATCCCGCGCGTATGAGGAAGCGGGCTCTCAGTGCCCACAAAAGTGCCTGGATAAATACAATCGCCCAGGTGTTCAGAGAACTGACCATGGATATAGGGACTTACCTGTCCGATGGGCTCCTCTGGCAGGAGCACCACCCGCTGCACCGTCTCCATTGCGTGCATCTCCTTTTTTACCAATTGTTTACCAATTTGTCCAATATACTTGTTCTGGTAATTACTTACCATGTATAATTATGTCATGTCAAGACAGATGGAAGAGAAATTCAGCGCGCTACGGGAAATAGTAGCGCGGATGGCCGGACAGCGCCTACCGGGCGAGCGCGAGCTGGCCGCGCAATTGCAGGTCTCGCGACCAACCCTGCGTGCCTGGCTGGATATCCTGGAGCAAGAAGGCAGCATACAGCGGCGGCAGGGCAGTGGCACCTATGCCGTAGATATACATGCCGAGCCAGCGCTGCGCTCAATCTCCTTGTTGATCGACGCCAGCCTTAAGCTGGGGGACGACCCCTTTGTCTCCTTGCTGGTGGATCAGCTGCTGGCCAGCCTGCAAGCCGAGCATATGCAATGCAGTATTGAACGCATTGCCAGCGACTCTCAAGTTCAGCTCCGCTTGCGCGACGGCGCGATCCTGATCGGACAGGCCGGGCAGGCGCTGATCCAGCGCATCAGTGCATTCGATCTGCCCGTCGTCAGTTTGCTATTGACCAGCGAGCTAGCCTCTCATCCGCGCGTCAGTATCCTACAAACCGCCGACCGCGAAGCTGGAGCTGAGGCCGCCGCCTATCTATTGCGCGCCGCCTGTCAGCAACTGATCTTTGTTGGTAAGCAAGAGGTCAGCTCCTCATGGGAACGCTGGCTGGGGCGCAGCAGGCCGCACAGCAGGCGGGGGTCGAGATCGCATTTCGCACCTGTTCGCTCAACTATAATGCGGGCCTGCAGATGGGTCGCACACTGGCAGATACGCAGACGAGCGCCGGGCGCGGAATCATTGTCACCAACGACTGGCTGGCCCTGGGTGTGCGCACCGGTCTGCTGGGCAGAGGCATCGCCTTAGAGCAGAGTCCGCTGGTCAGCTTTGACGGCCTGGCCATGACCGAAGATCCATCCCTCGGCATTGCCTCCCTGAAAATCCCAATTGCTACCATGGCTGAAGACGCCGTCAAAGAGCTACAACGCCTCTCCCGCCATCGCCTCCCGGCGGGCCGCACCGTGCGCTATCCCCTCTACTGGCGTTCTGAGTTGCTCGCATAGATACGGGCTACCAGAACCTCCATATTTAATGGCGGTTCTGATAGCCCGTATGATTGAGAAAAAGCAGGAAATGGGCAAAAAACTGAGCCATATGCTATTATTGAGCTGAATGGTTCTATTTATTTTATGTTGTGTATAGTAGCAAGGAAAGCATATGCGGATCCATTTTAGTGCACGGGATGCAGCTCCACGCTGGGCCGTAACCGAGGGCTTGCAGGCGTTGGGACAGCAGGAGATACGCGTTCCACTATTCTGGTCGCGGGGTGATCTGCGCGATCGGCAGGTGGCCGATCTGCTCAATGTGATCGAGCGTTATATCGCGGCACAGTCCAAGCGCATTGTGGCCAATCAGACCTTGCAATATGGCTGGACCACATTGCGTTTTGTCGCCGCCAACGCTGTTGAAGGCGCGGACGAGCTGCAAGCTGAAGAATTACGGCAGCCATTCGAGCATGGGGACCCACACTATGTACCAGGGGTGACGCTGGCCATTTATCTGCTGGCGCTACAGGATGAGGCCGAGCAACGCAATCGGCTGCTTGGAGAATCTGTGGTCACGAAACGTGCCCAGACGGCCATTACCTGCAATCGTATCACGCCTTACGCACTTCAGTCGGGCCATCAGATACTGGCAGAGCGTGGCAGCGCCGGTAATCATCAATATAGCGGCTGGTTTATTGGTTGTGTAGAAAAGGATCATAATCACAACGATACCGATCAACTCCTGCAGGTTCATCTCTCCCACCTGATCACCAGCTGCCCGGCCCTCTTTCCCTATCTCAATGCCCCGGTAAAAACCGCCCTGGTTATCGAGCCAGCCCAGGTTATCGTCTTTGCCCCAGATCAAAAGGAGGGCTTCCCAGATACGGTGCTCCCGCTGAAAGCGCTCCCTACGCTGGAGATGTAAATGCTTCATACGTGCCCACACACACCCTTGTCGTCCGGGTTAGAGATTGTGCAGGAAGTCGAGTACGAGCTGGTTGAATTCGGTTGGCTTCTCCATGTTTGGCATGTGGTGGGTATCGGGAATTGAAGCCCGCCTAGCTCCGGCGATATCGCGCTCGAGTTTATCGGCGCTTTTGTGGAGCTGGAAGTGGTCGTCGGCACCTACGATGATCAAGGTAGGGACACGAATCTCTGTCAGGCGCCCGTGGGCCGGAGGCGTCAGCCCCTGGCGCGGCGCGGGGTCCAGCACCCAGACAAAAGAATATTCCGAGAGTTGCTGGCGTACCCGTTGGCGTGCGGCTGGATAGTGCGGTGATGGCACCAGGGTTGGATGGTCCATCAAGCAATCAACCATGCGAGGAATATCGCGATCCTGGACAGCCTGCTCGAATGGCATCCATTGCTGGATCAGGGTTTGCAGTTGCTCCTGCGTAAACATAACCTCATGTGGATAACCGGAGATGGGCGAGCCCACCAGGATCAAAGCATCGACCAGCTCAGGATGCTCGAGCGTAAAATCCAGGGCGATCTCGCCGCCCAGAGAGAGCCCAAGCAGGTATGTCTTCTGAATGCCAAGAAAGCGCAGCAGGCATAGAGATCATCTCGATCAGCATAGGGACGCTGGGGCAGCGTTGACTTGCCGAAGCCGCGAATATCGTAGCGGATCACCTGGTAGCGCTCGGCCAGCAGGGAGAATTGATCATCCCACATGCGTCGATCCATATAGCCGCCGTGCAACAGCACCAGCGCATGTCCCTGGCCCAACATCTCATAATAGATCCGTGTGCCATTCGTTTCGACAAAACCTGTCTGTATCTGTTGTGCGTCATGCATTGGGTAAGTATACCTCTTCCAGAGCACTATTATAGCCAGCTAGCAAGCGATACCGATCAAATTGTGTAGCATCCAGTTTTACACGCTGCTTGCATTATTTTATGCAAGGTAGCCTTTTAAGATCGTACTTGATTTTTATCATAAATGCAAGCTTTTAACTTAATCTATCTTTTTGTTGGAAACGCTTGCACCCGCTCGCTATCGCAAAAGAAGCAAGCAATAGTGACGCAATCACTGTCGACCGGTGAATGCCAGGCGTACCCCCAGAGCAACCAGCACACCTCCTGTAAGCCGGTTAATCAGCCTGGCGGCTCCCGTGTGGCGCTTCAGCCATAGGCCCAGTCCACTGGACAGCAGGGCCACGCTCGAATCAACCGCTAAACCAGTAATATTGAATAGCAGCCCAAGGATCAAGAGTTGCAGAGGAACGTGTCCGCGCGCCTGGTCCACGAATTGTGGCAGAAAGGCCAGATAGAAGAAAGCCACCTTGGGATTGAGCAGGGTTGTGATTGTTCCCTGCGCAAAAGCTTTAAGGCGGCCTGTTTGGCTGCCTGCTGAATCCGTTAATAGATCTTCGTGGCTCAGGATGCTGCGCAGCCCCAGGTAGACCAGGTAGGCTGCCCCCGCATATTTAATGACCTCGTAAGCAAGCGGCACCAGTAGAAAAAGACCCGAAAGGCCAAGTGCCACCGCCGTTGTTTGCAGCAAGCCACCAGCTGCAATGCCCAGGCAAGAGATAACCCCGACCGAACGCCCCTGCCCGGTACTACGAGCAATAATATACAGCATATCAGGGCCAGGAATAACGCAAATCAATATGGCAGCAGCCACTAGCGAACAGATAACAGTTAAAGTTGGCATTTGACAATCCATTCCTTTTCGATGCACATCTTGATCTTCGGTAATGGTCATATTTATAATTTGAGCGTTACAAGAAAGTATAAAGATTTATGTAGCGAGAGTCAAGGATACATCGAAGAGGAACAGGGCTTAATGTTCCTCTTTGTCGCCTGCGGCGCCGGGTTGGGAGTGTGGAGTGTATGTGGTAGGCGGCTGCGGCCGCCTACCACATACACTCCACACCTGAAAGAATGTCCATCGTATCGCTTGCTCGTGATCTCTGGACGACCAGTAAAAGGCCCTGGAAGAGGAATTCAGCCTGTAGGTAGCGCCGCACGGCGTTTTTTTTGTCGGCGCTAGTGTAGATAGCGGTGCTGCGCTATTTAGGCGAGGAAATTTTGGATGATGGGGATGATAGCCCTGGCGTGGATGAAGAAGGAGGCGTGGTTGCCTTTTTTGAGGGCGACCAGCGTGACGTGCGAGATGGTACGAGCCATCAACTGGGCATCCTCGAAGGGCACATCTTCATCGTCGGTGCCATGGACGATCAGGGTGGGGACAGTGATTTGTTCAAGTGGATACTGCTCGATGCGGGCGAAGTGATGCTGGTCGTTGTGATAGCCAGCTTCGCGCAGATGGTAGATAGTCCCGGAACAGAGCATGCCTGCCATAACGTGGCCCATGGGGAGAATGCGGATGATGGGTAGGATGCAGTAGAGGAAGAGGTCTGAGACCAGCAGGTGTTCGACTTGCTGGAGCAGAGAGCGTTTCCAGGCAGGTAGCAGTTGCAGGCTTTCAGCCGGGCAATAGCGTTGCACGATGGCACCGATCATGATCAGGTTGCGGCAGCGCTCAGGATGGCGCAGGGCAAACTGGATCGCTGAAGGCCCACCTCCTGAGAATCCGATCACGCTGGCCCGCTCGATGTGCAGCTCATCCAGCAGGGCCGCATACATATCGGCCTGCTGCTCAGGTGAAGCGCCCGAATCCTGGGGCGTGCCTAGATAGCCAGGACGGGAAGGAGAGATCATAGTACATTTTTCTGGATCGAAAAATTGCGCAAAGGCGAGCCCCTGATCATAGCCGCCGGGCGTCCCATGGGCATAGATTACCGCCGGGCCCCGACCACTGATCTGATATTCTACTGGCCCCGCGCTTGTCATAGCCACTAAACCATTGGTGCGGATACGTCGCAACTCCTGCACGCGCCAGGACCGATACGACTGGAGCGCCCCGACCACGGCAGTTGTCAGCAGAGTTAGCAGACTGGTCAGAAAGAACAGATTGGTGCCCATCTTAAACGTTTGCCGTACTCTGGCAACAAACGTTTTCGGCCGGGCGCTCAAAGACAAAACCGGCGACACAACGACCAGCGAAAAAAGATGCCTGATCAAAATAACGATCCCTTCCAGGTTTTGTTATGCATTCATCGCGGAAATCGGCTACGCGCGAAAAACGATTGAGGTATAACGATTGCGTTACCCCTAAGCCAATGGCTAATTTATCCCGAACAAGAGCAACTGTAGCAAAGTCTTCCCGCGCTGGCAACAAAACAGTCCTTGTATAGCAGAAGTGGGTCATAAAAGCACTTTTGAGATTCCTGTTTCTTCATCCTTGACTTACTTTGAGTTTAGTGCTAAACTGTGGATAGTGATGAAAGGGGGGCGATGTGAGATGCTTAGATCAGCAGTGTTTGCATGGTTACGGCTTTCGCGTATCTTTCAGAAGGTTGGCCGGGCGTCGGATGTGCATCTGCGCGGGTGGGGATTGAGTACGGCTCAGTTTGATATTCTGGCCCAGGTGGGGGCAGCCAAAGGGATTACGCAGCAGGAGCTGGCGGATCGCCTATTGGTCACGAAGGGTAACGTCTCGCAGTTACTGGATCGCATGGAGAAACAAGGATTGTTGACGCGCAGCCAGGAGCGGCGTAGCAATAGTCTGAGCCTGACTGACAAAGGGCAGGAGCTCTATGACCGGGTTGTACCGGCCCAGGAAGAGCTGGTAGCACGCCAGTTTCGCGGACTTACACCTGCCGAGGTGAGCGAGCTATTAGTGCTCTTGCGCAAGTTGGATCATGCGTTGGATTAAAACCCCTCTTTTTTTTGTTTGTAAGTTTAGAACTAAACTGAAGATAGATTAGTTAGTAGACCCGAGCTATTCTCAAGGAGAATAAAAATGCAATTAGGTGGACTCCATCATATCAGCGCCATTACTGGCAATGTTTCGCAGAACGTCGCATTTTATACCCAGGTTCTGGGCATGCGCCTGGTCAAGAAGACCGTCAACCAGGACGACGTATCGGCCTATCACCTGTTCTATGGCGATGAGATCGGACATGCCGGCACCGAACTGACCTTCTTTGACTGGCCACAGTCTGGTCCAAATCGTCCGGGAGTCGGCACCATTTCAGCGATCATGCTGGGTGTGACCGGACGCGAGGCGTTGCAGTGGTGGGCGAAACGCTTTGACGAGTTTGGCGTCGCCCATGAAGGTATCCAGGAGCGCAGCGAGACCGCTAAAGCCTTCCTGGCCTTCCGCGATCCCGAGGGACAGCGTCTGGAGCTGGTAGATGACGAGGGTCGCATGGGTGGTAAGCCCTGGGACAAAAGCCCGGTGCCAGCTGAGATGGGCATTCACGGACTGTACGGCGTGCGCCTGATGATCCGCGACCTGGCCTCAACCGCCAGACTGTTGACCGAGACCATGGGCTTCCGACCAACTTATAGCTATCAATCCGAGCAGCAGAACAGCGTCTCCGTCTTCGAGGTCGGCCCTGGCGGTCCTGGGACAGAGGTGCACCTGGATGTACGGCCCAACCTGCACTATGGTAATCCCGGTATTGGTGGCGTGCACCACGTCGCCTTCCGCACTCCCAACAATGAGGAGCACGAGCAGTGGCGCGCCAAAATCGCCCAGGTAGTTCGCAACGTAACCCCGGTTATCGAGCGCTACTACTTCCACGCCGTCTACTTCAGGGAGCCCAACGGCGTCCTCTTCGAGGTCTCCACCGACGGACCCGGCTTTACCAACGACGAAGATCCCGAGCATCTGGGTGAATTGCTGGCCCTGCCACCATTCCTGGAGCCCTATCGCCGCGAGATCGAGGCCAACCTCAAACCGATTCGCCCGCTAAGCTTTGAGGCTGTCAAATAAATATTGGTATAGTCTAAAAAAACACCAATGGCTCATCTCTCCAAACGAGGGATGAGCCATTGGCATAGCATCTTTTACACAATGAGCGATCCAGAGCAATAATAGATGCTTTTTATTTAAGAGAATAGTTAATATTATATTGTATAGTATAAAGTCACTATTGTTGTTGATTCTGGATGTTTAAGGGATAGAAGAAGGTGAAAAAAGATGCATTGTTTCCGTAGCAGGTGTCTGGGAAGCGCGTTCCTGTTGAGTGTCCTTGGTGCATTCCTCTTATCTGGCACAGTTTCAGCCCATCAAAATACATTCAATAGTCGAATGGTGCTCAATTATTTGATAACGAAACAGAGCATTAAGGCGCCTGGGCGTGGCATTGTTTCGTTACAAATGGAGAGTGAAAAGGGCAAGCAGGCAGATATTGATAGTGCTGAGCTCCTTGCGGCACATAACGCGTATCGAGCACAGGTAGGTGTTACGCCATTAGTATGGTCAACCAGTCTGGCTCAGAGTGCTCAGCAATGGGCAAATCACCTGGCCGAAATACATGACCTGGTTCACAGTGACAATAATCGTTATGGAGAGAACATCTGGGAGGGAACGATTGGGGCGTATTCGTTAACGCAAATGGTTGATAGTTGGGGAAGTGAAAAGAAGGATTATATCCCTGGCAGCACCTTTCCCGCTTCTTCAACGACTGGCAATTGGCAAGATGTTGGTCATTATAGTTCCAAAACTCTAGCGAATTCTAGACATGTTGGATTTGGAGGGAATGACGATCCTCACAGGATGCACTACTAAAGACGCTGGTAGCGCTACCAGCGTCTTATTCACATCCTTTATCCCATTGCTGAAAGCATCTGGGAGTGCTTTGCGCAAAATATTATAGCTGCCGTTCACATCGGCATTGAATACTCTCCCGCTCTTTGCCTTGTACAAACCGCGTGCTATCCGTCTTCCACTGAAGACCGGTTGCTTCTCACCCGTTTTCCCGTAGACTGGTATTGGATCCAGATCAAGGAAACTGGCTTTGCTCGTGTAGCTTTCCTCTTGCACAATGACAGAGATCCCGACCAATGTCGCTTTGTAGGTCAGCATGTCGATGAATCTAGCATGTGGCAATTGCACAAAGTGCTGGTTCTGCTTTTTACTCATGCTGGATTCTTGCTTCCAACCAGGATTGTTCCCAATCACCAACGTTGCGATCTGCTCAGTCACCAGCACATCAATCAGGCGTCTGGAAACCGTATGCATGTAATGCTCAATGCGTCGGGTTCTCTTGGCTGAGACTCGTTCTAATGTGCGTGATGTGTGATGATTGTGACTCATCTTCTTGCGAAGCTTTGCCGCCTGTTTATTGTAGCGTTGGTTCACGCTCTTGATTGGTCGCCCGTTAACAAGTCGTGGCACGAAGCCCGTTTTGTTTGATGTTAGCGCCACAAGATTGTTCACCCCAATATCTACCGCTGCGACAAGAGAGGGAGAAACCTGTTTCTGTTCTTCTGCTTTCGTGTAGACCACCTCAACCACATAGCCCCAGCTCGTGTCGGGACAATGCGAACCTGATCAACGTTGCGCTGTCTGGTTCGCACCTCGATACCAAGTTGCGATGGTTTGATGATGCCTTTGCGCAGTGCTGGAAGTGAGAGCGCCTGGATGGTATAGACAAGCATGTTCCTCCCATCTTTCTTGTCTTTGTACGCAGGCAACTTTGGGCGTCCTAAAAACCGTGATGGGTCGTCTTTGTATGTCTTGAGGGCCGCGAAGAAGGACATCCAGTTCTTGTCCAGAAGCCTGAGTACTTGCTGCGACACTTTAGCGGGAAGGGCACGATACGCCTCATGCTTCTGCATGATCTTATCGAGTGCATTGTAGTTGAGGTATGCACCAGTGAAGATGAAGTGCTGTCTGATCTCGTAGAGTGCAGCATTATAGAGATTTTTGGAGGCGAATGCAGCACGATCAAGAGCCGCAAAGCGTGGATCAGTGTTCTTGATCACGTGCTGCTCGACCAATTGCATCGCCATCCTCCCCATCCTCTCATTCTGCGACAATCTTCTCTGGTATCCGTTTGGCTCGTCTTTGCCCATACAGTCTGGCACAGGAGCGAGAGAGAATGGACACAAGATCAGCCAGCAGGTCATTGTCAGCTTGGTTCACGACCTCGATCTCACATCCCTACCCTTTGAGCAAGCACGTACCTTCATGGGAGAGATTATAGCAGAGAACACAAGAGTTGTCAGTCGTTCGCTAGATTTTCAGTGAACATTCGTTATACGCAAATTATTTGGGGAAACACAACAGAAGTAGGGTGTGGTCTTATGCATGATGATCAGAATGATTTTCTGGTTTGCCAGTATAATCCACCAGGAAACTATAGCGGACAAAAAGTATTCTAACTGTCGGCCAGCCGACGCGATGGCTAGAAAGCCTCCCTTCAATATGACGGCAGATGACAGGAATATGGAGCTATATTGCAACAAGCTGGCATTTGCCTTGCGATGAACGTATATGTCATGGAGGGAATCATGAAATTTGGACTGGATGTCCCAACGACAGGCGCCTATGCGGATGCGCGTGTCTTAGCGCAGCTCGCGTTGGAAGCAGAAGTGGCAGGCTGGGATGGCTTCTTTATCTGGGATGTACTGCCTGAAAGCCAACCTGTCATTGATCCCTGGATTGCGCTGACAGCTATTGCTTTGCAGACATCCCGTATCAAGATTGGCTTACTGGTAGCGCCGCTCGCCCGTCATCGCCCCTATCTTGTGGCTCAAAGACTCGCCAACCTTGATCAGCTTTCCGGGGGACGGATCATCTGTACCGTGGGGTTAGGAGCCTCCGAGGAAATGTGCGTAGCCTTTGGTGAAGAGAGTAAGCCGACAGTTCGAGCCAGGCAGCTAGATGAAGGGTTAGCCATTCTGGCCGGTTTGTGGAGCGAAGATCCGTTTTCCTTTAACGGCGAACACTATAAACTGCACCAGGTGAGCCTTCATGCTAAACCCCTTCAAACGCCCTGCATTCCTCTCTGGGTGGCAGGCGGCTGGCCCCGTCGTGCGCCATTCCGTCGTGCCGCCCAATGGGATGGAGTCAGTCTCAAATCTATTCAAGTCGAGAAGAACCAGTGGCTCACGCTTGACGACTTTCGCAGCTGTCTGGCCTATGTGCGGGCTCATCGCTCACGATCCACTCCTTTTGAGGTGGTGATGAGCGGTGAAACTCCCAGCGACCGCGCGCAGGGGATCGCTATTGTGACGCCGTTTCAAGAGGCGGGCGCTACCTGGTGGGTAGAAGAAGGACTTGGTTGGAGCCTCGAAGAATTTCGAGCGCGTATCCACCACGGACCACCATGTAGATAAATGTTATAGCAAGCAAGCGCATCGTATTTTTCTACTGGTGGCTCCTTGCCTGGCAAGGAACCATATCAGCTATTGATGCGCGTAGAGAGATAATAATGTCGCGCTCAAGTGAACATCCTTGACTTTTCATTCCAACATGATATATACTTGCCCATAGAAGAAAGGGAAGTATACAAACACAATGGCAGGAAAGAAAACATTTCAACCAGAGCAGGCACTAGACAAAGCCATGGGTCTGTTCTGGAAACAGGGATACGAAGGATCATCAATCGAAGATCTTGTTCAGTGCGTTGGACTTGGGCGCGGCAGTCTTTATGATACCTTTGGCGACAAGCATACATTGTACCTTGCCGCCCTTAAACGCTACCTGGCGCAATCTCTGGGAAGGACCGCAGCGCTACAAGATCAAACAGGATCGCTTTATGAGGTCCTGGAGCACTTTTTTCGATCCAATATTGATCTGTTGCTCGATGATCCTGCCCGCCGTGGTTGTTTCCTGGTCAATGCGTTATTAGAGATGGCTCCCCACGATAGGGAGGTCAGCGCATTAACACAAGCGGCCCTGCAAGAGACCGAAGAAGGATTTTATCGTTTGCTGATCAAAGCACAGGTGGCGGGCGAACTGTCCTGGACCTGTGATCCCCATCAATTTGCGCATTTTTTGCTGGGTACACTGATCAGTATTCGAGCCCTTGCTCGGGCGCAGCAGGACCGCCGTGTACTCGAAGACGTGGTAAAGACCGCATTGTCTGTGTTTCGCTAATTTTTTTTTGCATTCATCTTTGAATGATCGTTCAATGATGAGCTTGCAAAAAGCAGTCAGAAAGGTACCTCATTATGAACATTAAAGATGCAACCGTGCTCGTTACTGGTGGTAATCGTGGACTTGGCAAAGAACTTGTCCAGAAATTCCTCGATGCGGGAGCGCGCAAAGTCTATGTGGGAAGTCGTACGCCGATAGAGACGAGTGATCCGCGCCTGCAGCCAATCAAGCTCGACGTTACCAACGAAGAGGATGTGAAGGCGGCGGCAGAAGTCGCACGGGATGTCAATATCCTTATTAACAACGCGGGCATCGCATCTTTCGCATCGGTGCTCACAGCGCCATCGATGCAGAGGGCACATGAAGAGATGGAAACAAACTACTTCGGAACCCTGGCCATGATACGAGCATTTGCTCCTATCCTGAAAAAGAATGGTGGTGGTGCAATTGTCGATATCCTCTCCGTCTTAAGCTGGTTTACCACACCACTGACCGCCGCATATAGTGCTTCCAAAGCGGCCGCCTTGCAGCTCACAGAAAGTGCTCGCATCGAACTGCGCTCACAGGGCACACAGGTCATAGCAGTTCACCTTGGGTATATGGATACAGATATGGCAGCCGACATTAATGCCCCCAAAGTCAGCCCCGCTGCGGTAGCGGACAAAATCATTGAGGGCATTATCAATGAGCAGGAAGAGGTGCTCGCGGACCAGAGGAGCCAGCACGTCAAAGCTGCGCTTGCCAGCGACAAAAAAGCTTTTTACCAGACGATACAAGCGGAATGGAACAAAACGGAACAACCTGTCTGAGCTTGTCATGTACAAAGCTAACAAAAGTGGATAGACGCCTGACGTTGTAGTTTTTCGATGAGAGTCTATGTGCCAGGTCGTCGTCGGCAGCTTTCAGAGCTGCCGACGGCGACCTGGTTGGTATCTTGCAAGATGTGCCGATGGCCCGGACATACGCATCACTTAAACATACACCCTGATATTGCCTTCGATACCTGTGTTGAAGGCAATATCATCTTTGTTGGAACGTGTGCAAACGCTACACATTGGACCAGTTGATCGATGCTTGGTGAGCATTCTTGTCAGCATTATTCCAGCGCATGCAGCATCACCTGGCTGGCTTGATATTCTGGTTCACATGGAACAGATTGCTCGGATCATACGTTGCTTTAATCTGTGTCAGTCGGGCATAGTTGTCGCGATACGCTGCTTTCACATTGTCCGTGCCCTCATCCATCATCATGTTAACATAGCCACCTCCCGCCGAATAGGGATGCAAGCAACTCTCGTGTTGTGCTCTTCAAGCATACTATTCTCCTTGTCAGTGCTACTGCGTACGCTGCATATGCAACTATCAACGCCTCGCGACCGTATGTGGAAGTCGCTGATCTTGCGGCACACGTTGTAACACGTTGCGTAGAACGGATAGCGTTACTGCTGCTGTCAACAAGCATCTGTAAGTCACTGAGAGCATAGCATGGGTGAGGTTAGCAAAACTGTTGGATGAAAAAAGATAAGGTGGTGTTAGAAAGCATACGCGATTTTGTAGTAAAAAAACAATCCTGAGGAGGATATCCACCTGTAGAAAACCCGAGATTTTCAATTTGACCTTGACAAATTAGGGTAAACAACCTAAAATTAGGATAGTGATTAGGGTGATTGCCCTAATTTATCTGCCTGCCTGCAAGAAAGGAACTCTCTATGAACTTGCAACTATCTACGCCTGCTGGCGATGCTGATTGGAAACTGGTCGATGTGGCTACCCGGCCTGATTGTGTGCCAGATGAGGGTGAGGTGCCCGTTCATGAGACCGAGGACGGTATTCGTTTTGTGCGGACCCCTGAAGAGCGCTTTGCCGATCTTCCTGATTATTCTTTCGCGCCTCACTATGCGATGGTTGAGGGCCTGCGCATGCACTATGTCGATGAGGGGCCAGCAAATGGTGAGGTGGTCTTATTGTTGCATGGTCAACCGAGCTGGTCCTACCTCTATCGGAAGATGATCCCGCCCATTGTTGCCGCTGGCTACCGCGTGATTGCCGTCGATCATATTGGGATGGGGCGCTCGGACAAGCCGATTGATCTCAGCTTCCACACTTTTGAAAAGCACGTTCAGCGTCTCAAAACCTTTATCGCGACCCTTGGCCTGAACGACATTACCCTTTTCTGCCAGGACTGGGGCAGCCTGATAGGTTTGAGGGTAGCCGGTGATCAGCCCGAACGTTTCGCCCGCATCATCGTGGCGAATGGAACGCTGCCGGTGATCCCGAAGGGCATGAATCCCTTCCGTGTCCCCAATCCTGTCCAGATTGATTGTACGCTAGGCGATTTTGCCCGCCCGGCCGATCTTTCTCCTGCTACCTGGCCAACCTTCTTCCAGCGCTGGATTATCTTCGCGCTGACCGCCCCTGATTTTACGCCCAGCCAGGTCGTTGCGTCCATGGCGACCCGGCCGCTGACGGCGCAGGAGAAGGCGGCATATGACGCGCCCTATCCTGGTTTCACCTATAAGGCCGCTGTGCGCGCCTTTCCTTCGATGGTTGCCGCGATAGAAGAGCAGAACGTGCCTGCCTGGGATGCGCTTGGCGTGTATCAGAAACCTTTTCTGTTCCTGGCGGGTGAGCATGACCCCAACATGGGATCGGTGGCGAACCAGCAGCGCATGACCAGCCACGTTCCGGGCGCGCACGGTCAGCCGCACGAACGCTTCGAGGCGGGCCACTTTATTCAGGAGGATATTGGTCCCATCCTGGCCACAAAGGTCGTCAATTTCATGCAGGCGAATCCCCTGCCACAGGTTGCCATGGCGCCTGGTATGCCAAAGATGCAGCTGCGTGGACAGATGCACGGCGCGCGCTACGGCGAGGTACTGCTTGTCACGGGTCACCTGAACCACCTGGAGGCAACGGTCTACAACACCCTGGGCCTCAACGATTGTCCCGATGATCTCTGGCAGACCCTGGATGCCGAGGCGATTAAAAAAGAGTACAAGGCCCGTGGGGCCATCCTCAATGGTCCGCGCTACTTTTTGATGGATAAGATCGCCAGCGCGGATGTGAGTCAAGAGCGTTTTACCTTTGGCGCCTTGCAGATGCGGCGCATGGCGACTGTGCGCATTCCGCTCGCCACCGTGTTCGGGGACTCAAGCAGAAACCATATACCGAGAACATCGTTGCGCGTACGACCACCTATGTCTTTGACCGTGGTCGCGAGGTCTATGAGCTGGTTGCGCCCGATGGCACAACCTATATCATGCAAAGCTACTCGCTGAAAGTGGACCCCACTCTGACAGAGGCGAAGCTAAAGACGCTTGGTGACCGCCTGCACCTGCCCGCTGGCTGGCACTACCGCGTTCGCCAGCTTGAGCAGGAAAGTGTCCTGCACATCGACGGCCAGGCCCACCTCATCCAGGATGATTTCCAAAACTCTTATCAGCGTGTAGGCTAAACACTCGGAGGCGCAATACATTTCATCTAGCAACCAGACACGCCATCAAATGCACCAATAAGCACGATCTGTACGTGCTTATTGGTGCATTCATTATGATAATATCCCTTATGGGTCACTCCACTCTTTACGCTGCGAAATCGTAGCTTAGCGCTGTCTTTTTTTGATCCAGGCGACGACCAGGCCACTCAGGAGGGTGACGACGCCGATGGCGGCCAGCACGAGCAGTGGCGTGATGAGGACAAAGAGTATGCTATAGGCGCCAAAGCCATGCTGGTTTGTGGATGGGAGGCTGTTCTGGTAGTTCGCGTAGATCAGCGCGACCAAGCCGATCAGGAACGTGAGCAGCAGTATGATGCATCCCGTGAGCGCTAATGTGTTTCGTGCTCGTACTTGTGGCTGTCTTTTTTGTGCTGGTTGCATATCCATGACGGAGCCTCCTGTGATTTGATTCCTGTATATAGACACAGAAACGGTTCTTTTAACACATAGGTAACAGAATCATAAGCGACGGCCCACCAACGCCTCTGCGCACGAAACCTCAGCAGTGCTATGCCGCTTATTGGGGCATATATTTTTTCTTTTTATGAGTTTTTTGGTGGGCACAAAAAACGTATATGGTCGTGTTTTATGACTATAGACGAGGCTAGAAAGTGTATTGATGGGTTTAAAATAATATATACTCTAGTTGATACCGGTTCATCGGTCCTGAATGTCTATAGATGTAGATGTATGATGTATGTGTCTGGGTGGTTGATTCTCCACTGTTCGCTCGTAATGGTCGTGCCAGATTACGAAGTGTGACGATGTTCTAAATGGATATCTACCTCGTGGCCTTATTTCCATTTTTTTGGCAACAGGGAGAAGCAATAGGTGGGTGGAGGACAATAGGTGAAATAAATGTGAGGTTGTAGGGTTTTTTTGCTGCGATGAGGAGTGTATCTGATGTCGAGAACCACTACTACGCCCATACAACACCTGGCGCGCTGCTTGCTGTGCTTTGGTATTATTACCATCGAGCTATTCTGCTTCAATGTTTCTTCAGTTAACCACAATGTTTTCCAACCGCAAGCGCGCTCGGCTTCTGCCCATGCGCGCCTGGCTTCCCACTATGCTGATGGGGCCGATGGCATCTATTGGCCCCAGGGGCAGGCACTACCAATTTTTGCCAGCCCCGATGAATTGGATGTCGCCCGGGTGACGAATCAGCCGGGCGACCTGTGTCTATTATTGGCAACGTTGCAGGGCCTGGTGAATCGCAGCCGTCCGCAGATCTACCTGGAGGAAGGGGAGCCGGCTGAGGGGCCAGCACCTGGCTGCAAAGCCTCAATGTACCCTATACGCTGCATACCGATCCCTGGGAGGTGGTTGATAAATATATTGCGACAGCGCGTGGCGTGATCGTCTATGATCCACATATTATCGACAGCGTCAACGTCGCGACCACCATGGCCGGTCTGGATGATGGCGTAGTGGTCAGCCCGCAATTGATGAAGAGGCTGACGGCCGCACCGTATAATATGTCTGTACTGGCCGATCTGCGCGGCAAATTTAGCAGCAACCTGCAGGCCAACATCTGGCAGGTCCAGAACCTCTGGCCACGCGCCTCGCACCGTCTACTGGTCGGGCTGCTTCCTACGACACCCAGCCAGATCGCTGGTCACGTCACGACCTATGGTTACCTGCGCGACTACGCTGTGGCCAATCGGGCCATGGTCTTCTGGTTCTCGCTGCAGAGTCCGACCGAGATCAACCTGTTCCGGCAGGTGCTCTCGACCGTTACACCCGGCACGCCCTATCTGGGCTGGTACGACAAAGAGTTTCGTGGCGTGAGGTTGACCTCTAGCTATGGCGTCTACACGATAGCCGCCGACTACTTCTCGAACCTCACCGTCTTCTCAGGTGTCCGAGCACCATCATTGCTCCAGAAAACGGCGCCCAGCCTGCCGTTGCGCAACAAGATCTATGTGACATTTACCATGAGTGAGGGCGATAACTTTCAGTACGTGCAGCATGCCATGCGCCACTTGTGGGAGGACCCGCAGCGTGGCAACGTGCCCTTAAACTGGTCGATCAACCCCTTGTTGTATGATGCCGCACCCACCATGCTCAATCATTACCAGTTGACCGCCAGCGCCAACGACTACCTGGTGGCTGGACCCTCGGGAGGTGGCTATGCCTATCCCTCGAACTGGTTGTTCAGTAATCTGAACAGCTTTATGCGACAATCCAACAACTATATGCAGAAGGCGGGCCTGCATGTTATATTCATCATCGATGATCAGACCACCATCCCTTCTTACGTCTCGCATGCCTATAGCGCGTATGCCCATACCAGTGGTATCCTCTACAATTGGTGGAATCCCATCAGCCGCATGACTGTCTCGGCGGGTAATCTTCCTGTTTCTACCCAGGTAACCGCGACCACGCGCCTGGATATGCTTAAGGCTATCCGCCTCAGTGCCAGCCAGTGGAACGGACGCTCACCACTTTTCATCTCCGCCCTGGCGATTTCCTGGAATCTCAGTCCAACCGACATCAAATATGTGGTCGATCACCTGGGTTCAAATTATCGTGTGGTCAGAGGCGATCAATACTTTCAACTCTTCCGGGCTGCCCGGGGCTGCCCACTGCCCATTATTAGTGAGTGTTATAGTATAGAGGGATATTCGTTTTTCATTGTCGTAGGCTTATGCGCGGGCCACCGGGTGCGCCCCGCGTATACGTATACGTATAAAGGTAGAAGAGTTATGCAAAATGAGAATATAGCACCAGCTACTGGAACGTCGCCGTTTGCCTCAAAGCCAGCACGTGAACGTGTTGGGTTGGTGTTGGATGGCTCAAATGCCGCGCAGGCGGTGCGTACCATCGTCGAGGCCGAAGGGGTTGGCGTGCGCCAGATCTGGATGACGCAGATGCCGCTCAGTCCGGACACCCTGACGACCATGGCGGCCGCAGCCACGCAGACCAATGCGATCCGGCTAGGGACATCCATCATCCCGACCTATCCACGCCACCCGCTGACGATGGCCATGCAGGCTTTGGCCATCAACGACCTGGCCCCGGGTCGGTTGCGCCTGGGTATTGGTCCCAGCCACCGACCTATCATCGAAGGCATGTATGGTATCCAGATGGTGAAGCCGCTGGAGCATCTGCGCGAATACGTTGAGATTTTGCGGGGAGCCTTATGGCAGGGTAGGGTCGAGCACCACGGCAACTTCTTTAATGTCAACACAACCTTGCCACGGACTGCCAGATACCAATCTTAATCTCAACTCTGCGTGTGGGGCCTTCCAGCTTGCCGGAGAGATCGCCGACGGAGCGCTCCCCTGGTTATGTCCGGTCCCCTACCTGCTGAAGACGGCGGTCCCGGCCCTGCGCCAATCGGCGGCCCAGCACGGACGGAGCGCCCCGCCAGTGGTGGCCCACGTACTGGCCGCGATGAGCGACGACCACCAGGCGGTCCTGGAAGCCACGCGCAAGCAGATCGCCAGCTATGGGAGGCTCCCTTTCTATGCCAGCATGTTTGCCGATGCCGACTTCCCGGTTGGACCCGATGGGACCATGTCGGACGAGCTGGTCAATAGCCTGGTCATCTCTGGTACACCCGAGGCGATCGCCGCCCGCTTTGGCGAGCTCCTCTCCAGCGGCCTGGACGAACTCCTGGTGCTGCCGGTTGCGGTCAAAGATGCGGCCAGCGAGCGCACCCAGCTTGCTCGCTTGATCGGCCAACTCTAAGATGTAAGCAACAGGTCGTGTTTTGGGTTGCTTTTGGCAGGCTGAAAAGTGGGGGGATCTTAATTGAGCTGGCGAATCCCCCTTATCATCAGGGCGGGCAGGTTCAGCA
This sequence comes from Dictyobacter kobayashii, assembly GCF_003967555.1. Lineage (GTDB taxonomy): Bacteria > Chloroflexota > Ktedonobacteria > Ktedonobacterales > Ktedonobacteraceae > Dictyobacter > Dictyobacter kobayashii. The sequence goes on from NZ_BIFS01000001.1 coordinate 5,794,586, forward strand.
GGGTGATGATGATGCCACAGCCAATAAAGACCAGGCGGGGCCGATACTATCTGTGATGATGCCTCCCAACGCCAGGCCTACCGGAGTCAGGCAGAGCGAGCCCATCATATCGATACTGCTCACGCGTCCCAGGAACTTGTCGGGGATCATCTGTTGCAGGATGATGAACCAGTTGACGTTGAAGAAACCCATGCTAAAGCCGATGAAGACGCTGGCGATACCGGCGACCAGCGGCTCGCTGCCGCGTGGCAGGGGCCAGCCCATCAGCGCCAGTGCGAGCCCGCTGATGATCGAGAAGAAATACATCTTCAGGCCACGTCCATTGATCTGCTTTAGCTGGCCCACGATCAGGACGGCCACGATTGAGCCGATCGCGCTGGCCGAGGCCAGCATGCCTAGCAACCAGACACCAGATCCATAGACGCTCGAAATGAGCTTCGGCAGCGCTACCTCCAGGGCCGCGCCGCTAAAGACATTGCCGCCGGCCGAGATCACAATACTCACCCAGAGCCACGTCGAACCGAGCACATAGTCCAGGCCGGCGCGCATATCGCTGAACACACCACGTACCCCCTGACGTTCCGCCTCGGCTTCAGCTGCCTGCGCAACGTTGAGCTCCTGCTGGCGACCAATATTTGTTTCAGGTGCTAGAGGGGCTGGCTCAAGCAGGCGCGCAGGTAGACGCATCGCCAGCAGGCAGAGCGTCGAGAGCACGAAGGACAGTCCATCCAGGCCAAAGGCGCTGCCAGGGCCGACCAGTGCCACACAGGCCGCGCCAAGCAGGGGTCCCACGAACTGGCTGAAGCGCAGGCTGAGTTCATTGAGGGCATTGGCCGAGGGTAGATCGTCCCGGGGAACCAGTTGAGCCGGGATCGATTGGTAGGCGGGAATAAAGAAGCCATCGACAATGCCAAAGAAGAGCGACAGCACGACCAGGTGCCATAGTTGCAACTGGTGCGTCCAGCTCAAAAGCGCGATCAGCAGCACGATAACGGCCCGGCTACCGTCCGACAACAGCATCATCAAGCGCCTGGGCAGGCGATCGGCGACCACACCTCCCAGCAAGAGAAAGAGTACGCGGGGCAGCGCATTCGCCGTCACCACAATCCCCATTGCCGTGGCCGAGCCCGTCAGCACCAGGATAAGCCAGGCCAGCGCGGTTGTATAGGCGCCATCGCCAAGCGAAGAAATAGTTTGCCCGATCCATAAATACGTGAAAGGTCGATACTTAAAAGCGCGCAGTAAGCGAATACGACCACTAAATTCTAGCATCAAATAAGATAATCCTCTTCTATGCGAACCATTAAAACCATAAATAGTGTTGAATGCTTATGAATAATCATCGTGTCGCCTCCTTTCACCATACATAAAAATATATAAACAGATGAATATTAAAACGAGCAAATGTCTGAGGTTGTAACCAACGTTCGTTTGATCGACCGTTCCTTTTGCGGATAGCGCGTAATGTAGAGCTTGCTTCGTGATAATCCCCAATCGATCCACCAGAATTTGCCGTGCTCGCTCGGAAGTCGTGATCAGGAAAGCATGTTATCACCCCAATTCTTGATCTGATACTCTCTCACGACACCTTCCAGGTAGAACGGGTCCGACCTGGCGAAAGCCTCGGCGGCGGCCCGGCTACGGAAGAGCGCCATATTTCCACCTCCTGGGTCAGTAAAAGGACCTACGCCCACTACCTCGTCGCGGGCAATGAACTGATCCAGGAATGCCTTGTGGCGAGGGTAGATGGCCATAATCTCGTCGCGAGTCTTTCCGGCGCTGCTGCCAATCACTGCAAATAACATTTTTCATCTCTTTTCAACAAACTTTTCTGCTCTTTTTTTATCTTGAGCAACATTTACGAGAACTGTTGCTCAAGAATGCAATTTACTGGTTTTGGAAAAAGTATACCTGATGGGGAGCGGCTTTTCCAGGAATAATCCTTTTAGCGGACAGCGCGTTGTTCCCTTAAGGATGCTCTGGATCACTCTTAGTATCTCTGATATGCATCTTTGCCAGGGTCTGCGTGCGTACCTGCTCGATATTCAGGCCCAGACGTTCCAGGATCTCTGTGACTTCGCCCTGGCGCAGCAGGCCCAGCAGCAGGTGTTCGGTGCCCAGAAAGTGATGGTTGAGCTGCTGCGCTTCATCTATAGCCAGCTCAATTACATGTTTCGCGCCTGGAGTCAGGCCGATTTCTCCATACGCCGAGGCTGTGCCACGTCCCATATGCTCCTCGACCAGCTGGCGGGCCTGCTGGAGCTCGACTCCGAGACTGGCAAGTGTCTGTCCCGCAATACCATTGCCTTCGCGTAGTAAGCCCAATAAAAAATGCTCAGGGCCAATCGCGCTATGTTTTAAGCGACTCGCCTCTTCTTGAGACAGACTCAGTACGGCCCGGGCCCTATTAGTAAACTTTTTAAACCTATCGCGCTCATGGACAGGAGCTTTGCGGCCCCCGCCACGGCGGCTGCCGAGTCCTGTTACGATGCGCCCTAATAAACCGCTAATCGAAAAAGATAGATTAAGGGTAGCCATTGAGCAGATCCTTTCGCAATCTATTGCTGAACAGAGTAAGCTGTAATTGCAATATGCAGTACAAAGTACTTATTAGCTCCTTCTGTAGCAATAGTACGGCAGGTGACAGGCAAAAGGTTCCCACCGGGGCAGATTATATATTTATAGCCTGCTGCTGTGTTGTCTTGCATGCGTACGTGCGCTGACGCGCCCGAGCGTATTTTTTAATGGAAGTTGCAGGCCTGGGCTCTGCCCAGGCCTGCAACTTCCATTAAAAAGAGATTTAGGTATCAGAATCTGTAAAATCTACCAAAAGAGATAATTTTGAGCTCTAAAGGCCAATATCTTATATGTAAGAGTGAGTTGCGGAATTGTGCACTTCGCTGTTCTATCATGACCTGAAAAGCCTCTGGATGAAAAGAACCAAAATCTTCAGTATTTATGGGTGATTTGTGGAATTGTGCATCGCACAATTCCACAAATCACCCATAAATACTGTTCGGGTGCGTCAGCACACGCACGCACGCGAGTGCTACGATCCCAGGGGGCACCAAAATCAGACCCTTTGTAATTCAGAACATCTTTTTGCAGATAACAAGATCGATTATGTAATGAAGGAATTACCAAATGCCCTTTCATGTGTTCCATGTCATGGGCTAACATAGTGATAGAGGAACTTTTTTCTGACCTTCTCCGTAGACAAGGCAGATAGCTAATAGTAAGGTAGAAAGGTTTGATCTATGCAACAGCAAAGCCAGCGCCGAGGTTTCTCACCTTTTCAGGTGTTACCTATCGAGCAAACACTGCAAGCCTTTAACTGGTTTACAGCGATGAGGAGTAGCCAGCCGGTTTATTATGATGAACAATCACATATCTGGCATGTTTTCGGCTACGAGGATGTGAAGCAGGCACTCACTGATCCTACCCATTTTTCGTCTGAGGATGTGCCGGGCTTTTCCGAGGATACTTTTTTACAGGGGACCGTCGTCGCCAAAGATCCACCGGCCCATCGCAAGCTACGCAACCTGGTCAACCAGGCCTTCACGCCGCGCGCCGTCAACCATCTCTCTGATCGCGTGACGCAGATCGCGCAGGAATTGCTGGACGAGGTGCTGCCAACTGGCAAGATGGACGTGGCAAAGGATATCGCCTTTCCCTTTCCAGCTAAAGTCATCGCTGAACTGCTAGGGGTACCTGCCGAAGACTGGGATATTTTTCGTCGCTGGGCGGGTGGAGAAGATGGGAATACCCGGCCCGAATCGCCGGAGCAGGCCATGCAGATGCGCCACACGATGGAGCAGCAGATGTATGCCTATTTTGCCCGCCTACTGGAAGAGCGCCGACGTTCTCCCCGTGAGGACCTGATCAGCAGCCTGAGCGTGGCCGAGATCGACGGTGAGCGCCTGAGCGAGAACGAACTGGTCAGCTTCTGTATCCTGTTGCTGGCAGCCGGGCAGGAGACCACCAAAAACCTGATCGCCAACGCCATGTACTGCTTCACCGAATATCCCGAGCTACAGGAACGCTTGCGGCAAGATCCAGCCCTGATGTCAACGACGATCGAAGAAGTACTACGCTTCCTGCCGCCGGTCTGGTTTACCTTCCGCCGCACCGCCAGCGATGTCGAGCTGGGTGGAAAAACCATTCCAGCCAACTCCATCGTCCTGGTCTGGAACGCCTCGGCCAACCGTGATCCCGAGCAGTTTCCCGAGCCTGACCGCTTTGACATGCAGCGCGAGCCCAACCGGCATTTCACCTTTGGGCACGGCATCCACTTCTGCATTGGTGCTCCGCTGGCCCGGCTAGAGGCGCGCATCCTGCTACCCATGATGCTGGAGCAGCTCAAAGACATCAAGCGCGTCCCCGATGTGCCCATCAAAGTAAACGCGGGCATCGTCTACGTCATCCAATCGTTACCCATCACCTTTCAAGCGAAAGCATAAAGCGTCAAAGAGCACCTGTAGACCCCGAGTCGCCCGGAAGCGTTCATTGCTTGCGGGCGGCTCGGGGTCTCTATTTCGTCGCATGGTCGGGCATTGGCTAAGAGCGTTACCTATCGGGCATGCGAGCGTTTATGTGAGCTGCATCAGTGTCCTGGTCAGCACCTGCATGCCAAACTGGATATTGGCCACGGACACCCGTTCATCATGTCCATGGGCTAACTCATGGGGCGAAGGCAAGCCGGGTTCCGGGCGCGTAGGAATGAATCCATAGCAGATCACTCCGCGAGCGGCAAGGTAGGATGAGTCGGAGACCGCCGGTAGCAGATAAGGGACGACGCTGGCTCCTGGATCGGCGGCGGCGATGGCCGCATTCAGGGCTGTAAACAGGGGAGTAGCTGAAGGCAGCTCGTGACCAGGTTTCTCCTGCTCAAGCGTGATTGCGATTTTGGGGTCAGCAATGCGATTGCGAATCTCTCGCTCAAAGGCTTCTGGCGTCTGACCAGGGATGTTGCGCCCATCCAGTTGTACAGTGGCTTCGCTGGGGATGACATTGATTGCCCCGGCGGTACCGGCCTGCAGGATAGTTGGCGAGGCTGTATTATGCAGCATGGCGCGCAGGGGATTAGCGATGCCCGGCTCCAGGCCCTTCAAAATCATCTCTGACAGAGCCGGATTGAGAACTTGCTGCAGCAGCAGGCCGCGTGCACGCGTCTGTGTGGCAGCCAGCGCCTGGAGAAACGTCCTGGTCGTGGGGGTGACATGCATCGGGAGCGGCGTCGTATGCAGGCGCCGGATCGCCCGCGCCAGGCGTGCAATGGCATTATCGTTATGGGGAACGGAGCCGTGTCCGGGCGTCCCAGAGGCACGGAGCGTAATATGGGCACAGCCTTTTTGAGCTGTCTCGCACACATATAAGCGTTGGCCGCCCAGCTCAAACGCGAAGCCGCCCCCTTCATTGAGTGCATATTCGGCATCGACCAATTCAGGCATGTTCTCAACAACCCAGCGCATGCCCCAGGTCCCAGACCGTTCTTCATCTGCGACGGCCAGGAGGATAATGTCGCGACCGGGCAGAGGGCCTCCTTCTCGTACCTGACGAGCCATGTGCAGCAAAAGGGTCAATTCCATCGCCGTCATTTGCTTCATATCGGCGGCCCCACGACCATAAATATAGCCATTGTGGATCTCACCAGAGAACGGATCAACCGTCCAATGGTCGCGCTCTACGGGCACAACGTCGGTATGCGACAGAAGTAGCAGCGGACGTTGTGCCCCGCTCCCTCGCACACGAGCCCAGATGCTCTGGCGGCCCGGTGCTGGTTCGAGAATGCGGATCTCAATGCCGGCCTCCTGTTCCAGTTGGGATCGCAAGTAGTCAACGGCCAGGTATTCGTTCCCAGGAAGATTGACCGTCTGGCAACGTAACAATGCCTGAAGGTGGCGCACCGCTTCCGCGGCCAGCGTATCCAGGTCTGGTATCGCCATGGTCGATGATCTCGTCTCACTCATGAGTCGCACTCCATTTTTTTGTTGCATAGGATGCACTACAAGCCAAAATATATAAATGGCGCCGGAATCCCCTGATTGTAAATAGTAATAGTCATAGCTGCTGGCATCGATCATCGTATCTGCGGGGCGCCACTCCTATTTGTGCTGTTCCAGTATAGCAGCAAGCAGGCTTGCTCTCAAGAACATTTGCCGTGAGAGCAAGCCTGCAGCGAATATGTCGTTCCTTGAAGGCGTCTTGTTCAGAGTGTCTACCGAAGCGTTGGTGCGTAGGATACATATCTTGTTGAGGAAATTTTTATTGGGTGAGATGCTATGAATCTAATTTCCTGGTGGATGATTTTCTATTTGTGACGTAGTTCATAGTAGAAAGCATGTGTTTGCTGTATTCTACGCATAGAGAGAAAAGCAGCTGTTTATTGAATGTCAAATGCGAGCATTGCCAGCTGCGATGGCGCCAGTTCATGCGATGGGCATCCCTATAGTCTCAGGATTTGAGCAGGGCCGCATGGAACGATTGAGAGGAAGCAGGCGTATGAATATGCGAATGCATAAAAAAAACGTTGGGCGGATAGTAAAAAGATGGTGGTTGAGGGTGGCGGCACTTGTGATGCTGGCTGCTGTGTTGAGCGTGGCGGGCCAGGGTTCACAGGTGTTTGCCGCCGGCCGCGCGGCTGCTCCACAGGAGCCTCTGACCTCGATACGTATGTTGGATTACTCAAATGGATGGGCCTTAACGGATAGCAAAATTTTAAAGACGCGCGATGGCGGCTGGCACTGGCAGAATGTGACGCCATCCGGGACCGTGTTGAACCGCCTGGCAAAGGCCGATTTCATGAATAGTCAATATGCCTGGGTGGCCAACATAGCCGTCGGCGGGAATATCGAAGTACTGCGTACCGCCGATGGTGGGATTCACTGGCAGCAGGTGCAGATCGCGAACACCGCTGGTGCATATCTCACCGATATGCCACACTTTTTGAATGCCAATGATGGCTGGCTCTCGTTCTCCGTCGCCTATGGGATGAGCTCAGGTATCCTGGGCGACGTCTACCATACCACGGATGGTGGGCTACACTGGAGCAAGCTGGCAGATTACACACAGGTGCTTCAGGGACTGTATATCAATGGCCAGGCTTCTGGTATCTCGTTGAAGGATGCCAATAACATCTGGTATACTGAGGACCCGTTTGATATGAATAATCTTACCGGGGCCTCGACGTTGGATCATGCCTTTGCATCCGTCTCTCATGATGGCGGGAAAAGCTGGCATCTACAGCAGTTTCCGACTATTCCAGGCTTGAAGAATGCGCACTACACGACCACCCCGCCCCTCTTCTTCGGCCAGCAAGGCATCATGCCTGTTTACGTCTACACCCCGGATCGGAGTGTCAGTGGTCTGTGCATCTACACCAGTAATGACGGTGGTAACCACTGGTATACACAGCAATTTACCAACTTCACTCCCAACATGGTCAATCTGGCTGATCCCGCCCACATTTATGCTGATACCAGGGATGGTCGGGTTTTTGCCACCAACGACGGCGGACTCCACTGGTTCCAGGTGACCTCTACCGGCGTTATCGGCGACCTGAGCTTTATCGATAGCCACGATGGCTTCTTTATCACTGCTACCAGCAATCAATACCTGCTGCGTACCAGCGATGGCGGCCACAACTGGCAGCGTATCAACTATACCATCAGCTAAAGCCCGGACGCCTGTCGGTGACAGGCTGTAATCGCAAAGGGGGCCATCCTCTCTCGCACGAGAATGGCCCCCTTTATGCATGGTAACTACCTCCTTTATACTGAATTTAGGGCTCGGTGCCCCAGATCAAGTGACCCTGGTAGTAGGCAGTAATTTTTGGAGCGGGTGCATAATTAGTCTGGCTACCATTAAAGGAATAGTCGTTGGCCTGATTGTAGTTAGACCAATCATTTTTATTGAAGCGATCCTGAATCTCGGCACTGGTCGCGCCCGCCGCCAGGCTACCTGCGCCGGATGTAAAGCTTACCTCCAGATAGTAATCGGCATTAGTGCGTCCCGAAACCGGAACGAATTTACCACTGATATTGGCGCAACCGATTCCCGAATAATCGCAGTTGTAGGTCTGAGGCTGATTGCCATCGATCGTATACCAGTAACGGATCGTGACATCACTGAGATTAATGGCACTCTGGCCGTTATTGACCACCTCAAAGAGTGGGCGGATCTCATTGGTAGTAATGACACCAGGATTATTAACCTTATAGTCGATCTGTAACGAGACACCATTAACCGGGGTTGGTGTTGGGTAGGATTAGGCGGAGTTGGTGTCGGTGTCGGATTAGGTGGAGTCGGCGTCGGGTTAGGCGGTGTTGGAGTTGGATTGGATGGAGTTGGAGTGGGAGGTGGATTATTCCCGCCCAGGGCAAACTCAATCGGGGTCAGATAATTCTGTTTCGTCTGATTGACCGTCGTCCAATCATCATTTAAGATACCGCCTGTATCGCCAGAATCAGGATTCCAGCACCAGAAGGTCCAGTTAATGCCACCAGAGCCTTTGCCCAGATAATTGACCAGGGTTGTCAACCATTGCTGGTCGGATTGGGTTGCCAGCTTGGTGCCAAATTCACCCAGCCAGACCGGGGCAATATTTTGTTTGGCGATATAGCCCCAGTGTTTGTCCCATACGGCTGGCAGGTTGTTAGGATAATTCGGATCGCTAAACCAGGTCTGGTTGTAGACACTGGCTGGATAGTCATGGGCCGAATAAACCAGGCGATTCGCGACGTTCAGCTGTACCGGTTTGGTCGCCACACCTTCCAGGTTGCCGCCCCACCAGTAGCAATCGCCGCTGGTCGCGCCACCAGGACCATAGCAGTCCACGCCCTCAACAAAGATAAGCCAGTTAGGATTCACCGCCAGAATAGCATTGCCTGCTCGCTGGGCAGCCGCCTGCCAATCGGTAGCGGGATCGCCACAGCCCCAACAGGCTGGCGCATGTGGCTCATTATGCAGGTCAGCTCCAATCACGGTTGGATTATTGGCATAGCGTTGAGCCAGCATCGTCCAATCCGAGAGCCAGCGCGATTCAGGATAGGCCGACGTATACCAGAGGGCCGACTGCGCCCCCGAATCCGGCCGATGTTGATCCAGGATAATGCGTAGTCCTTTTTGACCAGCATAACCGATGATCTTATCCATAATCTGGATGCCGCTCAGCCCCTGCAGGTCTGGATTTTTTGAAAAATCAATACCATTGGGTGTACTACCCGCATCGAATAGCTGGTTAGAATAGGGTAGGCGGATCGTGTTATAGCCCAGACTACTGATCTGATCCAACATATCTTTGTAGCTGCGCGTCCAGAGTCCGTGAGCGACATAATTTGCCGTCTCAAAGCCAAACCAGTTAATACCCGCGATTCTCACCGGTTGATTATTCGAGTCCAGGATCTGTGAACCGCTGGTATGCCAGTACCCGGTACCCGCTGCTTTGGCCTGATTGGCCTGGAATTGGAACAAACTCACACTAATAAGCATCGCCAATGCTCCAATCATCAACAGAGCGCGACCATGTCGCCATATGTTCTGTCTTCGAACAGATGTGATGAGCATAGCTTCTCCTTTCCGATTTGCTCCCGCCGACCGTGGCGGGAAAGGGATACACCTAATGAATAATGGATAAGCTGCAGCGAGGTCAATCTATTAGTGGAGACTGAATAAAAACTGATGACCGCTTTATCATTTTTTGTTCATCATAATAGCTATAAAGGTATACAATGTATCTACTGGATGAATGTATATGGTACTATTAAAATAGATAAAGGCCATATCGCAAGCGCAGGGATAGCGGGAATTATTTGAGGATAGGTACAGCGATGTATTTATTTCAGCGCACTGGCATGTACTTTTGTACGGGATATACAACGACGCAACTCACTCATATCTATGGCAGATGACTCACGATTTATCTGGGGGGAGAGAACGCATGAGTACACATCTTTTACGTACCGCTCGTTGTCTACGCAACCTGACTATCAAGCAGCTCGCCGATGAAGCCCGCATCGGTTCATCGACGGTCTGGCGAGCCGAGCACAGTTACCCCATCAACGCGGAATCGCGCCGCCGCCTCTGCCAATACTTTGGCATGACCGCCCGTGAGCTCGGCCTGGTCGAAGAGGAGCAGACAACACTACATGTGGAGCAAGCAGGCTCCGGATCAGCTACCAATCCTCACACAGCTGGTATACAGCGCACACCGATGGTGTTGCAGAAAGGCTTCCAGCAGGAGCACCGGTCAGGCACCAGGGAGCCTGAAATTGCCCAGGAGCAGCGCGCTGGCGCCTGGTTGGCCTTGAATGCAACCGAGCTCTCAACCCTCTTTGAGGCGGGTTGGACCATTGACGAGGTACTCAACTCGCTGCGGGTCATCTTGCGCGGCGCCCAGGGTATGCCACCCAGTGTCAGGCAAAAGATCATGCAGATTAAAGATATTATCCCATCCTCTGATAAACATATCTCTATGGAAGAGCGCGTACACCTCTGCGATACCTTGCGCCAGAGCGTATCGGAGGGCTGGCAGCGCTTCCATACTATGCGTCCCACCGAAGTACTGGTCTCGGCCCAGGCACAGCTCTACCTGGTTCAACAGACCCATGAGCTGATCTTTCCAGAGGTACGCTATAGCCTGTATGCTGGCCTCTACAACCTGATCGGGGCCGCCGCCTATCTACAGGGTTCTTACGCCGCCGCCCAGCAAGCCTATACCAAAGCGCATATCGCCGCCCTGGAAGGGGCCGACATCTGGAATATGGCCCAGAACCTCAACTGGCAGGCCATCATCGCCAATGTGCGCGGCCAATATGAGTCCGCCATTGCCCATATCGAGGCGGCCCTGCGCTTGATCGCCAGCCAGGAGGGAGAAGCGTATGTGCGCCTGCGTGCGCACCTGTTTACGGACTGGGCTTATAATGCCTCATTCCTGCAGGATGCTCATCAGACCGAGGAGAAGTTGGATGCCTCGGCCAAATTTCTCGAGAAGCTGGGTCCGCATGAGGAATTTGACGCCACCCAATGGCAGCAGATGGCGGGCAGCTCTATGCTAAACCTCAAGCACTATTCGCGGGCCGTCAACCACCTGGAGACCGCGCTGGAGCAGCAGCCGGAGCCCTGGATCATACGGCGGGCCCGCACCCTGATGCCGCTCGCCGAAGCCTACGCCCGCAAACGCGAACTGGACGCCAGCCTGGTTACGGCCAGACATATTGTACCCTTGCTTGAAGAGATTGACTCCAGTATGCTCAACCAACGCTTTGTTGAATACCAGCAGGTTCTGGTCAAAGCATTTCCCCACGAACAGCGTGCCCACGCCTTTATCCAGAGCGCGCGCCCGCGCCCCATGCTCACCGAGAATTGAGTTAGATTGAAAGGATAGGTAGATGACGGCAGCAGACTTTCTGCGGGAGCCGGGCGTGGGACCAGCGAGTTGGCGCGCAATGGCAGGTTATCCATGAACACTTGAGCCAGCTACCCGACTAGCGCCTGACAATAGATGCTTATAAAGCAAAAATAAACACGACATGTACGTGCGGGGCTTGCCCCCGCTTTTAATCTTCCTGCCCGAAAAATCAACAATAACAATGCCGTGCTCTCATATAAATAGCTGCAAAATTCTCTTTTTGTTGCTTTTTCGAGCGGGAAGATTAAAAGCGGGGGCAAGCCCCGCACGTACTGATCGTTATTCTTGTTGCGTCCGATGCATGATTGATTCTTCAATGAAAAGTATTGGGGACAAGCTCCGAACCTATGCGCCTCGTTATTCTTGTTGCGTCCGATGCATTGATTGATTCTTCAATGAAAAGTATTGGGGACAAGCTCCGAACCTATGCGCCTCGTTATTCTTGTTGCGTCCGATGCATGATTGATTCTTCAATGAAAAGTATTGGGGACAAGCTCCGAACCTATGCGCCTCGTTATTCTTGTTGCGTCCGATGCATTGATTGATTCTTCAATGAAAAGTATTGGGGGCAAGCTCCGAACCTATGCGCCTCGCTTTTCTTGTTGCGTTTTTCAGATGGATAGGGATAAAGGCGGCTTTTTTGCTGTCGGTAGATAGAGACGAATGGCCTTCTTTCGGTTATAATGGTGCCATTATTTTTATCTTCTGGATGGACGCGAAGAATTCCAGGGAAAAGGAATTATTTAGTATGAAAGAGCAGATGCTGCTGGATTTTGAGCTGGCTCATAATCGTTTGTTGAGTGCGGCGCAAGATGCAGCTACGCGGGGCGTGGTCCTGCCTGATGGCTGGAGGGCCTGGGAGATTGTGGCGCACATAGGAGCCTGGGAGGTTGAGGCATCACATCGTATTCCTGCTTTACTGGCCGGGGCCGGAAACAAGGATTATGATACCACGGACTTTAACGCGAAGGCTCTGGCCCAGGCGGAGGGGCAGACGTTTGAGCAGCTGGAGGGGGCGCTGCGCCAGGCTCACCAGCGCTTGCTAAGTTTGCTGGATGCATTGGATGCGCGTCATTTTAATGTGGGCGGATTGGTGCACGATTGGGTGATCAATTCTATGAACCATAATCTTGAACATGCCCAGGCACTAGAAGAGGCGGGCGCCTGAATTATCTGTTTCAACCGAACAGGCCAGTCGGGAGGGCAAGCACCTGCGCTAAGAGCGATTTTGTGCTTGCCCTCTCTTGCTTGATCGTTTGTCTACGTTAGAAAGTCAGGCCATGACGTTGATAGTTCGCCGGGTCCTGTTCGGGAGGGAGTGATACTACGCGCGAGACAGTATTGAATAACATCGTTTCACGTTCATCGTTTGCATAAGTTGGCCATGGTGGTAGCGTTGTTACATTAGGATTGCCGTTACGGATGAACGCGATCCAGGCGGCATGCATTTGCTCGGCCAGCGCGTATTCCTCGGCTCCAAAGGTAAAGCGGAACGGAATTTGGAGTGGGTGAGGTCGGTTCAATGTGTTCCAGACGAATGGTAGCTCCAGGCTATGGAAGGCCCCGTGCGAGGTTTTATCCCAGTCGAAGCGATAGAGCCAGACCGGTAGATGCTGATATGCCTGCTCCCTGGCCAGATGTATGACCCCGAGCCGGTACAGATAGTCGGTCAGGACGATGGCCCAGGCCTCCTCAGGCGGGTGTTTCTGTCGGGCCGTCGCATAGGCGTCCGCTGCCGTCGCGCTATTGGAGCCAAACAAGGTGTGGAGTATTTGCCTATCTGGATGGGTCAATTGAGGATCGAGTGCCATATAGAGCCGGGCCTCATCGCGGTTGGTGCCGAGCAGCAATGGGACTCGGGCCCCCTTCCCCTGTGCCACCGCGTCGAGAGGGTAGTGTGGGAGCGTCGTACCATCCACTACAGGACCAAAGTAGCGCAGGTGTCTCACACCCCCAATACTCTCGCTTTGGATAAAGCGGATCTGCGCCGCCAGCAGCTCATCGGTTGAAAGCGTCAGCAACTTCTTCGCGTCATGGGCGCTTAATCCCAGGCCCGCGAGGAAACGGCGCGTAAAACTGGTCGCACTGGCGGTATCACGAGTTGTCTGACCCGCTCCACTTTCCAGGATCGCCTGTTGAAAAAAGCCCTGGGCTGCCGGTAGGGCCAGCAAAGCCCCTACACACATCGCGCCCGCCGACTCACCCATAATGGTCACCCGGCCAGGATCGCCACCAAAGCGCGCGATATTATCATGTACCCATTTAAGGGCCGCCACGATATCTAACAAGCCAGAATTGCCCGACGACGCATACTTCTCACCCAGCAGGTCCCCGAGATAGAGGAAGCCAGCAGCCCCCAGGCGATAATTGAGCGTCACCACTATCATATCGCCATCGAAGGCAAACTTTGTACCATCGTATTGAGGTTCAGAGCCAGAGCCAGAGACAAGTGCTCCGCCATGAATCCATACTAATACTGGACGACGTCCCTGACCCAGGCCAGGCGTCCAGACATTTAAATACAGGCAATCTTCATCCACCGTAGCCTCGGCGGCCAGCTGTGGATCCAGAGCCTGTAGTGCCCGGGGACCATAGGTGGTGGCGTCTCGCACCCCCGGCCAGGGTTCAGGTAACTCAGGAGCGCAGAAACGCAATGCTCCAATCGGTGGACGCGCAAAAGGTACGCCCTTAAAAGTCAACACCGGGCCTTCCTGAGCCCCTTGTAGCTTGCCATAAGATGTATCAACGATGATATTTTCCATTATTTACTCCCCTCTGAGCTCAAATAATGTGTCACATGTTTATCGATTACAAGCATACATGATATGAATTATAAATTTCAATAGCGCAAAAAAAGAAATCATATCCTCCACTTTTTTGAGCCTTATCAGTATAGCAAATTATCTGATCAATTGGAGGATGGATATTACCTTGCGGGCTCCAATAAAAATGCAGACTGTGCCGCCTTTCTCTATAGCGCGAAGAGTGGCGCAGCCTGCAGGCGCGTGGGGCGGGAACTGGTTAGATTAGCCTGGCATAATGCCCATGACCAGCATATTGCCGGTGGTGCCGTCAAAAACCTCTTCGCCACTATTGTAAACTGGCTGAGGTGTTGGCGTTGATTTTTTGTCGATACGTCCCGTAGGAGGTCCGCTGGGAGCTGGGAACTGACCAGTAACGCGTACATAGCACACGATAGCGTCGTCTGCTACACCGGTCGACTCGCCTTTCATCAACTGGCTGGCCTCTTTGCTGGATACAAATTTGATACTGGCAATGGATATCGGTGTTACAGAACTGATGCGCATACCCTGGAAGCCATGGACTTTGATGTATTGGCGCACATCGTCCACTGTGAATGTAGGTGTTGTACACAGGTGTGGCTTGATGGCCGGAGCGCCTATGCTATTTGCGGGCGCGGTCGGAGGTGTGCAGTGCGTACTGCTGACACTGGATGGCGTTGTTCCAGGTCGGATAATAAACCAGCCACCGATAGCTAGCAAGATTAGCAGGATAGCGATCACTAAAATAATTGATGGTCGCTTCATAATAATACTCCAATTCACTGGATTTATTCTCTTATATTCCATAACGTGAATAGCAAGCATTTTGTGACCGAAAGGGAGAAGCAATTTTTAAGTGGGCAACGACGTGAAGCTCTACTTACATGAAAGCGGTAAGGAGCCAGCCCGCAGCGGGCTGGCTCCTTACCGCTTTCATGAAGTTTTGTGTTTATTTTTTTGGTGGGACGAGGGCGCTGAGGAGGACATCGAGGGCGGCATTGAATTTTTCGTCGCTCTGCTCAGCTTCGGTGAAGTCGCAGACCATACGATCCAGCACCGCGGTTTTGAGGTGGCTGGACTGAGGGTTCCAGGTTTCAAAGACATGGCGGTCGAGGGTGAGGGGGAGCAGGCGTTTGCTGCCACCCTCGCGGCTCTCGCGCGATAAGACCGAGTCGAGCTCATAGAGGACCGCTGGACGTTCAAGCGAGCGTTGGGAGCAGATCAGGATGGTACGATCAAATTCGTTGACGCCTTTTTGCATCCATTGGTAGGCCTTCTCGCCAGGAACACCGTCCATCAGGAAGAAAAAGGTGCGCACCCCCTTTTTGTTGAGGGCCTCGTTGAGTCGGTTGGCGAACTCCTGGTCGGGTGCCCCATAGCTGATAAAGGCCGATTGGCGTGGCTGAGCCGGGGTGCTGAGCGCGGAGGTTAGCAGCATCAGTTCCACGCCAAAGTCGAAACGGCTCCTGCTGGGATCAAAGACCGAGCGTTCGCGGCTCAGGAGCGAGAGGCCACCCTCTTTGAGTAGCGCATCCAGACCTTTGCGCGTATATTTGCGGGTCAGGTAGAGTCGAATCGTATCCTGGGGTGGAAAATCGACATGGGTGCGATCGGGCAACGAGATCTTCCTGGTTTCGTTACTATTATTATGGTAGAGGGCCTTAATGCGAATCGCCCGATCCTGTTCGACCGCGCCGATAAACGAGACATCATCCAGGTTGAGGCGCAGATCGGTATTTTGCAGCAGCGAGCTAGTGACGAACTCAGTAAACGGCCGGCTGCGTGAATACTCATCGGCCGCCTCCTGAACCGCCTCATCCTCTAGCGTCTCCGTATAGGCCACTTCAAGCAACAGACGATCCTGGGGACGCAACAATTTGGTCAGAATTTTAAGCAGCGTACCATCTTTCTCGAAGTTGGCCAGGGTATTGCCCAGCAAAGAAAACAGGATAGGATCATCTTCGACAATGCGATCCAGGATGCCGCGGCACTCCTCCACATTGCGTTGACTTGAGAAATCGAGCTGGATGGGCAGCACCTTGCGTCGTTCCAGTGAAGCCCCCTTGGTCGACTCCTGAACGCCCACGCGCAGCATTTCAGGGCTCATATCCACCGGAAAATAGAAGAGGTCGGGATGAATTTTATACAGGTCCCGTAACACATCGCGATCCTTATGACCGGTGCCGACACCCAGGCTCACATAATGGTAGTTCTGGCGATCCAGGCTGGGCAAAATCTGCGTCCAGCGTTCAGGGAATGACTCAATGCTCTCTTTCATCACCAGGTAAAAAGGATCATTACAGGCATGCGTCCAGGCCAGTGTGGGGCCGATGCCCCAATAAGAAAAACCGGAAGTGATTTCCTTGCCATCACCTGTAGAAGAGGCGCGACCCCGTAAATGTTGT
Organism: Dictyobacter kobayashii; assembly: GCF_003967555.1. Taxonomy (GTDB): domain Bacteria; phylum Chloroflexota; class Ktedonobacteria; order Ktedonobacterales; family Ktedonobacteraceae; genus Dictyobacter; species Dictyobacter kobayashii. Next base: position 5,811,181 of record NZ_BIFS01000001.1, read on the forward strand.
GTCAGAGTGGCCAACTTCTTAGATTGATCTTCGCCGATAAAGCATAAAGTCCAGCCCACGCGCGCGCTGTTGATAGCCTGTTCGATTCTGCTCAATTCCTGCTGTGGCTTAGTCAGTTCTGGCCCATTCATTTCGCTTGCCGCTTTCCTCGTATTAATTTGTCCGCCTGCTGCATCGCGGGTTGAGAAGGTCTGGTCTAGATAACCTCGCTCCATAGTTGTCTCCCCACACCTGTTTTAAACTATTCCTATGATACTACTATTTTACCAGCAATTGTTCATTTTTGATAGGCTAGAAATCACGCTCGGAGAGGAAAGAAGCGGGGCAAGCCCCGCGCATGCAATTATTAATTTTACGAGCAAATAGGAAATAAAACAATAAATGAAATGAAAAAATAAAAACGATCAGTACGTGCGGGGCTTGCCCCCGCTTCTTTCCTCGGCGCTCGAAAAAAGCGACAAGAAAAGCGATTTGCAGCTATTGCGTTATCTTCGGGCTTGAACGGATAAAGCGGGGGCAAGCCCCGCACGTACTGATCGTTTTTATTGCTGCTTTCGATGCGTTGATTTATTCTTAAATGAAAAGTATTGGGGGGCAAGCCCCGCACGTACTGATCGTTTTTATTGCAGAGGTTAATTAAAGCTATCGGGTGCTGGATTGGCGCTTACGGGCGGTGGGCTGAGGAGGATGTTGATATCGTCGGTATTGGTGGGCAGGTGGTCGGTGCCGAAGGGGAGACGGATATCGACGCTATCAACGCCAGGTTGCGCGGCCAGATACGTTTTAGCGACGTCGGCGGTGGCTCCTTTGATGGGGAGGCGTAGTTTTTTGATCTGGGCATCGCTGAAGATGTAGGTCCAGGTGCCCCGCGCTTTAAGCGTGAGATAGACGATACCATCCCTGCCCGGTTCGGTATTGTCGGGTCCATTAACGGTAATCTGGCCTTGCAGCTGATAACTATTGCCCAGTTTTTTCTGGGCATAGCTATTGAGCAGGGCGAGCGCCGCCGCATCCGCGACGTTCTTTTGATAGGCTGGCACAACCCCCTGCGCCTTGATACTGATCTGTACTTTGTCGGCAGTCGCGTTGACGGGATCATTGGTATTGACCATAACTATCTTATAGTCAGGTTGGCCTGCCATGATCTCGCCGGTTTTGAGTTGTTGCTGTAATTCTTTGCCAAGTTGCTGTTTGAGTTTATTGAGTAGATTATTTTTAGAGCCATCCAGGTCTGCTTGCGAGAAAAAATGGGTTGTGGCATCATCCACACCGCCTGTGAAGGGAGCCGGATTGCTGGTGTACAGAGTAGGTGTGCAGCAGGCGCCGATGATGGCATTGGCGGAAATATTACCGGCCTGACCGGTCTGGACAGCCACGGCCGGGACACTGAGTCGGCCAGGCTGATTGTCCTGTTTGGGTGGGATAGAGGCGTCCTGCGTCAGTTGTACCTGAATGCCGTTGCCGGTGGTGAGGATGAGATTTTTCGAGACTGGAATCGCGTTGGGCGAGGTATTAACAAATAGCACGGCGCCGTGGGCTTGCTGGCCCTGGGTTTTATTGATACCGGTCGTGGTAATAATGGTCTCGGCGGCCTCGGTGACGGTGAGCAAGCGATCAGGGATGGCGCGGGCATTGAGATCGGTCGACTTGATCTGGGGAGAGGCGGTCAGCAAGAAGGCATTCTCCAGGTTGCTCGATTTAGGCGTGATGCGCACCGTGGCGGCATTGGTCATTCCGGGCAAGGCGAGATCGGAGGGGAAGATACTGGCTCCGAAGACACGCGGGATCAGTAACATGGCCAGCAAGAGCAGGGCGACCAGGGCTAAAAGTAAGAGGAAACGTCTCCGTTGTCGGGGCGGCCTCGAGGTCGCAGGCTCATCGGTGATGCGTACCCGGTGCCGAGCACGCTCAGCGCCATAGGGACGCTCAATTCTATCGGATCGCTCATCGGTGATTCTTTCAAGGCGCTCAGGCCGTTCAATGTGGTCTGCTCGCTCGCGGGTCTCACTGACCGCCACCGGGAGCGGGCTATCGCCGCCGCGTGGCCGTTGATGCATGATAATCGGTCTGGGCGGGTCTGCGGGCGGACGGCGCAGGCCAGGGGCATGTTTATTGGGACGAACCTCCGCCGCTGCGGCAGGCGACTGGCCAGGCGGTTGATCTTCGGGTTCAAGCTGAATAGTTGGCTTGACGGCCCGATTTGGCTTAACACTTTCCTTGACCGGTAGAGGTACCGAGGTACCCTGCAGCGCAGCCAGAAAGGCCACGCGTAAAGCCGCCACCGTAGGATAGCGCTCCTCGGGCAGCTTGGCCATCGCCGTTTTCACCACCTCATCCAGTTCTGGCGGAATCGAGGCATCGTGTTCGCCCGGCGACGGAATAGGATCATGCAGGTGCATCTCAATCACGCGCACCTCATCGGGATCATTATAAGGCAGGTTCCCGGTCAGCATTTGATAGAGCAAAACACCCAGGGCATAGATATCGGTCAACGAGGTCACGATCCCCATTGTTTGTTCGGGGGCCATATAGTGTGGTGTTCCGGGCACCTGCTCAAGAGGGATCGGCTTGCCGACCTGGCTGGCATCACCGGGACGCATGGCCCGCACCAGGCCAAAGTCGGCCAGGTAGGCATAGGGAGGCATATTGCGCCGCAGCTCAAGCAAAACATTGGAGGATTTAATATCGCGATGGATTAAATTATGTTCATGCGCGTATTCGACCGCGTCCAGCATCTGCTGGTACATAGTCGAGACCTCACCGAGGCCGGGAAGGTTATGGCGCAGATAGCTGGTGAGGGTCCCACCCTCGATAAACGGCATCACCAGGTACAGGATACCCTGTTCATCTCCAAACTCGATCAACGGCAAAATATGTGGATGTTGGAGGCGAGCAACCGTCTTCGCCTCGCGCGCGAAGCGCCGCCGCATATCAGGATCTGCGGCGTAATCACCCAGGATTACCTTAATGGCGACTCGACGATCAAAGGCCGTGCGCTGCCGCCCCTCGTAGACGGCTCCCATCCCACCGACACGAATCCGGCGGATAATATCGTAGTTGCCGAGTTGCTTGCCCTCAAGAGACAGCATTGCGTACGTTTATCCTTTCAATGAACCAGACGAAACTAGACCCCGCCCGGCTGGTGCTGTCGGTGTGGTATCTGACCCATTGACCGGGGGATTGTTGCCCCCCGGTGCGCTATTTGAGCCAGAAACTGCTAGCACATCAATTTTAATCTGCGTTGGATCGCCTGGCAAAGTCTTGCTGTCATCGCTCAGCTTGATCGCCACGCTCTTAAAGCCCTTTTGTGCGTTCAAGAATGCCTGGGCATCGGCCAGCTTTTTGCCGGCCAGATTGTGGGCCAACTGCGCCTTCTGCGCATCCCCTATCTGATAGGCCCAGGTCCCCTGCGCGCTCACCAGTAGGGATATATTTCCCTTCTGGCGATTGACGCTGACCACGTTGGTTACAATATGGCCGACCAGGGCGTAGCCGGTCCCGGGATCGCTGGCCGCCTTCTTCTGCAAGCGGTCTTGCGCCACCTGCTGGGCCCCTTTCTGATCGTAGGCCATACCCGTACAGGTCGCCGAGACCGTCACCGAGGTCGACGTTATATTATGCCCCTGATCGCCGATCTCTCCTCGATTGCTGGTCACATTCTTCGTACAATTCGGGGTCCCGATCAACTGCTCATTAGCCGTCAACTGCTTAGTGAAATCAGCCTGTGCCTGTTTGGACAGCGAGGCCACCAGCGGGTTCACCACCGCATCTACATCCCCCTGCTGCACAAACGTATAATCCTGCGGGTCCTGACCACCTGCGAAAGTATTATTAGTCACAAAGATGAAATTATTGGCATTGCAACAATTTCCATTGAGTGTTCCAGCATCAATATTTCCAATCGTACCGCCAGTAACAGCATGTGCTTTAATTGTTACCGTACCAATAGTATTAGTAGCTAGTTGCGCGGCAGGAATTGGAGCTGGTTCATCGGTAATTATGCTTACCCCGGCTCTTGTAGAAATGACAGTGCCTGAGGCGACTGTAAAGGGTTGGGTCGATCCATTCTTAAATGTTAGTGTGCCATGTGCTTTAGCGGCTGGCGTCTGGGTATGGCCGGTGCCGGTGACCTGACGTGTCTGGGCTCCTGGGGTAGCGTTAAGGTTTTGCAGGCTGACCTGCAACTGCTGGGCGTTAGGATTGGATGTGACGGCCTGCATGACGTAGTTGTCGGTCACCACATGGCTATCCGGCGTGATGGTAATGGTAGCGGCAGTGGTTGAGCCAGCCTTTGGTAGGATACCGGAAATTGGTTGTACCACTGTGCTCTGGAAGCTAGCCGGGGCCAGCCAGCCATAGGCTAGCATACCCATTGCCAGCAAGAAAATGAGCAAGAGCAAGAGTAGCAATAGGAGTCGTCCCGGGCGGCGCTGATTACGTCGGGCCGGGCGCTGCGGAGGATTTCCTCCGCCGCTGGGTGGACGTTGTGCCGCTATCGAGCCGGTATTGCCAGAGGCCGCAGCTACCGGGGTACCATGATTGGCAGCGGCGGCGCCAGCCAGTCCAGCCGCGCCTATCGCGGCCGCACCCATTCCGCCAGAGCGACGGCGGCCCGCGCCATGGGTGGGTGGTGGTACATCAGAGTCGTCCAGTTCGGTTGGTACGATGATGGGTGGCTCGTTGGGTTTAGCTGGATTGCGCACGGGTGTTCGACCCGTGTTTGTCCCACCAGCGGCGCGTGGATTAACAGGCTGCAGGTCGATGATGCCCGGGCTGCCCCCGGCGGCATTATTCCCCTGTTGCGTGGCGTTGGGATTCTGTGCCTGCGCATTAGGGGTACGGGTAGCTGGATCGGCCGCTTTGGCTGGTTCATCGTCATCTAGATCGCGAGGTAAAGGGGCCGACCGATTAGCGCGGCGCATGCGATCTGCGGTCAGGCCCGCACCTGCTCCGAGGGCAGCGGCTCCCGCGACACCTGTCCCACCGGTTGTGGGGCCCAGATCATCATCATCATCCAACGTACTGCGATTGGGTGTATTTGGCATGCGCGGCGTCGATGGAACCTGGGGCGAAGGCGTACTGGCGATTGGCGCGCCCGTTTGTGGCTCCGGCTCCTCAAACTTCATCGTCGAATTGGGATCGCGTGGCTGCGCAATGCGGCTGGCAGCGGCCCCGGCGGCCGCACCTGCGACCGCCCCGCCTGCCGCCGATTTACCCCACCCACCAAAGAAGCGGCTTTTCTTCTCCGGGGCAGGTTCTGGCTGTGGAGCGGGCGTAGCTGGATTGCCACCCTCGCGTAAAGTCTGCGTATAATCTTCCAAGGATGCATAGACAGGAAAGCGCCGCTGGCGCGCAAATTCTGCCGGCCCGGGGCCGCTCGGGCAATAAAGACCATCTCACCCTGCAATTTGCGGCGGACACTTTTTAAATCATCAAAATCCTGTGGACGCTGAAAAGCTTTATTTGGATTGGGAAGAACGATTACAATCTGTTCGCGATTCAATTTTTCCTGGGTCAAGATAGCCCCAAGTACACTTTTGCGATCGTCGTTGGGAGAAACATAGATGACACCAATAGTTGCACTTCGAGGGTCATTCATTCCCAGCAGATCCGTGCCGTTACCCTGTCTCATAATCCATCCCTCTATGCCATAAATTTGCGTTCCTCGCCTATGGCGTTCATTTTACACTATACTGATCGATTAGGAAAGAGAAGAATAAGTTTGCTTATGCAAAATTAAAGTATTCTCACAAATATTAGATGTTTTATGGCTGCGTATAACTTTTTGCCGCCTGCGGCGGCGGGCGAGGGGTGGGGGATGAGCAGGGGGACACCCCCTGACCCCCGCCATGGGACCTTGCAGGCCCCCTGGACCCCCGCCATGGGACCTTGCAGGCCCCCTGGACCCCCGCCATGGGACCTTGCAGGCCCCCTGGACCCCCGCCATGGGACCTTGCAGGCCCCCTGGACCCCCGCCATGGGACCTTGCAGGCCCCCTGGACCCCCGCTGTGGGACCTTGCAGGCCCCCTGGACCCCCGCTATTTGCGAGTGTGTCTGACTCCCATCAAGATGGGAAGCATGCCGTTCTTGTGCGGACGTGCGCTGGCGCGCCCGAGCTTTTTTTCTCTTGTGTGGTGCAAAAAGTGCGCACAGCCCACTTTTTGCACCACACAAGATGACTTCTTGAGCGCCTTTGGCGCTCAACCTCAAGCGCGAAGATCGCGGAGATCATGAGGATCAGACACACTCTATTATTTTAATGTTATATCTTTGTTATACGATTAGCTGTTGCGTGTCGTATATTAAATGCCCTGCTATGGCCGAATGGGGCGAAGGGCTATTCTTAATCCTTTTCTCTTTTTCTTTCCCGCTTCGGATTTTCGGTATAAAAGATTTGCTACCTTATTTATCTCAAGAATAGGGTCGATTCGTCAAGCATACAGTATCAACGGATTACCCATTGGCTGATTTTGGTACCTGGATGTCCTGAATTTGTATGTTTATGCTGGCCGGGTTGGTTGGTAAGGTAGCTGTGTCACCCCCCTTTATATGAATGAACACGTTGGCGATGCCATTTTGCTGTTTTAGTAATGCCTCAGCCGCGCCGACCGATTTTCCGGCCACAGATTGGAGTAGCTGTCGTTGGCTCTGTGGGCTAAACTGATAGGCCCAGGTCCCCTGTGCGCTGACGAGCAAAGTGATATTTTGCGACTGACGATTGACACTGACCACCTGCGACGTAATATTGCCGACCCGGGCATAGCCTGTCCCGGGATCGCGGGCCGCCATTCTCTGCAAGCGATCCTGGGCCACCTGCTGGGCCCCTTTCTGATCATAAGCCATCGCAGTACAGGTCGCCGAGACCGTCACCGAGGTCGAGGTAACATTGTGTCCCTGATCGCCGATCTCCCCCTTATTGCTGGTGATATTCTTTGTACAATCCGGGTTCCCGATCAGTTTTTCATTGGCGGCTAATTGACCGTTGATATCGCCCTGTGCCTGCTGTGTAAGCGTCTTAACCAGTGGATTGACCACAGCATCCACATCTTCCTGCTGCACGAATTTATAATCCGCAGGATCTTGACCGCCTGTGAATGCACTTGTGTTTTGAACTACTACAAAATTTCCTGTAGTACAGCATGTTTGATTAATGTTTAATGCCTGGATGTTTCCTATTGTTCCAACCTTTGTAGCGTGGGCAGAAATTGTTGCTTGACCATCACGATTGGTGTTAGTATTAGCTGCCGGTATGGTAATTGGCCCATCCGTTAAAAATTCCGTTCCGTTTGGTCCTGGTATAGTAGTAGCGACAGATATTGTGAAAGGATTAAAAGATCCATTAAGAAATGTTAATATGCCTTTTGATACTGTTCCGTTGGTTTGGGTGTGGCCTGTACCAGTTATCTGACGAGTCTGGGTTGTGGGTGTGGCGGTCAGGTTATGCAGGCTGACTTGGAGTTGCTGAGGGTCGGGATTGGTGGTGACGGCTTGAAGTACATAGTTGTCGGTGACGGTTTTGCTGCTGGGGACGATGGTGATGGTGGGACCGCTCGGGTTGTTGGCGGTTCCTGGAAATATGGCGCTCATGCCGGTGAGGGTGTGGAGGCCCGGGAAGATGGGTGTGAGCAAGACAAGGAGCAGGCCGAGAATGAGTAAGGCGCTGACGAGCAGGCCGATGGTGAGCTTGCGGCCCGGTCGGCGTGGGCGCGTTGGTATAGATTGGCCGGTGCCTCCTGAGCGGGCAGCTTTTTGTCCGGATGAGCTGTAGGCCTCTGGTGGCAGCACGCGCGTTGGCGGGACCGCTGCCCGGCCTGTGTTCGCGGGCGGGACCGCGTGTCCTGGCGAGGTGTTGAGGCCGCGCGATGTACGTAGCGAGCTGCGTGCCGGCGTGCCGGTATTCTTATAGTCTGAATTGCGCCGTGGTGGCATTGATGGATAGGCTGCGGCGTCGGATTCCTGATGTGGTGGGTGGGCCGCCTCGCTGTCCAGTTCGTATTCAGATGCATCGATGTAAGCTATAGCATCAGGGGCCAGGTCGTCCATGTCGCCGGGCAGGTTGGGGCTGGACCAGATTGAATTGGCTGCTGTGGGCGGTTTGCGGGTCGCGCCATCTGGCGTAGCTGACGGCAGGGAGGGGTGCGACAACGAAGACTGCCGGGGTGGGTGCAGCGACTGCTGGCGTGAGATCGCATGCAGCGTGCTGGCCGAAATCACCTCCTGTACCGCATCCCAGAAATCCAGGGCATCCACGTAGCGCTGGCGCGGATCTTCCGTCAGGGCGCGCAGGATCACATCATCCAGGTCCGGTGGTAGCAGCTCAAACAACTCACTGGGTCGGATGAGCGGCTTGATGGGGGCACGGTTCCGCAGATCGACCAGAGAACGCTTGAAGGGTAGCCGACCCGTACACAATTGATAGAGGATCACCCCCAGCGCGAAGATGTCGCTGGCCGGCTCGGCCCGGCCCCGTAGCTGCTCGGGTGCCATATAGGGTAACGTCCCGCCTGCCGCAAAAGTAAAATGGGTCGCATCCTTCTCCACCGCCAGACCAAAATCGCTCAGAATCGCCTGCTCACCCCACCCGGAAGGGCCCGAAAAAGAATGTTCAGCGGCTTCAAATCCCGGTGGATCACCCCCTGAGAATGGGCGTAGGAGACCGCCTGGCATAGCTGCTCAAACACCACCAGCGTCTGAGCGAACGCGAAGGGCACCCCGGGCCGCAAACGCTTATGGAGATCCCCGTTCTGGGCATACTCCATCACAATATAAGGCACAAACGACCCCTGCGACCCATCCAGCAGCTCCAGGCGAGCCCCCCATAGATCCGCACCACATTGGGATGCTGCCAGCGAGCCACCTGAGCCGCCTCCTTCAAAAAGCGATCCACGGTCCGCTGCTCCAACTCCTGCGGCTTAATCACCTTAACCGCCACCTCACGCATCTCACGCTCATCCCAGGCCAGGCAGACGTCCGCCATACCCCCGCTGCCCAGCACCCCATCCAATCGATAGCGCTGCCCCAGACGCTCCAAAGGAATCCCATAGCGCCACAATTTCATCGTAAGCACCTCAAAACAAACACACAAACAGACAAAAAGCCACCCATGAATGGCAAGAGCACATATGGAATAACTATATACAATATAAGCAATTATTTCATTGTTATAGGAGAAAAGCAAGTAAGAACGCATCTCTTCATGCAAACGACACCCCAAAAATCAGCGACCTCCCATTTCCGCTTTTAAGAAGATACCGGGTATCTACAGATATAGAAAGTCGTAATAGTAATGGAAGGGAAGATCAATTGGATGCATTTAAAAAACCTCGCCGCAAAAAATTTACCCCTCTTAAGCCGATGCGCCTTGAAGGATATGACTATCATTTGCCAGGCGCCTATACCATTACCATATGCGCCCGGAAGTTACAGCCTTTGTTTCTACACCCTACTTTACGCGACATCTTATATAAAGAATGGGAAAATCTCTCAAAACGCTTTGCCAATGTCGTTCCAGGAACAATGATTGTCATGCACAACCATATCCACTGCATCCTCATAATTGAAGGCAATGACCCACACGAAAAAAGCGTCACAGATATCATTGGTACCTACAAATCCATTGCCGCCAATGCCTGGTTGCGCTACATCAAAGAAACAGGTGATCAACAAAGCGGCAAAATATGGAAAACGCGCTTTTATGATCATATTGTTCGTGGGAAGATTGATTTTGATACCCAGACAGCTTATATCCTCAACAATCCAGCCGCATTTGAAGCCAAGCAGAAAAAGCACCATAAAGGAAAAGAAGAATAAAATCCAAAATGTACGTGCGGGGCTTGCCCCCGCTTTATTCCTCGCCAAACGATAAGGGAGAATAAAAGATGTTATTGTTAATTTTTCGGGAATAGAGGGAGGAAGCGGGGGCAAGCCCCGCACGTACAGGTCTTTTTTATTGTTGATTTATTTCTTGCCAAACGATAAGGGATAATAAAAGATGTTATTGTTGATTTGTCGGGAATAGAGGGAGGAAGCGGGGGCAAGCCCCGCACGTACAGGTCTTTTTTATTGTTGATTTATTTCTTGCCAAACGATAAGGGAGGATAAAAGATGTTATTGTTAATTTTTCGGGAAGGGAGGGAGGAAGCGGGGGCAAGCCCCGCACGTACAGGTTATTTTTATTGTTGATTTATTCCTCGCTAAGCGATTAAAAAAGAATAAAAGATGTTATTGTTGATTTGTCGGTAGGGGAGGTTAAAAGAGCGGGAAGCCCCCGCACGTACATTTTGGGGGGGTCAGGCGATGAGGCCTTGTTGGTGGAGGATGTCGAGGGTTTGGGTGGTTTCTTCGAGGGATTTGTTGAGGAGGGTGGCGATCTCCTGGGGGGAGCGGTAGCCGTCGATGAGGAGGTAGACGACGCGGTAGCGGTGGGGGAGCTGGCGGATCTGGTCGGGTTGGAGTTGGATTTTTTGGCGCGGGATGGGGTCGATATGGGGTTTGGGTTGTTGGATCGTTAATTGGGCCTGGCTGCTGGCGAGGTTGGATTGGAGCATGGCACGGTATTCGTTGCGGGCCGCTATGTTGGAGGTTTCGGGCGCGATAAGTTTCCAGTGGAGTTGGCCGAGGGGGGCGAGCATGGTTACCCAGCGTTCTCCCGGGCGCGGAGAGGGGACTGACAGGATGTCGAATGGTTTGCCGTCCTGGATCAGTATCTCGACGAAACCTGGTTTGCCGTTGATGATGATGTCGGCATGAAAGATGCCCGCGTATTTGTATGACGCGGCCAGGCGTAAAAGGTCTTCGTAGCTGACGTGTAACATATGCTTCAACCACCATTTTTATAGAATACTGCTCATTGACTATTAGGGCAACATATACGAGATGCAAATGCTGCATTGAGTTTGTGGTTATACAGTAGCATATTGCCAGCAGCAGTGAAACCCGTTTTTCTTTATAGAAAACTGATATGGTTTATCATTATGTGTCAATGTGTTTCTCTATATGTCACAACGGAGAAAACTTTTATAGGCTTTTAATGGTTTAGCTATGTGATATATATTGTGTTACTTTTTTATTATGTCAACAATAATGCGTTGTGTCTGGTCGATTGCTGTTGGTATTTGTTTTTTTGAGGCTATTGTATGTAACGCAGAGCCGCCATGGCACGGATTGGATGGCCTGGCTGTTAGCTAGAAGATAGATGAAGGATGGGCTATGTAATGTTCGTCCAGAGAATGAATGTACATCTTTCAGGTGTGGAGTGTGTGATGGGCGGCTGCAGCCTCCCATCACACACTCCACGCCTCTAACCCGGCGCCGCAGGCACCAAAGAGAAACAGTAAATAGCCCTGTAAAGGATGTACCCTGATTGGTCTGTTGGCCGTAGACGAGATATAATAGAGGGCAATAGAGGGAGGAGTGATTAAGTTTTTATGGTCTTAGCAAAGAATGGTAAAAGAGTTCTCTTATTGATGTCTCCGGCGACCTATCGGGCAGGAGCTTTTGTGCAGGCCGCGCAGCAACTTGGTTTGGACGCTGTGGTGGGATTGGATCTGCCAGAGACGCTGGCGGAATACTGGCATGTGCCGCTGGGTCTGGAGTTTGCGAATATCAGGACTTCAGTGCAGCGTATTGTTGAGTATGCACGCGAAAAACCATTCGCAGCGATCCTTTCGGTGGATGATAGTGCGACCGAGCTGGCTGCCTATGCCAATATGGCTCTGGGCCTGGCTAACAATTCTCCACAGGCCAGTGAAGCTGCGCGTGATAAATTACTAATGCGCCAATTGATGTCCGCTGGCGGCGCTCCCTGTCCTATTTTTCGTAATTTCTGGTTGTATGAAGATCCCGCATGGATTGCCAGCCAGGTCACTTATCCCTGTGTGCTTAAGCCACGTCGACTTTCGGGGAGCCGTGGCGTTATACGTGCCGATAACGCGGCTGAATTTACGGCCGCCTTTGGCCGCCTGAAACGCTTGCTGGTCGCCGAAGGAGCCTCAGAGCACGAAACCTCCATCCTCGTTGAAGATTTCATCCCTGGCTTTGAAGTGGCCCTGGAAGGCCTGCTGACCGATGGCCACCTGAAGGTCCTGACCCTGTTTGATAAGCCTGATCCTCTGGATGGTCCTTTCTTTGAAGAAACGATCTACATAACGCCATCCAGGTTGCCCGCGCAGACGCAGCAAGAGATTGCCGACTGCGTTGCGACCGCCGCGGCATCGCTGGGATTGCGTACCGGGCCCGTCCACGCCGAGTTGCGAGTCAATGAACGCGGCCCCTGGATGCTGGAGATTGCCGGTCGCTCGATTGGTGGACTCTGCTCAACGATCCTGGAATTTGGCTCGGGCATGTGCCTGGAAGAGCTCATCCTGCGCCATGCGATTGGAGAAGAGGTTGCTACCCTGGAGCGTGAGGAGCACGCGGCGGGCGTAATGATGATCCCTATTCCAGGCGCGGGCATACTCAAGGGAGTGCAGGGTGTTGAAGCGGCCAAGGCCGTACCCCTGATTACCGGTGTCGAGATCACGGCCCAGCTCAACAACCAGCTTGTCCCATTGCCGGAGGGGGCCAGCTACCTTGGCTTCATCTTCGCGCGTGGTGACACGCCAACTGAAGTTGAAGCCGCCATTCGCCAGGCCCACCAATGCCTGCACTTCGAGATCCGACGCGGCATCCCGGTCCTCAATCAAGGCAGCGCTAAATAAGGTAAAAAGCAACAATGCCATTCATTTAGGGGATAGATGAATTATTCTAATGTAGCGAAAAAAGAGCATTATGTCTTTTAAGAAAGAGCAGCAATAAAAAAGATCAGTACGTGCGGGTCTTGCCCCGCTTCATCCGTCCCATCTCGAACGAAAACAATAATTAATGCTATGGCTCGAATTATATACCTGCATATTGTTATTGTTGCTTTTGCGGGTGGGGGCGCAGGAAGCGGGGCAATCCCCGCACGTACAATTCGTTATTATTGTGGCTTTTACGAGTTGGCGGGGAAGTCGCTGGTAATGGCCCGGGCATAGACGGCCGGATCTACATTGCCGCCGCTGATGATGCAGCAGACACGCTTACCACGGAAGCGCTCCGGTTGGGTTAGCAGGGCACCGAGGGCCAGGCCACCGGTCGGCTCTATCTTGAGATTAGAGTAGAGGAAACAATAGCTTAAGGCCGCCATGGTCTGCTCATCGGGACCTCAACGATATCGGCCAGCCCACGCTGCAGTATCTCCCAGTTAAGTTTTCCCAGGCTAATGGTGCGTGCGCCATCGGCCACGGTCGCGGGTTCAGCCTCATTCTTCACCAGGTGGCCGGTTCGCAATGAACGTGCCGCGTCATTGCCGGCCAGCGGTTCCGCGCCCACGATCTCGGTCGTGGCCTCCAGGTAGTCTCGTGCCACCACGATGCCGGAGCTCAAGCCACCCCCGCCAACTGGAACAACAATCGTATCAAAAGGGCCGAGCGCCAGAATCTCGTGGCCCAGGGTTGAATTGCCCGCTACCACCCGATAATCATCATAGGCCTGCGCCCAGAAGGCATCCGGATATTGCTCCAACAACTGCGCCACGCGTTCTGCCCGGCTGATCTGGTGTACATCGATCAGGTCAACTGTGCCACCATAGGATTGGACGGCCGCTATTTTTACCTGGGCCGAGGTTTCCGGCATCACCACCGTGCACGACTTATCCAGCAACTTGCAGGCATAAGCCACCGCCTGCCCAAAGTTGCCCGAAGAAGCTGTCACGATCCGTGTCTGTGGCACGCTTGAAAGCAGATTATAAGCGGCCCTGAACTTAAAGCTACCGGTATGTTGCAGCGATTCGCTGGCGAGCGTTATTTCACAGCCCAGCTCCGCTGATAGGCGCGTTGCCAGCGTAAACAAGGTTGGGCGTATAAACGTTGGCAGCGTCTGCCAGACCTGCGCCACATATGCATTATTCAACTCTGGTGCTGATGGAAAAGAAGCAAGCATTGTACTACCCCATCTCTAGATTTTATTGGCTTCAAATGAAATTTTAATCTTTTAAGTATAAACTATTATGGTGCCTTTATGGCGTTCCCGGCACCCCTTCTGATTGAAACCACTATGAGATGCTCCCTTTGTGGTTTATCGTACTCGAATGGAGCTGGATCTGCAAGCGGGCGCTGGGGTAGATGGTTGTGGATGGGCTTGTTGTGAGGGGTTAGGATTTTTTGACGTATTTTCTTAAAAGAATTCAATGGGGAGAAAAAAATGCCAGGGGGAACATTTTTGATGGAAAAGTTGAGGGATAGCCTGTGCATGCACCTGTACGACGTGTGACGGCCAAGTATATCGCATTTCAGTATGGTGCGCTGTTTGGGCTGGGTGTTGGCTGTGTAGCACTCTTGCTGGTGACCTGTGTACCATGGTCAGATTTGCTCGTGTGGATGATTTTGCTGGTTGTGCTTTGGATGTTAGGAGTATTTGGGATCGGGGCCCTCAGCACGAATGTCACGGCCGATGCGGCGACCGGGGTGGCGGCAGGTTTTTGGGCGGGTGCCGTGGATGTCGTAATGAGCGTGATGCTGGTTGTCTATCTCCTGTATCGCTATCAGGAGCTTTTTTTCAATGTGCGCCAGACCTCGATCAAGGCCTGGAGTATCGAGTTCATCTTGCTCTATGGTTTGCCGCTAGTGTGGATATTTTTGATTGTGCTCGGGTCGGTGCTGGGTGCGCTGGGAGGGCATCGTTCCCTGCGGCGCATGGGAATGAAAAAGGATGCGCTGCCATTGCCTGCCCACCCGAGACGCGGTGTGGCCATCGTCAGCCTGCTGACTGGCATTGTTGGCGCACTAGCCCTGATATTCTCTTTTTTCTTGCCCGCCATCAATATCTGGCTGGTCTGTGCCAGCTTACTCCTCGCACTAATTGGAAGTATTGCTGTCATTGTGAATGAGCAGCAGTATATCTGGAAAGGGTGGGCGTATCTCGGCCTCTATCTGTCGCTGCTGGTAGCGCTGCTGGCGCTGCTACGCTTTGTATTGTGGCTGCTATTTTTTATGCATATTTTGTTGGGTTTCTAGAGCTATTAATTAATAAATACAAGGAAGGAGAAACTATGTTTACGCTCGATGCTGTCTCTCTGCGGCCAATAGATAGTGGGGATCTGGATGTGTGGTACGATTGGGAGCAGGACCTCGAAATATCTATGCTGGCAGGCTGGACGCCATTGCTGGCCAGGTCGGCATTTAAATATAAACACGAGCAGCGTATCAATGAGCCGCAGGACGACTTGAAGTATTTCGCGATCGATTACGCCGGCCAGTTTGTTGGCGTACTTCAACTGGCCTTGATTGATGATTGTGAGAAGCGTGCCGCGATCAGTATCGTCATCGGCGCGAAAGAGCACCGGGGACAAGGCATCGGGAGTATCGCCCTGCGCCTCCTGTTGGACTACGCCTTTACCGTACGCAACCTGGAGCGCGTATACGCCGAGGTATGGGGCTTTAACATCCCTTCGCAGCGCCTGATGGAGCACGTCGGTTTCCAAAAAGAAGGTGTCCTGCGCCAGCACGAGCTGCACAACGGTAAGCGCCAGGACCTACACGTCTACGGCATCCTCAAACCCGAGTTCTATGAGCGCTACGAAACCATCTTTAAGGTCGCCGAATAAAATATATGCGAGCTAGGCGCAAAAGCATCAATAAAAACGAAGCGTCCCCATCATAACGTAAAAGCAACAATAACAACGTTCTGTACGTGCGGGGCTTGTCCCCGCTTCCTCCGCTCCCAGTCGCAAAAGCAACAATAATAAAGCGATGTGCTCAACCAAATAGCTGCAAAATCTTTTTATTGTTAATTTTACGAGCGGGGACGTAGAAAGCGGGGGCAAGCCCCACACGTACAGATCTTGTTTATTTGGGCTTTTAATAATGGGAAGGGTAAAAGTAGAACAAGCCTGCACGTACGGGTGCGATGAATTGCTTATAGATGACGTTATGTATTGTAGTGTTTGATTAGAAAATTGCAGCTATAAAGTTAGATTTACCTGCCATATTTTGATGTGTTATACTGTGAGTGCGTCTGGATATATTGAGTCAAATGAGGAGACTGCTGTGGAGCAAAAGCAACACCGTGTGCACTATGATGAATTTGCCGAGCAATTCGTTTCCATTTTAGCTGAACACTGGTCTGATGTCCTTTTTATTATTAATCGTCAATCTCCTCGACTGGCTTCTCTATTACGTGTGGCATTGCCAACCACGCTCAAGCGTATGAATGGAGCCTGGCGCATCCAGATTATGACCAGGCGACTCTCTCAGCGAGAGGGATTGCAATCACCCCGCGATAATGAGATTGTCGCGCAGGCCATTCGACTCTGGGCGCATTCTTCGGCGCAGTTACGTTTACCGCGTATCACGGTTGAGTTTATTTTGTAGTTATTGTATCCTTTGTCGTAGCCAGGAACTGTCTGAGCACACCCACCACCAGTTCATGATCCTCTTGTTGTGGTAAACCGGAAACCGTCACGGTCCCAACGACACCCACGCCGCGAATGATCAGTGGAAAAGCACCGCCATGGGCCGCAAATTCGTGAGGGGAGATCAAATATTTTTCCTCAATCGTGGTTCCCGCTTGCTTAAGTGAGCGACCCACGAAGAAAGAGCTATGGCCGAAGCGCTGCACCACATTATTCTTGCGGCGAATCCATTCTCCGTTGTCAATGGCGGTCCCCTCCATCGCAAAATGGAAGAGCTGCAGACCGTGGCGCGTAATATCAATGGCGACCGGCTTGCTGCGGGTCCTGGCCTCCTTGAGCAAGGCCAGCCCGAGCTCCAGGGCCATGTCATTGTTGAATTGGGTAAATTGGATCTCTTCTTCCTGTTGCAACAATTCTTTTAATAATGCATCATCATGACTCATATGTTATGTTCGCCTCATTTCGTAGAAATTGTAACCAATTTGAGTATAGCACACCCACAGTCGACGGAATGGTTGAGTTTGCAACATGCAGAGTGTTCACTCGTAGTATTAGTGCAGCCATGAGAGAGTTATGATGTATCCCGGTAGCTCCACTTACTCTAGATTATATGCCTATATCTTCCTCCGAGGGACCACTGCCAGAAGCGCGTATATTGGTAGATATCAGGGAGCAGATAGCGGGTGTAGAGGCAGCTGGCGATCTATGTGTGGCTTGCAATGGCGGTTGATAGTGGCTGCTTAAAAAAACGTTTACCAATATTTAACAAAGCATTGGTAGTTGTGGCATCACTTCGTGCTATACTGGATTTGTTATAGTGAGTATTATGCACTAGCGGTAAATGCCATCCTAAACGCCGCTTATTCCACCTGTGGGTATCAAAAAAGAAGCGTTCGCGAGGGGCGCACCTACTGTGCAGGAAGGGAAGAAGCTCCCAACGATGGGCACAGCTACTTTAAATGAGGACGCGCAGCCCGACTGTACGGGTTGTTGAGTTCAGACAATTGGAAGGCAAGCTTTTTATGAAAAATAGGAACACCAATATGAATGGATCGGGTAATCATCGGGATAAGACCGCGACAGAGCGTTATAATGCCCTGCGCCAAAAAGGAGCCGTGACCGATGACGAGCGCTTGCTCAGTCGTCCGACGCAGCCACTGGTCAGCCCGAATCAGCCCGTTCCTAATGAGCGTATCAGAGAAGAGGAGCATGCCTTCGAGCGTGCGCTGAACTTTGATTATACGATGACAGATCCCTGGCGAGTGTTCCGCATTATGAGCGAGTTCGTCAATGGTTTTGACGTGCTGGCCCATATTCCCCCTCAATCGCCATTTTTGGTTCTGCCCGCACGAAGCCGAATGATCCGAGCTATGCAGCGGCTACCGAGACCGCGCGCTTGCTGGCCCAGGCTGGTTTTGGCGTGATCACCGGTGGAGGTCCCGGCATTATGGAGGCTGCTAACAAAGGGGCACAGGAGGGTGGCAACCTCTCAATTGGCTGCAACATCGAGCTACCATTTGAGCAAGCCTCGAATCCATACCTGGACATCTCATTGGACTTCCGCTACTTTTTTGTGCGCAAGACCCTGTTCATGAAATACTCAAGCGCCTTTATCATCTTTCCCGGCGGCTTTGGTACTATGGACGAGCTGTTTGAGGCCCTTACCCTGATCCAAACCCAAAAGGTCAGCAACTTCCCGATTATCCTCTACGGGTCCAGTTACTGGAATGGCCTGATGAGCTGGCTTCGTGAGACCATGCTCGCCGTCGAAAACATTTCACCCAAAGACCTGGATCTCTTGCTTGTCTCAGATGATCCACAAGAGATCTGTACCCTGGTCTGTGATGCCTACCAGCGCAACAGCCAGCTCGAAAAAATCGATCCCTCCCGCGAGACCTCGATCCGCTAAATTCGTATCGTCAAGGCTGGCAACGCAACCAACCCATGTCCAAGCAACCTGTATTCGCTCCAGGTTGCTTTTGTTGTGCCTGCTCAGCGAGGAAATAGGAAAAAAGGTTAGCCAATTCAACCATTTACACAGGTCAACCGTAGACTAAAACAAGTACCATAATAGTACAGATAAGCGTACAAGCACATTGTTCAAGCAGGCAGAGGCGAGCCCATGTAGGCTGGCTTTTGCCATATGTTATTGATGAAATTAAAGGTTCTTCTTCCATGCTACTATATAGCCCAGAAAATAAGGGTCGAATATTAACAATTGAACATCCAACCGAGAGCACACCAGCATTGATGGTGTTCTCTGGAAATGCAGGCCAGCTGTTGCGGGGCGATATTCCCACCCTGAACATTTTAAAGGCGATGCGGCAGCGTGCACACCGCAACGGGGTAGCATTCACCATGCATTTACAGGAAGCGGGCGCCATCAGTAAGCAGAGCGTGGGTATGACGCGCTTGCTTGAGGATGTGTTTGAAGACGAAATTACTATTTTTCGTTACGGTTCCGAAGAGACAAACGGCCAGGTCCGCGATGGAATGGACCAATATATTGTCTCCTCGCGGCACCTCGCGGTACGGTCGCGCAGCGCTATCCACCTCTCAATGGTTGAGCGCAAGGTAATGCGCCGCAACCAGCGGGTCGCCTTGAATACAAGCTATGATTTTATGCTTCCAAACGGCGAAATGGCCTACCTGGAGACCACTGGTTTCCATTATGATCTAGGGCTGACGCCGACCAGCACCCAGATCAGTCGCTTGCAGGCGGTTGAGACCAGGCGCGGCGTTGAGCAATTAATTCAAGACGACCTCAATCATCACACCAGTAAGGATCATGTAGGCTTAAAAGGACTGGTCACCTTCAGCGGAGACGGCAACACCCGTGGTTTCATCGGTACACGTTGGCAGATGGACCGCGTCGAATCGCTCAAGCTGGGTCTGGGGGATGGTGTCAAGGAGGCTACCGCTGAAATCAATGTAACTGCCAACCTGCCACATAGTATCCAGCAAGAATTCCTGGAAGAAAAGAACTCTTTTACCAGACTGGCCGGCCATATTGTCAACTCCGCCATCGATGCCATCGATGTCACGACCGGCAGCAAATGGGGCGAACGCAAGCTCGACCATCAATTTTATCGCGACTTCACCATCAACCCCGAGGGCCTGCTGGTCCCGTTGCACCGCTTTGACGTAATCGAAAACAACGTCTTCTACAATTTTGCTAACGCCGACCACTACTTTATCAGCACCCTGTTTGGCTATCACGCAAATCCAGGGTGCGCAACCGACTAAGCCGGTTTAGCAGGTGCTGAGGCAGGTTTGAAGAGAAACCAGAGATGCCGGGAAGAAGCGGCTTTAGCTTCTTCCCCGGCATCTTATTGCGAATTCAGCATTGAACTGATGGGTGCCAGAATGTGCTATGTGCTAGCTAATGAATGGTCATTAATTAGCACGGGCCAGCGTAGGTCGTAAACGTGCCCAGATAGGTATACTTGCCATCGATAGCTATCGATGGTTGTTGCCGGGCAAAGAAGGAGAAGAACACTTCATCCTGTAGATGGTAACCATTGACGTCGAAACCTACACCAACCAGGGGATCACCGACCTCCAGAATGTTAGAGCAACCGTACTGGGGCTCTGAAGGCACGCTCCAGTCAGGCACGATGTTGTTGGTGAACGGATCATTGTACCACTCAGCGATCTCATGGCTCAGCGCATCTGTATTGGCGAACAGATTAGGATTGGTGGTACGCAGGAGTCCGGTATCGCCATACTCAGCGTAGGCATAGGTCTGGATAGCTGTGTTATCCGCATTGGGAATGGCATTGTGATAGCCACCAATGCAGCAGCCACCCTGATCGGTGCCAAGAGTGTTGTAGCTGATGAAGATTGGTAGGACGCGGGTCGAGATATGATAGTTCTGCATGTAGGCTACCAACTGAGCATCCAGGTAGTTGATATCCACGCCAGCCGCTACTTTACCAGTGCGCAGATGGAGCTCCTGGCCCTGGTCTGCCGGGACATTGAGTGAAAGCGTTGGGTAGCGGACAGGTGGTGTCAGCCATACATGGTAGAAAAGGCTTTTGGACACGCTGGTCCAGAACTCAGCACGCTGAATGGCATCTCCATACTGGGTATAGCCACTCTCATACTGAGCAAATTGGAAAAGTGGGGATTTGGCGACCGCATCAGCCTTTGTCGATCCATCATAGACGACGCCGTCTGAAAGCGTGATTTTGATCGGAATCAAGATCGTCGGGACGATAGTAAGAGACGATCCTTTGCTAGGATCTTTGCCAACCATGCTGTATGGGTAGTTCTGCCCCTGGTAATTGAACGATGATGTCCAATAGGGGATGGTTTTGATCTGGTTCTTCGCACTAGCTTTTGCTGCGTTGGTTGTGGCAGCTTTTGCTGGCGTCGCGGAGGTGGTATCAGGGGCTGGCTGGCTGTTCTGGATGAGGCTCTGACTGACCTGTGATACAGGATGCCAGTTTTGGGGCTGACCATCGATTGTATCATTGGTTTTGGCACTGGCGACCGAGACGCTGGCAACGAGCATCATACAGGCAAGCAAGAAAGGAAGAGCCAGGCGCGGAAGCGTCCGTGTGCGTGAAGGGAATAGATTCCTCGACATTGCTTATCGATTCCTTTCGACAAATATGGTAGTTGAGTACACAAAAAGATGTGGTTGAGTTCACATACTACCCCAAAAAAGAGATAGAGGCTGGCACCCTTTGTTTATGAACTCTTGCACACCTAGTATGCCATAAATCTTGCTATAATGCTACTGGTTTAGGACATTCGCAGGGCTTTTTAATGTTCCTCTTTGGCGCCTGCGGCGCCGGGTTGGGGGTGTGGAGTGTGGAATGGGCGGTCGCGGCCGCCCACTCTACATCTGAAAGAATGGACATCTTCTCGTTGTTATTACGGTATTTGTTTTTGATTGGGAAGAGAAGATGGGCCCGGCACCAGCGCGTGAAGGCGCTGGTGCCGGGGGAGGCTGGATGGGATGATGGTTTAGGTTATGGATGTACCCAGGAGTACGATCCTGTGTCGTATTGGAGGCCGCCTTTTTGGTAGGTGAACGAGTAGTTGACTGTGTTGCCCGGGTTTACGCCGCTGGCGGTGTATTCCCAGCGCGAGGTGCCGCTGTTATAAGTCATGTTGACGTTTTGTTGTCCACCGCCCGCAACCGTGTAGTGGACAATGACATAGCCGGCTGTCCAGCCGCTGGGTTGGAAGGTGAACTGCGCCTGATTTGATCCGGTGCTATTTACCGCCTGGGCAAAGCCTCCGTTTGGAATCGGGGTGGGCGTTGGCGTCGGGGCTGAGCCGAAGGTATAGCTATAGGAGCCAGTATCGTATTGGAGTCCGTTCTTTTGGTAGGTAAACGAGTAATTGATAGCCTGGCCTGAGCTCAGGCCTCCCACTGTGTATTCCCAGCGCGAAGTACCGCTATTATAGGTCATGTTGACATTTTGCTGTCCGCCGCCCGCAACGGTATAGTGGGCAATAACATAGCCTGCTGTCCAGCCATTCGGTTGGAAGCTGAGCTGTGCCTGATTGGTGCCAACGCTGCTGGCACTCTGGGTAAAATCGCTGCCTGGCGTGGGTGTTGGTGTAGGTGGAACAGGCGTTGGTGTGGACCCGCCGCTAGAGCCACCCGCCACCGATACCTGTACATTGTCGACCAGCATGGATGCTCCGGACTGGGTTGCGGATGTCGGTCCGCCACCGAATGCGCCGGGGAAGCCGCCGCCCATCGCGAGGTCAAAGATGATGAAGAAGCCGTGGTCTACTGCGTTCGACCATGTTGTAGGATCAACTTGATTGGCATTGACTGTAAAGTAATTGACGCCATCGAGATACCAGCGAATCTGTTCGGGTGAAACGCTTCTATCCACAATCATGGAGTACGTATGAAAGCTGGTCTGACAGCCAGGACACGCATGCTGCCCACTGCCGATGCCCGTTGTTTCATTGCAGGGGCCGCCCGGATCGACGCCACAGTGGAGGGTACCGAAAACCGAGCTCAATCCATTAACATCCTCCAGGATATCGATCTCGCCATCCTGGGGCCAGTTGTGATCTACGCGATACTGTGAGCCAAGCATCCAGAAAGCCGGCCAGTAGCCAGCCGCTGCCGCCCAGAGACATTGGGTTGCTGGATCGAGGCGCTTACCTGTAGCTCACCGCCGACAGGAGCGGCAAAATCTGCCCGCTGCGACTCGATACGGCCAGAGGTCCAGTTGCCACTGGCATCCCGGATCGCCGTAATTTTGAGGTGGCCACTGCCATCCTGCTGCACATTCGCCGTACTATTCGACATCGTTTCGATCTCGCCCGTGCCCCAACCTGTCCCGGTATCATAGAGCCAGTTGGCTGTATTGACGCCAGTGCCAGCCGCGCCATTGAAATCATCGCTCCAAACGGGCGTCCAGGCGGTGTCAGCATGAGCTTTTGTGCTGCCAGAAAAGATAAAGCTACTAATGGCTACCCCATCAGTGCCACGGTCAGTAGCAGCGCCACCACGCGCAGCGCCTTCGATGTGCGCTGTGGCTGAGAACCGGTCAACGGTTCTTTTTGAGGAGACATGTGCATTGCTTACCCCTTTCAAATGACAAATAGGAATGAGCTAAACAAAGATATTCTCATCTCCCGTGAGAGACGAAAGTATCAGGGCCATAAACTGATAGTCAGTCAGTTTTACAAAAAGAGTTAAATATATGACAACGGGACAACACGACAACGATTTTTCGGTACTGGTCGAGAATAGAGGAAGGCACTACGGGTATTCTGGCCAGAAAAGATAAAGATAGCTAGCGCTACGCATCAACTGTGAGCAGGTGAGGGACAGTGCTCGATGCGCGAGCGACCAGGTGGGCGGGCAGCTGGATACGCAGAGCATTGTCCCGTTGAAAATCTTCAACGGAATGCTCTGATCCATGGGGTACCGGTCGTGGTTTCGGCGCTTGTTCCGCCGATGCTTCTGATCAATCATCGTAATGAGGGCCTCGATGGCTTTATATCCCATCTCAGAAAATGGTTGTCGGATTGTCGTGAGAGAGGGTTTGATGTGAGCTGAAAGGCTATTGTCGTCAAAGCCAACAATGGAGATCTCTTCTGGAATACGTATGTCCCACTGTTCGGCTACTTCTAGGACGCCATAGGCCATCTGGTCATTGGCCACGAAGATGGCTGTGGGCCACTCATGTCTATCGCGTGAGAAGAGTTGCGTGGCGCACTCACGCCCACTGGCCGGCTCGAACGTCCCTTGAATCAGAAGGGATGAGTCGATAGCCATACCGGCATCCTGCAACGCCTGGCAATATCCCTGGTAGCGTTCGCGCGCGCAGTAGTAACTCTGGGGTCCTGAAATGTGGGCGATACGCCTATGCCCAAGGTCGATCAGATGCTGTGTCGCCTCATAGGCACTGGCGATATTGTTGACCCCAACCCAGGGGAGCGTTGCGGGCTCTACCTGGTCATCTATCGAAACGAGAGGGAAACCTTGTTTGAATCGATTGGTCAGCAGATGTGAGAGCTCACCGGGAAAGATAGCCAGCAGGCCGGCAACCATCTTCATGCCCATAATACGATCAAGCACATCAGAGTGGTTGCGCTCAGCGCCCATGCTGTATAAGACGATTTCGTAGGTGGTGGATTCAATATATTCAGCAACGCCATGTATAATCTCGGGCACTGCGGGCCAGGTTAGCTGAGGAGCGAGCACACCAATCAAACGGGAGTGACCCCAGACAGACCGATGGCGATGATGCTAGGAACAAAATCGTATTCCTGTACAACGCGCTGCACACGTTCACGCAGGAGAGGATTGACGGATGGATTGTGGTTGAGAACGCGCGAAACCGTTGCCTTTGAGACGCCAGCAAGGCGGGCGATATCCTGAATCGTCAATTTATCATGCATACTACTTCCTTGTCCTCTGCATATAAGATAGAAAATACTTTACTTTTGCATCATTGCATTCTGTACGCGCGAAACCTGTATGGTCTGTTAATGAAAATGTAAATCAGAAACCGGTTTCTGTCAAGGGTTCTGTGACGAATCTCCAGATTGCTCTAAAATTGCTTGTGTAGACATGTTTAGAGCGTTGAAGATCATAAGTAGATAGGTTACTCCTGGAGGAGTCATACAAGCATTTTTTCTGGAAACGAATGTGTCCTCTATTCTAGCATGAATAGAAGACACATTCGTTTCTGTCCTGTAACCAGAGTTGTCTGGCACATAGTATAAGTGTCCAGGACTATTTGTATTGCTTTTTTTGTTCGGGCAGGCTCAAGAAATAGTGCGCTACAGTTGAGCCAACGAGATAGAGATTGGTGGCCGCGATATCATTGGTGCGGAAACCCGTATTGATGAAATCGCTCAGTGATTGGCCGGGATAAGGCTGATCGAAGGCGCTGGCCCACGTAAATTCAAGTAATGATCCAGGTAGCCAAAGCGCTTCAGCGAGGTAGCCACCGCTGAATCCTCTTGCTCATATGTGCAGTTGTGAGCAACATTATTCGTCAGCAAATCCGTAATATGTTGAGCCAGGTTAGAGAAGAATTCGCCGGCCCAGATATTATCCCCGGCTGCAGTGTCGCACTGGCCGACAAAGGGATGCAGGTTGCTCTGGCCAGGATACAACTGGCGATCCGCGATGGCGGCCGCGCTATCTTGCAATGTCAGGTGGGAAGTGAGATTATAAGCCAGATTCACCAGGTTCTGATTGAGTTGAAAGACGGCTGTGCTATCCCGGAACGTGGTCTTAGGAGGAATGTAGCCATAAGGATTGCCGGGGAGATCGGTTGGCAAGAGGTGGTAGCCCTGATCCCAGTCAACGATCCAGTCAGCCCAGGCGGTAAAGCCCAGTGTACCACCGCGATATGGCGAGGCACTGGCCGTGCCGGCGGTGATAAAGTAAGTATTCTGAAAATCAAACTGCTGCGTATCGGCCAGGATCGCCGACATACTGGCGGCCGCATTGGACTTATCGACACCCGTGATGGTCTGGCAGAGTCCCTGCTTATTACAAAAGACCGGATTATCGGCACCGGGCACGGAATAGACCATCGTAAGATTCTCGTGGGCCAGCCATTGCTGTGCTTCGAGGGCGAACATGTTGATGATAAATACTTTGACCTTAAAGATGTGGCCATGTTGGCCTGCGCTTGCCTGGGCCTGCACCAGGCCTGACGAGAGCGTGGTCGCGATACAGAGACCGAGACAGACCGCCAGCAAACTTTGCCGCAGGAATTTTGTACGCATGTGTACTTTTACCTCTCTACAAGTTCAATTGATTATGGGAGTGATATGAGCAATAGTTTTTGCGCCAAATACTCTTTGTATCTGGTTATCGAGAGCGTGCTTCACTTATGCTCTATCTCTACTATATGGGGCAGGCAATTTGAGATGTTTATCTCTATGATTCCGGCGTTTTTTGGTTGTGTTTTCGAGCGTGGGAGGAGGAAGCGGGTGCAAGCCCCGCACCTACTTTTTGCTGTTATTGTTGCGTTTTCGAGCGTGGGAGGAAGAAGGGCAGCACAGATGCGTTAGCGTTTGCGCTGCCCTTCCTGGGGAGAGTGGATGATTATTCGGTTTTTTCTGGGGTGGTTGGTTTTGTGGTGGGACCTTCTTTGCCTACGCTACCGGCTCGGCGTTTGAGGACCACGGTGGCCAGGGGCGAGAGGGTGAGGGTGATCGAGTGAGAGCAGGATTGCCAGGGGATGGCTTCACTCGTCATATCCTCGGCATTGATCAGGCCACTACCGCCATATTGGGTGTGGTCGCTATTGAGGAGCTCGTAGTAGATACCTGACTCGGGGACGCCCAGGCGGTAGCTCTGGCGCGGCACCGGAGTGAAATTACTGATAAAGATCAGGGTATCATCGGTATCTTTGCTGCGGCGCTGGAACGAGATCACACTGTTATCGCTATCATGTGGATCAATCCATGAGAAGCCAGCAGGATCGTTGTCCAGGGCGCTCAGGGCTGGCTCGTTATGATAGAGCTGGTTGAGCTGCGAGATAAAATCAAGCAGCTGAGCATGGTGGGGATCGCTGGGCGCAGAGAGCAAGTGCCAGTCGAGGCTCTCCTTATAGTTCCACTCGCTCCACTGGCCGAACTCACCGCCCATAAAGAGCAGCTTCTTGCCGGGATGTCCCCACATATAGCCATAGAAGGCACGCAGATTGGCAAATTTCTGCCACAGATCACCCGGCATCTTACGAATCATCGAGCCCTTGATATGCACCACCTCATCGTGCGAGAGTGGCAGCACATAGTTCTCCGAATAGGCATACATCATCGAGAAAGTAATATTGTTGTGGAAGAAGCGGCGATGGATGGGGTCCAATTTCATATATTCGAGCATATCATGCATCCAGCCATATTCCACTTATGGGTGAAGCCCAGGCCGCCCACATAGGTTGGACGTGTCACCAATGGCCATGCGCTCGACTCCTCGGCGATTGTCACCGTGCCGGGCACCTCGGCATAGACCGCTTCATTGAGCTGCTGCAAGAACGTCACCGCCTCCAGGTGTTCGCGCCCCCATGTTCATTGGGAATCCACTCGCCCGAGTCACGCAGATAATCCAGGTAGAGCATTGAAGCCACCGCATCCACGCGCAGGCCATCGATATGATATTCGCGCAACCAGAAGAGCGCGCTGGCAATCAAGAAATTGCGCACCTCGCTACGTCCATAATCAAAGACATAGGTGCCCCACTCCTTGTGCTCACCCTTGCGCGGATCGGGATACTCATACAGATGGGTACCATCAAAATAGCTCAGGGCATGACCATCTTTGGGGAAATGGGACGGCACCCAGTCCAAAATAATACCGATGCCTGCCTGGTGGATAAAATCGACAAAATACTGGAAATCCTCGGGAGTGCCGAAGCGCGACGTTGGCGCATAGTAGCCGGTACACTGGTAGCCCCAGGAGCCATCAAAAGGAAATTCGGTGATCGGAAGCAGCTCGATGTGGGTAAAGCCATGAGCCTTCACATATTCGGTCAGGGCAGGAGCCAGCTCGCGATAAGTCATAAAACGATCTTCTTCAGCCGCGCCCGGCACATGGCGTTCGGGTACATGGCGCCACGATCCCAGGTGCACCTCATAGACCGACATCGGAGCATTGAGCTCCTGGCGCTTTGGCCGCTGTTCCAACCAGGTGGCATCCTGCCACTCATGGCGCTTGATATCCTGCACAATACTGGCCGTATTGGGTCGCAACTCAAAAGCGAAGCCATAGGGATCAATTTTGTCGGCCACATAATTATTGTGGCGCGAATAGATCGAATACTTATAGAGCGCGCCCACCTGCAGGCCAGGGATAAATATTTCCCACACCCCTAGCTCCTGGTGGCGCAACTCCATCATATTGGCGCTGCGATTCCAGCTATTGAAATCCCCGATCACAGAGATCGAGCGAGCATTAGGGGCCCAGACCGCGAAGTTGACCCCCTCCACTCCATTCACCACTCTGGGATGCGCCCCCATCTTCTCATAAAGACGGAAGTGTTTACCCTGGCCAAAGAGGTAGAAATCAAAATCACTAAAGATCGACGGGACTTCCTGTTTATGTGAATTATTATTTGTGTCACTGCCTGGTTGTTGTGGAAGAAGTGGTGCTGACATAAAAAACTTCCTTTATTTTCGATGTTTTGCCAATTTGTTTTTAGCATAGCACATTCAGCAAACAAAATGCTGGCTATTAACTCTTCTGCTGCTTGTAGCGTAGAAAACCTGTGAAATACTTTATTTTGAACTGTAATGGCGTAGAAAAGAGAAAATAAAAGAGATTGTAGTACTAAAATGTAATAAATTCTGCATATGATAAATGCTGTTGCAGACTGATTGTACTTGTCTTGCGCAATGAGTGGACCTGTTTGCCATCTATACCACAACCTGCATCCTGGCCTGACGCAACAAGCTCCTCAAAGTCTACCTGCATAATCTCTAATTGCAGCTCGATAGAATATCCTGAAATATATTGATTGTGCTGATAAATGTATGTCAGGGTGGAGGTGAAAAATAACTGATAGTGGATAAATTCTTGTCTGGCCTGGAGCACTTTATACATAAATCGAGTATAAATCCCTTCAAAAAATTACAGGCATCAAAAGTGTGATCTGTTTTTGATGCGGGAACAGTATAACACAATGTAAATAATAAGGGCAATTACATGTTTATATCGAAGAAAGCAATAACAGCCTCGTAGAGGGCACGTAGCGCCTTGAGGGACGCACGCGCTTCTCATGTTTATGGTTGTGATTATTGTTGCTTTTCCAGCAGGAACGGAGAAAGCGGGGGCAAGCCCCGCACGTACAGATCATTATTATTGGTGATTTTAGGTGTAATAATGCTGATTATCATGTGAGTGGGTAGAATGAGGAGAGAGGTTGGGTAGGGTATTCATGAGACCAATTACTGGCGAATTACGTGTATTAATGAGAGCACAAGCTTTAATACGATTGCTTTGGAGGCGGACCTTCGTATGTTGAGCCAGTTTCCTGGTTTAGTGTAACCAGGTGCGGAGGTGATGCGAGAAGCAGCATTAGATAGATTAAGAAAGGATGAGGTAGAGCCATGGCTATAAATATAGCAAAGATGAAGAAGCGTTTGGAGGAGCAACGCCATGAGCTAGAGGAAAATCTAAAGGACTCCACTGCCGGACCACCAGCGGAGACCAATGGCGATCCAGCCACTATCGACTATCAGGATAAGGAAGATGACGCCACCGATACGCAGGAGATGCAGCAAGAGCAGGGCATTCGCTTTACCTTGCAGAGCCAGCTGGATGATGTAAATGCCGCCCTTAAGCGCATCGAAGACGGCACCTATGGACGCTGTGTAGATTGTGGCAAAGAAATTCCTGAGAAACGCCTGGAGGCGATTCCCTGGGCCGAGCGTTGCATCGAGGATGAAGAGAAACACGATCGATTGCTGGCCAGTGAAGATGAAGTGCGTGGCGACGAGCCTACTGAGGGCACTCATTTCTACTAGGCCCTACTTGAGCTCGGGTCACTCCCAAAATATGTAAATATATGTAGAGATACGTAGAGATACCCCTATTCATGCACACTCATATAGTTACACTTTTGAGCATGAATAGGGGTATTTTTTGAGGAAGTAGAGCATATAGCAGGGTAATGATAACAAATCTCGATATACTCCAAAATCATCTTGACGTCTCCGATCCTGTCATTTACAATGAATACTTATCAATCCGTGAATATTTTAGCAGTAAACGGGAGCTTGAATCGGTATGGGGTATGAGATGCAGCCTTCGTTCCTGAGGCGCAGAGTGTTGGTGGCGGTAGCTCCAGACGACATGCAGGCAATTGAACTTGTCAAAGCCATGCGAGCACTGGGCTTGACGGTAATAATTGCCGCAACGATTGGCTTAGCTTCTCAAGCAGACGATGTGGCGGTCTGCGTGGTTGTATTGAATCCTGAAAAGTGGCGTAGCACACCCTCAGTGGTCACGGCCATGCGCCGAAATCCACGTTATATGATTCCAGTGCTGGAAGAGCCGATGAATTTGCCCCGGGCGGCATGGGGGAGCGAGCCTTTTTATCTATCCGAGACGCCAGCCGAGACAGCGAAAGCTCTGGTTGCTTTGATTCGCCATCACTTGCAAAGCATGTCAGAGCATGAGATCAACGCTATTATGCAGCGTGCGAACATTCAACCCTGGCTGCGCGAGCCCGAGCCGTTTGCCCCGGTTGTTGAATATAAAAAGGCGCCACCACATAAACTGGCCCACTACCTCCAGCTCTGCTGGCCACTGGCCTTCATCTTATGTGTCAGTTTCCTGACCTATTATTTTTTTCAGCTTTCAGCGACCACCAACACCGAGGCCACCACGCCTATGGCTACCACCTCTACCTGGCGCAATCATCCCTATTCCGCGCTGGTTCCTGGTCAGGAATGTGATCTCGGCGGAGCTGATTGGGAGGTGCCCACTTATTATAAAGGCACGGCCACACCTGCAGCCAGCGAGGACGCGACCCCTGTCTCGACGCCTCAAGTGATTCTAGACAATTCTACGGTCACCACCTGTCAGCAAAGTGGTGTGCTACTGACCCACACCAATCACTATGCGGCCTTTTCCTCGCTGGTTTTTACCAGTCGAGGCCTGCCCTGCCACGCCATTATAGTACCCATATTACCGCCAGCACCATCAACACCAGCGATGCCGCTGTTTTCGAACTGGGGGTACGCGACCAGAGCGGTTCAGATATAAGTGGTACCGAGGTCGGTTATGGTAATGATGCCTTGCAGGTCGGGGTTGATGGCAGCTGGAAGCTAGTACGCTATAATAACGTGACCAATAATGTCGACGTACGGTTCGCACGCGGCTTCGTCCAGCCATCGCAGAGTTACACCATATCAGCGGACATCAATGGTCCGGTCATGACCTTTACCATTAACCAGCATACGGTGGCCACCATCAGCGATGCTACTTACCCTGATAGCTACGGCATCTCCTTTGGATTAAGTGATGCAGGCGCTAAAGAGCCACCCAGCGCCCTCTTTTCTCATTTCGCCTACACTCCCCTGTCTGATAGCCCTCAAGAGAAAGCGGTCGAGGCCAGCAGTACAGCTACCGCGCAGGTGAATGCGGCCTCCAGCGAAGCAACGACGCAGCCAGCATATAGTGCGCCGATACCTGGTTTTGGGTGTGATCATGGTCCGGGACAATGGCAACCAGTCAATGAGGCCGACCAGTACGTGACTACCCATTGTCTGAGCCATGCACTCAACGTCACGCAGCGAGAACACAGCAAGAATATGGGGCGTATCTCCTTCTATGGTTTGGATGGGAACTTTCCCAGCAACTATAGCGTCAAAGTCGGCGTGGATCTGAAAAAGTCCAACAACAACTGGGCCGGGTTGAGCACGCGCGTGAATGAGCAGGGGGCCAGCTATACTTTTCTGGTGCGCAACGATGGGAATTGGAGTATGCGGCGCTATGATGATAGGGGCGCCAGCCACCAGCTGGCCGCTGGCCGCGTAGCCCGGCATGATAGCTATATTCTTGAGGCCGTAACCAACGAAGAAACGCTGAGCCTCCAGATCAACGGAGGACGCGTCGCCTCCGTTCATGATGCCTTTCTCAGCACCACCGATCATATCGAGCTCAATACACTGTCCGGTAGCAAGAGTCCGCCGGGACCACCAACTTCTCAAACTTTAGCTTGCAGCCTTTGCCTTGATGCCTCGCTGCATCTGCTATAATACGATCAAAACGTTGTAAAATAGCAATTCGCCGTTAGAATCCACTCCCGCCGGGAATCGCCTCAACTTGCGAGCTGATTATAAAAGCTGCTTCTTTTGAAGAAAATTGTTAAAGAAGAAAAAAGCAACACGATTGTTTTTATTCAGGGGCGAAATATTGTTTCCTTTTGAAGGAGCTTATATGAGTAAATTGCCATTATGCATTCGGGTAGATGATGAGATCGAACTGTGCCTGAATGAGTTGCGCTACGCAGACGAGTATTTTGCTTTGATTATACGCAATATCGAGCATTTGCGCGTATGGATGCCGTGGGCAGCGGGATCCACGCTTGAGACAACGCAGGCATATATGAGGGGGAGCATGCAACAGTTTGCTGAAGGACTAGGGCTCCCGACAAATATTTGGTATCGTGGGCAACTGGTGGGTGCCAGTGGATATCCCAGGATGAGTTGGGAGAAGCGCCAGGCAGAGATTGGGTACTGGGTGGACAAGGACATGCAAGGGAAGGGGATTATTACGAGGGCGGCCAGGGCGCTTGTCACCTATGCATTTGAGGAATATGGACTCAACAAAGTCGATATTCATGCCGCAGCAGGAAACCAGCGAAGCCGAGCGGTACCGGAGCGTCTGGGTTTTATGTTGGAGGGAACCATTCGCCAGGCAGAATGGATCAACGGGAATGCCCATGATATGGTAATCTATGGGATACTCGCCAGCGAATGGCAGCACTAGCAACCTGCGCGGCTGGCGTATTTTTCCGCTCATCTATCACCAAAAACATGTTTGTACGTTCGGGTCTTGTCTACAATAATTTTTACTTAATAATAAATTAATGCATCGAAAGCAACAAGAACACGATCAGTACGTGCGGGGCTTGTCCCCGCTTAATCCGTTCCTGCTCGAAAGAGAACAATAATAATGCCAGGCGCTCAGCCAAATAGCTGCAAAATCCTCTTCTTGTTGATTTTTCGAGCGGAGAGATTAAAAGCGGGGGCAAGCCCCGCACGTACAGATCAGGCGCTATGTTCGTCGATGGTTTTGTTGTTGAATGAGAACACGGCCAGGGCATCGAGGATGAAGGAGCCGCGCACTACGATGACTTTGAGGGTGTGGGGCCCGGGCGCCAGGTTGGTGTGGCTGAATACGATGGTCTGGGTGTATTTCTCAACTGAGAAGCGGGCCGTGTTGGTAGCCTGGATATAGGTATCATCGATATAGATTTCGATCTCGCCATTATACATAGTGGTATCAGAAATAATTTCTATGCCTACGCCGGTAAACTGATACTGGAATGAAGCATTGGGTGTTTCTGTAAAGTGGGCATCGTTGTTGAAGTCGCCTGGATGCTGGCGCTGGCTCCATTGTCCCTCTTCGTTGTAGAGGATACGTGGATCATTGTCGTTAACTACCTCACGCGTGAGGGAGTGTTCGCTCTCGTGAGGATGCATACGTTGATGCCATTGCAGGGCCTCAAGGGTGCGCTCGGTTTTTTGTAGTAGATTGACGTAGCGCTTCACAAAAAAGAGATCCGCGTACTCCAGCCCGGTGAACTTTTCCTGTAAGAAAATAGCCTGGCGATAGAGTTCTTCCGCGCGCTCAAATTTTTGTTGATCTTCATAGATTATGGCTAGATTGCCCAGATCGGTGGCGATGGAGAGATGTTCATCTCCATAGAGCTGGCGATCAAGCTTGAGGGCACGCTGATACATCTCCTCGGCCAACTGGTACTGGGTCCGTTCGCGCAGGTAATGGCCGGCCTTGCTCAAGAGCTGTGAGACCTCCTCACTGCCTAATTGCCAGTGATCGATTAGCTTAACGCAAGCTTCAACCTGGGAATAATAGCGCTGACACTGGGACCAGGTCTCATGCCAGCGAGAGACGGTTACCAGTGGAAAAGCATGGTTCACGGCTATGACCGTACGCTCTGCATAGGTCCTGCGCATCTGCTCATCCATCGAGTCCTGAATCACCGCCTGGACCAGGCGATGGATCGAGAGCGCCCCACTGTCCGGCTGCGTGCGGATCAGCGAGTATTTACGTAGCTCACCGATGGCACGATGTAGTAAGAGTGGACTATCCTGTAGTGGTCGCAGCTCGGTATTAAAATAAGCGATACTGTATTGTATAAATTCTTCATAGATGCGATCTGGATTGAGGAAGGCGCAGAAACAAAGGATCTGTGAAGAAGCAGGCTGGGTCTGCTGGAGACGCTCAAAAGAAAGTTTCCAGGTCGTGGCGACCGAGAATTGATAATTACTGGCGACCGTATTGAATTCCTGTAGTACATCGGCGCGATGCTCCCGAAACAGCTTGAGATAGCTGGCCAGGCCACAACCAGTTTCTTCCAGGTAGGACGCGGCCTGGGTGAGGGCCAGCGGCAGGTAATCCAGAGCCTCAGAGATCTCGTAGGCCAGGGCCAGCATAGATTTAGGCACATTTTGTAAAGGAGTAGTCGGTGGAATCATCTGCGCGCGACCCAGCAAGAGCCGGACACTCTCATCTGGTGACATCTCCAGCAGCTCAAACGACTGTCCCAGCGGGCCGATTACTTGCCGACGCGTGGTAATCAGGACTCGACAATCTCCCAGGTGGAGTAGAAAATTCTGGATGGCGGCTGGATTATCAACATTATCGAGAATCAGCAGGCTATGTGGATGTTCTTTGAGCCAGTGCTGCACCGCCATAACCGTAGCTTGCCGATCTTTGGCTCCTTTTTCCGGTAGATTCAAATAACTGGCCAGCTCCACACAGCTTTCAAGCAGCGTCTCAGGCAAGTCTGCATTGAGCCAGAGGACCGCCTGATAATCCGAGCGATAGCGAAAGGCATACTCAATGGCAATCTGGGTCTTGCCGATGCCTCCCAGGCCGGTGATAGCTAGCAAGCAAGAGCCGGCCCCGCTTTTTTGCAGACGTTCATGGATCTCCGTCAGAAGCGCGTCACGACCAGTAAAAAAGGCGTTGCGCTGATAGGGGACGAACCAGGGCATGGCTCGCTGCCTGGATTCGGGCCCGTGCGATAGTTGCAGCAGCTCCGCCAGCTCCTCTTGATCCAGGGCAAGTATCTCCGCGTAGCGCCGGATTAGTTCCTCGGTAATACGAATATTGCCATTCTCGATGCCCGATAGATAGCTCTTAGAATATCCCAGGCGCGTAGCCATCTCAGTTAACGAGACACTTTGTTGTTGGCGAGCCGAGCGCAGGCGCATAGAGAGCGGAAGAGCCTCCATATGCGCACTATCAATTTGCTTATCTTTACGTCCCATGGTTGCTCCTCCTTACATTAATAATTTTGAATCAGGTAATCACCCAGGAGGGGTGTCGGGGAATGCCAGATCTATGTCGAAGCGTTGGTATCCTTTTTACCCCATCCTCCTCTATCAACAAACTGTCCGTGGTGGCTCTAAATGGCACGCTGCAATCTGTGTGTAGCTGCCTGGCAGGCCAATCCGCTTGCTCGAAACTGACCCCATTTTAATGGCTGAGTCAGTGGCAGCAGGGCTAGCCGCCTCCAGGCACGGTGACGATTGCTTTTTACAACACATGAATCATTACAAATGACTAAACAATCATAGTATATGCGAACAGGCTCAAGAATACAATGTAAATCTCCCGATTAGAGAGCTGGAGCCACAGTATCAGCGCACCCTTGTAAACATTCGCACGGCAAATATTCATCTCAAAAACTTTGCACCCAATCCGGGCTATTATAGCTTGTATTTCGCGTCAGGTAATGTATAATTTAGTGGACGTTCAATGTTTACTAAACAATAATTTTGTTTTGAAAGTGCCAGGAAAACGTTGCTAGAAAGCTTTAAACGAGCAATGCGAGGTTATTAAATGAACTGCCTGCTTCCCTATGCGCTATTATTCATTATCTGTTTACTGGTGAGTGTAATGATCTTATCCAGAATGTTTTCCCACCGCTATACCTTGCAGGATCAATATATTCACTATAGAAGCAGATTTGATTATATCAATAAACTGGCTATTGTTATTTTATTGATCATGGGTGTGATGTTCCTGCTCTCCTATCTCATGTTTAAGCAGCAAGTCTTTGCGCACGTTAGACTTTTCTAAATACCATCAATTGCATCTGGTGGTATTTTAGAATAAAATGTGTGCATCCTGTATGTGAGAGGAATGAGAGCACTAGTGTTAAATGAAGTAGAGCATAGATGGAATGGGATCAGGCTTCCTGAGTCTGAGTTAGCGCTGATCAGACAATTAGAAGCGATGCTTCAGCAGGTGGGCAGGCTGTGGGAGCATGAAGTGTTGCCATTGCTTAATAGCGGTGGGTCGAGTAGCGAACAATGTGGGGTGGAGGTAGCTGACAATCATGTCGTCGGCCTGGTCGCGCGCTACTGTGAGCTAGCCGCACTCCCGGAATCTCTAGGAGCACTGGAACAGCTGCGCTACCTGGATGTACGTGGCAATCAACTGGCCTCCCTGCCTGTATCGCTGGGCCAGTTGCGACAGCTTCATACACTAATTATTGATCATAACAGACTGACGGAGCTGCCAGAGAGCCTGGGGCAATTAAAGTTGTTGCGGGCCTTGCATGCAGATGGGAATTGCTTGAGCGTTTTTCCGGCACAGATCTGCCTGTTGCCTGTCCTGGAGACGTTGCGGTTCTATGGCAATCAGCTGCAGGAATTGCCGACTGAGATCGGCCACCTGAGCCAGCTCAAAGATCTTAGCGTAGGTAAAAATCAGCTGACCGCGCTCCCGGAGACGCTCTGGCAATTAACGCAGTTACAGATATTAAACGTAGGCGAAAACCAGTTGTCTGTTCTCTCTGAGGGCATTGGTCAGCTCAGCCAGCTGCACACCCTCGACCTGGGCCACAATCTATTGAGTGAGCTACCGGTTTCACTGGGCCAGCTAACAAAGCTGGAGGCTTACCTGTATCTCAGCAATAACCGCCTGACGACGCTAGCGCCAGCCTTGTTTGAGCGCCTGGACAAGCTCACCTACCTCAACCTGACCGACAACCTGCTGCGGGAGCTGCCCGACACGATTGGCCACCTGAGCAGCTTACGCGAGCTGCGCATCTACAACAACCAGTTGCAGACCCTGCCAGAGTCCCTTGGTAAACTGAGCCAGTTGCAAGAATTACACGCGATGAATAACCGTCTGGTTGTTTTGCCGGAATCCTGTGGACAGCTGACGCAACTGAAAGAGCTGCGCCTAACCAACAATCGCTTGCACACGCTGCCTGGATCGTTGGGTGGGCTGGCGCACCTGAGTATATTGGATCTCAGAAACAATCAGCTACAGGAACTTCCTGTAACGCTGGCCCGACTGGAAAGCCTGGTGCAACTGGACCTCAGGGCCAATCGCCTGGTTGTCCTGCCGCCACAACTTGCAAATCTCCCGAAATTGGAGAAATTAGACCTGCGCTGGCTTAAACTGTTCTCCGATCCGGATTGGCTGCAACGTCTGCAAGAGCGAGGCTGCATTGTGCTTAGATAACAGAGAAGAATGAAAAGCGCCCGCGAGGGGCGCTGGTAAAACATCTACTCAAAAAGGCATGTTGCAGGTCAGGAGGGTGGCGTAGGTTGGATCGCGCCGCTCTCGATCATGGCATACAGGGGATGGTCGGTGATGGTCAGCGGGAGGTCGACACGGCCACGGCGGCGGCTGCTTTCATAGATGCCAAAGATGATCTCCGTGGCATTCAACGCGTTGCGCGCGCACAGCTCCGAGGTCTGATCATTGAGGATGGCATACACGATATTGGCGATTGCCCGCTCCACATAATGTGGACCATGGAGGTTGTCGGCCCCGGTATCGATATACTCCCATTCATGGCGACCGTGGCCCTGGATACGCAGGTGTTGATTGTCTTCCCAGTTGCCAATCTCGATACTGCCAGCACTGCCAAGCAAGCGAATGTCGGTACCGATCAGCTCTGAACCGGGTCCGGTACTGATCAAGCCAAAGACACCATTGCGGTAGCGCCAGGTGGCGATAGCCTGATTCTCGACATGGGCACCAAAGACACGCGACTCCGTACGGTAGTCGATCTGGCCCAGCACCCATTCAGCGGCCTGTTCGCCTGTATAGAGTCCGGCCATATCCAGGTAGTGGGTGCCCCAATCATAAATATTGCCGCATGAGATCTCAAGGCGTTGCAAATCGCCGATATCGCCAGCCATAAGCAGCTCATGGGCCTTGCGGAAAGGCAGGCCAAAGCGCCGCTGATGATTAAAGGTCAGGCGCACCCCACGGCGCGAACACTCCTGTTCCATCAGACGAGCCATGCCCCAATTATCGCTCATTGGTTTCTCACAATGGATCGCCCGCACGCCTGCCACCGCACAATCCAGCACCATCTGCGCATGTAGATGAGGCCACGTACAGATACTCACCACGTCCAGCGCCGCCTCATTGAGCATCTTCTTATAGTCTGTGTAAATGCCTTCAGAGGGGATGCCGTTGGTTTCAGCGAAAGCGGCCGCGTATTCCTGAACCAGATCGGCGCAGGCGACCAGCTCGCACTGTTCTGGCAGCGCCAGGTAACCAGCAGCATGCTCATAAGCCATCGCAAAGCCAAACGCGTCTCGGCGCTCCTTACGCCTACCTGTGCCGATAAAACCAATCCGTAAACGAGTCATAGTCCTCTTCCTTCATCCATAATCTACTCTGATTTAGGTAGACAAACAGCACTTAGAGAATTTTACTCTTCGAATTAATAGTAACATACTTTTGCCGGACGAGTGCCGTTCTTCTATCAAATGATATGCCTTGGATGCTTGCGCTGTGGGCGCTGGTTGTGGCTTTCTTTCGGGTGCTTAGAATGCCACAGGCAGGCTTGTGAGGCCGCGCAAGATGGGTGTGCGGTTCCAGGCCAGTTGTTCTGGCTCCTCTGCCAGATGAAGGGCAGGCAGACGCCGTAGCAAGGTAGCGAAGGCAATCTGACCTTCCAGGCGCGCCAGAGGTGCCCCAAGGCAGACATGGATCCCTTTGCCAAAGGCGAGATGCCTGTTCACCTGACGCGTAATCTCCAACTCGTCTGGCTCGTTGAACTGCTGTGGATCGGTATTGGCCGCAATCAAGGAGAGCAGCACCATCTCGCCCTGGCGAATGACCTGGCCATGCATGGGAATGTCTTCGAGCGCCCAACGTGGTGAAGAGAGACTTACCGGAGCCGTGTAGCGCAACAACTCCTCAACGGCGGAAGGGATGAGGGTAGCATCCTGTTGGAGCAGGCGCAGTTGTGCAGGATGTTGCAACAGGGCCAGCGTACCAGTGCCGATCAGATTGACCGTCGTCTCATGCCCGGCGACAATGAGCAGGAAGATCGTCGAAATGAGCTCGTTCTCGTTCAGCGTGTCTCCGCTCTCCTCGGCCTGGATCAGGTCGCTGACCAGGTCACTGCCAGGATGTGCGCGCTTCTCGACCAGCAGCGTTTTGATATAGTGCGCGAACGACTCCATTGCCGTGGCGGCTCCCTCCCTTTGCTGAGATCCCTCACCAGAAGTGATGAGCGCCTGGGTCCAGTTGCGGAATTGCTGGCGATCCGCTGTGGGTATGCCCAGCATTTCTGAAATGACCGTGATGGGTAGTGGAAAAGCAAAATCCGCAATGAGATCCATCGCTCCACGCTCCTGAACCGTATCCAATAGCTCATCGGTAATTTGCTGGATGCGTGGACGCAGCTGCTCGATCATACGTGGTGTAAAGGCTTTTGAGACCAGGCCACGCAAACGCGTATGGTCCGGCGGATCGACCGTCAGCATGTCCCGTCGCCAGGCGATTATTTGTTTGATGGCTGTGTTCTCTTCACTGGTACTGGTCGCTGGCCTATCCTCTAAACGAAAAAGTTTCTGTACATCCTTTGTAAAACGCGGATCTTTCAGAATCGCAATGGCATCCTCGTAGCTGGTGGTAATCCAGCCGCCCGCTACACCAGGGAATCCCGTGATATATGTAAGCGGCGCCTGCTCACGTAAATGTGCGTAGAAGGCATAGGGATTGCGCTTGGTTTCTTGAGCAAGTAGATCTTCCAGCGTAATATGATCAGTCATGTCTACTATCCTTTCATTGATTGTGCTATGTTCACTATAAATGTTGCGCCTCGACGAAAAGGCAGTTTGACAGTTGTCCAAATGTAATACATGATAATCAATATGTGACAACCTGTCTCATTCGAAGTGTAGCCTGAGCGCAAGTCAGAGACAAGTAGCAATCAACAAGAAATGTCTCATATGTAACAGGGAGCAAAAAATGTCTCATAACCCCGACGATTTACGGGTAAGGCGCACCCGTAAGCTTCTCCGTGACGCGCTCATCGAGCTGATAGAGGAGCGTGGCTTCGACGCCCTCACGGTGGGCGAGATTGCTCAGCGCGCCATGGTAAGTCGAGCCGCATTCTACCGATACTATCAGGATAAATACGACCTGGTTGAGAAGATCTTTGAAGACGCGATCCAGACCCTTACGCGCGAGATCGAACCTCTCCGGCGCGACGTTTTCGCCAGCTTTGATGCCGCCCACCAGCCTACATCATGGGCCGAATTGTTTAAGCTGGCTGAGGTGATGGAAGAATTTACACCAGAGCCATGGGTGAAGCTCTTTGAGCATTTCGAGGAATATGAACGCTTCTACCGCGTAATGCTTGGCAAGAAGGGGAGTTCCTGGTTCTCGCTAAAGATGCGTGAGTATCTAACCGAAATAGCCAGTGAGCGCCTGCAAGCGTTTATATACTACGTAAATGGAAAGCGCGTTAGCGGCCAGAGGCCTTTGATAGAAGGGTTATTGCCCACACTGATAACCGCGCAGCTTGTTGATTCCATTACCTGGTGGCTTGAGAGCGGAAGGCCCTATCCTGCCAGGCAGATTGCAACCTATTGTTTCCGCCTGATATTTGCGACCATCAAAGAAGTGAGCAACTGGGAATGAGTTTGTGCTTAAGTTCCTGAGAACGCTAAACCATTTCAGTGTTTACCCATACCAATATCCGGGCGGATTATTCTCCTCTTCCTTCATTCACCACCTACCCTGCTTCAGCACAGCAACCGCATGGGGAGAATTTTAACCTTCTACTTAATTAGCTCTTATTGATTTTTACTCCCAAAAATTGCAACGTTTTCGGGCATTGCAGCGATGTAGGGTATGAACTAGTTCGATTGATATATACGTGGAGGAATAGATGCACAAAGGCCCGGGATCGCGGAATAAAGGTGACCATATTCCGCTAGCAGAACGCCATACATATACGGCCAATCTCTACCAACACCATGCGCCTCTTCTTTTTGCCTATCTTAAGCGACATACCGCGAGCGTCAATGATGCCGAGGATATTCTGGCCGAGGTTTTTATTGCCGTACTGGGACATGATCTCACGGAAATGGGCGAGACCGAACAACGAGCCTGGTTGTGGACGATTGCCCGCAACAAGATCAACGATTATTATCGCCGCCGTCACCGACAGCCGCAGATATCTCTAGCAGACATGGAGGAAATAGCGGGAGACAAAGATCCCGAGGAACAGGCCCTGCAGCAGGAGGAAGCTGCCTTCCTCCATGGATACCTGCAGAGCCTCTCACCGATACAACAAGAAGTGCTGCAAATGCGTTTCGCTGGAGAACTGCGTTGCATAGAGATCGCCACCCTGCTCAATAAACGTGAAGGAACGATCCGCAGCATCCTCTCACGCGCCTTAAACGAATTACGTAAGCACTACGAACGATGAACGAAAGGGGTAAGCAAGTTGTCTGACACCAATGAGACATTTTTTAAGCCAGAAGAGATCGATGAGCAAATTGAGCGCGTCCTTTCAGATCAGCCAGCGAAACCCTCAGAGGAAGCTGCACGGCGCGCTATCTCAGGTCTCCAGCGCATCTACGCCTTGAATAGCCCGGCACATGATCCATCCCTCCAGCGTGTATGGCAACGCATATTGGACGCCGAAGCGCAGGAAAACGCAGGCGAGCAGCAAGAAGAAACAGCACAAGGATTGGGACAGCGTCCACAACTTGATCGAGCATCTGGAGAGCGCCGGCGTGCCACAAAACGTTCCCGTCTCCTGCTCACACAACTGGTCGCCATTCTCTGTCTTGTGCTGATTGTAGGAAGCTTTGTGTGGTTTATTAATCGTCCAGGCCCGATTCAACCTGTCTCCAGGACCATCACAAATAGTTCTGGTAATTTGTATGCCTATCTTGGGCAGACGCTCTATCGCGTGGATAATCAGAGCCACAACATTATCTGGAAGTATACCTTTGCCAGTAATGAGGCCATAGAGGATAATTCTAGCATACCCCAATTGCGTCAGCACCAGTCATTCAGTGTGGGCAACATACTTTATGTGATGACCCATGATACTAAGGACGCTAATCAGCAATACCTGTATGCTTTTAGTCAGAACAGTGGGACCCTCCTCTGGAAGTTGTCTTCTGCCAGGCCACTGACGAACAACCAGACACTCTACACCCTGGTTGAATCTAGAACCTCGGATGTAAGTACGCTCATGGCGCGCAACCCACAAACTGGTCAGCAATTGTGGCAGCGCCAATATCCCATTATCGGATCGAAAAAAGATCCGGGATACGGGACCGATAATACCGAAGGTTTTAGACTTGTGGCGGCCAGCGAGGAGGTCCTGTACGCTGTAAGATCCTATCATCAAAATGGGCAAGATTTTTTTGCACGCTACGCCCTCAGCGCAAAAGATGGCTCAATTATCTGGCAGAATAGCCAGCCCGTGGTGGGTAGTATATCTGATATCGAGGCGCAGATCGTCAATGGTGTGATTTACACGACTGAATATTACCTTAAATCAATCACGCCGTATACAGACAAAAATGGCATGACTGTCTCCGAAATTCCTCAGTCACAAGTTGTGGCCTACGAAGCGACTACCGGCAAGAGGCTCTGGCAGACACCTGAAGGAATAGGTGAAGAACCTAACCCTGATTTTTCTCTGAGTGTCACCGGCACGCTGCTCTACTATCAGGTCTATAACCAAAACCTATTGGTGACAAACTCACAGTCGCCCACCCCTGTCTTCACACTGTATGCCCTGCGCCTTACAGATGGAGCGCCACAGTGGCGTTACCAGGTGAAAGACACAAACATAACCGCCTCTACTATGGATGATAATAATCTGTATGTTGAGACCAGCCATCTCAATGGTGGACAGCTTGCCTTGAATATTGTAGCCCTGGATCAACAAAATGGGACGTTACGCTGGACAACGCCGGTCAAATTCATGGATGATAGTAAGCCAACTCCAACGCCAACGGTAAAATCTTCGCCCTCAAAACCGATAGGATCAATGCCAATAGGTATATCTGTAGATATGGCTCCCGTGGTCAGCCATGGCATTGTCTACTATAGCAGGCCAGGGAATAGTGTATATGCCCTGCAAGCATCTGATGGCAAGATATTGACATTGTTTAGTATAGACAAGACCAATGATACGACTTTATACAGTAGACTTTTCTTCTTTGCCTTACCGTAAGGCGACATGATCGTTGTACGGTGGTGTTTACAGCGGCTGATATTATTAGCCGCTGTAAACATCATCTTTTGCGCTCAAGTTGTCGTTATTGAGTTTAGAGCAGTTCGCTGTGCATGACGGTCACGGCCTGTCCGCCCAGGCGTACCCGGTCGCCGTCGTGCAGTACGCGGACGATACCGCCGCGCTCGGAGGCCTGGTAGCCGGTAAGTTGCGCCCGACCCAGGCGTTTACTCCAGAAAGGACTGAGCACACAGTGAGCGGAGCCGGTGACGGGATCTTCATTGATGCCAACACTGGGGCAGAAGAAGCGCGAGACAAAATCGTAGTCTGAACTATCGGTGGCGGCGGCCGTGATGATCACCCCACGCGCCGGCAACGTGGCCATCTGGCCAAAGTCGGGTCGAAGGTTGCGCACCGTCTCTTCAGAATCAAGTTCAACCAGATAATCGAGCTGGCTCTTGCCAACGTAGCGTGGTGTCACGCCCAGGCTTGCCGTGATCACGGTATTATTTTCCGCCGCCACTTCAGGCTTGGCGGGAAAGTTCAACTCGATCCATTCACCTGCTTGCCGGGCGGTCAAAAAGCCTCCCCTGGTGTAGAAGTGGGCCTCAGCATTGCTGGCCAGATAGCCCTGCTCCCAGAGCGTGTGGGCGCTGGCCAGTGTGCCATGGCCACACAGCTCAAGCTCAACGCTGGCCGAAAACCAGCGCAGGCGATAGCCATCATCCTGTGGATAAAGAAAAGCGGTTGCCGCCAGATTCATTTCGCGGGCTACCAATTGCAGCCAGCTATCTTCACGCGGCCCGTCCAGCACGCAGACTGCCGCTGAATTGCCAGCGAATGGGGTATGGGTAAACGCATCGACATGAAATAAGCGCAAGCTCATTATTCGTTCTCCCTTATTCTTTATTCGTGATTATTATAGAGGATTAAAATTTTGTGCTCAACAGCCATTTGCTGTTTGGGTTATGAGCCAATCTGGTTTGTGTCTTTGTGTACGTGCGCTGACGCGCCCGAGCTTTTTATTATGTGTTGTAGAAAAATGCTCAAAGAGCATTTTTCTACAACACATAATAAAAAGCGGGATCATCCTGAAGCTGGCTCTTACAACACATAATAAAAAGCAGGATCATCCTGAAGCTGGCTTGTTAATTACGATATTTTCATGTTTTGTATTTTGAGATGAACATTATTTCATTCGTCCTATTAGAAGAGTATAGAATCCGGAGGATAGGACGGTTAAACTGTGGGATGAATGATAGGAAGTGTAGGGAAAGGCTAAGCGAGAAAAACCATGACTGGCGGTTCTGGTGGATGTTATCGAGATAGCGTAAAGCTAGAAGGAAAGATCTTATGGGGATGCAGCCAACGGCAAGGCTGATGTGTAATATCGAGATCGCTCCTGAAAATGAGCATGATGCTGATGTGGCAGTGATCCATG
Organism: Dictyobacter kobayashii; assembly: GCF_003967555.1. Taxonomy (GTDB): domain Bacteria; phylum Chloroflexota; class Ktedonobacteria; order Ktedonobacterales; family Ktedonobacteraceae; genus Dictyobacter; species Dictyobacter kobayashii. Next base: position 5,855,732 of record NZ_BIFS01000001.1, read on the forward strand.
AAGTTGGGCGTGAGCTGGTCAGTGCTTTACAGCAGAATGGTTATGCGGTCGCCTCCGTCTATAAGGGCAAGCCCGGAGGAGGCAAGCTGTTTTATCAAGTCGCATCGGGGAATGTGCGACTTGAGAGTAATCCAGCCGAGGCGAGCGAGATCGTTGAGGGGTTGCGACTGCTCCTGCAAGCGGTCAGCCCTATCGTACATGTTCTTTGGCTGGCGGGAAAAAAGGTGTTGCACGCGCCTGCCAGTTTGCGTGTATGCATGGCGCTGGGTGATCTCGAATTATCATTAGCACCCATCGATGTGGAGGACGAAGAGCGGATCGCGCGACTGGCACTAAGCATCCAGCGGCAATATCTGCTCCCCCAATTGCCATCATCGCAGCGTATCACGTTCAGCGGCCGGGTCGCACAATCCAATTATGGGCGCAGAGCTCCTTAGGTGGCACACAGCGTACATAGCACACAGAGGCAGGTAGAGTCCATTGGTGGCGTGTGGTACAATAGGCATGCCCAAATGGCTATGTCTTGATCATGCGCTATCATGTGTGCGTAGTGGTCATGGTTCGCTATAGTAGTGAGGTAGACCATGAGCAGGCAGCTAGCACTGTCGAACTGCTATGTATTGCATGGATGGAAAGAAGGAAAAGGAAATCGTGCCTCTTAAACGTGCGCGTCTGTATGATGTTTTGGCCCTCTGTACAGCAATTATCGCCATCGTCCTGGATCAATGGACCAAAGCATTGGTAGTCCGAAATATGACCGTGGGAAGCGAGATGCCGTTTCCTATCTTTGGACACAACCTGGTTCTCAACTATATTCACAACTCAGGAGCCGCCTTTGGTATGCTATCTGGCGGTAGCGGCTCAATTATCCTGGCCATCTTAATTGGCGTCGCCATCCTCGTCGTCTGCTATCTCTACGCGCGCATGCTCAATACAGGCCCCTGGTATACAAACTGATCTTTGGCCTGATCCTGGGAGGCGCCTTCGGCAATTTAATCGACCGCCTGCTGCATAGTGGTTATGTGGTTGACTTTGTCTCATTCCGCATTCCCGAGATCAATTACTATTTCGCTATCTTCAACGTTGCCGATGCCTGCATCTCGGTTGGCGTGATCCTCCTGTTCATCATGGTACTGTTCGGGGGCCTCAAGCAGGGCAAAGAAGAGAAAGATAGCCAGCAGACCGCCGTAGAACAGACTGCCGTCGAAGAAAATGCAGCAATCAAAAATACCACAGCACAAACAACGGAGAATGATGGATAAAGATACACCAACACCGACAACCGCACAAACTTCCTGGACGATCACAGAAGAGCAGGTCGGAACTCGCCTGGACCGTTTTCTGGCCGCGCAGATCGACAAACTATCGCGCGCCTCAATCCAACAACTGGTGATTGATGGAGCGATCCTCATCAATGACAAACCGGCCACCAAATCTGGTTATGCGTTGCGCCTCAATGATCATGTGCGTGCCTTAACCTTTGTTCCCTCATCCGCCGTCAAGAACGTGACCCCGCAGCAAATACCCCTGGATATTGTGTACGAGGACAAAGACTTTATCGTTCTCAACAAAGAAGCTGGCATGGTTGTCCACCCGGCCCCGGGTCACTACGATGATACCCTGGTCAATGCCCTGCTGGCTCGCTATCCCGAGTTAAGCAATCAGCAAGCAGACCTACGCCCGGGCATCGTTCATCGCCTGGACCGCGATACTTCTGGCTTGCTGATCGTGGCCAGGAATCTGCAGACCCAGGGCCTGCTGATCGAACAGATGAAAGAGCACCAGATCGAGAAGCGCTACCTGGCCCTGGTCGAAGGGGTAATTTCCCTGGATCGTGGCAGTATCGACGCACCGATCGGGCGTGATCCACGCAACCGCCAGCAGATGACGATCACCTCCGTAGATAGTAAAGAGGCCGTGACACATTTTAAGGTTCAGGAACGCTATCAGCAACACACGCTGGTCCTGCTCCAACTGGAGACCGGGCGCACCCATCAGATCCGCGTCCACCTCAAAGCCATTGGTCATCCGGTGGTTGGTGATCCGACCTATGGGACCGGACGCCTCAGATACGGCATCACCTTGAATCGTCAGTTCCTGCACGCCTATCAACTGCGCTTCAAACATCCCGTTACAGAAGAAATAATCGAACTGGAAGCGCCCCTGCCACCAGACCTGCAGAGTATCCTGGATCATCCAGAGCATCTCTAAATCAAGATAACCTGAAGTGGTTGGTGAAAATAACGCCAGTCTTCTAGCCAACCACTTTTGCCTCTTCAGATCGCCTAGCCACATCCGCTCACCCACTAAAGTAAGGCGCAACCATAAGAAATCGTAGCGCTTGGATTAGCTGGAGAAATCAGCGGAATCTGTCTGTGTGATATCCGAGAATGTGGGAAATGATGCAGCTGCTTAACACGCCTGAAAATTGGGAGAAACCCGCCAATCGATTCGAAAAAAATTTTCTGGCTTGCCAGTAGGGGCTAGAAAGCGGGCACTGAAGCGCACTCGCGCGCTATTTATGTCCTGACTATTGTATCAACCAGCATGGCGACTGTTGAAAAAATGATGTCTGGATCTAGCCGGGAAGCCAGCAGACATATCGATCGGGTCCAGTGGCTAATAGATTATAATTAGATTAAATTATTAAATAATCACAGGTTGAAGCGCGAAGAATTATTAAAATGATAATGGTGAGGGCTTGACTAACAATCGTTTTTAGGGTACTACTATCGTGTCGGTAGTTTACAAGCCGTGTAACGTGTACAAGTTTATGTTGACCTTCTACCGAAAGGATAGGATTACCCTCATGCCAATGAAGAAAACAGCCAACTGTGAGAACGTTACGGAAATCTCCAACGTTTTTGTACCCGACGATAGTATAGCTATAGTAGAATTATCTGATGAAGAGTTAGCGAACGTCGTCGCCGGCGCTGGCTATGCCGCAGAAGGTGTTGACGATGCTCATATGGGAGCGGATGGGGTTCTCTACAGGCGTGCACAGCGACGCTATCGCCGTAGAGCCGCTATTCGCCGCCTCTTGAGGCGCTATATGAGCGATGATCCCACTGTCGGTGGGGATCAATAGCGAGTCTAGCAGATTACTTCGTGTCAGGATCTCTCACTAAAGAAGCCGGTTCCGCGTCAGTGTCTGAATGATATTCTATATCACCCAGCCTGACATCAAGGGACCGGCTTCTCGCTGCTAATTATCCGTGGTCGGTGATGGTGTTGCACTTTGCGTAGCTTTTCTGGTCAGGGCATAATGTTCAAGTTTTTGTGTGAGCAAAGTGTACTTATGCTCTGCACCGTTTATTGAACGATGCGGACGTATCGTGTCCTTGTGCATTAAAGGCAGGTATGAGAAAAATAAAGCCAGGCGCTGCAGAAAATAGAGCTATGGCGAATCTATTGTTAGATTTAGCTGCATGTCTTCACGAATTTTGTACTGGACATTAAGATATAAAAAATGTATAATATGCTGCAGGGATGTTTATTAGATGTGGATGCTTTTTGTGTCGGGAAGAGAGATGGGATATGATGTGGGAGCGGGATCGAAATATCAAAATTTGTGTACTTTATGCGACTGAAGATACATCTTTGCTGGACATATTTATAGTGCAGCTGCAAGAATTGAAGCGAACAGGCTTGATCGCGGGATGGGAGTGTCGCGCGATCTCTGCTGAATGTGTCGCTTCGCCAGCCACCTTTGCATATTCAGAAGAGGTTGTGCTGATTTGTCCGCTGCTGAGTGCGCATTTTTTTGCCAGCGAGTTTAGTGATGGGCTGGAGCTGGAGAACATATTAGAGCGGCACGAAGATGGGGAGATCGTACTTGTACCCGTATTGTTACACAATTTCGATTGGAAGCAGAACTCCTTTTCCATGTTGCGCACCCTTGGCCTGCACGCCCCTATGCTATCCACTGGTCCGATGAGCAGCATGCTTTTGTCAGGGTGGTAGAGGCTATACAGTGTGCCATCCAACAGTATCATACCCACACCCCGACCGCTTCGACTGTACCCGATTTTCAGACTGGTGTGCGGATATTACACGAACGCCTGCAGGAGAGCTGTCTGCAGGAACTGCTAGAAGAGCGTACTGATGTCCAGGCCTGTATAGAGTTGATGGCCAACTTCTATGTAGGGCAGGGCATGTATGTGGAGGCCAGGCAGCTACTGAGACAATTGTTAGCGGAACAGCAAAAGGTACTGGGAGAGACCCATCCGGCGACCGCTTTATGTATGCACAAGCTGGCATATATCTACACCAAAATGGAGCAGTATACCGAGGCGGAGATACTCTACCTGAAGGCTCTGGCTATCCTGGCCAGGGCTGGCGGCAAACTGGATGCGGAAGTTGCCAACAACTTGAACAACCTGGCCACCCTCTACAAACGCCAGCAAAGCTATGCACGCGCCGAAAGGCTTTATCAGCGCGCTATCCGCATTCAAGAGGAAGTCCTGGGTGAGGCCCACCTGGACACGATTCGTAGCTTGAATAACCTGGCCGCCCTCATGGTTGAGCAAGAGAAATATGCTGAAGCTGAGTCCCTTTGTCAGCGTATTCTGGCAACCTGGGAACGGCTAGCAATAACGGACAACCTCGCTATCATTAGCATTCTCCAACGGTTGGCCTGTGTATCTATCCATCAACGCAAATATGTCAAAGCGAACTCACTCTATCAGCGTGCATTGATGATCAGTGAACAAGAACTGGGACCTGAACATCCTGCCACCGTTTCTCTGCGCGCCAATTACCAGCAGTTCAAAAGCCAGGCCTCTTAACAGGCGAGCCGTCCCTCGATCCCTTTGATCCTCCACAAAAAAATACCACCTTAAATTATTCTTGCTGCTATTTTTTAATATAAAGAGTGTAACAATATATTTAGAATATTTGTATAATAAATAGAGAGATTTCATTTTATTTTCTCGCCTGTGCGCGGGAACGGATGGTATTTTTGGGTGGGATTTCTTGTAATTTGCCAGAATTGCAGGTAAAATATGTGTATCTTTTGATGTTGTTTCGTGGGTGTGGTGCGATTTTTACCCCATTAATTGTGTAACCGCGTGTGTGTTGTGCTGTGTTTGGGCTTTTTTTCTCCTTTTGGTCTAAATGGATTGACAGGGGTATTTTGTTCGGCTAAAATAGAACAAAGGTTCTGGATTGATCGTTTGTTCTATTGTGTCAGCAAGATTATGTGCTGGTTGAAGTGTTGTTTTTGTGCAGAAAACTAGAAGAGCGTACGTTTGAGATCGAGAGGAGTAAGCGCGATGCCGACTTTGGAATCTACTGATAAGATTGCTCCAAAAAGTATCTTACGCCATCGTCCGATTGAGGATGTGGCCGGTCAACCGTCAACAAGGTCGTCCGATTCCCAGGCTGGTATTCCGACCCCGGTTCCACGTGCCTCACGTCCGAGTGGAGAGGTTGTTGCTATGCAGCAGGAAGTGGATGCGACGCCCAATGGGTCGCCGCGGGAGGATCGGCGTATGAATGAGACGACTGCCGGTCAAGGACGAAATGTGAAGAATACTGCCACGCGTCGAATTCCTTATGTGGACCTATCGCCGACGCGCGTGACACGGGTACAGGGAGCCTTACGTCGTCCGCTGCGACAGAAACAGCGAGCGTTTTTACTGGTGCCGGCAGCACGACGCCCCTTCTGGTTTTATTTGTTGATAGGGATGGTGTCGACGCTAGTACTGTGGATGTTGCTGAGTACGGCGGCGGGCTGGGTTTCGACCTGGCTCGATGATCTGCACTATGGGCGACCACGTACCTTTCAGACCGATGCCATGGTCGGCCACAACGAACAGAGCGGGCAGCCCAGCCATTTTATTGCCATCAACCTGCATCGGCGCATCGAGATTATTGAGTTTCCCGGTGGCGATGCCTCGCAGGCCAAAATTTTCATGGGGCCCGAGCTATACAATGCCAATGATGAACTGGTGCCGGTCGAACTCAGGTTTGTCGATGTCAATAATGATCGGAAGCCAGACATGATCGTTCTGTACCAGCACCAGCATCTTGTCTATATTAATGATGGGAAGAGTTTTCGCCCGGCTCTGCCGGCGGAACAGGATGGGATCGAGCAGGCGCTTCATCGTCTGGGTTGATAGTCTGCACAAAATGGTTGACCCGCGCAAAGACCTCCTCCCGCTCAGGGCCGACAACGATTAAGTGATCGGACTTATGTAGCCAGTGCAAGGATTTGGGAGAGGCCGCGCGCGCCAGGCGAAAGAGCTCATCGGCGCTACGAGGATTGACGGTATGATCATTATGGCTCTGGATGATAAGTAGAGGGGTGATGAGTTTCCCCAGCCGACGACGGCAATACGCGGTCAGTGTAAAGAGTTCAGCCAGCGCGGGAATAGGGAGGCGCACCATTTGCTTGATGGCCTGGACCGTGTTGTGATCAGAAAAATCGATCTGCGCGTTAGGGTCGCGCAAGCGGGCCTGTTGTAGCATATCAGCCTGTACTTTGGGATCATTAAAATTGAGGCGAGCCAGAGGATAATACCATTTCATGACATAACGTAAAAGCGGGACTGCGCGTGTCTGCCAGCGATCGTAGAAACTGGTTGGAGTAGAGAGCGTCACCACACCGGCGATGCGCCTGGGATGCTTAATACCCAGCAACAAAGCCAGAACGCCTCCCATTGAGAGGCCAACCACAAATACCTGTGGATAGCGATCTAGTTGCGCCAGCCCTTCTTCGGCCGAAGCAATCCAGTGCTTACGCCCATAGCGTAACAAATCATCCGGGTCACCACTATGTCCCGCCAACTCCACCCCATAGACCCGAATGCCGTGGGCTGCCAACGCCTCACCCAATCCCAACATCTCTTTTGGCGAACCGCTAAAACCATGGATAAGTAAACAAGCTCTAGACGCGTCTTCTGGACCAATCAAAAAAGAGGCATTCTGGTTCTGCATTGCAAAGGACCTCCTATCATGCTGCCTTACAGGAATCATCTTCTGTTAGGATAGCATGGTAGGAGGGAACGCATCAAACGAAACTAGCGACCGGTAGCACTGCGCTGGTGTGTATCAGGTTTTTTGCTGCGTCCAGTTGAAGCATCTAACGCGGCCTGTGAAAGAACCGCACCAACCGAGAAGCCAACACGTTTGCGTGCCGGGATAGTAATCTGATCGCCACCGCGAATAGACTTTACGCGGCGAGGAGCGACATCACGAAGATTCCAGGTGCCGAAGCCCATCAAGCGGACTTCATAGCCTTTAGCTACGCCTTCGCGAACGACCTCAGTAAAGGCATCAATAACCTTATTGGTTTCTTTCAGATTCATACCGGCTTTGGCTGCGATCTGATGAATCAGCTCGTCTTTGCCAACTACAACATGTTCTCTATCTGGGGAACTTGTTTTCATAAGAATTCTTACTCCTCACAAATGGTTTGCAGAGAGAAATAGTGCCTCTGCTCATAACTTCAATGCGCTTGCAGCATTGTACTTGTTATTTGGCAGGTTAGCTGTATAAAACAGACCAGTAACCCTGCGCATTGGCAGTCCCGTAACCAGCAATCAGAAACGTCGCACTGGCGACTTATTGCCCTATAGCTCATCTGATTGAATAGCATAGTGTTGTCTACCACTTTCACTATACAGAGTGCCACCAAATGCTAGAGGTCTTTACCGTAAAGGGCATTTTTTGCTACCAAATCCCCGCTGTGAGCAATCATGCTTGAGCGCAACGAGGGTCTGAACCTGCTGACAAGGCTGGTTTTCGCATTGATTTTTTCCCTATAACTGTACTTATCGACGCATCCCGTCCTGAAATCAATGCCGCCAGCCTTTCTTTCAAATGTGGAGTATGTGTGATGGGCGGCCGCAATCGCCCATCACACATACTCCACACTCCCAACCCGGCGCTGCAGGCGCCAAAAAGCAGAATTAGAACGCCAGCATAAGCGGCTTTGTGTTGAAAAATGGGAGGATATTTGATATGATTCAATGATTCAAAGGAAGGGAGCAAAATGCCACTCCTCACTCTCCTGGCAAAATATAGTGGCGCAGTTATGACCGACATCCATAAACATTTACCTAAAATTGTGAAACTGGTACGTACCGCCATTAGTGCAGCCCCACGTGATCCAGATGCATTGGCCTGGGAAGCCAGCAAGCAAAGTATTAGAGACCAACTGAGCGCTTTTCTTCCCGCCAGTTATGGTATCGGCAACGGACCCATCATCAATGCTGCGGGACAAAGTTCCTTTCCAGTAGATATCATCATTTACGATAAAACCAGAGCCACCAACGAAGCGCTTACCGAAACGTCGACCGCTTGTAGTCTCAAGAGTGTCCTGGTGGCCCTGCAGTTCACTTCAGCGCTCCAACTTGCCGGGCCTGATCCCGCACTGGAGACTATGCGGAGCGTCAAAAGATTACAGCCCTATCGTCAAATTCCCATAGCCAATAAAAGTGAGCCAGTTGTAAGTACGCGTAATGAGCGTCTGCCCCGACAGGCCTTTCCGCTGGGGATTGTTTTTGCGCGGGGACATGAGCCAGGTAGGGGTGAGCCATTGGATGCGCATGAAACGTTCTGCCAGCGCTTCTCGGCCCTGGTCACGGGCTATACTGTGGGGGAGCGCCCCGATTATATCTATGTGTTAGAGCGAGAGGTATATTATCGCAATCCAGTCCTCGATGGGCGTGGTTTGAAGGGCTTTGAGCTCGGTGTGTGTTGGGAGCCAGATCACCAGAATGCTGAAAGTTGTTATGTGTGCAAGGAGCGTTCTTTTCGTCGGCACTTTTATTATGCACACATGTGTCCCAATTGCGGTGATTTGAATTATGTGAAGCGTCTGCAAACAGCGGACCTGCATGGCTCTGTCGCCCTGGTGACCGGTGGACGCTTGCATATCGGGCAGGCAGTAGCCTTGAAGCTTTTGCGCGCCGGGGCCAGCGTGATTATCACCACCCGTTTCCCGCATGACGCGGCCAGGCGCTATGCGCAGGAAGCTGATTTTGCTAGCTGGAGCGAACGCCTGGAGATCTATGGTCTGGATCTGCGCCAGTTAGCTGCTATTCAACGCTGCACCGCATATATCCAGCAGCAGTATGGACGGCTCGACATCCTGATCAACAACGCTGCCCAGACCGTGCGCCGTCCTCCCGCTTTTTATGCCCACCTGATGGATTTTGAGCTGCAATCTTCCACAGAGCTACCAGCGGCCTTGCAACCGCTCTTAAAAAGTGAGCTGTCCAACGCGCTACCGATTACCAGTCAAGCTAGCGAGGTTGAAGCGCTTGAATTCGTGTCAGGCGGCAGCCAGCATAGCTTGATCCCTGCACTAGCGCCGAGCGTCCTGCCATGCTATCTCAGATCCCCTTGATCGCGGGTGATGAGCATAGCGACCCCGAGCATTTCCCCCCTGCAACTTATGATCGAGATGGGCAGCAGCTGGATCTGCGACCAGTGAATAGCTGGACCATGCGCTTGCAAGAGCTTTCCATTCCAGAAATTGTCGAGGTACAGCTGGTCAATTCGATTGCCCCTACCGTGTTGATACAACAACTGGCGCCCTTGATGCGTACAGCTCGAAGTGTACAACCTCGGTATACTCATATTATCAACGTATCCGCGATTGAAGGACAATTCGCGGGCCACAAAACCGGGGCTCATCCACATACAAATATGGCGAAAGCGGCGTTAAATATGTTAACCTTAACCATGGCGACAGATTTAGCCGCTGAAGGTATCGCAATTAACAGTGTCGATCCCGGTTGGATCTCGCAGCAGGTCCCTTATGGGCAACGCATTGCGGACCATAAACTTCCATTGGATGAGGTCGATGCCGCCGCCCGGATCTGTGACCTGATCTTTGTCGCCGCGCAGGGTGGCCAGGCGGAGTACGGAAGATTCTGGAAAGATTATCTGGTTGCCCCCTGGTAGCCATCTTACCAGCAACGCCCTGGCAGGATATATCATAATGATGTATCGGTGTCAGACCAGACCAGACCTGCGCTGCGGACAACCCGGATTGTCTGTCATCTACTGATGATCAACGAGATTGTTTAACAGGAAAGGAACGTTCATGAAAGTCGCATATATTTTCAGTTCATCGGGCCACAACGTCAGCTATAAGCTGGGAAAGATGATTTTGCCCCAGCTTGAGGAGCAGCGCCATGGTGCTGAGGTGGTGGGCATGTTCTTCTTCGACGACAATACTTTTGCTTTACGCAAAGGTGATCCTCTGGGTGAGCGTCTGAGTGCAGTGGCTCGCGAGCAGGGTATTCTGCTGATGCTGTGCGATCAGTGCGCCAGTGAGCGTGGCCTGGCCGTCCAAAATGGTGAAGGGACTTATGATCCTGTTGATACCGTTGAGGGTGTCCGCGTGGGGTGTTTTCCTGATCTCTATGCTGCCCTGGAGGGGAATCCACCCGACCAGGTAATTACTCTCTAAGAGAGAGTACGCATACACGTTCGATTTTTTTGTGGTTAATTGCAGAAATTGCAAAAAAGTATTTTCTGCAATTAACGGATGTTTTATCCCCTGAAAAATCCTGGATGGCTGGATGATGCCTTGAGATCCGGGAAAGACTTTTCTACATTGTTCTCCTCTGACACCAAGCGAAAGCTTTCATTGTCGCGCATCTGCTGAACGCTCATTCCAGTATCTCTAGGAAAACCCGATAGCGCGTAACGTGTTGCCAGGCTTGATGTAAAACTCTCAAGTTCGTTATTGAGACTTTTTGCGATACACCACTCCGTTTTAACATAGAAACCCAGGTATCTTGAGCCTGCGTATGATCCATGTATGTTCATGCGTCTTTTTTTACCCTCTATTCTTGCATCTGTGTTGTACAGTTGAGACATGATCCAGAAAAAGCCCGGCCAGCTTGGATTGGAGATGCATGCATGCAGCCTCCTGCGAGATCTGCCGAAGTCAGGTGAGTGTTCTCACTTGTCCAGGCTCCTATGCTTTCAGATGGTATACGAGAGCATGGCAGATAGAAGCAGCAGAAAGAGAAGATAATGGTACAGTGAAAACAACGGAGGGAGACCAATGATGCACGCAGAAAGAGCATATACGACACTTGACGACTGGATTGCACACGAGGTGATCCCATTCTCGATCGATTCTCGCCCGGACTTCAATGCCGCCGTTGATACGGTGATCAACTCATCTGGCGATAGGGTAGAATTGCTTGGCTTTGGAGAAGCACTCCATGGAGGAGAAGAGCTGCTTGTTCTGCGCAACCGACTCTTCCAACGCCTTGTAGAAGCCCATGGATACAGCGCCATTGCCGTTGAGAGCAGTTTTCCTCGGGGACCCATCATCAACGAATACGTACTTGGCCGCGGTCCGGCAACCTATGAGGCAGTGCAGGATACTGGATGGAGCCACGGTTTTGGAACGTTCGAAGCGAACCGAGAACTGGTCGAGTGGATGAGACACTACAATGCTGATCCAGCGCACCAGAGAAAACTCCAGTTCTATGGGTTCGATGGCCCGACCGATATGATCACAGATAGTCCCCGCCAGACACTGCACTTTGTGCTCGATTACCTCAGCTCAGTTGATGAGGCCCTCGGCCAGGAGTATCAAAATCGCATCGACCCGTTGCTCGGCCAGGACTCTGCCTGGGAGAATCCGGCTGCCGCGCTCGACCCGACGCAAGCGATAGGTCGATCACCGGAGGCAACCGCGCTGCGGATCGAGACCGAGGATCTGATTTCAGAGCTGCTCGTGCGCCGTCCCGAACTGGTCGCGAAGAGCGACGAGAGCCGCTATCGGGAATCCATCCACTATGCTGTGGCGGCTCGGCAGCTCCTGAACTTTCATGCAGAGTTAGCGCAAACGTCCGCTAAACGCGAGGCCCGCCTGCTCGGTATCCGTGCCGCAATGATGGCAGAGAATCTGGCGTACATCGTCTCCCGTGAACAGGGGCGAGGCAACATCCTGGTCTTTGCCCACAATAGTCATCTCAAGCGTGGAAAGGTGCAATGGCAATGGGGGAAAGAGACGGTGATCTGGTGGCCCGTTGGCTCTCATCTTCATGAAATGTTCGGCCGCCGCTATGCCGTCATCGGCTCAGCCGTAGGCGAATCGCCAGCCAACGGGATCGGCCAGCCAGAAGCCGGGACGCTTGAGGCGCGGTTAACATCCGCTCCCGGGCCAGCGCGGTTCATTCCCACACATCAAGGGCAAGGACTTCCTGCAAAGGAAATTGCGGCACTTCCGATTCGCTCTGGCAGTAAGAAGAACGGTTCCTATGTGGAATTGCTCAACGCCCAAAGCTTCACCGATTTCGATTGGTTAGCTGTCCTGGATACAACGGCATACAACGGGTGGGGCCATTTCTAGAAGGCTGGAGCGCACGTTCCGAGCAATAACGACCTCCCTCGGAGATGCTTCACGATGTAGTAAATATGCCTCGCGTATTTACTACATCGCATTATCAGCTTTATCTAAGCGTGGGTTGGGTGTTCGGGTTGGGGGGTGCATAGTGGTAGCGTAAAGAAAAATGTGGACCCAACGCCTTCTTTGGATTCAAACCAGATACTTCCACTGTGGCACTTGATCAGTTCTCGACATAAGTAGAGTCCCAGACCGGTTCCACCGATGTGCATAGCCTTGACATTATCGGCGCGCATAAAACGACCGAAAATACGTGACTGCTGCTCGGCAGGAATGCCCAGGCCTTGATCCTGTACCTTGAACAATGCTTCGTGCGTGGCGAGATTTTCCGTAATTGTTACATCGATAGGGCCACCCTGAGGGCTATATTTGATCGCGTTGGAGAGCAGGTTGGTGATAACCTGTTCGATGCGGGCGGCATCGACAAATACAGATAGCTCATTCAAGGGTGTATGCAGCTTGATTTGATGGAGCTGTGTTGTAAGTTGTAGCTGATCAATGATATTCCTTGTCAGCGCGATCAGGTCGGTTGTCGTCGGCTCGATCTTAAGGTGACCTGACTGCAGGCGTGTGACATCCACCAGATCTTCTGTGATTTTACTTAATTGATGCGTGGCCTGGCGCATATCACGCAGAATTTTTTCCTGGCGCTCATCCAGCTTTTGTCCCTTGCCGCGTTCGGAACGGCTGACCAGCATATCGGTGCCCATCGCCAGTATCGTTACCGGGGTGCGCAGCTCGTGGGTTGCCAGGTTGATAAACTCATCTTTGAGGGCTTCGGCCTCTTTAAGGGTTGACACATCCTGGTGAACGACCAACGCCACCTGGTCCCACATATTGTCATCCGAATTTGGAATATCAATAAGAGGGCCACTGATAGAGGGATGGAGTGTACAGAGATCGGTAAGGGGAATCGCGCTTACCAGAATCGGGATGGTCGTGCCGTCCGAGCGGCGGACCACCTCTTGCATCTGGTTGATGCTCTCGCCAGTCATGACTGCTCGCCAGGTTGCTAGATCGTGCAACGTCAGGAGTTTACCATCAGCGCTTAGCAGCTCAATATGATTGGTGTCCAGAAAATCCTGCAAGGGTTGTCCAGGATGCCATGACGCTCCCCAGACCTGCGAGGCGACCCGGTTAGCCAGGATAAAACGAGCTCTGGTCCGCGAACAAGATAGATGCTCACAGGGACTTCATCCAGAATTAATTGCAAAATATCCAGGCGCGCCTCGCGCTCCGCACGTATCTTTTGCTCAAATTGGGCCAGGCGGCGCCGCTCGGTCACATCGCGGTTAATCTCCAAAATAGCAACGGGGATCCCCTTCTCATCGCGATCCAGCACCTGTCGACTCTCTACAACAACCTGTTTATCATCGCGACCCATATGGACAAGATCGCCTTCCCAGTATCCCTCATCGATTAATTGTTGGTCGACTGCTTCTCTTGATGCCGGAAATTGTGTCTGGAGCAGGCGATGGCTGCATTGACCAATGACCTCTTGTGCTGTCCACCCATACAGATGCTCAGCTCCTCGGTTCCAGAACACAATACGACTCTGAGAATCACGCACAATAATGGCATCATGGGCCAGTTCGAGTAGGCGTCCTTGCAAATGGTGCAGGCTTGATTCAGGCATATAAGCCTGTGTCAGAGCTGCCTGTTGACTATCCTGTGAATTGAAGTGCATGTGCCCTCCATTTTCGCTGAACACCGTTTGCCTTTGCTCGATAATAGCTTGTGCTTACCCAACAAACATAGAAACATATCAAACATATCTATAATATAACAAGCTCATAGTATTTTCCACTCACCTCGAGGTGAGTTGTCAGCAGACCAATTACGCTCTTTAATGAAGACACACAAGCACTTATAACTGTGGGCAATCGTCAGTATCAGCACGACGGCAAGCAGCCAAACGTCTCACAATGGTCTCGTTACTGGCTAATGCGACTGTTTAATGGTTGAGATATTGCGTTGACAATGTGGTATATACGGTGGTATACTTCCTACATTAGAAATACCACCGTATATACCACTATATTCATCAGGAAAAAGGAACAGAGAGAGGTATAGTTTTATGCCATCCAGCAAAGATCGTCAGCGTATCGAAGTTCCGGTCCACTTCTATGAGCAGCTGGCGCAGATCGCCGAGACCGAGGATCGCACGATTACCAGCGTGCTCAACCAGCTGTTGTTTCAAGCATTGATGAGCTATCAGCCGACATGGATACCCAGTAAACATCTCAGTCGCTTCAATGGACATGCCCAGCATGTACTCGTGCTGGCACGTGAGGAGGCTTCATCCTTTGATCACAATTATATTGGAACCGAGCATCTGTTATTGGGCCTGCGCGAGCAAGATGGTCTCGCAGCCCTGGCGCTGGATAAGTTGGGCGTTAAACTCGATTTTGTTCGGGCGGCGGTTGAGGAGAAGATAGGGCGTGGAGACCAACCTGTGCAGGAGGAGATAGACTACGTGCCCCGCGCTCGCAAGGTGCTCTCACTGGCGCTGGACGAAGCAGAGCGGCAGGGAAGTGCCTACGTTCGCACCGAGCATATCCTACTGGGAATTGTACGCGATGGTGGTGGTGTCGGCGCGGATATTCTCGATACCCTTGGGGTGTTGGGAAAGGTACGCGCCCAGGTTTTCGAGCTGCTCGGCTAGCCCTTCACCTGCTTAAAAAAGGCGATCAAGGAAGGAGAAACGGCGTGACAGAAAGCAGTGAAATTTGGACTGGCAAGGCCAGCAGTTACGATCGGGCGCGCCCGACGCCGCCACCGGCTTTGCTCGATCTGCTGTCACAGTTGATTCAGCTGCCGCATCCCGCCCTGGTGGTGGATCTGGGCAGCGGGACCGGGCTGTCAAGCGCGATCTGGGGTGAGCGGGCCGAGCGCGTGATTGGGATCGAACCCAATGCCGACATGCGCGAAGAGGCCGACCGCAAAATCGAGGGCTATCCCTACGCGGCACACATTGAGTATCGAGAGGGACTTGCCCAGCAGACGGGCCTGCCTGATGGATGTGCTGATATCGTCACGTGCGCCCAGGCGTTCCACTGGATGGAACCGACGGCGACCCTGGCCGAGATCGCTCGCATTCTACGATCCGGAGGGCTCTTTGCGGCCTATGACTATGATTGGCCACCAGCAATCACCTGGGAGCTTGATCTGCTCGCTCAGGAGTGTAGCAAGCGCCTGGTAGAGCTTGTTCGGAAGCGCGGACTGCCTCAGAACCTGAAGATATGGTCAAAGGACAGGCATCTCGACCACATGCGCGAGAGTGCTCATTTCCGCTTCACTCGTGAGGTGCTGCTTCATCATATCGAGCAAGGAGATGCGGCACGGTTTCTTGAGGCGATACGGAGCAATGCGTTCAGCCAGCAGTTCCAGTTCACCGACCAGGAGATCGGTCTGGATCGCCTCAGCAACGCTGCGTTCCAATCTCTTGGGTCCGCATCCATCCCCTGGTATATAAGTTACCGGGTCTGGATCGGGATCAAGTGAGTGCGGGGAGGTGAAAAAGCAACGATCGTTTGCGCGGTCTCTGATGACAGGAGAAGGGCAGTCGCAGGAAAGAAAGTAATACAAGCGGCTTTAGTGGGTGGTGATGCTGGCGAGGGTGGGTTGTAGGGATGCCTGGCTGCCTGCTTGCCAGGCTGCCTGGAACGCCTGGGGGCTAAGTTGTGCGCGGGCCTGGGCCAGGGTTTGAATATAGCTGGTGCGATAGATGGGTGGTATGGGCGCGACTATGGTGGAACGGATGGTCGCGGCCTGCCCCCAGGCTTGAACCGCCTGGCTGACTGCTCCCTGTCTCACCAGCACAGCACCATATCCTTCCAGGCAGGTTGCCAGTTGCTCTTTATCCTCCAGTGTCTGCAGGATGGTCAGGCTCTCTTCATAGTAGGAGCGTGCCTGCTGCCATGCGTGGTGGGAAGCGGCCAGGCGGCCCATCGCGATCAGAACCTCTGCATGGCCATAGGGGTCTTTGATCTCTTTGAAAAGCTGGTTGCTTTCAGCCAGCAAGGCATCCGCTTTATCAGCTTGCCGTTCAGCCAGGATTTGCGCCAGCAGGTTGAGCGTATAGGCGACGAATCTGTGGTTACCGATGGCTCTAAATAAATGCAAGCTGCTTTCAGCCAACTCTTGCGCCTTCGCCAGGTCCTGGTTGGAAAGAAAGAGCGTGCGTGCCATGTAGTAGAGTGGATAGGCGGTGCTATATTGTTCTCCCAGAGCCTCATACTCGGCTATATTCTCTTCCAGGAGCGCGTAGGCCTTGCTGTAGCTACCCTGAACAATGGCGATCTGGGCCAGGGTAATACGCGTTGAGGCTGTTCGCCTGATGTTGCCCTCTGCGAGATCGAGGGCCAGAGACTCTTCAAGCAGGCGGCGAGCCACTTTAAAAGAATTTTTCACCATGGCCAGATTCCCTTGTAGGCGTAGGATATTCGCCATTGCAGCTTTGTCGCCGTTCTCGCGGAACAGGATCTGGCTCTCTCGTAGAAATGCCTCGGATTGCGCGATTTCGCCCTGCATCAGGGCGAGAAAGCCAGCGCTATGCAGGGCCTGGGCCTTGATCGCAGGTGATACCATGTGTGCATTGGCCAGTGCCCGGGCTATGCAGTTTGAGCCCTCCTCAACATACCCACGAATATCCCAGTAGTGTGTCATCCCTATACAGAGTCGCAGCGCCTGCTCGCTGCGTGTCGCATCGGGATTGCTTTCATCCAGCAGCCAGTTGTAGCTCACGCGGATATTCTCATAGTCATGGTCCAACTGATCCAGCCAGGAGATCTGTTCGGCGCCTGCCAGCAGCGGAGCGATATGTTCAACCCTGGACACGTTATAGGTACTCAGGGCGGTCAAGGTTGTTGCTACCTCGCCAGCTTCGGCTAAGCGCTCTGCCCCATAGGAACGCAATGTGCGTAGTAGCCAGAAGCGAGCTTCACCATTGCGACTGATACGTCGCTGCAGCATACTTTTATCGACCAGGTTCTCAAGCAGTTCCACGATCTGGCTGTTGAGAGGTTCGCCAGTGGAACAAATGTGTTCCGCCAGCTCCAGGCTTATCCCTCCTGTGCAGACCGCCAGGCGACGGAACACAAGCTGTTCGGCTGGCTCTAGCAGGTTGTAGCTCCAGGTGATAGCCTGCTGCAAGGTACGTTGACGCTCAGGGATATCCTGGAACTTACCCTGGAAATGCATATTCCCTTCTTGCAGGCGTGCCAGCAAATTGGCGGGCGTGAAATAGCGGCTCTGGGCCGCGGCCAACTCAATCGCCAGCGGAATCCCATCGAGCAGAACGCAGATCTGGTGGATGGCGGGCGCATTGTCGGCAGTGAGATAAAAATTGGCCTGGATGGCCTGGGCGCGCTGCACAAAAAGAGCGATCGCGGCTGATTGCGATAGGATCTCTAGATCCGTTGCCTGGTCGGAAGCTGGAAGTGGAAGTGGTGAGACCTCAAAGAGGTGCTCAGCCTGCAGGTGGAGCATGGTGCGACTGGTAATCAGGAACTTTAAAGCCGGGCAGCTAGCTAATAGCTCGGCAATTGCCAGGCGCGCACCCAGTACATGTTCAAAGTTATCCAGCACCAGGAGCATTGGCTGATCGGCGAGGGCTGTTTTTACCTGCTCGATCAGGGGCTTCTCCTTCTCTTCTTGCACTCCGATTGCTTGTGCGATCTTCGAAATGACCTCATCGCTGGTACTGACCTGTTCCAATCCAACAAAGCAGACATCATCCGTAAATTGATGCTCCAGCATACTGGCAACCTGGATCGCCAGGCGCGTCTTACCCACGCCTGCCGTTCCAATCAGGGTCAGCAAGCGCACATTGGGACGGCGCAGCTGCTGGCAGAGTACCTCGACTTCCTGCTGGCGTCCGACGAAGGAGGCGGAGGGACGTGGAATATTACGGAGCGAGCGACGAGAACTGGATGTAGTAGGAGGCGGAAAGGTAGAGGGTAGGCCTGGTATGACGAGCTGGAAAAGCTGGCTCAGGCCAGGGATATCCTTGAGGCGAAATGTGCCAATGTCGCGTAAACCGACCTCCTCCGGAAGGTTGGTCGCGACCAGATCGTGGGTTTTTTGTGAGAGCAGCACCTGACCACCCTGGGCCGCGCTCATGATGCGTGCCGCGTGATGGACATCCAGGCCGATATAGCCCTCCTCCACCGCCTGTGGCTCTCCTGTATGAATGCCCATGCGCACCCGAACGGAGACCTCCTCTGGCCACTGGTTTTCGAATAGTGAATGTTGCGCGATCACCGCCGCCATAATGGCATCGGTCGCATGCTCAAAGACCACAAAGAAAGCATCGCCCTGCGTATCCACCTCAAAACCATTTCCCTGCGCAAACGCAGCCCGCATCAGGCGACGGCACTCACGCAACACATCAGCATACTGGCTACCAAGCTGGCGCAACAGGCGGGTCGAGCCCTCAATATCCGTGAACAGCAGCGTCAAAGTACCAATCGGGAATTGTCGCATCGTCTCTATCCGGCTCCGTCTTCAAGTAAAACCATTTTTTATTCTTCCCGAAAATAATACCACATCAATCCAGTACTGTCTCTGCTGCAACCCTGTTAACAGGGCTTTTTCGAGTTCCTCTTTGGCGCCTGCGGCGCCGGGTTGGGAGTGTGTTTGTGTGTGATGGGCGGCCGCGGCTGCCCATCACACACAAACACACATAAAGGAATGTCTATTTTATTGTTTGCTCGTGACTTCCTGCGAGCTCTGGACGAACATGAAAAAGCTCTGCCCTGTTAACTTTGTGAGGCACTTGACTGGTTTGTTGGTGGATATTGAGGTGGACGGATGAGAAAGCGGGAATTGCCGAGCTGAAGCGGTGCAGCCCTTATTTTACGACGCGGAACCAGAGATCGGTTCTCGTCGGGGACTCAAACACCCGCGTTTTTTCCAGTTTAAGCCGCTCATTGTCAGCAGGTGCGAAAAAGCGCAGACCTTCGTCAAAGAGGACAGGGACGATACCGATATGGATTTCGTCAACCAGTCCGGCGCGCAGGCATTGCTGAGCGGTCTGCGCGCCGCCCACCACCATGACATTCTGGTCGCCAGCGGCCGCTTTTGCTCGCTCGATGGCCCTTTCGATCCCGGCAGTCACGAAGGTCACCGTCAAATGGTCGTTCTCTCCTTTGATGGTCGTGTCTGGAATAGCGTGGGTCAGGACAAAGATCGGCACCTGATATTCGTAATCTGTGAGGTCCCCATCCGCCATGTCGTAAGAATGGCGGCCCATTACTACCGCACCGGTGGTTTGTCTCTCTTCGGCCAGCATCTCTGTGTTGCGCAACGCGTCTAGATCCGGATACAGGCGGCTTATATCACCATCGCGATCATTCATAAATCCATCCAGTGACATAGTTGCACCTACAATAACTTTTGCCATAACTCCTCCATGAAAAATGCGTGAACGTTTCTTTCCTATAAGTTTACGCGCTTGTAGCGAAAGAAACTTCTCCTATCTTGCGGATTCAATTTAAGATTGAATTTTTCGAGCAAGAACGATTAAAGTGGGGGACAAGCCCCACACGTACAATTAGTATTTATTGTTGCTGTTTTGGCAAGAAACGAGCATCTCTGCAGAGGCCTGTTTCTCGCCATTTTCATTTTGATGGAAGGACACAGCCTTCATGATCAATAGGTGTGCAGGATGTGCAGCAGGTAGTCTTTGCGGTTCAATGGATTATAGTCTGCACGCTTTCGTGTGGGGAAGGTGGTCTCTAGTTTGCGAAAGCCGGATGGCTTCGTCAGAAAAATGCCTTCGCCCTCGGTAAAAGAGTGCAAGCCTCGTTTAAAGTCCTCTGTGCTCGCCACAGGGAGCGCTCCCGTTAAAAGAAAGGTGTCGCCGCGCAGCAGCGGCTTTTCAAAGGTCGCCTTTAGCGCTGATAACCTGAATAGGGCCTGGCTGATTGAATGGACAGGCGCGCTCAATTCGAACTGGTTCAGGGGCTCATAGACCACCGTGCCAGCCTGCGAGAGCGCGTTCATTAAAACCAGCGGCACCAGTTTGCGGAAGTCGCCTGCCGTCGAGACAGGGCTGGCGTAGCCGGTATGGGTCAGGGCCACGGCAATATCTGTGACCTCCCAGCCGTATAGCCCTTGTTTTAAAGTCTCAAAGACCGTATCTTCAATGGCGCGGTGAAATGGCAGGGGTAACGAACCAAGTTTTACCTCCAATTTATAGCTAATGCCACTCGCAAGCATGCCAGGTTCAACCCGGAAACCGACTGTGGCATAGAATGGATTGCCGTCTTTCCCTATAGTCTCAAGCGCCTTCCCGGTCCCGACGGGCTTTTCGACGCAGACCACCCTTGTCTCTGAGAACTGGACATCCAGGCCATAATTTTCCTGCAGCAATGTTTCGATAACTTCTTTCTGCACCTCTCCAAAGATGCGGAGATAGATTTCATGATGGAAGTTATCTTTCAACACCCTGATCAAGGGATCTTCTTCTGACATCTCGATGAGGGCGCGATAGAGCTGGATATTTTGTTCCTGGCGCTTTGCTTCTATACGCGCCTCCATCTGGGGAGCCACAAAGTGCAGGTCTTTTATTTTATCCGACCACTCGCCCACCACATCGCCAATCCTGATGTCCCTCAATCCCCAGACTTTACAGAAATCGCCCGCTTCCACCTTTGAGGACTGGATGGTTTTCCCTTGCCAGAAGACATGGAGCTTTTTCACTTTATCTGTGCGTGTTTCAACCTCGCTCTCGTTCTTGTTCCTGATGATAGGAATATGTTCCCTGACATTTATGCTGCCTGAGAAGACCCTGACATAAGCGATCTTTTCGCCAGCCGCCGCTTTCTCGATCTTAAAGACGACCCCGCATAAAGGGGCATTCTCCAGGCAGGTGTTGGTTGGAAAGAAGGTGGCCACGCCCGCAAGCAGTTCTGCGACACCGACCCCGGTCATGGCTGAGCCAAAGTAGATGGGATAGAGTCTGGCATCTCTGACCTGGCCGGTCAAGGCGCTTGTGAGCCGCTCTGGCGTCACTGCTTCCTCATTGAGATAAGAGGCAAGTAATTGTTCATCGCTGAGCGCGACAAGCTCGATGCACTCTTCCAGAAAGGCTGGATCGTCGTCGTTGTTGAAGCTGTTCTCGACAATAAAGGCCTGCTTCGTGCCGATATTTTCGGGTCTGTAGAGGGGGAGTACGTGTTTGGTGAGCTTTTCTTTGATCTGCTTGACGAGCGTATGAGACTGCGCGCCCCTGCGATCGATCTTATTAATGAAGATGATCGTTGGAATGCCAAGCTTCATGAGGATGTTCATGAGGAACTTTGTCTGCGCTTGAATCCCTTCCACGGCCGATATTACCAGAATCGCTCCATCCAAAACGCTGAAGGAACGTTCAACTTCCGCAATAAAGTCCGCATGTCCCGGGGTATCAATGAGATTAATTTTTAGATCTTGTACAAAAAAGGAAACGACCGAGGCCTTAATGGTGATGCCTCTTCTTTTTTCCAGATCCAGCGAATCGGTCTGGGTGTTTCCCTGGTCAACGCGACCAATTTCAGCGATAACATTGGTTTCAAACAGTATGCGCTCCGTCAGGCTTGTCTTTCCAGCGTCTACGTGCGCCACGATCCCGATGTTTACTCTCTTCATTCAGTAGAATCCTCTGTGAGTTATCTTTCAGCATGTCATTCTCCTTGTTCATAGTATTGAATTGCCGCATGGTATGCTTCTCCAATCTTTTGTTGCAATGCTACTGTGTAGCTACATTTAATGGTCGTACGGTACACGATAAGGGATAAGTTTGTCAAGCTTGCACAGCCGCAAGAATAAATAGAGATTGGTATTGTGTTTTCATGGGGAAGTACGAATATTATTCTAAATGAAATCAAGAGCAGATGGTAGACATTAATGCTTGCCATCTGCTCTTGATTATATAATATACGTTCTTAGTTTTTAGTAAAGGTCTGGCAGAGCGCTGCTTTCCAGTACTCGTCATCGTAGAGCGAGTTTTTGCCTGGTCGCACCAGCTGCTGGCTATTGACTGGCGTTGTGAAGCCACCAAATTCCTGGCGCAGGTTGATCGTGTTGACCAGCCCGGGGGTGTTTAACAACTCTTCAACGTTCTCGCCTCTCACCAGATCATACATTGAGTCATGGTAGACATCGGTCGCAACCTGGGTTGTGACGTTGTCGGTACTGGCAATATCAGCAATGACCGTGTTTTTATTGAGCGGATTGATGGCGAAATTATAGCCCTGAATCAAAGCTGTGATAAAGTTGGTCAGTGTCTGTGGATTGGCCTGGGCATAGGCGCGCGTGGTTACCAGCGAGGCACCCTGGTAGGGAGCCACATAGGATGAGAACTGTCCCAGATCGCTAAGCGTGGAGACATAGTGGGCCTGTTCGGAAAACGGCGTGCCCAGGATGGTCGCGTAGACCGGATCACCGGTGCTGGTATGGCCAGCAGAGATGGCCTGGAAGCGCTGTAAGGAGCCACCAATAACCTGCAATGAATAGTCCCCATTCTGCAGACTGAGGCCATTGGCTGCCAGCATTTTTTCCATGGCGAAGACGTAGCCGCTATTAGGAGCATCGACGGCCACTGTTTTACCTTTGAGATCGGAAATGCTATGGATACCGTTGGCGGTATTGGCGATCAAGTCAAGCCCGGCACCCTGGTCCATACCAGCCTCAATCTGTACAGGAAGCTGTGCGTTGACATAGCGATTGACCGCGTTATCGGCGGTTGTTTCGAGGATGTCATATTGACCGGAGAGGAGGCTGTTGAACTGCTGAGTTGAGCTGGTTACCTGATTGTAGCAGACATTGAGTCCCTGTTTGGTGAAGAAGCCCTGTTGCTGCGCCTCGATAAAGGAGACATTATGCATAAAGGCTCCGTACTGGATGCAGCTGGCGTCAGCGCGTGCTGTTGTCGCTTTACTCGTAGAGACGAATAGAGAAGTTGCTAAGAGAGCACTTGTTAAGATAATTGTGACACAAGAAATAAAGCTGATGCGCTTCATTCTGGTTTTTCCTGCCCTTTCTTTAATAGCGGCTTATTTTTTATGGATGAGTATTTAATTATATATAGGTATTTATATGCCTATTCTTTTTTTATCATCCGTACACATTTATACAATAATGAATGGTTAACAAACAAGTAGTAGTACATTTGTGGGCATAGCTCTATTTTTGGTTATATAGCGATGAATTCCATATATTTTATTTAGATATACGCTCTTTTTATTGATGTTTATTTGCTTCGAAATCGGAACGACTGATCTCATATTCGATGTATTGTTCATCGCAATTGATCATGTGCAGGCCAACTTTTTGCATCACGCGAATAGAAGCGGGATTGCGTATATCAGCCTGGGCATATATGCGGTCCAGGGGAAAGTGCGTAAAGCCATACGGAATCATGGCGCGCGCGAATTCGGTTGCCAGACCCTGATTCCAGTAGGCGGACGAGAACATCCAGGCCAGGGCACCCTCCAGGCCAGTATCTTTAGGCATCGGCTGGATGCCGCAACGCCCAATCATCTCGCCAGTTGCTTTCAGGATGGTGGCATAGTAGCCAAAGCCGTGGCGATCGAAGTCCATGAGATGGCTCAGCAAGCGCTCACGCGTCTTCTCATAGCTGCGCGGTTGACCTGTAACATACTGCATAAGCATCGGTTCCCTATAGAGTTGATACAGGGCACCAAGATCGTCAAGTGTGAGTGGACGCAGCAAGAGGCGTTCAGTTTCCCAGTTTGTCATATAGCCGTGACCCTCTTCTTAAGTATATGCGTTGAAAACGTTTTACATACGTAAATATACAGTATGTGTGCGATAGGTCAAGAGGATATTTAGATGGAGGAGAAGTGTTGGCCTGGCAATTTAGCTGTGATAGAGAATGCATTGTGGATGTGCCAGGCAAGCGGATTGACGCGTTTGATGAATAATTATATTATTCGTTTATATACCTGTGTTTATGTATCTAGATAATGTTTTCATCTTGCAGAATGAGGGAAACTTGTATGTTGCGGAAAGAGGCTATTGAGGTCAAAGAGAAAATTGAAGAAGTTATTGAACATGCGGGCCACTGGAACAAATTTCTAGCAATTACTACTGCACTGATTGCAGTATTTGCGGCTGTTATCTCATCAATTGGCGGAAATTATGCTAGCGAGGCATTTCTCCAGAAGAACAATGCTATCTTCTATCAAAATAAAGCTACTGATCAATGGGCCTACTTTCAGGCTAAAAGCATCAAGTATAACCTGGCTTTAGATTTTTTCGACCAGACCCATAATTCGCAACTTAAAACTGATGTTGAGCGCTACAGCAAGGAAAAGGATGTCATTCAAAAACAGGCGCTGCAATTTGAAAGCCAGGCTCAGGCTGCCAATGATCAATCGGCTAAAATGCTGGCTAGAAGCGATAAACTAGATATGGCGACATTATTCTGCCAGGTCGCTATTGCGTTGTCTGCGATGAGTGCCTTGCTTAAGAAGGAATGGCTGTGGATTGGTTCTCTTGTTATGGCGGCTGGGGCGCTGGTTCTTTTTTTAAGCGGGATACTCTAAGCGCTGCTTTTCGTGTAGGAGCAGATGAAGCGGGAAAAATAACCGAAAGTACATGGCTTGTTTAAAGATATTTTAAAAGCAATAGCGGCCGGGCTTTTGAGGGCGCAGCCGCTATTGTGTGTGTTGTTGGTTCGGGGTGGTTTAGAGTTTCATGTCGACCCAGGTAGCGCCTTTCTGGGAGCTTTCGACGGATTTGGTGATGAAGAGCATGCCGCGCAGGCCGTCGTAGACGGTGGGGTAGCCACCGAGGGGCTTTTCGCCGGATTCGACGCGGCGGATGTCGGCGATGGCCAGTTTGTAGACATTGGCGAAGGCTTCGTAGAAACCTTCGGGGTGTCCACCGGGCGTGCGGGCTGCAGCTTTGGCGGCGTCGCTGGTGTAGGCGCCGTTGGTGCGATAGATCTGGGTGGGCTGCCCTGGCTGTTTGAAGAGCAGGGTGTTAGGCTCCATCTGGTGCCATTCCAGGCCAGCACGGGTACCGTAGACGCGAATGCTCAGGTTGTTCTCTTCGCCGGCCGCGATCTGAGAGCAGGTCAGCAGGCCTTTTGCGCCGTTTTCCAGGCGCAGCAGCATATTGGCATCGTCGTCAAGCTGGCGGCCCTGCACAAAGGTGCTCAGGTCGGCGCTCAGCGAGGCGATCTTCTGGCCGGTAATAAATTCCAGCAGATTTTCGGCATGAGTGCCGATATCTCCGACGCAACCAGCGATACCGGATTTAGTCGGATCGGTGCGCCAGGCGGCCTGTTTATTGCCACTGTTCTCTTCCGGCCCCATCAGCCAGTCCTGGATATATTCGACCAGCACCTTGCGAATCTCACCGAGCGCACCACTGCGTACCAGGTCGCGTGCCTGGCGTACCATGGGATAGCCGGTGTAGTTGTGGGTCAACGCAAAGATCAGGTTGCTACGCTCAGCCAGGGCCACTTCTTCTTTGGCCTCTTCGAGGCTGAAGGACATTGGTTTGTCGGAAACCACGTGGATACCATGCTCTAAGAAAGCTTTTGCCACGGGATAGTGCATATGGTTGGGAGTGGCCACAATCACGAAATCGATGCCATCCGGGCGGTTAGCCTCTTTTTCCGCCATCTCCTCATAGCTGGCATAGGAGCGATCCAGGAACCAGGCGCGGGCCGACTCTTCAGCGCGCTGAGGATCGGTGGACATCGCGCCCGCGACCACTTCCGCCTGACCATCCAGTTCTGCTGCGACGCGATGGACTGCGCCGATAAAAGAACCTTTGCCTCCGCCTACAATGCCGGCACGTAGTCGTCGATTAGATACGTTTCTGCCCATTGAAGTGTTCTCCTATCTGTCAATTAACGTCATCTCTTCATCCGGTACATTGCACGCGAGCATGGGTGATGGCGCGCAATTGGTGTACCTTGTTATTGATATACATGAAGAATACCACGATTAGTATAATGACCGCACGCCGGGATAGCTGTCATCCCGGCGTAGCGGTCGGGGTTTGTCTGTAGTGGGCTGGCTGGCTTAGCGATCCTCGCTCCAGTCATGTTTGCCAGGATTCAGGGGCGCGGGGCGCTCACACATGCTGGTCAGCTCGATGTGCTTGCCCTGGTCGGATGCATCGTGGATGGCCTCCATAATATCGAGGACATGATAGGCCAGATCGCCACTGGCACGATGGGGGCGACCAGAGTTGATGGCATGCACCATATCGGCCAGACCAATGCCACGGCTATTCTCAGCATAAGCATGCGTCAGCGGTACTTCGCGCCAGTCTTTATCCTGAACCGTACGGACATAGACCGGGCCGCCGAAGGTATTGGGATCAGGCACAATTAAGGTACCCTCGGTGCCGTAGATCTCGATACGTGGCAGCTGGTGGGACCAGACATCGAAGCTCATTATCATGGTACCGACCGCTCCATTGGCGAAATCCAGCACGCCCGCGATATGGGTAGGGGTATTGACCTGAATCTTCGTACCATATTTTGGCTGGCTGGTAATCAAGCGCTCAGGGAACGTAATGCGAGCCGAACCGGTCACGCGTCGTACGGGCCCCATCATCGCAATCAGGGCGGTCAAATAATAAGGACCCATATCAAACATCGGGCCCGCGCCGGGCTGGTAGAAGAAGTCTGGATCAGCATGCCAGCTCTCAGGACCATGGCCGAGCATAAAGGCGGTCGCGCCAACCGGCTCACCGATGACGCCATCATTGAGCAACTTAATACAGGTCTGCAAACCACCACCCAGGAAGGTATCGGGAGCACAGCCTACACGCAGGTTCTTAGCTTTGCCAGCCTCAAGGAGAGCGCGGCCCTGGTTGCGATTGACGCCCAGAGGTTTCTCACTGTAAGTAGACTTGCCTGCCTCGATAGCGGCCAGGCCGATTTCAGCATGAACTTTGGGGATCGTTAAATTGAGAACCACGTCAATATCGGGATCGGCCAGCAGTTCTTCGACTGTGCAGGCCTTGGGGACATTGTAGCGCTGCGCCTGGGAGCGAGCGCGATCTAGATCGATATCTGCGCATGCAGTGAAGTTTAAAATATCAAATTTGCTGGGAGCTTCAAGATAAATAGAGCTAATCTGCCCGCAGCCGATCACACCTACGTTGGCTTTTTTTGTCATGGTTGAAATAGACTCCTCTTCCTGTTTGGACACGATGACTTTATCGGGTCTTACTAGAGTTTATTATAGACATGATACCATGCAAGAAAAGGTTTTCCAAGCTAATTGTTAGGAAATCTTGTGTTTTTGTTTTTTGTGTTGATTTTTGTTGGGTGTGTGCGTTGTTGGTGTGCGTGTGCATACGCGCCCGAACCATTTTTTATTTTAATATGCAGGAAAGGTACGAATAACCTTTCCTGCATATTAAAATGGAAGAAGAATTGGTTGTTGAGGAAGAGCGATTCATTTTTGGGATGGATCGCTTTAGCCTTCGGTGATTGGGATTAAGTTGGCGGTGATAGTTTGGATGTTGCCGCCGCGGGCGATTTTCAGGGTGACCTGTTCGCCGGGGGCTTTGTTGGCCAGATGTTGGCGGATATTGTGTACGCCTTCGATGGGTTGGCCTTCGAGCTCTAGTAGCAGGTCGCCGAGCAGGATGGCCTGTTGGGCGGCGGGACGTTCAACAATGCTGACAACTAGCAGGCCGTTAGCGCTGTGATCGGGTAGCTGCTGTTTGACGATTGCTGGCAGGTCGATGCGTTGGAGGCCAACACCCAGGATGGCCTGCGATTTTGGCAGCCCATTAAGCCACTCGCTGACCACATTGCTGGGGATGGAGACCGAGAGGTCGCCACCAAAGATCATGGCGTTGATGCCTACCACCTGTCCGTCTGCGTTCAGCAGGGGACCACCAGAGTTGCCAGGAGCGAGGCGGACATCGGATTTGATGTATGGGATACTCACCTCGGGCTCAATCTGGCGCGTGCTCATGGTACTTACGATGCCGGCTGTTACCGTCCAGCGTTGTCCCAGGGATGTCCGATGGCGAAGACCCATTCGCCGACGCGCAGGCTGGCCGAGTCGCCGGCTGGCAGGAATGGGAGCTGGTCAGCCTCAACTTTGAGCAGAGCCAGGTCAAACTGGGGTTGTCGATGTAGTACCCGGGCTGGCAGGGTGCGTCCATCTGTAAAATGAATCTGGATGCCCTCGCCATCTTTGGGCACGACGTGATTATTGGTGATAATCTGACCGTCCGCACGCCAGACGATACCGGTACCGCCGCCGTGGCGCTCATTGCGCACCTGAACGATGGCCGGCCGCACGTGGTTGAAGAGTCCGGTCAGGGTGGACGAAAATGCATCAGGTAGCGGATATGAAGACTGCGTTGATGGTGTTGTAGATTGTGTCATATTGGGAATCCTAGCCGTTCTCTATGTCAAAGGAAGAAGCGTGGAACCAGCTCTTCTTCCGCGTACCAGCATAAAAATTATCGTGTGTAATGAATGGTTAAGCGATAGCTTATTGACGTTGTCCAGGGGTGACGGTGAGTGTTTGCACAGTATCGCCACGGACCACTTCGATCGGCAAGGCTTTACCAACGCGTTCTCCCGTCAGGAGCAATTGCAGATCTTCGGTATCAGTGACGGTATGGCCATCGAGGCTGACCACGATATCACCGATGAGTAGACCGGCCTGTTGCGCGGGACTATTCTCCTCAACATTTACAATCAGCAAGCCATGATCCTGGGTGCGTCCGGCGCGCTGCGCCTCTGGCAGGTGTACGAGCTGGCTGCTCAGGCCCAGGAAACCACGCTTGATGTAACCCTGTTGGGCCAGTGCATCAGCGATGGATTGTGCCTGCGCGATAGGAATCGCCAGCGGGACGCCATTGGCCAGTCCGGTGGTCAGGATGCCCAGCACCTGCCCCTGGGTGTCGAGCAGGGGACCACCCGAGAAACCTGGATAAGGGGTGGCATCGGTGCGAATGTAGCGCTCCAGGACCGTGCCCTGGCCGGTACGAACCGGGCCGCCTAGCGCGCTGACGATGCCTGAACTGGCCATGGCACCATCCTCGGATGGGCGACCCAGGGCCAGCACCAGTTGTCCAACCCGCGCTGGTTCGGTGGCGGCTACGGCCGCTGGCAGCTTGAGGTTGGGGACGCGCAACAGGGCCAGGTCGGTCGTTTTATCGCGACCAATCAAGGTTGCCGGAAAAAGAGTCTGCTCATGTGATTGGATTTGGATGTCGTTCTCACGTTCAAGTATGTGACTAGCTGTAATCACAAGCTCGGGTGAAATAACGACGCCGCTGCCAGGTTGGCGGGTGCGACCAATAACGGTCACCAGGGCTGGTGTGGCCTTCTCAATCGCATCAGCCATCTGATTTGAGAGTGAACGTAACAATGAAGTGTCGTAAGTCGTGTTTTCCATGTGTGTATCCTTTGACCAGGAACGAATAACAACGGATAGCGTATGCATACTATATGCCATGCTTGAAAAAGGTGCATCGTTAATTTTTCCAGTTGTTTACCTGGAAAAATTAACAGGTGTTGTTTCTTTTTTCTCTTTTTGATTTGCCGCCTGCGGCGGCAAAAGGGGAGGGAGGGGATGCCAGGGGACACCCCTGGAACCCCGCCTGACTTTTTATCACATTTTTAGTCGTTGAATCGTGGAAGCAGAAAAACCACGGTTCTTGGTGCACATGCCATTGGAACGACCAAGAACGAAAAGAAAGGAGAAGGTGATGTTGTCTCCAGCAATCTTGTTGTCGTCTCAGCAGTGGGCTCAAGCCACCTTTGGCTCGGTCCAACTGGGCGATCCACGTCGTGTGCAGCGTGCCGTCGATCTTGCGTTCCACCTTGCGCAGCATCCACAAGCGTCTCTGCCCGGTGTGTTGAGCCCGGCGGGCTTGGAAGCGGCCTATCGATTTGTGCATTCGTCGCATACCTCGTATGAACATCTGGTTGCTCCCCACCTGCAACACACACGGCAAGCATGCCACCAGCAGGCACAGGTCTTGTTGATTCAGGATACCACAGAGATGGATTACCAGGCTCATCCTACGACGCGTGGACTGGGGCCCATTGGCAACGGAACGCATCACGGCTTTCTGTTGCAAAGCGTCCTGGCTGTTGTACCTCAGCACGATCAGTTGTTGGGATTGGCTCATCAAGAACCCTTTTTGCGCCAGCCAGCCCCTGAGAAAGAGAGCAAGCAACAACGCTGGAAACGCGAACGGGAATCGGAGGTATGGGAGCGCAGTGTGCGCATCCTGGGCTCGCCTCCTGCTGGCAGTCAATGGATTCATATGGGCGACCGCTACAGTGACATCTTTGCGTTCATGCGCCAATGTCGAGAGCAGGGGTGTGATTTTCTCGTCCGGGCCTATGAAGATCGCTGTATTGATCTGTTGGTGGAACAAGGAGAGACACCGGTGCCCCCACGATCGCATCATCATCGTAGCCCCACGCTGCATTTGCTGGAGGTGGTCAAGCAGATGCCCATTCGGTCGAGCATGTGGCTGGAACTCAAGAGTAGCCAGAAACACCCGGCCCGCAAGGCCCTTTTGGCCGTGAGTTGGCAGCCCGTGCGTCTGTTGCCTCCCCGCACACGGGAAGCCAACCAGTGGCGTCCGCTGGTGATCTGGGTCATCCGTGTGTGGGAACCTGATCCCCCAGAAGGGGTTGAAGCCTTGGACTGGATCTTGTTGACCTCGGTCCCCACCCACACGGCAACTCAAGCCCAAGAGCGGGTCGAGTGGTATCGCAGGCGTTGGATTGTTGAGGACTATCACCAAGGTCTCAAGACGGGATGCCATATGGAAGAACGAGAGATTCGGGATTACGAGGGTTGCGAACGTTGCTGGGCATCATTGCCCCCATTGCCGTGCGCTTGTTGCAATTGCGTGTGCTTTCGCGTCAATGTCCTGACGAGCTGGCACGGGCAGTGATACCCACTGATATTGTCCTGGTGGTGGCTCATTTGAGTGGGCATCCAGCAAAAACCATGACGGTGCAGCAATGCTGGCATGGCATTGCACGTCATGGTGGCTACTTGGGTCGCAAAGGCGATGGCCCACCTGGATGGAAAACCTTGTGGTTGGGGTGGATGTATATCCAGAACGTGTTGCAGGGAATGCAACTCGCTTCCCTCCTTTCGAATCAACTAGATTTGTGATAAAAAGTCAGGAACCCCGCAAGGGGGCTGTGCGCCCCCCTTGACCCCCGCTTGATTATTGTCCT
The DNA here is from genome assembly GCF_003967555.1 of Dictyobacter kobayashii. Classification (GTDB taxonomy): domain Bacteria; phylum Chloroflexota; class Ktedonobacteria; order Ktedonobacterales; family Ktedonobacteraceae; genus Dictyobacter; species Dictyobacter kobayashii. Next base: position 5,887,330 of record NZ_BIFS01000001.1, read on the forward strand.
GGTTTTGTTGGTGGCGATTGTCGCCTCAATCATCCAGGCCCGGCGTTTGGGTGAGAATGTGCCGGTCAAAGTCGAAGAAGCAGAGAAAGTACATTAACGCAAAGGGATTTGGGTAGCGGAGGAAGGAAACGCCCTCTGGGCGAAGGATTATGATGAACGAACCGCATGAAATACATGAGCCGCAGATGGCTGCGGAACCAGCCGCGCTGGATGGTCAGAGCAGGCCTCCAGCGCAGCGGAGGCATTCCAGGCAATTAAGTGCAGGGACGTTAGTCATTTGTGCCCTCTTACTGGCTACCGTGTTTGGTGGTGGCATGCTGGCTGGCTGGCAATTTGTAGCGCGGGGAGCGCTCGGCACGGATCTACAACCTGGTCCAAATGCCGCACCAACGATCAAATCCTCCACCGAAGATGAGCTGGAAGCATTGCGGGAACAGATTGTGGCCAATGTGCGTCCGACGGTAGTGCAGCTGAATGTCAAGGGCCTTCTCAGTAACAGCCTTGGCTCTGGCGTAATTATCGACCAGAGAGGATATATCATCACCAATAACCATGTAGTAAAGAATAGCGAGCATATCCAGGTCGTCTTCTTTAATGGACAAACAGCGACGGCCAGCCTGACTGGTGTCGCGCCAGCAGACGACCTGGCGGTGATCCATGTCGATCCGTCGCGGCTAAATCTCTCCGTGGCTACCCTTGGCGACTCTTCCAGGTTGCGTGTGGGGCAGGATGTGGTGGCGATTGGCAATCCACTGGGCATCACCCAGACGGTTACCAGCGGCATCGTCAGCGCCCTGGGGCGCAATATTGCCACCGGTGAAGTTGGCCAGATCTTGCCGGGTACCATCCAGACCGATGCCGCCATTAACCCAGGCAATAGTGGCGGCGCGCTATTCGATATGCATGGCAACCTGATCGGCATTCCGACCCTGACCGCCCTGGACCCTGAGTTTAAGACTCCCGCCACTGGCGTCGGTTTTGCTATCCCTTCCAACCGGGTACAATTTATCGCGCCACAGATCATTAAATCAGGTAAAGTTACACGCACGGGTCGGGCTGCTCTGGAAGTGCAGGTGGTGGACCTCGATTTAATCACCGCCCAGAAGAATCACCTGCCAGTTAAGCAAGGGGCACTGGTCGTCAGCGTCACAGCCGGTGGAGCGGCCAACCTTGCTGGTATCAAGTCCAGCGACGTCATCGTCCAGGTTGATGATAGGCAGATTACAGGCTCACTCTCCCTGGGAGACGCCCTGATCGCCAGGAATCCAGGTGATACCGTCAAAATCAAGCTCTACCGCGGCAGCAAACCAATGACATTTGAGGTCAAACTCAGCGAGTTGCCGGCGGGGAACACCTAAAGGAAGCCACAGAAGTTAGCAGGTTTTGAATGAGAAAGCTCTGCTGCATTCTTACTTATAGGAACGTTCCCTGGCGGTATTTCACGCGTTCGGCTTATTCAAGCACCGCGGCCGAGCGCAGGGCTATTTTTTCCTCTTCACTCAGGTCATGAACGCGCTGAGAGCGAATGAACATTCCTGCCAGCACGCCGCCCAGGGCCACGACAACGCTCAGCCAGAAGGCATCTTGCAGTGCCTGCATCAGCGCCCGGTTCCCAATGATACTCATGACAATGGGACTGCTATGGGTGCGCAACGCTTGCTTGATGATCTCGTTGGTATGCAGCTTTGCTTGCGATTGTACCAATGTGGCGAGAATAGCAACCCCCAATGAGGTAGAAACAAAACGAATAACATTGTAGAGCGATGACGCTTGCGCAAACTGATGGGGGCGCATGTCCTGTAACGCCGAGGCGTTTAAAGGTTGAATAATCAGACCCAGGGCGACTCCACGCAAGAGATAGAGCCCGCCAAGCCACCAGAACGAGGTCGTAAGTTGGAGATCTGCACTCTGCCAGAGCGTAAATGCCATGATGAGCATTCCTGGTATGACAACTGGACGTGCCCCAAAGCGATCAACCAGCCTTCCACCAATCAAGGCGACAATGATCGAGGCAAACGCTTGCGGGAGCAGCAGCAAGCCGGATTGAAGGGCACTGAGTCCGCGTAGATTTTGCAAGTAGATGGGGAACAGAAAGAGCCCACCAAAGAACACGAACGTGATCAGTGCGCTGGCGATATTGCTGAAGATAAAAGGACTGTTGGTAAAGAGCCGCAAATCGAGCAGGACAGCATCTCCCCGCCTGGCACGCCTGAGTTCAGTCAGCACAAAAGTGCAGAGCAACAGCAAACCAGCAACGAGCAAACTCACGATCAACAGAGACCCCCATCCAGCCGTGCTGGCATCAGAGAGCGCATAAAGAAAGGCAGTCAGACCGGAAGCAGCCAGCACAAAGCCAGCCAGATCAAAACGTGTTGGTGCCTCCGGACGGACTTCGCGCAAGAGCCAGATCCCCAATATGATACCGATGATACCCAGTGGAACATTGATAAAGAAGATATAAGGCCAGTCCGAATAGGTGACCAGGTAACCACCCAATGTTGGCCCAATCGCCGGTGCCAGTAGCGACGCGACTCCTAGCGCTGCCGAAGCGGTACCGCGCTGCTGGGGTGGGAACTCGCGATAAACCAATGTGATCGCGACAGGATAGAGGAATGCCCCGCCTATTCCCTGGAGAATACGAAAGATAATGAGCGCTGGCAGGCTCCAGGCCAATCCACAGAGTGCGGAGCCGAGTGTAAAGATAGCGAGCGCTAACACATAGAAGCGTTTAGCGCCCAGGTGATTAACAAAAAAGGCCGTCGTCGGTGTCATCACCCCTTGCGTTAAGATGTAGGCTGTGATGGACCACTGTACAATGCTCAATGGTGCATGAAAGGCCGTTTGCAGGCGTGGCAGGGCGATGTTGACGATGGTCTGGTCCAGAATGGTCATAAAGGCCCCAAAGACCACGACCAGGATGACGATCCATTTATAGGGAAGACGTTGTCTTGTAATTGTTGTGTGCGGGGGAAAAGCCATAATTATCGTACTCTCCAGGAATCCAGGTAAAACAAAAGTGATTGTGAATTGGGACGCATTCAGATGTCACACTTCAATGCGCAACTACTCGCTTCACTTTTAGTATAACAAGCGTATTTAAACCTGTCAATGGCGTTTGGTGGTGAAAATTAGTGTAAATATTCTTGTTCTTATACCATATAATGTGGTTTTGATGGTGGATATGCTATGGATGATGATTTGTGTTAGCTGTAGAGGAACATCATCCTGGGGATCTCTCATATGCAGGAAAGCACAATCTGGCTGGTTTTACCCGCCAACAATCTTAGATGGTGATATTTCTGGCAATTAACCGCCTTAGTTTCCCTTCAACTGTGTTATAATAGTGAGGAAGATCTGTTCTAATTATCTTATTCGAAGAGGCGACTACTATGATCTCTGAACCACTTACACGGCTTCAAGAATGTATCAATACACGTTTTGGGGTAAAGCGTGCGGATGAATGGGGAGATCCAGAGCAGCTTCGCGCCTGGTTGGTGCAGCGGCACTGGTTGACCGAAGAACAGGTTGTGACTCAGAGTGACTATCACCGCATGATCGAAGTGCGAGAAGCCATACGAGGGCTTTTACATATGAATACCGATGGTGTGGTGGAGGCGGCCCACATTGAGGCACTGAATCATCTTACCAGGCGTGTAGCATTGCAGGTCTCGTTCCAGCAAGATGGACGGGCTGACCTTATATCTGAGCACACAGGTGTTGATGGCGTGGTTGCGACATTGTTTGGTATTGTGTTTACCGCCATGGCAAATGGAAGCTGGAGCCGGTTCAAAGTTTGCCATAACGAGCGCTGCCAACGTGTATTCTACGATACCTCAAAGAATCGTTCAGGCACATGGTGTTCAATGAAAATATGTGGGAGCCGTGCCAAGGCCCGTGCGTATCAACAGCGCCTCCACCATAAGGAAGGTGTAGTATAAAATTTATAGACGCTTTGCCGGCTCGGCCAATTGTTTCATCTGGTCCCAGGGAATAGAAGGTTGTGGGAGACCGCGTTTGCGCAAGATTTGTTTCATGGTACGCCTGGCATGCATGAGTGTCGTAAGTGGCCCTGGCGCTCCTGCCATATTCATACCTGGCAAAAATCGTTGAACATGAAAAAGAGAAATATCTTCCTGATGTTCTAACGTGCCTTGAAGGGAAAAACTTTTGAGCTGCCAAAGTTTTTCGTCATGAGAATGGCAGAGGAATCCAGCAGGCCCTGGCATGATCTGGACATCCACAGGCAGATGTACCCGTAAAACCTGTTCAGTCTCATCAACTTGTGGGTGACAACGTACACTCACAGGATATCCTTGAGCATCGATGCCTGTGAGAACGGCATCATGAAAAGAACGCAGGTACCCCTCGAGCTTAGTATTTTCCATGATTCACCTCAATTGTTTGGCCTGCTTGCTGCATATTCCCTTCTGGATACCAATGGATAGAATGTGGAGTGATATAGATACACCAACGAATATAATACCAGCTCATGAGCTTACGAGACAACGCATTGCTGCTATAGCCTCGACTGGAGGGCTGGCGTTGATAGAGCTCCCTCCAGAACCTTTTCATATCTTCATTTAACACCACGATCTCATCAGAAACCGTCGCGTTTCCTTGCACCAAAACTATGGGAGGAGTCGTCAGTCCGCTTCCGGTTGGATCAGAGAAAAGCAGAGAAACTTTTGGATTTCTGCGGATATTCCACACTTTTTGGGGAAAGCTAATCGATGTAGTAATCAGAAATTGTCCGCGTTCAGGAAAGTAGACAGCAGAGACAGGCCAGGTTACGGGTACGCCTTGTTTATTCAGGGTTGTGAATTCACAACATCGAAAGGCCTCAAAGACAGCGGTAACCTCAGGCGGTAACGATAGATCAAGCATAGAACTCCCCGATGATAAAATTTTTGACGGAGGGTCAGAGGCATCTTTACAGTTCACATAACGAAAGTAGGGCAGATGACTGATCTTTGTATTTCCTACTGGCCAAAGATGCCAGATATATTTGTAGCATACTGCCCGATTGGAGTCAATAAAGCCGCCTGTGATGCAGGGCCATTTAAAAGTCTTTTTTGCCACCTTCGGCGGCGGCGAGGGGGGAAATGTGAGCGGGGACACCCGCACCCCGCAAGGGGCGGCAGCCCCTTGACCCCGCTGAGCGCTACTTTTAAATAGCCCTGCCTGTGATGCAGGGCCATTTAAAAGTCTTTTTTGCCGCCTTCGGCGGTGGGTTGGGAGTGTGGAGTGTGTTTGGCGGGAGGCCGCAGCCTCCCGCCAAACACACTCCACGGCTGGTCGAGCCAGTTAGTTGTAGGACCAGTCCATCTTGCGCAGCAGGGTTTGCAGGGCCTGGGAGGCGCTGCGGAAGAGGTCGGGTCCGCTGAAGCCTTGATATTGGCCGGCGGCTGCCAGGTGTGGTTCGAGGGCGATAAAGCCATCGTAGCCATCCTGGCGTAAACGCTGTAGGATGGCGGCCCAGTCAGAGGCACCCTCACCGGCTACGGCCATCGAGCCGTCGGGGCGAACGTCTTTGACATGGACATATTCAAGCCAGGGTTTAGTGGCTTCATAGGCATCTGGATACGGCACCTGGTCGCATTGCAGGTAGTTAGCCGGGTCCAGCACGGAGCGGAAGTGCTCGTCGTTGATGCTCTTTAAGAGATCCACATTGCGCGCTATGGTATCGCCATAGATGGCCTTTTCGTTCTCGTGAATAAGCTGTACGCCGGCCGCGCGTGCCCGGCGCGTCATCTCCTGCAGATGGCTGATAACCTCATCGCGATAGGCAGCCGGATTGCTTGAGCCCGCCTCCTCTTTAACAGGGGCGTAGAACGAGAAGATACGGATGTATTGCGTATCCAGGGCCTTAGCCACGGCGATGGCGCGATCGAAGCGCTCCAGATGATCTGCAAAGGAGCTGTCGATGGGCACTTTGCCGATGGGGGAGCCGACCGCGGCGACGCCAATGCCGCCAGCTGTCAGTGTCTGTTTGATGTCCTGAATCTGCTGATCGGAGAGGTCCAGTACATTAACCTGCCAGACCGAGCGTAGATCGATGTAGTGGATATTCTCGCTTTGTAGAACGGCGATCTGCTCATTGAGATCGGGCGAGATCTCATCAGCGAAAGCGGATAGACGAATCATGAGAGTGTAACCTCCTTACCTGTGCGGGCAGCTTCATAGATGCCAAGGATAATATCGACTGGATGGCGTGCTGCGTGGCCGTCCACCAGGGGCGTACCGTTTTCACGGATGGAGCGGATCATATCAGCGATTTGATGGGCGTGGGTCGAAGCCTGCAGGGCAGCGGGATCGCTGGCGGTAGCTTTCGGTTTGGCGCTAGCCGCCTCGGACTTCTTGACGCCTCCGCCATACGGGCCCACCTCTTCGGTATCCTGGCTGGCCAGGTGCAGGTAGCCCATGCGATCATCTTCAATGACAGCCGAGCCTTTATTGCCAAAGACCTCGATGCGTGTGGTCACGCCTGGATAGGCGCCTGTAGTGGCCGCGATCGTGCCCAGAGCCCCACTCTCAAAGCGCAAGACCGCCACCGCCACATCCTCCGTCTCCATATTGTGGACCAGCGTATCGGTATAGGCGTGGATGCTCTTCACACGGCCCATCAGCCATTGCAGCACATCGATCGAGTGGATCGACTGGTTCATCAAGATACCGCCGCCATCCAGCGCCCAGGTGCCGCGCCAGGCCCCACTATCATAGTATTTCTGCGAGCGCCACCAGGGGATCGCCGCATTGCCCATCACCAGGCGTCCGAGCGCCTCCTCCTCAAGCAACTGGTGGACCTGTTGTGAAGCCTCATCAAAGCGATGCTGGCTGATAACGGCCAGCTTCTTACCAGTTTCGCGCTGAGTCTGGAGAATCTCATCCATACGATCCTTGCGAATCTCCATTGGCTTCTCAATAATGACATGGCGACCGGAACGCATAATCTGGCAGGCATGCTCACCATGCATCCCGCTCGGCGTACAGACATCGACAACATCCAACTGCTCGCTGTCCAACATCTCCTGCAGATCAGTATAGGCCTTGACGTGGAACTTATCAGCCAGTTTCTGAGCCTTCTCAGGAACAATATCGGCGACCGCCACCAGCTCAGCATCTGGCAGGCTCTGAATCGCTTCCGCATGGGTGGGTCCGATCACCCCACAACCAACAATACCAAAACGCAATTTTTCCATGAGAATTTGCAACTCCTTATGCATTGAGGAGGAAGCACCTCTACAGGGTCTCCTCCACGTAGTTTGAGATTATGCCACGAAGCATTTTATAGAGATAGCTAAAAATAGCTGCCCTGGTTGGAGGGCAGGTGGGTGGTTAAACAGCCTGTTTGCTGCTCTCGATCCATTGAGTACGCAGTTCCGCCAGTGCGGGAGTTACTTCAGTAGCAAAGTTGCTCCAATTGCACTCGATGGAGATACGCTGATCATAGCCAGCACGATGCAGGGCCGAAAAGTAGGGGCGGAAATCCTCACCGTGGTGTCCGGGGGCAGCGCGCTCCTGCTTCTCCGCCACATGCACATGCGACAGAATTGAGCTATAGGGCAGGATTGACTCAGGGTCCTCGCCATTGCAGGCCATATGATACACATCGGCCAGCAAGCGCGCGCCTGAGTTAGCGATGCCAGAGACCATTGCCCCGCCCTCGGCTACCGTATTAAAAATGTTTGTCTCTTCATAGCGCAAAGGCTCAAGCACAATCTGAACGCCATGCTCACGTGCCCAGCCGCTCCAGGTCGCCAGGTGAGCGGCCAGTTGTTGGGCTGCAGCAGCCTTATCGATATCCGCCGGACAGGCCCTGGCCGGTCCGCTGCCAAAGACAAAAATCCGGATGCCAGCCTGTTCCGCACGCTGCAACGCGGTACGCATATATTGCTCCAGACGCGGCCGATCCACATGTTGTGATGGTGACTCGACAAGCAGAAGATTTGAAGGCAACAAAGAATTTGCCGCTTCAACAGGGAAAGGGAACTGGCGGATCGCGTGTAGCAGCTCCTCAAAATCTTCCTGAGGCTGTTCGGGTATCAGGAAGCGCTGTACACTCTCCTCGAGATAATCAAAAGAGATCTCATTAAGTTGGGGAATGTTGCGAAAAGATGTGCAGATACCAAACTTCATCGTATTTCCTCTTCTTCTACTAACAACGAACGGAGACATAAAGCAACCAGACGTCCGACCTGTGTTATAGAATGCACCGAAAGTGTCCATTCACCTCGCGCTATAAAAATAGCATATCACACCTGCCAGTCTGGTCGAGAACATAGAACCATCTAACAGCATAGCTCTACGTTAATTTTTGTAATCGGCACCCCGCTCATATTCGCTTATTGTCCACGTCCAATTAACGCTGTCCGCAGGCGATCAACCAGCCTGCCAGGCGACTCGAAAAGCCGTCGATCGAGCAAATATCATAGCTATTCTATAATTCCTATAGTCAATGAAAATGGGAAAAATATACATAAAAATGACAAATTGAGTGGTTGATTTATATACAATTAACGAAAAGTAATCGTTTTCTTTATCATGAGGTCATAACGAGAGAGGCGCACAGATATCCACTTGCATTATTGGCATTTTTGATTAATGAGGATTAATAATTGTACAATAGATAATAATGTAATTTATTGGTTCATAGGATCCAAAGCAGCAATAAAAGCGATTCGCATAGGTTCGGCCCTCAGCGGCCGATTGCCACCCCGGTAGGGTGGCCCGGTTTCCTCATCACGCGGTTGCTTGTCTCTGAGACCTCGCTCCACGCGGTGCCCAAAAGGATGGTCCGTGTTGGGGCACCGCGTGAAGGAAAGGATCATGCCACGAGGCACCTTATCGCTGGGATATGGGGCCGCTGGGGCGGCAAGCGAGGGCAAGCCTCGCACCTACAAGGCCGAACCTATACCATTCGTTCTTCGTGTTGCCTGGTCGTATGGGAAAGGGAGGGAGGGCTTGTCGTCCGATAGCAATCACCATGTTTGAGCTTTTCTTATCTCAATGGTATTGGGGCAAGCCCTGCACGTACTGAGCTTTATTATTGTTGCTTTTGGTTATGGGACAAGATTTCTTGGTTGTAAGGACATTTGAGATGCGAAGGGGGATGGTCCTTTTCCTACCAGGCGTGCGCGCGCGAGTTTATAGGGCGGTACAGGGTTAGCTGGATGCATCCAGCGCGGACTGATGCTGTTCATCCACTGATCCGGGTAGGCGAAGATGGTAAATACGACCCCTGGGGGTACACTATCACTAATATAGGCGACCGCAGTAAAACTTCCTTGATCGAAGGTTCCCTCCTGAAAGGTGTACACACGATCGCTGGTGATAGAGACCATATCTCCGCTTTGAATGTTGAGCCGTTTGGCATCAGCAGGGTGGATCTCGACGGCATTTGAGGGCCAGCGCTGTTTAATATATGGAATGCGCTGGTGTGTATACAGCGTTTGCCAGAGTTCGTTGACACGCCCGTTCAGCACCCAGAACTCGTCACCTTTTGGAACCAATTGCTGATATATTTGCGCTGGTAACCCCTCCCAATCGGAATGAATAAACATGGCCTTCCCTACCTCGGTCGAGAACGTATGGTCTTCGAGTAGACGTGTGGTTCCTACCAGTTTCCCGTGTTCAAGCCGAGCTGGGAGCTGCACCCCATTGGGCAATCCTTGCAAGACGGTATAGGGGCTTTTCCCGCTGCTTTGCGCGTACTGCACAACCGCTGATGCATCGTACTGGGCATGCGGTGCCAGTTCTGTGAAGACTTCTTCCTCGTTCTTCCAGTCAAAGCCGGTAAAACCCATCCGTTGCGCTATCTGAGCAATAATCCACCAATCCGCCTTCGCCTGTCCCGGTGCATCCATAAACTGTTCATATAGACGGGCACGCCGCTCTCCATTGATGCGCACGCCATTCATCTCTCCCCAGGCAGCCGCTGGGAATACGAGGTCGGCCATCTTGGTAGTGAGATTAGGATAAATATCTTGAGCGATAAGGACCATGCCCCCGGCCTTTATGCGCGCCATGAGTGCTGCTAAGGCCGCCTCAGTGTCAGCGGACGTGACCTTTGGTTCCTGCGAGAGCCGCTTGTTCAACACGTCACGAGAGTGCTGAGAGCTATTCGTCATACCCGCCGGGTTAGCGCCAATGACATGATAGACCTTCACCTCGCCATTCGCGATATGCTCGTCAATGTTGTTAGGCAGCTTCTCACCAAACAAACCTGTATCGGTCGCCCGCTCGATTGGATAATCAACTGGACTCGCAAAGCCTTCCTGATGTCCTCCCATACGGCTGATGCCCGCTCCTTCTCTGCCGATACTACCCACAAGCAGGGCGAGATTGGCAAGCGCAGCCACATTCTCATAATTAATGCCCCAGATTAATCCTTTCTCGAACAAAAAAAGTGTTTTTGGGCGCACGCCATGCGTATTCGGTCGCGCAATAAGTTGCGCGACCTGTTGCAGCTGGCTCGCTGGCACACCTGTGAATTGCGCAGCATTCGCGACTTCATAGAGAGGTTTTTGTAGCATGTTGCGGTAGTCTGCCAGGGTCATACCAAAGTGCCGCCGCCGCCAGTTCTTTTCCCGCTGAATATCGCTTGAAGAGGAGATCACAGACTGATCCAGGAAGCTTTGATCCTGCCAACCCTGCTCAAGGATAATGCGAGCAAGTGTGTTGAGCAATACCGCATCAGTGCCAGGCTTCACACGCAGATGGAGCCCACCATGTTTCTCCGCATAGGCGGCATCAATTGTCTTACGGGGATCTTGTACAATCAATGTGGGCGTATGCTGCATAATGTGTTGCGTGAAAAGGACTGTTTTATTCTCATATCCCCCTGCACCGACCTCGAACACAACGTCCGCTTTTGCCACATCAGCGTAGGCAATATTCCAGGTACTCATGCCCGTATCTTCCAGCGCCGTCGTCTCGCCCCAAAGCTGGCGCGATTATGAAAGGCGGCATTTGGTGTATGGATGTGCTGAAAATACAATTTGGTAATGGCATACGTATTCTCAAACCATTGGTAGGCATACATGCGGAAAGCAACTCCCTGAGGACCATGCTGGGCAACGGTTTGTTGTAAGACCCCACTTGCAATTGTGAGCGCAGCATGCCATGAAATTGGTTGTTGGGCTCCTCCTACCTTGAGGAGAGGAGTGGTAAGCCGATCTGCTGTTGGTCCATCAGGGTTCCAGATCCCGCGTGCATTCGTACCACCACGAATGGAATGATTGCCTTGATTCACCTGATAGCCCTGCTCAGGAATGATAACGATGTGATAGGAGCGACCATCCTGCATGACCGTCTGATTGTACATGCCTGGTGAAATCCATCGACCAGAGAGTGCGCTGGTCGGCAAGTCAAAGCCGACAGCGTTTTCCGTTGCCTTTAGCCCACCCTCCGCAACATCGGTGGGCCAGGTATAAACAGTGTAGCCGCAACCGACAATGCAGTACTGACAAGATGTACGATGTTTCTTTGCTGATAGAGGAGGGATGGGAACGTGATCGGGGAATCTGAACATGGTTGGCGACCATTCCTTTCCGTGACTATGCTATGGGCGTCCCTGAAGTGAGATTGTGCTCGAATCCATACAGCAGCCCCCAGACTCCCTGCGCAAAAATTGCTCCATGCTGCTCAACAAGCAGTTCAATCTGTGGAAGATTCTCGGTGGCATTGCCAATCGTTGGCATCCCTCCCATAGACAAATCATACGTGCTCATATGGCAGGGACAGGGACCAAGAACGTTGTAGGCAGCCCGGTAGTGATCGGCGAGCGAACACCCCATATGGACACAAGTCGTGCTAAAGGCCACCACATCTCCTTGTGGTCCTACACCATCCAGGGCTGGAGTTCCCAGGCGAATCAGGTAGCAACTCTGTCCTTTCAGTGGATAGTCAAAGGCAACAGGCTTACCCACGTGCAAATCATTGAGATGGGCAATCTGCACCTGTGGATAGGAGGTCAGGGTTTGTGTCTGCCCAGGGGCCAGGATACGCGTGAGTATCGTTCCGATTGCTCCACCAACAATCAGGCCAGTGCCAGCCACACCAGCATTTACCATAAGCTGCCGACGAGTCAAACGTAATTCATGAGCATGAGGTGTAGGGGGAGATGGTTCAGTTTCCATATGCTAATTCTCACTTTTTACAGAAATATCAACGCTATACTCAGCCATCTGCCGCATCGCTTGCAGAAAGAAAAATCCTGGTCTCATGCTCAGTATAATAACAGCAGACAAAGCGCACAGTGAGGGGTGCAGATACTTTTTGGTTGAAATGAGAAAATAGCCGAAAAATGCTTGAAAATCCCTTGACTCAGCTAAATTTATCAGTTATTATCTCTATAGACGTTAACTACTTGACAAATAGCAGCTACTTATGGAAATGTCAATCACAGATGGAGGTAGGCAGAGATGACTCAACTTGCTACAACTCCTGTCCACATTCGCATTCAGGGGCGCAGTGAAGAAGTGCAACTGGCGCAGCTCGGTGTCGCGAATACCGTGGATGACCTCCAATTAAAAGAGGCCGTGGTGCGTTACCTGGATCTACCAGCGGATGCCCTGGCCAGCCACGTGATTGTGCGGACGACTCAGGCCATAATTATACGTCCTGAGGCGCTCTACGGTTAAGCAAAACAGAGTGAAGCGGGTCCGGGACGTACTCCAACTGGGAGAGCTTACAAACAATTTTGGGTTGTTATTATGTGCCCTCACGACATGTATGTCCCGGGCAGTTTCCCTTCTTTGAAGCAGACTTTTTCTGCCCTGTATTCTCATGTGTTGAACATACAAACTGGTTTTTTTCGCCTCGGCGGGAAAATGTTGGTTCGAGCCCAACGCTCTTCCTGAAAAGGAACTGCTGGTCCTACGGGACCATGTTCAATAAACTTGTACAGGGCAGTCCAGATCTTATCTAATACTTTTCATTTTTATGTGCTATCTCGGTTGGGGTGCGCCTCCAACAGTACGAGCTTACAAACTTTTGGATTTTTAATCCGGATGCTGCAGGTTCGATTCCTGTCGGGCTCACTTTAGAGCCCGTAGCTCAAAGGTAGAGCGCCTGTTTTCATGCTCATGCAACTCGTGCACCCCAGCCTTGATATATATTATTATTGATGATTATCTGTCCTGTGCTCCAATCTGAAGAGCGTACATACAGTTGCCTTTCTCATTAACTTCTTGGATTGGATGCGGGTCGAGTCCTGAACTCTGAAACTGGTTGTAGTCATCCATCGGGATGATGCCATCAGAGCCCGCTCTTTTTACTCGCACAGGACAGACTTTTTTGCTCTACGATAACTCTTATACCGACCGGCACCGGGCGCATTCTAACTAAACGAGCTTACAAACATTTGAGTGATCATTGTGGGTTCGAGTCCCACCAGCCTTTAAAGCTGTAGCCAAATGGTATAGGCGAATGTCTTTAACATAGCTCTTTTGACTCGTGCGCCCGGTACTGGTTTATAATATTGTTTCTCTTAAAAAAATTGCATACAGCCTTGATGCTGTGTGCTCCAATGGTGATGTGATGACACAGAATCCCCTGCTGAGACGGATGTGCGTGTTTCGATCCTCAACTCGTTTCTCACCACACCACACCGCAAACTTGAAGAGCTCGCGCCGCTGCATACGAGCGCGCTTGAGCACGATCCTCTTTTCTATAGCCGCCTGGCTCTGTGGTACTTTGCCAAAGGTGAGGTGCGGGATCATAAGCTGTTGTTCGTGGCGCACCTGGCGACCAGCGAGTATCCAGAGTTCCGTGAGGCGGCCTGGGTGCTCTTGCAGAAGCTGGCACCGTACGAGGTAGCACGAGCACTCGACCACACCAAAAAGGTAATTGGCAAGACACCGCGTTCGTTCAAGGGGGCCGTTGCCCATTACCTGCAGACGCGTGAGAATAATCCGCGCCAATTTGATGGCGCGGCACTGCGCGCCCGCAACGATCTTAAGCATCTGTATGCCAGCCTGCGCATCAAGCCGGGACCCCGAGCCCAGGCCATCCTCTTCGATGAGAAGCCGCCGGAGGATAGTCCGTTGTTCGCGCTCAAGAGCCTGGCGCAGGCCGCTACATCTGAGGAGCAGGCGCGGATCATTGTAGAGCAAAAGATTCCGTATACCACGGCAATCGGGGCGCTTAAAAGCATGACGCCCGTGATACTGGTGGCGCTGATCAACGCCATGTCGCCGCAGGAGGTGATCAATAACATGGCCTCGCTGAAGAAGCGCGGCGCCATGGATAATCCTGAGGTCAAGGCCTTGATCGATCAGAAGCTGGCTGAGGCCAAGACTAACAAGCGTGTCTCGACGATGAAGGCCAGGAAGGCACTGGAGGCGACACGCCTGGATGTCGAGACCGAGCGGGCATTGACCGAGATAATGGATCAGCGGATCGCGGACAAAGTCGAGATCAAGCGCCCTACGGCGTTGTTTGTGGATAAGAGCGGCTCGATGTCGCAGGCGATCACAGTATCGAAGCAGCTGGCGGCCCTGATCAGCGCGGTCACGACGGCTGACTTCTATGTCTACGCCTTTGATACAGCGGCCTTTGATATCAAGGCTGATGTTCCTGCCGGAAAGCGGGCGGCGTTGAGCGATTGGGAGAAGGCATTCCAGTTTATCAAGGCCAACGGTGGAACCTCGCTGGGTGTGGCCCTGGCACAGATGATGAAGAAAAAGCAGTATGTCGAGCAGATATTGATCGTGACCGATGAAGGTGAACAGCGCGCCGCTGTTGGCCGATGCCTGGGTGGCGTATAAAGAGGCCTTGAATGTCGCGCCCTCGATCATCATTGTTCAGGTTGGTGGTGCATATGAGCGCGTGGCCCAGAGTTTGTTGGAACATGGGGTGGAGCTGACCCGCTATCGCTTTGAGGGAGATTACTACTCGCTGCCCAATGTGGTGGAATTGCTGGCACAGCCTTCGCGGCCGAGCTGGTCGAGGTTATTATGGGCTATGAGCTGCCGCGTCGCCCGGACCTTGTTGCTCAGGGGCATGAGTAGGCCGGGGAGTGGAGCATGCATAGTGTTTGCTCCACTCCCAACCAGACGGTGGCAGGAAGGATCAATACACCTCGCTTCATGCGAAGACGAGAGGAGAAAGTTCATAGAAACACGAATTGTACGCGTGGGGCTTGTCCCCGCTTCCTCCGTTCTCGCCTGAAAAGGCAACAATAATAATGCTATGCGCTTAAATAAATAGCTGCAAAATATTCTTCTTATTGCTTTTTCGAGCGGGAATGTTAAAAGCGGGGGCAAGACCCGCACGTACAATTCGTGTTTTTGGTAGCCTGATTGAGGCCCCCGAGCTCAAAGCTTGAAGGATCTGAGATAGACAATATGCCGAAGAAATCTGAGAAACGAGCTACCACAGCCAGGATTGACGCCCGCGACCTGATTGCCCGCCTGAGCCAGCAGAGTCAGACCCTGCGGGAGCGAGAACTGATTGCTCCCTTGCTACTGGGGGACGTATGCGGACGCGCCTCGATGGATTGGTGTATGAGTTTCGGGTCCGTGAGCGTTTCCATGGCTGGGGCCGCTTTCGCCCCACCAATGAGAGTGAGGCACAATTCATCGAGGAGGCACTGCCCTGGGAGCGAGGAGCATATCTCGAACTGTTCCCAGCGCTACGGGTGTTGTTACTGTGGCCCGATCACAGTGGTCCGTTTCCTGGTACCTGGTTGGCCCTGCCCTATAATGAGGGGGATGCCCGCCAGCGCTTTGGATTGCCGATGGAGCCGCTGCCGGTCTTTTTGTGTGATCCGATGGCGGGCGCGGAACGTTTCGAGCGCGTCATAGTACGCGTTGACGGAGGCACGCTCTGGTTTGAAGGCTCCGATCTGCGGGCCGATCCTGTGCACGCCGAGTGGTTGCGTGAGGCGTCTGGTCGGCAGGAAGATAATACGCTCTTGCCAGGACTGGCCTCCTCTGAGCGCCTGGCCTTGCTGCTCTGGTGTATCCACCAGTTAGAGCTGGCAGGCACATTGCCTGCGACTGGATTGCAAGCGCCGCAGCAACGTCACGAGCAGCGCAACTGGCTGGCTGGGCAGGTGCAGCGGCGAGCGCTTGAAGAACAGTTGCGCCACGCGCTGAGCAAAGCGGATGCCAGACTCCATAGTTTTAGCGAGATCAATGCCAACGATGGTTCACTGCGTCACCTGGTCGTAGAGTGGAGTGAGCACGGACAGCGCCGCCGCTACCGCTCTCTGGTTGATCCACGCCTTACCGTCGTCTCCAGTGGCATCTGTCTGAGCGGGCAGGACCGCAATTTCGACCTGACCAGCCTGGTGAATGTGATGGCGGCATCCCCTTCCTGGGCAGCATATGATGAAGAGGATCTGTAAAGATGACACAACAGCCCTTGAATCCCCAAAGCCCCTTCTTCCATGAGGAACGGCACGCGACCCTGGAACCTTTCGCCGCGCAGCTGATCACGATCTGTGGAGCGGGCACGCTGGGCGCGAACGTGGCTGAGACACTGGCGCGCATGGGTTTCACCCGGCTGCGCGTGATCGATAAGGACCGTATCGAGGTACGCAACCTCTCCGGACAACCCTATAGCCGGGCCGAGGTTGGCGCCCCAAAGCGCGTGCGCTGGCGCATATGCTCTATCGAGCGGTTCAGGCCAAAGTAGAGCCCCAGGTCGTCGAGTTGAGCGCGACAAATGCGCCCGAGTTGCTGAAAGGCAGCGCGCTGGTAGTAGATGCCTTTGATAATGTCCAGGCGCGGGCAGCGGTTAGCCAGGCTATCCGGGCCGCTTCTCTGCCCTGCCTGCATATCGGCTTTAGTGGTGATGGATTATATGGCAATGGACTATGGGAGCCGCGCTACCAGGTACCACAAGAGGTGCCCGGCGATCCCTGCGATTATCCCCTGACACGTCCTCTGGCCCTGATGCTGAGCGCACTGGCCGCGCGGACCATCACCGATTTTTTTCGCCTCGGCCAGGCGCACGATTTCGAACTCACCTGGAACGACTTGAAGGTGCAATACCGACAATAGACCTGTTAAAGGGCTGGAATGGTTGCGCTCATATGCTATCCTCGAATTATTCAATGAATGACCCGGTTATTGTTGATTTTTTTCGTGCAGGAACGGGATAAGCGGGGCAAGTCCCGCACGTACAGAAGGGTTGGATATGGTTATTTATGATGATGTAGGGGTGGTGACGGCGGTGAGTTGTAGCGGGGTGCATGACTTTAGCAAGCCGAATCAGGAGTGGATTCGGTTGTTGACGGGGTTGGGTGTGGAGGGGGATGCACATATAGGGAAGACGGTGCAGCACCGGTCGCGGGTGGCGGTTGATCCGACGCAGCCTAATTTGCGGCAGGTACATTTGATCCATTCGGAACTGCATGAGGAGTTGCAGGCGGCCGGCTTTGAGGTGTCGGCGGGACAGATGGGCGAGAATGTGACCACGCAAGGTATTGATTTGCTGGGGCTGCCAACGGGTACGCGGCTATATTTGGGAGAGAGTGCAGTGGTCGAGGTGACTGGTTTGCGCAATCCTTGTGGACAATTGAATGGTTTGCAGCCGGCCTGATGGCGGCGGTGCTCGGCCGCGATGAGCAGGGACAACTTATCCGTAAGGCGGGCGTGATGGGGATCGTGCTGGTGGAAGGCGAGGTGCGGCCTGGAGATATTATTCGGGTTGAGTTACCACCTGAGCCACACCGGCCATTGGAGCGCGTCTAATCTTGATAGAGCGTATGGAGAAAATGAGGTAAGTTAGCAGTACTGGTGTTTTGATTTGAAGTACAAGAGAAAGGCCGAGCGACATGGAGAAGGAGGAGAGGCACGTGCGCCGCTTACCTGCCGATCTGGCAACCATCTTCGGTGAGGTGCGGACTGGCCGCCTGGTTTTGCGTCGTCTAAAGGAGAGTGATGGCCCTGTTTTATTCGCTGTGGATGGCGATCCAGCAACGCATCGCTATACTCCTGGCGGGCCTGCCCCGGACCTGGCCAGTTGTGAGCAGCGGCTACGAGGCTGGCTGGCGCACTGGAAGGAAGAGGGCTATGGCTACTGGGCAGTCGTGCTGCCGCAGACGGAGCAGGTCCTCGGCTTCGGTGGGGTCGTACATAGAGCCTGGAATGATCGGGATGTGCTCAACTTATATTACCGCTGCACTCCCAGCGCGTGGGGACACGGTTATGCCACCGAACTCGCTCAAACAGCGGTGGCCCTGGCACAGGAGTATCTGCCGCCGTGGCCAGTGATTGCTCTCACGAGACCAGGAAACATCGCATCTATGCGGACGGCTGAGCGGGCCGGCTTGCTACGACGTCCTGATCTCGATACCGAGTACATTGTTTTTGCTCTCAACTGGCCAGTGGACACGTTGCCCTCATCCTCTCCGAGGAGCTGATTAAGGCCTGTTCTAGTCTTCGTCGTTCTTTTCGGAATGGGGTGTGAGGGTCATGAGATTATTATCCATGTCGCCCATCATGGACATGGGCGCGCTTTGGCGTTTAGCCCTGGGTGCTGGTGGATGATTGGCGGCGCAGGGCGTCCCGAATTCAGGCTGGGCATAGGGAAGGTGGGTTGTGCCACGTCCCAGGATATGCAGATAGTTGCCCGCCTCGCCTTCGTAGGGTGCGCCGTGATTCCAGGGCACGAAGGAGCGCGCATTGCAGTAGTGGCCAACAAAGGCCCGGCGTGAGCGATCCTTGCTCCGATTGGCGTGGGAGCGATGCAGGATATGGCCACCAAAGAAGACTACATCGCCAGGGTTGACCTCGGCCTTGATCTCTTTCCCCACGTATTTGCGGGCCACACGGGTCAGGCCATTGACGTTTTCATCGGTATTGCTGGCATTATAGATCGGCTCGATATCACTCAGCTCGCGCTGTCCATTCTCCGACTGACCATCTGAATCGGGATAGACCGGCTCATTTTGCGAACCCACCGTCATCCACAGACAGCCATTCTCCTCATCGACGCGATCCAGGGCCAGCCAGGCACCACATAATGTATCGGGGAAGGTTGGGATATAGTAGGAATCCTGGTGATAGCCCTGTCCCGGTTGGCCAGGATTCTTGAAGAAAAGCATCGACTGCAAGGCCAGCACATCGGGGCCAATCAAGGCCTCTAAGACATCGAGAACGCGTGGGTGGAGCAGGAAGCGCTCGTGGATAGGGAGCACGCGATGCAGCATATGCACACGCAGGTAATAAGAGATCTTCTTGTCGGGGTCCCAATCGGCGGGCGGTGGTGGCACGCCCGGGAAATGTTCCGTCCCAGTCAGAATGTGATCCATATGCTCATTCATTTCCTGCACATCATCCAGTGGCACCAGGTTGGGCACAATCAGGAAACCCTGCTCGCGGAAAGTCACATACTCTTTCACACTGATCGGATACTGCTCATATTGTCTGGTTGGTGGAGTCGAATTGTGCTGTGGAGTAGTCGTCATGCTCGCGCTCCTTTGTTACAATGTAGCTTGCATAAGTATAGGCATCTGCAATGATAAGTAGCTCGCTCAAAGTGGTTAAGGATAGCATAAAAGAAAAAGACCAAAAGAGCGATAACTGGAATGAATGCGAATGTGTCTGAAATTGATCATATTTTAGGCGTGAGAGGCAGGCAACGATGCAACAGATAGAGCAAGAAAAATCCTATTGGTCCGATGAAGTGATGGTAGGAGAGGTCGTCTATCCACCTGGCAGCACGCTGGGACCCCGTATCCAGCCCACACTGCAGTTTGTTTTTGTGCATGCCGGGCGCATCACGATCCGCATTGATGAGCAGACACATACGATAGCGGCCAACAGCGCGTTTGTGCTGTATCCAGGCCACCGTGAATATTTTGTCTTTGCTGAAGATAGCGAAACCATCCATAGCTGGATTCATATCTCGCTGGCCCTGGTTGAAGCTGAGATGATTACACGCCTCCAACAGCTGGCATGGCCCTTACCACTCTCTCCGGCCATGCAGCAATTGATGCATGATGCCCTGGCGCTGCGTGCCAGTGCCTTTCCGACCGTGAAAGAGATGTTGCGCGCGCTGGCTATACAGATGTGCTGGCGCTATATCGGGGAGGGCGAGCAACTGGTGGCCAGGATCTGACCCTCTCGCACAGCGCCGTGGGGCAGGCCCTGCAATTTATCTATGAGCACCTGAGCGAACAACTGACCCTGACGATGATCGCCGAGGCCGTAGCTATCAGTCCCGCCCACCTGATCCGCTTATTTCAATTGCAACTGCACACCACGCCCATGGCCTATGTCTGGGAGCAGCGCATCACGCTGGGCATCAAGCTGCTTGAGCAGACCGGGCTCTCGGTGGGCATGATCGCCGAACAATGCGGCTTCCAATCGCGCTTCCACTTCTCACGGCGCATTCGTCAGGCCATCGGCTATACACCTCTGGAGGTGCGCCACCGTTCCTGGCAGCTCGATCCCGCTGCTCAAGAAAAATAGCAGCTCAAAAATGGAAATCATCATCACACACCCGAGCTTGATAAGGTTGGACAAACATTGTATAACGAGAAGTGCTACCTGGGATGGTGGAAAATTTCGTTATACAAATTTTCGTAAATAATGAAACGCTCTCTGCCGGCTGGAAGCGCTTGAGCGGGCACGAATTCAGGTAGCAGCAGACAATCTTTCATCATTCGCGCATGAGACCAGAAAGAGGGAAGCATGAAATCCAAGCTTGAAAACTATAAACAGCCGGTAGAGAGTGAAAGCGAACTTTCCACAAAGCTTTCGAGAAAATATTTTGAGAAAGAACTTGAAAAGCTGCAAATGGAATTAGTAAAGCTGCAAACCTGGGTAGTGAACGCTGGATTAAAGGTTGTGGTCGTGTTTGAAGGTCGGGATGCTGCTGGCAAGGGAGGTGTAATTAAGCGGATTACCGAGCGGGTAAGTCCGCGTGTCTTTCATGTCGTAGCGCTGCCAACTCCCACCGAGCGTGAGAAAACTCAGATGTACTTCCAGCGCTACCTGGTTCACCTTCCAGCCGCCGGAGAAGTGATGCTCTTTGATCGCAGCTGGTATAACCGTGCTGGTGTTGAATATGTCATGGGTTTTTGTACCGAGCAAGAACACAGGGACTTTCTGGAACTCTGTCCGGCTATTGAACGGACGATGATTGATAGCGGTATTATCCTCATTAAGTACTGGTTCGAGGTAAGTCAGCAGGAACAGGAACGGCGCTTTCAGTCGCGCATCGAGGATGGACGCAAGGTCTGGAAGCTGAGCCCCATGGATTTAGAAGCGCATAGACGCTGGTATGATTATGCCAGGGCCAAAGATGAGATGTTTCTTGCCACCGATACCCCTGAAGCTCCGTGGTACGTGGTGCCTGCTGATAACAAGCGCCGGGCGCGCTTGAATTGTATCACCCATTTCTTGAGCCAGGTTCCCTATAAGGAGGTCCCCAGCAAATCTGTGCGGCTGCCTGAACGCCAGCCATCAAAAGGTTATCGGGAGCCAGAACGAGCTTATAATGTGATTCCTCAAATACATTGAGATCGCTTGATGCTGGGTGGCCAGGGCATTCCCGCCTCGGCCACCCGGGATCCAACCTCTGCGTATGCAAACCGGCAAGCGGGCCCAAGGCAAGGCTTTTTCATGTTCCTCTTTGGCGCCTGCGGCGCCGGGTTTGGAGTGTAGAGAGTGCGTGGTGGGCGACTGCAGCCGCCCACCACGCACTCTCTACACATGAAATTGGGAATAAGATAGAGAGAAGAAGTAGTTGCTCTTCAACAATCCTCAGTAGCCATGGGCAGCGTGAACCAGAATGTGGACCCCTCCCCTTTTTTACTCTCTACCCCGACCTGTCCCCCGTGCCATTGGATGATTATGCGACAGAGATAGAGACCCAGACCCAGACCCTCGCCAGTTCCGTACTGGACCTGGATGCCCTTGACACGATAGAAGCGTTCCCACACCGACTGTTGCTCCACTGGGGTCAGTCCGGGTCCTTGATCCTTGATGTAGACCCGTGTCATTGCCCCCTCTGTGCTGAACCCCACCTCCACTGGTCGATCCGCTGCCGAGTACTTCAAAGCATTGCGCAGATAATTGTTCACCACTTGCCCGATGCGATCAGCATCGGCGATGATGGGAATGCTCTGCTCTGCAGGCCATCGGACCATGATATCGTGACCGGGTGCAAGATAGTGGGCATCGGCGACAGCGCGCCGGACGATTTCCAGCAGATTGCAGGGCCGGTTAGCATCTCCAACTGATTGGCCTGGATGCGTGAGGCATCCAACATGTCGGAGATCATGCGATTCTGCGCCGCTGCACGCTGAACAGCCTCCTCTAGTGGGTGTCGTAAGCGGTTCAGGGTTGGGCCTGTCAGCAGGGATGCTATGCTCTCATCGCGGGCCAATTTCCCCAGGCGGCGCAACACAAGCTCGATGAGGCCCCGAATCCCGGTCAGAGGCGTTCTCAGTTCATGGCTGGCCAGGCTCAGGAACCCATCAAAGCGGCGATTAGCTTCTTGCAATGCCAGCTCATTGGCCCGTGTCTGCGCCCATGCTTGCAGTAAGCGTACCCGCTCGATCACCAGGGCTGCCATTTTCGCCAGTGCCTTCACCAACTCAATCTCTTCCTGAACGTATTCCTGCTCGGCAGGTCGGTCGATGCCGAATATCCCGACTAATTGTCCATCAAGAAGCATAGGGGCGAGCAGAAAATACTGCAGCCCATAGTTGGAGCGGCGCACAAATGGCTGTGTGGCAAGATCAAGGATCACCACCTGGTTGGCTTGCAGTTGAGCAATTGTCGCTGGCTCGAGATAATCGGAGAGGGTGGAGCGCTCAACCTCCTGTTGGATATAGGCGAGGCGCTCCTGGGAGAGCCCGCTGGCCCCAACGATATGCATTGAACCCTCGGAACCTTCCACTGCAACCAGACCAGTGATGGAACAATCCAGCACGTGATGAAGTACCTCGGAGAGGCGCTGGCCAACAACTGGCAGCGATACGGAGACAAAGCATTCTTCAGTCGCGTGCTGCTCTACTTGCAGGGGAGATGGACCATCTCCTCCATCAAGGAGGACAAGAGATGGAAGGCATGCCGGATGCGGTATTCTTTGTGATGGCGCTCGGTGACATCGCGGAAAATAGCGACCAGGCCCATCCAATATCCCTGCTGATCGCGCAACGATGTCCAGGTGATATCTATATAGCGTTCATGTCCGGAAGGAAAATGCACGCGCATATCAGAAATGCGAGGCTGCGAGACCGACTGCGCCTGCAACATGGATGTGATGGGAAGCTTTTCCAGGGGATGAGTTCCATGGCCTCGTCATAGCGCTTGTAGCCCTCGAAGAGGTCCGCGTAGGTTTTTCCAAGGCAGTCAGCTTCCTGCCCCAGTTCCAACAGGGTACGAGCCGCCGCATTGATATGCAGCACGACCCCATCGCGATCATAGACGACAATGCCATCGGCAACGTTCTTGAAGATCGCTTGCAGCATCGTGCTCAGCGATTGGGTTTGCTCTACTGCCTGTTGAGCGGCTGTGCGAGCTGCCTGTTCGCAGGCCAAAAGTACATCTCGTTCTTGTTCGCACCGTTGCTGGAGAGTGAGATCCTCTATCCAGGAGAAGAAATACAACGGGAAGCCTTGAGGGTGCCACACCAGCGACCGGGTTACTTTGAGCCAGAGCATATGTCCATCGGGACGTGCATAGCCCATTTCATAGACGACATTTTGCATGTTCCCAGTCAACATCTGTCGCACATTCATATTGAATATAATTTGGGCATCAACAGGCAAAAGATCATGCAGGCGCCGCCCGAGTAGTTCTCTCTCAGTATAGCCCAGGAGCTGGCAATAGCGCTCATTGACTTGTAATAGGGAGAGATCAAGGGAGAGACAGACCAGGCCCAGGGAGCCTGTTCAATGATCCCACCAGACAAGAATTTCTCTAGCGCAATGGCGGGCGAGGTAGTGAACCCCGGTTCTCTCTCTTTGCTCAGCCAGCTAACCCATCCGTCAAGCGTGCCTGCGTCCTTGAAGAGAGGAACGCAGATCATGTGAACGACTTGATCGTATTCATCGGCGGTGCCCAGCCGGTAGTGGGTGGTAAACATCCTGGTACTGTTCACTGCGGTCGCCCACTGCTGTCTCACCTGTTTTCGATCAGCGGGATGGATAGCCGCAAGCCACCCCCAGGGCTGCACCACGCCCTCGGTCTGCCCGTTATATCCCCACCAGAGCGATCGGCTCTCGGGAGCAAGCGTACTTCCATCGGATGTCCAGAGGAGCCGCAATACGTTTGCCTTGTCAAGTGGTGTCAATGCCTCCACCATTTCATCTCTCCTTTTGCGCTGAGTAGAAGCTTCATTTTCTCGTGTGAGCAGTCGCAAAGCGTTCTACTTCGCATAGTCATCCTACAACATACGATCTCCTGTCACAATCTCGACAAGAAAGGACGCTCACGAGAGTCAGTAGCCATTGAGGATGTCGGCGCATCAGGGTATGGCCAGAGGGGCATCTCTCATCTCAAGCGCGGGCCGCACGCATTGTCATGGGGTGGGAGGAGCGAGGAGGCGCGGGTAGCAGTGAGAAATTGGTCAAGGGTGGTATGGGGTTGCCGAGGATATTTTGCAGGGTGTAGCCCTGGATGAGGCTGAGTATGAGAGTCACCAGAGTGTCGGGCGTGACTCCTGGGAAGCGGGTGGGTTCGGCCTTGATCAGGGAGCAGGCAACGGGCAGAAACATCTGGCGTGAGCGTTCGATGCCAGCCAGCATGCGACAACGAATTTCAGGCTCACGGGTGCTCAGGGTCCAGTAGTCAAAGAGCAGCTCTAGCCTGGTAAGAGATTTTTGATTGTGTTGGATGCAGGCATCGCGCAGATCTTGTTCGATCAGCTCAAGCAGGCGCTCACGGGGAGAAAGGGTGGTCGGTGCCTCCCAGGTTTCGAATAAGTCGTCGAGCAGCCAATCCAGTAACGCGACCAGCAGGGCATCTTTGGATTTAAAGTAGGAGAAGACCAGTTCATGGCTTAAATTTGCCTCGGCAGCCACCTGGCGGATCGTCATATGTTCGAGCCGTTCACGTAACGCGACTTTAAAGGCCGCCTGTAGAATCCGCTCGCGCCGCTGGGCCTCAGTCTCTGTTTTGCCAGGCATAGTGCTTCCCTCTCTACCATCTACCATTCAACTGCTAGTGATCGCATGACCAATAAATCATATATGGAGAGCTACTTTGGCGTCAAGGGACCAGGTGACGCAATGGCTGAAGCTATGCAATTCATCTTTTATATATATTGATTTTGCGGGCAGGAACGGATAAAGCGGGAGCAAGTCCTGCACGTACATGGTGTGCTTTTTGTTGCGTTCATTTCCAGGAAGTTTTAGTTAAAAGCATTGGGTCTCGGGCCTCCTTGTGCTTATAATATTGGAATGGTTATACTGCAATGATGGTCCAGTACGGTGGGTAAGATAGCGATTTCTGGTGGGTGAGGATGTGGTTGTCAAAAGCAGTTAGTCTGGAAGGAGATATAATGGACACAAAGCAGATACAGCAAGCTATGGTAGAGACAAAGATAAGGTGCCAATGGGCGCGGTCTCATGAATTGTTTGTACCGTACCATGATGAGGAGTGGGGCGTGCCGGTCCACGATGATCGTCTCCTCTTTGAGATGCTCAACCTCGAAGGAGCGCAGGCAGGTTTGAGCTGGCTTACCATCCTCAAGAAGCGCGAGAATTATCGTGCCGCATTTGATTATTTTGATGCCGGGAAGATCGCGAATTATGACACGGCCAAAAAGGAATCTCTGCTGCAAAACGAAGGTATTGTGCGCAATCGCTTGAAAATCAATGCCGTGGTTGAAAATGCTAAAGCCGTGCTTGAGGTAAAGCGTGAGTTTGGTAGTTTTGATCGCTACATCTGGCAGTTTGTTGGCGGGAAGCCTTTGGGCGAGGCAGAGAAGCAACAAGGGGTTGCCATCAGTGAGCGCATGAGCAAGGATTTGAAGAAGCGTGGCTTCAGGTTTGTCGGGGCGACGATTTGCTATGCCTTTATGCAGGCGGTCGGTATGGTGGATGATCATGCTCCCGACTGTTTTCGTGCTGGTATGATTGCGGGATAAACGGGTTGCATGGTAGAGAAAAAGTTAATATTTTACCTTAGAATCATGTAATAGTGCTAGTGTTTTTTGTAGGAATTATAATGATATAAAATTATACAATTGCTATTTAACAACAATTTTGCTTGAAGATCACAAATTGTTAAAATTGGCCAGCTAAGATAGGGGGGAATGTGGAATTCGGATGGAGTAAGCAATGGCAATGGAACCTGATTTTTCTGTAACGATCCAAAGCAAAAAAAAAGTGCGACATTCACGCCTCTGGTATATCCGGCGCTGGTTCGCGACCGGGCAGGCATATTTCTATCTTTTGCCAGCATTTATCGTGCTGGCTCTCTTCTCGTATGGTCCGGCCGCCTTTGTCTTTTATATGAGCCTTTTTAAATGGAGCTTCCTGAACCAGGGAACACAGCCCTTTATTGGCCTGACCAACTATGTATATCTTTTTCACAGCTCAACCTTCTGGCATGCGCTGCAGACCACCCTACTCTATGTGGTTATTTCGGTCCCGCTGCAATTATTTCTGGCCCTATTTCTGGCCCTGTGTCTAATGTCTGGTATTCGGGCCAAAGCCTTCTGGCGCCTGATCATCTTCTCACCATTTATCACGCCACTGGTAGCCACAACCGCCATCTGGTACTGGATGTTTGATCCTTATCACGGACTCTTCGATGGTTTATTGCGCTTATTGCATATGCGAACCATCGACTGGCTAGGAGATCCACACTGGATTCTATTGAGCATCATCCTCTACACCACCTGGAAGTCCGCAGGTTTTAGCGTGGTGCTCTTTATGGCGGGCCTGGGAAATATCCCACCAGATGTCAGGGAGGCGGCGCGTGTGGATGGGGCAAACTCATGGCAGATCTTGCGCTGGATTACCTGGCCGCTGCTCACTCCCATTACGCTGGTGGTCATGTTACTGGGACCATCGAGGCCTTTAAGATGTTTCAGCCAGCCTTCCTGCTGGTTGGACCCGTGGGAGGTGCAGGCAATGCCGCCAACACACTGGGCCTTTATCTCTTTTCCGAGGGATTCTCTAGCGATCCCCATGATGGACGTGGCGCGGCTATCTCGGTGGTCTTATTTGTCCTGGTGTTCATCATTTCAATTGTGCAATTGAGAATATCACGCAGGGGGTACAGGCCGTTGATTAGTCAAAGTAGGAGTAAACAAGTAGCCGATGGGCGCAGGAGAAATTATCGCACGACACAGGTCTTGTGGCGCTATCTAGTGGTCGTGCTGGCTGCGCTGCTCGCTTTTTTTCCAATCTATTGGATCCTTATTTCTTCGCTACTCAATGCCCATAGCGCGGCCGACGTGGTACCGCATTTCTGGCCAGATTGGGAATGGTCGAACTATGCACGGGCCTGGAATTTAGAGCCATGGGTACAATTCTTTCTGAACAGCATCTTTGTCGCTACCTGTACCGTTGTGCTGGCAGTGCTAACCTCACTGCTGGCGGGCTACGCCTTTGGCACCATGAAATTTCCTGGTCGCAACATCCTCTTCTTGCTGGTCCTGGGACTGATCATGATCCCTGGCGAAGCAACCTTGATTCCCAGCTATCTGATTGTATCCATATTGGGATGGATTGATAGCTACCAGGCACAAATCATTCCCTATGCTGTCAGTATTTCCGGCATCTTCCTGATCCGACAATTTTTTCTCTCGCTGCCCGCATCCTTATGGGAAGCGGCCCAGCTTGACGGCTGCTCACGCTTTGGTTTTCTCTGGCGTGTCGCGGCCCCCCTGGCCCGCCCGGCCATTGCTGTCGTGGCGCTCCAGGTCTTTATTGGGAGTTGGAACGCATTTCTCTGGCCCTACCTGGTCACCAGTTCAGATGCGCACCGACCCATTGAAGTTGGTTTACAAGCATTCATGAGTGGAGAAGGTGGAACCGACCCCACGGGTCTGGCTGCCGCCGCCGCCTTCACCACCTTACCTGTCCTGCTGGTATTTTTACTGGCCCAGCGCCAATTTATCGAAGGTATCTCAGCCGGAAGTACAAAAGGCTAAAGGGCAAGCAGGCGTTTATATAGTGGGCAATTCTGTGACGTACTTATTTATTTTTAACTGAGTAAAGGAAAGAGATTCTATGCGTCGTACATGGACATACCCAGCATTTGTCTGCTTGATCTTGATGGTGCTGGCCCTCTCGGCCTGTGGCACAACGACCACCACCAATAATCAAGGGAATAGCAGCACCACCAGCAATAGCGATCCAACCCAATTTAATGCCTCCAAGCAGTACAGCATTAATTTCTGGGAAGCCTTCGCTACCGGTGCCAACAAGACAGCGCTGGCAGCCTTGACCAAGCAATACACAGACCAACATCCCAACGTCAAAATTAACCTGCAGGCATATGATTCCTATACCACCCTGCAGACCAAACTGAACGCCGCCATTGCCGCCAAGAATCCACCTGCCATCGCCCAGGTGTACGAGAACTGGGCCGTGCAGTACAAGCAGAATGACAACATCGTCTCGCTGCAGCCCTATATCTCCGGCAAGAACGGACTGAGCTCGATGGAGATGTCTGATTTCTATCCAGCCTTGCTCAAAGACGGCCAGATCGACGGCCAGCAGTATATGATGCCATTCAACAAGAGTGACGAAGTCCTTTATTATAATGCCGACGTCTTAAAGAAAATGAATATCACCCCGCCGACCAACCTGAACGAGCTGATTCAGGACCTGGGCAAGGTCACCAAGAGTGATGGCTCACAGTGGGGTCTCTCCCTGACACCGAGCGTTGACGAGTGGTCTATTTTATATAAAGCTCTGGGTGGTAAAGATTTTGTCTCCAGCGATGGCCAGAAAGTCGCTTTTACCCAGGATAGCAACAAAACGTATGCCAAAGGCGCCCTGGATGCGCTGGCCCCGCTGGTCAAATCCGGTGTTGTCCATGTGACCAAGCAGTATGCCTGGCAGAACGATTTTGCCTCACAGAAATCTGTCTTCGCCATTAGCACCGTCGCCAGCTACAGTTTCCTGGCCGCCTCGATCAAAGGCGCCTTTGCCTTCAACGAAGCAGCCATCCCAGCCGGTCCTGGTGGACAATATACCGTACTGTACGGTACCAACCTCTCGTTGTTCAAAGGGGTCAGTGATGATACGCGGGCAGTTGCCTGGGATTACCTCAAGTTTTTGATCAGCAAAGACTCAAATACCACCTTCGTACAGAAGACGGGCTACCTGCCGATTCGCCAATCGGTCTACAATAGCGAGACCATGAACGCCTATTATGCGAAATTCCCGGCCCGCAAAGTAGGTTCACAGCAGATCAACAATGCTTTTGTCGCCTCGTTCCTGCCAGGCTGGCAGAAATGTCGCGACGAGATCAGCAACGATTTTACCAGTGTTCTTAATGGGCAGAGCAGCTCGGATGCAGCTCTCTCCAAGATGGAGCAACAGTGTAACGATGGTCTGACGCAATAGGCTAGCTACCAGCGCAAAAAAAACGGGGAACCCTCACTGGCGAGGATTCCCCGTTTTTTTGTTTTTACTGGTTGGGATTGGTTGGGTGCTGGTAGGCTCCAAAGCCTGTCCCCAGCCATAAGCGAGCCAGGAACAGGATGCCCCAGAGTGTACCAAGGCCGGTGGATAGGCGCTCGTAGAGTCCAGCTATCTCACTATGCTGCCCATTGGCCATGCCAAAGAGGGTAATAAAGACGATAGTCAGGATGCCGGTGATGAGCGAGTACGCCGCCCAACCGCGCCAATGGGGCTCTTTGAGGAAACGCCAGGCGAGGACAAAGAAGCCGCAGGCAATAGAGGTAATGGCCATGAATGCGAAGACCACATGGAGGGTTCCATGCAGGGTAGGCGGCGTGAGGACGGCTCCCTGAGGGTAGCCCTGTGTGGGGTCCTGTGAGAAGAAGCCATCCATAAGGATTCCCAGGCCTTCGAGAACGCGGAAGATCGGATACGAGGTTGCCCCTCTGCCACCAGTGAGGACTTTGCGCCAGGCGAATGCTGTCCAGAGGATGAGCAGGCCAAAGATGATGAAATTAACCTGCTGCACCCAGCCGCCGGGGCCGAGGCTGAGGGCGCTGATAGATTGCTGCAAGGTACTGTAGCCCGGACGGGTCGCACCCTCGATCAGGTAGGTGGTGGTAAAAAGCAGCGATGCTAGCGTGCTGCACGAAAGCCACAGTAGAAGTGGGGTAGGAAGCGCCCTGCTTGTATGACGGGAAGCTGTCTCGTTTTGCATAATGGCCATGATTACTTGCTCCTGTTCTTACGGCCTGGAGAAAAACTCTTGCCGCCTGCTCATATTCTCTCCACTGCACCATATTGCGTTCAGTGTGTGCGCGGTGGATATGTTGTTTGTCTTGAGCAAAGTTTAAGATGTTGACCGTTATGGAAGCGTTCTTGGGAAACGTTCTTTCTATTGTGTACGTGCGCATGCGCGCCCGAATAGTTTTTTTATGATGGAGAGTCGAAACTGTGCTTGGCACAGTTTCGACTCTCCATCATAAAAAAACGGGTTTTGAGCATAGCTTCTCTCTATTATAAAACTGTCTTTGAGCATAGTTTCGACTCACCATCATAAAACTGGCTTTGAGCATAGTTTCAGGCCTCCGTCATAAAAATGGGTTTTGAGCTCCGCAGGTGTGAAAGCGCATAGATAGAGAGTGCGAGGGGGGCGAGTGGGTAGGTTAGGAGGCGAAGAATGTGCGATACTGTCTTATTATGAAGGCGTCTTTATATAAGGTAAAGGAAGTATAATGACACGTATTCAGCTTGGGCTGGCATTGCCCAATGGTCCACGTGATGAAATGTCCCGTGAAACGTTTCTGGAGCTACTGAAGAAGAACCTGGACGTAGTCGTTGGGACCTTTGATTCGATCTGGTTTATTGATCATGTGCAATTTAAGGGTAGTCCTTTGCTGGAAGGTTGGACTGCCCTGGCGTATATGGCGGCACTCTATCCCAGCTTCGACTTTGGGCATGTTGTGCTTTGCCAGTCGTTCCGCAATCCTGCCTTGCTGGCGAAGATGGCGGCGACCGCACAGTTTATGAGCGGCGGGCGTTTTGTGCTCGGGATTGGCGCCGGCTGGCATGAGGAGGAATATCAGGCCTATGGCTATGATTTCCCCGGGGCCGGAACGCGCGTCGAGGAACTGGACGAGACCTTGAAGATCGTTAAGGCGCTCTGGACGGAGCCCCAGGCGACTTTTAAAGGGAAACACTACCAGGTTGTGGATGCTTACTGTGAGCCCAAACCGGAGCCGGTGCCACCCATTATGGTTGGTGGCTCGCAGCCGCGCATGCTACGGCTCACCGCCCGGCACGCCGACTGGTGGAACGTCTCTCAGGTCGGTATCGATCGCTATCGCGAGCAGGTCAAAGCCAGCGAAGAGGCCTGCGCCGTCGTTGGACGAGATCCAGCCACCCTGCGGCGCACCTGGTTTGGCGGCTGCTACTGTGTGCCTGAAGGAACCAATCCCGCCGACATCGACATGAAGCTGGTCCGCTCACCTAATCCCTTTGTGGGCACGCCTACCCAGATCATCGAGCAGATGAAGCCATTTATTGACCTGGGTGTAGACTACTTTATGTTGAAGCCCGAAAGTTTTCCCGACACCACCTCGCTACGCCTGCTGGTCGAGGAAGTCTTTCCCAAACTCAACGCCTGAGGCAAATTAAAGTTTCTGGTGCGCATGTTGTTGATTAGCACTAATCAACAACGTGCGCACCAGAAAGGCGTGATTTTAAGGTCGAAGGCAGGGAATCAGGCAGTAGCCAGGCGAGCGACCAGCTCGCGCTCTTCGGGGCCGAACCAGGGGGGATTACCGGCCGCTGCATTTTCGATGACACGTTGAGTTTTAGTGGTGGCTGGTATAGCCACATGGCAACGCTCATCGCTCAGTACCCACTTCAGCAGTGCCTGTCCCCACGTCTTCACCCCAAATGGGGCCAGAGGCTTCAATGCCTGTTCAGATGGAGGAAGGCGCATCAGGCTTCCCTCCCCAAAGGGGCGCATCACGATCACTCCCAGACCCAGATCGGCGGCCAGCGGCAAGATATCTTTCTCAACTTCCCGTTGGAGTGGATTATAAGGAATCTGGATCACCGAAATGCGACCAGTTTTAATCACTTTCCGCAGCTCATTAAAGGCCGAGTAGCTATAGTGGGTGGCCCCGATTGCCCGCACCTGTCCCCGTTCTTTAAGACCTTCCAGCAAGGCCAGGTGTTCCAGCCAGTTCTCCAGGTTATGAATCTGGTAGACATCGACGTAACCATCAAAAAAGCTCAAGGCCCGCTTCACCTGGGCCTGTCCCTCAGCGCGGGTACGTGCCCACACCTTGGTGGCCACCAAGGCCTGATCGCGTCGTCCACGCAGCGCCTCACCGAGTGCCTGTTCAGCCGATCCATACATAGGGGACGAATCAAAAAACGACACTTCCTGAGATAGAGCAGTATCAACCAGCATGCGCGCATTTTTAAGGGCGGACTCACCACGTCCATCAAAGGTACGCCAGGTACCCATGCCAATTACCGGTACCCGCAGTTCGCTTGTGCCTAAAACACGATAGTCCATACAACAACGCCTTTCTATAGCGGCGTACCCTAGCAGCGTCCCCCATCCCGTTACCACGCCGCAAAAATAGCTCAACTATGCATCTAAACGTTCGAAGCGAGAAAAAGTAGAGAGCGGCCAGCGCAAAGAAGTAGCATACATAGTAACTCCAGAGTATCCTCAAGGGAGAAAAAAAGTTAGAGGATTATGTAATGGAATATAATGAGAGCGGAAGCGAGAAGGACTGGTGTAGCGAGTGGTAAGCATACGCAATAACCTCCAATACATAGAAACGCGAGTAGCATTGAAATGGGAGGGAATGCCTATCCCATTAACTTTTTGCTCGCTGTATGCTTGTATCTCGTACAAGAAGCAGCAATGGTTTCAAAAAAGATCAGCATTATCGAAGAAGAGGGATGTTGAGAAATGATCACATTTCCAGAAATATTGCTCCGGCTTGTTGTCTCAATACTATTATGTGGACTTATTGGTTGGGAGCGAGAATATAGCGATCACAATGCGGGTGTACGTACCAGTTCCCTGGTGGCCCTGGGAACAACCCTGTTCACCATCATATCCGCCTATGCTTTCCGCGACCTGCTCAACCAGCCCCATGTGCAGTTCGATCCAACGCGTATCGCATCCTATATCGTGGCCGGCATTGGCTTCCTCGGCGGGGGAGCCATCTACTTCCGGCAAGATCTCCAAAAAGTCAGGGGCCTCACCTCCGCCGCCTCCGTCTGGGTAGTGGCCGCCATCGGCATGGCCTGCGGCATCGGCTTCCTGCTAGAGGCCGCTGTCACCACTATCATGGCCCTATTTATCCTGATTGGCATGCGTTATGTGGAAGCCAGATTTTTGCCCTACAAGAGCCATCACATGCAGGAATTATTTATCCGCATCGACAGCGATGAAGAAGGTACTGTGGTCGGAAAAATTTATGATATCCTGAATGATTTGCATATAGACATAGAGCGGGTTGATATCCACAGCCAGAAATTAGAGCAGGAGATAGTACGGACACTGGAGATTGGTTGTCGTGCCAGCGATGCCCGTACATTAATGCAAGCCCTTGACCGGATACGTGTCATTAAAGGCGTCCAGAGCATCAAATCATCGACCCGAAAAGGTGTGGGGCCTGAATAGAAACTGTTCTTGCAGCATCAGGGCAGAATTTTTTCCATGGCGATAACGTCAACCCAGCGATCATCGAGCATGCCCTGTTCGTGGTAGATGCCAACCACCTGAAAAGCGTGGCGCTTATACAGGCGCATCCCCGATGTATTAGTTGGGAAGGCCGCCAGGACCAGTTTGTGGTAGCCAAGGGCCTGCGCGCGCATCTCCAGAGCGCTCAGTAGCGCATCCCCAATGCCTCGTCCGCGCTGCTCACGCGCGACGTAGACCGAGAAATCCGCCACATACTGATAGGCTGGCCGAGGGTTGTAAGGATTGAGCGAGCCCCAGCCCACAACGGCTCCAGCGTTATCGACCGCCACCAGGACCGGATGGCGCGAGCTCCGCGTTGCCAGCCACTCGGCACGCTCTGCCGGTGTGCGCAGTTGTGTCTCCAACGTCGCCGACCGATCCTCGATCCCTTGATTATAAATAGACGCAATGGTCGTTGCATCCTCATATATGGCCTCGCGAATCTCCATATGCTCATCCCTCCCTGTCGTTTTCAGCAGTTCTGTCTATGGGCGCGCCGGGTGTCTCTGTCCACGCCGATAGGCAGCGAGAACGTCGATCATTGATGGATCAAGTCAGTAGTAGTGAAGTGATTGGGCTTACTGGCTGCAGCCCTGCACGCGGCCTGCCTGGCTGGTTGGTGCAGAGAGGCCCGATGGTCAAAGATTATATACTCAACCACAGATAGCGTCAACCCATAGTAGAAAGCACACTGTAATTGAGAATATGGCTTACTCCCATCATCATGAGAAGCGTGCCACTCTTACGCGGTCGGGCGCGCCAGCGCACGACCTTTTTTTCTTGTGTGGTGCAAAAAAGCGCGCTGGGCGCACTTTTTTGCACCACACAAGAATACTTCTTGAGCGCCTTTGGCGCTCAAACTCAGGCGTGAAGAGCGCGGTGATCATGAAGATCAGACACATTCTGAGAAACTCCTCAGGAGGTGATTATATGAATTTAGCCGCTACTTACAGTGGAGAGCTTGCATTCATTAGCTCATGAGTATTAGTATATGAAAGGACCTGTTTTATGATGATATGAGGTAATATGTTATGCGAATCACTATTATTGCTATTGGCTCACGTGGTGACGTTGTTCCTTATATTGCCCTGAGTCAGGGATTGATGAATGCAGGACATTCTATCCGACTCGCCACCCACCTATCGTTCGCAGAGCTAGTGCGCAGCTATGGTATCCCCTTTTTTGCGCTTGATGATGAGCCAAAGGAGCTCTTCCAGACGAAAGACGGGGAAAAGCTGCTGGCCAATGGCACGAATCCCTATCGTTTCGCCCAGTTGTTTGCCTCTAACCTTGCGGCCTTTACTCCACTATATATGCAGCGTGCGCATGAGGCATGCCAGGATGCGGACACTATAGTTGTAGCTTATATAGGCTTGCTCATTGGTTATACCCTGGCTGAGAAATATAATAAAAGACTGGTGATGAGCATGTTGCAGCCTATGTTGCTCTCGACGGCGGCTATGGCGGAGCCCACATCACCGTGGCTACCCCAAAAGCCCGCGCTGCTTGGAAGAGCCATGAACCAGTTGTCACATGTGATGGCACAGCAATATACCGGAATGCTGTTTCTGCCAGCGGCCAACGAGGTACGTAAAAAGCGCTACAACCTGCCACCTTTAGAGCGTTCTTTTTATGCCAACCTGCCCGGTGTCGCCGATTTCGTCCTCTGCGCATACAGCCCACTGCTGGTGCCCAGACCCGTCGACTGGAGTGAGAAGATCCATATCACGGGTTTCTGGATGCTTGAGCATGCAGAGGCATGGCAGCCTGAGCGTGAGCTGGTCGATTTCCTCCATGCGGGTCCCGCCCCCATCTATATTGGTTTTGGTAGCATGAGCGCCTACCGGCCAGCCGAGACAATCGAGATGGTCGAGCAGGCCCTGACACAGACCGGGCAACGCGGTATTCTCCTGGTAGATAAACACGCCTATAGCGCACAAAAACGTTCGGACAACCTCTATCTCACGAATGTGGTCGCGCATGATTGGCTTTTTCCACAGATGCAAGCTATCGTACACCATGGAGGTGCCGGGACGACCGCGGCCAGCGTGCAGGCGGGTGTTCCAACGATCATCGTCCCCTACATCTCCGACCAATGGTTCTGGGGTCACCAGGTTGCCCGCGCCGGAGTAGGGCCGCGCCCAATCAGTCGCAAGCAGCTCACCGCAAAAAAGCTGGCCGAACTGTTCAATACTGCCATACACAATCAGGAGATGCGGCAAAGGGCCAGTGAGCTCGGGGCGCGCATAAGGAGTGAAAATGGAGTTGAACAGGCAGTAAAACTGATAGTTACTATCGGATAGTTCGGCCCTCAGCGGCCAATTGCCACCCCGGTAGGGCGGCCCAGTATCCTCACCATTCTAAGAAGCGAACGAAATAAAGGCGAGCTCATTCTCACACAATAGAATGAGCTCGCCTTTGCTTGGGTGTAGACTACTTATTCAGCTTTGCGCAGTTCGCGGTAGCGGCTGATGAGGGTGTTGGTGGAGCTATCGTGTTTGAGATCTGGCTCCTGTGCGCTTTCCAGTTCTGGAATGATACGGTTAGCCAGCACCTTGCCGAGCTCAACGCCCCATTGGTCGAACGAGTTGATGTTCCAGACGGTACCCTGGACAAAGACTTTGTGCTCATAGAGCGCGACGAGTTTGCCCAGCATGTTGGGTGTCAGACGATCAGCCAGGATGGTATTGGTTGGATGGTTGCCTTCAAACGTGCGGTGTGGCACCTGGTAGTCAGGCACACCATCGGCTTTCACCTCCTCCGCGGTTTTACCGAAGGCCAGCGCCTCGGTCTGGGCAAAGAAGTTGGCCATCAATAGATCGTGGTGAGGTTTCACTGGATTGAGTGTCTGGCAGAAGCCAATGAAATCGCAGGGGATCAGCTTGGTGCCCTGGTGGATCAACTGGTAGAAGGCGTGCTGGCCATTGGTGCCGGGCTGGCCCCAGATGATCGGGCCGGTCTGGTAGTTAACGGTATTCCCTTCCAGATCGACATGCTTGCCGTTACTCTCCATATCGAGCTGCTGCAGGTAGGCGCTAAAGCGCTCGAGGTACTGATCGTAGGGGAGGATGGCCACGGTTTCCGCGCCAAAGAAGTTATTGTACCAGATGCCAATCAAGCCCAGCAGGACCGGCAGGTTCTTCTCGAACGGTGTGGTGCGGAAATGCTCGTCCATGGCATGGAAGCCGGCCAGCATATCGTAGAAATTCTCGGGTCCGATCGCAATCATCAACGAGAGACCGATCGCAGAATCATAGGAATAGCGGCCACCGACCCAGTCCCAGAATTCAAACATATTCTCGGTATCGATACCAAACTTTGCCACCTCTTTGGCATTGGTCGAAACGGCCACAAAGTGTTTGGCTACCGCCTTCTCATCGTGCAGCTTCGTCAGGGTCCAGTCGCGGGCACTGCGGGCGTTGGTCAAGGTCTCCAGGGTCGTAAAGGTCTTTGAAGACACAATGAACAGCGTCTCTTCAGGGTCCAGATCATGGACCGCCTCAGCAAAGTCTGTGCCATCCACATTGGATACGAAGCGGCAGGTCAGATTGCGATCGCTATAGTAGCGCAAGGCATCATAGGCCATGTGTGGGCCGAGATCCGATCCACCGATGCCGATATTGACGATGTTGCGAATGCGCTTGCCGGTGAAACCTTTCCACTCGCCACTGCGGACGCGATTGGAAAAGGCCGCCATTTTCTCCAGCACTTTATGGACTTCGGGGACCACATTCTGGCCATCGACCATAATGGTTGAGCCTTTAGGGGCGCGCAAGGCCACATGCAGGACGGCGCGCTGCTCAGTAATATTAATTTTCTCACCGCTGAACATGGCATTGATCCGATTGCGCAGGCCAACCGCCTCAGCCAGTTCAAGAAGTAATTTTATCGTTTCATCGGTAACACGATTTTTTGAATAATCAAAATAGATATTCTCGGCTTCAACCGAAAAACGCTCACCGCGTTTGGGGTCTTCGGCGAAAAGAGTGCGCAGGTGAAGGTCGCGAACCTTTTGGAAATGTGCTTCGAGAGCCCTCCAGGAGGGTTGTTGTGTCAATGTAGTTGACATCTGTTAATCTCCTCTTCAACAAAAAATTCTGGTCGCAAAAATAACTGACCTCTGTGAGTATACCACTCTTTAACACGATGCCGCGCCGGCCTGCGCTACAAGCACAAGGATATGCAAAAGGAAGGGAAAAGCGGCCGCGAGGCCGCACGCACGGTTAGACGGGGACGATCAGGCTTT
The DNA here is from genome assembly GCF_003967555.1 of Dictyobacter kobayashii. Lineage (GTDB taxonomy): Bacteria > Chloroflexota > Ktedonobacteria > Ktedonobacterales > Ktedonobacteraceae > Dictyobacter > Dictyobacter kobayashii. Next base: position 5,925,367 of record NZ_BIFS01000001.1, read on the forward strand.
GGGTTGACGGGAACTCTAGCCAGACGGCCTGGGCGGGCTGGAGTGGCTGGTCGGTAAAGGCCTGGATGGTGTATTGTTGTTGGCTACCGGCTTTGATGTGGGTGCGCCAGCGCCCGCCGACGAAAAATGTTTGAGCAACCTGACCGGGCAGGATGTTCTGGTGTGGTGCTGGCGGCAGCTCCTGTATGATGGTGATGTTGGCCGGGCGGCAGACGAAGTTGTGGGAGCCGCTATGTGCGCGAGCTTCAGCACTGATCTGGCCCGAGAGGTAGATCTCTTCATCCAGGAGTTGAAGACTGCCGGAAGTGCCGTTCTCCTCGTTGTCGTTGACGACCAGGGCACCCGGCAGCATGTTAGCCTGACCCATAAAGGAGGCCACAAAAGCATTCTGCGGCTGCAGGTAGAGCTCAGTGGGTGTTCCGACCTGCTGCACCTTGCCATCGCGCAGGACCGCAATGCGGTCCGACATCGTCATGGCCTCGTTCTGGTCGTGGGTGACGTTGATGGTTGTAATATTCAGGCGCTTAAAGAGTTGTACCAGTTCGGCGCTCATCGTCTCGCGTAGCGCCGCATCCAGGCTGGAGAGCGGCTCGTCCAGCAGGAGCAGGCGAGGCTCGGTAGCCAGCGCGCGCGCGACCGCGACACGTTGTTGCTGACCGCCCGAGAGCTGATAGGGATAGCGCTGCTCATAGCCGGGCAGATTGACCAGTTCCAATAAGGTCTGCAGGCGCTCCTTGATCTGGCGGCCAGGCATGCGACGCAGGCGCAAGCCAAAGCTAATATTCTGGGCCACCGTCATATGTGGCCAGAGGGCATAATCCTGGAAGACCATGCCCAGTCCGCGCTCTTCCACTGGCAGGCCCCTTTTACCATCGAAGAAGACACGATCGCCCACCTCGATATAGCCGCTATCGGGCGTAACCAGGCCGGCCAGCATACGCAAGATGGTCGTTTTACCGCAGCCCGAAGGGCCCAGCAGAGAGAGCACCTCGCCCTCTCGCACCGAAAGGTCCAGATCAGAGACTACCTGCCGTGATCCGTATGTTTTGTTCAGCTGTTTGATCCGTAGATACATAGACATTCTTTTTCCTCTTCTGATACTGAAGCAAGCGGCTAAGCAGCCATGGCAGGAAGCGAATAACCAGCAAGGCAAGGGTAACCACCCCAACATTTAACATCGCCAGCGCCATGCCGGGTCCCATTTGAAAATTGCTAAAAAGCGCCACGATCTGCACTGGCATCGTGGGTTGTCCAGGCGGATAGAGCAATTCCGAAGTGGCCAGCTCAAACATCGTGCCGGTAAAGACCAGCAACCAGGTCGAGACCAGGCTGGCACGTAGCAAAGGGGCCACGATCCTGGTTAATAAAGGGAAGAGGCCAGCACCCTGGACGCGCGCCGCCTCCAGCATCGTCTGTCCCACCTGCTCTAGCGCACCCATACTCAGGCGCGTCGCGTAGGGGAGGCTGCCACCCATATAAGCGGCCAGCAGAATCCAGACCGTACCATAGAACTGAATACCATCCACGCCCCCGATACCCACATATTCAAGGTAAGGAGCGTTCCAGGCAAAGATATAGCCGCAGGCCAGCACCAATCCTGGTACCGCGATCGTCAGCAGGGTCACCATCCCGAGTAGTTTGCGTCCAGGCAGGCGTGTATAGCGCATCACAAAGGCGAGCGGAAAGCCTATCAGGGACGTAATGGTCGCATTGCCAAGGGCCAGCCAGGTCGTGCGCGTCAGCGCATCCAGATCATCCGAGCTACGCGTCAAGACCGTGCGATAGTTATCCAGGGTCCAGTTGCCCGGCACCAATCCCTGACCAAAGGCGTGCAGCAGCGAGAGTAGCAGACACATGCTGAGCGGGATCACCAGGGCGACAATGAAAATGAGCAGGCAGAAGATGGTGGCAGGCCACTTCCAGGCCCCCAACTCAAGTGTACGCGCGGGCCGGCTCTTGCCACTGATAACCTGGAATGAGCGCGTGCGCAGGACCGACGATTGGATGAGCATCGCCAGCGCGATCGCGATAAACAGGAGCAGCGAGAGCGCTGCCGCCAGCGAGAAATCGACCGGCGAAGTATTGATAGCGCTATAGATCTGATAAGTAATCAAGGTCACATTGGAATTTTGCGCAATCGTCGCAGCCGTCCCAAAGTCTGAGATAGCCTCGGCAAAGGCGATCAAGCCAGCCGCGAAAATGGCTGGCAGCAGCAGGGGAATGTTGATCGTCAGCCAGGCCCGCCAGGAACGAGCCCCGAGATGCGCGCGGCATCCTCAAATTCCGAACCAAGCCAGTGAAGGGCCGCCGTAACCGAGATATAGACATACGGAAAGGACTTCAGGCTCAGGATCGCCACCACACCCACCGGTGAAAAGAAGGTATTGATGAACGCATCCGAAAAATGCAGATATTGATCGGGAATGCCCCCGCGAATAAAGACCAGCGACCAGGCCTCACCGACCAGGAAAGAGGGCGTAAAGAACACGATCCAGACCAGCGTATCCATGGCCCGGCGCAGCGGCAGATCGGTACGGCGCGAGAGCAGCGCAAGCGTTGTACCCAGGATACAGGCCAGCAGGGCCGTGATTAATCCCAGCCAGAGCGAATTGAGGAAGGCCAGATAGTTGTGAGACTGGCGCGTCAACGCCTGTAGCGCATCCCAACCAGGAACTAAATTAGGTGCAGGTGTATAGAGATTGGGAAAGACACTCTGCAGAATAATCGCTGCCAGTGGATAGACGACCAGCAGCAAGAGGAGCAGCAGTGGCACCCCAATCAATAAGACCTGGCTGCCCATACGCAGCAGGCTGATGGCACTAAAACGAGAAACAGGTATGGTCGCGCGCGCGACCATACCCTGTTCCTGTTGAGCATCTGCCACTACTGGACGATGTTGTCGTGGAACCATTGCTTCAACTCTGTTTCAACTCCAGCCCATTTGGGCACATCCAACGTTATCATATTGATGCCATCTGTCTGGCGTGTCACGACCGGGGTCACACCATTGATGATATCAATGAAGTAGGTATCGCCATCGGTAGGATCATGATGGGTCATCACGCTCTGACCCTGAGCGGACAGGACCCAGTTCACGAATTGTTTGGCGCAAGCCTGGTGGCGGCTCTGGGCAGAGACCGCGATCTCACTCGGCAGCGCAGCCACACCCGAGGTTGGATAAATGATACCCAGTGGTTGACCAGCCTTCACCGCAGCGTAGTAAGCAGAGTCCTGGATGATCGCAAACTCGCGAGCCCCGGTCTCAACGCTATTGAGGGTAGGATCATTGGTCTGGAAAATCTTATCTCCATTGGATTTCAGCTGTTGGAAGAACTGTTTGGCCTGATCTTCACCCTTCATAGACTGGGCAATACCAGCAATAAACGGATAGGCAGGACCAGAATAAGCGGGATCATTCTCGGCCAGCAAGTTTTTAAAAGCAGGTTTAGTCAGGTCGCTCCAATCCTTGGGCAGGCCAGCGGCTGGAATATGTTTTTTATTGTAGACAATCGCGCCAGCAGCGGTCACGCCGGTTGGATAATAGGCATGATCAGAAGGAGTATTTTGCGTTCCCAGAGCGGTATAGTTGCTAGCACTGGGTGAGGTCCACTTCAGCAAATAGTTCTGGTCATCCAGGGTCTGCATGGTCACATTGCCATCGAACCAGACCACGTCCCAGCGTGGATTATTGCGTTCTGCTGAGATCTTGGCCAGAAGATTGCCGGTGCTGTCATCGACCAGCTTCACCGCAATGCCAGTCTGTTTCTGGAAAGCTTTGGCGGCGTCTGAATCATAGCCCTGGGCCGAATAAAGTGTCAGGCCGGTACTCTTATCGCAAGTCGCCGTGCTGCCAGTGCTACTGTTGCTAGAAGATGACTGGGATGGGGAGCCGCAGGCGGCCAGCAAAGCAAGCACACAACCCAGAAGGTAGAAGAGCCTCATTTGAGGACGAAGCAGGACACGGGCCTGCTGTAATGAATCACGCATCAGAGTATAACTCCTCTGTTTAGATATTTAAAAATACATTTTTGTGTTTAGATATACTGGTAAGTCTATCTGCGTGTAAGCATATAAGGATTGTTTTAATAACTGGTAAAGATCGAGTTAAATGACTGTAAACTCTTGTTACATTTGAAAACTTGCTATTTTTAGCAGCTGTTACAAATAAAATGTGTTACAATGATTGTAGCGAGAAAAAATAATGATGTATGTCTCGTGGTCTGTATTGAGTACAAGGAGTTGTGAGAGCATGGAGTGGGCGATTACAGTGGCCGCCTTTCTTGCATCGGCTGTAGAATTTGTTGAGGCGTTTACTATTGTGCTGGTGGTTGGTGTGACGATCAACTGGCGTAGTGCGCTGGTGGGAACGCTGGCGGCAGCCGTCAGTCTGGCGGTGATCGTGGCGATTTTTGGCACCGCGCTGGTGCGATATGTACCTATTGATGTGTTGCGCCTGGTGGTTGGTATTATACTGGTATTATTCGGTTTAAAGTGGCTGAAGAAAGCTATTCTGCGCTATAGCGGACTGAAGGCCCTGCACGACGAGGAAGCTATTTTTGAAGAGAATATGGCTGAGCTGCGTGCGCGTGGCGAAGTTACGACTAAATTGCAGCCCTACGCGGTCCTGCTGGCCTTCAAGTCGGTTCTGTTAGAGGGATTGGAAGTAGCTTTTATCGTCATCACATTTGGGAGTAATGCTGCCTCACAGGCCTGTGTTACCCAATGTGGATTGGGCGGGATCGGTTCAGCCGCCATTGGTGCGGCCGTTGCGGGCGTGCTGGTAATTATCCTGGGAGCATTGGTACGTGCGCCGCTCCGGCAGGTTCCTGAGAATACCCTCAAATTCATCGTAGGTATTATGTTGACCACTTTCGGCACCTTCTGGGCGGTCGAAGGTTTTCACTATGACTGGCCCCTGTCGGATGCCTTCATCTTGATCCTGGCAGCCATTTATCTGCTGGCCTCATTTGGCTTGATCAGCTGGCTCAAAAGCCAGAAGCGCGCCATCAGCACCCGGTCCGGGGCACAAACCAGCTTGTAGAGAACATCAGGCATAGAGGGAGAAAAAATAGATGAATGTCATCAAAGCCATTTATAACTTTTTGGTGGGGGATATCATAATCCTGATCGGGATTATCCTCACCTTGCTGATTCTCGTTCTGCTCAACACGGTGAGTGGGCTGGCAAGCTTGCGTGGGGCGAGCGGGATAATCATGATTATTGGAACCCTGGTCGTCTTGACGCTCACCCTCACGCGGGAAGTGCGAGGCCACCGTTCTAAGCTAAGCTAAGCCGGCGGTGGCAGACCGGCTAGAGTGGCTTGCTATGGCCTCCCCGGCGCTCCGAGCGACGAGGGTGGAGGCGTTTACGAGCATCTTCAGAGGATGGATCTTGTGATTCATCCTCCTCTTGTCTGAGGAAGACCTTCTCCTCAAATTCCTCCAGCAACTTCTCACAGCGCTCGATGCTGCGCAAAGCATCATCGCGGCGTGCAGCCCCAAAGAGATCGCGCTCAACTACACGATCATACCAGCGACGGATCTTATCTAGATCCTGGCGAATCTCCTCCGCCTCGGCATACGTAAAGTTCTGGCGATACGTCTCAAACTCGACCTCTTTACTAAAATTGACATCGCAATCCTCAATAATCTCATCATATTGCAGATTGCTCTGAGCAATAAAGGCATCAACGATCTTATTATCTTCCGCTTCAGGCAAGGTATGGAGGGGAAGCAGATGGTAGGTACCACTCAGTTCGGTGATGCGCTCAGTGATTTTTTGCAAGGCCGCCACCAGAGCATCGGTGGCTGGGAGGATACAGACACTCTGCTGGAGGTAGAGTGCCCCAATTTTTTTAAGTTCACGCCAGACACTCACGCGTGCTGCTGAAGGCTGGCTGGGGACTTGATAAATTAACAACATATATTGATGCTGATCCATGTCATCACTCATTCTTCTGCATATTGTGCTCGCACCGCTGCGGCCTATCTCCACACAACCTCCGCAATTTCATCCTTTCCCATTGTATCATAGCTGCTACGAAGGTGCGCTCATAGATACCTGGCTATGAAGCTGGAGTGCCTCGGGTTTTTTCGATGTCATCCTGTTCTGGGAGCGTGGTTGCTGCCCCGGCAGAGCCACGCTCCAAAGTTTAATCGTTCCATCGTTACTGGCAGAAGCAACACGTGTTCCATCAGGGGACCAGTTTACACCATAGACAATATCTGTATGGCCTCGATACACAGCAATAGTTCTCCCAGTTGTTGCGTCCCAGACCCGAACGGTTGTGTCCGCACTGGCCGATGCGATAAATTTTCCATCAGGGGACCAGCTAGATGCTTGCACTGAAGAGGTATGGTCGCGGTAGGTAAGGAGTTTTTCCTGTTGTGGCCTGCCAAATTTGCACCGTTCTATCTGTACTGGCAGAAGCAATACGTGAGCCATCGGGAGACCAGCTTACACCGTAAACAATACCGGCATGTCCTCTATACGTGACAAGATGTGTTCCTGTCGCTGCATCCCACACCTGTACACTTGTATCCTCACTGCCCGAAGCAATATAGCGGCTATTGGGAGACCAGGCGATCCACCAGACCTGATTTTTATGACCACGATAAGTGATCTCAAGCTTATGCGTTAAGGCTGTCCAGACAAAAACGGTCCCTGTAGTATCACTCCAGGCAATCCTGGTTCCATCAGGGGACCAGGCAACATCGGTGATCGTCGCATGCTGTTCAGGGTAACGATACACGATCTGCCCGCTTGACGAATTCCAAATCTGGACAGCTTTTTTCGCCTCGGGTGTATCACCAGTGACAGAAGCGATTTGTGAGCCATCAGGTGACCAGCTCAAAGCCTCGGAGGAACTAATAGTTGTTGTGAGGGTATACTTCCCATTCTGATGTGTAAGAACACGTGCTGTGTTATCACCAATGACACACGCAATGCTGTTACCATTGGGGGACCATTCTACATCGTAGATGCCGACCAGTGACGACGCTTTATAGGTATAAAGCAGGGAGCTTTTCGATGCAAGAGACATAGATGATCCAGGTAGAAGAAATTTGCTGGCTATCCCTCCTATTGCCAGCACAAGGAGAAGAGATAGTCCGAGCAGGAACCAGGAACGATGTTTATGGAGCATGGGCCAACCATAGTTCTTCTTTTCTTCTGCAGGTGGCACATGTACACGTGTAGGCAAACTAATTTCATGAAAAGGCTCAGGCACGCCCTCTGTATGCGCGACTTCCGTCGGTACCACATCCAGCGTAGCGGGCACGCTCGCCTCCACGAGTCCAAGCTCCTCCGCGTTCTGCTCAAAAAGGAAACAGAGCTGCTGTCGATAGTGAGGGCTGGGAGAAATCTCTCCTCGTTCCCAACGACCCACACTTCGGGCATCACATCCAAGTTTGTCCGCTACATTTGCCTGTGACCACCCTCGCAACTCACGTGCTCGCCTGAGTTTACTCTTCTTTACGTCATCAGAATACATGCTCAAACTCCGTTTATAATTGTTTCTTGCGGGCACCAGATATATAGATAATTATCTCATTTTTCTTGTTAGATATCCAAATGTACTACTCTTGATAAATGCATCTCAAATGTGATACCTCATGGAACACACGTCGAGCTCCACTGTCATGACATAGACATGACACCATGAGGACATGTCCGCTATATGGCGTATAAATGGCCTGTTTTTCTACTCATTTTGCTTCTATACTCAGCCAATGGTGACCTGTGGAAAAGTTTCTTTTCCAGAAGAATATTTTATTGGCATTAGTAGAAAAGGATTTCGTCTGTCATGATGACACCCGTAGCAGATCAAGATGAAGCGATTAATACGCCTTTGCTGGCGAGTCGCCTTCTTACTCTCCGCTTGTATCTTTGCCCTCGCTTTTCTGGCACGATGCTCTTGCGCGTGGCATTGGTCTTTACCATTGTTACTGGAGGGTTGCTGGCTAACCTCTACTCGGCTCCTTCAGTTTTTGCCGCAAAGAAACCGGCAGCGAGTACTACGCCAACGACACCTGCATCCAACACATCAGCGATCCCGGCTGCAAAGTCTTCCACCACGCAGCCAGCTGCCACCATTCCGGCTGCATCTCCTGCGGCTAAAGCAAAACCAGCCAGCACCGTCAGGCCCTTCATTGATTCCACGAAAAGCCACGATGGGCTGGGAGACCAACCCTTTTTCACCTACATCAAAATTTCATTGTCCGATCACGTGACGATGAAAGTAAATGTAGGAAGCGGAAACCTGCTGGTTGCCTCTGCGAATTATGCGCTGAATGGAACGGGGATCAACCTTGACCTTGATACGTACTATAATAGTCTTTCAGACTCAGATTATTATAATTATGAGTATGGCAATAACTGGCGTGCGAATCTCTGCTCATCCCAGTATTTAGATGAAAGTCAGGCCGGTAGCACAGGGATTGGATTTTACAGTGAGACGGGAACTGGCTTCTTTTTTAATCGCAATAGTAATGGAACCTATAAAGATGCTCCAGGCCTCAATGCCAGCTTGAAAGCCAATGGTGATGGAACCTATACCTTAAGCTATCATAAGTCGGGAACCAGGGTCCTCTTTGGCTCAGATACAAGTATTGCCAATATCAAGGACAAGAATGGCAATACAATTAGCTGTACCTATGCATCGCCTAACGGGTCCAAATATACACAGTCCATCACCGACACCCAGGGTCGCGTGCTGACAATGGCGCATAATAGCGCCAACGAGATCACGACGATGACCGACCCCACGGGACGCACGATTACTTATAGCTATGATAGTAATCACAATTTAACCGGCATCACTGATGCCAATCAGAAAACGACAACCTATGGCTATACTAATGGAGAATTGACCTCCATTACCGATCCCCTGACCCACGCAACAGGCATCAGCTATGTCAGCGGGACAGGCAAGGTAAGCCAGATTACGCTGGCCGATGGAGGAACGATCCAGCTAGCGTATTATGACAGCGACGATAGTCACTGTAGTGGTATCGTGCCTTCAGGACAGACGGTCCTGCCCTGTACGGTAGTCACCGATCAAAACGGACACAGCACGACATATGCATATCAGGCAGATCCCTCGTGGCAGGTAAACTACACGAAGAATGCGCTTGGTCACATTTCGTCGCAAACGTTTGATCCGGGAAGTTATAATGTGACCAAACAGCAGGACGCCTTGAGCAACACGAGTTCCTTCAGCTACGACGTCAATAATAATTTGAAGACGGCCACCGATGGATCTAATGCCCAAACGACGTACGGTTATGGGGATGGAGACCCCAATCACATCTACTACCAGACCTCGCAGACGGATGCGCAGAATAACAAGTCGACCTTTGCTTATGATACGGCAGGAGACCTGACTTCGGAGCTTGACTACAGTACTGGTAGTACATGGACCTATAGCTATAATAGTAATGGCACTATTGCCAGCGCGAAGGATGCCGATTGGCAAAGCGGCAAGAGTGGCCATTTGACGACCTATGGCTATGATAGCAAAGGCAATCTCACAACCATGACGCCGCCAAATCCACTGGGGCAGACCACGTTAACCTACGATAGCTTAAGCCGGGTCAGCACCGAGAAAGACGGCAACGGCAACACGACCACCTTCAGTTATGACAATGACAATCGCATTATCAAGCTGGCATATCAAGATGGGTCATCGGTGAGCTATAGCTATGATGCTGATGGGAACGTGCTCACGGAAACCGATCGTACAGGCACCACTAGCTTCACCTATGATGCGCGCAACCGTGAACTGACCAAGACCTTGCCGGGCGCGATCGTGCTCACCAATACTTATGACAAGGTCGGCAATCTGACCAGCTTGACTGATGCCAGCGGCAAAGTGAGCTACACGTATGACGAAGTCAATCGTATGACGAAGCTGACCGATGCCAGCGGCCTGAATACGACCTATACCTACGATAATGACAATCGTAAGAATAGCATCCAGTATCCCAATGGCACCGGGCAGATCATGACCTATGATGGAGCGGGCCGCGAGCTCACCAATATTGGCGGTAAGGGCACGATCACCATTGATAGCAATGGGCAGCCCCACTTTAGTGGCACACAATACAGCAACTTTGCCTATAGCTATGTCTCCGGCTCAAAATCCACGGAACTGCTGCAGAAAGCGGTAGTGCTCGACACAATAGACGAGAGCACGAAGTACACCTGGACTTATAGCTATAACAGCAAGAACCAACTGATGACCGTCAACAAGTACAATCCCGATGGCACGCTCTTTTCTCCCTGGTCCTATCACCATGATAACAACGGCAACCTTGAGAGCGCTTCTTATAGTGGCGCGTCCAAGTATACATCGAACTTTACCTATAATGAGGCCAACGAGCTGACGAACGAAAGTGGGAGCTTTACCTCGTCGACGGGCACAGTCACCAATATAGCCGTTACCTATAGCTATGATGGCAATGGTAACGAGACGGCGGTTAATAATAGTGTCACCCCGGCCCCGTCCAATAGCGATCCCAGTCGCACATCTGTCCTGAATGCGCAGAATCAGATTATCAGTGGCACTGCCTCGGCGGGCTCCTATACCTCTGGTGGCAATTACAACTATGGGTATAGTGGCACCAACCAGACTGACCGGGTCAGCAATGCTGGTCTATCTGCTGTGTATAGCACACTGGGGCTGAGCAGCGAGAAGGGCGCGTCTGGCACCATGGAGTATGTACGTTGCAGTTGCGGCCTGCTCAATAGTCTGCAAACCAACGGACAGAAGTATTACTATCTCTTCGACGGACAGGGTTCGATAGTCGTACTGACCGATAGCAGCGGCAACGCCGTCGATCGCTACACCTATGATCCCCTGGGACGCGAGGCCATGTGGCGCCAGCAAGTGGTACAACCCTGGACCTATGCCGGTGGCTACTTCGACGGCATTACCGGATTGTATAAGTTCGGTATTCGCTACTATGACTCGGTCACCATGCGCTGGACGCAAGCCACGCCAGTCGGGGGCAGTCTGCAGGAGATCACCAAGGCGAATCCGTACGTGTATGCTGACGATGATCCTGTGAATAAGGTTGATCCAAGTGGACTGACAAGTATAACAAGCCCACAAGCTATTGATTGCATTGGAAGTGTTTTAGCAGCAGTCGCAGCTTCTGTTGCATATGATATGGCAATAAACGCTGTAGTAGAAATAGGAACTGCTGGATTGTTAACGCCTGCTGTTATAATAGCTATTATTATTGAAGTGCTTGGAAACACTGGTTTTCTTCTAGTTGCGCTCGCTGAGAAATGCCCATTCCTTCTCGGTTAGTAAACTACTTTTCAACTTACTGTACCTGATAATGAGAAGCTACAAATGATTAGATTTAACTTTGTGGCTTCTCTATCAAGCTATTTGAGATTAATGATAGTAGTTATTTCTTTTATCAAGAGGAGCAAAAGGTTGATAAATGCAAAATTTATAGGAGCAGCGATTTGTTTCATCTTTGCTTGTTTATTGGAAATATTTGCTATTATAAAATATTTCAGTTTTCCTGACACAAGAATGGTTCAGATTGGTTTGATATTTGCTATAGGTGGGGCGATATTATTTATTTGTGCTATTTATTTGTATCGAAATAGAAAGTAAGCCTGAAGTAGAGAGCAAAAGTATAGATTTCTTAAACCCTAAACATCGTGTCACTGCTACGTGTGAATGGTGCAGAAGCTACCATTTTGGGTATACAATAGAAAACGTTATCCTCTAACCTTTATATAATAGGTGCCTGTATGATTAGTGAGGAAGGACGTGATGCTTTGAAGACGACGTTGATCCATACTTTGTATGATACGGTTGCGCTCCATTATGAGGGGCAGCCTTTATTTAGTTATGTGTATGAGCCAAAGTTTCCAGCCCGCGAGTCGCCCAGGCCCTATTTTCACTCCTTGAAGACGCTGGCTGGCAACGAGGTGTGCCTGGTGCGTCCTTATGATCACCAATGGCATATTGGACTCTCAATGACCAGCGCCAATCTAGCGGGCGAGAACTTTTGGGGAGGCCCGACCTATACTCCAGACGCGGGCTATGTACAACTTGACAATAATGGGTGGATGCGGCATCGCGCGTGGCAGGAACTGTCCAGCGAGGAGCGAGTATCCTGCATTGAGCAGTTACAGTGGATCACCCATAGCGAAGCGGTGTGGATCGAAGAGGAGCGCCACCTGGATGTCAACGAGATCAATGCAGAGGCGGGCTATTGGAGCCTGGATTTCTCGTCGCGCCTGCTGAATGTCTCAGGGAAGCCGCTGGCCTTTGGCTCACCAACGACCGAGGGCCGAGAGAATGCGGGTTATGGCGGCCTGTTCTGGCGTGGTCCACGCTCATTTTTGCACGGGAAGATCCTGGGAGCCGGCGGGCTGGAGGGTCCTGAGTGTATGGGCAAGCAAGCGCCGTGGCTGGCATTTACTGGCTGGCATGATGGTAGCTGTGAGCAATCAACCATCATATTTATCGACCAGCCGCGCAATCCACGCTATCCAAATAAATGGTTTGTGCGCAATGATCCTTACGCCTGTATCAGCTGTGCCTTTATGTTCGATGAATACTACACCTTGCAGCCGGATGATGTATTGGATTTGAGCTATCGCGTGGTGCTGGCCAATGGGGAGTGGTCGCGGGAGCAGATTGATAAGTATGTGGGCAGGCTGCGCTGATATCTGGGTCCTGCTTAAAGCGGCGCTTTTTTCCTATGTCAGCAAACGTTCATAGGCTTGCCGTATGTCTGTGGCATTCTGCCAAGATTTCTCCCGAAAGGCAATCACGCAGAACCCATAAGACTTCGTGACCCACATCAGGTTGGAGTCCATCGAGAGCAAGAATGACCTGCCCTTGTGTGCTCAGGCATTGCTGTAACCTTGCCTGGTTGGTCAGATGCAGTGTGACTAACTCTTCATAGCGGGCGAGCAGATTCGTCACACTGTGCTCGGCGATCATGACTCCACGCTGGGTTAATTCCTGGTGAATCTCCGGGATGGTAGGCAACCCACGCAACTTTTCCACAGATCTGGCAATGATGGTGTGCTGGCTCATCATCTTGAGCCAGCAGCAGGGTTGGACAGCTTTTGGTGCGAGACATCTCTTACCCCTCTGTGCGAGGAAACATGTGTCCGTGGAGCAAATAATACCCAATGGCTGTCTCCCAAGATGAGATATATGCCTGGTAATGGTGCTCCCCCGTGAACCTCTCAATATACTCGTTCCCGTGTGGGGTGAGTGCCGTCAACGTGTAGGTGACACAAACGCTGGTTACCTCCGCCCCATCAGGTTCACAGCGCACATCGATTCGACTGGTATAAGCATGTGGCAAGACGTTGACATACGTCACATGGGCCTGTTCTCTTTCATAGGCAATAATGGTCCAGATTTTCGCTGGTTCGCCGGCATGCTGCGTCGTGAAGACGGTCCCGACTTCCGCAACACCAGAGGCGGGATACAGCATTTCTGGATTCCAGCCATGTGCCCAGTACTTTTCTCCGAGTGGCTCAAACAGCGGAAAGGCATGGTCAACAGCAGCAGGTACATGAATCACATGAGATCGTGTGACATGCTGGGCAACAAAATTCGACATCCAACTCGCTTCCTTTCAACACCCATTCTTCACAAGCGCGCAAAGAATTGGGAGGAATACATGAACAATAGTGAAAAAGGAACAAGAAACAGTTAATCCGGTTCTTCGGCTGCGGTTTGCTCGATAAAGCGATGGCTGGCGCTCGCATCATAGTCCATCCCATAGACTTCCTTGAGCTGGGTAATGCGTTTGAGGGTTTCCTCGCCAAAAGGATGTTTTTGCTCGAAAGCATGTAAAACTATCCCTTCAAGCAAATCTCCGAGAGAGATATCAAAATATTCTGCCAGAGCTTTCAGGACTTTGACCAAATTCTTTTCCATGCGCGCGCCAATTTGCACTCGCTCAACGGGAAGAGCCTGTCCATGCAGGCTGCCATTTTTTTCAATCTGACCCATCATATTTCTCTCTTTTAGATGTTGTTGCTATGTTACATTGGTAAAAATATAACATGGTAACAATAAAGAGTCAAGCAGCCAAAAGAAAGAGAGAGGAAAAAAGCCTATCAGGGGGGAGGCTATCGGACTCTTTGATTTTCATGCAGGAACAGAGAAAGCAGGGGCAAGCCCCGCACGTACAATTCTTGTTTTTTTGTTGATTTTTCGGGATGGAAGGAATAAGAGGGGCAAAACCTGCACTTTATATTTAGGGGGAGGGGGCGGTGGAGTGGCGGATGATGAGTTGGGCGGGGATTTCCGCGAGGATGGGGGGGCGGTCGCGTTGGGTGAGGCGTTCGATGGTGAGCTGGGCCGCTTTTTCACCGATCAAGTGCGTGTTGTAGTCGACGGTGGTGAGGGCGGGTATGGTGTAGGGGGCTTGAGGGATGTTGTCGAAGCTGATGACGCTCATCTCTTCTGGGACGTGGATGCCGTTGTGGTTGAGGGCCGCCAGTACGCTGATGGCTAGTAAGTCGTTGACTACTACCAGGGCCGTGGGACGGTCGCCGTCTGCTGGGAGGGCCTGGAGGAGCGCATTGGTTGCATTGTAGCCATCGTCAATGGTTGGGCCGCAGCGGTAGATCCATTCTTCTTTTATGGGCAGGCCTAATTGTTGTTGGATGTGTAGACAGGCGTCGAGGCGGTCATGTAGCAGTTCATGGCTGGCTACCCCATAGATATAGCCGATGCGCCGATGGCCTGATTCGGCCAGGTGCTGCATGACTAGCTGTTCGCCTGTATTGGCCTGCGGCACCACACTATCGATATCGGCATCAAACATCGTATCACGACGGAAGCTCAGGGTCGTGATCAGATGGCCGCGCTCGTGCAGGGAGCGTACATCGTTCAACAGAGCCCGACCGGTGCCTGAAAGCAGGATCAAGGCGTCGCTGCGCTTTTGTTGTAGCCAGGTGAAGCAGAGGCGCTCACGTTCCTCACTGAAGTTTGTGATAAAGATCGAGGTGCTATAGCCCTGACTTTGAGCATAGCTATCGATGCCATTGATGATTTGCATATAGTGAGGGTTGTTGGCATCGGGAATGGCCACGCCGAGCGTCTGAGAGGCCTGGGTGCGCAGATTGCGAGCGGCCTCTAGAGGATGATAATTGAGTTGAATGACCGCATTGTGTATCCTGGTACGCGTCTCGGGTGAGATATTGGCGGAACTGACATTATTGAGTACCAGCGAAACTGTGGTGCGAGAAACCCCTGCTAACAGCGCTACATCCCTGATGGTTGGTCTTTTTGCATGTGTTTTTTCCATGGCTATCAGCACCCTGCTTCTTATTTTTTTGTGGTCCTTGATAGTTAGTAAAACGATTTATTAATTCGATTTACTTCTGCTTGAAAGTATACAGGAGGAGATGATTTTTTGTCAATGTCGCTCTTAGGGTTATCAGGTTTTTTTACTTTTCCCCTTTGGCGCCTGCGGCGCCGGGGTGGGAGTGTGGAGAGTGTGGGGGCGGCTGCGGCCGCCCCCGCACTCTCCACACTTGAAAGAATGGGCCTCGTATCGCTTGCTCGTGATCTCCATGTTTGCAGGCGGGAGGCGGCCGCGGCCGCCCACCACACACACTCCACACTTGAAAGAATGGGCCTCGTATCGCCTGCTCGTGATTTCCATGTTTGCAGGTGGGAGGCGGCTGCGGCTGCCCACCACACACACTCCACACTTGAAAGAATGGGCCTCGTATCGCCTGCTCGTGGAAAGAAAAGTGATATATAGATAGTTGATTTGGTGCTTGGTATCATAATTATTGATTTTTAGAGCAGAAAAGGAAAAAGCGGGGGCAAGCCCCGCACGTACAGATCGTTCTTATTGTTGCTTTGGGTGTGTTGTTTTATTCTTAAATGAAATTATTCGAAAGCTATTGACAGAACTGTGATTTATTGCTTATACTTCGCATAAGTAAACTGATTTACTAAATCGAATCATTGGTTGTTCGAGCCACGTTTGCGGACTTCTCTGGGTGAGCGCGTTTCATCCATGTGTATAAATAAAAGTTGTCTGGGGCAGTGAAGCACCAGGCATGGCGCTTATTTGTAGCTGCGTTGAAGGAGCATGCGTATGCAGACTATTTCTCGTCCTGGAAAAGCTGATGTACATGAACGTGGGCCAGTGCTTAAAAAAGGACGCCTGGGGCGGCAGTTTCGTGGCAGGATTTCATGGAAGTTTTATGTGCCGCTGCTACCACTCTTCGCGGTGCTGGGTCTTTTTAGTTATTATCCAGCCTTGAGTGGTCTGTACCACGCCTTCTTTGACTGGCGTCCAGGTTTTGATTCTCCGTTCATTGGTTTCCAGAATTTCGCGGCCCTCCCCTCTGATAGTGTCTTTATTCACTCATTTACCAACATCATCCAGTTCTTTATTTTCGGAGTCACGCTGGCCTGGATCGTGCCGTTGTTCGCCGCCGAGCTGGTGCTGGCGCATTCGAGTAAGCGCTGGCAATTTATCTTTCGCACCCTCTTGATTGTGCCGATTGCTTTTCCCATGGTCGTAGTCTTTTATCTGTGGGGATTCATGTACGAGCCCAATATTGGTATGATCAATACCATGCTGCATGCGATTGGATTGAGCTCGCTGGAGCGTAACTGGCTGGGTGATCCCAACATTGCCCTCTACTCGCTGATGTTCCTGGGCTTTCCCTGGATCGCTAGCACGCCGTTCCTGCTCTTCCTGGCTGGTTTACAGAGTATTCCCACTGAAATATTTGACGCCGCCTCCATCGATGGAGCATCCTGGTTCACACGCATCATTCGTATAGACATCCCTTTGATCTCGGGCCAATTTCGCCTGCTCTTTGTACTGGCGATCATCAACTATGTACAGTTCGCCATTCCCATGGCCCTGCTGACCAACGGAGGACCGGCCTACTCGACCATGACGCCGGCCCTGTATATGATCAATCAAGCCTTCTACGACGGCAACTGGGGATATGCCGCCGCCCTATCCTCGGTACTCTTTATCATCACCGCCTTGTTTAGCGTTATATCGTTGCGCACCAGAAAACAAGCCGTAGCCACCGCCTGAGGGCCAGGCCGCTGTAAGCCTGCTTTCGATAGACGAGAGAACGAAAGGATGACCGAGCATGTCAACACGCCAGGGACGTCGTGATCTTTTGATCGGCAGTATCTTGATGATACTGGTAATATTCACCTTATTTCCATACGTCTTTATGGTTGTAACCTCGCTAAAGGACAACGACCAGTTTCATACATCTTACTGGATACCTTCCTTACCGTTTCACTGGGAGAATTACACAGCGGCCTGGAACCAGATCAGCGTCTACATCATGAACTCGCTGATCGTTGCCTGCACCTCTATGATCGGGGTGCTGGTGCTCAGCTCAATCGCGGCCTTTGTCTTCGCCCGCTATAAGTTCCTGGGGCGCAACTTTCTTTTCACCATGATCGCCGCACTCTTGATGGTACCCTCCATCTCAAGCCTGGTCCCACTCTTTATCCTGGTGCGTGACATGGGGTTAATCAATACACGTCTGGCGCTGATCCTGCCCTACATGGCCAGCGGCTCGATTTTCGCCACCTTCTTGATGCGCACCTTTTTCCAGCAAGTACCCAATGAACTGTTTGAAGCCGCCCACATCGATGGGGCAGCAGGATGGCAAGCCTACTTCTACGTCATGTTGCCGCTCTCAGGACCGATTATCGGCACCATCATCCTGCTCACCCTGACCACCGTCTGGAACGACTATTTCTGGCCACTACTCACCCTGACCGATGACAACCTGAGAACGGTCACCACCGGACTGGCCTTTTTACAGGGACAGAACGTCACCCTGTGGGGACCACTCTTTGCCGGCTACGTGCTGGCCAGCCTGCCCCTGGTCATCGTCTATTTCTTTGCCTCGCGCTACTTCATTGCCGGTGTCGGCGGTGTAGTTGGTGGTGGAGACATGTTAAAATAGGCAATTTTGCAGCGTCTCCAGGTTTTAATGTCTCACTAGCGATTGTCTCCTTGTCTCACTATCTTTAATTTGAAAGGACTCATGTTTATGAACACGACAAGGTCTGTCTGGCGTTCAACCCATGTGTTTGGCCTACTCTGCCTGCTGGGAGCTCTGCTGCTCACAGCCTGTGGAAGCAATCAGCAGAGCCAGGGGAATGGTCCGATCACGATCACGCTGGCTGGTCCCAACCAATGGAACAGCAGTGGAAAGAGCTTTGGCGCGGGCTGGGATGCGGCGGTACAGCAATTCGAGAAGCTCAACCCGAATGTCAAAGTGAAAATTACCGTCTTGCCGCTCTCCAATTTCTCGCAGATTGAAGCGACCGAACTGGCCTCTGGGAGCGCGCCAGACCTGATTTTCAACCAGACCAGCTATAAACCCTACCAGGTCACACCGCTCGATAGCTATTTGCAGCAGCCCAATCCCTATGCGCCGGAGAAAGCCCACTGGATGGACTTGTTTGACTCACGTGCATACAACCAGACCATCTCATCTGCGGCTGACGGACACCTCTACTGGGTGCCACTCAACCTGGTGAGCGTAGGACTGTTTGTCAACCAGGACCTCTTCCAGAAGGCTGGCGTGCCATTTCCCATCAAGACCTACAAAGACTGGGAAGCGGCACTGCAGAAGTTCAAAGCAGCCGGTATTACCCCAATGGCAATGGACAACTCGCAGATCGGCATCGCCTTCCCGGTTGGCTCGATCCTGAACCAGATGATGAACAAATACTACAATGACTTCAACTGGTTCGACGCCTCCGGCAAACCCGGGACGTATAGCACCCTGACCACCAAAGACCTGGTGCGCGCGGTCAAAACAGGCAAGCTCAATGCGAATCTCCCAGAGGTCGTGGAGGCCTTGAAACTGGCCAAGGACATGTACTCAACCGGAGCAACCCCAACTGGTCAGGTATCAAAGGTTTATCCGGTGCGGGTGTGAACCTGGACGACTTCCTGGCAGGTCGCTCAGCAATGGCCTGGGGAGTTAACTTTGGAGCCGCCGAGGTCGCCAGCGCTAAATTCAAGGTTGGCAGCATGGGCTTCCCGACCATCACCACCGACACCACGCCACTGTCGACCAATGATCCCGCCCAGTTTGGTGTCACGACCGGTGGAACCAGCTATATGATCCCTTCAACCGTCAAAGGGGATCAACTGAAATACGCGGTGCGCTTCCTGCAATTCATGACCGCTCCCAAATATGCGCAGAGCTGGATTACCGCTACCACAGGTGTGCCCTCGGTAACCGGCGTCTCCGCCCCGGGCGTGATCAGCGGCTTCTCGGATGGAGCATGGGGCGAGTCACCCAAATCGGACGGCTATGCCCTGCAGGGACTATCGCCCCAGCAAGGACAGGACTACACCCAGATCATGCAAGGTTACCTGCTGGGCACCACCAGCCTCTCGGCCACGCAGAGTAAACTGGATGCCTCCTGGAAAGCCGCCGCAGATTACCAGCTGCAGCAGAATCCTAGCTGGCAAAATGAGAGCTGGGCTAAGTAGTCCGCTGGTAGCTTAAATAAGCTCTTTATATCAGGGTGGCGTGGAACATCATCGTTCCACATCATCCTGATTGAAAGGCACAGCCATGAAAATCACCGCTATCCACTGTCGACCATTGCGTCTAAAAAAAGAAATTGCTTCGCAGCCCTCCTGGCTCTCAGAAAGCGTGATTGCCAACCCGATGTCGCCCTATCCCCGCTACGCGGCCCGTCGTTCATCCTGGACAGCACCGTTTGGGGGTCTGGCCGTCATCATCGAGACCGATGATGGTGTGCAAGGATTGGCGACGCCGATGGGGGGGAGGCCGTACGGATCATCATCGAGCAGCACTTTGCGCGTTTGCTGGTAGGTGAAGATCCAACCGATATCGAACGCCTGTGGGACCAGATGTTTCGCGCCTCACTCCCTTACGGGCGTAAAGGTTTAAGCATGTTCGCCATCAGTGCCGTTGATTGCGCCCTCTGGGACATCTTCGGCAAAGCCTTGCAGCAACCGGTCTACCGACTGCTGGGCGGGGCCACCAAAGAAGACATGCTAGTCTATGAGACGACCAATGACCGCGTCGACTGGGACAACCACGAGTTCTTCGGCGTCAAACTGGCCATGCCATATGGTCCGGCCGATGGACGCGAGGGACTGCTCAAGAATCGCGACCTGGTCAAAGAATGCCGCGAGCGCATCGGCGACAAGCGCGACATCATGCTCGACTGCTACATGGCCTGGGATGTAGAGTACACCATCCGCATGATCGACCTGGTTGAACCCTATGGTGTGCGCTGGATCGAAGAGGCGCTCTCCCCAGACAACATCCAGGGCTATGAAAAACTGGCGCGCTACACAGGTCCAGTTGCCCTGGCAACCGGGGAACATGAATATTCACGCTGGGGTCATCGAGACCTGCTGGCGACGGGGGCCATCTCAGTCTTTCAGCCAGACATCAACTGGGTTGGCGGCATCAGCGAGACCCGCAAAATCTGCGCCATGGCCTCTGCCTGGGGCCTGATCGTCGTCCCGCATGCAGGTGGTTTGCAGGCGGCCGGACTCCACCTGATCAAGAGCCAGGTTAACTGCCCATTTGCTGAATGGGTGCGCACCTGGAACCGTGATAGCGGGCGACCGGTGGCTGGCGTACTGGGTGTACCTGATCCAGCGCATGGGCGCATCCGACCGAGCGAGGCAGCCGGGCTAGGTATCAGCTTAAATGAAGACGTGTTGGAACAGGCATAGGGAGTGAGCGCATGCACAAACTAGATGGTCGGGTGGCGATTGTAACCGGAGGCGCACGAGGGATCGGGGCCTGCATCGCACGCACCCTGGCGGCCCATGGCGCGGACATCGCGATCCTGGATTGGATGCTCGACGAAGAAGCGGCCGAGGTAGTGCGCGAGATCGAAAAGCTAGGGCGGCGCGCCCAGACAATCGAAGTCGACGTATCCGTATCCGCGCAGGTCAACGCCGCCGTCCAGCAGGTCCAGGCAAGCTATGGTCGCATCGACATCCTGGTCAACAACGCGGGCATCTGCCCCTTCCGGGACCTGTTCTCGATTACCGATGAGGTCTGGGAGAAAACGCTAAACGTCAACCTGAGCGGTATGTTCTACCTGGCACGGGCCGTCGCGCCAGTGATGATAGAACAGCAACGCGGCGTCATCATCAACATCTCCACCGTCTCAACCCAGATCTGTAGTCCACACCAGATCCACTACATCGCCTCCAAAGGTGGTGTAGACGCCCTGACCAGGGCGCTGGCAGTGGCGCTCTCCCCCTATAACGTGCGCGTCAACGCCGTCGCCCCATTGGGTGCGGCCACCGCCATCAACGCCAACGTTGAGGAACAGCGCGAAGCCTGGGAAAAGAGCGGCGTACCCCGCATCCAGCACTACAGCCTGATGAAGCGCCAGGGAGAGCCGCAGGATTACGCCAACGGCGTCCTCTATCTTGTTTCGGACGAAGCATCATTTATCACCAGCATTGTATTGCCAATTGAAGGGGGAGCCCTCGTCGTGTAGTGCTCTTAGTAAGAGCCATTGAAACACGTAATCTCTCAAAGGAGGAGAAGCATATGCCAATAAGGAAGTTGGGATTTTTGCTCGGCAGCGCCTGTGTGATTACCATCCTGTTGCTCTCACTCAACCCGGCCACGTTCCCAGTCGCCTATGCGAATAGTACAACGTATTATGTCAACAACCAGAGCGGCTCCAACTGCAATGATGCCGGGGCTGGAACTACGCAGAGCGCCCCCTGGTGTGATTTTACGCCCATCAATAGCCATACTTTTGGTCCTGGAGACCAGATACTACTGGCACGCGGGGCTAGCTGGAATCAGCAGATGACCATTAATGGCTCGGGTGCGGCGGGCAGCTACGCAACGATCGATGCCTACGGCTCGGGGGCGCAACCAAAGATTATCCGCAACGGCAACGAGGCCGACCGAGCCATCCGCATGAACGACCCATCCTATTGGAGCGTCAACAACCTGGAGATCGGCTCCGCAGGCACCGGCATCCTGGTCTATTACGACACACTAGCGCACCAGGGTCTGCAATTCTCCAATATCTATGTGCACGACATCCGTGGTATCCACCAGGGGAACACGACCAGCGGACAGAATGATCGTATCTGGAACTCGGCGGGTATCGAGATTACCGGCAACGTATCATTTACCTCGACGCAATACGCGTTGCAGAATGTCACACTCAGCAACATCGAAGGCACACACAACCAGGACAGCATCTCATTCGACTGGTTTAATGGCCTGACATCCAGTGATGGCGGGGATGGCCACAACCTGGTGCAGAACGTAACCATGAGCAGTCTCTATCTACATGACGACAATGGTCCGGCTGCCGGCTGTGACGAGGGCATGCGCCTGGTCAATATGCAGAGCGTGACGATATTTAACTCACGCCTGAACGATGAGGGTGCCTGCCACAGTAACTCAGGGACAGCTGGTATCATCTTCGGTCGACTACAGAACGTCTCGTTTGTGAACAGCATTATGACCAATGTTCCCAATACCAGTTCACCAGACCAGACCGGTTTTGATTATGAGTGCTGCAACGACCAGGTACGCATTCGCGATAGCTATATCGCCGGGAATGCCGGGGCCGGCATCGAGTTCCTGGCCATCCACGGCAGTAGTGACCACAGCACCAATAGTGAGGTAGCTGGAAACGTCTTTTCAAACAATGGCAATGGCGGCATCGAGCGTCTAGGGACAGATATCACGCCAACTGGTACCATTCGTGATAATCTCTACTCTGAGCCAGCGGGCCTGACCACCACCTCTGGCGGGGCTAATTTTAGCGGCTTCACCCTGACCAATAATATACAGGCCACTGTGTCCAGCGCCCTCTACAACGCGGGCAACGACTATAGTGGAACACAGGGGCAGCATGGCTGGTCGTATCAGTATAGTAATGATGGAGCGAGCTGGAGCAACCTGCCTTACGATGCGAGCAGCAGCACCTGGAAGCCCACTGCCGCGAGCGTTCCCCAGATTACCCAGTTTGGCATGCATCCCGATGCCTGCTCACAATGCTGGGTAGGACGGGCCTGGACGGCACCAAGCAATGGGACGATCAGCATCCGCAGCCGAGTCCTCAAAGGCGATATCAGCGGCGGCAATGGTGTTGTGGCACGCATCACCAAAAACGGGAGCGTCATTTGGGGTCCACAGACGATTGCTTACAATGATCAAGTAGGAATTGAAGCCAACCTGGACAACGTGGCGGTCAACACCAATGATGTGGTGCGCTTCGAGATCGCCAACAATGGTGATAACACCTACGATACTACCAGCTGGGACCCTTCAATCGGCTATACAGCATCCGGGACACCGGCGTTGAACCGCTACTACAACGGCAGCATTCCCGACCACTGGATTACCAGTGGCGCGGTTGCTGGCGGCTATCATCTGGAGACGACATTGGGCTACCTCTATGCTAGCAGTCGGAGCGGAACGGTCGCCCTCTATGGTTGCCTCAATGGCAGCGACCACTTTGTCTCGCTGGATGCTGCTTGCGAGGGAAAAAGCGTCCTGCGGACCGAGGGGTGGATCGATAGCGCTTCGGCGACAGGGACAACGCAGATCTACCGCTGCCGCTCCGGCAATGATCATTTTGTATCGATTGATGCCAGCTGTGAGGGACAAACCTATGAGGAGTCATTGGGATATGTGTTGAACGCACCGCAATGATATAGATGATGGGATGAGAGGCGCAGCCATATTATACAGGCTGCGCCTTTTTTATTGGGCGCGAGAAGCGCTTTTTATCTAGTTAGTAATTATTTTACTCTTATAGTAATAGGTTGTTATAATTATGTGCATATGTATATATTAATTTTTAAGCGGATTGAGAATTTTTTTAGGCAATGAGAGAAGAGGGGCAAAATATGGCATCTAATATGCAGCGGAGTATTCCTATTACTGGAGAAGCACTCAAAGAAGGCATGGGCGTATGGATGGGAGATGTTTTGTGTTTGGGGTGTTGGTAGTGCGGGACTTCTGTGAGTTTGGTTTGCTGGTTCGAATTCAATCAAAATGGGAGAAAGATATTGTTGAAAAGATTAAGGGCATTGCTGAAGCAAAAAAAATTCAGGGTTGGCCTGGCGTTACTGGCAGTGGCGGTGCTGGCGTTTGGAGTTTTTACTGTTGTGTCTCTGGTTAGCCCGAAGCCGGAACCTACTGTATTGCTGGTTTCTCGTCCCATAGATCCTTACAAGCCTGCTCTACCTCCTTTCGAAAAACGTATTACGGATGCGGCTGCGGTACAGCGACTTTATGATACATCCATGGCACTTCCTGGGATCTCACCTTTTGCTAGTTATAATTGTGGTTCGGATAATGGAGAAGTGTATAAGCTGACGTTTTTGAATGGCACCACAATTATAAAGACTATGGAATTACAGGTTAGTGGTTGTGAATGGCTTCTCATTGATACCGATAACCTTTTTCATCCTCAGGATGTTCGTCAACCTCTTCTGGGGAAAACGGATTTTTTTGCCCTTTTCAGTCGTACCACAGGGATAGCGGTATGATTATATAAGAAAAGAAGAAAAATGTGATAGAGCTGGCTTAAGGGTACTTGCAGCGTGGCTTTGGAAGCGTTGTTGCAAGCTCCATAGGATCATGCTTGTTTTGATCCTGTGCAGGAGTGTGGAGATTTGCTTTTCTCGTTCAATCCCTCTGATTTTGCCACTTGACAATAACCTTAGCTGTATGGCACTATGTTTTTAGTGATATAAAACTTTGTTTTTATGAATGAAAATAAGAGGTTTTGTTATGGTGAGGAATTTTGCGATTCAAGCTCTGCTAGGGGGAATGTTTCAGGTATTGATGTTTCCGCTGATCCTGTTTCTTGCTGCTGGTACTCTCGCGTGGCCTGCTGCATGGATCTTTCTGGTTTTGCTCTACGGCTTTGTTAGTGTTACTGCCCGTTGGTTGTCCAGGCGTAATCCTGGATTGCTAGAGGAGCGCATGAGTATGTTCAAATCAGGTCAATCGGAACGGGACAGATTGTTTGTTCCATTGGTAGTGGTCTGCATGGTCTGGCTGGCCTTGATGCCGCTTGACGCTGTGCGTTTCCACTGGTCGTGGGTTCCGGTCTGGCTTCAGGTGGTGGGTGCGCTGGCCCTGATTGGTTCGTTTGTTTTTATGTTTCTGGCCTTTCGGGAAAATGGCTATCTGACGCCGACCGTGCGCATTCAGAAGGAGCGTGAGCACAAAGTGATATCTACTGGTCTTTATCAGTATGTGCGCCATCCTATGTATAGCGGCTTTCTGCTTTTCTTCGTGGGGACAGCTCTCTTGCTGGGGTCAGTGTATGGGCTCTTGTTCGCGCTGGTTCTCTGTGGTCTATTCGCCTGGCGGGCGGTGCGAGAGGAGCACACGCTGCTGGTTGGGTTGCCTGGTTATGATGCCTATATGGCTCGGGTACACTACCGTTTGATTCCTCGCGTCTGGTAGTATAAGGTTGCGTTTACAATTGGCTGATGAATTCGCCTCCTATCTATGCTGGTATAGGCTGTCTGGTTGCTGATTTTAATTCCCACAACGGAGAAGTATCGCAACCAGGTAGCCTCTCTTAATGTAGATGTCATGTGAAAAATCTTATATAAAAAGTCATAAGGATTATACAGTTATATTCAGGGCTGATTGTAAGTATATTGGAATGTTGAAAATAGCTGTGTTCGAAATGAGACCTTCTTGTGAGGGTTTACTGTAATTCAGTGATAGAGCCGTGATATACGTGTTATAGAATGTCAGGAGAGAAAGTGTTTGATTGAGATAGATAGGAAGGGATCGGTAGTAAGGAGGAGACGTCAAAATGAAAAGGGTAGCGAATATCTCCGGGCCTGGGAGCAAATCGAGGCAGAGAGATTGGTTCCTGCGAGGAGTGAGTTTAGTCCTCTTTGGATTTTTTCTCGTGCTCTGTGTGCTTGCTGGCGGGTTCTACTGGTTGTCCACCACTTCTGAAGGATTTTCGTTTGGGCTTCTGACGCATCTTGCGGGCCTGCTGGCAACTGTAGTGTTTCTGGTGTGGCTTGCACTCGTTACAGCGCTACACTTGCGCCGGGAGAAAGACTTTCTTGACGATAGGGTAGTGGCCACGCTGCGCGCCACACTTAAGGGTCCCAGCAAGGACCCTGATGTTCGTGTGCGTGTTGAAGCGGCCAGGGGTCTGGCGGGATTGGATGTGGAGGAGTCTGCTCTGCACCATCGGCACGAAGAATTAGATGCGCTCCTCGCATCTACGCTCAGCGGCAAGGAGATGGACCCGGATCCTGGAGTGCGTGTTGAGGCGGCCAGGGGTCTGGCGGAATTAGAGTTAGAGGAGCACTCTTATCAGCATGAGCATCACGATCTGGACGATTTAATCTTTAAGCCTGACTTGTAGTCAGCAAGCAGGTAACCTCTGGGAAACAAAAAGCAGACATGGATAAAGCGGTTTCTCAAATACGAAACGGTTCGTGTTTATCAGGGGGGGCTTGCGGGGAGGGATAAAGCGGGGGCAAGCCCCGCACGTACAATTTGTGTTTTTGGTGCGGGGAGGGATAAAGCGGGGGCAAGCCTCGCACGTACAATTTGTGTTTCTTGGTGTTTTTGGTGCGAGGAGGGATAAAGCTGGGGCAAGCCTCGCACGTACAATTTGTGTTTCTTTGGGCTTTTGATTATTTGTTTTGAGCGTAAGGGTTGCCTGCGCTTTATAGGGGTTTGCCCCAGGTGATTGTGGCTGTGTATTGTATTTTGAGCTGGCCGTTTTGGCTTTGGGGCGCAAGGAGGTCGTGGACGTTTTGGTTGAAGGCTGTGATATTTGCTGTGGTGGGCATGCGTTGTGGTGAGAGGCTGATTTGTGCGTGTAAGGCGGCCAGGATTTTTTCTTCTGTGTCTGTATAAGTGATTGCCTGGGTGGTGTGTTCGCCCTGTGGTTGGAATAAGTGATGGCGCTCGAGTTCTTTTGCCAGGTCGAAGGGGGATGGTGTGGGGGGGATGGCGTAGTGCTCAAGCAGTTGTTGAATGCTTGCTGGCCAGAGTTCCTGGCGACTGACAAGCGCGAGGGTTCCATGGGGGGTCAGGGCGCTGGCAAAGCGGGACAGGACAATATCCCAATCCATCCATTGGAGGCTATCGCCGGCTGTAATTAATGAGTAAGGAGGACGCAACTTTACCTGTTCGATAGCGCCAGTGGTCCAGCGCAGGTTGGGATGATGACCGCCTGGGAGGGAACGCCCTTTGCGTGTCATTGGCGAAGAGAGGTCTATCGCATCTACGCGATCTACCAATGCTGCTAATGGTCGGGCCAGGTCCCCTAGCCCGGTGCCCGCATCCAGCACAGCATAAGGATGGTCCTTGAGCAAATCCGCCAGGATGCTGAACGTTTCGGGTGGATAGGGAAAACGGTATTGATAGTTGTCAACAATGCTCTGTTCCTGGAATCTGGTGGCCTCTTTGGCCTGTAGATGATTGGGCTCTGGTGGCATGGATGTGTCCTTCTATGGTAGAGAGGGGCAATGGCTGCGGCCATTGCCTGAGTGTCTGATTCCCATGAACCTGGGGAGTTGCCCTTGCGGGCGTGCGCTAACGCGCCCGAGCTGTTTTTTAGAGTGTGTTGCAGAAATGTGCTGTGCACAGCACATTTCTGCAACACACTCTAAAAAACTTTTTGAGCACCGAAGGTGCGAAATGTATGAGCGGCAAGGGCGCGGAGGTTATGAGTGTCAGATAGACTTATTGTTTACACGGTTCGAGCTGATATCATAACATATTTTCTATCCCTCTGTCTTCGAGGCTATGGATTGATTGATCTCCCAGATGTTGCCTTCCGGGTCGGCAAAGTGCGCTGTGCGTAGCCCCCAGCGTTGGTCAGTTGGGGGTCGGAGGAAGGTAACTCCCTTTGCCTTGAGCTCCGCGTAGGCAGCGTCGACATCTTCAACGCCAGCAGCCAGCACGACGCGAGGAGTTCCAGCGATCTTGAGCTCATTGGGATCTGAGCCGAGCAGGTCTGTGGCACCTGAGGCCGAGAGCAGGATCAGGTACCGTTCTTGCAACTGGAAAGTTGAAGAATTGGCATCGGTTCCTGCATACGGAAGTTTGAGCGTGTCTCGATAAAATGTCGTACATCTGGCCAGGTCCTGGACAAACACTACCGTCGCGATTATGCCGTCAATCATGATTGCTTCCTCTTTTCCTTTGTTCGCCGTCGATTTCAGAACGGAGTCCATGGGTGTGTGTATGTGTAAATTTTGTTCCGCTACCAGGGAGAAGGGCAGGCTTGTTTGTGTTCAACAATGAGTAGTTTAGCAGAGAAGGAAGGACAAAACTTCTTCAATCTTGCGTTTTTTTCACCGCTTAGACGAAGTAAATCAGATGTTCTTAACTGGTACGTTGACAAGGTGGTGTGCAGGCAATAGAATGCTTAAGCACAAGGTAGTAATGGGCATGATGTATGAGCGATACGTTCTAGAAAAGGGCGATGGGATAGTATGCAGGTAATTTTCGCAGGTGGCGCAGCCGGAGTGGGGGCAAGTTGTGTAGCCATAGAGATTGCTGAGCAGTGGATTGTGGTTGATGCTGGTGTGCGGGTGGATCGATCTGCCGATCCTTTGCCAGATCTGGCGCTGCTGGAGGGCAAAGATGTCAAGGCGATCTTTGTGACACACGCACACGCGGACCATATTGGTGCCTTGCCGTTGCTGCACCGGGCCTTTCCGAGTGCTCCTATTTATACATCGCGGGCCACGCATCTGCTGATGGAGATCATGCTGGCCGACGCCTTAAAGATTATGAACAAGCGGGCAGTGGAAGAGATGGAGATCCCACTCTATCCGGCGGCCCTGGTGGGGAGTATGTTGAGCCGGGTGAGGCCGATCCCTGTTGGGGAGAGTTGTACTGTCGGACAATTGCCGGGAATTACTATCCATACCAGTCGGGCCGGGCATATTGCAGGGGCCATGAGTCTGGGCTTTACCAGCAAGCAAGAGAGCATTGTGGTCTCAGGCGACCTGAGCCTGACGCCGCAGCGGACCGTGCTGGGGGCTGTGCCGCCAGAGATCGAGCGGCCCGACCTGCTGATCCTGGAATCTACCTATGGGGCCCGACTGCATCCCAATCGGCAGGCTGAAGAGCAGCGCATGGCGCAGGCGGTAGCCGAAGGGTTGAAGAGCGGGCATGTCCTGTTGCCTTGCTTTGGTTTAGGGCGTGGACAGGAGATTCTGCTCCTGCTACAAGCTATGCAGGAACAAGGGGTAGTGCCGGTCTTTCCGATTTATGTTGATGGGCTGGTGCGGCGCGTCTGTACGGCCTATCAGTTGATGCCGGAGGCTTTGACGCCACGGCTAGGGCGACAGATACGCAAGGGCTTCTTACCATTTCAGGGCGATAACGTCAACTTTGTACGCGATGCCAGGGAGCGGCAGACCATTCTGGATGGGCCGCCCGCCTGTATTATCGCCAGTTCAGGAATGCTGACCGGAGGTCCAGCGCCTGGTATGCCGCCCGGCTCGCTGGTAATCCCAATGCCTCGATTCTGATCACCGGCTACCAGGACGAAGAATCGCCAGGAAAAAAGCTGCTCGACCTGGCCGAGCACAAGAAAGAGACCCTGGAACTCGAAGAACAGCAGATAGCGGTCCAGTGTAAGGTGGCCAAATATAGCCTCTCAGCCCATGCTGATGGAGGAGAGTTGGCCTCGTACGCGGCGCACCTCAAACCACGACGGGTGGCGTTGGTGCATGGAGACGACGAGGCCAGGCGGGCCCTGCAGACATTGTTGGAACAGACCGATGTGTTGCTGCCACGCAATGGTGAGACCCTGGACCTGAGCGTGCGCCAGAAGAAGCAGCGCGTAGAGTCCTTGCCTGCAGCAGAGACGGTAGTCGTGCCCGAAAGCCTACCTTATGGGATCGGAGACGACGTAATCTTCAACGCCTCGCACCTGGAGCAGCTATGGAAGGCCCTGGAGCATGTGCCCTCATACCAGGTCGTAACCGTGCGAGACCTGGTTAATGTCTGGTACGGTGAGCGAGCGATCCCTGAACATGCGATGTGGCTCTCGGATGTAATGGAAGAAGAGCAGCCCTACGACGAGCCCTATTTTACGCCAGCGGGCGAAATCTCTGAAGCCTATTATGTACGACGCACTCAGGAAGATGCTGAAGAGGACCGACTGCGCAAA
The DNA here is from genome assembly GCF_003967555.1 of Dictyobacter kobayashii. Lineage (GTDB taxonomy): Bacteria > Chloroflexota > Ktedonobacteria > Ktedonobacterales > Ktedonobacteraceae > Dictyobacter > Dictyobacter kobayashii. The sequence continues at coordinate 5,955,560 of NZ_BIFS01000001.1, forward strand.
CTGGTGGGGCGCATCATATTGTTACGCACAAATCCGGCCGCCGCCAAGCCGGTCTTCTGCCGGGCGATTGACGCCAGAGAGACCCTGCGTGTCCTCTTTCCCAGAGGCGAATCGTATGACCGAACGAGATTTCCTTTAAGGGCCCTGCTAGAGGTGGTGGGGCCACTGCCCTACGAAGAAGGGCTGAGCGAAAAGGAGACCCTGACCAGTTGCGTACGCAATGGCCGCAGGATACGCAGGGGACTCTCAGCCTATGCATTGGCACAGAACTGCCAGGAAGGCGAGAGCTATACTCTGACACAGCTCTGCGAGCTAGCCGGGGTCTCACAGCATAAAGTAGAGGAGCGCCTGGCGGTAGCCAAACTCGTGCAGCAACATCCACGCTTATTTGAACAGTACGACGACCTGGTGGAAGGGCAAGGGCCAGTTCATTATGGATTGGCCAGCACATGGCGCGAAGCCCTGAATGAACCGGAGCAGCGTGAACGGCCAGATCAAAACTGGATACTAACAACGATAGAGCGCTACATCGGCACGCCACCTGAGCTGATTCGGCGCAGCGTAGATGGTGAGAGCGGAGATGTCACCCTCACATTCATCTATCCCGAAGGAGCCTGGGAGCGCTACCACGAACAGCTAGAGGCCGCCGCCGAAGAGACTGGCGTGAACATTATCATCTCGCCGCATACGCCCCTGGGTGAGATGAGTAGCTTCGCCCAGAAACAGCTACCGCCCGGACTCACCGTTCAGGGCAATCCCTCAATCTTTGTAGAGCAGCGCCTGATCCGCTTCAACTGCTCAGGAGAGGCCAGCGAAGAAGAGATACAGGCCGCCCAGCAACGTGTACAGGAAGAGACCGGCTGGACACTGGCGATCGCCAGCAACGCAGGCGTCAGCCAGCCAGCACAGCCAGCAAGGCAAGCTAGCAGCCCCGTAGCGGCCACACCGATTAGTGCCGGGAGTGTTGTCCAGGAGCAGCAGGCGATCAGTACCGCGCGAGGGCTAATGAGCGGGCTGGCCGGCTTTCTAAAGGTAGGAATGGAGAAAGCCAACTATGTATTGCGGGTGCGCTTCGAATTCCCTGAAGTAGCGCAGCAACGCTATGGAACGATCTTTCAGCAGATCGAAGAGAGCACAGGCTGGCACGTCCAGCTGTATCCTCTCACCCCGAGTCAGGAGGCCCTGGCCACCATGGCGCACAGCATGTTGCCTGATGGGCTGGAAGTGATCGGACGCCCCTCGATCTACTGGGATCGCAATACCGTGGGCATGCTATGCAAAGGCAGTACAGAGGTCGAAGCGGTATACGAAGCGCAGCGACAATTCACAGCAGAGACAGCCTGGACGCTAGAGTTACAGGGCATGACCCTGCAAGCCGCACCCGCGACCAGGGATGGTCGCAGACTGGAACCAGAGATAACCGCCAACGAGCAGGATGGAGATCAACGAACTGCGGTGGCAGTGGAGCAGACAGCCACCAAACAGATGTTGGTCGAGGCCGACCCCCAGGACCGCGTCTCGCAGGTGCAAGCGATGGCCAAAGCCAGCGAGCTCCTCAGCGATGCCGAGGACCTGTACCAGATCGGCGTAGATGCCAAACGTGGCTGCTTATGGCTGCATTTCTACTTTCCGAAGGGTGCGCGTGTGAAGTATGCCCAACGCTTCCAGGAGATCAAAGCCCAGACCGGCTGGGATGTTGAGCTACACGAACGTGTGCACCTGAAAGCGCTCACAAACACTGCCCGCAGGCTAATCCCGATCGAAGCTAAGATCATCGGCAAGCCCAATATCGACCATGGGCGGCAGCGCATCACCTTCACCGGCATCGGTGCGATGAGTGCGCAGGCCAAAGAAGAGGCCCAGCGCACCTTCGAAGCAGCCACCGGCTGGCAATTAGAGCTCAGGCTGGGCACCAGCGAGTCATAAATGAAGTTTGTGAGTGTTAATTGATGAAAAACGCCGACAAACTTCAGATCATAGCCCGGGATAATGGCACCATCAGCATAGACAAAAAAGGCTCTTGTTCCAACTCCATTTGTATGATACCTTCTTTAAATAGGTGTATTTATGGAAATGTATCAAATTACAGGAGCAATGATGACTCGCAAAGGCTGGCTACTCTTTATCGCCATCTCTGTATTCTGGGGTATTCCCTATTTCTTTATCAAAATTGCCGTAAGTGAACTGGACCCGGCTGTGGTAGTGTTTGCCCGTGCCGCGATTGCCGCTATGGTACTGTTACCAATGGCGGCCCGGCAGAAAACGCTGCGGCCACTCCTCAAGAACTGGCCTATTGTCCTGCTCTTCTCGCTTATCCACATGGTCGGAGCATTCCTGTTGATTAGCTATGGTGAACAACATGTTGCCTCCTCCCTCACCAGCCTGCTAATCGCCGCCAATCCAATCCTGGTCGCGCTGATCGCACTGGGCTTCGACAAGAGCGAGCGCGTCACCGGTCTACGCCTGGTTGGGCTACTGGTTGGAATGGTAGGCCTGGTGGTCCTGCTGGGCTTCGACATTGGGGAGACGGACAGATGTGGCTTGGGCAGTATTGATCTTGCTCGCGGCAACCGGCTATGCGATTGGTGCCATGATGCTCAAAAACCGACCGCTGGTCAATTTGTCCAGGGTCGCCGTGGCCGCCGGCGAGTGTAGCATCACAACTATTGTGTTATTGCCATTGATTCTGACGCGGCTCCCCAGCAGGGTACCCAGTGCAGGCGTCATGGTGAGCCTGCTCATCCTCGGCCTGATCTGCACAGCCCTGGCCTTACCGACCTTCTTCGCACTCATCGCCGAAGTGGGAGCCAGTCGCGGCACGGTCATCACCTATGTCAACCCCGCCGTCTCCGTGCTCCTGGGCGTAACAATCCTGCGTGAGCAGCTCACCATCGCCACCATCGTAGGTTTCCTATTGATTATCGCCGGCTCCTGGCTCTCTACCACTGGCGCCATCCCGTTCCTGACCAGGCCCAAATTGACGCAGCCAGAAGTCACCATTGATACACTGGTAGAGACCTCGGCCAGAGAATGATGAGCTTCCTGGGCAGCAGGCAAAGCTTTTTCAGGTTACCAGGCGAGGGAGGAACAACGGTTCCTCCCTCGCTTTTTTTGGGCGTGATTAGATGGTGAGGACGCGGATCCGACCGATGTTGAGGATGGCTTTACCACAGATGAGGCGGATAGGACCCTGCGACAGGCTGTCGGTTTTGGCGCTACTGGCGCGGCTGACTCGATGGCCATCGATGTAGAAGAAGACCCTTGAGCCCTGTACTTCCACACGGTAGTTGTGCCATTTCGCCTGGGGATCATAATCTAAGACTTGCGGGCTGGCATCATCCATCTCATGCTCGAAAGGGTCGATAACTATTTCTGAGAGCGGATGGACCGAAAAGGCATGGTGGCTTGTGGTAAGCAGGTTGAGGATGTGGGCCTGATAACCATCTTTGCCAGTCGCCGGATCGGCATTGAGCATAAAATAGCCACCATCCTTCGGCACACTCACAATCTGGACCCGGTATTCGACCGCGTAGTTGGACATGGTTGGAGTATAGGGAAGTTGGAGCGTGCGATTCTCACCCAGGTCGGTCTGGAGCGTGTCGCTGGAGATTTTCTTCCAGCCAGCGGAAGGGTGCCAGCTCGTCAGGCTCTGTGACCAGTTGGATTGGTAGAGAACCACCCCGGCTGGCTGCTTAGTGGGTGCAGGCTTTGCAGGGACCGAGGTAGGGGATGAGGTACCGGTGGAGGGGCCTGAGGCGCAGGCAGACAGCAGGCCGAGCAGCGTGAAGAGTAGCAGGTAGCCGCGCCGTACGGTTGGGTAGCGGCACTTAGAATGAGTGGCAGCGAACATATTAAAAAGTCCTTTTCCACCTCCTGGTGGAGGAATATATTGCTGATAGCAGCTACGCTTTTTATCCATATATATTATGCATATAGATACGCTTTTTGTGTTCCTTTTTTCACAGCCTGGTTAGCACCCTATGCGAACGTGCGCTGGCGCGCCCGAGCTTTTTTCTTATGTGGTGCAAAAAGTGCGCTCAGTGCACTTTTTGCACCACATAAGAAGACTTCTTGAGCGCCAAGGGCGCTCAAACTCAGGCGTGAAGATCTCGGAAATCATGAGAGCCTGACACACTCAAAAGAGTGAGCGGAGGGCGATTTTTTGTCATGTTATTTCATTGTATTTCAAAAATGGAGCGGTACCGGGATGAGGGGTTCCAAAAGTAATCTGGCTTGACGTACGACATTATTGTCGTGTTATAATTTTCGTATATGTTAACAAAAAAACCATGAATTTCAATTTAAGAAGCTTAAAAATGGATAGTCAGGAGTAGGCAAATATGAGTGTTATTATAGGCGGACCCGGAGAGGCTGTAGAAGTTTCCAATACCACATATGATGTAGTTGTACTTGGTGCTGGTCCTTATGGGCTCTCGGCGGCGGCCCATTTGAAGCAGCGAGGATTGAAGGTCGCGGTCTTTGGCAAGCCGCTATTATTATGGAGAGAGCACATGCCACAAGGGATGCTGTTGCGCTCCTACTGGTGGGCCTCTAACCTTTCTGATCCTGCTCAAAAATACACCTTCAAGCATTACTTGATCGAGCAAGGAATCGAGCCAAGCCCCTCCCTTGATCCGTTGCCCATCCAAACATTTATTGATTATGCGCTCTGGTTCCAGCAGCATGCGGTTCCCGACCTTGACGAGACATATATTTCCTCGATCGAGCGCAATGATCGACACTATACCGTCAAACTGGTTGATGGCCGAATCCTTTCCAGTCGTACTATTGTCATGGCGCCCGGATTACATTACTATCGTTATATTCCCGAAGAATACCGTGCGTTGCCCTCGAACCTGGTCTCCCACTCGACTGATCATCAGCATTTCAGAGACTTTGCAGGGAAAGAGGTCGCGATCATTGGACGCGGGCAAGCGGCCCTGGAAACAGCGGCGCTGGCAGCAGAAGCGGGTGCCAACGTCCAGATCATCAGCCGCAGTCCTTTAAAGTGGGTCAAAGTTGCCAGTGGCAAATTGCCACCGTGGCTGCAACAGTTACGCGCGCCTAAAGCTGGTATGGGCAGTAGCTGGATGAACCTCTTGCTTGAAAAGTACCCTTACATGTTGCAGCGCCTCCCACAGGAGCGCAGGGATACGCTGGTTGATACAACCCACGGCCCGGCTGGTTCGCACTGGTTGAAGCCGCGCCTGCTCGGCAAGGTCCAGATTTTGGAAGAGACAGCAATTTTAGAGGCCAAAGAGAGTGGGGAGCGCGTCACACTCAAGCTCTCAACTGGCAAATCGATTGAGGTTGATCATGTCATCCTGGGGACCGGCTTCAAGGCAGACCTCAAGCGTCTCCCGATGCTCGATCCGACAATCACCGAAGCTGTACGGACCTATCAGGGTTCACCTGTATTGAACACATGGTTTCAATCCAGTATGCCCGGCCTCTACTTTATTGGTTACTCGTCAGTGCGCAGTTTCAGCCCTATGTATCGATTTGTAATCGGGGCGGACGCAGCCGCGAAGCGTGTTTCCTCTGCTATTGCCCGCGACTTGACCGTGGCGGCACGAGTGTAATAGACAGAAATCTCTAGCATGCATCTATACAATTATGTAGAAAGAGAAGAATTATGAGCACCCTGATCCAGAGGCAAGGTATGGCCTCTGCCAGCTCCGAGTCCTCGCCCTCTGTGGAAGTGGCGATTGTCGGGGCTGGTCCCTATGGACTCACGGCGGCTGCTCACCTGCGAGCCAGGGGCAGAGATGTGATGGTTTTCGGTAAACCCTTCAGCTTCTGGAGAGATGCCACTCCGAAGGATATGCTGCTGCGTTCTTCCTGGTGGGCCACCAGCCTTTCTGATCCGAAAGGGCATTACAGTTTCGCCCGTTACTTGCAAGAGAAACAGATGCCCCAGCCCTGGCCGCTACCCAGAGCCGTCTTCGCCGATTACGGCCACTGGTTTCAGCAGCACGCAGTCCCTAATGTTGATGAGGTGCAAGTTACGCAGGTCAGAGGCCAGAACCGACGTTTTCAGATCGAGCTGGCCGATGGTCGCAGTATCACCAGTCGGGCGGTCATCATGGCTGTTGGTACGGGCTATTATGTTAATCATCCCATCGAGTATGCGCACCTATCGCCAGAGCGTGTCTCACACATCTCACAGCATAATAGCTATGACAAATTTCGCGGTCAACGTGTGGCCATTATTGGTCGAGGTCAGGGAGCGTTAGAGGCCGCCGCCCTTGCCCATGAGAACGGAGCCGAGGTCCACGTGGTCTCGCGTTCCCCGCTCAGATGGCTTCCAGTGGACCTTCCGCGTAAACGATCATTGATGGAAAGGATACGCGAGCCACGTGCTGGCATTGCCTCTGGCTGGTTTCCCTGGGGTCTAGAGCATTTCCCCTACGTGTTTCATGCTCTACCTGAGTCCGCTAAGGCGCGCTTATTCCGAGGTCGTGGGCGTTACGGCCCGGCAGGAGCCGCCTGGTTGCAACCGCGCCTGCTTGACAAGGTGGTTTTCCATGAGAATCAGCAGCCAGAAAGGATCGACGAACGAGAAGACGGCATCAGGCTAGCTCTTACACCAGAAGGAAAGGACCTCATCGTAGATCACGTGTTATTGGGGACCGGCTATCAGGTTGACATAGCCAGGTTACCCATGCTCGACCCTTCATTGCTGGCCGCAATCCAGACCGCAAACGGGGCACCGATCCTCTCAAGCTGGTTTGAAAGCAGCGTTGCCGGTCTCTACTTCACCGGACTCTCGTCCGTGCCCAGTTTTGGTCCTCTTTTCCGTTTTGTGGTGGGTACCGATGCGACCGCTCGTCGTCTCACAGCGGCTATACAGCGAAAATCCGGCAAAGCAGTCTGAAAATCTCTTCGTCAGATATGCGGGCGTGTGGCTGGACAGCGGCTTAGCTATGTTCAGCCACACGTTAGAACTCGCCTCTCTCTTGTGGATGCAACGATAATCTGAAATAGTAAGTAGACAAATATTCGTTTTTACACAAGAACGAAGGATATAGCGCGAAAGAAAGATCGTCTACAGAAGGGAGAATCGTATGGCGAAGCCAGGATGGACCTTTTTAACGAATCATGCTCAGGTCTTTCTTTGCACAGCGGACAATAATCACCTGACCGCCAGAGAGATCGCCGAAATGGTAGGTATTACGGAACGCGCCGTACAGCGTATATTGAGCGATCTAGAAGAGGATGGCTATATTCAGCGCATACGTGTGGGGCGCAGCAATCGCTACCAGATTCATCTTGATCGACCACTGCGTCACCCGGCGCAGCATGGACAACAGGTAAGTGACCTCCTTATGCTGCTGCTCAAAAACACAGCTCAAGAGCAAAAGAACACCACACCGACTGTCTGACTATTATTTTGCCTTCGATATCCATAGATGCATGAACGTTTGTTGCCTCGATGATATGTATTAGATACAACAGGTCAAAAGATATAGTAGTAGAAGCAAGCGTTAATTCCAACCACTGGATTGAGAGGCGACTTGCTGGCAATCTTCGCACAAAAAGGCGCTCCGGAAACCAGCGCCATATTCACGGAGCGTGCTGGCAATGGTGCACAGATGAAACATCAATTTACCACAGATTGGGCAACTAGGATTCTCACTCAGACCGAGGGGTGGCCCTCCAACATCTCCATATACATGTGCGGTTGATTGTGTATGACCATTGCGATACACCAGCTGATCATCATAGGGTAAGAGGCGAAGTTCCCCCTTGCCGGCATCTTGATAGTTGATAGTCTGTGCTCGAAGTAAAGCAAGCTGCTCTGGATCCTCATCCTCGGAGGTAGACAGCTTTGCCTGTGTATAGAGGTTTTGCTCTGAAATAGTGCAGAAGAGTGTCCATGAACCAGTATGTAGCGGACTGACAAGGTGAGCGCGTGAGAAGGCCAGGGTAGGCAGACCAGCGACCTGAGTAAGATCGAGGGTTAAGTAATGCCATGAAATCATTGTTTGGGCTTTTTCTTCAGCAACCAGGGATATGGGAAGTCCAACCGGATGAGGTAGCTTGATAAGTTCTTCGGGTGTTAGCGTATCAGCAACGGGTTGGAAACGTAGCGCACTGCGGTGCTGTGTAAAGCGAGCTTCCGCAATTTTTCCATCGGCTGGAAGCCAGAAGCCAAGGTCCATGAAATTTTTCTGCCGGTGGGTGCTGGTAGCGTATTCCGCCATTGCAGCCCTGGCTGCTGGCGTGCCGATGGCGGCCAGCATATACTCAAGAAGGTAGGTTGGACAATCCTGATCTGTATGATAGAGGCGCCGCACTAACTGCTCAACACAGCTATCTGGAGCAGCTTAAAGCAGATAGAGCCAGGTTGGAAAAGAAAATCTCAAGAAGGCGAGTTGTTGGCCTGGGAGATTGACTGCTTCAGTTTGGAGTGGGCGAAAATGCTGTGGACAAATAGCTCCAACATAGTAGAAGTGATCCTCAATATCGGCGCGCCAACGCTCTCTGGTGAAGGCGCCAGTTGTTTGAGAGAGCGAGAGAGCCTTCTCAAACAATGCGCGGACATCGGCCTCGGTTTCAACGGGCATCAAAAAATTTCCACCATTTGGCTGTAAAGGCATAAGATATCCCCATTTCTTCCGGTAGTTTTGGATGGTATCCAGATATTAACATGTTTTCTATTTGTTTGAGAGTGTCAGACTCTCATCTTACCGGGACGCTCGAGCGCTCCCACACGGGCGTCCGCATGCGCGGCCGCGCTGGTTTTCTATGTTGGTGCAACAGGGGCGCATCCGCGCCCCTGTTGCACCAACATAGAAACGACTTTCTGAGCACCGCAAGTGCGAAAACTCGTGCAGGCTGCAGGCGATGATCATGAGAGTCTGATACTCTCTTCTTTGAATGTGTCTGGCTTTCATTACACTGGGAAGCGTGCAGCTCTTGTGTGGACGTGCGCATGCGCGCCCGCGCTTTTTATTCTTGTGTGATACAAAAAGTACGCCGGGCGCACTTTTTGTATCACACAAGAATACTTCTTGAGCGCCTTTGGCGCTCAAACTCAGGCGTGAAGATAGCGGAGATCTTGGGGATAAGATATATTCTTATAATGCGATATAGAAAATGCGTGATGTGCATTTTCTATATCGCATTATAAACAATTAGAAGTTACATAAGCAGGTAAGCAAAGGGCCAGCCAGCCATCTGGTGAGCGCTAGCCGGGTTGGGGTCAGGGAGTGACGATGTTAAATGATGGTTCGAAGGTGTCCAGGCAAGAAAGGACTTCAAAGACCTTGTCCCTGTTGCCTTTGATCTGGATAGCGCCAAATTCTATTTCGTGTTCAAAGGTGGTGGCACCCAGCGTTATCGCGTCCATGATCGCTCGGGTCAGGGTGATTGTGGCATCGGGGTGCGCGAATTTCTTGTTGGGTGTATAGGTCAGGGCGCTATTTTTGAGTTGTAGAGCGTAGTCTTTTTTGACATCGCTAAAGTGTATATTCTCCGTAATGGATTTGCCGGCTGCTTTGGGGCCATTAAGTCGAATGCCCATGAAGTCGAAGTACATATCGATGGGCATCGCCTTGACGACATCAGGACTATCAGTTTTCGTCGTGGGAACTTGTGGAACGCCGTGGCGTAGTTCAAGTGCTCCCATCAAGTATTCATTGCGCCAGGTAGGGTTCTCACATTGATAGCCAAGTTGTTCAAGGGCAGCAGCCTGGAGTTCGCGGGCTGCTTGCAGATCGGGATGGGCAAAGACAACGTGATTCATGACCTGTGCCACCCAGCGATACTCGCCAGCATTGAATGATTCCCGGGCCTTTTGCATAACCTTCTCAGGGCCACCCATATACTCGACATACTTTTGGGAGGCCGCTTCAGGCGGGAGTGGATGCAGATCCGCTGGATTAGAGCTATAGAAGCCCAGGTATTTCTGATAGATGCCCTTGACGTTATGATTGACGCTCCCATAATATCCCCGGTTATACCAGGCTTTAGCCAGGCTCTCAGGGAGCTGGATCATCTCAGCTACCTCCAGCATGGTATAGCCATTGTTTATCAGGCGCATCGCCTGATCATGGAGATATTTGTACATATCACGCTGCTTCTCAAAGAAGTTCAGGACATTCTTTTGGTCCCAGGTCGGCCAATGATGTTGTGCGAAAACCACATCGGTACGAGAGCCAAAATTCTCGATGGCTTGATTAATGGCCTTCCACCAGGAGACCGGATCGCGCACCTCTGCCCCACGCAAGGTATAGATGTTATGCAAATTGTGGGTCATATCCTCGGCCGCACAGAGCGCGCGAAATTGAGGAAAGTAGATCAGCATTTCAGAAGGGGCCTCAGTATCCTGTGCCAGCTGAAATTCCATCTTCACGCCATCGATAGTGCGTTTCTCACCGGTCTGATGAATAGTATCCGTGGGAGGGATCAAGGTTACCGTACCCAGCGAAACGGTTTTGCCCAGTCCTGCGTCCACCTGTCCCTGCACGCTCTTGGGAAGTATCATGCCATACATATAGAGTGCGCGCCGACTCATCGCATTACCGGCAAACACATTCTCACTAATCGCGTTTTCAAGGAAGCCCTCAGGAGCCAGGATCGGTATTTTGCCGGACGTAACATCATCCTCAGAAACGACGCCTTTCACCCCACCATAGTGATCGGTATGGCTATGGGTGTAGATGACCGCTTGCACAGGTTTTTTGGGGAAATGCTTATAGTAGAGATCCAGGGCAGCGTGGGCGGTTTCGAGGGTCGTCAAAGGATCAATAATGATCAAACCTGTATCACCCTCGATAATCGTCATATTGGAGAGATCCAGGCCACGGACCTGGTAAATCCGATCAGTGACCTTGAAAAGCCCATGATTACAATTAAGTTGGGCCTGGCGCCACAAACTAGGGTTGACCGTAGGAGGAGCAGTCGCAGATGAGAGGAAATCATATGCTCCGAGATCCCAGATAACATCCCCATGTTCATTTTTGATCGTTTTATGCGTAATTGTTCCAATGAAGCCGCGTTTAGCGTTCTCAAAGTCTTCTTTTTGCTCAAACGGCAGCTGGCTCAGGACACGGGCATTCGCCTCCTGTGTGATTGAGGAGGCTGCTGAAGGTGCGGATTTGGTCTGTGACGTTTTTTGTTTAGAATTAAACAACTTTATGATCCTTTCTCATCGTTAGTGTGCTCAAATGGTTGACACAGTCATTGACTGCATCTCTTTATAGTGCATGTACAGAGAAAAAACATCATCCAAAGGTTGGATCTTTATGCTTCGGCTGAAGCATAAAGTGTTGTTCCCGGGCGGGCGTGCGCCTCCGCGCCCGCACTCGTTTTATGAGGTGTTGTAGAAAAGGTGCGATGCACCTTTTCTACAACACCTCATAAAAAAAGTTATGGGATACAATGTAGAAGGATTAATAAAAATGAGTGAAACGATCGGATTTATTGGGCTTGGCCATCTGTGTCTCCCAATGGCGAATAATCTACTTAACGCTGGCTAATCTCTCGGGGTGTATGGCTCTTCCTATCGTGGGCTGTTTTTGGATGGTAGCGAGCAAACTATCAGTGTTAAACTTTCAATGATAGAGAGGTTGTCGTGAGGATGCGGACATCCTCACGACCTGAGTGAGATGGGGTTAGCCGATGGAGTAGGCGAGCAGCAGACCCAGGTAGGCAATAATACGTACTGTGGCCGCGATTACAGTTATAAAGATCAGGCTTGTTTGAAACATACCTGGAATATTCAGGCCATAGCCAATGACGAGTACTAGAAAAGCTATACTCATCATGAAGCTAAAGCGCGTCGCTTTAGAGGTATAGAGCATGGCGTAGCGAATGAAGGCGCAGGCATAGATAAGCATGCGCAGCCCATTCAAGATCAGTGAGAGTTGAGGACTCTTGATGGATGGATAGAGAGGCGTCAGCAGAATAACGACTAGCAATAAAGCTAGCGCGATAATCTGAGCGCGCTTAAGTTGCTGCATCTGTGCCTGTGACTTCACGAGGGAGCTAAGAAAAATAAAGAGTCCACCGCAGCAGGCCCCATATGTGCGAGCCCAATCAGTGCTAAAGGTGTTGCCGCCCAGATGGGTCTCACCAATCACGCCAACAAATGTTCCTAAAGAAATAGAAGCCATCGCCAATCCCAGCACAAATAACATATCGCTACGTGACAGTGAATAGCTATAAAATGCCCGGATAGAAATAATGAGACAAACACCAGCAATCGGGATCGCCATCAGGGTGGCGATCTGGGTCATCGGCATGTGTATAGTTCCTCCTGCTATAAAAATAGTGTATAGCCTGTTACGGCTAGAGTAGAGTTGGCATAAACGGGGCCGGATCTATGAGCTCACCGGTTGGTGTATACAATTGAATGCGGCGATCTTGCAATAAGAAGCTCAAGACAAACCTGACCTCTTTGGAGGTCAATTCCTGCATGCGCGCCAGTTCAGCAACACTTCTAGAGCCATCGATAGAGGAGTAAAAGCGCCGCGCCTTTTTATCCTTGATCGTCGAAGCGGTCGAGAACGGATTATCGGCCTGAACATGTTCCATATTATGGGTGCGTTGAGGAATGATATGTGTCAGGGAGAGCGCCTGGTTCTTATTCAAGACACGCATCGCGTCAGTATTGCCAGTAGAGGGCCGCGCCTCAAGCAAGAACTGCTGATTGACAAGAATACGTATAGACTGTCCCAGTATAAAATGGATGGCGCGCTCTTGATCTTTAGTCAAAGGCTCGGCGGTAAAGAATGAGACCACCATGGTTAACGGTGTGGGCACATATACTATTGATGCTGTTTTTTGTGGTGCAGGAAGGAAGGTGGTATGCTGCAGGAAATAGCCAGAAAAAAAGTGTGTATTGTATTGGGCCAGCAGCTGTACCAGGGTAGAAGGGAAGATCTGCTCAATCGGGAGTGACAGCGCGTGCTCTTTTTTCTGCAAGAAACGCTCTATCGCTATCTCTATTTGTCTATTTGTGTAGAAGGGATGTGTTGGAGAGAGTAGCTGATTAGCCGCAGCACGTAGAATGAGATGCGATTTCCCCTGTGTATCGAGTTGAGATGCCCAGAATTGAACGACTGATATATTTAAATACTGCACCATAGAGCGGGATAACCACAGGAACACCTCATCCACATGTTGTAGATTCGCAGTCTGGTTTAAAAGCTGAGAAATAAGCACAATCGGCTGTCTACGCTCCTCCGCCGTAGAGGTGGAAGGAGGTGAAAACTTACTATCTTCCATACAAACCTTTCACTTTGCTGCACAAACGGAACGCAATATGCGCATATGGCGACATAGTGTGTGGATAATATTACTCGAAATGGACTGATTAATTGTCTGCAAGTTCGGCAATGGTTATCTAAATAGAACAAACGAAACCCGACCGTCGTTATCTAAAACAGGGAGTGAAACGTGTATTTCTATGGCGTGTCTGATTTATAGATGTCATATTTTTTGCATCGGATGTAGCGCAAGCAATATCACTGTGTGTATACGGATATTACGCACATCTTATAGTTTTTTTGCAGGATTGTCTGTGATTTAGAATGGCTATAAATGCAATATAATTGATATGACATCCATTGAAATTGTTTTTTAATTGTAACATATTGAACAGCTTAATAGTATCATATATTGTACGATTCTGATAGGGAAAATCATCAAATATGTACTTTTTGATTGAGTGTGATTGAATTGTGATCGCCTGGCTGAGTATATAGGCGAAAACTGCGTGAATTGTGGCGGAATGCCCAGGAATCAATACTTCTGCGCATCGTTGTTTTTATTGTTTGGTCTTCGATCAGAAGAGGAAGAAGCGGGCGAAAACCCCGAATATACAAATATTGTTTATTTCTTGTTTTTTCGTATGGGAAGGAAAAAGCGGGAGCAAGCCCCAATACCATGTAGTTCAGAAGAATTTGAGCTCAGAAGCATGGGATTGGAGCCTGCCCCCCTTTTCCCCTTCCCATACGAAAAAACAAGAAGAAGAACGAATGGTATAGGTTCGGCCCTCAGCGGCCGATTGCCGCCCCGGCGACCCAGTATCCTAGCGATAGGGTGCCTTGTGGCATGATCCTTTCCTTCACGCGGTGCCCAAACACGGACCATGCATTTGGGCACCGCGTGGGTCGAGGTATCGGTGATGAGAGACCGAGCGGCGAGGAGACCGGGCCCCACTACCTGTGGGGCAATCGGGCGCTGAGGCCCGAACCTATGTGCATCGTCTTTCTTGTCGCTTTTTCGTACAGGAAGGGAAAAGGGGAAGCAAGCTCCAATCCTATGTTTGAGCTCAAATTCTTTGTATCTCAACGGCAATGGGGTAAGCCCCGCATGTACGGATCATATTTATTGCTGCATTCATTGCGTATCCATGCGGGCTTTTTTAGGGTTCATGCTAGAATTTTGATTAACTCCGCCTATTATAAAGGATAGCATATATAGCTGTATAAGTGCTGTTATTTCAAAAGCAGGAAAGGCTATTTTTTATTGGCAGTTACCCATTATCTTAATCGTCCGTATCTTGTAATAGAAGTGTAATTTTTTGCAATCTTTTTTCTACAGAGTGTCAGATTCCTATTATCGTGGGAAGTGTGTCACCCCTGTGCGGACGGGCGCAGGCGCGCCCGATCAGGTTTTATGATGTGGTGGAGAAGATGCGTACAGAGCATCTTCTCCACCACATCATAAAATATGGATAAGCTAGAGATGGATATATTTAAAACTGACCTGGGTGAGATAACACCAATGGATAATTTTGGCCGAGATGAGTCTTTTTTTCGAGCACTGATCGAAAATAGCGCAGACGCGATCGCGTTAATGAGCCCTGAGGGCCTTATTACTTATGCCAGTCCTTCAACAGAAAATGTGATTGGCTATACTTCTGAAGAGTTTATGGGACAAAATGGTTTTACTTTAATCCATCCAGATGACCTGGACGCAGTACAGGCGGCCCTGGCTCCTGTGCTGAAAACTGCCGGGCTTTCCGCCACGTTTGAGTACCGGTTTCGGCAAAAAAACGGCGAATATCGCTGGCTGCAAGGGACGGCCACCAATCTACTGCATTATCCTGCTGTGCACGCTATTCTGGGTAACTTTCGTGATATAAGCAAGCAAAAACAATCTACCGACCTGCTCCTGGCGAGTGAGGAGCAGGCTAGAATACTACTGGCCCGTGAACAGGAGGCGCTCAGGCAGGCTGAAGTGGCGCAAAAGCACCTGAATGACCTGTTTGTCCAGGCACCTGCGCTGATCAGTATACTCACTGGACCCGAACATCGCCTGGCATTGATTAATGATTCATTTCGCTGGCTCTATGGCAACCGCGAATTTACCCTGGGGAAGACCGTACGTGAGAACTGGCCGGACCTGGAAGGTCAAGGTTTTTTTGAACTGCTCGATCGTGTTTATCAAACCGGCGTCCCGTATATGGGGAATGAAGTTTTAGCCATGATTGACCGAGCAGGCACAGGTATACTGGAGCCCGGCTACTTCAATATTGTGTATCAACCTGCCAACGATGCACGAGGTAAAGTCAGCGGCATTATTGTCCATGCTATGGAAGTAACAGAGCAAGTCCTGGCGCGGCAACGGATTCAAAATAACGAGGCACGCCTGCGCCGACTGATTGATGCGAATATCGTAGGCGTGATCTTCTGCGATATGGAAGGCCATGTCAACGAAGCCAACGATGTTTTTTTGCAAATGGTGGGTTATACGCGCGAAGACCTGCAGGCAGGTGAAATAGACTGGGCTAGAATGACGCCACCGGAGTACACCGAAGTTGATCTGCAGGCACTAAAGGCACTCAGAGAGAAAGGTGCTATCCCGAAACCGTACGAAAAAGCATACTATCGCAAGGATGGTACGCTCCTCTCGGTAGTCGTTACGGCTGCCGCCCTGGATGAGTCCAACCCCAATGAATGCGTGGCCTTCATTCTGGATAATAGCATGCAGAAAGAACTGGATCAGCGCAAAGATGATTTTATCAGCATGGCTAGCCATGAACTGAAAACGCCTGTCACCAGCATCAAAGGATTCACGCAGGTATTGCTGAAGCGCTTTGAGAAGCGTGATGAACCAGATATTTATCGCTTTCTCTCTATTATGGATTTGCAGCTCAATAAACTCACTAAACTTATTGGCGACCTGCTCGATATTTCCAAGGCTCAGGATGGTAAACTAACCATGGAACAGAAGCCCTTTGAGCTAGATACGCTGGTTGCTGAAATAGTTGAGCAGATGCAAGCGACCACGGCCACCCATAATATCAAGCTCGAAGGAAAGACAAACACGACCATCCTGGGAGATCGAGACCGCATCGGACAGGTAATCGTGAATCTTGTAACCAACGCGATCAAATATTCACCTCGCGCCTCCACTATTGTTGTCAGAATGCTGCATAGAGAAGACCAAATAGCCGTGGTCCAGGTACAAGATTCAGGTATTGGCATCGACCCCATCCACCATAGCAAGATATTCAATCAATTTTACCGGGTAACGAATCCAGATGAACCATATCCTGGATTGGGTATCGGCCTCTACCTCTCGCGCCAGATAATTGAGAGGCATGCCGGAAAACTCTGGGTGGAGAGTACTAAGGGTGAGGGCTCGACCTTCACCTTTTCGCTACCCATTGTCCCCGATGTCCTTCCCTGATAAAAAAGGTTGATCCGCTATAATTTAATTTTTCGGGCGTAGAGGAGAAAAGCGGGGGCAAGCCCCGCACGTACAGTTATGCTATAACATATGAAAAAAATCCTTGCAGGTAATAAGGGCTGATCACAGACGCTTACCAGGGAAAAATGATATAATTCGACTGCTACTCGGATAGCACTTTGTCGTGTGCTGGTGAGTTACCGCACCTAATGGGCTGTTGGCTATGATATCTGGTCATTATGTCAAATGGCCCCCTTTAGCTCTCATCGTTGCCCTATCCTTAAATACTAAACACTCTGAGAGAGGGCAGGCAGTCAGGGCAGCCGAAAGAGGCGACTCACAAAGGCGGGTGAACTACTATGGCGAGGCAGATCAGCGACCTACCCCACGCGCTCGACCAGGGCGAGATGCTGGCGCAGCGCTTCGCCGGCAAGAAGCCGGCAGTGTTCCTTGACTACGATGGGACTTTGACACCGATCCGCGACCGGCCCGAGGATGCTGTGATCTCGGACAGCATGCGTGATGTCGTGAGGAGGTTAGCCGAACGCGTGCCTGTGGGAGTGGTTAGCGGTCGCGACCGCCGGGTTGTGCAGGAGCTCATGGGGCTCGACAACCTGATCGTGGCTGGCAGCCACGGCTTTGACATCTGGAGCCCGTCCGGAGGGTCTATACAGCGCGAGGAAGGTGCGTCATTCGAGGGACTGCTACGAGAGGTAGAGGCGCGGCTACGCGCCGAGCTGTCCGATCTTCCAGGAGCTCTGATTGAGCCCAAAAAGAGTTCTGTGGCCGCGCATTTCCGCCTTGTACCAGAAGAACAGCAACCCCGAGTCAAAGAGATTGTTGATACCATCCTTAGCGAGCATCCCGACGAGCTCAAGGTCACTCCAGGCAAGATGGTCTATGAGATCCAGCCCAAATTAGACTGGGACAAAGGCAAGGCGGTACTCTATCTACTTGAGGCGCTGGGTCTGGACCGAGATGATGTAGTTCCTGTTTATCTGGGTGACGATATCACTGATGAAGACGCCTTCCGAGCCCTGAAGGGGCGTGGCATTGGTATTTTCGTCGGCAGCTCCGACGATCCTGAGACCGCTGGCCGCACCACTGCCGCAGACTATATATTGAACACAATTGGAGAGGTCGAGAAGTTCCTCGACAGGTTGGCCGTCCCGGACCCAACGGAAGCAAAGCGAATGCAGTCCAGCGCGGGCTTCAGACCTGATCCAAAGGATTGGACGCTCGCTTACGATGACTTTGATCCCGAGCAGGAGAGGCTGCGGGAGGTACTGACCTCGACCGGCAACGGCTATTTCTGCACGCGGGGCAGCGCCGAGTGGGCCGACGTAGACGACATCCACTATCCTGGTACCTATGCCCATAGTTGCTATAACCGAGAGACAACCATCATGGGTGGTCGCCCGGTCCTCAATGAAGACCTGGTCAACCTCCCCAACTGGCTCGTACTCAAGCTCCGGATTGAAGGCAACGAGCCGATCAACCTGAAGAACGTTGAGCTGCTAAGCTACCGACACGAAGTAGACTTCCGTAACGCCACAGTGATACGCAAGCTGCGTTTCCGAGATCGTGGGGGGCGCGAAACGACGCTCGCCAGCCGGCGCTTTGTCAGCATGTTTGATATGCACCAGGCGGCTCTGGAATGGACCATCACCGCTGAAAACTGGTCCGGCAATGTAGAGGTCATCACGGCGCTGGATGCGCGCGTCATAAACCAGGGGGTTGCCCGCTACCGCGAGCTCGAAGGTCACCATCTGCATCCAGTGGCGAGCCGAAATCCAGGTCCGGACATCATCTCTTTGATAGCACAGACCCGCCAATCCCATATCTATGTATCTGAAGCAGCCAGAACGCGTGTATATGACGAAAATGGTGAGATAGAGATCAAGCGTGGGCTCTATCAAATGGAGGACTATGCCCACCAGACGCTAGGCTTTGAGCTCCAGCAAGGGCAACCAGTGCGAGTAGAGAAGCTCGTCTCATTCTATACCTCGCTCGACCAGGCGATCAACGAGCCACTGACCAACGCCGAGAAGGCAGTCAAATCTTTCGGTACCTTCGGCGAAGCCTTTAGCCTGCACCAGCGTGCGTGGGACGAATTGTGGGACGACTGCGATATCCGGGTGCCCAACGACGAACGGGTCCAGTTCCTACTGCGTTTTCATGCTTCGCATGTCCTGCAGACCTGCTCTCCCCACACGGCCGACCTCGACGCTGGCGTGCCCGCGCGCGGTCTCAACGGGGAAGCCTATCGCGGCCACATCTTCTGGGACGAACTCTATGTCTATCCCTTCCTGAACTTCCGGCTACCGAAGATCACCCGTGGTCTTTTGATGTACAGGTATCGCAGGCTTGACGAGGCCCGTGCACTGGCGCGAGAAGCCGGTTACCGGGGCGCGATGTATCCCTGGCAGAGCGGTAGCGACGGCAAGGAAGAGACGCAGATCGTGCACCTCAACCCGCGTTCCGGATTATGGGAAGCCGACCTGAGCCAGAACCAGAGGCACGTGAGCGCGGCCATCTTCTACAACATCTGGCACTACCTGCAGGCCACGGGCGATACCGACTTTCTGCTCGGGCCGGGTGCCGAGATGATGATGGAGATCGCCCGTTTCTGGTCCAGTATCGCCCACTTCAACCCGGAACGTGGTCGCTACGAGATCCACGGCGTCATGGGACCCGACGAGTTCCATGAGAAATATCCAGGCTCCAGCAAGGCCGGGTTACGCAACAATGCGTACACCAACGTAATGGTGGCATGGATCTCGGACGTAGCAGGCAGGCTGCTGGATATGCTGGCGGAGCGGAGGCGACGCTCACTCTGCGAACGGATTGGCCTTACCAACCAGGAGATTGAGCTCTGGAAGGAGATGAGCCGCAAAATGTACATCCCCTTCCATGCCGATGGAGTAATCAGCCAGTTCGAGGGTTGGGAGGAGCTGGAGGAATTGGACTGGGATGCATATCGCCGGGAATACGGCAACATCCAGCGGCTCGACCGCATCCTGCGCGCCCAGGGAAAAGAGCCTGACCGCTACAAACTATCGAAGCAGGCAGACACCGTATTGCTATTCTATCTTTTCCGGCAGGATGAGCTAAAGCAGATCTTTGAGCGCCTCGGTTATCCATACACGACTGAGACTTTGCGCAAGACAGTCGACTACTACGATGCTCGCACCTCGCATGGGTCCACCCTGAGCTTCGTAACGTATGCCGGGATCTTCTCGGAGATCAATCCCGGGGTTTCCTGGGAGCGCTATATGGTGGCATTGGAGAGCGATGTCGGCGACATACAAGGAGGCACCACAGCCGAAGGTATCCACATGGGAGTGATGTCAGGGACGCTGGACCTGGTGCAGCGCAGCTATATGGGTGAGGTAATTCGGGACGACATCCTCTACCTCAACCCCAAGGACATGGCTCACCTACGTGGCTTAAGCCTGCCCATGCGTTTCAGAGGATTATTGATCGAGGTCACCCTTGAGGATGGTCGCCTGCGGGTCAACGCCGAAGTTGACAGCCTGAACAGGTCCGTGAAACTGGGCGTTGGAGACCAGGTGCGAGAGATCAGGTCCGGTGAAGGCTACACTTTCATCCTCTAAACGAGGCGTACCAGTTTAATATGGCGGGTTGGATTCTTCTTATTCTTTTAACGTACAAAGAATATAAGAGGAGTTCCGAAACACCACCTGATCACAGAGCGAGGCCATCTTAATATGCATATAATCAGGTGCTACTATTGACCATGGGCCCTGTTGATAAGGACCGAAGATCAGATACGATGATCCATTATCTGGATTGAATTCCTCGTTATTAAAATAGCGATTCAGTGGGTAAAAGACCTTGTCAACCAGCGGTGAAACCTCCGCAACAAGGAACCCACCTTCATAATAAACACGGTCATCCTGATGGATATGCGCATTGAAATAGCTGATGAGCGCCTGTTGATCGGCCATGGAGAAGATTGCCACATGTGGAAAACCATCGGAGCCATGGATATATTGGACGGCACGCCATTTATCAATAGAATGTTGGTCAAGGAAAAATTTAGGCTCCAAAACCTGGTAATTCACCATGCTTGCCGTGGCGATAACACACAAAGCTATGTACACTAGCTTCACCCTTAGAGTAAAGGTATTCTGAATGAGTAAACCAAATGTAACACTCACCATCAGCATACCCAATAGTATGCCTTGCCAGACGTGTCGACTCCATTCATTAGGAGCAATGAAAATAAACCATAGAAATGAGAAGGCTAGCGCCAAATACAGCATTAAGGCCAGAACTTTTTTATTGGGCGCGACAAATTTGAAAACGACAAATGGTGAAAGCAGAAGAATCGCCCATAGAACCAAGTATTGTTGTATGCCAACGTCAAGCCAGATATTTATTTTTCTTTCATTGATGCGAGCCAGGGGGGCGTGCAAGATGTCGGATAAATTGCTGATCCCACTACCAGCATCTCGGGTATTAAGAAAGATGTCTTTATTAATTGCCTCCCATCCTATATATCCAAATTGAGATGTAAGCACAAGAAAGCGGTATACTTCAAATGAAAGGTATGGCACCAGGAGCCCTACAGCCAAAAGGCACCATCGAATGAAGAGGCTTTTCCTCTCCTGACGATAGATCCACAGTTCCCGCAAAAAAAGGACCGCGAACGTTGCCGCAGGTAAGGCAAATAACGTTTTCGTTAAGATTGAAAAAGATAAGAAGAGGCCTGCGGCGAGGTAGAACAAATATTTTCTCTTTTTATAGAGAGAGAGATAATATAGAAAAAAGCTTATTAACAAATTAAGAAGTGCAATATGTTCGCCAAATGCTTCATATGCGAATTGTATTGTGAGCTGAGGAATGAGCCATAACCAGACCTCAAAAATGAGCAATGAAGATAAATTGCCGATCCACCAGGCAAAAGAAAAAAGCAGTAACAGCAATCCTGCGTAACAAAGCAAAGGCCAGGCTCTATATTGCCACCACCCACTGCCAAAAACTCGAATAAAACCCGCCTCAGGCACTATATAACCGGGTCCGACACTTACAGCGGCAGGAAAATAGGAATAACCATTCCCATCTTGAACCGAGAACCTGTCGTGAATGCTCGGGAACGCACCTGCACCTTCTTGTGTGATCGTATTGGTGTATGAAGCATAGATGCCTCGCAAAGCGAGGTTTTTGGCGACGCCCATGAGCCAGCCACTATCTTGCTCTACAGCACCATACGGAGCCACAAAGAAAATAACCCGCAGTAGAAACACGATAACAGAGACACTAATAATAAGTGCTGGTAGATATGCACGCAGAGTCTTCTTGCTTGTTTTCTCTTGTGTCGCGGTTTTGGTTTTTAATCCAATCAATCTTCTGCATCCTCCCAACAATAGAGCCCAACGGTAGTAAAATTCTTCTATCGCATGCCAAGTCCATATTTTCTCTTTGTTCTCATTCTAGTATGATTGTGCTATTAAACGATAAATATAAACTATTCAAGTCATTTAAATGAGGTGTACGGGTTTAAGACAGTGGGTTTCGTTGGCGAGCAGGCCTGACGGATCGACATGGTGTGTGTCATAATGAAGAAAAAACTCTAGAAATAGATAGGAAAGAACGATGACAGTGAGTGGCACACAATCAAACAAGATTATTCTGCCTGGATGCGTCCAGCAAGGTCAGCCGAGAAGCTGTGGTGAGTGTGTTTGCTGACACAGAGAAAGAGGGCGAGCTATTGCCTCTGTTGAGCAAGCTTGCGGTGCCTACGCTGGTGGTGCGGGCCGACCGTGCACTGGGTTCGACGCTGGATGAAAGAGCCTGGGAAGAGGTGCAGGCGCGACTTTCTGCTCCGAGTGCTGCTGTGGAGATTGCGGGGGCTTCTCATAATATTCACCGTACTCGATTTGCTGAATTTATGCAGGTGGTGGATGGGTTTCTGAATAAGGGTGTTTGAGTTGGGATGGTCTGGCGTGGGAGGGCTTTGTGCGTGTAAAGGGGAGATTGCGTATGGTAAGGGTCGAAGGGGAGGTGTTTGGAGGGCTGCATGCCTATGCCGCCTACGGGGGCGTTTCATGTTTATTGTGCGTTTTCGGGTGGGGGAGGAGTAAGCGGGGAAAAGCCCCGCACGTACAATTCGTTATTATTGTTGCTTTTTTTACAATGGGGGTTTTATTTAAATTAGAGGTAGGAGGTTTAAGAGATTCGTATTGGTTGTTGTCTGCTAGCGCACCAGCGTAAGCAGTAAATGGTATTGTCTGTTGCAAGAGACCGCGTTGGTCTGACAGGTGACTGCCTTTAGACGAGCTCGATAGCAGCGCGGCCACCGTAGACATCCCACCAGCCAGTGGCGCCGACGGTAACCACGCGATTGATGGCTTGAATATTTTGCACGCCGTGCTCGGCAAGCCAGTCCTCCAACGCCTGTTGACCCTGTCGGGCATAGATTGGGATAGCGCCTTGCCAGGTCGCGCGGCCACTGAGCACGCCCGAGAAGCGCGCACCGGCTTCAGCAACCAGTTCTAGCATTTCGCAGAAGGTTGTGTCGGAGATCCCAGCGCTCAAATAGATCAATGGGAGCGTGGCTGCGCTGGCTGCGGAGCGTAGATATTCCAGGGCCTGCTGGCGGGTGTACGCTGTCTCACCAGTGAAAGCGCGCGTGCCGCTCACAAAGGCAGGGTTGACGGGCAACTCGACCTTGAGCACATCGACGCCATAGCGCGGCTGCCCAAATTCCTCAATCACGCTCGTCACATAGGCTGGTTTTTGGCGGGCAAATGCCAACTCCTGACTATAGCCCAACGTATGGTCATAGACTAGCGGCTCCAGGAAAAAAGGGACATCCAGTGCCAGACACTCGGCGCCGACGCGCTCAACATAGGCCTGCTTGCGTGCATTGATGTGCGCATGGTCACGGGGATTGTAATAGAGCAGGACTTTGATGGCGCGCGCGCCAGCCTCAATCAGGCGGCGCGCACTCCATTCCGGTAGCAGGTCGGGCAAGCGATCTCCCGCTTCACCTGTATAGCCGGACTTCTCATAGGCCAGCATTACCGCTGTCGTAGGCGCGCAACTGGCGATCGCTTCGAGGCCATATTCAGGATCTAGCAGCAGCGCGCTGGCATGAGGCGAGAGGACGCTAGCCACCGTCGCCTTGAATACATGCAGATCGCGTATCGTCGCATCCGCACGGCGCGCGTCGGCAATCGCCTGCAAGAGATTCAAACGATGATCAACCGCCAGGGCGGCAATGACGCCTTGCTCATTGGCGCAAGCATTTAAAGCGGCGAATTTGCCACGGCTCATTTTGACTGTCATCAATATCCCTCCTGGATGTCAGATAGCAGATATTTTGTATACGGTTTTTCTCATGGCTGCGAGTAGATAGCATCGATCTCGCTGAGGCGTACAGGTCGTTGTTCTTGCAGCGAACGGTGAGCGGCCAGAGCCATCACCACCGGGGCGCGCCCGTCCTGGGCACTGACTGGTACGGGTTGGTCATAGTGCACCGCCTCTACGAACGCGCTCAGTTCGCGGACAAAGCTTTCGGTGTAGCGCTCCAGGAAAAAGTGTAGTGGCAGATCGCGCCGCACGCACCGGCCATCACTGATGATAGCAGTGTTGGGATAATTATTATCGGTGCTGATTGCTCCAGCGCTACCCAGCAGTTCTACGCGCTGATCATAGCCGTAAGCGGCGCGACGGCTATTATTGATTGTGGCGATAACGCCGTTAGCGAAGCGCAGCATCACCACCGCCGTATCCACATCGCCAGCCTCGCCGATGGCAGGATCGCTCATCACCCCGGCCAGGGTAAAGACCTCCTCGACCTCAGAGCCGATCAAGAAGCGGGCCATATCGAAGTCGTGGATCATCATATCAAGAAAGAGTCCGCCCGAGGCACGGATATACTCGATGGGTGGTGGGGTTGGATCCCGGCTGGTAATGTGCAGCAGATGTGGGCGACCCACTTCCGCCCGCTCCACCGCCTGGCGTACACGACGATAGTTGGCGTCAAAGCGCCGATTGAAGCCGATCTGTAGTTTTAAATTTCGTCCGCTGCTGGCCCGTTCAACTGCCGCAATTGCCCGATCGATTGTAGGCAGATCAAGGGCGATCGGTTTTTCGCAAAAGATATGCTTGCCCAGCTGCGCCGCCTCCTCGATAATACACGCATGCGTAGCGGTTGATGAGCAGATGACAACGGCCTGAATAGCGGGATGTTCTAGAAGCTCCATATAATTACATGTAAAAGAGGGGATAGTATAGCGCTCCGCGCAGGCGCGCGCAGCCTCTTCATTCGTATCAGCTACCATCAACAGGTGGGCCGCAGGAATGCGTGTAACCAGATGTTCGGCATGCAGAGAGCCAATACGCCCGGCTCCGATCAGGCCGATCTTTAATCGATTTGCTGGCACAAGGTTTCTCCTCTACCCTCGCTATGTTTCCTATAGTCTAAAGACCGATCGATGTAAGATAATTTCGATTGCGCTGCGCACTTTCTTTAGGGCTTCCCATGCCGGGCAGGACATCCTGTTCCACGACGATCCAGCCATGGTAATGTTGTTCGTATAGCCATGGGCTGATTTCCGCAAAAGGGACGCTTCCCTGGCCCAGTTCACAAAAGACGCCATCGTGTACGGCGGTAAAATAATCGAGGCCTGCAGTGCGGGCGCGCTCGGCTACCTGGGGATGGCAATCTTTAAAATGCACATGCCAGATGCGTTCGCCAAAGAGTCTCAGGCCATCCAGCACATGCTGGCCGTCCGTGCCGCCTGTCCCGTAGAGGTAATGGCCGGTATCGAAAACCAGTCCCAGCAGGGTTGGATCGGTCAGCTCTAGCAGGCGAGCAATCTCCTGCGGCGTCTCGACGTAGCCGGCGCAATGATGGTGGAAGGCGGTGCGCAAGCCTGTTTCATCATAGACAGCGCGCGCGATATGCTCGGCACCGCGCGCGAAGGTCGTCCATTGCGCCGAGCTCAGTCCCTGCTCGGGCGTGATACGCCCGGCGTTGCGTGTGCGTTGCGGCACGGTCCCGTTGGCATCGGCGAGAATCAGGAAGGGTGGCTGGTCGTTTGGATTGGCTACGGCGGCAAGTAAGCGGGCGACCTTGAGGGCTTCGTCGGCGCCAGGGTCGTGAGCGGCCGGATTGGCCAGCGCCACCGGGACAAATGCTCCCACCATTGTGAGCGCACGTTGTTCCAACTCTGAACGTAGCTGAACAGGTTCGGTGGGCATAAAGCCCCAATCGCCTAGCTCTGTGCCAATGTAGCCAGTGGCACGCAGCTCATTGAGCATCTGTTGATAGCCGATGCTCTCGCCCGCCAGACCTTCAAATTCGAGCGCGCCCCATGAACAAGGGGCGTTCGCAACACGTATCATCATCTTTTTTGCCCACCTATCCTAGAATTTGCGCGGCCACTCATGAGGCCAGCGCACGGCTAAATACTTACAGGAAATAGCGTTCATGCTGGCGTTTCTCAGCCCAGTTTGTGTAGGCGGATTGCACCGCAGGCATCTCACTGGTCGCCGCAAGCGGCACATCCCACCAGCTTTCATAGTCTGGCACACCGAGGTAGCGGTCGTTCTGGATATAGATGACTGTGGTATGATCGATTGTTTGCGCCGCCTCAAGCGCGGCCACAAAATCGGCGCGGGTCTGGCACTCGATGACGTGCGCGCCCAGGCTACGCGCATTGGCAGCCAGATCAACCGGCAACGTATGAACCTCGGCGCCCGTTGTATCGCCGGGGAGGATATTGTTGTCGGGATAGGCGTAGCGCGTCCCGAAGCCCTCCTGGCCCAGTGAGCGACTGAGGCCACCGATACTCTTGAAGCCATGATTGTCGAGCAGGACGATAATCAACTTATAGTTTTCCTGAATGGAAGTAACAATCTCACTATTCATCATCAGATAGGAGCCATCGCCCACCATAACATAGACATCGCGCTCAGGCGCAGCCATCTTAATGCCCAGGCCCCCGGCAATCTCGTATCCCATGCAGCTATAGCCGTATTCGAGGTGATAATTCTTGACGTGGCGGGCCCGCCACAGCTTGTGCAGGTCGCCGGGCAGGCTTCCGGCGGCACAGACCATGATCGCCTCGGGCGAACTCAGTTCGTTTACCGCGCCGATCAGCTCGCTCTGGCTCGGCAGGGGCTCGTTGCGGATCGCATAGAGGCGCTCGACTTCGGCGTCCCATGCAGTGTGCAACTGCGTTGCCTGGGCGCGATAATCCGGAGCAACCGTATAGCCATCCAGCAGCGTTAACAGCTCTTCCAGCGTCGCACGCGCATCGCCGACCAGGGGGCAGGCCGCATGCTTGAACGCATCAAATTCAGCAACATTGATGTTGATAAAGCGGACGTTGGGATGCTGAAAGGCGGTTTTAGAGGCCGTCGTGAAATCGCTGTAGCGCGTGCCGATGCCTATTACCAGGTCGGCCTCGCGGGCGATACGATTGGCGGCAAACGTGCCGGTCACGCCGATGGCGCCCAGGTTCAGCGGATCACTATAGAGCAGACTACCCTTGCCAGCCATCGTTTCCCCCACTGGAATACCCGTCTGTTCGACAAAGCGGCGCAGGAGGGCGCTGGCCTCCGAATAGATCACGCCGCCGCCGGCGACGATTAACGGGCGCTGGCTGGCGCGAATCCAGCTAGCCGCACGTTGCAAGGCCTGGCGATCGGCTCGCAGGCGCGGGATGTGCCAGGTACGAGGCTGGAAAAAATCGGCTGGATAAGAGTATGCCTCGGCCTGCACATCCTGAGGAAGCGCGAGCGTGACCGCACCAGTCTCGGACGGACTGGTCAGCACACGCATGGCCTCCGGCAGCGAGGTCAAGAGCTGCTCCGGGCGATTAATGGTCCCAGTAGCGGCTAAGCGGTTTAAAGCTATCGTTGACCGAGATGTCCTGCGAGTACGTGGACTCAAGTTGTTGCAACACTGGAGCGACATTGCGGCGCGCGAAGATGTCGCCGGGTAGTAGCAGAACTGGCAGACGATTGATGGTCGCCAGAGCGGCACCCGTGAGCATGTTAGTGGCACCGGGTCCAATCGAAGAGGTGCAGGCAAAGGTTTGCAGCCGGTTTTTGGTTTTGGCGTAGGCCACGGCACTATGCACCATCGCCTGCTCATTGCGCGACTGGTAATAGCGAAAAGCGGGCAACTGCTGTAGGGCCTGACCAATACCAGCGACGTTGCCGTGTCCGAAGATGCCAAAGCAACCGGCAAAGAAGGGCTGCGCTACATCGTCACGTTCAACATATTGATTTTTAAGAAAGGTAATGATGGCCTGTGCCATCGTCAACGTTGGCTGTTCGTTCATGGTTTTTCTTCCTGTACGGGCCGCAGTGCGGCAAGCGCCCGCAAGGGGCGCACCTACGATTGATGCTCGTGGTACGGGCCGCAATGCGGCAAGCGCCCGCAAGGGGCGCACCTACGATCGATGCTCGTGGTACGGGGCCGCAATGCGGCAAGCGCCCGCAAGGGGCGCACCTACGATTGATCCTCGCGGTTTAAAACCCACCGTGCTCCTGAATAAATGTCATTACCTCATCATGAGTGGGCATGAAGTTGGCGCAGCCATGCTGAGTGACCAGGATGGCGCCACAGGCGTTCGCCATGCGCACCGTTTTGTACCAGTCCCAGCCATTAACGAAGCCATACACCACACCAGCCGCGAAACCATCGCCCGCGCCCAGAATATTTTGGACCTCTACCGGGAAGCCGGGCACCGCCATCGGTTCAGCAATGACGCCATTAGAGATCGTGTGTATCAGCGAGCTAGCGGCGCCACGTTTTTGAATGAGCAGGCGCGGCCCCAATCGCAGCATAGCGTGAATGGCAGCCAGACTATCCCCACTCACTCGCGCATCCGAGATCTGGGAGTGCGTCAGGTTGACCTGGCTGGTATCCGTCAGCATCACAGCATTGATCTCGTCCTCGGTGCCGAGCACCACATCGATCAGGCGCAGGGCTGAACGCAGGGTGATGCCGAAGGCGCGCGGATCGTGCCACTGATCGGCCCGGAAATCAATATCGAGCATAACGGGGACGCCAGCCTGCTGTGCCAGTTCAGCCGCGAAAAGGGTAGCGCTGCGACTGGGCTCTTTGCACAGACCAGTGCCGCTGATCAGCAGGACACGGGCCTCAGAGATTGGCGTAGCCAGAACGTCATCGATGGTAAGAGCGATATCAGCACAATTCTCGCGGTAATAGGTCAGGGGAAAGCGATCAGGCGGCTCGATGCCAAGCACGACCGCGCTTGAGCGCAGTCCTGGCTTGCGAGGAATAAACTGCGTCGTAACACCCTCACGTTTAAGAAAATGCAAGATAAAATCCCCGACCTGGTCGTCTCCCACCGCCGTCAGTAGCGCCACGTCCAGGCCCAGCCGGCGCGTACCCACACTGATATTAGTTGGGCAACCGCCGACGTAGGCCGCAAAACCGCCGATCTCCACAAAAGGCGCTCCAATGTCGTTAGAATAAAGATCAATTGAAGAGCGGCCCATCGTAATCACATCGAATTTTTTGAGCGTTTCCATGCTTGCCCCTCTCGTCTAACCTTTGCGCGCTATCTCATAGACCGGCACACGCGTATCGTGTCCTTGATAGCCAGCTTTGATCCAGACGTAACGTGGATCTTCACTATTGGCCAGCGATTGGGCGCTACCGGCCAGGGCATTGAGGTAGTAGGTGGTATAGCCGGGAGGTGAAGCGACCGGATGGTAGCCCTCGGGCACCAGCACAGCATCATTCTCGCGGGCAAGCAAGACCGCATCGATGGGTTTGCCAGCACGATGCAGCGGAGACTCAGGATCGGTATAGACACGCTGGAAAGCATAGCCTTCGGGGCGGCTAAGTTTGTAGAAATAGATCTCCTCAAGATCGGCCTCAACGACGCTGCCAGCACTATCTGTTTTATGGATATCGTGTTTGTGTGGTGGATAGCTCGACCAGTTGCCGCCGGGCGTATATACTTCGACGACGATCAGACGATGGCAAGGGAAACCAGGTGGGATGATACTGTTGATCTGGCGGGTCGCGTTATCGCCGCCCCGGATCTCGATCGAGACATCGGCGGGCGTCACCAGGCGCGGCTCGTGATCTTGATCGGTGCGCACCCAGACCACAACATATTCGCAAGAGGTCTCCGCCTGGACATTGAAGGATGTGCGGCGTGGCAGATAGAGGGCGTGTGGGAGGCCGCTAAAGACGCTTGTGCGTTCGCCGATGTGCTCCCACTGGCCGCGATCCGACTCGACACGTATGCGACCACCGAGAGGAACCAGTGCCAGCTCATGTTCACCGGTGGCAGATGTCCACGAACCATGCTCAGGTAGACGACGAACCTGAAAATTAAGATAATCCCAGCCGGCCAACTCTGGCGTGACTTCGGTAATGACGGCGGCATCGCTGGCACCGCCAGGATGGACGATCAGATTGTCAGCATTATACTGGCGCATACATTATCCCCTTTCCATATCTCAATATATCTACTTTGACAAAGGAGCGGTGCTCGTGCGTAACACGAGTGTAGGACTCAGGGTATGGTTTGCTCCGGGACGGCTTTGCAACAGATCCAGCATCACCTGAGTCGCCAGGCGACCCAGTTCTACACGTGGCTGATGAATGGTGGTCAACGGAGGCGTGACACAACTGGCGATCGTAATATCATCGAAACCAATGATGCTCAGGTCCTGCGGCACAGCGATGCCCCTGGCATGGCAGGAAGTTAGCATACCGATCGCGGTCATATCGTTGTAGCAAAAGATCGCAGTAACGCCAGCCTCAAGCAAAGGCGAGAGAGCATGTTGTCCGGCGCTAAGATCCTCTTCTTGCGAAGCCTCGGCACCAGGAGGAATCACAACCCATGATGGCGACGGCTCTATACCGGCCGCTCGAAGGGCGTTAAGATAGCCCTGCTGCCGCTGGAGATTCGAGGCTGGACGGCTATGGCAACCAAGATAGCCGATGGCGCGATGACCCAGTTGTAGCAGGTGATTAACGGCGAGTTGAGCACCCTGACAATCATCGACCGAGATCCAATGGAGCAGGTTGGCCTGGCCCTCAACCTCACTATTAATGAGCACCGTTGGAATATGGGTGTGGTGCAGGCGACGGCCATAGTCTTCGGAGATGCGCGAAGACGCGACGAGGATACCATCGACGCGCCGACGGTGAAAGGTCTCGATGATATCCAGGGTTTCTTCCGGGTTATTATAGGACGCGCTGAGCAGCACACTGAAACCAGAAGCGCGCGCCACCTCTTCTACGCCTTTGACGACATCACCGAAGAACGGGTCGGCAATCGAGGTAACGACCAGACCTATGGTGCTGGTCTGCTTTGTGTGCAGGCTCTGCGCGATCGCGTTAGGTGTATAGCCCATCTCACTGGCCAGGCGCTGGATGCGCGCACGCGTCTCACTGCTGATGAGTGGACTTTCGCGTAGCGCGCGCGAGACGGTAGTGTGAGAGACTCCGGCGATGCGTGCGATATCAGCGATAGAAACCTCGTGTGGACGCAAACGTTTTACTCCCTTGCTGGTTGCCTCTCCTCCGTTTGTGGGCCAGGATTATCAATGCACACGTGTGCAAAGCGTTGTAAAAAAATTTTGGCCTGCGGTGGCGTGCAGAAAAACATGGAAAATACTATATTTGCAAGTATAGATGCCGATTTCTCGGTTGTCAAGAAAAGCTTGCTTTGTGCGTGTGAAGGGGAAGTTGCGTACGCCAGCAGAGCGGCATGCACGAGGCCGGCAGGCGGTTGGTTGTGTGGGGAGGTGTTTGGAGGGCCACATGTCTATGCCGCCTACGGGGGCTTTTCGTGTTTATTATTTGTTTTCGGGTGGGGGAGGGGGAAGCGGGGCAAGACCCGCACGTACAATTCATTATTATTGTTGCGTTTTTGAGCGGGGGAGGAGAAAGCGGGGACAAGCCCCGCACGTACAATTCGTTATTATTATTGAGTTTTCGAGCGAGGGAGGAGGAAGCGGGGACAAGCCCCGCACGTACAATTCGTTATTATTATTGAGTTTTCGAGCGAGGGAGGAGGAAGCGGGGACAAGCCCCGCACGTACAATTCGTTATTATTATTGAGTTTTCGAGCGAGGGAGGAGGAAGCGGGGACAAGCCCCGCACGTACAGATCGTGTTTCTTTGGGCTTTTTCCTCTCGCCTTCGGTTCAAGTGGAGGTATATTGTACACCCGATCAAAACACTATAGGTGAGAAGCCCGCAGGATAGATCCTAGCACTAATAGAGCCAATAATATAAGGGTCAGGATAAACTGGGGGGCCAGAGCATGTCCGGAAGATTTAAATTCGGGATCTGTCCAGGCTGTACCGGGAAAGGCACGTGCGCAGAGAAGCGCTATCCAATAAAAAGATGCAATGAGCACGGCGAGCTGAAACTGCGGCCATGATGTCTGCAGGGGAATCCAGAGCAGAAAAAGAGAGAGGCCGCCAAGCAGGATACCTAGCGAAATGGTTTGTCCATTGTGGAATTTAGCGTGTGGAGGCCAATGAGGATTAAAGATGTGTTGCCGAGCCGTGGCCGGAACGACAAAATCCGCCAGTAATCCTCCAAGTATTGTTGCCAGAGCAACGATACTGACAAGTAAACGCCCTGGATCAAAAAAAGCTAGCATAATATTATTTCCTTTCGGGACTTGTTTCCTGTGTCTCAATCAAACGGAGAAGCAAGGATCGCAAATGGGTTACGTCTGTTTCCGATAATGATGCATAAAAATCTTCTTCTGAGCCTTTGGCCAGTTTGTTTGCTTGCTCAAAGGTATGCTGGCCATTAGCGGTCAATGTGATTGCGTAGGCCCGGCGATCGTGGGGATGCCGACAACGTTGTACAAGTCCGAGTTGCTCTAGATCATCGGTGAGCGAGACCATTGTATTGCGATCAACTGTAATCAAGCGTCCGAGCTCTATCTGTGTCAATGGTCCTTTATTTGCAAGTACAGAGAGAGCACCAAACTGGCGGGCAGTAATATGGAGTGTTGATAAAGCCTGGGTGAAGTGTTGCTGGGCCAGACTGGCAGCGTGGTTAAGTAGTACGCTTGTCCACTGCCGTTGAACTGGCAATAGAGACGTAACAGGTTCGTGCCGCTTGACCTCATTTTTTGTTTGAGCCGGTAGATCCATAATAGCCTTCTTTTGATTTGTATCGCAAATAATCATTGATAGTGATTATATTTGATGGTGACAATTGCGTCAAGGGTTGATTGTCGCAGATATTTCTTCAATGAGGGAGTTTTTATTGATGCATTTGCGAGATGGGAGGTCATAAGCGGGGCAAGCCCCGCACGTACATGGTGGGGTTTTATAAATAGTGGATTGATAGTTGCAGCAGGTTTAGTGAGAGACGTTTTTTCTCATTTTAATTGTATCACGGTTGTCAATGGTTGTGCATCGTTCAATGGAACGGTGTTTTCTGGGTGCTTCTCTTGTATACTTGTCATCCGATACGTTGAACAGGTTAGCAGGGAGAAATATTGTTTTGCTGGTCTGTTTAGTAGAGGGTAGGTTAGCTAAGGAATGGCTTTTGATGGGTATGAGAAGGAACCGCAAACATGAAAAAGTATTTTTTCCCTGTTCTGAGGAGGCCTGGTCCTGCTGCGGGCGCTTCTGAACGGGAGATGACGGTATGGAGCGCGGATGGAGGGATGCGACGGGCGTTTACCTCATTGCGGCATCGCAATTTTCGTCTCTACTGGTTCGGCCAGATGGTTTCGCTGCTGGGGTCTGTGATGCAGAGTATCGGACAAGTCTGGCTGGTACTAGAGTTGACGCACAGTGGCTGGCAACTTGGTCTGGTGGGTGCGCTGCAGGCTTTGCCGATACTATTCTTTTCAATCTTTGGAGGCGTCTTTGCGGATCGCTGGCCCAAACGACAAGTTTTATTGGTGACCCAGGCGGCGTCCATGCTGCAAGCGTTTCTGCTCTGGGCGCTGATTGTGACCGGGATACTACAGATCTGGCATCTATATGTGCTAGCCCTGCTAGTGGGTTTGACGAGCAGTCTAGGCAGGCCAGCGAGTCGAGCATTTGTGGGCGAGATGGTTGGACGCGAGGACCTGCCCAATGCTGTAGCTTTAAACTCCTCCCTCTCTAATTTAGCGCGCATTGTTGGTCCGGCCCTGGGAGGGCTGATTATTGCCGCCAGCAATGTCACTGTGCTTTTTCTGCTCAACGCGCTCAGTTTTCTGCCGGTGATGGTGGGCCTGGCGCTGATCAAGAGTCAGGAGCTACACGGACGACCCCTGCAAAACGGTGGTGTGGCGAAGACCTGGCAGAGCCTGCGTGAGGGCCTGGACTATGTCTGGAAAACGCCTGTGGTACTGTTAGTGATCGTGGTGGTGGGCCTGGTTTTGCTCTTCGGCTCAAACTTCAATGTTCTCCTTCCACTCTTCGCCACCGGTTTGCTCCATGTGGGAGCAACTGGCTTTGGTTTTCTCTCTGCCGCCGCTGGTATTGGCGCGTTGCTCTCAGCGCTATGGTTAGCCTGGAGTAACCAGCAGCCAACGTCTTGGCGCGTGCTGATCGGCATGCTGGCATTCGGAGCTCTGGAAGTAATGTTTTCGTTCTCGCACAGCTATTTCCTGTCATTGCTGCTGATTGCAAGCATTGGTTTTATGGAAGAAGCCTTTGCCATGCAGGCAATGACTATCCTACAAACGGTCACACCGAATCACCTGAGCGGGCGTGTCTTAAGTGTGCAGGTACTCTTCTTCGATGGAAGTCTACCACTGGGATATCTACTGATGGGTTGGCTGGCGGGTCTCTTTGGCGCGCCCATCGCCATGCTCAGCGGCGCACTACTCAGCCTGCTGGTGGTGGGTGTTGGATGGATGTGGTGGAAAGCAACGCAGAAGGAAATGGAGTCGTAGTGGGAAAGAAGAAAGAGAGTGGTCTGGTGGCGGCTCCAAAAGACTTTTTTGAGGATACAAATCTCATGTTCCTCGTGAGTTAACATCTTATGAGCCGCCTGCCCATATTGTACTCAATGAGGCGGGGGGTTGTCAATTGGTGTATGGCCATAGAAACAGCCTGCCTCTATGGGATATCTACCATCGACCGTGGGGTGATTTTGCTTACACAAAGAGGGTGAGAGCTGTCCTGTTTTCATAGTATAGTCGGGAGAGAAAGTCCATTTGAGGGCTGAACGGGAACAGTTAGGAGAATATCATGGAGAAAGCAACATTGCTCAAGACACTTACAGAGACGCGAGCTGCCTGGGAGGCGTTGCTGGCCCAGATCGATGAGGAGCAGATGCAGAAGCCAGGCGCTGCTGGTAAATGGTCGGTAAAAGACGTCATTGCCCATGTTGCATGGGGCGAGAACGAGATAGTTCCGCTTCTGCGCACGCACGTCCTTGCTGACTCCGATCTCTGGAACCTCTCTGACGATGAGCTCAACGAGATCACATACCAGCAAAATAAGGACCGACCCTTACACGACATCGTCAACGAAGAGCGGCAAGCATACACGGCTCTTTTGGAAGTGGTGCAGCAACTTCGAGACGAGGATCTCAATGATCCTCACCGTTTCAAGAACATGCCTCAGGAGTGGAGACCCTGGCAGCTGATAGCCGGCAACTCTTTCAAGCATTACGAGGACCACATGCCTTCCCTGCGTGATTGGCTGGCGAAGACGAAAGAAGAAACGCGCAAAAGGTGAACCTCCACCGTACGACGGGGCCGGCTGGTAGAGGCTGCTGATTCTATGCAAGCGGCGGGCGGCTTTATGGTTGAGGTGTGTTCCCAGTCTGGTAATGATGATAAAAATTCGTAGCTAGCGCTGTTGGACAAGAGAAGCTACTTCATCCTGAAGCGGCGTATGGTCGCGCTGATCATACGCCGTTTGCGCATGTGCGACCTCCTGCAAATGTCCATAAGCCCAGTCGCCTAATGTTTTTATTGGTTCTACCAGAGTCTGTCCCAATGGAGTGAGAGAATACTCGACGGCTGGAGGCACAACAGGATAGACGACGCGTTGCACCAGGCCGTTACGTTCCATTGCCCGCAGCGTCTGCGTCAGCATTTTCCTCGATATACCACCGATCCGCTTGAGCAATTGCCCAAACCGCATCGTGCCATCTTCCAGTGCATAGATCACCAGCGGCGTCCATTGATCCGCGATCAATTGCAGCACCTGCCGCGACAGGCAGTTCTCCTGGAAAATATCGGGTCCGCTGTGTTGCTTAGTTTCCATGTGGTAACTATATCACTTTTTGGTTACATCTTACAAGATACAAGCTTTTCGGGTAGAGTAGCTACAAGTAGTAACACTACTTTTTGGTTGGATTGGAGTGGATGGAGTGGATGACCGAGCACGGCCTGGTCATCCACTCCAATCGAGATATTCTTATCGAGAGATCCTTGTTGAAAGAAGAGGTTTCCTTATGTCTAGCCCGGAAAGTGTGCAGATTCGCTCCTATTTGTTGGCTGGTCAGGCTGCCCGTCAGGACGCGCCACAGCCATCATTAGCAGAGCAGCGCACCGACTATGAATTGTTGGTCGAAGGCTATGTCGGACATCCAGTTCCATTGCCTGAAGGGACACGCATCGAAGCGGTTGACGTGGATGGCCTACCCGCAGAATGGATAAGTCCGCCTGATGCTGACGCAGAACGTGTGGTGCTGTATCTGCATGGCGGTGGCTATATTATTGGTTCGCTCAAGTCGCATCGTGATCTGGTCGCACGTCTGGCGACCGCGTCTGGTATGCGGAGTCTGTTGTTTGAGTATCGTCTCGCGCCTGAACACGTTTTTCCTGCCGCCATTGATGATGCCCTGACCGCCTATCACTGGTTGCTTGCCAATGGAACAAAACCAGAGCATATCGTGCTTGCAGGCGACTCTGCAGGCGGCGGCCTGATTCTTGCCTTGTTGCAAACCTTGCGTGACAGGAACAGCGTCATGCCAGGCGGGCAGTACTCCTTTCGCCCTGGACGGACCTGGTTGGTACGGTTGAGAGCCGGACGACGCGTGAAGCTGTCGATCCCATCTTTTCTGCACAGACCATTAACTTTCTGGCGAGCTTCTATGCTGGCTCGGAAGATAAACACAATCCACTCATTTCCCCGATTTACGCAGACCTGCACGGCTTCCCACCTCTGCGTATTGATGTCGGTCGTGATGAAGTCCTGCTGGATGATGCCCTGCAGGTCGCCGAACGTGCCAGAGCCGTACACGTCCCGGTCGAACTAGTCGTGTGGGATGACATGTGGCACGTCTTTCAGCAATACGCTTATGTCTTGCCTGAAGGACAGCAATCAGTTGAGCAGATAGGCAGATTTATCCGCCGCCAAACACAATTATCATAGCGTTTCACGCGAGAGAGATAGATAAAAAGAAGGAAGAAAATCATGTCCAAAGCAGTCAGATTTCATCACTATGGCGATATTGATGTGTTGCAGGTCGAAGATGTCGAGCGGCCTGTGCCAGGTCCGGGTCAAGTACTTGTCAACGTCAAGGCTGCCAGTATCAATCCTGGTGAGGCATCCATCCGCAAAGGCCTGTTTCATCAGCGCTGGCCCAGTACCTTCCCCTCTGGCCAGGGCAGTGACCTGGCGGGTGTCGTTGCCGCTGTCGGCGAAGGAGTGCAAGCGTTTACCGTGGGCGATGAAGTGATTGGCTTCACACACAAGAGGGCCAGCCACGCAGAATTCGTTGTTGTCGAGGCCAATGACCTGATCCATCGTCCTCCCAATGTCTCCTGGGAAGTGGCTGGCTCGCTGTTCGTCGCCGGGACAACCGCCTACGCGGCCATTCGCGCTGTCTCGCTGCAACAGGGCGACACCCTTGCTGTCTCAGGTGCTGCCGGTGGCGTCGGTTCAATCGTGGTGCAACTGGCAGTAAGTGAGGGTGCAAAGGTGATCGGCCTGGCCAGTCCAGCTCATCATCAGTGGCTCAGCGACCACCATGTTATCCCGGTCGCCTACGGCGAGGGCGTCGAGGAGCGACTTCGGACCATCTCTGATAATCATCTCGATGCCTTTATCGATACATTCGGTGCTGATTACGTCGAACTCGCTTTGAATCTTGGTGTCCGACCAGAACGCATCGATACTATTATCAACTTTGCGGCAGCAGAGAAGTATGGTGTCAAGGCCGAGGGTAACGCTGAGGGGGGCAGTGCTGCGGTACTGGCTGAGCTCGCCCAACTTATTGAGAGGCGAGAACTAGAAATCCCGATTGCCCGCGTCTATCCTCTCGCCAACGTTCGCGAGGCGTATCGCGAGTTGGAGCAGCGTCATGCCCTTGGCAAAATTGTGCTCGTACCTTGAGCTTTGCAACCAGGGGTTGGCGCGATCATAGACGCGCATGACCTGCCTTGTAAGCGAGAGGTTCTTCCCGGCCTGGGTCACGGCTACCCGGAGGATTTTGCTGAACGCGTACTCACCGGGCTAGCGTTTATTGAACAAAGCTAACAGACGATTTTGCTCAAATAGATGCTCTGATTGCTCCTCGTCTCCCTATGAGGTTTCACCAACGACCTGGCGGACCTTTATAGAGAGACGGATGGAGTTTGAGCAAGACCTATGCCTTGATGAAGGTCAGCAGGTCTTTATTGAGTTGTTCCTTGTGCGTGCTCATGAGCCCATGAGGCGCGCCGGGATAGACCTTCAAGGTCGCGTCCTTGACGATCTTGGAGGAGATCGTGCCTGAGTCGGAGAGCGGCACGATCTGGTCATCGTCGCCCTGGATGATCAGGGTCGGGATATCAAATCGTTTGAGGTCTTCCGTCTGGTCGGTCTCGGAGAAGGCCTTGACGCAGTCGTAGGCAGCCTTGAGGCCGACCTGCATCGCCCAGAGCCAGAACATATCCAGAATGCCCTGCGAGACCTTGGAGCCGGGCCGGTTGGCACCGTAGAAGGCGAGGCTCAGATCCTTGTAGTACTGTGAGCGATCCTTGATAACGCCCTCCCGGATCTGGTCGAAGACCTCGATGGGCAGGCCGCCTGGATTGGAGGCTGTCTTGAGCATCAGCGGGGGGACCGCACTCACCAGCACAGCCTTCGCAACGCGTGAGGTGCCGTGGCGACCGATGTAGCGGGCCACCTCGCCGCCACCGGTGGAATGGCCCACCAGGATGGCATCTTTGAGATCAAGGGTATCGAGGAGTTGGGCCAGATCGTCGGCGTAGTGGTCCATGTCGTTGCCGTCCCAGGGCTGGCAGGAGCGGCCATGACCACGTCGG
Organism: Dictyobacter kobayashii; assembly: GCF_003967555.1. Lineage (GTDB taxonomy): Bacteria > Chloroflexota > Ktedonobacteria > Ktedonobacterales > Ktedonobacteraceae > Dictyobacter > Dictyobacter kobayashii. The sequence goes on from NZ_BIFS01000001.1 coordinate 5,994,423, forward strand.
TCATGGGCAATGGCGCGGTAGCCCTGTGAGGCCAGGTAGAACAACTGGTCATCCCAGGCGTCGGCATTGAGCGGCCAGCCGTGGCTGAGGACGATGGGTTGGCCCGTGCCCCAATCCTTGTAGAAGAGCTTTGTTCCATCTTCTGTGGCAATAGTGCCTGTACTCATGGGATCATTTTCTGCCTTTCTGTGTGGAAAAGTTTTGTGTCGCAACCGTGCTTGATCGGTAATGATTATCTAGGTCCGAACTGCACAGGGGCTCGCGCTGGCACGACGTACGGGAAGTCCTTGTCGCGGAACTGCTGGGATACGGCTGGCTTCAGCCCCGAGGGCACAGCCGTGTTCACCACCAGGGACAGCATCGCTTCGGGTGCGTTGTCGGCCAGCGTTCGGCCATTAAACCCGGCGAATCCGTAGGTTGCCGGCGTCCCGACCACGTAGGGCAAGACATCAGGGAACAGTTCCCGCGCCACGGTCTGGCCGTAGCCCTGGGGATCGTCTGAGGTCCCACTGGCCGCGACGGCGGCGGCAATGAGGTCTCCGATGTGCTTGCCATCGGTGTTGAAGTCCTCCGATGGGTGCCGCGTGTTGGCGGGATGGGTGAAGTGGACGTCATCCGGCCAGAAGATCGGCCACATTATGGGATGCCCCGCGCGGTTGATCTGGCGCCAACCGCCGGCGTCCGTGGCGAGTTTCGTGGCGCACCAGACACCAATGTAGGCGCCAGGCCGCAGTTGTGGATGCTGATGGGAGACCTCCAGCACGATAGTTTCGACAGTGGTGCCAGCGAAGTTATTCTGCGCCTTCTCCGGGTGCCAGCCCGACAGGTCGAGCGCGGTCCCATTTCTCACGGCCGAATTGACCATACCGAGCAGCGACAGGTCGATGTAGAATGAGTCGTTGATGCGCCCGGCCCAGAGTCGGGTATCAGGCCCGGTGACCGTCTCACCGGTCCGACCTTCGAGCACAAGAGCGCCAGGCGCCGAGTCCGAGCGCGCCTCGCCGCCTGTGAGCGCGTGCAACTGTAGAGCCTGCCGTCCGTTTGCGTCTGCTTTGCCGAATGAGATGCGGTACGTCAGGGTTTCGAAATTGGCTCCATCGAAGTGCACCTTGAACTCGTAGCGTGCCTTATGATGGAAGCCTGGTTGTATATGAGCTTCAGTAATGTTGGAATTGACATCCATGACAAACACGGTGCTGTGGTTACCGTTAAAGACATACAGATCGTCGATAAAGAGTTGGCCGTTCTGGCGTGCCAGAGGCGTATCAAGATGATGTGACATAGCACTTTCCTCCTTTGAAACTAATAGGGACAAATCACCACAGCAACGAAGAGCAAAGGTTGCGCACAAAACGTTTTTTTCTGTTTGAAAGAAACAACATACATGTTTCTGGTGCTCTTTTTCCGCGAGTGACAAGGGGAAATGTGATGTGAAAGGTTGAGCTTTTTCCTCTCTCACTATCGACACGAATCTTTCCCCTATAATGGTTGACAATCTCCGCGAAAACATATAAACCCAGTATAAAGTCAGGGGTGCTTTTGGGCACCGCGTGGAGGAAGGGGTGATGCTATGGGGCACCAATGTGCTGGGATACAGGGCCGCCGCTCTGCGGAGGGCGGCAAGCGACCGCAGAGGGTCGCACCTACGGTTGGGATTTGCGGTTGGGGCACATGCGGTTGGGATTTGCGGTTGGGGCACATGCGGTTGGGATTTGCGGGTCGCACATGCGGGTGGGGCACATGCGGGTGGGATTTGCGGGTCATACCAACGGGGAAGGGGCTTCGTTTGAGCCCCTTCCTGGTGGTGCGAGGGTAACGTAAACAGACTGGTCGATGGCTATTTGATGCTACCGACGGTGACGCCTTTAATGAAGAAGCGCTGGCTAAACAGGAACAGGATAATCAAGGGCAGCACTGTAAGCAATGAGGCTGCCATAAGCAGGTTAAACTGGATATCGTGGGTGGAGCGGAAGACCTGCAGGCCGACCGCCAGCGTACGTTTCGTGTCATCCTGTAGATAGATCAAGGGTCCCATGAAGTCGTTCCAGGCACCGATGCCTGAGAAGAGGGCCACGGCCGCCAGGGCGGGACGCGCCAGAGGTAGAACGACATTCCACATAATCTGCAGTTCAGTCGCCCCATCCATGCGCGATGCCTCAATCAATTCCTTAGGGATCTGTAGCAGAAACTGACGTAGCATAAAGATGAAGAAGGCTCCGGCGAAGAAGTGAGGCACGACCAGAGGAAGGATCGTGTTAATCCAGTGCAAGCGGGCAAACAAATCAAATTGCGGGACAATCGCGATCGGGAAAGGAATGAACATAGTCGCGAGCACGATATAGAAGACCTTATCGCGTCCCGGCCACTCAATGCATGCAAAGCCATAGGCCACAACCAGATTTGCCAGCACCGAACCAATGATAGTCAGGACCGTAATGAGCAATGTATTGCTAAAGTAGACCCCAAAGGGAATGGTACTTACCGCCAGGGCAAAATTTTCAAAATGCAACGAAGTCGGAAAAAGGCTTGGAGGGAACTGTGCCAGATCTGTTGTCGACTTGAGTGAAGTACTCAACATCCAATAAAACGGAATGATGTAGATAAGGCACATAAGGATCAGGAAGACGCGTGGGCCGGTTGTTTGCATAACACGTTGTAGCGTGGCACGTCGACGATAACGCATCATCTCATCAGTCTCTACGCTTTTTTTGTCGATGACCTGGGTACTCATAACTGTATCCTCCCGATAATTATTATGTTCTAACGTATCCTGCTACTTAGCTAACCAATTCGTAATTCACAAAGCGCTGTGAAACGGTAAAGAGTACGCCAGCCAGGGCCAGACCAATGATAAAGAGGATCAGCGAGAGGGCGCAGGCATAGCCCAATTGAGCGTAGGCGAAGGCGTTACGGTAGAGGTAGAGCATGTAGAACAAGGTGCCATTATTAGGACCACCATTGGTCATAATATAGGCCTGCTGGAAGATTTGTAGACCACCGCTGAGAGCAGTAATCAAATTGAACAGGATGATCGGGGACAACAAAGGAAGAGTAATAGAGAAGAAGCGGCGCATAGTACCAGCGCCATCAATCCTGGCAGCATCATAGAGAGTATCGGGTATACCACGCAGGCCGGCCAGAAAGATCAGGGCAGCATTACCGGCCCCTAGCTGAGCAAGGGCGATAATCACATTCTTTGCCCCTAAAGGATCGCCCAGGAAGTCCTGGGTAGGTGCCCCAAACAGCGAGAAAATATAATTGACGATCCCATATTGTGGATTAACCAGCACAATGAAGATGAAGGCCATCGCAAAGGCTGGCAAGATCGAAGGCAGGTAGAGGATAGCGCGATAGATACTTACCTCACGCACATTGCGATTCATCGCTATTGCCAGTAAGATAGCCACCACGATACCCACCGGAACAGCCCAGAGAACATAATAGAGCGTATTACTCAAAGACAGCCAGAAGAGGCTATCCCCAAACAGACGACCATAATTCTGGAGGCCAAGCCAGACCGGGGATTTGAAGCCCGAGTAACGCGTGAAGCTTAACGAAATAGAATAGATCATCGGATAGATAGTAAAGATCAGCAAACCTAGGATCCAGGGACTGATAAACAGCAGGCCCTTAACAAGATTAGAACGATCTCTCCGACTTAGCCTCGGTGCAGATTTCGGTGAAGACTTTACTGCTAACACAACCTTGTCTCCTTACATGTAAAGGCGCACAGGGTGCGCACCTCTAGCATCACAACATCATTGTTTACGGATAACACAAGCAAAGCAGTCATAAGTGGGTCAAGGATGCAAACGAGTTAACTATTTGTACGGGTTACTCCAGCCTTCCAACTTAAATGGGCAATACTGCTGCATCTGTGGCTGTACGCGGTTATAATACTCCTGCAATGCCGCCTTTGGTGTGGCAGTATTGAAATCCACCTTATCCTGAACTGAGCTCAACTCATCGCTGATCTGACCACCGACCGGAAGAGGCGGGCGACTAACCGAGTAGGCAAGGGTCTGGACAAAGAAGGTATGTCCTGGATCGTAGAGTTGCTTCTCATCCAACAAAGCTTTCCAGGTCGGCAGGTGGCTGGTTTCTTGAGTATAGATACGCTGACCATCGGGTCCGGCCATAAAGCGCAAGAAACGGTAGCCGCCATCAGCATTATTAGCGCCAGTAGGAATCGTAAGAGCGAAGCCGCCCGACCACGTAAATGGAGTTGTACGATCATCAGGAACTGGCATATATGTCACGCCATAATCCAGTTTCGGCACGTATTGCTTAATGCTTGAGAGATCCCAATCGCCATCGATCTTGAAGGCCAGGTGGTTGGTATAGAAAGGGTTCTGTGAAGGAAGGGCATTAGCAGGTTGATAGGTCGAAGTGAAGGTACTTATCTTCTGATAATCCAGAGCCTGCGACCAATCATGATACATATTAAAAGTATTCAGCATCGCTGGCTCAAAAGGGGTCAACTGGCAGGTACTATTGTTGAAGAACTGAGCACCATAATCGAGGGCCCAGGTAGTATGGAAGGCCTGACCATACCAGGGGATAAAGCCCACGCGATCATAATTGCCATGGGCGTCTTTATGATCGACCTTAAAAGCAAGTTCCTGCAACTTACTCATCTTGATCGGTCCATTCTTCGGATCAAGGATAGCCGGATCGATCCCAGCCTCGCGCAAAACCGTTTTGTTATAGTAAAGTACACGGGCATCGGTATCCATAGGAATACCATAGGGATGACCTTGAAAGAGGGTTTCGGCCCAGGCAAAAGGAAGATACTGCTTAGAAAGATCCTGGCTCTCTTTACTGGTATAAGGATATAGATCCGAGAGAAGGCCAAGAGCAGCCTGTTGTCCGACTGTAAAACGGTCAATCAAATAAACATCGGGACCAACGCCACCGCGGACAGAAGTGATGAGGGCGGTGGAATCACCTGTCCCTGTACTGGGTTCAGGCACGACACGCACATGGAGATCAGGATTTGCCTTATTGAAGGCATCGGCGATATCGCGTTGGGCCTTCATATCGATATCATCGGTGATACCAGTCCAATAGACAACTTCTTTGGGGCCGCCTGCGTTGCTGCCACAGGCTCCAAGGACCATGGAGAGGAGAAATAAGAGCAGCAAAACACCATGTGGTTTACGTAACCAGTGCCGAATACTCATGTCGGGCTCCTTACATTGAGCGCTAAGCCATATAGATCAGCGAAGATCTTATAAGCTTGCGGCGGGTTTAAAACAACACTGTTTTCCAATGTAGTGCTACAACAAACGGTTATTGTTGTACTGAGCATGAACCTACCCACTGGATCGACGCTTGCTTAAAGAAAAGTATAACATACCGACAGTGTGTTATGTACTATTTTGATGTGTACAAAATGTCTTTTTGATTATAAAAATAGTGTGAAATTGATAAGTTAAGATAAATGGTAGAGTTTACAATAGCAACAGTAGATTCATTATCCAGGTTCGACAGGCCTGGTGGGCGGGGTGTCAAAAAACGGCGGAACAGGTAGACACCCTCTACCGAAAGAAACGAGAGATCATCAAAAGCTGCCACGACAATGCGGCTCCTCTCTTTAGTTTCTTAGCACGAGATCAGTAACGTGCTTTGTGTGACAAGGAATCAAAGAACAATATCCAGGGTCTTCTTCCCCTGTTCTCTCCTTGATATCTTCCAATGTTGCAAAGTATGCTATTACCAAACATTTGGTAGGTTTTCTTTTATGCAAGATAAAGAATCTCGTTCAGTGGCGCGTGAGCGCGTCCTCGATGCTGCTGAACTCCTTTTTGCCCGTCAGGGGTATGCCTCAGTCACGTTGCGTGCTATCGCCGCGCAGGTGGGTATTCATCATACCTCGCTCTATCATCACGTTCCCGGGGCAAAGAGGAGTTGTTTATGGAAGTGATGGAGCGTAACTGCAAGCGGCATCATGAAGGATTGTTACATGCCATTTCTCAGGCCCATCAGGAGATACAGGCACAGCTCTACGCGGCTTCTGATTGGTGGCTTTCGCAGCCCCCGATGGATATCGTGCGGCTGAACTATTCGGATATGCCAGAGATCGAGCCTGCTCACGCGACACGCTTGAATGATATGATTCTTTATGGTGGCTAACATTGTACGTACACCAAACTCCTCGGTTGCCACAGTTGCTGGCGCACTTGCCGTTATCGCGTTGCTGGCGATGATCTATGCCTGGTGCACGACGGGTTCATGGCGCACTCTGTTCAGGCCGCGAACAAAGCATGGATGATGGCTGCCCCTGGATGGAGACTTGTGTAAGTACCACCTTGATATCGATTCGAAGCGGTACTTTTCCCTTAAGTATTAACCGACCGAAAATTTGAAGAGGCGATGGACTGCCAAAGCATCTTCGCCTCGAGTACGTGCTTTCAATTGCTTTTCCCAGGTGCTAGATATGAAAGCGACCCTGCCTTACATCTTCCCTTTTTTTTAGCTTAGAGATTGGTCATGCGCTCGAGATGATCGGGATACCGATCCCTTGTACCGTGATCTTTGAGATGGCACTTTTGATCTCTCGCAGATCGTCGGGCTTCAGTTCGATGTCAAGAGCGCCGATATTCTCATCCAGGCGCTCAAGCTTGCGGGAGCCCGGTATGGGAACGATCCACGGCTTCTGAGCGAGCAGCCAGGCCAGCGCGATCTGAGCCGGTGTTGCACCCTTCTGGTCTCCAATCCTGGCAAGCAGATCAATTACCGCCCGATTGGCTTTCCGTGCCTCCGGAGTATAGCGAGGGAGGCGGCTACGGATATCAACACTGGCGAAGGACGTATTTTCGTCGATCTTCCCCGTGAGATAGCCCCTGCCCAGGGGGCTGTAGGGAACAAAGCCGATACCGAGCTCCTCGCAAGCAGGAAGCACTTCCTTCTCAACGGTTCTCCACCACAGCGAGTATTCGCTCTGAACTGCCGTGACCGGCTGGACCGCGTGAGCGCGACGGATGGTTTCTGCGCCTGCTTCAGAAAGGCCGAAGTGTTTCACCTTCCCTTCTTGAATCAGATCCTTGACTGTTCCGGCCACCTCTTCGATAGGCACATCAGGGTCCACACGGTGCTGATAGTACAGATCGATGACATCTTGAGCCGCTTGAGTGAGTCCTCGGCGGTCTGCTTAATATGCTCTGGCCGACTATCCAGGCCCATCGTCTCCCCATTGGAACCAAATTTGTAGCCAAATTTAGTGGCGATCACCACCTGCTCGCGCAAGGGAGCAAGAGCTCCGCCCACCAGTTCTTCATTGGTGAACGGGCCGTAGACCTGGGCGGTATCAAAAAAGGTAAGGCCGCGTTCGACTGCCGACCGGATCAGTGCGATCATCTCCTGTTTGTCGGGAATCGGGTTTTCATCATGGCTCATTCTCATGCAACCGAGCCCAAGGGCCGAGACTTCCAGATTATTGTTTCCAAGTGTACGCTTCTGCATGTGCTGATCTTCTCCATCCTGTTTACAAAAACAGAGAGGCATGATCTCTGTCTGGTGATAATTATAGACGCGCTTTCGCACAGAGTGATAGAATAATTCGCGCAAATGATTGAATAATCCTGCACATCTTGCGATAGATGATGGAGGAACCAGAGAAGAAGTTCCGAATCTAATCTTGACAAGACATTTTAATTTGTGGTAGCTAGATACTTTAAGATACTACTTTTTAGCTTTTAAAACGAGGTTATGTAATGTCACCAGAGATACGAACCTTGCCAATTCGGGCGATTGATTGCTTGAAGTTCTGTTACAAATTGCGCGAACACGGCGAGGCCATTACCACATCGACCATGAAAGAGCGCCTATCGCCGTTAGAACCAACGGGTCAATTGAGTGACGCGACCGTTACCCAGCTCTTCAAGTGGTTAGGTGAGCGAGACTATGTACGATACACTCCTTATCGTGGGGTTGAGCTTACCGAGGTAGGAGCCATCATGGCGGCATCCCTGGTGCGCCGGCACCGTCTACTTGAACTCTTTTTAATTCAGATCATGGGTTTCCCTCTGGAAGAAGTAGATGCAGAAGCCGAGCAAGTCGAGCACGCTATCTCAGACGCCTTCGTAGATAGAATGGATGAATTACTCGGGCATCCCACCGAAGATCCCCATGGAGATCCCATCCCCAACAAAGTAGGAGGGGTGATCACGCCAGTCAGCCAACCCCTCTCAACGGCCCAGGTGGGGCAGCAGGTCATTGTACAGCGAGTAAGCGATGAAAATCCCGATCTCCTACGTTACCTGTCTTCCTTAGGACTAATCCCCGGTGCCAAACTGGATATCCTCGCCGTAGCACCATATGGAGGTGTATATACAGTGCGCATCGGCTCCCAGACCCATGCAATAGGCGAGGCGGTCACCGAGTCTGTTCTTGTACGGCCAGTGACCCCAGAACTGAAAGACAAGCCGCAAGCCACGCCACCAATAGAAGAGCCAGCGCCATAATTATTCTCTTATGTGTGTATAAGTTAGAGGATCATCGAAGCGACCGCTTCGATGATCCTCTAACTTACTGCTGAAGGCGAAATGTGCCATGGGTATTCTCGAATAGGACCGTGTTCTGGCCGATCCGTAGCAGCATATCGGGATAGTGGGTATGGTGCGGGTCGACGAATTGGAGCGTAATAGGTATCAAATCCACCTGTGAGCCACTAAGGCGGGGCCGATAAAGATGCGTGCACGGGCCGCATCATTGCCAGGAAGCTCAATCACCTCAATTTGCCCCTTTATATTGAGGGCCACAAAATGGCTAGGCTGGCCCGTCTGCTCATGTCCCACATAAGCATCTGTCTGAAACGTACGAGGTCGACCATAGTGCCAATCATCGCTCGTAGTAGCGATCCAACCCCCCATCCACTGTGCCAGCAAGATTAGCAGCAGCGCAAAACTCATCCCAATGCCAACCAGTGTAGCCAAGGAGGCGGAAGGAAACTGTGAAGCCATGCGCAGCAGAAGTCGAGCGCCCGGCAAAGAAGCCAGTTGAGATTTTTTATGGTTCTGAAGTTGGCGAGAAGCGCGAACCCAGGCCGGAATCTCTGACTCAGGATAAGAATAAATCGGGCGATGGCGAAGGACGCTGCGAGGAAGTCCCATGGTTGAAGACATACACCGTGCTCCTTATGCATAGAAAAGAATGAGAGCAATGAATTTGTAAGGCTGACGAAGAACAACTTCTAAAGAAAGTGTAGCCGAATGACCCATCCTTTGCCTAGCGAGTTATCCACCAACTGAGCATGAAGGATGTGGATGACTTGTGGAGAACCATCAAACGATGTGGATAAAATGGGAATGAGTAGAGGGAAGCCAAATGCTGAACCAGCATAGTATGGCCAGCCAGTGGAGCGCCGGGTGGTTAAAGCGAAGAGAGGAAGGATGGCATCAAAGCCATCCTTTATGGCGAAAGCGCCATAACACCGTTCCACTGACGCAGACCACACTCAAGACCATTACCGCAAAGCCGATACGATGGGTAAGGAGCGGGATATCCTGAATAGTGTAGGTACTAAAAAAAGTGAAAATCAGGGTACATGGTAGCAGGATGGTAGAGACCATGGTCAAGATCTTCATGACATTATTTGTATGGTGTGACACATGGGACACATAAATATCGAAGATACCATTCACTGATTCCTTGGCGGCCCTGGACGTATCGATCAAGCGTGAAAGCCGGGCATCCAGATCCCGATAATAAAGCATAATCTCCTGCTCAGGAATATAGTGGAAATCAGGGCGCAAAAAGACAGCAAAGATGGCGCGATGTTGATCTGCCAACTGACTTAACGCGAAGGCATAGCGCTTAAAGTGCAGCAACTCTGTCAGAAAGTCATCAGAAGTATCGAGAAGGGCGCGCTCCTCCATCTGCTCGATCTGTACCTGCATTTGAGCATTGACATCTTCATAGTAAGTCAATAGCTCATCTAACACAATATACAAAAAGAAGGCCGAATCGATCTGAGTATTCTCTGTATGTAATGCGCTGCGGGTAAGAATACGTTCTGTAAATGGCAGAGGGATCTGGTGGGCGGAAAGAAAAAATTTCTCGCCAACAAACAAATTGACCTGATGTGCCTGTACCCGGTAAGGCCTACTTTCTAGAACCGGCAAGGTTGCAGTCACAAAGAAATGGTCTCCAAAAACATCCAGGCGAGGATTGCGCCAGGGGAAAGAGCAGCCTGGGTTGCTATTGAATGAATGCGTAGTGCCTGGGCCAATGTTTGGAGATCTTCTGCCACATAATTTGAGAGATCGATCCAGGTATAATTGTCGGTTCCCGCTAGAGTTTCAGCTAGATCTGAAACCTCTATATTACGTGGTGGGATAGCAGCCTGAAAAGTATAACCTATAAATGTTGTTGGTTGTAGCGTAGAGTTCTCGTGCATAGGTGCCTGTTCAAAGTGAATAACATCCTGGATAAGGGATGTAGTTGTCGATGGAAGTGTTTGCCTGGAACCACCAGCGAGAGTAGTCGCGGACCCAGGTCTTCTATATTTCACGGACAGGCGAGACAGCCTTGTGAGAAGCTTCTTACGCTGGTCCTTCACGGTTAATTTTTCTGTTGGCATAATAGATATGCTATTCTTTCTTTTTATCTGTGGTAGAGAGAAAAACAAGAAGTCCTTTATGATACGTTCTAGAAGAGAATTTATCTACAAATGTATCGGCCAAAAATAGTTTAATGCCCATCACTTTTTCTCGTTTTGCATGCTATTGCATAATGATTGTTATCTATGCTACAATTTGCGTGGTAATTGGCATTTATAAAGTAAACAAGAATTTCTTTCAGCAGCAACCAGTACCATAGTTTGACATATACAGCGTGGAGGAAATACATTAGCGATGGAAAACTATCAAAGAACGAGCAATAGTTATCTGAACACAGTTATAAATACCTTCACGCAAGGGCTGCGCGCGTTGCCGACGGATGTGGTAACGAGGGTAAAAAACTTCCTGATAGAATATTTAGGGAAGCCAGAACAGCCAGTTCCATTTGGTGGGCGCGAGCGCGATCTCAGGCACCTGGATGAGTGGCTTGAAGATCCACAGGCCCCGCCCTACCTACTGCTGGCGGCCCAGCAGGCCGTGGAAAATCCGCATTACTTTTGCACTGGTGCCAACAATTATTCAAGCGACGTGAGCTAGCGATTGTCTATTTTCCGGTAAGTATTCGGTTTCGAACCAACCTGGCTGGCATAACTTTTCCCGCCCTGGCGGCGTTACTAGCCTCACTGCATGGTGAGCAGATTCCTAAAGACCCAAATCTCGCCGAAGAATTCTGGCGTACGCTTCTCAGTGATTATTTGATGCGTCCCTTACCGGATGGGCGCAGGCTCCTACTAGTTTTAGACGGGATAGATGAAGCCGCTGACTGGACGGCAGGTTCACCACTCTTTCCGCGCACCCCCCCAACTGGTTTACGTATTGTGCTCTCAGCGCGTTCGCTGGCCAACGATCAGGGTGCTGACTCCTGGCTGCAGCGACTGGGATGGGAGCAGCCAGGGCAGGCCAGTACGTTGGAGCTTCTACCGTTGGATCGGTCGGGTATATCCAATGTTCTCCACCAAATAGGTTTTCCCCTGGACCTTTTAAGTGCGCGTTTTGACATAATTTCCGAACTGTACCGTCTAAGTGAAGGCGATCCACTATTGATTCGTCTCTATGTAGACGATTTATGGAAGCGCGGAGAGGCCGTAGTTCAATTTACCCAGAAAGATCTCCGAGCTATCCACCCAGGTCTGGAAGGATATTTCGAGCGGTGGTGGAAGGATCAACGCCAATTGTGGAAGTATGAGTCGCCCCAACGAGAGGGGGCCATCCAGTTGGTGTTGAACATATTAGCCTGCGCACTGGGACCACTAAGCAAGAAAGACATCATGAGCCTGTTGCCAGGCGACATGCAGTTTCAGGAAGACGAATTAGAGCAATACCTGGTTCCCCTTGCTCGTTTTGTCACGGGTGACGGTATCCATCAAGGCTATGTCTTCAGCCATCCACGGCTTGGGAACTACTTCTATGAAGAACGGCTCAACGAAACTGAGCGTGAGGAAATTGAGCAACGTTTTCTAAAATGGGGAGCACAAACGTTAACGGCCCTCAATGAAGCGAGCTTGCAGCCGGAGCAAGCCTCTGTCTATATTGTGCAATATTATGGTGCTCATCTAGAGCGAGCCCAGGCCAGCACAGACACGCTCCTCACATTAGTAAGCAATGGCTGGCGACGTGCCTGGGAAAAGCTAGACCGTGCCCAGGCAGGTTTTCTGGGTGACGTAGAGCGAGCATGGCAAGCCATTGAGCAGTTAGATCGAGAGATGATTAATGGGGGAGAGTTGGCCTCCTATCAAGGAGAAGAGATTCTTTGTCTCCTGTGCCAGGTAAGCGTCAACAGCATGACAAATAGTATATCGTCTCGATTAATGCTAGAAGCAGTGAAAACAGGCATCTGGACGCCTGCCCAGGGACTGGCATGTATCCGGCTGATTTCCGATCTAACCGCGCGAGCACTAGAACTGGTGGCTCTGGCTCCTTATGTGCAAGAGCCTGTAAAGACAGAAATCCTGCATGAAGCCCTGGATACTATTTCGACGCTCAGAGACGAATACACACGCTTTGATGCCATCATTGCAATGGCGCCAGGATTATCTGAAGAATTGCTGCGGCACATTCTAGAAACTATTCCAGCAATCGAGGACGAAGCCGACCGTGCCGGAATCCTGGTTGAACTAGCACCCAGTCTAGCCCCTTATCCTCTGCTTTTGGAAAAAGTCATAGTATTAGTGCAAGAGATTGAAGAGGAAGAATATCGAGCGCTGGCCTACGAAGGGCTTGCTGCATATAGTAGTACGGAACAGCGACTGCATATCCTGGAACTAGCGTGCCAGATTGAGGAAGAACGGTACCGGATACCAGTGCTCATCGCGTTGATCCCATACGTACCCGAAAGCAGTTTACAAGAGATTTTCCAGCAGTCGGAGCATGTTCTAGATGGTCTCTCACGAATGCGGCTACTGACTGAACTGGTGGTGCATCTTCCTGAAAGATGGAAAGCAGAGGCGCTGCAAGCAAGCTGGAGATTAGAGCAAGATATTGAAGATCGCGACTACCGCATTGAGGCACTCATCAAACTGGCGCCTTACTTATCGAGAGACCAATATAGCCAGGCCTTACATGAGATGAAATTTCTCTGGGATGACAGAGTCAAGGCTCGGGCGTTGATGGCAATAGCTCCATATGTGCCTGAAGAGTCCTTACTTGAGCTTCTACAGATTGTGTTAGCCATGAAAAGCGACGAAGAGTGCAATGCTGTCTTGCTACTACTGCTGTCCCGCTTGACAATAGAGCACCTGGAGCCAGTATTAGAGCATGCACAAAGCATCTGGGATGAAGGTTGCCGTGCTAATCTGCTGGCTGCGTTAGGTCCTTATCTTCCTGAAAAGCTGTTTCCAAGATTACTAGAGCTCCTGCTAACGATCCATGACCCTGGCTATCGCGTCTGGTTGCTAGCCGAACTAGAAGATCTTCTCCAAGGGAAATCACTGGATAAGCAATATAGCCTTACAGTAGTCTTTCAGGCAATGGCAGGAAGAGAAGAACGCTTACAAACCCTCCTGGCCATCGCGCCCCGCTTATCTGACCGTGCCATAGAGCGGCTATTCAGCTTCATGTTACCAGAAATCTTTGATTTTGCCTGGAAGGTCCACACGGAAGAGATGCGTGCTCATATCCTTACTAAATTAGGGATGCGGTTGCCCAATGAACGGTTAGCAAGAGCTTTGGACATGGTCCAGAGTTTCCAAAACGAGGCTTATCGAGTACAAGTTTTGATCGAGCTTGCCCCGCGCCTCTATGGCGACCTGCTCTCCAAAGCACTGGATATCGTGAGAGGGATGAAAGAGCGAGACAAACGCGCCCAGGTCCTGGAAGTGTTGGTGTCTTCTCTCCCCAAAGAACGGAGAGGAGAGCGAGTGTACGAGCTCCTCCACGTGCTCCAACTTATCAAAGATGAGGCTGAGCGTACTCACATCATCTGTGTCTGCCTGTCCTTGACGACAACAACGCTACCAATGGAGCAGGAACAATTACTAGTGGGAATTGTTCCGACACTGTCTGAGAAGGAGAGCCAGGCAGAGATGCTGCGAGCTCTGGCTCCTCATCTGCGACCCGCATCATTTCCGCCTGTCTTCACCATCGTTGAGAGCTTAGACGATGGTGAAGAACAAACGCGGGTATTAGAAGCGCTAGCGCCGTACGTGTCAGAAGAAGTGTTCATACCCTTTTTTCGCCTGGTCCTCACCTTTCAGCAATCGCGATGGCGTAGCTCAATCCTGGCAAAAACTGTCCCGCACCTTTCAGAGAGCATAATCAACAAGCTGATGGAGATGGCATTGCTCATGCCGAATGAAGAGTTGAGAGAAGAGATCATTGAAGCGCTGGCATCATACATGCCGGAAGTATATGTGCTGCAAGTACTGGAAATCGCCCTGGCTTTTACCAATAGAGGAAGGCAACTTACTATCCTAAAAGCCCTGGCTCCCCGCATACCAGGGAATTATTTTCCTTCGTTATGGGACACTATTGAGGGGCAATGGTGGCTCTTACAAGCTCTGGCCCCACATCTCTCTGAAGCACTCTTTATGCAGACATGGAAAGCAGCCCTGTCCATTCGAAAGATACAACAACGCTCGCAGACGCTCTATATCCTGGCTCCCTATATGCCCACACAACATCTAGAGCAAGTATGGGAGGTATTGCCAACGCTGGTAGCTGAACGTCCCTATTGGACCATATTAGAAAGGCTCGCGCCACGCGTACCGGATGAACTCATTGGTCAATTTTTCCCGCTTGTACAAACGATCACCAACGAAGAGATACGTATCCAGATCATGACGACGCTGATACCGCGTCTGCCGCAAGAGCTTTGGCCCCAGATCTGGGAATCGTTATACGAATTGAAATCCGAGCATTCAATGATGAAACTCCTCATTGCGACGTTCCCATATCTTTCAGCCGACTATCTAACTGCAGCCTGGGACATACTGCAGGCAATAGAAAACAGTGAGCGCTGGGTACTGGCCATCAAAGAGTTTCTGCCATACAGCAAACCAGAGCATATTACTCACATAGCGGAAAGAGTGCTGGTTTTCCCTTATGGGAAATTGCAAGCGGATATGTTGGAGATCCTGGCTCCCTATCTAAAAGAAAGACAGGCTATTGAAATTGTAAGAGACTTGCTCGTGAGGCAAAAGGGAGACTCCTCCTGGTTGGAGAAAGGAGGGATAGTAACCTGGAACAGAAGATGGCGAGCAACGTTGCTGGCTATCCTGATCGGGTACCTACCGCATGAGCATGCATTAATAGCAGTGCCCGTGATTTTAGAGATAGTACAGGGTCTGAAAGCGGAAGAAGATCGGGCGGCGATATTGACGAAACTGGCTATAGCTCTGCCGGAAGATTATTTGGAGGAGACCCTGGATGTGCTCTGGTCAATGGAGAGCCAGTATTATCAGGGAAGCGTTCTGAAAGAACTGCAGCGTTCCACCTCTGCCAGTGGTAGGGCAAAAATATTGGAGAAGGCCCTGATACACATGCAAAAGAAAGAAGATCCCTATATCGCGGCCCAGGTTTTGGGGGAAGTAAAGAGCGAACCAATGGACGGTGAGCGAGAGCGGATATATCTGTTGTTAAACTACACCTTACATTTACTGGCGAGGCGGACACGTCGGGAGGCGTTATTTATCCTGACCGCGCTGATGCCAGCCCTTTCAATGGTGGGTAATGAACGTGTTCTACTGGAGGTAAGCAGCGCTATGTTAGAGATTGGTTCCTGGTGGCCTTAGTCCAACGGCTGTATCTCAAACACAAGTTAGATGTTGTTTCCGGGCGTTGGTTTTTTGCTATTTTCTTCCTCTCCTTGCCATTATTTTACTAGTGGTCAATTGACCAAAACATAGGTTAATTTCAAAGTGAAATATGAGCATCCCAGCAGAAAATGTGAGTACTTATGTTTCATGAATTTGAGAAATCGCTCCTGCTTTAGCAAAAGCTCAAACAAAGCGAGAAATAGGTAGTAAATGACCCGAAGAGTGAGCACCTTTTGCCCAAATGAGCAAGCAGTTGCCCCGAAGGGGTGAGCAGGAGTAATTTGATATCAAGAAAAGGCGCTTTCTATCTGCATTTGGTCATCGCCATTTTGTAAATAAGGGGTACATTCGAACAGAAAAAGGCTCTACTCGTTCACTACTGCCCAGATCATTTCGCGTCTAGCCCATCGCGGCTCTGTTGAAGTCGAGCGTGTTTTGCGGCGCTTGTGCGGTTTGAATTGGAGGTTTCCTTGTGTGGTGTGAGTGAACTGGTGCTGGTACAATCGGGACACTCCACAAGGGAAACGCCACTATCCAAAAACTGCTGAAGATCAATGGGAACCACTCCACAGAAGGCGCATTTCGACTGTGTGGCAGGGTGTTTCTGGCTTTCCAGGCGCTTCTGCGATACGTGCTCAGGTTCCGGAGAAAGCGTCTGGCTCTCCTTTTTCGCATCGACAGGCTTCGTCTCTGCTGGACTTTCAGACACTGTATCCTGATCATTGACACTCGGCCCTGCACCATCGATAATCCGAAAGGTATTACGTCGAAGCATGAGTAGCTCGGCAGCTTGCTCCAGCGCTTCTTCTTGCACATCGACCTTGCCTGCTTCGTAGGTCCTTTCCAGAGCCGCCGTCACCAATTTCATCAGATTATCCATCGTCACACGACCAGAGTTCGTCGGATCAAGAAGCGAGTGTGTGAGCCATGCATAGATAATTCCTGACCACTGGCGCAAGTTCAGTTGGGGAAACAGTTCCCGATACGCGATTTCCACCGTAGCCAGAACCTCATACACTTCTTCCGATGTGTGTCCTGCAATCCGACAGAATGGCTCTAATTTGTCCATGCGACGGCGGAATTGCAACCACATGGTCTCCGGCTGATCCAGGATTTCCTTCAGTGGGATCGTGGTTCCACGCCCGGCAGCGACCAGGCACAGGCCGATACGGTGATTGTATTGTAATCGTCCTTGATCGGTGACTTCCTTGAGGAACATTAAATGCTGGAGCGAGAGATCATGCGCATCATCTACCTGAGCGAGCAAGGCCGGTGAGGGAAGAGAAAGCACAAACGACTCTGGCGAGGAGCGTGGACGTGGGAGGGATTTTGCTTGCTCACGCACCGCCACCAAATCAGGATCTTTCTTGAGTCGGGCGATTTCCGTGCGCACTTGTTTGTAGGAAGGTAGCTGCACATCTGTTCCTGTTTGGGAAGAAAGGCGTGCCGTCACCTGATGCATTTCCGTATGCTCAGCAATGGCAACCATCGTGAGCCGCGTTGGGAGGAGAAAGAGTCGATGGATACACTCCTGAAATGCTGGGTGCATCGTCGTTTTGCGAACATAAGTCCCACGAGGAACACAGGCGATCTGACCCAGTTCACGGGTCCGCCGGACCATGCGCCCCAATGTTGAACGTGGAATACCTGTTTCTGTCGCTACCTTGGTTTGTTGTACCCCGGCCAGCACCTGCTCGACCGCCCGTACATTGCGATGAAAGCGCTCTTGCTGGGTATCGGAGAGAACAGAAGCATCAAAGGTTGAACCAGAAATAGAGGGAGATGTTTGAAGTTCGATGGATTGTGGGAGAACCTCTGCTTCTGGGAGAAGGGTTTCAGGGAGCGCATCAGGGGCAAGAAAAGGTGCACCAGGTGGTAACAGGGCTAGGGGAACTTTGCGATCAAGGGTGTGCATCTCCAGATTCACTAAGAGATGCCCTGCGGCTAGGCTGTCTCCCACGACCTTCCAGATGGTTGCTTCTACCAAATTCGCAGGCCATCGCGAAACAAGACGGCTCTCGATCTCTTCAACACTGGCAACCTCTCCCCAGGGCCAGATCTCTTGCAAAGCGACGGCGATCTCAGCAAAGGCAGGAAAAGGTCGACGCCTCGCATGCAAGAATACCAGATTGTAATGGCGCTGCCGGGTCAGCGTGCGCTCGGTTCCGAGCCAGAATACGCCTCGTTGGATGTGTGCCAGCCTTCGGGCAGCCTCGGCCTTTGCCAAGTTACGATCACCTCGTTTATCATCTTCCATGCCTGCTTCGGCAATAAAAGGCTTTCCTGATTGGAGCATCCCAACAGCATCGGGGAGGTAATAGTGAGATTTCCCTTCAAACGTGTATCCGATGGCAAATGGTGCATCCTTTGGAAGTGGTAATCGGTATGCACTCGCGAATGCCGGGCCAATGTCACCGCTATTAAGGACGGTGTATACTCGAGCCGGTGAAGAATTGACCGACCCCCAAGAAGGCGGTAGACTGAGGATATAAACACAACAATATTCTCAGGAGACCGACCATGCTTAGGAGTCAGACAGTGCTAACAATACACGATCTTTACACACAGGGGAAGAATGTACAGGAAATTGCTCAGGAGTTGGAGATCTCACGCACAACGGTACGCAAATACTTGAAACATCCCGAGGCGGTGATCCCGAAACCGCGTCCGGTGCGTCCCTCCAAGCTTGATCCATTTAAAGAACAGATCAAGAAGTGGGTCATGGAAGACCATTGCACCAATTGCGAGGTGATCTTCGAGCGGTTACAGAAGATGGGCTACACCGGCAGGATCAGTATCCTCAAGGAATACGTGCAGCCGCTGCGGGCTGCAGTGGCTGGCCACGCGCCCGTACAACGATACGAAACCAATCCAGGAGAGCAGGTTCAATTCGATTGGGGCGAGTTTGTATACGAGCATGAGGGTCAGATGCGTAAATTTTATGGATTTACGGCTATCCTTGGCTATTCACGCATGCGCTTTGTGACCTTTGTGAAGCGTTGCGACACACCCACGCTCATCCGCTGCTTAATGGAGGCATTTGAGTACTTTGGTGGCTTAACGAAGGTTGCGCTGACGGATCGCATGAAGAGCGTCCTCTTAGAAATGGAGGAGAACAAGCCGCGGTGGAATCCCCGCTTTGCCGATTTCATGGTTTCCATTGGAGTTGGCGCACGCGTCTGCAAGCCGTACACACCACAAACGAAGGGCAAAGTCGAGCGTACAGTCAGCCATGTCAAGAAGAGTTTATGGGGTGGGGTCACCTTTACCGATCTGGATGATCTCAATCGCCAGGCGCATGCGTGGTGCGAGCGTATCAACTCCCGTGTGCATCGCACGACCCATGCACGGCCCGTGGATCGCCTTGCCGAAGAGAAGCTGCTGCCCTTGCCCCAAGACTTTGCTTGGGAACGCTTCGCCACCGAAGAGCGCAAAGTCACCTGGGATGGCTACGTCTCCTACGATGGCGTGCTGTATGGGCTGCCAGGGACGCTGCAACTGGCAGGCAAACAGGTCCAGGTACGTGAGCGCAAGGGCTTGCTCACCGTCTGGTCGGCTGGCACTCAGGTGTTTGCTATCGAGAAGCGACCGCGCTCGCAAGAGAGCGTGCCGCACGCGGACCAGTGGAAGACCGTCGCCTCCGTCTCAGCTACCCGCCGTGCGCCCACGCCCTTAGGCCATTTGCAGCCTGCCCCGGACGTCGAAAGCCGTCCCCTCCAGGAGTATGATCAGTATTGTGGAGTCGTGACCATGCAGGAGGTGGTCGCATGAAGAAAGGAGTATACAAACAACTGAACTTAACGCACTTGGAAGCAGCACTGCCACACGTCCTAAATGCGGCCCGGCACGAGCAGTGGACCTATGAGATGTTGCTGGAACGAGCTCTGGCTGCGGAGTTAGATGGACGTGAGCAGAAGGCCATCGCTCGGCGGCTCAAAGCGGCGCGCATTCCTGGAAAAAAGACCTTGGATGGGTTCGATTTCTCCTTTCAGCCGACCCTTTCCGAACGGCGACTGCGGGAACTGGCGGATCTCTCGTTTGTGCGAACCTGTACCAATGTAGTCTTCCTCGGCCCTCCGGGGACAGGCAAAACACACTTGAGCTTGGCGTTGGCGGATCGAGCGCTCGCAGCAGGGCATTCCGTGTTGTTTACGACCCTGGCTGAGCTCGCACAGGCCCTGGAAAGTGCATCGCATCCTGGCCTCATGCGGCAGCGTCTGCGGCGCTATATCGCGCCCAGTCTGCTGGTCATCGACGAAGTCGGCTACACCAAGCTGTCACAGGAGCAGGCGCACCACTTCTTTGAGTTGGTGACGGCACGCTATGAGCATGGCTCGATCATCCTGACCTCCAACACGAGCTTTGCTCAATGGGGCGCTCTCCTGGGGGATGAAGTGCTTGCCACAGCACTGCTCGACAGGCTGCTTCACCATGCTGAGGTTATCCCCATTAATGGGCGCAGTTATCGCATGAAGGAGCGTCAGACCGAGCGTACGAGCCTCTCAGCCTCACCGGAAGTGGCTCTCAGCGCCACCGGCGGCAAATCTACCGGCGTTCGGTAAGCGGCGTTTGTGCGCCGGCGTTGGGATCACTTGATTCTGGCGCAGTTTGGTCGGCATTTGTTCGCCGGCGCTCATGGAATGTTGTTCTTTGGAGTTCGTTTCACTAGGGCGGCCAATTCTCAATCGGCTCGTGATTACACCGGCCTTGACACCGCGAGCATAACTGACCACTTGAGGGTTGTATTCAAGCCACATGAGGAGACGTTCTTCCAACTGACTACAGAACGGTTGACGGATGGGGGAGAGTGCACCCATTTTGAAACTGGGAATCCATCCGGAAATGGAGCGGCCTGCGATTTTAAACAGATCAATACCATCAACAGCCGGTGTAACCATCAGCATAATTCCTCAAAGGTGAATTTGCCCTGACCTACAATAGGAGATTCGGTCGTTGGCCACTCATGCACGTGAGATCCTCGACTGCTAGCTCTGCGGCTTGTCGTAGTTCATCAACCAGGTGACACCGAACTGGTCGGTGCAATGGGCAACGATGGCACCCCAGCCGCTGTCGGTCGGCGCAAACACCTCTTTGCCACCGTCCACTAGCTTGGCGTAGAAATCTCGCAACTGTTCCTCGCTATCACAATTCAGCACCAGGCTGGAACCGTTACTGCTCTCCAACCCAGCCTGACCGCTTTGAAGGTCGCTGCCCATAAAGTGAATACCACCAGATTGGAAGTCCAGGTGTATCACGCGCTCACCCTCAAGCTGTACCTCGGCATCGCCACCGAAAACGCCCTTGTAAAACGTGGTCGCCTCCTGGCTATTCTTCGCGAAATTGATGTACGGTACAATGTTTGCCATAGTCTTTCCTTCTCATTTGTACAGTGAAGAATCAAGAAGTATTTACAACTCTAGGAAGAGTATACCAAATGAGAAGCGGTTTCTCTAGTCATGGAAGTTCTAATGCTCACTCTTTTGAGCAAAAACTCGCTCTTTTGGGCAAAAGCTGCTCACTTTTCGGGTCATTTACTAATAGGCCTTAGCTATCACATTTTTAGTTTTCACTTCTTAATTGTGTTAGGTTATCTCGTATGCTTTTTGTAAAGGGTATACATTCCTAGCTCGCAATAAAACTTCGCCTGGATATCTAAGCTATCCGCGGTGTAAGGATTTTTTTCTCACCAGATCGGGTCAACCTCAGTTCAGTCTTATAAATTCGCGTTGGATATCGAAAGACTCAACAAAGATCACGTGTGTCAGGTAGGAAAGAACAGAACTTTAGTAGGGGACACATCGCGCCTTCAGACGGGCTTTATTTCACTTTTATCTTGGTATGCTTGTGATGTCAAATCTTCTAAGAAAAAGAAAGAACCATTGTATGCAAGGAGGTTTCTATCATGAGTTCTCTCGAAAATTCCAGGCAGCACGAGCAAGCAACCCAGAGTTATCCTTTGATCACCAGGTTTCTGCTCTGGGCTGGCGCGGTTGGACCAGTGTTCTTTGTTGTTGTGCTCTTGATCGAAGGGGTCACACGCCCTGGCTATAGCGCCTGGCGTACCTTTGGCAGTTTATTGAGTCTGGGTGACCAGGGATGGATGCAAATCACCAATTTTATTGTCTGCGGCGTGCTTGCCCTCGGCTTTGGCATTGGGCTGCGGCAGGTGCTTCATTCAGGCAAAGGGGCGGTCTGGGGGCCAATTCTGCTGGGTCTCTGGGGTCTGCTGCTAATCATCGCTGGCATTTTTGTTACTGATCCAGGTCAAGGTTACCCTGTTGGAGTCACACCACTGGCCTCTCCAACGGAGCATGGCATCATCCACGCACTCTCTGGCCTGGCGATTTTCATTGTCCTGCCTATCGCCGCCTTTGTCATGATCAGGCGCTTTGCGAGCGATCCGACGTGGCGCGGCTGGGCACTCTACTCCCTGCTCACTGGCGTCATCATGATCGTGTCGTTTTTTCTCTCACAACTGCCTGGCGACTATGCCATCGCGGGCCTGCTCCAGCGCATTGGGATTATTGCAGGCTGGTTCTGGGTCTCGCTGTTTGCAATTACCCTCTTGCGAAGAGGGCGCGCGCCCGAAGTGATGGCACATTCCACCTCTCGCTAAATCTCGCCGGAACCATCATGGAGTACAGCGAAGACCCTGACGAAATTGAGCAGGGTCTTCACTGTACTCCATGATGGTTCCGCGCAGCATGTATTCTGTACTGGCCTCCCAATTTACAAAAATGGTGTAAAACAACCCGCCTCTGGAACGATTTCGCCAGACTCTCAATAGTCGATTCTCACCAATCGCGCCAAAATCCTACATGTCACTTCAAAAATTGCCGGTGGCCAGGGATATGCAAAATATACCATGGTT
Source organism: Dictyobacter kobayashii (assembly GCF_003967555.1). Classification (GTDB taxonomy): domain Bacteria; phylum Chloroflexota; class Ktedonobacteria; order Ktedonobacterales; family Ktedonobacteraceae; genus Dictyobacter; species Dictyobacter kobayashii. The sequence continues at coordinate 6,017,168 of NZ_BIFS01000001.1, forward strand.
TTTTCTCAAGGCATTTTTACCCCGACCAAAGTCTCTCCCCAAACAGGCCGCCAGACGCGTAGGAAAAATCAGTTTCCCGCATATGCTTTAGACAGTTCTTGATGGACCACTGGAAATTTGAAACGAACTCTATCGATAAGAAGGAGCTAAAAGTATATGGATACAATGCCTGACAACGAGAACCCTTCAGTGGATATGACTCAAAATAACGAAACCGCGACAACAAAGAAAATAGAACACAAAGTCGTTATGGAGGTGCAGAACATCACCAAAGGCCTACCACTTGGCCGTGATCATATCGAAATTCTTAAGGGGATCAGCTTCCAGATTGCGAGCAGCGAATTCGTCTCTATAGTTGGGCCGTCCGGTTCAGGCAAAAGCACGCTGCTCGGCATCATCGCAGGCCTCGACAATCCTGATACAGGTCAGGTTTTGATCGGTGGGATCGACATTACGCGCATGACGGAAGGTAAGTTGGCGGCGGTACGTAACAGCAAGATCGGCATGGTCTTCCAGGCTTTCAATCTAATCCCTACCTTGACCGCACAGGAAAACGTTGAGGTTCCGCTCTATGTCGGCAGGCACAAAGGTTCTCCATCGGCTCGGGCGCGGGAATTGCTGACCCTGGTCGGACTGGAACATCGGCTCAATCATCGTCCCAATCAGCTCTCCGGGGCGAGCAGCAGCGCGTAGCCATTGCACGGGCGCTGACCACCAATCCCGATCTGGTTATCGCGGATGAGCCAACCGGCAATCTCGATGCCCGTAATGGAGAAAATGTGCTCAAATTGATTACCGAGCTACGGGACCAGACCGGCAAGACCTTTATCATTGCTACCCATGACCCATTGTCGCTTCGCATGCTGATCGCGCTATTCGTATCGTCGATGGTAAGGTGGCTGAACTCGACACCTCTCACGGCAGAATCACGCAGTAACATTCATGAGATGAAAGGATAGATCACTATGAAGACTTCTATGTACTTCAACTATACGTCACGTTCGCTGCTCCGTGGTGGGCAGCGAACAATCCTGGCCATCTTCTGTGTCGCCGTGGGTGTGCTGGCCGTCGTGGCCTTGCAACTCGCTGGTTTCATGCTGCAAAGCTCGCTCACCAGCGATATGCGCTCGTCTAATGGAGGCGACATCTCTCTTAACGCGCAGAGCGCCCCACTCACGCAGCAAGACCTGACCTTTTTTGACCAGCTTAAAAGCGCTGGCACTATTCATAACTATACCGCCGTCATCGGCGTGACAGGTGGTTTGAAAGCTGCCACCTCGCCACTGCAATCCTTCAGTGTAGAAGTTGTCGATCCCAACGATTACCCCCTTGCATCACAGCCATCATTCGTCAATCCTTCCAACGGAAGTGTCACAAACCTGCTCAGCAACGACAAGGTGATTGTCTCGCAGAACTTCCTCGATAAGTATCACAAAAAGGTCGGAGATACCTTTGATATCTACATTAAGGCCCAGGCAGGTTCAGGCGCGACCCTGCATGTTACGCTGGCCGGTGTTGTGGCCAATCAAGGCGTGTTTTCGCAGGCCGGAAATCTCCTGCTCATCTCACAGAAGGACTACCAGACCAAGGCGCCCGCTCTCCCAGCCGTCTATAGCGCAATCTATATCACAACCACCAATCAGACTCATACTGACAGCGCCGTGAAAGCTATTAACAGGCATTTCCCTCTTGTCTCGACACAGACGGTCGCTGATGCGCTAAAAGCTCAGCAGTCTTCGCTTGACAATATCAACTACTTTTTAGAGATTGCCGGCCTGCTTGCCCTGCTGATTGGCGGCGTTGGTATCGTCAACACGATGCAGGTCTTGCTCTCACGCCGCAAAACCGAGATTGCCATGCTTAAAACGGCCGGGTATCGGCGCGTGGATCTCTATATGCTCTTTGGGCTGGAAGCTGGACTGCTCGGTCTGCTGGGTGGCATCGTAGGTGTGGTGGCGGCGGCGGCCATCAGCTACGGCGTACGCGATCTGATGCAAAATCTCGGTTTCAATGTTGTGTTCGCGCTGGACTCCTGGACGCTGGCTAGTGGAGTAGTGATCGGCTTCGCAACCGCACTGATCTTCGGCTTAATGCCTATTGTCCAGGCTGCCAATACCCGTCCATTGAATGTGATCCGCGAAATTCCTGAAAACCACCGGGCGAGCAGTTTAGCCCTGAGCATCTTCCTGCTGCTGCTGCTCTCGATCCTGTTCTGCTTGCTCTCAATTGTGATCTTGCATAACGATGTGCTGCTGGGTGTAGAGGTTGTCTATGGGGCCTTCGCCTTCCTGCTGCTGCTGAGCCTGTTCCTGTCCCTGATCGTCCTTGTGACCAGCAAACTGCCAGTACCCGAGCGTTTTAACCTCAAGTTTCTGGGTTTGATCCTGGCCAGCGTAGCCATTGCAGCGCTCACCTTCGTTGTGCTGCCACCGTTCGGGATAATCCTGTTCGTGGCTTCATTCATAGGGCTGGCCTCTGCGTTCTTGCCGCGCAGTTTGAAGGTCAGCACCAAGATGGCCCTGCGCAATATTGGTCGCCGCCGTGCCCGTACGATTACCACTATGCTGGCCCTGTTCATCGGTGTCTTTTCCATCGGGCTGGTGCTGGCGCTGGGGCAGAACCTTGAGTCGCAGATCAGCGATGTTTTCACGCTGAAGATCAACTATAACGTGATCGCCGTTACGACTGGAACCGATACCATGACACTGAAAAAACAACTGGGCACCATTCCAGGTCTCAGTAAAAGTACTGCCGATACCTTTACACAACTCGTGCCAGTTGCGCTTAATGATCAACCTTTGCGGCAAACGCTGTCCACAAATACTGATCGTCAGACTATTATGAATCTTTTGAGCAACATGGAGGGGTACGATCTCACGCAAACTACTCCAGATGTGCAGATTGCCCAGGGGCGCAATTTGAATGCCAGCGATGCCGGGACTGATAATGTGGTGATCCATCCGCAGTTAACCGGCTCTGGTAGCCTGCATATGAATATGAAACCAGGTGATACCATCACCGTTGCCAGTCTGGATGGCCAAACACGCAAAACACTTACCGTCGTTGGAGTCTATGCAGGCGATATCTTTACCAGCCACATTGGCAATATAGTCGCCACTGCCGATACCGTCAAAGCGCTCAGCGCGGCAAAAGTTGGCGTCGCCACTGCTACATACCTCAAGATCGATCCGGCCCAGACTGATCACGCGCTGGACAAACTGGGCACAATTGTTCCCAACGCAACCGTTCAAAATCTGGCTGATATAGGCGTCGGTTTAGCTCAGCAGCTGAACAGTCTGCTGGATGTGCTGGTGGCGGTAGCCTCACTCTCAATGCTGGCTGGTGTGCTGATCATCGCCAATGCAGTTGCGCTCGCCATGCTGGAACGCAGGCGTGAACTGGGCATCCTCAAATCAGTAGGCTATACCAGCGGGACCGTTTTGAGTGAAGTGATGATTGAGAATGGCATTATCGGCGCGGTTGGAGCATTCCTGGCTATGCTGCTGGCTACCGGCGCGGTCAGAATCATCGGGAGCGTGTTGTTCAGCCTGACCCTCGACATGTCATCTGTGACAGCTATCGGCCTGATCGTTGGTTGTGCGCTGCTGGCGATAGTAACGGCAGTCCTGGTGGCCTGGGGTTCTGTACGTGTTCGCCCGTTAGAGGTTCTGCGCTACGAATAATTGGGTCAGCGGCAATTCCCATATAAAAGGGTCGGCGTAAAGGCATGCCGACCCTTTTATATGGTATACTACATAGAAAAAGTTTCTTGCCGCTAGTGATCGGAAAGACCGCTTTTATGAAACGCTTCACTCGACCTTTTCGTCAACTGCAAGGTAAATTGATGCTTTCATATACGCTGACTTCAGTGATAACCTTTCTGTTCATTGAAGTGCTGATTGTCGCCGGAGCGCTCGGCTCTGTCAGCTTGAATGTGCCCGCCTTTGTCATCAATGACCTACAACAAAAAGCGCCTCAAGCGGCCTCCTACTTTACCAACACCGCACCAGACGCGCCCGCGCTGACAACCTGGCTTGCTATCATGAGTGCCCAGGAAGCACGACAGGATCCTTTTCGTTACCACCCGATTTATTTTGCAGCGCTTGATACTCAGGGGATGGTTCTGGCCTCTGCTGGGACACAGCCGCTACTCGCACACACCTCTCTCCTGACGCAACTCACGGCGCAAGGTCGTGCTAATCTCTATGCAGTGCTACATGATGTGAATGGGAAGACTAGCCTCTCCAGTCAAGATGCGGATGGCACGCTGGTAGCGATCGCGCCAATTGTGGGAAGTGAGGGACATATCGAGGGCGCACTGGCCATGAAAATTGTCCAACCAGATCGCGGGCCACTGTTGGTGGCAGTTTTCTACCTGCTTGTCGTCATCACGGTTGTTATCACCGTCCTGGCTATCATCACCGGTACTGTCTCCAGCTATTTTACCGCGCGTGGTTTCACGAGACGCTTTAAAAGACTCTCTGCCGCCACCGGTCGCTGGAGCCATGGAGACTTTACCGCGCTCATTCACGACTCTTCAGAAGACGAGCTGGGACAGATGAGCCGCGAGCTTAATCTGATGGCCGAACAATTGCAGCATCTACTCTCCACGCGCCAGAAACTTGCGACTTTAGAAGAGCGTAATCGCCTGGCTCGCGACCTGCATGATAGCATCAAGCAGCAGATTTTCGCCCTCTCTATGCAAATAGGCGTAGCAAAGCGGTTACTGAAACAGGATAGCGTAGCTGTTGAGGCCCGGCTGGAAAGAATGGAAACGCTTGTACAGCAGGCCCAGCAAGAACTCACAACGCTGATCCGTGAATTGCGTCCAGTTGCCCTGGATGGCAAGGGGCTGGCCGTAGCCTTGCGTGAATTAACCGCCCAATGGGCACTGCAAACGGAGATCGTGGCAAACCTGCGCGCCAGGGATTTCCAGACCCTCTCGCTGACTGTCGAGGAGGCACTGTACCGAGTGGCGCAGGAAGCTTTATCCAATATCGCTCGCCATAGCAAAGCCACCCTTGTACAGCTCGACCTGGAGACCTCTGACGATATTGTCACGCTCTCCGTGCGCGATAATGGCCAGGGCTTTGCTATGACGCAGCAGACGCGTCTGGGCATTGGCCTGCTCTCCATGCAGGAACGTATGAAGGCTCTTGGGGGAGACGCTCACATCGAGAGTACGCGCGGAAAAGGCACTTGCATCGTGGCATATTGCAAATGCCTGGGCGTGGAGATGCACGAGCCCATGGCCGTTCCAGACAAAGATCCTGGCTCAAAGCCGGATAGTAATGCCAATTCCGTTCAGCAATAAGGAGTAGTGTGCATGGACAAGCTTTCTATTCTAATCGCCGACGACCATACGCTGGTGCGGCAAGGTATACAGGATTTTTTAGAGCTAGAGCCGGACCTGGTCGTTGTGGGGGAAGCCGACTCCGGTGAGAATGCCGTACGCATGGCGGCGGAACTCGCGCCCGATGTGATTCTCATGGATCTAGCAATGCCTGGTATTGGTGGAGTCGAGGCGACGCGCCAGGTCAAACAGGTCAGCCCGCATTCACAGATCATCATATTAACATCTTACCATGAAGATGAATATATTTTTCCTGCTTTCCGTGTCGGCGCGCTCTCTTATGTTTTAAAGGATATTCGCCCCGACGCCTTAGCCGACACCATACGCAAGGCCGCCCGTGGCGAATCGGTGCTGCATCCACGAGTGGCCGCGCGGGTCGTACAAGAGCTTCGAGGGACCAGGCAAGACGCGCCCAATCTCTTTACTGACCTGACTGACCGTGAATTGGATGTATTGCGTCTGATTGCCAATGGTCACTCCAATGCAGAGATTGCGCAGCAGCTTATCATCAGCGAGAAAACGGTCAAGGGCCACGTCAGCAACATTCTCAGCAAACTCCATATGATGGATCGCACACAGGCAGCTATTTTTGCCTGGCAAGAAGGATTAGTTACCCGCCGCGATTCTTAACCTTCGCGAAACGAGCAGGCGCTCTGCGCAAAGAAAATAAGTGTATAAGTTTCTGCCTGAAAAGGTTGTGTTGCAAGAATGAAGGTGCGATGATAAACTCTTCTTTAGAATCGCCACCAGGATGATCGTTGTATTTCCTCTTGTCAGAATGGTTCATGCGCACTTTGTGTGGGAGCTCAAAGGTGATAAAATAGGGGAAGTTTTTTCACTGTTGTCTTCCCCTTTTCATGAAAGTACCAATGGATCTTCTCACAAGCGTCTTGTTTCCTGATAACCCTGATGTGATCATCGAAGATGTGACCATTGAGGACCATGTGTTGATCTTTTCTCTCCGATCAACCCGATTATGCGCAGAGTGCCCAGTATGTGGTTGTTCATCAACCAAAGTGCATGGTTCTTATGGGCGCAAGCCAGCGGATTTGCCTTGCCTGACCTCCTCTGTCCGTTTACACCTCCATGTTCGCCGTTTCTTATGCCAAAATAACCAGTGTGAGCGCAAAACGTTTGCAGAGCCATTTGCTGGACTCGTCGTGGCCTATGCCCGAAGAACCCTTCGCCAAGCCCATGTGTTGCGAGAACTGGCTTTCAGCCTTGGAGGCAAGCCGGGAGCTCACATGGCAGCGACACTTGTATGTCAAGTAAGCCGTGATACCTTATTACGTTTGCTTCGACGATCACCTTTGCCTCCAGCTCCTGTTCCTCAGGTCCTTGGCATTGATGACTGGGCGTGGAGACGAGGGCATACCTATGGAACGATCCTCATCGATCTCCAGCGCCATCAGCCAGTGGATCTGTTGCCGGATCGGGAAGCGGAGACCCTGGCAAACTGGTTGCGCGAGCACCCTGGGGTACAAATTGCCAGCCGTGATCGTGGGGGGAATTATGCAGAAGGGCTTCGCAAAGGTGCACCAGGCGCCATTCAGGTAGCCGACCGTTTCCATCTGCTGAAAAATCTGGGTGATGCTGTCCAGGGTCTGCTCACTCGTCATCTTCTTGCTTTTCGCCGGAAGCCTGCTGCTAAAGTTTCACAAGAAGGGAACCAAAAGCAGAAAGCAGGCCCTCCCATCAAACAGCCCCTCAAGGTCACTCCCGAACTCGCAGCTATTCGAGTGGTGAGAGAAGAGGAACGGTTGGCTCGCTATGAACAGGTCATCACGCTGCGAGAGCAAGGATGGTCTCATCAAGCCATAGCAGATCGTCTTGGCATGGGCTCCAGCACAGTTCAGAGTTGGTTGGCAGCAGGACACTTTCCCAAACGTAAATCCCGTCAACAGTCGAGTAAACTTGATCATTTTCTTCCTTATCTCCAGCAAAGAAGAGCTCAAGGATGTTTCAATATGGTCCAGCTTCATCAAGAAATTCGGGGAAAGAGGATATCGGGGGTCATATGAGGCAATGAGGCATATTCTTTTGCGTGTGTTCCCAAAAGAACAGAAATGGCAACGCATTCCCTCCGGGAAAGATGAGCAGCCTCATTTGGTTCTCTCCCCGCGAGAGGCCAGGTGGCTTTTTCTTCGTCGACCTGAGAAGCTGACAGCAAAAGAACAACACTCGCTTGAACACCTGTGTCAAATCCATGAAGAAGTCGCTCTGGCCTACCAACTCGTCCAGCAATTTGCCGAGATGCTGCGCACGCGCTCTGGAGGCCAGCTTGATGCCTGGCTGGATGCCGTCCTTGCAACGTCTCTGGCAGATCTTCATTCCTTTGCCAAAGGCATCAAATCAGACATTGAGGCAGTTGAAGCGGGCTTGATTCTGCCCTGGAGCAACGGCATGGTTGAGGGCCAAGTGAATCGACTCAAGCTGATCAAACGACAAATGTATGGACGAGCTCATTTTGATTTGCTCCGTTTGCGAGTTCTTCATCACGATGTGTCTTCCCACACAAAGTGCGCATGAACCGCCCAGTGTTGGGATTTACATCTTACTGTGAGCGAAGTAGCAAAAATATTATGTGTCGATGATACGACGGTTCGCCGTTGGATTGAAGAAGGTGTTTTAGAAGCAATTGTCTTCCCAAGATAGGCTCACGTAACCACTATCGTATTCATAAAAAAGTGCTTGAACGCATTGTAGGCGAACCATTATAAAACATGTGTTCAGCTATCAATGAAGGGTGTCGTCACTTCCAAATAGTGACGACACCCTTCATATTTCCGATTATGGGCGAGGAGTTTCTTGCTCCTCACCCCACACTTCTTTGATCAAAAAAAAGGAAGGAGGGTCACGATGGGGGTCGGGCATCCAACCATATTTCATGCACCACTGTTCAATGATAGGATTCGACACCCTTTGAATATACGTCATAGGGTAAGGATGATGCTGGCGTGCCCTGGTCACAAATGAACGGAACACTCCCTTTCCCTGATAACCTTCCGCTATTCTAATGGATGCAATGTCTAGACATGTTATTTCGTTATAACTACGAGTGTTGCGATACGATCAGCAACTCTATGGCTTAAGATTTTATGTCACCACAAGCCCATGCTGCTAATGCAAGGATTCCAAGACCATCGATACTACTTTGCGGCCGGTGGCAGTAACCTTAACTCCACCTCTAAAAATTCATCGCCATCTTTCAACGCCTTGAGGAGCCTTTTTTCATAGCAACAAAAATGAGAACAATTGCAATGAGTGTCACAGAAGCTAATATAAGCGATGTTATCCCTTTTCCTGTTGTTAAGAAAACATACAAAAAGTAGGCTAAAGAAGCCAAAACAAGGCATCCGCAAAATATTAATAAATAAAGTCTAAACAAACCATTATCCTTCTAGCTATTATTCGCAAGAATATATCTAACCATAGATTTTCTTGGAGTAAAGGATACAATGCTCTCCTTAAAAATCTCACTTTGTTTAGATATATTCTTGTAAAATATCGTTATTACTTGCCCTGACAATTCTGGGTACAGCCACCCTAAACGGTGAAAGAAATAAGGAGGCTTGAAAAATGACGCGTTGTACGGCATGCTTTTCTTGTCATGGAAAAACACAAAGAGCCGATGGACGCGTCCCTCCAATTTTGCCCCAATCTGGCGTGTCCTGCAAGAGGCCAATCAGGGCAAACAACCATTGTGGTTCACGATCGTCAACGTGAGCGCTATCGCTGTAGAGTCTGCAAAAAAACGTTTACCTCGCGAACCGGAACAATATTCGAAGGGCTTCGTAAGCCCAGCGAGTTGTGTAAAGTACCCAGTAAAAGGGTTTTCCCGCACAAATAGTGCTCAGCAATAACAGGAACTGCAACCGTCCTTCGTAAAAAGAAAGAGAGACATATTTTTACAGACAAGGATGTTTTCCAATGGTTGCTCTTCCTTTTTCACTTGCTGATCTTCTGATCACGGATATTACTTCTACCAATAATCATATACGTGTTACTGCCACATCACAGCAGGCGACGGCAATCTGTCCCTCCTGCCAACATACTTCTTCTCGTGTTCATAGTTGGTATCAACGTTGTCCCTACGATCTTCCCATGAGCGGGAACGCGGTCCAACTGAGGTTACGGGTCCGACGCTTGAGGCCATGCCGAGTTCTGTGTAATAGAGAAACTTTCCCAAACAGTGTAATTGAAGACAATAATACAGGCATAGATAATCTCTTTAAACAAGTCCTTCATTTCTTGAAAAGGAGAAAGTTATGCCTGTTGACAAGAAAAAGCGTACCACATCGAACACAGATCTCTCAATGTCGAAACCAGAGACACCATCACTCCCAGACCAACACGCCTTCCATGAGCATTTACGTGCTCTCACGCGCAGCGCCGTACGTGTCGTCATCGAAGAGGTGATGCGTGAGGAACTGGAGCAATTTCTCGGTGCCGCTTGGGGAGAGAGTACACCCGAGCGGAAAGGGTATCGCAATGGAACCTACACCCGAGATTTGGCAACCTCCTCGGGTCCCATTGAAGACCTTCGGGTGCCCAGAGATCGTGACGGAGACTTTCATACGCAGGTCTTCGATCGCTACAGTCGCTATGAACCTCACATCGCAGAGGGTTTGACGCAGATGTTCGTGGCAGGAGTCAGTACCCAAAAGGTGGGTGAAGTCGCAGAGACGTTGACGGGAGTCGCTCCCAGTGCGGGTAGCGTGAGTCGTCTCAATCACACGTTGACGCACCAATTTGACGCCTGGCGTGAGCGACCGCTCCAAGAGCACTGGCGGATCTTGTATCTCGACGGAGTGTATTTCACGGCACGCCATGGAGACCAAACCGATTCGACCGTCCTGCTTACAGCCCTTGGAGTGGATCTGGAAGGCAACAAAGAAGTCCTCGCCTTGCGTGCATGTGCTGAGGAAAGTAAAGATGGCTGGAGTTGTCTGCTCCATGATGTGCGTCAGCGTGGGGCAACGCAGATCGACTTGATCGTCACCGATGGACATGAAGGCATCCTTTCATCTGTTGCCGCGCTCTTTGCGGCCACTCCTCGACAGCGCTGTGTGGTCCATAAACAGCGCAATGTGATGAATGCGATTCCTCATCGTGAGAGAAAAGAGGTGAGTACAGAACTCTCAGGTATCTTCAAACAAGAGAAGAAAGAAGATGCTGTGCTCAACTTGACCGCGTTCAAAGCAAAGTATCAGAAGCGCTATCCCGAAGCCATACGTAGCCTCTGTGAAGATGAAGAGCATCTTCTGACCTATTACGACTTTCCACTGGTGATGCATCGGTACATCCGCACGACCAACGCGATTGAAAGCTTTTTCAGCAATGTGCGACAACGGACAGATCAGATTGACGCCTTCACGACGGAAACATCGTGTCTCACGATTGTGTGGGCAACCATGCAGGACATTCATTTGCCAAGAATTCCCGTCAGCTAAACGCTGATTATTGCTTGGTCCATTGAAGAAACCAACCAGTATTTCAGGGTTGGTCAATGCGAATATCTTTCTTTTTTTGTGATCTTGTGTACAAGACATTCGTTTGCGCTCAAATCGTCAACTTTTCCCCCTCTTTGCTTCCTTGCTTAGACATTTTAAGAGGCTTCTACGATAACGCTTTTTTCATTCCACACAATACGGTATGGTGTCTTTTTGTGTGCGGCAAATATGTCGCTGCACCGTCATAAATGAAGAGCGAGGGCAGAGAGGGATGCGGTCTTGGATGAGATGGCGCAGATCAGTCAGGAAGCGGGAGAATATGAGGCCCAGAAAGGATGGCATGATGGGGAAAGAGGTGTTCTACGAGGAGATTGTGATTTTTCACCAGTGGCTGTAAACCCCTGGTGATATTCCATTCCCACGGAATTTGTGTTTGTGGCAGGATGCCAATTCCTTCAAGTTACGTCCTGTTGTGGAAGAGTTGACCAGGGAAGAATTTGGAAGATGGGTGATCTTCCGAGCGAAAGCAATGGCGCATCTCAACGAGCGGTTTCTGGCTGATCCTGAGTGTGTGAGCGTGTACCGAAGAAGAGCACAAGAGATCGTGGATGAACGAGCACAGATGGGCTAGCAAGCAGGAGGAGAGAAGTCCTGTCCATGTGTATTGATGAGAGAGGCACACATTTGATGAATAGTGCATCGTATGATGAACAGAGGGGAAGCGAAAACGGAGATGGAGAGAAAGGAATTTGGAGAGCCGGTGCAGACGGCGACGGCTGATCGCCTATGTGGACGTGCGCCGTGGGAAGGGATCACCGATGCCGGAGAACGCTTTCCCTTCGGTGCGCAGGCCTCGCTCGTGGAAGTGCTCCAGGGAGTGCCGCAGCTGGGGATACAAACCAGGTGCGGCTGTGGTTGTGTGGGGAGCTGCCGACGGATGCCAGTGGCTCCTACGAAGCTGGGTGCTGGCCAAAGAGCTACGCCAGCGCTACACGACGGGCGCGCGCGGCCACTATCTCTCTGATGAGCGTCCGGAGGAGACGGTGGCCCGGTACCGACGGCGCGGCAGCGAACAGGAGATTGAGATCCGGCATGTGTTTTCCTGGTTCGGGACCGAGTGTAGCGCCACCGAAGCCCATTGTTGTCGATAAAAGAAAAGGGGCTCTGCGCCACAAAAAGTGAGCCTGGTTGCTGAAGGAGAGAAAAAGACTTCGGTGAAGCGTGAGTCAGTGCTATCTGGTGCTTTCAGGAGAGGACGAGCGCTATCAGAAACTACGCTTGAGAAAGCACACGTAGGCGCAATACGTCGAAATTTGCACGTCCATAGACCATGCGTTTTTGCAGTTTAAGCCTGGCTACTTGCCGTAGAGTAGGTGGCTAGCGCGTTTCCTTTTTCGGGTACGTTTCCAACCACCCCTCTCCGAACCTGGCATGCACCTTTCAGCGCACCAGGCTCTCTAGCATCGTGCTATCTTGATGAACGTAACGAGTGTCGTCTCATCGGGCGTCCTGCATGGACGTCTTGATGACACGAGCGACAGAGGACCAGCGTCTTGCGCTGGCGAGCCGCCATTGATTTGCACCCATGCCGGTTTCTCGCGCCCATCATATTTCTTCAAGTCTTTTAAGGCCCGAATATGATGGACCTGGATGTGTTCGGTAGCACCACACATACTCACATGCCTGAGCAAGGAGCCGTTGTTCCAGTTCTGACCGGACATTCCAGATGCGCTGGCGTTGGTCATTGAGGGTTGCCTGGATGGTCCATTTCAGGGAAATGCCTCCCCATGTGGCTACGAGTGGCTTTTTCCCTTCTCGTTGCCTGACCACTTGAAGACCCTGGTAACGAGTCCCGTTGATGAGCAATGTCGTGCGATATTTTCGGTAGACTTGTGGAACTGAGATTTGAAACTTCGCGGCAGTGTTTTCACCAGCGATTGTTGCATCACCCATTTCCACTTGCCCAAGTTGGTCAGGTTGTAGGCCAGCCGATAGTAGTTGACCACGCCGCGATACTCGCTTTGATAGGTATTCAAGATCGTAAAATCACTTTCTTGATACAACTCTGGCCGATGTTTCACTTTGTGGCCGCGCATGAGGTTGCGACATTTTTCTTCGATCACATCTTCGGGTACCCGTAGTCCAATTTTTCCATTGAGGCTTCTCTGGTCTCTTTCGTCCCGTTGCGTATCTTCATGGATGGTATGGATATGGTAGCCAAGAAATCGTGCTTTCTCCGTACGCGCATGCGTGATGAGGGTTTTCTCTTCTGACAATTCGAGCTTGAGGTGATCGCGCAAGAATGCTGCCAGTTGTCGTTTGATTTCTTCCGCCTCGGCTCGCGAACCGATAAATCCAAGCAGGATATCGTCAGCATAGCGACAGTATCTGAGGCGGCGGTAGTCGTGATCATTAGGGTCGTAGGCAGGCAGGGTCTGGGCCTGCTTCCTCCATTGCTTCGCCTCCGCATAATTTCCCTCCTTTCTCAGACGGTAGGCTTTGGCAAGCAGGTTAAAGTAGGCTCGATTTTTTCCGCCTGTGTTTCCCTGTGTGTGGGCTGGATGAGTGTCTCGTCACATACTTGTCCAATCGATGCAGGTAGATATTTGTCAGCACGGGGCTACAAATTGAGCCTTGAGAGTTCCACTGTAGGTTTGGTGAAACTTCCAGTCCTCCAAGTATCCTGCTTTGAGGAGGTTGCTGATGAGGCGGAGGAACCGCCCGTCCTGAATGCGTTCGCTCAATGTTTCTAACAAGATGGAGTGGTCCAAACTGGTAAAGCATTGGGCAATATCCCCCTCAATGAACCAGACCACGCCCACCCACGTCTGGTAAATCTCTCGTAAAAGCCGTATGGCATCCACGATCTGCTCGAAACCCATGCGATTGTGGCAGAAATCAGGTTCGTAGAATGCCTCTAGGATCATGCGAATGACTTCTTGGAGCAATTTGTCGGACCAGGACGGAAGCCCTAGAGGGCGTTTCTTCGTTGAGTGTTTCTTCTCAATGTAGACCCGCCGAACCGGCGTCCATCGATACCGCTCTTGGCGAACGGCATCAATGATGGCGTCGATCTTTTGCAGCGACATTCCGTCCACGGTCTCTTCCGTTGCGCCTTTGGTCATGGCTCCCGCATTGCGATAGATTCGGCCATAGGCGGTGAGGTACAGTTCCCGATTGAAGAGCAAGCGATACACTCGCTCCAATGGCAGTCCTTTTCTGCCTCGTTCACCAATGAGTCCTAAGATTGCCTGAGCATTTCGCATCTCGCGTACTTGCACTTTCTTGAACTCGACGATACCTCCCTGCTTCTCGTCGTCACTGAGAAGCTCTGGCTCTCTTTCAAGAGTTGCCCCTTCGCCCTGCGAGCGGTTTTCCCGCTCTCTGACTACTATGGGGGTCCGTGACCATAGTGTTTCCACCCGTAGGCCATCCCGCTTTTACGCTGATGAGACGTAGTAGTATGGTAGGTGCCCGTTCATTCCTTATCACACTCATTGTGTGTCACTCACCGGAGTAAGCGTTCCACATCCTCGAAGGTGATGTGTATTCCGGTGTCACCGCATCAGGTATGCTGCGATGGGCGGTCCAAAACGCCGTCGGAACTTGGGTTCAACAAACTCAGTTTCACCGTACATACAGGACTTGCGGGACAGACGACCCTACATACCTTCAGGCTTTCCCGCGTTAGAAGCATGCTATTGTCCTCTTTGGTTTCCCCTCTAAGTAAGCTCTTGTCCTAAAGGTTCATTGCTTACAACCTTTCTCTCCTGTGGGGAGAATCTCACCAGCACCGAAACGGCGCACCTTCGACCTGACCATTACTCCACTTTGAAAAGAAGGCTGCATGTACTGCTGCATAATCGCGGCGAATCCCGGAAGCAAAACGCTTGAGCTCGGCAATATCACTCTGTTCAGCAGTCGCAAGACATTCGTCAAATCCGCGCCTCTCTGTCAGAGAAGCATCGAAACAAATTGCTGAGCGAGTGATAGACGTT